>NZ_BDBC01000026.1 GCF_001612785.1 Nocardia beijingensis NBRC 16342
CCACTACCACGACTGGGACATGCTGCGCGCGAACTTGCTTCAGCTGCTGGTCGACGGCACGGTCCGCCCGCACGAGCCCGCCTACGACCCGACCCCGGAAGCGTATGTCACCTGGGACTACTGCCGGGGCTACGCGGACGCTTCCATGAACGAGGCCTTCCACGGCGACGGATTCGACGGATTCGACGGCTGAGAGCAGCCGATCGAGCGCCACGCGGGCCTTGCGAGGCTCGCGTACTTCGCGCTTGCCACTGTGATTTTCGACGCACACGATCACATCGGCAGGCACAGGAGCACCGTCCGACACGCCGATGAATCCGGCCCTATGGTCACCCGCCGGATAAGGCATTGCTTCCCTCAGACGACAAAAAGCCGACCGCCTGGCTGGCGATCGGTTCTTGCCTTGACCGGATTATTTTGTGTCAGCGGTGGGGCGGCACGAACGAGCCCGGATTGGGGATCACGGGCACGCTGAAGGTCGGCGGCTGGTTGTTGTTCTGAGTACCGGTGTTGCCCTGCGTCGGGGCGGTGGGCGGCTGCTGCGGCGCCGACGGCGGATTACCGGTGTCGCCCGTGGTTCCACCCGCAGGCGGCGGCTTGACCTCGGTGACCGGCGGCTCCTGCGGCGCCGTCGGCTCACCGGTCGTCGGCGGCTGGGTGTTCGCCGGTGGCGGTGTGGTCACCGGCGGCACCGTGGTCGGCGCGCCGCCGCCGTTCGACGTTCCGCCGTTCGACGTTCCACCATTGGGAGCGGTGGCGTCGGCCGATGGCGCGGGCTTGGTCGAGGGCTCACCGGGCTGCTGCACGATCGTCGAACTCCCGCTGCCCGGCGTCGGGCTCGGCTTCGTCGTCGCGCTGTTGCCCGAGGTGGCACGCGGATCGGTGGTCTTGGGCACCGTCGAGCCCAGCTGATCGGCGAGGTCCGGATTCACCTTGTGCAGTTCCGCGAGCAACCGTTCCCACTCGGTCATCAGCTCGGCGCGCTTGTCCGGATCGCTGACCTGCGCGGCGTTCTCCTTGGCCCGCTCGAGGCGCACCTTGGCCTGGGTCGGGTTCTGGGTGACCAGGGTGGAAGCCTCGTTCAGGTCGTCGCCTGCCCGCTGCACGACCGTCGTCTGGGCCTGTTCGCTGAACACGACCTCTTTCACCCGCCACAGCGGATCGCCCGGCTCGGCGTTGTACGAGAACGCCGTCATGCCGCCGATGACCAGGGCCAGCGCGGCCGCGGTGCCCATGATCGGGCGTAGTAGCCGCAGTCGCCCGCCGCTGTGCGCCCCGATGCGAACCTGTCGCGCGCCGATCTCCTGGTTGACCGCGGCCACGATCGCGTCCAGATCCGGCTCGGCCGGCATCGGTGCGGCGATCAACTCCGCTCGCCAGTCCGCGAGCAACGTCGCGAGCTGATACTCCTCGGCGCTGTCGGTGTGCACCGGACCATCGCTGGCGATGGCATCGATCAGAGCATCGTCGCGGCGTACCGCTGCGATGTCGACCGGGCCGGTGTCACCGGACGCCTCGGCGTAGGGACCGCTGTTCCGCGATCCAAGCCGCGCCTTCCAGTCACCCCGACCGCGCTCGCCATCCCTAGCCATACATTTCACCTGCCCTCGCCACTTGTGACTTGAGTTTCGCGAGTGCCCTGTGTTGGGCCACCCGTACCGCACCCGCCGTACTGCCCACGGCGACTGCGGTTTCTTCCGCTGACAAACCCATGACCAAGCGCAGGATCAAGATCTCCCGGTGCTTCTCGGGAAGCGTCGCGAGCAGACGGTTCATCTGCCTGCTCGTCTCGGATTCGAGAGCTCGTTGTTCCGGTCCCTGGTCGGTGGATATGACATCTGGTACTTCGGCCATCGCCTCCGCCTTGTTACGGGCGGCGTTGCGATGCGCGTCGGCGACCTTGTGCGAAGCGATCCCGTAAACAAAGGCCATGAAGGGCCTGCCCTGGTCTTGATACCTGGGCAAGGCGGTCATCACAGCCAGGCAAACCTCCTGCGCAACGTCGTCCGCGGAGAGCTGCCCACGCTCCGCGGCTCCGATCCGCGCGCGGCAGTAGCGCACCACCAGCGGGCGGATCATCTCCAGTACCTGAGCTAGAGCGGATCTGTCGCCCTGCGCAGCGGCAGCGACGGCGAGGTCCAACTCTTCGCCCGTGTGCGTCATCGTCAGAGATATTCCCGGCGTTACAAAGTGGCACGGTCAGGTGACGACCAGTGCTTCCACCGAAGGGGCGGAACGGATCTAACAATAGCGACCCGTTGGCCGGAACTTGGCAACACGGTGGACTCCGTGATCACCTACCAACCGGCCATGGGACGCAACACGCCGCCGGAGCGGGCGATGATCGCGGCGCATTCGGCCGCCTCCGCCACCGCGTCCCGCGCGCCGGATCCGGCGCGGAGCATGGCACAAGCCCAGCGCAACGGCAGCAGGCCGTGCTCGCGGCACTGCTCGGCGACCTCCTCCGCCGACACGCCGGATCGTCCGCGCGCGTCACGCGCCACGTCGGCCGCTGCGACCAGCAGGCGGGACTTGACCTGGTGGCGCACCGACGGGGAGCGCTCGGCCAGCTCGAGCGCGGCCACCGCGTGCGCCGCCGCCGCCTCGAAATCGCCTGTGGCCAGCGCTGTCTCCGCGGAGACCCAGCGCAGGCGGATCGCGGGACGCCACCCGGCGCGATGCTCCCGCGCCGCCGCGGCGCTGCGGCGCAGCAAGCGATCGGCCAGCGCGAGCCGTCCCGTTCCGAGCGCGTCGGCGGCGAGTCCGGTGAGCGCGTCGCAGATCGCGTCGGCGCGGCTGGGACGGTAGCCGCCGGCCGCGCCGACGGAACTCTCGGCGGCGTGCGGCCGCGACTCGGCGCCCGCGGTGAGGATCAGCGCGGCCGCCCGCCCGTCCACCGCCGCGGCGCGCTCGTGCCAGCCGAGCTGGCGAAGAAAAGAACCCTCGGTACTTCCCGCCAGTGAGAGGAGAACGGGGTCGGTGCTGTGGTTGCATACCCCTCGCAATTCCGCGCGCGCGGCGGCATAACGACCCTGGCCGCCGAGGACCACCGCGCGATACCACCGGCCGAGCGCGTCCGACGCGGGCGGCAGATCGGCGACGGCACGACCGGGAGCGGCCCCGAAGGCGGCCTCCGCGAGGACCGCGACGTGAGGATCTCCGAGCGGAGCGGGCGCGAACACGGGCGCACTCTATCCTGCGCGGCCCGCGCTCCCCGGCGAGGAAAGGCGCCCGACGGCAGGCGGGCGGCGCGGCGGATTTCCGCCGCCGAGCCGATGTTGCCATTAGGTAAATCTCGCCCCGGCAATCGCCGAGCGCCCGTGCCGGGAATTCATGCGTGTTTCGCGTAATTAACCTGCGCGCCCCGTTGCCGCCATCTTCGGATCCACCCGCCGCGAACACCGTCGGCCACCGCGGTGACCGACGTCATGGGCGTGGCTTCGGCTCCACCGCGGCGCGAGAACCCGGAAATCACCCCTACCAGCGGAAACTTCATCAGTCCCGGCCCATGCGGCAGCCACGGGCTTCCGGCCAACCGAACAGTATCGCCGGAACCAGCGCGAAAAGTAAACAGTTCGGAGGTTAAATTTGGCAGCGCGAGATTTGGAAAAGTGCTGCGTCGAACTATTGACGGAATTTCGCGGCTGGACCTAACGTAGCTCATCGCCACGGACGGCGCCGCGCGAAATTGCAGCGACCACGAAGGGCGAGCCCAACGGGGTACCCCCGCCGACACGGCGTCGTGGCCCACAAACTGTTGCAGAACAACTGCTCGACAACGCTGACGAGCTCGCACCACGAGGAGTTCACCATGCCCATGCCGACCCACCTCCCGGGACCCAACGCCGATGTCTGGGATTGGCAGATGCGAGGATCGTGCCGCGGGCAGGATTCCGCGGTGTTCTTCCATCCCGACGGGGAGCGTGGCCGAGCCCGCACCGCGCGCGAGATGCGTGCCAAAGAGATCTGCCGCACCTGCCCGGTGCTCATGCAGTGCCGCGCCCACGCGCTGAAAGTCAGCGAGCCCTATGGCATCTGGGGCGGCATGTCGGAGACCGAGCGCGAGATGCACGCGCGGCGCAACCGCCGCCGCATGGCCGTCTGAAGCAAACTTCTCCCATCCGCGCGCCACCGGGCGTCGAATCCCTAGCAAACAACGGGCCACTGCAACACGCTTCGGGCCGAGCCGCTCACGCGACACGGTGATCGGTTCCGCGCCGAAGGCGGCGCGTGGGTTGCGATCGTCACCATCGATCGGCCGGCCGCCGGGCGAAGGCCGAAGACCGTGCACCCGCCGTTTTCCGGCATGGTGCGGCAGGGCTCGGCGTGTCACGGCGTTCCTCCCGAGATATCCGACGTGTCGGCGTGTTTCGCGGCCGGCGCCGGGCCATGACGAACTTGCGGGCACCCCACCGGAAGGGAGGTCATAGCGGCACGCTACGGTAGTGACCGATGACACAGAATGGAGCGTTGTGACAACGCGGCCGTCGGCCGCAGAGGGCGACTCGTTCCGAAGAGAAGCCTTCCCACCCACGGTGGATTCTGCGGTTACGGCACGCGCAGCCGAAAGTATGGAGCTCGCCGCGCTTCTTCAACGATGCGGCCGAGCCGACCAGGAAGCATTCGCCGAACTGTACGACCGGACGTGTGCGCGCGTCTTCGGTCTGGTGTTGCGCGTCCTGCACGATCCTGGATACGCGGAGGAGACCACGCAGGAGGTCTATCTGCAGATCTGGCGGATGGCATCGAGTTTCGACCCGGCGAAAGGTTCCGCGGTCACCTGGTTGATGACCCTCGCCCACCGGCGCGCGGTCGACCGGGTCCGCGCCGAGCAAGCCCACACCCAGCGCGAGGTCGCGTATGGGATCCGGGTGCTCGGCAACGAATTCGACGAGGTCACCGAGGAGGTCGAGCGCAGGCTCGAGCAACAGGCCGTCCTGGCCGGTCTCGCCACACTCACCGAAACCCAGCGAGAAGCCATCTCGCTCGCCTACTACGGCGGGCGCACCTACGCGGAGGTAGCCACCTATCTCGACGTAGGGTTACCAACGGTTAAGTCCCGGATTCGGGACGGATTGACACGACTGAAGAAAAGTTTGGGGGTGACGTGAGATGAACGAACGCCGGATCGATCTCGCGCACACCGTCGCGCTCGGATCGATCGACGACGAAGACCATCGAGAAGTGCAGGAACTGTTCGACAGCGAGGACCCCGTGCTACGCGCGGAGTTCATCCAGGAAGTCAGAGACACGAAAGAAGCGCTCGCCGTTCTCGCCACAGCCACGGCGGTCACTCCCCCGCCGTCGCTGCGTGCTCGCCTCCTCGCGGCCATCGCCGCTGAACAGCCACCGGTCGCCAGCTGAATCCGGCTTCCCGTCAGGCTTTCCCGCTCCACGCCTCCCGGCCCCCAGCGGTCCGAATCTTCCCGCGGCCTTGTTTGCGGCCCCGCGGCAGACAGCGTGTCGAGCTTCGGAACATCCTCGGTCTCACCGGTAGTCGCGGTCGTCGCGCGAGCGCGGCCGGATAGGCCAAGGCCCCCGAACCAGGTGGTTCGGGGGCCTTGTTCCCGCGTCGTCCCGGAAGGGCTCAGTGCGCGTGACCGTGGTGACCGTGGTCGTTCTGCTCCTCGGCGGGCTTGTCCACCACGGCGCTCTCCGTGGTGAGCACCATGCGCGCGACCGACGCCGCGTTCACGACGGCCGAACGGGTCACCTTCACCGGGTCGACGACGCCGTCGGTGAGCAGGTCGCCGTAGGTGAGGGTGGCGGCGTTGAAGCCCTCCTTGCCCTCGGCCACCTTGCTGACCACCACGGCGCCGTCCAGGCCCGCGTTGGTGGCGATCCAGTACAGCGGCGCCCGCAGCGCGGTGCGGACCACCTCGACGCCGACGGCCTCGTCACCGGACAGCGAATCGCGCAGCTCGGCGAGCTTGCCGCTCGCCTGCACCAGCGCGGTGCCGCCACCGGGCACGATGCCCTCTTCCACGGCGGCCTTGGCGGCGCTCACGGCGTCCTCGACGCGGTACTTGCGCTCCTTGAGCGCGGTCTCGGTGGCCGCGCCGACCTTGATCACCGCGACGCCGCCGGCCAGCTTGGCCAGCCGCTCCTCCAGCTTCTCGCGATCCCAGTCGGAATCGGTGGCCTCGATCTCGCGGCGCAGCTGCGCGACCCGCGCCTCCACGTCGGCGGCGGAACCGGCGCCATCGATGATCGTGGTGTCGTCCTTGGTGACCACGACGCGGCGCGCCTTGCCGAGCACGTCCAGGCCCGCCTCGCGCAGGGTGATGCCCAGATCGGGGTTCACCACGGTGCCGCCGGTGACCACGGCCAGGTCGTCGAGGAACGCCTTGCGGCGGTCACCGAAGAACGGCGCTTTGACCGCGACGGCCTTGATCGTCTTGCGGATGGCGTTGACCACCAGGGTCGACAGCGCCTCGCCCTCCACGTCCTCGGCGATGATCAGGACGGGCTTGCCGCTTTCGGCGATCTTCTCCAGCAACGGCAGGAAGTCCGGCAGCGAGCTGATCTTCTCGCGGTGCAGCAGGACGAACGCGTCCTCGAGGACGGCCTCCTGGCTGTCGGGATCGGTGACGAAGTAGGGCGACAGGTAGCCCTTGTCGAACTGCACGCCCTCGGTGACGACGAGTTCGGTCTGCAGCGTCGAGGACTCCTCGACGGTGACGACGCCGTCCTTGCCGACGGTGGTCAGCGCCTTGCCGACCATCTCGCCGATCTCCTCGTCGCGCGAGGACACGGTCGCGACCTGCGCGATGGCCTGTTCGCCGGAGACCGGGGTGGCCAGCGCGAGCAGCGCCTCGGAGACCGCGTCGGCGGCCTTGGCGATGCCGGAGCCGACCGCGATCGGGTTCGCCCCGGCGGCAACGTTCTTCAGCCCGGCCCGGACCAGCGCCTGGGCCAGCACGGTGGCGGTGGTGGTGCCGTCGCCCGCGACGTCGTTGGTCTTGGTGGCGACGCTCTTGACCAGCTGCGCGCCGAGGTTCTCGAACGGGTCTTCCAGCTCGATGTCGCGCGCGATGGTGACGCCGTCGTTGGTGACGGTCGGGCCGCCGAAGGACTTCGCGAGTACGACGTGCCGTCCGCGCGGGCCCAGGGTGACCTTCACGGCGTCGGCGAGCTTGTCGACGCCGCGTTCCAGAGCCCGGCGAGCCTTCTCGTCGAACTCGATCTGCTTTGCCATGGGAATTCGCTCCTGTAGTGGATTGCGGCGCTCCGGACCGCCTCCGGGCCCGTCGCTCGCACCGCGTGTTTCAGTGCCGGGGTGTCGGCGCCGAACGCACTCCGCCCCGGGTCGCGAAAGACACCGGGGCGGAACGCATGCGTGCCTGATCGGCTACTTGGTGACGACGGCCAGCACGTCGCGCGCCGACAGGATGAGGTACTCCTCGCCCTGGTACTTGATCTCGGTGCCGCCGTACTTGCTGTAGATGACGGTGTCACCCTCCTGGACATCCAGCGGGATGCGCTTCTCGCCCTCGTCGTCCCACCGGCCGGGACCGACGGCGACAACGGTGCCCTCTTGCGGCTTCTCCTTCGCCGTGTCGGGGATGACCAGGCCGGAGGCCGTCGTCGTCTCGGCCTCGTTGGCCTGGACGAGGATCTTGTCCTCGAGCGGCTTGATGTTCACGCTCGCCACGTTGAGCCCTCCACTTTCAGGGGATTCGGTCGTCCGGAACTGTCGCTCCGAACTCGTCGGTTGGTCACGATGCTGACCCTGCGCATAGCCCCGTCGTCGCGGGTGCCGGGACCCCTGCCCAGTGGTCAAGCTGCTGGCACAAGCACTACACACAGTGCCGACTAGCACTCTATACATGAGAGTGCCAGCGCTCAAGGCTGGGCGGTGCCAACTTTGCGCGGCGCGCCGACGACACCTCGGGCTTGGCGATAAGTTCGAGAAAACAGTAACGTTCGGATAACGGATTGTGACACTATTGACGACGGCTGCGGTCCGGCCGCCGGTTCGTCGCTCCTCGAGCGGCGGCCAGGCGGCACACGAGTGCCACAGCGTCGCCGAACTCGCAGCGCCGCAGCACCATCGTTGCACCACCAGCTTCACCAGAGAGCAAGACACACGTGATCCATGGCCGGTCCCCGCGACCCACCCGGACGAGGGGCCGGTTCGTTTCCCGGTCCGGGTCGCGCGTCATCCATACCGCGGTCCGGCAGTCCATTCGAGATGGTCGGCGACACCATGACCATCCGCTCGAAGGGAGGTGAACATGCGAACATCCCTCGGCATCTCGGCCGGGGCAGAGGTCGTGTGCTCGGCGTTGGTCTCCACCGCGCCGAACGGCGCGCAGAGCTTCGACTACCGCGTCGTCTCCGCCGACGCCGCCCATTCCGATCTCGGTGACCTGGTGGCGTCCTCGATCGAGCTGATGACCACCCAGCTGCCGACCACGCAGCCGCCGCGCGAGATCATCCGTCCGGTCGGCGGTCGATACGCGGGCGGGCCACGCGACTTCGAGCCGATGACCGGTCACCCGCCCACCAGCGTCGCGGTCGCCTACCGCACCAAGGAGCAGGCCCAGATCATCCGTTCGGCCACCGGCAAGCAGCGCGACCTGCGGCTGATCCAGGAGGGCACCGCCGCGCTCACCTACCTGCGGCACACCGGTCTGCTCGATCGCTACGACACGGTCGCCATCGTCGACCTCGGCGCCAGCGGGCTCAGCGTCACCGTCGCCGACCGCGCCGACGGCTCCCTGCTGCGTTCGGATCGCACCGCCGCCGTCAGCGGCACGGCGATCGACGACCTCATCTACCACCATCTGGTGGACCTGCACTTCGCCCGGCGCGGCACCCGCCCGAACCGCGGGATGCTCACCAACCGGGGCCGCGCGGCGAAGGAGCACCTGTCCATCGCGCCCGCGGTCACCATCGACCACGTCGCGGGCCGTCCGCTGAAGCTGACCAGGGCCGACTTCGAGGAGTTGATCGCCGACCTGCTGCGCGACCTGGCCAGGTTCGTCACGATGTCGTTCGCCCGCGCGCCGAGGCAGCCACAGGCGGTCGCGGTCATCGGCGGCGGCGCCAACATCCCCGCGGTGCTCGACACGCTCACCGCCGCCGTGGACATCCCGGTGTTCACCGTGCCCGACCCGGAGGCGGTGACCGCGAAAGGCGCGGCGCTGGTCGCCGATTCGATGCAGCCTTCGGTGTTCCCGGTGGGCGGGCTCGGCGGCGACGCGCCCGCGGGCACGGTCACCAAGGTGTTCGGCACACTGGCCGGCGCCATCGTGGTCGTGGGGCTGATCGTCGGTTACGGGGTCAAGACCTTCGCGCCCACCTCGGGTGACGAGGTCTCTCCCGCCGGGACCACGAGCAGCGCGTCCCAACTGCCGAGCCCCACCTCCGTGCCGCAGGCCACCACGGCGGTGAGCACCGGCGTCGCCCCCACCACGGATCGGGGACCGCAGAGCACGACCGGCGGGCCGTGGCCCACGCCGGTGATCCCACCCACGCAGCCCACGCTGCGCCCGGATCCAAACCTCCCGCCGATTCCGTTCCCCGAACTGCTCGGTCCCTTGTTCGGGAACCCGAACGCGGCGCCGACCAGTTTGCCCGCGGCGCCCAGCGCTACGGCGCCCGGCACCAGTCCGGCGCCCACCCAGGCGCCCGCGCGCACGAGCCTGCCGCTTCCGCTCCGGGGGGATTCCGGGTCGGCGTCGCACCCCGGACTGCTCGCACCGAACTGATCCGGCCGCACGACAGCCCTTCGCGGCCATCGCGCCGGGAACCGGTACGGCCGCAGATCCTTCCCCGAATCAGAGCCGATCAGCGAACCATGCTGACCGACACCGGCAGACCCGGATCGGTGGCGACCGTCAGCGGCGAAGCAGCCGCGCCGCCCGCGATGACATGAGCGCCGAGCGCGGCGATCATCACCCCGTTGTCCGTGCACAGCCTGGGCTTGGGCACCCGCAGGGTCAAACCGGCCGCCGCGCAACGCTCCTCGGCCAGCGAGCGGATCCGTGAGTTGGCCGTCGCGCCGCCGCCGAGCACCAGCGTGTCGACGCCGACGTCCTCGGCCGCGCGCACCGCCTTCATGGTGAGCACATCCGCGACCGACTCCTGGAAGGACGCCGCGATATCCGGGATGGGCAGATCCTCCGCCGCGACGCCGTCGCGCTGGGCCGCCTCTACGTAACGGGCCACCGCCGTCTTCAGGCCGGAGAAGGAGAAGTCGTAGCGCGGATCGCGCGGCCCGGTCATGCCGCGGGGGAAGGCGATGGCGCGCGGATCACCGGTCGCCGCGGCGGCGTCCAGCGCGGGACCGCCGGGAAAGCCAAGCCCGAGCAGCCGCGCCACCTTGTCGAACGCCTCGCCCGCCGCGTCGTCGACGGTGCTGCCCAGCTCGACGATCGGCTCGGAAAGATCCGTGACGTGCAGCAGGTGCGTGTGCCCGCCCGACACCAGCAGCGCGACGCACGGCGGCATCGGCCCGTGCTCCAGCGTGTCCACCGCCACATGACCGCCGAGATGGTTGAGCGCGTAGAAGGGCACATCCCACGCCGCCGCATAGGCTTTCGCCGCGGCGACGCCGACCAGCAGCGCACCGGCCAGGCCGGGGCCGATGGTCACCGCCAGCGCATCCGGTTTCGCGATGCCCGCGGCCGACAGCGCGCGGCGCATGGCGGGCACGATCGCCTCGAGGTGTGCGCGCGAGGCGATCTCGGGGACGACGCCGCCGAAGCGGGCGTGCTGGTCGACGCTGGAGGCGACCTCGTCGGCGAGTAGTTCACAGGTGCCGTCGGAGTGCCTGCGGACGATGCCGACTCCGGTTTCGTCGCAGGAGCTTTCGATGCCCATGATGATCACGACAGCACCTCGTCCGGTGTGCGCCAGCGGTCCTGGCCGGTCAACGCGGGGCGGCGCATCGTGTACGCGTCCGCACCACTCGGGTGGTAGTAGTTCTTGCGCAAGCCGATGATGTGGAAGCCGTGCTTGGCGTACAGCGCGATCGCGGGCGCGTTGTCGGTGCGCACCTCCAGGAACACCGGTCCCCCGCGCCGGTCCGCCTCGGCGAGCAGCGCCTCCAGCAAGAGCGTGCCGACGCCCGCGCGGTGGCGGCCCGGGTCGACGCCGATGGTGTGCACCTCGGCCTCGGGATGTTCGGCGTCACCGAGCAGGGCGATGCCCGCGTAGCCGACCATTCGCCCGTCGTCGTCGCGGGCGGTGATGTAGCGATTGTGCTGCCCGGCCAGCTCGGACTGGAACGCCACGGCGGCCCACGGGTCGTCTTCCGGGAACAGCAACTGCTCCAGTTCCACGCAGCGCGCGATATCGGCGGGCACCATCGGCGCGATCCGGTAAGCCACCGGCCTCACGCCCCCGTCCGGTCGAGCTTGCGGTAGGCGTTCTCGACCGCGTCCGGCCTGCGCAAGTACAGCGGGACCAGCGGCTGCGGCACGCTGCCCGACAGCAGCTCGGCGGCGGCGACGCGGACCAGCCCCGCGGGCGACGGCGTCTCGGCGGGGAGCACGGGAAGATCGAAGTAGTCGACGTGCGAGGCGGATCCGGCGATCGCCGTGGCGTCGCCCGCGTCCAAGTCCGATGGCTTGCACACCTCGGGACCGGCCACGCGTGTGCCGGCCCGGTACCGCGCCCAATACACCTCGCGCCGCCGCGCGTCGGTCACCACGAGCAGTTCGGCAGCGGGCGGCAGTTCGACGGGGGGCGGGACCGCCGGGTCGACGGCGGCGTCGGCGGCGATCGCGTCGAGGCTGCACACGCCGTACACCGGGATGCCGAGCGCGTCGCCGAAGGCGGCCGCGGTGGCCATGCCGACGCGCAGGCCGGTGAACGGACCGGGGCCGACACCGACCACGATCGCGTCGATCTCGGTCCTGGAACGGCCTGCCGTGGTGAGGCATTCGAGGATCTGCGGGGTGAGCACCTCGGCGTGGGCGCGGGGGTCGACCCGCACCCGGGAGGCGACAGTGCGTACCCGGGCGGAATTCGCCGCGTCGGCGCCCTGCTCCAAGTCCACCAGTCCCGCGGTGACGGCGGGTGTCGCGGTGTCGACGGCTAGTACAAGCATGATTGGGCCAACGATACCGGGTGGTAGCGGGCGCCCACGCAGAGCTACCTGATAGCTAATTCACCCATTCCCAGCTGGCGGTGCGCACATCCGAGTCCGGCGCCCGCGACAGCACCACGCGCAGGTGCCGCTCCGCGAGATGCTCCACCACGCCGCGACCCCACTCCACCACGACCACCGCCTGATGCAGATCGGTGTCCAGGTCCAGCGCGTCCAGCTCGTCCAGGTCGCCGGTGAGCCGGTAGGCGTCCACGTGCACCATGGGCACCGGCGGCCCGTCCGCGCGCTGCCCCGCGCGGTGCTGGCGGGCGATGATGAACGTCGGCGAGCTGACCCGCCCCTGCACGCCGAGTCCTTCGGCGATGCCGCGGGTGAGCGCGGTCTTGCCTGCGCCGAGCGGACCGTCCAGCACCACGAGATCCCCCGCGCGCAGATCCGTGGCCAGTTCCCGGCCGAGCGCCTCGGTGTCGGCGACGGTGGGCAGCACCCGATACCCCGGATCAGCCACGGGCCACCTCGGAGGTCTCTCCCTGCGCCAAGTCGATCGCGCCCGCCCGCACCAGCAAGCGATCCAGCGCGGCGTTGACGATGTCCGGATACTGCAGATGCGGCATGTGCGCCGCGCCCTCCAACCGGATGAGTTCGCTGTCGGGCAGGGCGGCGGCCAGCGCACGCGAATTCCGGAACGGGATCACCAGATCGTGGCTGCCGCCGAGAACGAGCGCCGGTGTGCTCGCCAGCGTGGGCAACGCCGCCGACTCGTCGTGCAATTCGATGGCCTGCAGGAACTTCACGATGGTCTCCATCGGCGTCCGGTCGATCATCAGCGTCGTGAAGCGCGACAGGGTCGGGCTCACCGGTCCGTGGAACGAGCTGACGTGCAGCAACGGCGTGATCACGTGCCGCGCGGTGACGCGGCCCGCCTGCACCAGCGCGGGCGCGGTGTAGACGGCGAGCCGGAACCCGTCGATCGCGGGATTGCGCAACAACTGCCCGATACCCGCCGCGGTGACGCCGGCGGCGGCGGTCGACAGCAGTGCGATCCCGATCACTCTGGTCGCGAACAGCTCCGGGAATCGCGCGGCCGCGGCCAGGACCGCCATCCCGCCCAGCGAATGCCCGACGAGCACCACCGGCCCTTCCGGAGCGGTGGCGTTCAGCACGGTGGCGAGGTCGCTGCCGAGCTGGGCGACGGTGCAGCTCGCCGCGCTCGGCACGCCGGAAAGGCCGTGCCCGCGCAGGTCGAAGAACACCATGCGAAGCCGTGCGCCGTAGCGCTTTTCCAAGTCACGTCGCTGAAAGTGGAACGAGGCCATGCTGTTGCAGAACCCGTGCACGAAGATCACCGTCACCGGCGCGTCGTCCGGTCCGCAGGTCCGGGTGGCCAGGGGCACACCGTCGTCGGCGAGCACCGTCCCCGCGCGGTCGGCATCGATCAGCGCGAAATTCTCGTCGCGGTAGTCGTCGCCCCTGGCCGGCCACAGCACCCGCGCGCCCGCGCGGCGCAGGGCATGGGCGCCCGCCAGCGCACCGACGACACCCGCCGTGGCCAGCCCGCCGCGCAGCGGGGTCACCCGGAAGCGGCTCATCGGTCGCCGCCGACATAGCGTCGGGCGACCCGCCCGCGCGGCGCGCACACCACCTCGTAGTGGATGGTGTCGAGCAGGTCCGCCCACTGCTGCGCGTGCGGTCGCGCACCGAAGAGGATCGCGGTGTCGCCTTCCTGGACACCGGCCGCGTTGTCGCCGAGATCGACGACGAACTGATCCATGCACACCCGTCCCACGTTCCTGCGTGGAGCGCCGCCGAGCCAGACGTCGAATCGTCCGCTCAAGGGGCGGAACACGCCGTCGGCGTAACCGGCGGGGATCAGCGCGACGGTGGTGTCGTGCGGCGCGATCCACTGGTGCCCGTAGGAAACGCCCTCGCCCGCCGCCACCCGTTTGACCAGAGCGACGCGGGCCTGGAACGTCATCGCGGGCCGCAGGCCGAAATCGTCGTCCGGTATCGGGGAAAGGCCGTACATGGCGATGCCGGGGCGCACCAGGTCGAAGGCGAGGTCAGGACGGGTCAGGGTGGCGGCGGAATTGGCGATGTGTACCAGCTCCGGTTCCAGGCCGTGTTCCTTGGCCGTGGCGATGGCGTCCAGGAACCGGGCGCGCTGCGCGTCGTTGTTGGGGTGCTCGGGTTCGTCGGCGTGCGCGAGGTGGGAGAAGATCGCGCGGAACCGCACCAGGCCCTCGTCGACCAGAGCGCGCAGCGTCGTCAGGACTTCGGGGTAGGCGAGCGGCGACACACCGTTGCGGTTCAGGCCGGTGTCCACCTTCACCGTGACCGTCGCCGGACGGCCCAGGTCGCGCGCCGCGGCCTCGACCGCGCGCAGATGAGCCGCCGAAGAGATCCCGATCTCGACATCGGCGGCGACCGCGGCCGCGAAATCGGTGTCGATGCTGTGCAACCAGCACAGGATGGGCGCGGTGATCCCGGCCGCACGCAACTGCACGGCCTCGCCCACCGTCGTGACACCCAGTTCCGCCGCGCCCGCGGCCAGGGCGGCCCGAGCCACCTCGACCGCGCCGTGGTTGTAGCCGTCGGCCTTCACCACCGCCATCACCGCGGCGTCGCCCGCGTGTTCCCGCAGGATCCGCACGTTGTGGGCGATGGCGTCCAGGTCGATGACCGTTTCCACGTGCGCTGTGCCGCCTCTCCGCGTGTTCGGGCCGTGCCGGTCGGGCGCGCGAGATTCGTTCGATGCCGCCTGGATTCTGGGCGTACCCGGCGAGTTACCCATGTGTTCTCGAAATCAGTCGGTGCGATGGTTCCGGTCGAGTCTATTGGCGGGCTCGGTTCCGGTTCCAATCGGTTCGGATCGCGCCTGGCCCCGTGTGTCGAGCGCCACGACCAGCACCGATCGCGCCGATGCCGATGGCGTCCGGCACCCAGCGCCGCCACCGACCCGCTGGAACCCGTCGGCCCGGAGACATCGCGGTCGCTCGGCACGCAGCAGAAGCGCCGCCCGACCGATCAGGTGTACTGCACCACCAGCGTCGCCCGGGTCGGCGATGCCAGTGTCTCGAAGACATGCGGCTGATCGCCCGGGTACGCGAGCCCGTGGCGCACACGGCGATCGAGGAACGGGAGAACCGCCTCGCGCACCCATCGCCGGACTATGGCCTACTGGGACGTGGCCGCCGCGGTCGCCGGGGCTCGGCACCGCCTCCATCGCCCGAGCGTGCGCGCCAGTCAGAAGGGGTGGGCCAGCCCACGGAGGACGCCGATAGCGGGCCGGACGTGCGCGGCCAAGACACTCGCCGAGATCGGGGTGCCCGCGGGGGCGTCGTCGTGGGCGGCGAGGTTGGCGGCCAGTGCGTGCACGCGCGCGGCGGCCGCCGCCGACCACGCGGGTTCCCGGCCCGCCGCGAGCAGCGTTCCGATGATGCCGGAGAGCACGTCGCCCGCGCCCGCGGTCGCGGCCCACGAGCCGCCGGCCTCGTTGACCAGCACGGGACGGCCGGGGGCCGCGACGAGCGTGGCGCGGCCCTTCAGCAGGACGGTGACCTGCCAGGAAGCGGCGAGGTCGCGGACGGCGGCCACCCGGTCCCGGCCGACCTCGTGACCGGTCAGGCGGGCGAACTCACCCGCGTGCGGAGTCAGGACGGTGGGAGCCGTGCGACCGCGCACCAGGTCCGGCTCCGCGGCCAGCAAGGTCAGGCCGTCGGCGTCGATCACCACCGGGAGGTCGGTGGACAGGATCTCGCGCAGGCGCTCCCTGGCGGCGGAGTCGGTGCCTGCGCCGGGACCGAAGACCCAGGACTGGACGCGACCGGCGGCGGAGACCTCCTGGGTGGCGATCACTTCGGGGAAGTGGTTCAGCACCTCGGCGGCAGCGGTTCCGGCATAGCGCACCATGCCGGATGTCGCGGCCACAGCGGCGCCCGCGCACAGCACCGCGGCGCCGGGATACGTCGCACTCCCCGCGCATACGCCTGTGACGCCCTGCGTGTATTTGTCGTCGGCCGGGCCGGGAACCGGCCACGCCGCGCCGATCGCCGCGGGCTCCAGGGCGGCGAGACCCGCTTCCGGAAGACGTAAGCCGATGGGCACCAATTCGATTCGGCCACACTGCGGCGCGGCGAGGGCGTGCACGGGTTTGTACGCGCCGAACGCGACCGTGACGTCCGCGCGAACGGCCGGGCCTTCGATCGCGCCGGTGTCCGGGTCGACGCCGCTGGGCAGATCGGCCGCGACGATCGGGGCCCGCAGCGCCGCAACGGTTTCCGCGGCGCGCGGCCGCAGCGCACCGCGACCGGAGATGCCGACGATGCCGTCGATCACCAGGTCGGGGCGGCCGACGTCGTCGGAGACCCGGCCGCCCGCCGCGCGCAGCGCCGCGAGTCCGCGAGCGTGCGCCCGCTCCGGGCTGAGCAGCACCGCGGTGACCGCGACACCGCGGCGGCGCAACTGCGCTCCGGCCCAGAGCGCGTCGCCGCCGTTGTCCCCCGAACCGACCAGCAGGGTCACCGCCCGCCCCGCGACACCGCCGGTGCGCTCCCGGAGTTCGCCCGCCACCACCGTGGCCAAACCGTGCGCCGCCCGGCGCATGGGCACGCCCTCGGGCACCCGGGTGAACAGCTCGGCTTCCGCCGCGCGCACCTGGTCCACGGTGAAATAGCCCCGCTGCGTGGACATCGCCGCTCCCTCCTTCGGTGTGGCCTACTACGCTTGGCCATCATGCCAAGCGTCCGCCGCATCGGGATCGTCCGCGTCGTCACGGGAGCCGCCCTGGCCTGCGCGCTGTTGCTGTCCGGTTGCGGCGGCGACGAATCCGGTTCGGCCGCCACCACGACCAGGAAACCGGCCCGGCCGACCACCACCGTTCAGCAGACCGGTGAGCGCAAGCCCGCCGCCGCCACCGTCGTGGTGCACGACATGAAATTCTCGCCCGACGAGGTCACCGTCGGGGTCGGCGATACGGTCACCTGGAAGTTCGACGACAAAGTGCCGCACACCGTGCAGGGCATCGGTGACAAGGCCATGGGCATCAACAGCCCGATCTTCGACAAGGGCGAGTGGAGCTACACCTTCACCACGCCGGGCACCTACCGCTACCTCTGCTCCCTGCACCCGGAGATGCGCGGCACCGTCACTGTGGAGTGATCACGGCCGATCGCGGGCTTGCGCGTCGGTATCGACTCGGCACGACGCTCCCGTCCTCGATCGAGCCGAGCCGCTGAAACCTCCGCCGTGCGTCGCGAGCAGCCGAGCCCCGTCTTGTTCCGGCCCCCAGCGCAACCCGTCTCGATCAGACGGGGTGGTAGTCGCGGGGGCGAGCGCCGTTACCTGAACTGGTGTTCAAGGCCTCGACCGCGGCCACGAGCGGCGCGAGGTCGGGATCGGCGGCCGCTTGCCCGAGCGCCCCGGCGAGCGCGGCGTCGTGCGTGGGCCGCGCCTGTTCGAGCAGATCCAGTCCGGCCGGTGTGACGTCGGTGTAGATGCCGCGACGGTCGTCGGGGCACAGGTAGCGCTGGAGCAGACCGCGATCTTCCAGCCGGGAGACCAGTCGGGTGGTCGCGCTCTGGCTCAGCACCACGGCCTCGGCCACCTGGTTCATCCGCAGGTGCCCACCAGGCCCGTCGTGCTGGCGGCTCAAGACGACCAGCAGCGAGTATTCGCGAACGCTCAGGTCGTGGCCGGATTGCAGGGCCCGCTCGATGTGCGCCTCGATCCGGTCGTGCAGCAGCGACAGTGCGTACCAACCATCGGCGAGGCCGGTCAGGGCGGCATCCGCGGTCATCGGCGTTTCCTTCGGCGTCGGGGGTTGTGTCTCCAGGATAGCCAGGCATCACAATAGCCAGCGCTTGCAATTAAAGCGCGTATGCAATTATTGTTGCCGCCTGTAATGGTTTGAAGCAACGTCACGTGGAGGCTTCCCTCATGCCCTCGCACTCCTCGCCCTGACCCTCGGGGCATTCGCGATCGGGACGACGGAGTTCGTCGTCGTCGGCCTGCTGCCCGACATCGCGGGCACCTACTCGGTGTCCATCCCCACCGCGGGCCTGCTGGTCACCGGTTACGCCCTCGGCGTCGTGGCGGGTGCGCCGCTGATGACCGGTCTCGGCACCCGGGTGTCGCGCAAACGCATGCTGCTCGGCATGCTGACGCTGCTCGTCCTCGGCAACATCCTGTCCGCGGTGGCGCCGACCTTCGCGCTGATGCTCACCGGACGGATCGTCGCCTCGCTGGCCCACGGCGCGTTCTTCGGCATCGGAGCGGTCGTCGCGGGCACGCTGGTCAGCGCCGACCGGCGCGCCGGGGCGATCGCGATCATGTTCACCGGGCTCACGGTCGCCACCGTGGTCGGCGTGCCGCTGGGGACGCTGCTCGGCCAGCACTTCGGCTGGCGGATGACCTTCCTGTTCGTCGCGCTGGTCGGGTTGATCGGCCTGTCCGGCGTCGCGGCGCTGGTTCCGGAACAGCCCGCTGCGGCGAACGCCCGGCTGCGCAGCGAGCTGGCGGTGTTCCGCAATCCACAGGTGCTGCTCGCCATGGCGATGACGGTGCTCGGCTTCGGCGGGGTCTTCGCCGCGATCACCTATCTGGCGCCGATGATGACCGAGGTCACCGGCTATGCGGACAGTTCGGTCACCTGGCTGCTCGTGCTGTTCGGCCTCGGCTTCTTCGCGGGCAATCTGATCGGCGGCAAGTTCGCCGACCGCCACCTGATGCCGATGCTGTATCTCACCCTCGGCGGCCTTGCGCTCGTTCTCGCGCTGTTCACCGTCACCGCGCACGACAAGATCGCCGCCGCCGTCACGGTGGTGCTGATCGGCGCGCTCGGTTTCGCGACCGTGCCGCCGCTGCAGAAACGCGTCCTCGATCAGGCCGCCGGTGCGCCCACGCTGGCGTCGGCGGTGAACATCGGCGCCTTCAACCTCGGCAACGCGGTGTCGGCCTGGCTGGGGGGCGTGGTGATCGCCGCAGGGTACGGCTACACCGCACCCAACTGGGTCGGCGTCGGACTGGTGCTGGTCGCGCTGCTGCTCGCGATCCTGTCCGGACGGCTCGAGCGCCGCGCGGCGGCGACCGTCCCGGAGGAGCCTTTGGCCACCGTCCCGGCATAGCCGGCCGGTATTCCGGCGAAGCGGCGGCCGCGCACTCGTGAGTGCGCGGCCGCTCGGCTATTCCACGGTGACGGACTTGGCCAGGTTGCGCGGTTTGTCGACGTCGTAGCCGCGCGCCTGCGCCACCTCGGCGGCGAAGATCTGCAACGGGACCGTCGACAGCAGCGGCTGGAACAGCGTCGGCGCGCTCGGGATCTCGATGAGGTCGTCGGCGAACGGACGCACCGTGTCGTCGCCCTCCTCGGCGATCACGATGGTGCGCGCGCCGCGAGCCTGGATCTCCCTGATGTTGCTCAGCAACTTCGAGTGCAGCACCGCGCGGCCCTTCGGCGACGGCATCACCACGATCACCGGCAGACCGTCCTCGATCAGCGCGATCGGGCCGTGCTTGAGCTCACCCGCCGCGAAGCCCTCGGCGTGCATGTACGCCAGCTCCTTGAGCTTGAGCGCGCCCTCCAACGCCACCGGGTAGCCGACGTGGCGTCCGAGGAACAGCACGGTCGGCACCTGCGCCAGCTCCCGCGCGATGGCCCGCACCTGCGGCGCGGTCTCCAGCACGCGTTCCACCAGCTTCGGCATCGCCTCCAGCTCGGCGAACTCGCGGGCGACCTCGTCCGGGTACTTGGTGCCGCGCGCCTGCGCCAAGGCCAGCCCGACCAGGTAGTTCGCGGTCACCTGGGCCAGGAACGCCTTGGTGGAGGCGACGCCGATCTCCGGCCCGGCCCTGGTGTAGAGCACCGCGTCGGACTCGCGGGGAATCTGCGCGCCGTTGGTGTTGCAGATCGCGAGGACGCGTGCCTTCTGCTCCTTCGCGTGCCGCACCGCCTCCAGCGTGTCGGCGGTCTCGCCGGACTGGGAGATCGCCACCACCAGCGTCGAGCGGTCCAGCACCGGGTCGCGGTAGCGGAACTCGCTGGCCAGCTCCACCTCGACCGGCAGCCGCGTCCAGTGCTCGATGGCGTATTTCGCCAGCAGACCGGAGTGATAGGCGCTGCCGCACGCCACGACGAACACCTTGTCGAAATCGCGCAGCTCCTGGTCGGCGAGGCGCTGCTCGTCCAGGACGATCCGGCCCGCGCCGTCCTGGTCGGTGCTGAAATGCCCCATCAGGGTGTCGGCGACCGCGGCGGGCTGCTCCTCGATCTCCTTGAGCATGAAGTAGTCGTGGCCACCCTTCTCGGCGGCGGCCAGGTCCCAGTCGATCGTGAAGGGGCGGGTGCGCGAGCTCGCGTCCTCACCCGCGAAGTCGGTGACCCGGTAGCTGTCCAGGGTGATCACCACGGCTTGGTCCTGACCGAGCTCGACCGCCTCACGGGTGTGCTCGATGAACGCCGTGACGTCCGAGGCGATGAACATCTCGCCCTTGCCGACGCCGACCACCAGCGGGGTGGAGCGGCGCGCCGCCACGATCGTGTCCGGATGGTCGGCATGCGTGAAGACCAGCGTGAACGCGCCCTCCAGACGGCGCAGCACCGACAGCGCGCTGGCCGCGAAGTCACCGGCGGTGGGGCCATCGGCGTACGCGCGGGCCACCAGGTGCACCGCGACCTCGGTGTCGGTGTCGCTGCTCAGCTCGACCCCGGCGTCCTCCAGTTCGCGACGCAGCGGGGCGAAGTTCTCGATGATGCCGTTGTGCACGACGGCGACCTTGCCGCTGTGGTCCCGATGCGGGTGCGCGTTGCGGTCGGTCGGCGCGCCGTGTGTGGCCCAGCGGGTGTGACCGATGCCCGTGGTGCCCACGAAGCGATCGATCCCGGCTTCGGCGAGTTCGGCCTCCAGATTGGCCAGACGACCCGCCTTGCGCTCCACCGCCAGCGCGCCCGCGCCGTCCAGGATCGCCACACCCGCGGAGTCGTATCCGCGATATTCCATGCGGCGCAACGCGTCAACGACGACGCCGAGCGCGTCTCGGTACCCGACGTACCCCACGATTCCGCACATGGCTCACCACACTACTTATCGGATAACGTTCACGTCGTGTCGGCGTCTGTGAAATCGCTATTGAGCACCCTGACCAGCCGGGGCCCGCACCGCGTGTTGCGTGGCAACCTGGCCATCGCCGGCCAGCCGGGGGTGGTGTTCACGCCGGAAGCGGGGCGGAACCTACCTGCCGTCGCCTTCGGACACGGCTGGTTGACCGGGGCGAACCACTACCGCACGCTGCTCGAACACCTCGCTTCATGGGGCATCGTGGCCGCCGCGCCCGACACCGAGCGCGGGCCGATCCCGTCACATCTGGGGCTGGCCGCCGATTTGCTCACCACGCTCGACATCTGCACCGGCGTGCGGCTCGGCGACGGAGACATCAGCGTGCATCCGGAGCGGCTGGCCCTGGCCGGGCACGGCATGGGCGCGGGCGCCGCGGTCATCGCCGCCGGTCGTCGCGACGTCGCCGCCGTCGCGGCGCTGTTCCCCGCGCCGACCGCTCCCGCCGCCGAAACCATCGCCCCCCAGCTCGACGTTCCCGCGTTGATCCTGGCCGGAGCGACCGACATCACGTCGGTCAGCTCCAACGCCATCCCGCTGGCGACCGCGTGGGGCGGCCCCGCGATCCTGCGCGCGATCGACAAGGCCTCGCACAACGGCATCATCGAGGGCAGGCGCGTCCTCGCCGCGGTGGGCGCGGGCAAGCACGAATCGAAGACCGCCCGCACCACCCGCGCCCTGCTGGCGGGCTACCTGCTCGCCACGCTCGCGGGCGACAAGAACTACCGCGCCTTCGCCGAGCCGGAAGAGGTGATTCCGCACACCACCGTCGTCGACCCTACGGCGCCACAGGAGACGGAGGCGCCGAAGCTGAAGGTCGGACAGCTCGCCGCGCTGCTGCGGCGGTAGCAGGCCGACCCAGCCGGGGAACGCCGGTCAGATCAGCCAGCTCTTGCGTTGGTAGAACTCGGCCTCCTCGTCCTCCTCGTCCACCGGCCGCACCGTTTGATTGGCCCGGCGCGCCGCCATCGACCGCGCGATGGCCGCGCGCTGCTCTTCGGCTTCGTCTCGCCGCCGCTGTTGCTCCTGCGCCTCGGCGGCGGCTTGGTCCAGGTCGGCGGCGTGCGTCGTCCAGAACTCGTCCATGTCGGCGGTCAGCCGGTCGGTGAATTCCCGGCCGGTCGCCGCGGTCTGCTCGTTGATCGCCTGGATCTCGTCGAGCAGCAGCGACATGCGGCGCTGATTCTCGGCGGCGAGTTGCCTCGCTTCCTCGGCGTAGTCGACCATGCTGCGCCTCCTCGCTCATCTGGTGTGCGACCGCGTCCCGGCCGGGCTCACAGGGGACCCGCCTCGGCGGACCCCGCGTCCAGCGGCCCGGCTTCGGCGAGGTCCGCGTCACCGTCCGGCTCACCCTGCTCCGGTATCGGCTTCGGATAGTGCTCGCCGTCCTCTTCCCGCCGGGCGCCCGGCACGGTTCCGCTCGGCAGCCCTGGGGCAGCGTCCTCGGGCGGCGGCGGGCCGGGAGTGGGTGTTTCGTTTTCGTCCTCGGACTGTGGCGCTGGGGGCTCTTCGTTCCGCGACTCCGGGGAAAGCGCCTCAGGCGCCGGTGATTGCGCGTTGTCGGCTTGCGGCTCGATCGTCGAGATGACCGGTAAGCCGTGCTCGTTCAGCTCGACGGTGAACTCCTGCTCCGCACCCGTGGCATCGGAGAGCAGGAGCTTCAACCGGCCGTCCGGCCCCATCTCGAACTTGACATGCTTGCCACCGATATCGAATTCGGCCTCGGCCCGCGGCGTTTCGTCTGACCCCTCGTCATCGCGGTCGTCGGCTTCGGCTTGCCGCGCATCGATGCCCTGCACGAGCTTTTCGATGGCGTCGTCGACGCCGCTGGTGATGATTCCGCTCAGCGCGGACACGCCCTGCTCCACGGCTTGACCGAGACTCGTTGCCAGCGGCGCGAATTCCCTCGCCACCTGACTGAGCGCGGCGAGCCCGTCCATCCCGGGCATCCTCGGCGCGGGGGTGGTCGGAGCGCTGGGCGTGCTGGGGACACTCGGCGTGCTCGGGACACTCGGCGTGGTCGGCGTATCCGTTGCAGTGGACGCGGGGACCGTGCTCGGCGTCGTGCTCGCCGGGGCCGTCGCGGCGGGCGTGCCCGGTGGCCCGGGTGCACTCGTCACCTCGGGCTTGTTCTGGTCGACCGGGGTTCCCTGCTGTGGTTGCGACGGGCCTTCCGGGCGCGGGTAGGTTCGCTCGGACAACTGGGCCAACGCGTCGGTGAGGTTCTTGTACTGGTCCCTGAACAGTCGATCGACCTCGGCGCAGACATCGACGTAGGACGCCAGCTTGCGGTCGAAGTCCGGCTTGAAGGTCTTGGTCAGCCACTCCTCGGTGACGCTGCGCACTCGATCGCCGTACGCGCCGGTGAGCAGCTTCTCGCTGTCGGAGTTGATCAAGCCGAGCACGCTCTCGTTGATCTTGTCCTCCGGCACGGCGAGCGCGGGGAAGATGCGCCCGAGTGCGCGGACCTGATCAGCGTCGATCCATTCCCGCGCGTTGTGCACGTCCACGATGACCTTCACATCGGCCGGAGTCTTGCCGTCGATGCTGACCGACTTGCTGCCGCCCACCGGCCCCTCGAGCAACTCTCGGGTGGCGAACGCCTTCGCGGCCACCGCCGACCGCAGCGAGCCGGCCATATCCGCGATCACGGTCATGGCCGCCCTCGCGTGCTGCCGGTCCTCGTCGGCCAGGACCGACTGCTTGCCGAGCATGTCGAGCGCGGCAGCCGCCGCAGTGCCCTGCCACAATTCGGGCAGCCGGCGGGTGTAGCCCTGTTGCGCGTCCCATTGCCGATCCACCTCGGCCAGTGCGACTTTCAGCGCCTCGCCCGCCTGCTCGAGTTTCTCCAGCCGCGTGCCGCGCTGCTCGTCGTACATCGCCAGCAGTTCGCCGACGTCACCGCGCCCCTCATTTCCGCCGAACGCCGCCTCGTACAGCGGCATGAACTGGATCCAGTACTGCAACCCCGCGCTGCCCTCGTCCAGGAGGGTGTTGATCGCCTTGCCCTGCCAGGGAACCGTCATGATTCCGACTCCTCGAACGGGAGGCGTCGCCGGCGCGAGCGCGGGTCATTCGGCGGTCTCATGTCTTGTTCGTCTCGGAGGCGCGCTGCTGGTCGGTCTCGGCGTAGGCCACCACGGCGGCCCCGAGCGCGTCCGCGGTCGCGGTGGTGGCGTCACTCCAGTTCCGCAACCACGCACCGATCCGTTCCAGCCCCTGCTGCACCGCGATGCCCTGCGGCGCGTAGTTCCGGCCCGCCTCGCCACCGCTGCCGAACAGGTGCTCGGCGATTCGTTTCGCTTGGTCGCGAACGACGTCCGCCGATCTGCGATAGTCGCTGCCGAGCGCACCCAGCTCCCCCGTGCGGACTCCGACCATTTCCGACCCGCCCACGACTCCCCTCCGTCCTCGTAGTGTCGTTGCGCCGACGCGAAACTGGTTCGCGCCGAATGCCGCCGTACTTCCTTCGACGCAACACACCGACACTCGGTTCCCCCGAATTCCGCCGCGGCGGAATCGGTCAGCCGCCGATTCTGCCTCGGTCGGTGCGGACCCACTCGGAGGTGCCGTCGGGGTGGCGGTGGAATTCCCATGCGGCGTAGTCGCCGTCCTTCTCCACCACGGTGACGTGGTCGGCGAAGCCGTCGTGGTCGTAGTCGGTCCAGACCTGCATCGCCTCGTCACCCGTCGTGGTGATGGTGTCGAGCGAGCCGTCGCCGTCGATGTCCTGTGTCGGGTGGTGCAATTCGATCGCACCCAGGCCGTCGAGTGACGACGACGCGTCGATGCCGGGTATATCCAGGCCCGGGAATTCGCTCGAGGTGATCATGACCCCTCCTCAGCAGGACTCGTACCGGTGGCGCGATGCCGCTCGCGCGGCATCGTTCCATCCTGTCACTCACACGGGCTCGACGCAGCCCCGCGGGTTCACTTCTTCGGCATCAACAGCCACAGCACCAAGTAGATGACGAACTGCGGACCCGGCAGCAGGCACGACACCACGAACAGCAGACGGACGACGTTGGCGTTCCAGCCGAGGTATTCGGCGATGCCACCGCAGACGCCTGCGATCCACTTGTCGTGGGTGGAACGGGTGAAACGGCGGGTGGGGGCGGTCATTGGTCTTCCCTCTCGTGCGGTGATCGCTACGTCCTCCACTGTGCCCGGCGCCGCGGGCAACGCCATCGGCCCGGCGGCCGATACCGACCCTGATTTCTCCCGGGGTCGGCCTCAGGGTGCGACCCCGAGCACGGCAGACTCGTGCTGGTGAGCACCACTCTGCATGCCCGCGGCCTGTCGGCCGGTCACGGCGAGCGCACCCTGTTCGCCGACCTCGATCTGACCCTCGCGCCGGGCGATGTGATCGGCCTGGTCGGCGTGAACGGCGCGGGCAAGTCGACACTGCTGCGCCTGCTCGCCGAACGGAAGGCGCCGACGGGCAGCATCACGCTCAGTCCACCGGACGCGACGATCGGTTATCTGGCCCAGGAGGCCCAGCGGATCGAGGGCGAGACCGTCTTGGAATTCCTCGGCCGCCGAACCGGAGTCACCGAGGCGCAGGCGGCGATGGACGCCGCGGCCGAGCGCCTCGCCGAAGGCGGGCCGGACGAGTACTCCCCCGCGCTGGAACGGTGGCTCGCCCTCGGCGGAGCCGATCTGGACCAGCGCGCGCACGAGGTCGCCGCGGACCTCGGCCTCGCCGACAGCCTGCCCAGCGGCCTCGACACCCCCATGACGGGATTGTCCGGCGGTCAGGCCGCGCGCGCCGGATTGGCTTCGGTGCTGCTGTCCCGTTTCGACATCCTGCTGCTCGATGAGCCGACCAACGACTTGGACCTGGACGGCCTGGCCCGGCTCGAGCAGTTCGTCACCGGTGTGCGGGTGCCGCTAGTGGTGATCAGCCACGATCGGGAGTTCCTGGCGCGCACGGTGAATCGCGTCCTGGAACTGGATCTCGCGCAGCAGCAGGTCGGCTCGTACGACGGCGGCTACGAGTCCTACCTGATGGAGCGCGAGATCGCCCGGCAGCACGCGCGCGAGGCGTACGAGGAGTACGCCGACACCAAATCGAATCTGGAGGCCCGCGCGCAGATGCAGCGCAACTGGCTCGAGCACGGTGTCCGCACCGCCCGCCGCAAGGCGCGTGATCCCAGGAAGATGGACTCCGACAAGGCGGGCCGCAAGATGCGGGCGGAGGCCACCGAGAAGCAGGCCGCCAAGGCCAGGCAGACCCAGCGGCGCATCGAGCGGCTCGAGGCGGTGGAGGAACCCCGCAAGGAATGGGAGCTGCGCATGAGCATCGCCGCGGCCCCGCGCAGCGGCTCGGTGGTGGCGACGCTGTCGGGGGCGACGGTCACCCGCGGCGACTTCACGCTCGGCCCGATCACCACCCAGGTCGACTGGGCCGACCGCATCGTGCTCACCGGCGCGAACGGCTCCGGGAAGTCGACGCTGCTCGCCCTGCTGCTCGGCAGACTCCGGCCCGACACCGGAACCGCGAGCTTGGGCTCCGGCGTCGAGATCGGCGAGGTGGATCAAGCGCGCGGCCTGTTTCGCGGGACCGCCGCTCTCGCCGACACTTTCGGCGCGGAACTGCCGGACTGGCCGGAGGCGGAAGTACGCACGCTACTGGCGAAATTCGGCCTGCGCGGCCCGCACGTACTGCGGCCGTGCGACACGCTCTCCCCCGGCGAACGCACCCGCGCCGCCCTGGCGCTGCTCCAAGCCCGCGGCGTGAACCTGCTCGTGCTCGACGAGCCGACCAATCACTTGGACCTCCCCGCCATCGAACAACTGGAGCAGGCCGTCGAATCCTTCACCGGCACACTGCTGCTGGTCACCCACGACCGTCGCATGCTCGACACCGTCCGCGCGACCCGCCGCTGGCACATGAACGCGGGCGTACTCACCGAAACCCACTGACTCGAAGCCACGCTCGGCCCGACCCCAGCGTGCCGCTCACACCCCCGCGACCAGCTTGGCGAGATCGTCCGCCAGTTGACGCGCCTGGGTCGGGTCGGTGGCCTCCACCATCACCCGCACCAGTTCCTCGGTGCCGCTGGGCCGCAGCAGCACACGCCCGGAGTCGCCGAGTATCCGTTCCGCCTCCAGCACCGCTTCGCGGATCTCGGGTGCGCGCGCCACCACGGATTTGTCCTCGACCGGCACGTTGACCAGGATCTGCGGCACGGTCGTCAGGACGCTCGCCAGATCGGCCAGGCCGCGCCCGGTCTGCGCCATCCGCGCCATCAGGCGCAGGCCGGTGAGAATGCCGTCGCCGGTGGTGCCGTATCGGGGGAACACCACGTGCCCCGACTGCTCACCGCCCAGCGTGAAGCCGCCGCGCCGCAACTCCTCGAGCACGTAACGGTCGCCGACGGCGGTGGTGCGCACGGTGATGCCCGCCGCCCGCATGGCGATGTGCAGGCCGAGGTTGCTCATGACGGTGACGACCAGCGTGTCGTCGGCCAGCTCGCCCGCCTCGTGCATGGCGAGGGCGAGGATCGCGAGGATCGCGTCGCCGTCGACCACATTGCCGTAGGCGTCCACGGCCAGGCAGCGATCCGCGTCGCCGTCATGCGCGAGACCGAGATCTGCGCCGTGTTCCACCACCGCGGCCCGCACCTGGTCGAGATGGGTCGAGCCGCAGCCGTCGTTGATGTTCAGCCCGTCGGGCTCGGCGTTGATGGCGATCACCGTCGCCCCCGCTTCCCGGTAGGCGGCGGGCCCCACCTCGGCGGCGGCGCCGTGCGCGCAGTCGACCATGACGGTCAGCCCCGACAGGTCCTGTCCGGTGGCCTCGACGAGGTGCTCCACATAGCGCTCATGGGTGCCGGCGAGGCTGTATCGGTCCGGGATGCTCAGCCCGTGGTCGCGCGCGCCCGCCGCGTTGCGCACCCGCCCGATGCCCGCGCCGGTCGGACGGAACGGCGTCTGGGCGGCCATGATGGCCTCGATCCGGTCCTCGATCGCGTCGTCGAGTTTGTGCCCGCCCGCGGCGAAGATCTTGATCCCGTTGTCCGGCATCGGGTTGTGCGAGGCGGAGATCATCACGCCGAGGCAGGCGTCGTACAGGCCGGTGAGGTAGGCGACGGCCGGGGTCGGCAGCACTCCCACCGACAGCACGTCCACGCCCGCCGCGGTCAGCCCCGCGGTCACCGCGGCCTCGAGCATCTCCCCGCTGGCCCGCGGGTCGCGCCCGACCACCGCGAGCGCGCGCTTCTTGCCCCGGCTCAGGATCTGCGCCGCCGCGCCGGAAACGCGCAACGCCAGCTCCGGACTCAGTGACTCGTTCGCAAGCCCGCGGACTCCGTCGGTGCCGAACAACCGTCCCATACCTCGCCCCTCATTGGTGATCTGTGGCGTGGGCGTCGGCCCTGGAGGCACCGGCCCGTGCACCACGAAGGCCCCGCGAACGCCGCGTCTTCATACAGCGCGAGAGCAGGCGACCAGCTGTTCGCTGGGAGCCTGCTCTCGTACAGCTGCCGCGTCGACCGTACCGCTTCCCACACCGCGAGAGTGCGGGAAGCGGAGGGCCGACGATGCCGAAATCAGCGCTTCGAGTACTGCGGCGCCTTACGCGCCTTCTTCAGACCGTACTTCTTGCGCTCGGTGGCGCGCGGGTCACGGGTCAGGAAGCCGGCCCGCTTCAGGGCGGGGCGATCCTCCGGGGTGACCTCGATCAGGGCACGGGCGATGGCCAGCCGCAGGGCGCCTGCCTGGCCGGACGGGCCGCCGCCGACCAGGCGGGCGTGCACGTCGAAGGACTCGGTGCGCTCGACGGTCACCAGCGGCGACTTGACCAGCTGCTGGTGCACCTTGTTCGGGAAGTAGTCCTCGATGGTGCGGCCGTTGAGCACGAAGTTGCCGGAGCCGGGCAGCAGGCGCACGCGCACGACGGCCTCCTTGCGGCGGCCGACGGTCTGCACCGGACGGTCGATCACGACCGGAGCGTAGGACGCCGAAGCCTCGGCGTCCTCGTAGCCCGCGCCGTCCTCGACAGCCTCGGCGGCGTCGAATTCCTCGACGTATTCCTCGTTGAATTCCTCGGGAGCGGTCACTGGGCCACCTGCTTGATCTCGAACGGAATGGGCTGCTGGGCGGCGTGCGGGTGCGTCGGGCCCGCGTACACCTTCAGCTTGCCCGCGATCGCGTTGCCGAGCTTGTTCTTCGGGATCATGCCCTTGACGGCCTTCTCCACGAGCCGATCGGGACGGCTCTCCAACACCTGACCGACGGTCCGCGACTTGAGGCCGCCCGGGTGCCCGGAGTGGTGGTGGATCAGCTTGTCCTGCCGCTTGTTGCCGCTGATGGCAACCTTGTCGGCGTTGATGATGATGACGAAATCGCCACCATCGACGTTCGGGGCGTAGGTCGGCTTCGTCTTGCCACGCAGCAGATTCGCTGCCTGGACGGCGAGACGGCCGAGCACTACGTCAGTGGCGTCGATGACGTACCACTTACGGGTCACGTCACCCGCCTTGGGGCTGTACGTAGGCACAGTGCTTCCCTGTCTGTCGTCGGTGTTGCCAGCCAGGCGTGCGGTCGAGGTGTTCCCGGCGGCCGGTGGAGACCCGGGGCTCGGTGGACCTCCGCCCAGCTCCACCAGGAGTCGGACGGACGTTCCACACGCCAACGAGCCACCATACCAGTGGGGTATGGCGGGGAGAAATCCGTCAGATCTCGATCGGCGGGCCGAGGTCCATGGCGCCGGGCGGGCCGGGGACCAGGTAGCGCAAGGTGTCGACGTCCGGCCGCCCGCACTCGGCGGTCCTTTCCCTCGCTTCCCGCTGGTTGCCCTTGGTGGCGGTGACCCCGGGTTTCGGCTGGTTGAGCGCGTAGGGCGCGATCGGGCACCCGACCGGCTCGCCGTCGGGCCCTGCCGCGGACACGACCGATGCCGCGTCCAGGACGACCGGCCGCGCGACCGGTTCCACCCGGTGATTCCCGGACGGAAGCGCGACCACGGCCAGCGCCACCGCCCCGGCGACGGTGTTGGCTCCGAAGAGGTTGCCTTTCATCTTGTTCCACAGCTTGCCCTTGCGGTGCCCGTCGGCGTCGTCGGACTCGGCGCCCTGCTCCTGCCACGGCCCCTGGCGCTGCTCACCGGCGTACCGCGACTGTTCCGGCGCGCCCGGGTAGGGCGGACGCGGGCCGACGGGATCGCCGGGTGCGGAACCGCCGTCCTGCTGCTCGTCGGGCACGCTCGGCGGCCGGGTGAAGCGGCTGCCCAGCTCGGCCAGGTTCGGCGGCAGGCCGCGTGGCACGTCGTCGCGCCCGACCCTGGTCGTCGTCTCGTCGGGCTGGGTCGGGTATCCCGGGCCGTACTGGACGCCCGGCACCGGCCGGGCCGTGCGCTGACCCGCCTCCGCCTGCTGCGGCGGGTATCCGGCCTGCGGTCGCGCCGGCGCGGGTTCGGCGGGCCTGCCCGGAGCCTCCGGCTCGCCTGCCTCCGGGTCGCTCACCAGCAGGTGCGCCGCGCCGAGAACCAGAGCGTGCATCGGATGGTCGGCCACGCGCAGGCGGTGCCCGAGATGGTTCTGGAAGGCGAGGCGCAACGCGTCGTTGAAGCGCACATTGCCCGACAGCAGGACCGTCGAGGTATCCGCGCCGATCGAGCGGGCCGCCGCCATCACCTCGATCACGACGTCGTCGGCCGACCTGGCGTCGCGCATGGCCTCCGCGTCCACCGGAACGTCGACCGACTCGGTGGGCTGCTCGTCGTCGCCGTGCACCGCGACCACCAGCATGCCGCGGCCGTCGGAGTACACACCCGTCGCGCCGATGCCGTTCGGCCTGCCCCGGTCGGGCGGGTGCACCAATCCGAGGGCGCGGACGTACCCCGACAGCGCGACGCTCTCGGGTAGCGGTTCCACGACGACATCCAGCTGTTCCACCATCGCGGCGTAGATATCGATCTTCTCGTCCGGCCAGCTGTCCGGGTAGGGCAACGCCACCAGGTCCGGTTTGCCGCGCAAGTGCTTGCCGATCTCGGCGAGCGGGTTGTACAGACGCGCGCGGAAGACCAGTTCCGCGGGCCAGGTCGCACCGGCGACCACGATCTGCGGGTGCCCGAGGATGTCGCGCACGTCGGCGATCGCCATCCCGAGATCGGGTCTGTTGCGTTCCACGCCCGCCGTGTGCAACCGGCCCGACGAATCCGCCAGCAGATAGGCCGGCGGCGTCCACATGCCCTCCACCTGCACGGGGCGGATGGGAACGCCACCGCCACCGGCCGCAACGGACACCACATCCCAGCCGAGATGCACTGCCCCTACTCGCACCGTCACAGGCATAAGTGTGCCCGGTTCGCGGCCGAGATGCTCGTCGTCGCCGTCCCACACCGCCCGGTGCCGCTCAGGCGTACCGGGGCGAGGACGGACCGTCCGGACCGACTCACGCGGCCGACTTCTTCAGTCGCAACCGGCGCCAGGTGATGACCGCGAGCACCAGGGTGATCAGCAACAGCGCGCCGACGTCCAACGCCCAGATCTCCGGCTTGTGCTGCCAGAGCGTGTCGGCCTGCGCGTTCAGGAACAGCTCGCGGATGTTCACCGTCGAAGCGCCCATCGCGTAACCCCAGCGCGCCGGGAACAGCCAGGACGCCTGCTCGAGCACCACCCGGCCGGTGACCGGGATCAGGCCGCCCGCCATCACCAGCTGGCACATGATGGCCACCACCAGCAGCGGCATCACCTGCTCGTTCGACTTGGCCAGCGACGAGAGCAGCAGCCCGACGACCACACAGCAGATCGCGGTGAGGGCGATATCGATGTACAGCTCCGCGCTGCCGGACGCCAGCACCGCCCCCTCGCCGGGACGCTTCTTGCCCGCGAGGACGATGCCGACCAGCACGGCCGATTGCAGCAGCGCGGTGAAGCTGAACACGGCGATCTTCGCCATCAGATAGGCCGACGGCAGCAGGCCGACCGCCCGTTCGCGGTGGAAGATCGTCCGTTCGCCGACCAGGTCGCGCACCGTGAGCGTGGAGCCCATGAAGCAGGCGCCCAGAATCAGCACCACCAGCAACTGCTGTGTCTCACTGCCGCCCTCCGGCACGAAAGTGCCATCCGGCAATGCCTTCAACGCGCCGCGCTGAAAACCGTTCTTCCCCGGCACCACCAGCGACAGGCCGCCGAGGATGAACGGCAACAGCACCAGGAACGTCAGATAGCCGCGGTCGGCCAGGATCAGCCGGACCTGCCTGCGCGCCAGGGTCGAGAACTGCTTGCCGCGACTGGACTGCGGCGGACTGCCCGCGGGCCCGTACGGCTGCGCGGGTGGCGGGGGCGGCGGCGCGAACGCCTGCCGGGAGCGATAGGCGGCGAACGCCTGATCGGGGTTGGCCGCGACATTGGCGAAGATCTCCGCCCAGTCGCTGGTGCCGAGCGCCGCACCGACCCCGGCCGGATTGCCGCAGTAGGCGGTCTTGCCGCCGGGCGCGAGCAGCAGCACCTGATCGCACATGTCCAAATGCGCCACCGAGTGGGTCACCACGATCACCACGCGACCGGCGTCGGCCAGTTCGCGCAGCATCACCATGACCTGGCGGTCCAGTGCCGGATCGAGGCCCGATGTGGGTTCGTCCAGGATGAGCAGCGACGGACCGGTCAGCAGTTCCAGCGCCACCGAGGCGCGCTTGCGCTGACCGCCGGAGAGGCGGTCGACCCTGGTGTCGGCGTGCTCGGTGAGCGAAAGCTCCTGCAACACACCGTCGATCACCTTCTGCCTGTCCTGCTTGCTGTTGTCCCTCGGCAGCCGCAGCTCGGCCGCGAAACCCAGCGCCTGGCGCACCGTGAGCTGACGGTGCAGCACATCGTCTTGCGGCACCATGCCGATACGGGAACGCAGCGCCTCGTACTCGGCGTGCAGATTGCGGCCTTCGAAGGTGACCACGCCACCCGAAGGATGTGTGGTGCCCGCGATCAGGCGCGACAGCGTCGATTTACCCGCTCCGGAGGGACCGATCAGCGCGGTGAGCGTGCCGCGGCTGGCCGACATGTTCACATCGACGAGCAGTTGCTTGTTGCCCTCGACGGTGAAGCCGACCCCGTGCACCGCGAGGCCTTGCTCGGCGACCGGCTTCTGCCGGTGCACCAGCGTGCCCTGCTGGACGACGAAGTCGACGTTGCCGACGGTGATGATGTCCCGCTCGCGCAGCACCGCCCGCTGCTGGCGGTGCCCGTTGACGAACGTGCCGTTGGCCGAGCCGAGGTCCTCGATGGTGAGGCCGTCGGCGGAGGCGATCAGCCGGGCGTGCTTGCGGGAGGCCAGCGGATCGTTGACGACGATCTGATTGTCGGTAGTGCGGCCGATGCTCAGACCGGTCTGCGGGATCCGGTCGGCGCGGGCGATGGGCGCCGTGCTCGCCCTGGCCCGGACCGGAGGCATGTTCGAGGTGTCCGCCCTGGTCGTCATGTTGACGTTCACCGCGGGCGCGGGCGCGTCCTGCGGAGGCGGATAGTGCGGACGCTGGAACGGCTGCGCGGGCCGCCGGACCGCGTGCGGCGGCGGGCCCGGGTGCGGCGCGTGAGCCGGTTGCGGCGGGTGCGCGGAAGGCCGCTGCGGGGGTTGCGGGTTCGCAGGCAGCAGGTGCAGCAGCGGGCCGCTGATCGCGTCGCCCAGCCGGACCTGGGTGGGGCGGTCGATCGACACCGGCTGGGTCAGCCTGCGCGCGTCGACGAAAACCCCGTTGGTGCTCTTGTTGTCGGTCAACACCCAGGCGCTGCCCTGCCAGGCCAGTGTCGCGTGCACACGCGAAACCAGCGGGCTGTCGACGAAAAGCGTCACCTCCGGCGCGCGGCCCATCGTGACCTGCTGGCTCGAATCGAATACTCGTTCGTTTCCATCATGGCGCACGGTGATGGTCTGCGCCCCCGGTGAAGACATGCAGCGGATACTATTCCATCGCCCGGACATCGGCGGTGCCCCCGATGCGCCGAATGCCCCGAATCCGGCGACCGATGTGACGTTGTAGCGGCCGACCAGGGGGAGCCTTGTCGAGAGTCAGAGCGACCGCGCTGGTTGCGACGCTGCTCAGTGTTCTGGTGCTGGTCGGCGGCTGTATCCGGGTAGTCGACGGCCGGGCCGTCTCCGTCTACGACGATCCGTTCAAGGTGGCCGGGCTGCCCACGACGAGCGGCCCGAGCGGCCCGCGCGCCGGCGTCGAGGACAGCACGCTGACCGCGACCAACGGCGACGGCGGCGCCGTGGACACCCTGGCGCTCAACGCCGTCGACGACATCCAGACCTTCTGGCGCGGCGAGTTCGGCAAATACTTCCAAGGCGAGTTCAAGCCGGTCGAGAAGCTGCTGTCCTGGAGTGCGAAGGCAGGGCGGCCCGAGTCGGTCGAGTTCTGCAAGGAGACCACCTACCGCTTGGTGAACGCCGCCTACTGCCGCCTGGACAACTCCATCGGCTGGGATCGGTCGGTGCTGCTTCCCACCATGGAGGAGACCTTCGGGAAGATGTCCGTGGTGATGGTGCTCGCGCACGAGTACGGGCACGCGGTGCAGACCATGGCCAAGATCGTCGGGCCGAAGGACCCGGTGATCGTCAAGGAGCAACAGGCGGATTGCTTCGCGGGCGCTTTCATGCGGCACGTTGCCGAGGGCAAGGCCGAGCATTTCACGATCAACACCTCCGACGGCCTCAACACCGTGCTCGCCGCCACCGTCGCCATCCGCGACTCCGACCCCGACGACCCGGAGAGCGTGCACGGCTCCGCCTTCGAACGGGTCACCGCCGTGCAGATCGGTTTCACCGACGGTCCCAAGGCGTGCAAAGGCATCGACCAGGACGAGATCGACCAGCGCCGCGCGAATCTGCCGCAGAGTTTCAGCGACGACAACGGACGCGGCGAATACCCCATCACCAAACAGACCCTGGTCGAACTCACCAAAGCGCTCGAAGCGATTCTGCCGATCGACCACGAGCCGACCTACGACTACACCCGGGCGAAGATCGCTTGCCCCGACGGGGTGGTGACCGAACCGGTGTCGTACTGCCCCGCCGCGAACACGATCGCCACGGACATCCCCGCCCTGGCCGAGCGCGGCACGTCCGACTACGGCGCGGACGACCCGCTGCCGCTCAAGGTGACCGGCGATTACAACGGCTACATCGTGTTCATCTCCCGATACACCTTGGCCGTCCAGCAGAGCCGCGGACAGAGCCTGGTCGGCGCGAAGACCGGACTGCGCGCGGCCTGCCTGTCCGGAGTGGTCACCGGCAAACTCGCCGAATCGGGGCGACCGGTCACTCAGGGCGATATCAAGCTCGCCGCCGGAGATCTCGACGAGGCGGTCTCGGGTCTGCTCACCGACGGCCTGGCCGCGAGCGACGCCCAGGGCAAGACCGTGCCGAGTGGTTTCTCCCGCGTGGAGGCGTTCCGCGCGGGAGTACTGAACGGTGAGAGCGTGTGCGCCGCGCGCTATTCCTAGCGCGGGCTCAGCGGCCGAACGGCGGCGGCGCGGCCAGCTCGAACCGCAGCACGCGGTTGCCGAGCATGATCTCGGTGCCGGGGACGAGCGCCATGGACTGGCGCGGCGCCAGGCGCACCCAGTCGCGGTAGCCGGGCAGCCTGGTGCGGGTTCCGTTGGTCGAACCGCAGTCCACCACCGTCACGTCCCAGTTCACCAAGCGGATTTCGGCGTGCGCCCTTGACATGCCACCGGAAGCGTCCTCGACCCGCAGCGGGACGAGTCCGCTCTCCGCGGCGGGCGAACGCTCGGGATCGCGACCGATCACCGCGTCGGCGGCGAGCATGTAGGTCATCCCGTCGTCGAGGATCAGCATGCCCAGCGGCGGGCGGACCACTTCGATCAACGCCTGGGTCTGGTCGACCGGCATGCCGCAGACGGTGCAGAACGCCGCCCGCGGATCGCTGGGATGCGCTCGCGCGCACTTGAATCCCATCACCTTGACGGTCAGCGCGGTGGCCTTCGCGGTCGCCTCCAGCCTGCGCTGGAGCTCCGGGTCGGGCCGCGGCGCCGGATTGGTGCCGCCCAGCTGCGTCGGCGCGTGGTGCGGGTCGATCGGCGTCTGCTCGGTCTGGGCGTCGAGCATCGCGGTCGACGGCGCCGTCGGGTATCGCGGCGGGCGCGGCTGCGACCGCTCGTGCCGTTCCGATTCCGCGGGCGGCTCGTGTTCGACGCGCGCCGTCGGCAGCGCGGACGTCTCCGGGCGGCGGTGCGCGCCTACGGAACCGGATGCCCCGCCGTGCGCGGGCAGACCGGTGCGCGAGCCCTCCGTCCAGACGATCGCGCCACCCGCCTGCGCGATGCCTTCGACCAGCCTGCCGATGCCGGGCTCGGGCGGCAGGTCCGGGATACGGCCCTTCGCGTCGTCGACGAACAGCGCCGCCGCCCGCGCCGGAACCGCCGCGACCCGGTCCACCGTGAAGGCCGCGTCGCTGCCGCGATAGCGCTCGAGCACCCCGTCACCGGCCAGCACAGCGGTGATCGCCCCGTGCAGGAAGATCGCCACACCGCCGTGCTCGGCGGTGGACAGAATGCCGAAGTCGATCGGCTCGCCCGGACTGATCCGCTCGGCCTGTTTCATCAGCCAGCGCGTCGCCTGCCGCGCCACCAGGGCGCCAGGCCCGCCCGGCTCCCGATCGGTCGCGTCGCGCACTAGTTCGGCCAGGGATTCCAGCGCGACCGCCGCGGGCGAGTGCTGAGTCGGCCTGCCCGGCTTGCGGTGCGCGACGACGATCACCGCGCCCGCGACCGTGGCCACGGCGTGGCTGCCGACGACGACTTCGACCTGCCGATCCTTCACCGGTATCGGCCTTCACCAGGATTGCAGTGCAAGGTCGTCGCCACACCGACAAGGGTATTGCAATACGACGACCATCGGTCCCCCTCCCCGCCGTCCGTCGGGTAACTTCAGTGTCAGCAACGGGAGGAACGAGGGGCCTGAGATGGTTCGGACGCAACGCATCGCGCTCACCGCGTCTTGTCTGGCTTTGGTAGGGATGCTGGCCGGTTGCGCAGGCGTGCAGGGGACACCGACCGCGGGTGAGATCGACGTGCGCAAGCTGGAAGTCGGCACCTATCCCGTAGACAAGCACGAATACGACCAGGATGGGGCGGGCAAAGGCGCGCTGCTGGAAGGCATGCGGATGTCCGACGCCGTGGTCCCGACCGTGCGCATCGACTCCACACTGAAGTTCGGCCGCGGCAGCACCGTCGTCAAGGACGCCGAGCAGGCGCTCGACTTCGTGGCCAAGGTGTCCAGGCCGGTCTTCGACAACCGCAAACTGGTCGTGGGGTATGCCGCCAGCGGGGCCGACCGTCCCGATCCGGCCGGCCAGACCAATCCTTCCCCGCAAGCGACCGCGGTCACGAACGCGGTGTTCCGCTTCCCCGACGAGGCCACCGCGAAACTCGCCGCCAGGGAACTCGAGGACGTGGACATCGCCGTCTCGCCGGACAACCGCAAACTGTCGTCGACGAAGTATCCCGACTCCTATATCCACTGGCGGCCCGGCGTTCCCAACGTCGGCACCTTCATGGCGCACAAGGAATTCGTCATCTCCTTGTTCATCCAGCGCCCGACGGCGGATGCCGACGACCTGGTGAAATGGGTCGACAAGACCTTGGCCGCCGAGGTGGCGCAGCTGGACAAGTTCACCCCGACTCCGGTGAACAAACTCGACACACTCAAGGCCGATCCCGACGGCCTGCTCGCCCGCGTCGCGGTCGCCGACCGCAAGAACCGGGTGCCCGACCCGGCGACCTTCGCCGTCTACGGCGCCTATCACACGGTGCACCGCGCCGATGACGAGTCGGTACACCTGCGCCTGATCGAGGAAGCGGGCGCGGACCGCATCGGCCTGCTCGACGACAGCTACGTCGCCCGCACTCGCGACGCGGCCGCCGCCCAGAAATTGGTCACCGGCCTGTTGGAGAGCGAAGGCGCGCACTACGACCCGCTCGGCGCTCCCAAGGACGTCCCCGGCGCGAAATGCCTGCAGCTCAACAGCAAGGGCGACCCGGATCGGGAGTACAAGTACCGGTGCTACGTCGCGTACAAACGGTACGCCGGAGTCGTCACCAGTGATAAGGAACCGGACGTGCGGCAGAAGGTCGCCGCGGAGTACGCGCTGCTGGCGAACAGTTTCTGAGATCGGCAGCGGTAGCCCCCGCCTTTTCGGGATCCATGGCCGCGGGTGGGCCGAAGTAGGATCCGGCGCAACTACCGCAGTCAGGGGAGGGAAGAGTGCAGCACGGCGTGATGTCGAGACCGATCCGAGCCGCTTGTGCGCTGGTACTGGCCGGCGCCGTCGCCCTGTGCGCCGGGGCGTGCGGCGATCCGGAGGCCGCGACGGAGAAGCCTCCGCAGCCGGTTGATCTCGCGCAGCTGGACGTGGGCAACTACGCGACGACGCCGCGCGTTTACGCGACAGCGAAGAATCCCGAGCAGGCGCGCATGATCGAGGCGGAGCGGCTGGCGAATTTCGTGCCCATGCCGTCGGACATCGATCCCGCGTTCGTCTCCGCGAATCCTTCGATCTCCAAGGTGTTCATCGATCCGAGGAGTTCGCTGGGACGGATCATGAACGTGTCCCGATTCGCCGAGGCGGCCCCGGATTTCGTCGCCGGATTCCTCAGCAGCGCGGGCACCGCGCCGGACAACCGCGGCACCGACCTGGTCAACGCCGTCCTGATCTTCCCGGACGAGCAGAAGGCCGCCGCGGCCGCCGCCGCCCTGGAACGCGTCGACTTCGAGGCCAACAACCGGAACACGCCGGTGCAGATCCCCAAGTACCCGGCGGCGCACGCGCATTGGCAGCCGCAGGAGCAGTCGATCGGTTCGTGGTTCGCCACCGGCAAATTCGTCGTCTACACCTGGATCTTCGACTACGCGAAGATCTTCCTGGAGAAGGTGGACCTGCCCGCGCTGCTCACTTTGGTCGAGAAGAGCCTCGACACAGTCGTCCCCGCCATCGGCCGCTTCACTCCGACCCCGGTCGACCAGTTGATGACAGTGCCGATCGATATGGACGGCATGTTGAGCCGGGCGCTGCCGAGGCCGAGGGAGGACTCGTGGATTGATCCGCCCGGCGCCTACACCGGGCCCGGCGCACTGCACTTCACCACGGATTCGGCCGAGGATCGCAGGATCATCGAAGCGGCCGGAGTGGATCGGTACGCCACCGACGGCACCGATCTGTTCCGCGCCCGCGACGCCGCGGCGGCCGCACAGCTGCGCGAGCAGCGCGGTGGGCTGACGAAGAAGTTCCGTGGGGCCGAGGCGCCGAAGGGCCTGCCCGCCGCGCACTGCAAGGAGTACATCGGCCGCCAGACGGTGGTGGTCCGGTTCTACTGTTCGGTGTCCTACGACCGCTACGCGGCGTTCGCGTGGTCGCATCAACTGCTCGACGCGCAGCAGCGCATCTCCGCCCAGTACGCATTGCTGGTGAACGCCGCATGAGGAGAATCCATAACGCCGCCGTCGCCCTCGCGTGCGCGGTGGCCGCCACCATCGTCACCGGCTGTGGCTCAACGCTCGCGGGTACCGCGCGACCGGGTGAGATCGATATTCGCGGGCTGGACACCGGCAACTACCCCACCGAGCCGCCGAACGCCCACGACGACGACTATCAACCGCTGTTCATCGACATGGACAAGATCGCCGCCATGCGGCTGGCCGATCACGTCGCCTCGGCCTACGACATCGATCCCAGGATGAAGTACAGCTGGACGCCGTCGAGCATCAGCAAAGGAACGCTGCCCGGCGAACTCGGGCGCCAAGAGGACATGCGGCCGATCGCGGAACGGAACCGGATGATGTTCGGGTTCCACACCAACGGCTCTGATCAGAATGTCAGCTTGATCGCCTCGGGGTGGCCGACCAAGCCTCGCCCCAATTCCACGACCGTCGGCACGATCGTCATGCAGTTCCCCGACCCGGAACGCGCCCGCCAGGCCGCGAACGAGTTCTACGACGCCGATCTCGGTGCCTACCGCGAGCAGAACGAGCCGGTCACCCTGCCGCGGCAGCCGCAGGCGCGAGCGCACTGGCGTCCCGGCTCTCCGTTCCTGCGCACCATCCTCGCCCACGGCTCCTACGTGGTGGCGTTCCTCGTCTCGGCCAACGCTCCCGATCGCAACGCCCTCGTCGCGCTCGCGGAGAAGGCGTACGACGTTCAGTTGCCGCTGCTCGATCAGTTGCCCGCGCTGACCGAGGAAGAAATGCTGCGTCTGCCTTGGGACCCCCACCATCTGCTGAGCCGCACCCTTAATCCGGCCGGGGTCCACTCCCCGAGCTACGACGATTCACACGCGCTGCTCGGTCTGCGCGGCATCATGCACTACGCCGAAGACCGGGATCACGCGAAACAACGCTTCACGGCGATGGGCGCCGACAGATTCGCCGTCTCCGGGGACACAATGGTGATTCGCACGCCGAATCCGGAGGCGGCGCGGCGGATTGTCGCGGAACGCATCACCCCCACGGTGATCGCTGGCCCGGCCGATCCACCGCAGCACCTGCCCGATTCGGTATGCGTGGAGAACCGGGCCACGCTATTCGACGATCGGCGATTCACCTGCGTCGTCGCGTACAAGGAATACGTCGGATTCGTCGCGGCGAATCAACTGCTGGACGCTCAGCAGCGCGCTGCCGCACAGTATTCCGTTTTCGCGAACAGCCGATAAACGCCCCGGTTTCGTCGCGAATCCGGTCGAGTATGCTGCCTGGCGAACGCCAGCGGCCCGCGTGGAGTCAGGAGATCGTGCATATGGCGATGAGCCCGGGGACCATCGTCGGCGGGTACCGCATCATCCGTGTACTCGGCGCGGGCGGCATGGGCACGGTGTATCTGGCCAAACATCCCAGCTTGCCCAGAACCGACGCCCTGAAAGTGCTCGGCGGCGAACTCAGTCGCGATTACGAGTTCCGCACCCGCTTCGAACGCGAAGCCAATCTGGCCGCCGGACTGGATCATCCGAACATCGTCTCGGTCTACAACCGCGGTGAAGAACAAGGCCAGTTGTGGATCGCCATGCAATACGTGGACGGCACCGATGCCGCCGCCGAACTGGCCCGCGACACGCATGCGATGAATCCGCTTCGCGCCCTGCGCATCACCACCGAAGTCGGCAAAGGGCTCGATTACGCGCACCGCAAAGGTCTGCTGCACCGCGACGTCAAACCGGCCAATTTCCTGCTGTCCACACCTGTCGACGGCGAAGAAGAACGCGTGCTGCTGACGGATTTCGGCGTGGCCAAAGCCAATGACGACACCACCGAACTCACGCAGACCGGCAGTTTCGTCGCGACCATCGCCTACGCACCGCCCGAGCAGCTCACCGGCAGCCCGCTCGACCATCGCGCCGACGTCTACAGCCTCGCGTGCTCGTTCTTCAAGTTGCTCACCGCGCGCAATCCTTACCCGGGAACCCAGCCCGCGCTGGTGATGATGGGGCATCTGCACGAGCCCCCGCCGCTGGCCACCGCGGTCAACCCCGGCCTGCCCCAGGCCATCGACCACGTTTTCGCCCGAGCTATGGCGAAGAATCCCGCCGAAAGGTTCAACAGCTGCCGGGAGTTCACCGACGCGGCGGCGAGTGCCCTCGTTCCCGGCTACAACCCCGTCGCCACCAACACTTCCCCCACGTATCCGATCCAGGTCTTCGATCAGCGGCCGAGGACCGATCCCCGCGCGGCCGTCGCCGGGCAGCAGCCGAGCGTCCCACCACGGCCAACGCGCAAGAACCGGCTGCTCGCCGCCGCCGCGGGTGTGGTGACCGTCGCGCTCGCCGCGGGCGTCGGCATTTGGGCGCTGAACCGCGAAGAGCCCGCACCCGGACCCGCCGTCGCCACGCCGAGCAGCACGGCAGCCCTGTCGCCGCTGGACCGGGCACGGGCGGACAACCCCGTGTTCCGGGGCAAGACGATCACGATGGTCGACGTGCCGCGCGGTGCACAGATCTCGATCTTTCTCGGCGGCACCCCGCAGACCGAGTTCCTGGAAGATCTCGGGTTCGTCTACAACCTCAACTACCGGCGGCAAGGCGAGGAGGCATCGCCTCGCGAGCTGACCGGATCCAACCGGCTGGAAGTCGCGGCGGATGGCTATGTGCTGGCCGTGCGCAGCGACGAAAAAGCTGGGGGCGGTGGTCTGCTCGGCCTTCCGTACCAGGTCGCGGGTACCCGGGCCACGGTGATTCCGCTGGACGATCCCGCGGCCGTCGCCGCGGTCCGCGAATGGAGCGAGTCGTCCCAGCAGACATTGCTCGACCGCTTGGTGCCGGTGCTGCGCAACCGCGTGAAGTGACGCGGCCGTCCGGTGAAGGCAAGGGTTCGTAGGCTTTTCGAGTTCCGAGACCACCGGCTTTCGGCAATCTGCTGGTAGCGGCGGACTTAGGCGTTCGGTAAGGTGTACCGCAGCCAGCCCACTCGCCGATCATTACAGCAGCGAGCAGGGGGAAGGAGGGGAGCCGAGCGCTGGCGTTACAAGTCATGCAGACCCGGATCGCATCGTGGTCTTCCGAGCAGGCCCGTGCGCGGCCGCCGAAATCTACGGACGAGCCGGGCTGAGGCGGCGCAGGGCCCTGATCCCGTGGGGCGATGCCGAATTTTTCTCGAGTCGGATGGAACCGATCAGACCCGCACCGCGTCCAACCAGATGTACAGGCCAACTGGGGCTTCCGCCGTTGGCCGAGACGGGAACCCGAAAGGAGCCGAAATGGCAGGACAGCTCGAAGCGAGCGAAGAGGCGATCTCGAAGTTTGTAGACAACTGCCGGCAGCGGCACCAGGATCTGCAGACCGCGATCACCGCACTGAACAGCAAGTCGGATCAGACCACCGCCACCTGGAGCGGTGCTGCCCGTCAGGCGTTCGACACGTTCATGGACAGCTACTTCGCCCAGGCGCGGAAGCTGAACGATCAGCTGGATCAGACGTCGGACAAGCTCGCCCACGCCGGCCGGAAGTTCGCCGACCAGGACCAGCAGTTCGCCCAGCAGGTGGCCGCGCAGGCCTCCAGCCTGGACCTTCCCTGATCCGACAGCCGAACCACAGACAACAAGGAGCTCCCCATGGTAGCGAACGACCCCGGTCGGATTGCTTCTAACTTCGGCGAGGTCGAGGCGGGCGCCCAGGCCATCGTGGCCGAGGCGCGCAGCGTCATGACCATGCTCGAAGATTTCCACAAGCAGGTCACCGACTTCGTGACCAACTACTGGAAGGGTGACGCGAACGACGCGTTCGCCTCGCTGCAGGCCCAGTGGAACACGCAGGTCACCCAGCTGAACACCACGCTGGAAAGCGCGGGCAAGCTGGTCAGCAGCGGCAACTCCGACCTGCAGGGCACCGACACCGCCCTGGCGGGCCTCTTCTGAGATCCCGTCTCGGCTGATTCGAGCCCCCGGTACTCGGTGCCGGGGGCTCGAATCATTCTGCCGCGCAGCGCGTTTGTTTCAGGCGCCCGCCGCCACGCCCATCAGGGGACGACGCGGACCGTATCCCCGAAATGCGAGCACGGGGCTTCCAATTGCGCCCATTCGTCTCCCGCGTACTGGCAACCGATGCTGATCTGAATCCCGTACTCCAGCAGGACATGCCAGTGGACCGTCGATCCGTCTCCGGGATGCTCCAGATAGGCGAGACCGGAACGGCCACCGAACATGACGTCCTGCCGCAGGTCGGTCAGCACTCCCGGCGGGCGCTGCGCCATCTGCGCTTCCAGTTTCGCCGCGACCTGGGCGTAACTGGACGACGCTGTCAGCGGCGCCTGCATCAGCGTGATCCGCTGCCGCGCCGCGACCTCTGGCACCAGATCGACCCGGGCACGTCCCGTATCAGGCGACTGGGCGATGCGCCAGCCGGGAGGAACCCGAAAGCGGATTCGGCCGAAAGCCTCAGGTGCCGATTCGACCGGTGGGGCGCCCGGCGACGACGCGACAGTCGGCGACACCGCTTCCAAGCTGGGCGCCGCTGTGGTCTCGTCTCCTCGGCGACCGGCCAAGACGATCGCGCCGGCGATCGTCAAGGCGACGATCACCACGGCCGCGGACGCCGCGAGCGCGATACGCGCCGCGCCGTACCGGGGCGGCCGTGCTGCGGCGCGCTCACGGAGCGGTCGCATCCACTCGGTCGACGCGGTGGACACTTCGCGTGGCTCGGTCCCGCGCCCTCGGACCAGATCGGGGCCGGCGACCGGGCGCAGTTCGACATCGGCGCCTATGGCCTGCTGAACCGCCCCGCGGAGCAAGTCCACTTTTCCGGGATCGCTGATACCCACCACCTGCACGAGGTCGATCGGGCCGCTCTCGAGCACTCGGGTGATCAGGCTGCACAGCTCGGCGAAGCCCGGTGATGCGTCGGCTATTTCGGCCAACGCGAGCGTCGGCTCGTGCTCACAGGATTCGATATGCACGCCACGATGGCTTCGGATGACCGCCGACGCCGTGGTGGCCAGCGTGCCGAACTCCAGCACCAGCGTTCGCCGGCTGTGGCTGGTGCCCTCGTCCGAGGCGACCGACCGGACCGCGATGTCCTCGAAAACGACGTCCGAGGCGACGCGCCGCGCCGCCTGATCGAGCACGCCGCGACGGGCCGCGCCCCATTCGGTCGGACAGATCAACGTCATCCGGGCACAGGGGGGCGCGACGCGAAGTTGCTCGAGCACAGTCGCGAAGACGGCGCTCATCGCGTCCACCACCGACGGCGTGCGCGGTGGCAGCGCGATGGCGTCGGCGGGCACGAACTGAACCACCGAACCGACCTGGGTGGGCGGAGTCAGCGACTGTCCCACCACGAGATCGAAGCCATTGCTGCCCAGCACCACCGTCGGCGGCGCGTCCCAGTGCGTGTCGGCGCCACGCGCCCAGATGCGCGCCTCGGTGACGACGAGCTCGACCTCGGACATCAGGGCGACGGCATCCACGCCGTCTGGATCAAGCCCTCGACATTGCGAGTGACATAGGTGCCTCGGCCCGGCGGCATCGGGCTCGGTCGCTTGGTGCCCATCAGGACGCCCTCGTCCTTGCTGCAGCTCAGGATGAGGCCCGCCGAGCCCAGATCGCGCATCCGCGCCAACGTCGCCTCGAACATCGCCCTGCTCGCACCGCCGGAACGCCGGGCGATGATCACGTGGAAGCCGAGGTCGCGGGCGTGGGGCAGATGCTCGAGCAGCGCCTGGACCGGATTGCCCGCGGACGTGGCGACCAAGTCGTAATCGTCGACGATGACGTACAGCTCCGGTCCGCTCCACCACGAGCGATCCCGCAACTGCTGCGGAGTGACGTCCGGACCCGGCGTGCGCTTGCCGACGTAGGCGGCCAGGTCGTTCATGTTCTGCGTGAACTGCGGCGCCGTGGAGCCGTAGCCCGCGAGATATCCCTCCGGGACCAGGCCCAGCATGCCGCGCCGGTAATCGCCGATGATGAAGCGGGCCTGATCGGGCGTGTTCGACGCGGCGATGCCCTCGATCAGCGAGCGCAACAGCGTCGTCTTTCCCGATTCGGTGTCACCGATGATGATGAAGTGCGGGCTCTCGACGAAGTCGATGTAGACCGGCGCGAGTTCGGATTCGTTGATGCCGAATGGGATACGCAGGCATTTCGCGTTCGGGTCGACCTGCGACGGCCAATCGCCCGCCAGATACAGCAGTTGCTCGCGGGGAAGCTGCTCGGGCAGCATGCGAACCTGCGGCGCATGACGCCCCGGCGTGAGCCTGGCGATGGTGGCGACCGCGTCCGCGACGGCGTGCGTGAGGTCGGTCGGATCGGAGCTGCCGTCGATGCGAGGCAGACCGGTCAGCATGTGCAGGCACTCCGGGGTCATACCGCGACCCGGCCGCCCCTGCGGAACCAGGGAGGCGAACTTACGGCCCAGGTCGGAGTCCATCGGATCACCCAGGCGCAACTCGATCCTGGTGCCGATCTGATCCTTGAGCGCGGGCCGCGCCTCCGCCCAGCGGTTGAGCGCGATGACCACGTGCACGCCGTAGGACAGACCCTGGACGGCGAGATTCATGATGGTCTGCTCGAGCATCTCGAAGTCCTGGCGGATCGAGCTGAAACCGTCGATCACCAGGAAGACGTCACCGAACGGGTCCTCGTGCGCGCCCGCAGCACCCGGGCTGCCGGCCGGGTCCATCGCGCGCAGCCTGCGGAAGTCCGCCATCGATTCGATGCCGAGCTGGCGGAAGCGGGCCTCGCGCTGCCGGACGATGGTGGTCATCTCCGCGATGGTGCGCCGCACCTGGTCCTCGTCCAACCGGCTCGCCACCGAGCCGACGTGCGGCAGCCCCTGCAGGCTCGCCAGGGTGCCGCCGCCGAAGTCGAGGCAGTAGAACTGCACCTGTTCGGCGGTGTGCGTCAACGACATCGCCATGATGAGCGTGCGCAGCGCCGTCGACTTCCCGGACTGCGGGCCACCGACGACGGCGACATTGCCGCGGGCGCCGGACAGGTCGATGATCATCGGGTCGCGCCGCTGGTCGTACGGGCGGTCGACGATGCCGATCGGAGCACGCAGCGTGGACACCGCGGAGTACTCGCCGGTGAGAATGGAGCGTGGGACGAGCTGGTCGAGCGTCGGCGCCTCGTCCAGCGGTGGCAACCAGATCTCGTGCGCCGGGCGGCCGTGGCCGCGGATCCGGGAGACCAGCATGTTCAGGTTGGACAGTTGCTCGCCGTCCTCGTCCTGTTCCGGTTCCGAGCTCGGTTCGGGCGGCAGCGGAACGCGGTCCGCGGCCCGGAAGTCGACATGGGTCGCGGTGAACGGCCGCGCTTTGACATCGATTTCCCCGGACTGGGTCGCCACGGTCATGTCACGCTGCGAGCCTCCGCCGACATATGGCCCGGAGACATAGGAAGCCTGGAAGCGCTGGATCTCTCCGGAGTCGGCCTTCAGGTAGCCGCCACCGGGGTGGTTCGGCAGGTTGTAGGCGTCGGGCACACCGAGCACCTGACGAGATTCGTTGGCGGAGAATGTCTTCAGGCCGATGCGGTAGGAAAGATGCGATTCGAGGCCCTTGAGCTTGCCTTCCTCCAACCGCTGCGAGGCGAGCAGCAGATGCACGTGCAGTGAGCGGCCGAGGCGGCCGATCATGACGAACAGCTCCGCGAAATCCGGGTGCTGGGTGAGCAGTTCGGAGAACTCGTCGAGCACCACGAACAGGGCGGGCAGCGGATCCAGATCGGCGCCCGCGGCCCTGGCCTTCTCGTACTCCAAGACATTGGCGAAGTTGCCCGCCGCCCGCAGCACTTCCTGGCGGCGGTTCATCTCACCGGCCAGTGCGTCCTTCATGCGGTCGACGAGATCGGCCTCTTCCTCCAGGTTCGTGATGACGGCCGCGACATGCGGAACACCTTCCAGGCCGAGGAACGTCGCGCCGCCCTTGAAGTCGACCAGGACCAGGTTCAGCTGGTCGGGCGAGTGCGTGGCCAGCAGGCTGAGCACGAGGGTGCGCAGGAACTCCGATTTACCGGAGCCGGTGGCGCCGATGCACAGACCGTGCGGGCCCATGCCGTTCTCGGCGGCCTCCTTGATATCCAGTTCCACCGGAAGACCGTCGGCGCCGACACCGAACGGGACGCGCAGGCGTTCCCGTCCGTAGCGCGGCCGCCACGCGTGCTCCGGGTTGAACGAACCGATGTCCCCGAGACCCATCAGCTGCGCCCAGGTCGAGATCACCTCGGCGTCGTCGGTCTCCGCGTCGCTGCTGCGCTGGGTGGCGGCACGGTAGGGGGCGAGCCTGCGCGCCACCTGCTGCGCCTGCTCGGGGCTGATCCGATCGATCAGCGCGAACCGCTCTTGATTGCCGGTGGCGCCGCGGCCGACGCACTCGCCGTTCTCGACGATCATCTTGATGCCGCGCGACACCGCGAGACGCGGTGCGTAGCCGCACAGGTCGATGATGGTGACGCCCTCGTAGCCGGATTCGCGCAGCTGATCGTCCTCGGCCTCCAGCAGACCGCCGTCGACCACGATGACGATGTGCACCATGTTCGCGTTGGCGGGCTGGTTGCGCGAGTACCTGACCCGGTTGCCGAGCAGCGGATGCAGCCCCGCCATCGCCTCCCGGATCGAGCCGTAGAACATGCGCTGGGTGCCGATGCCGTCCTGCGCGTCGGGGTGCTGGGTGTGCGGGAGCCACTTGGTCCACTCCCACTCCGGCGCGGTGTCCGGACCGCAGACGACCGCGACGAGCACTTGGTCCGGCGCCTGGAACATGCACAGCTGCACCAGCATCGCGCGCGTCATGTCGCGCGCCTGGCCTCGGTCGCCGTCCAGCGCGATGGTGGCGAAACCCTTGACCGCGATGGCGGTCGGCAGATCCGGCACGGTCGAGTGGGCGCGCACGAAACGGCGCAGGGAGACCGCGGCGATCGGTTCGAGCTCCTCGACCGGACCGGTCTCCGGCGCAACCAGCCTGGTGGCCAAGCGCTGGCCGCCGAGACCGATACGGGCGTGGCAGAAGTCCTTGTCCCCCGCGCGGCGTTCCCACATGCGGCTGGTGCCTGCGAGCATCCAGACCAGTTCCGGCTCCGGGTGACTCCATTCGACGGAAGCGCGCTGCTGGGCGGCGGTCTCGTTGACGTCCTTGCGGACCTGGTCGAGATAGCGAAGGTAGTCCTTGCGGTCCTCGTTGGCCTCGGCGGCCTTCTGCCCCTTGCCCCCGCCCTGGCCCGCGAACATGCCGACCATGGAGAACAGCATCATGATCGGGAACATCATGCTCATCGGGTTGGACGCGATGCCGCCACCCTGGGTGAACATCAGGGCCATCATGCCGACCATGCCGATCACCATCACGACCGGCATGAGTTTGAGCACCAGATTTCCCGGTGTGACCCGGGGGATTTCGGGCGGCGGCTGCAGCGTGACCTCGCCGCCGGGCGTTCGTGGCATCTCGCGGCGCGCACGGCGCTGGAAGCGGACAGTGCTCATCGACGAGATTCCCCCTTAGGCCAGCTGCGATTCGGCCTCAGTGTAGAGGTCACAGCCGACATGTCGTACAGTTCGACCAGCATTCTGCTGCCCGGACCGAGGGTTCGCAAGCTCGCCCCAGGCCCGCCGTGCCGTGGAATCACTAGGTAGAAGACGGAGTTGGGGGAAGTTTGACGCACGCGCGGCTCGACCACATCGACGAAGAATCCTCGCGGGGCATCGTCCGCGCCCCCGACCTCGCCCGGGTGACGATTCTGGCCAAGCACACACAGGTCGACATGGCCATCCCGGTCGACGTGCCGGTCGCGCTGGTGATTCCGAGCGTGGTCGACATGGTCGCCCAGCACAGCCGCACCAACGACTTCGACAACGAGGGCGAGCGTTACGAACCCGCGGAATGGGTGCTCGCCCGGATCGGCCATCCCCCGTTCTCCAACTCGCTCAGCCTCGGCGAGCACGGCGTCCGCGACGGCGAACTGCTGATGCTGGAGAGCGCCTCGCACACCGCGCCGACTCCGCTGTTCGACGACATCATGTACAACGTCGCGATCGCCGACACCGACCATTACCGCAGCTGGACCCCTCGGGTCGCGCGGATCACCGGCTCCGTGCTCGCGGCGCTCACCATGATCGTCGGCTGTCTCGGGCTGCTGCTGTCCCCCGGCTCGCTGCCGACCGGGGTCGGCGGCTCGATCGCGCTGGTGGTCGCGATCCTGCTCGTCGTCACCGCGATGGTGCTGAGCAGGATGTACAGCGACAACGGCACCGCGCTGGTGCTCGGCGGCTGCGCGCTGCCCGCCGCGTTCAGCGCGGGCATGCTCTACGTGCCGGACGATTACGGCTGGGCGCACATCCTGCTCGGATCGGTCCTGGCCGGAGCGACGGCGATCCTGGCGTGGCGGGTCACCGGCGTCGGGCTCGCGTTGTTCATCGGCGGCGCCGCGCTCGCCACCTACGCCGTGCCGGCTGCGCTGGTCGGCCTGCTCACCGACCAGCCGGAGCGTGCGATCGGCGCGGGCGCGGCGGCGCTCGGCCTCGGCGGCCTGTCCCTGGCGCCGCGCGTGTCCATGCTGCTGGCGAAACTGCCGCTGCCGCCGGTGCCTTCGCCGGGCACCCCTATCGATCCGACCGAGGACGATCCCGACGATCACCGCGCACTGCCCACGATGGAGGTGCTGCGGGTGAAGTCGGAACGGGCTCGTATGTACCTCGCGGGCCTGGTCGCGGCGACCACGCTGGTCACCGTCATCGGCGCGCTCGGCGCCACCGACCCGGCGTCCGACGACCCGTACTGGCCCGGCATCGCGCTCGCCCTGGTCTGCGCGGTGGTGCTGATGTTCCGCAGTCGCACCTACGCGGGCGCGGAACAGGCCGTCGTTCTCATCGCCGGTGGCGCGGGCATCGTGCTGATCATGCTGGTGGGCGCCGGTTTCGCGATGCACCAGCCGCTGGCCGTCTTCGGCGCGGCCATGGTGGTCCTGGTCGCCGCGCTGATCCTCGGCATCATCATCCCCAACCAGTCGGCCACCCCGCCCATGCGCCGGGGCGTGGAACTGCTCGAGTACACGTTCGTCGCCGCGGTACTGCCCCTGGTCTTCTGGGTGGCGGACCTCTACTCCATCGTCCGCGGGCTGTGAGTTCGCAGCGATGAGTTCCGAACAGCTGATCGCCGGTGGCTTCCGAGCGGTTCGGTTGGGCACGGCAGTCTGCGTGTTGGCGCTCGGCGTCTCCGTCGGCGCTACGGCCGGAATCCCGCCTGCGCAAGCGGAGAAACCCACCGTAAGCCCGAATACGCCACCGCCAGCGGGCGAGCCGGCCGCTCCACCGGACAAGACCGAGCGGGCATCCAATACCCCTTGCGTCAGTACCGGCTCGGGAGGCAACGGGCCCTCGATTCCCGAGGCGCAACGCTCCCTCGACCTGCAGCATGCCTGGGGATTCTCGAAGGGCGCAGGTCAACTCGTGGCGGTCATCGACACCGGCGTCGCCCGCCATCCGCGCCTGCCTGGGTTGATCGCGGGCGGCGACTATGTGAGCAATAGTGACGGAACCGAGGACTGCGATGCACATGGAACGTTGGTCGCGGGGCTGATCGCGGCGACGGAGGTCGACGGCCAGGGCTTCTCCGGGGTCGCACCGGCGGCCCGAATTCTCACGATCCGCCAGACCAGCAGGCTGTACCAGCAGGAGGGAGCGAATCGGGACAAAGGACCGGATGCGCTGCCCCAGGGATACGGCACCACTCGAACCATGGCATCGGCGATCCGTCGCGCGGCGGACATGGGAGCAACCGTCATCAATATCTCCGAAGTCGCGTGCAAGCCGATCTCCGAGCCTTTTGAAGATACCGAGCTCGGCGCCGCGGTCCGGTACGCCGCGATCGAGAAGGACGTGGTCGTGGTAGCGGCAGCAGGTAACAGCAGCGAAAGCGCTGACAGCTGCAAGGGCAACAACGCGATCATCGATCCGCTCGACCCCACCGGGGACCCGTGGGCCAAAGTCGACCTGAACGTGTCGCCCGCCCGCTATGACGACTACGTGCTCGCCGTCGGTTCCATCAACGGGAACGGGCAGCCGTCCACCTTCACAGTGCCCGGACCATGGCTTGGTGTGGCGGCGCCCGGCGAGAACATCACCTCCCTCGACCCACTGTTCAATGATCCGAACAGCAAAGGAACCGCGGTTCAACTGGGCAGCGTGCAGCAGTCGGGGAAGCTCGGTCCGATTCAGGGCACCAGTTTTGCGACCCCGTTGGTTTCCGGGGTAGCTGCCCTGGTGCGAGCCCGTTTCCCGGAGCTGAGTGCGCTGGAGGTCATCAAGCGCATCGAAGCGACCGCCCATGCCCCTGCGGAGGGATGGAATCCCTACATCGGCTATGGCGCTGTGGATCCGGTCGCCGCCTTGACCGCCGAAGTACCTAAAACGCTTCCGCCGAAGCGACCCGCAGCAGCTTCGAGCGTGCAATTGCGGGTTCCGTCGCCGGCTCCACCGCCCGACCATCGCGCACGAAACGTAGCGTTTATCGGCAGCGGCAGCGTCGCGGTACTACTGGTGCTGGGCATGCTCGCCTCCTTTCCGATCCGCCGCCGATTCGGCGTCCGCGAAGACGAGTGACCCGCTGGACCCGGCTGTAGGCCCGTCATACGACGGGCCTACAGCCGTTCGAATCACAGGACGTGATCACGGTTAAGAATTGGGCCTCCAGAACAAGCCCCACGATTTGGTCTCCACCCATTCCCACGGCTCGCAGTAGAAAGTAACCCCGGGCGCAGTCGAACCCTCGTTACTACGCCGGTATTCGGCGTTTCGCTTCGCCGCTTCCTTCTCGCATGCGTCCGGGCTGCTGTATTTGGCGATCGGGTCCGCGTACGCCTGTCCCGCATTGAGCGCACAGACACCCCCGACAACGGCAACTGAGGCGGCGAACGATGCCAGTGCCGAAACCCCTCTATTCATACGAAACCCCTTCCCTGATCCGCCGTCCAGCATCTGCTGTGCGGCCATCGGCGACGAACGTGATCGGCAGTTGCTGTCCGTCAGGGGATTGGACGTCACGTGATCGGCTTCGGTTCCCGTCTGACAAAAAATCGGCTAAGTAATCTGGGTCACAGATGTGGTGGAGGTGCCAACCTCCGCCAGTCGATCATTTCGCCGAGGCCACCGGCTGCTTCGCGGGAGCGGAATCCGGAGCGACGCCGTCGTGGGCGATCATGGCCGCCTCGCGGCTCAGGGTTGGGCCGCTTGCGAGCAGACCGATGATCGGCCAAGGGGCGGGTTCCGGCGTCACGCCCGATTCCTTGTCCATGCCGAGCGCTTTCGCGGCCTCGACGTCCTTGATACCGAAGCGGACACCGGTGTCGGCGATGTAGAACATGCTGTCCTTACGTCGACTGTCCGGTTCGATGCCGGTGCTCTGGACGAAGGCGCCGGAGCCCGGTTTGAAGTACACGGAGTCCACCTTGTCCCCCTTGCCATCGGCTTGGGCGAGCGGAACCAGCTTGGCGCTGCTGGACATCGGCAGGTCGCTGCCATCGATGACAGTGAGTTCCGCACGCAGGGCAACGTCGGCATTGCCCGCGACTCCCGGGATGGGCTTCCAGGACAAGCAGCTCACTGGTCGCGCCTTGGGCTCGATGACGGTCGGCGCGACATCGGGGTAGGAGTCGACCTTCAGCGCTTTCGAAGGCGGCGCATTGTTCGCCTCGTAGTCGCCGATGGCGGCGCCGTGATCCGGGTTGCGTTGGGAACTGCGGATGACTTCGGCTGTGAATGCACTGATGGGCTGCAAACCGTCGTGCAGGATGACGAAGTTCTGGTTCGACTTGCCGGTCATCTGCACGACGGTGCCGATCCGCAGGCCGTTGATCGAGTAGCCGGACGGCTGCCCACCCGGATCATCGATCTTCGGCGGCACGATCGCGTCCACCTCTGGAATCGCGTTCAGCAGACCTTCACTGATCGGGCGCGGCGTCATGCCACGGATCCCCAACGGTCCGGTGACCGCCGGTTCACTCATATCCACGCGAGCGCGCGTCTTGTTCCAGATGAGGTAAGTCGCGTCCTTACCCTTCACCAGCAGCGCCTTGTCCTTGCCCATCGCCGACGCCTTGTCGCCGAGTTCCAGATCGCCGACGAGAACGGAGGTGCTGCGGTCATCGGTGCCGTCGGTCTTCAACGAATCACACACCGTCCAAGCGCGCCCCTTGCCCTCCTTGTCGAAGGGCAGCGAGGCGGGAGCGCCTGGGATGCCGATCAATTGGCCGCGCGGCTTCTTTCCGAGCTCGGATTCCTTCACGGTGGCGGGCTTGGCGGCCTCACCCGCGGCCAGGCGGGCGGAGGCGAGGTTGAGGGCCGGGTGCACCACGTCGTCGATCACCACGTAGACGGCGCCGGAGTCCTTGCCGATCAGGATCTTGTTGTCGTCGCCGATCTTGCCCTGCGGGCGCAGCAACGCGAGCACGCCGCAACCCGCCAGTGCGACACACGCCAGGATCAGTCCGGCCGCGTAGGCGCGGGACTGGGAACGCATGGGGTCGTGCAGCATTCGCACGTCCCGGCGCACCAAGGCGTGCTCCATCCGCCGGACCAGAAAGCGGTAGCCGCTGACCTGCCAGCGAGTGGTGGGTTTTGAAGGCATTATTCCTCCCCCGAACAGTGCTCACGTTCGCCGAACACAGTACAGTTCCCGGGGACTCTTGTTCAGCTCGGCCGCGGCGAACCGGCCGATATCGGGTACTTGGGGGACGACGATGGCGGAACCGGCAGGCGCGGGACCACGACCGCTTTTCGGGCGCATCTCGATGCGGAACCTGCTGGTCGCCCAGCTCATCGGGCTGCTCGCCGGAGTCGTCGCGCTGTCGGCCGGCCTGCCGGGACTTCCCGCGCTCGGCGTCGCGGTGGTCGTCGCGCTGATTCCGCTGATTCCCGTCGCCGGACGCACTTTGCTGGACTGGGTCGCCACGTGGTGGCGCTACCTCACCCATCGTGACTACGAACTCGGTGACACCGTCGACTTCCGCGGCGCCGACGGACGTTCGCTCGGCCTCTACTGGGACGGCAGCCGCGTGGTGACGGTGGTGGAGGTGCTGCCCCCGCCCGGCGGCCTGACCAGGATCGCTCGCACCACGGTGCACGCCTCGCATCTGCTTCCCTTGTCCGAGCTGGCGAAATGCCTGAACCAGCACGACATCCTGCTCAGCGGCATCGACATCGTCAGCCACGGGCATCGCAGCCGTTCCGGCACTCCCGCGGGCAAGATCTACGAATCGCTGCTCGGCCCGCTGCCCGCGACCGCGCACCGCACGGTGTGGCTGGCGATCAGCTTCGACGCGGTCGCCTGCCCGGAGGCGGCGGCCCGGCGCGGCGGTGGTGCGGAAGGAGCGTCGCGCGCGGTCACCATCGCCACCCAGCGCATCATGCGCACGCTCGAGGACGCCGATTGCAATGCCCGCATCCTCACCGCGCCGGAGATCCGCAAGGCGGTCCTGCAGATCACCGGCGGCTACGATCCGCGCACGCTCGAACACAGCTGGCGTTACGCCGAAATCGGCAACAGCGTGAACATCGGCAGCGCACTCGACCCCAAGCGACTCGAATCCGACCTGCTCGCCCAGCTCTGGGTGGCGCCGTCGCGCGGAACCACGGTGGCGGTGCGGCTGCGCCCCGGTAGTTCCGCCGACTCGGTGAGCATCGGTGCGGCCTGGCGGCTGACCGCACGCGAGCTGCCGGAGCGTTCCCAGCTGCCGGGCATGATCTCGATGAACGGACGCCACCGCGACGGCCTGCTGGCGCATCTGCCGCTGGCCGTTCCCGGTGTGGACGACACCATTCCGATGATCGAGCACCTCATCGATATCGTCGACGACTTGCACCTTCCTTCGTCCGGTTGCGGCCAGCTGATCGGCTCGGATGACGAAGGCAACGGCGTCGCGGTCCGCATCGTCGGCGCGGGCATCTCGACGGTGTACGTCGCCGGTGAGCTGTATCTGGCGCAGCAGCTGGTCTTCCGGGCGCTCGCGGTCGGCGAACGGATCCTCATCCGCACCGACCGGGCGCGGGCGTGGGAGAACCTGGTCACCACCATCGGCAATCCCGAGCGCTTGACCATCGCGGTCGAAACCCACCAGTCGGACGCGGGTTTCACCGCGACGGTGGTGGACGGGGTGCTCGCGCCCGCCCCGCACGCCGGCGTCACCACCATCTACGTGACGGGCGATCCGATGGGCTGGCCCGCGAGCCGTCCCGACCTGGCCATCCACCAGCCCGGCGCGATCGGCAACCACGTGGTGCTGCGCACCGGCACGGCACAGGTCGACCTCACGCTGGTATCGATTCCCAGTGAGGCCACCTACATCGGCCAGCCGCGCGGCCGACGGGCGATGCAACCGCAGTAGCGCAGCATGAGAATTCGATTCACCTCGGTTCCGACGTCGGCTCGATGGCTCCGAAATCGAAAAGCTGAGCCGTAGAACTGGGCGCGCACCGGCCCCGCGCAATCGGCGGCCCGGTGCTGAGCGTCAGAAGCGCAGGTCGTCCGCACACTGATACCGATTCCGGCGCGGGCGTCAAGACCCCCCTCACCCCTCCTGCGCTCAGGCAGCGTTAGCCCGGGTACGGATCGGTTGTCCTCGCAGCTCGCAAAGTGCGCGCCCACCAAGCCAATTGACGCAGCATGCGTTCCGCCGCGTCGATGGCGGCGCCGTCGCGGGTCTCGCCCGTCTCGTCGAACCGCTTCTTGGCCTGGTGGAAGCTGACCGTCTCGCGAACCGACACCATATGGATCTCCGCGACCACCTGGCGCAACTGCTCCACCGCACGCAGACCGCCGGAAAGGCCGCCGTAGGAGACGAACGCGATGGGTTTCGCGCGCCATTCGTGCTTCGCGGTGTCGAAAGCCGTCTTCAGCGACGCCGGATAGCCGTGGTTGTACTCCGAGGTGACGACGACGAACGCGTCGGCGTCCCGCAGTCGCGCGCGATAGGCGGCGGTCTCCTCGTTCTCGGTGAGCTCGAGCGGCAACGGAGTGTGCGCGAGATCGATGACGCCCGTGTCGAATTCGGGCCACGCACGCACCGTACGCAGGAACCATTCCGCGACCACCGGCGCGAACCGCTCCGGACGCACACTGGCCACGATGACCTCGAGCCGCAACGGGGTTTCCACCGCGCGAGCCTAACGCGGGACCTGACGGCAACCGCGTACCGGCGCGCTCCGCAGCATCGGGAAACTCAGCGACGACTTCCCGCCGTTGACGAGCGCCCGACCCGAGAGCACTGGATACTCTGAGGCCGACAAGACAACCCATTCGAGCTACCGCAATTCGATCCGACGTCACAACCGAAGCCAACGCTGCCGAAACAACACTGGACGGCAAGCACTGGATACGGAAGGCATGGCCTACACGCACCAGCATCCGCCGTTCGCGGCCCGGCTCGCGTCCGGGCAGACCGCCGCGTAAGCGACGAAGGGGCAAGCGACCGCCGTGGCAAGCCGCACACCGTCCACCTCCACTGCGCGCCTGGTGCTGAGTCCCGCTACCGACGCGCCCAGCGCCCCGCAACCACGTCTTTCGAGCGAAGCGAGACCGAGCATCCGCCGTTCGCGGCCCGGCTCGCGTGTGCGCGGCCGCCGCGTCCGCGACGAAGGAGCAAGCGGCGGTCGCGCACACGCGAGCCATCAGAGGGCCGCGAATACGCCGCGACGCAGTCGCGGCCAAACAAACACGGAGACGAAATGATCTTGGTAACCGGCGCCACCGGCAATGTCGGCGCGGAACTGGTATGGACCCTCAGCGAATCGGGCGAGCAGGTGCGAGCGCTGGTGCGCGATCCGGCCAAGGCGGTGCTCCCACCCGGCGCCGAGGCCGTCACCGGTGATCTGAACCGCCCGGAGACGCTGGCCGACGCGCTCGACGGCGTGGACGGCATGTTCCTGCTCCCCGGCTACAACGACTTGCCGGGGCTACTGAACCTCGCGAACAAGGCTGGGGTCCGCCGGGTCGCGCTGCTCTCCGGCGGCTCCGCCGCGCTGCGCGACATGGACAACGCCGTCTCGCGCTACATGACGCTGTCCGAGGACGCGGTGCGCGCATCCGAGCTGAGCTGGACTTTCCTGCGGCCGCGGTCGTTCATGTCGAACGCGCTGCGCTGGTTGCCGCAGCTCGCCGCGGGCGACGTCGTCCGTGTGCAATTCCCCGGTGTCCGAGTCGGCGCGATCGACCCCGCCGACATCGCGGCGGTCGCCGCCGCCGCGCTCACCCGGGACGGGCTGCAAGGGCGAGTGCTCGAGCTCACCGGCCCGCAGGCACTGCGACCGGCGGAGCAGGTCGCGGTACTCGCCGCGGTGCTGAACCGGCCGCTGGTGGCGCACGAGCTCGACGACCAGGAGACCGAGGCCGAGTTGGCGGCCACCATGCCGCGGGAGTACGTGGACGCGTTTCTCAGCTTCTTCGTCGAGGGCACGTTGGACGAGGCGACGCTCTATCCGACCGTCGAGCAGGTGACCGGCCGACCTCCGCGCACTTTCGAGCAGTGGGCAACGGCTCACGCCGAGGCGTTCGCGCCGAGGCCGAGCTGAGCGACATCCGGCCATCCGAGTTCGGTGGCCGACTACTCGGCCGTGCCCGGCGCGGTCGTTCCGCCCTTTCCGCGGTCCGCGCGGGAACGCCGGGCGTCACCGACTCGGCGGGCTTCACCGCAGCGGGCGCCCGCTGCGGTGGCCCACCCTCGGATAAGGACTCAGGGCAGTTCGAACGGCAGCGACGCTCCCGCGTGGACTCGGCACCGGTCACAGGTGTCGGTGCCGTCCACCGCGGCCACCGCGCGGCGGATGAGTTCTTTGAAGGGCACCAGATTGCGTTTGAACTCGGCGAAGACGTCGACGGCGCGCACTCCCTCGCCCTCCTCCAGACCGGCGTCCAGATCGGTGACGAGCGCGACGGCGGCGTAGCACATCTCGAGTTCGCGAGCGAGCACCGCCTCGGGGTGGCCGGTCATGTTCACCAGCTCCCAGCCCTGTGCGGCGAACCACCGGCTCTCGGCGCGGGTGGAGAAACGCGGTCCCTCGACCACGACCATCGTGGCCGCGTGCATCATGTGCAGCTCGTCGGACTCGGCCTTGATGGCGGCGGCGCGCAGTTCCTCGCAGTACGGGTCGGCGAAGGACACGTGGATGCCGCCGCCGTCGAAGTAGGTCTGCGGGCGGCCGGAGGTCCGGTCGACCAGCTGATCCGGCACCGCGACCGTGCCGGGCCCCCAGTCCGCGCGCAGGCTGCCGACGGCGCAGGGCGCGAAGATCCGGCGCACGCCCAGCGAGCGCAGCGCCCACAAGTTGGCCCGGTACGGCAAGGTGTGCGGAGCGAATTCGTGGTTCTTGCCGTGGCGAGGCAGGAACGCCACCGGCCGCCCTTCCACCTCTCCGACGGCGATGCCCGCGCTCGGTGCGCCATAAGGGGTCTCGACCTCGACGATGGTCGCCTCGTTGTCGAAGAAATCGTAGAAGCCGCTGCCGCCGATGACGGCGAGCGTGGGCCGAGGGTGCGAACTCATACCCCAATTGTCTCGTCCCGCGACGGCCGTCGCGCGCCGGGATCCGCGTTACCCTGCTTTCGTGGCGGCGCACGAGGGGACACCGACCATGGCGACCGAGGAAGAACCCGCCGCGTCGAATGGCCCCGACCTGACAAGACGCCCCGCGAGCTGTACCCTAGGGGGGTATTGAGCCGGTTGCGGCGACCGGCAGGCAGCGAGGAGACATCGGTGGCAGCTTCCCCCCACGACCACACGGCGGCCGACCACGCCGGGCACGGCTACATCACCGCCAAGGACGATTACCTCAAGCGGCTGCGGCGCATCGAGGGCCAGGCGCGCGGGTTGCAGCGGATGGTCGAGGAGGAGAAATACTGCATCGACATCCTCACCCAGGTCTCCGCGATGACCAAAGCCTTGCAAGCGGTGGCGATGGGCCTGCTCGAGGACCACATCAGCCACTGCGTGGTGGACGCGGCCGTCGCGGGCGGCCCTGAGGCCGAAGCCAAGATCAAGGAAGCCACCGACGCCATCGCCCGCTTGGTCCGTTCCTGACGAGCTAGCCGTGCCAGCGGCGATAGACCGCGGCCGCGCCGGGATGCAGCGGAATCGGGCCGGTGCTGATCAGCGACCGGCCGTCGAGGAACTGGGTGCCCGCCGCCTCGGTGGGCACCAGCGCGTCGGCATGCCACACCAGCAGTTCCACGATGGCGGCGGCCACCTCCTCGGCCATGCCGCCCGCGGCGAGCAGCAGATTCGCCACCCCGATGGTGTGCACCGAGACCCCGCCCGGATAGGCGTCGGCGGGTATCGCGACCCGGTCGTACACCGGCCCGAACCGCTCCCGCATCGGCGCGGCCAGTTCGCCCATGTCCACCAGACGCATCCGGCTCGGTATCGCCAGCCGCGCCGTCGGCACACCGCCCGCCCACAACAGCGCATCCGCCTCGCCCGCCGTCAAGGCGGCCACCGCCTGCGCCAAGGGACGATGGGTGATCGTGACGTCGGCGCTCGGGTCGAGCCCCGCGACGCGCAGGATGCGTTCACCGGTCAACGCCGCGCCCGAGCCCTCCGCGCCCAGGCTCACCCGCGTTCCGCGCAGGTCCGCGACCGAACCGATCGGACTGTCCGCGCGCACGACCAACTGCAAGTAGTTCTCGTACACCCGGCCCAGCGCGAACACCTCGCCCGCGCTGTCGCGCACCGAATCGGCGAGGGCGAGCGCGGCATCGACGGCCCCGCGCGCCAGCAACGCCAGGTTGTCTTGCGATCCAGAGGTGGTCACCCGTTCGATCCGCACATCCGCGGTATCGGCGGCGGCCAGGCCGAGCAATCCGGCGAAGGCGTGATAGAAGCCGCCGACCTCGCCGGACGCCAGCCGCACGGTGGCGCCCCCGCCGCCCGGCCCACAACCCGCGATGCCCGCCGCCACGGCCAAGGCGAGGAAACCGCGACGACCTATGCCGCGCCCGACGATCGGCTGCCTGTCCATCAGGGTGCCTCCGCCGCGGGCAGGCGCACCGAGACCGCCAGACCGTGCGGACGCACCGCCGCCACGGTGAGCGCGCCGCCGCGCGCCTGCGCCAATGCCGCGGCGATCGGCAAGCCGAGCCCGGAGCCACCGGCCCGCGCGGCCGAACCCCGGAAGAAACGGGTGGTCAGCTTATCGATCTCGGCGGTGGGAACACCGTCGCCGTCGTCGCGGACGGCCACGGTGACCCAGCCTGGCTCGGTCGCGACGACCAGATCGATGTGCGCGCCCGCGCCCGCGTAACGCGTCGCGTTGCTCAGCGGCACGTCGAGAATCTGCGCGAGAACGTCCGCCGGGACCGCGACCTCGGCGTGCCCGGCCACGGGCGCCATCCGCAATTCCTGCCCGGCCGCCTCGAATGCCGAGTACCAGGCGTCGAAACGGTCGGCGACCACCTGCGCGGCATCGCACTGGTTGTCGTCCTCGGCGGTGCGGGCGAGGTCGAAGGCCGCGGGCGTCTCGGCGACAGCCAGGCTGAGCAGGCCGTCGAGCAGCGCGGTGAGCCGCTCGACCTCGGCGCCCGCGCTGCGGAAGATATTCGCCGCGCTCGCCGGGATCGCGGATTCCAGGGAATCGAGGCGGATGGTCAGAGCGGCCAGCGGATTGCGCATGGCGTGTGCGGTGTCGGCCACCAGCTGGCGCTGCGCGTCCGCCGAATCGGCCACGGCCAGCGCCATGGCGTCGAAGGACTCCGCCAGCGCCCGCATCTCCGGCGGCCCGCCGTAGCGGCCCGCGATCGACACCGGCGCGACAGTGTCGGCGCGCGGCTTGGGCAGCGTCGCGGTCAACTCCGCGACACCGTGCGACAGCGCCGCGAGCGGCCGCAGCACCCAGCGGCCGATCGTCACCGCGAGCAGCACGAACACCGCCATCGCGACCACGCCGCCGAGCACGATCACCAGCCAGGCCCGCCCGATGTCACCGCGGGCGCCGGCCGTCGACGCCTCGATCACCACGGCCCCGTTCACCTGCACGCCGGTGCCGACCGGCCGTGCCACCAGCATGGTCGGCGCGCCCCACGGCGTCAGCTTGTCCACCGCGTGCGGGCGCTGGTTACGGCGCGCGGCCGCCACCGCCGCCTCGATACCGGGATCGTCGACGTCCGCGCCCGCGTTCACCGTCGTCGCGCCCTTGGCGTCGACCACGAGCACGTTCTCGCCGTACAGCTCGTGATAGCGCAGCACCTCGTCGGCCAGCGCGCGGCTGTCCCCCGCGGTGACCGCGTCGTCGGCGAGGGTGGCGAAGCGATCGGCGTCCCCGGAGCGGGCGAGCACCAACTGCTGGGTGCGGCTGGTGGCGACGGTCAGCGACAGCGGCACCGCGAACCCCAGCACCGCGACGGCCGCGAACAGCGTCAGCGCGACGAGCAAGCGACGCCGCATCGCACTCCTCCGGCCCGCCGGGCCGCGCTCACTGCCCCCACCGGTACCCGTATCCGCGAATGGTGGTGATCAGGCCGGGCCTGCCGAGCTTCGCCCGCAAGCCGGTCATGTGCACGTCCAGCGAACGCGAGACCGCGACGAAGGCGTCACCCCAGATGCGATCCATCAACTGCTGGCGGCTCACCGCGGCCCCCGGCCGTTCCACCAGCGCCTCGACCAGCTCGAATTCCTTCTGGGTCAGCGCCACCGGCTCGCCTGCCACCTCCACCACGCGCGCGCCCAGATCGACCCGCACGTCACCGGTGACGACCACCGACCGCTCCTGCCGCGCCGCCGCGGCAGCGCGCCTGGCGACCGTCTCCAACCGCGCGACGAGTTCCGCGATGCGCGGCGGCTTCACCAGATAGTCGTCGGCGCCACCGCGCAGACCGCGCACGATCGAACGTTCGTCGCTGCGTGCGGTCAGGATCAGCACCGGGACCGAACTCACCTCGCGCAGCCTGCGCAGCACCTGAAAGCCGTCGCCGTCGGGCAGTCCCAGGTCGAGGATCACCGCGTCGTAGTCGCGGTGCGCGATCAGCAGGTCCGCGCCGCGGCGCTTGCGTTCGGCGCGGTAACCCCGGGCGTTGAGCGCTTCGACCAGCGCGTCTCCCACGCCGTCGTCGTCCTCGACCACCGCAAGCCGCACGCGCCGATCCTCCCACAGTGGGCGGACCGGCGCGTGTGCCGGCCGGTCAGTCACGCACGGTGACCATCGGCCGTCCCGGCTCGGCCGCGGCGCCGGGCCCGGTATCGGCGCTCGCGGTGGGCTCGGCGTCGATCGCCGACGAGGCCGAGGTCTCCCGCATGAAGTAGTAGGTGATCAGCGAGACGGCGATGCAGCCGGCGACGTACCAGAAGTACAGCGACTCGTGGCCGCCCTTCTTCAGCGCCAGCGCGATCGTCTCGGCGGTGCCGCCGAAGATGGCGACGGTCAGGGCGTAGGGCAGTCCCACGCCGAGCGCGCGAATCCTCGTCGGGAACAGCTCGGCCTTCACGATCGCGTTGATCGAGGTGTATCCGGTGATGATCACCAGCGCCGCCATCATCAGGCCCCACGCGGCGACCGGATTCGTGGTGCGCGCGAGCACCGTCATGATCGGCACGGTCAGCAGGGTGCCCGCCACGCCGAAGAAGATCAGCAGCTTGCGCCGTCCCACCCGGTCCGACAGCGCGCCCGCCAGCGGTTGCAGCACCACGAAGACCAGCAGCGCGATGAAGTTGATCCACGCGACAGTCGACTTGGAGATGCCGGAGGTGTTGATCATGAACTTCTGCATGTAGGTCGTGTAGGTGTAGAACGCGACCGTTCCGCCCAGCGTCAAGCCGACGACCAGCAGGCATTCGCGCGGATACTGCAACAGGATGCGCAGCGAGCCACGCGATTGCCGCACAGCGGTTGGCGCGTCCTTCGCCGGCTCCTGGGCGGATTCGGCGCGGAACTGCTCGGATTCGTCCATGCCGCGCCGCAACCACATCACGATCAGCGCGCCCGCGGCGCCGATCACGAACGGGATCCGCCAGCCCCACGCGTTCATCTGGTCGGCGTCGAGGAACTGTTGCAGCACGATCTGCACCCCGAGCGCGACGAGCTGGCCTGCCACCAGCGTCACGTATTGAAAACTCGAGTAGAACCCGCGTCTGCCCGCCGAGGCCACCTCGGACAGATACGTCGCGCTGGTGGCGTACTCACCGCCCACCGACAGACCTTGCAGCAACCGGGCCACCAGCAGCAGGGCGGGCGCGGCCAGACCGATGGTCTGATAGCCCGGCGTCGCCGCGATCATCAGCGATCCGGCGGCCATCACCGTCACCGACAAGGTCAGCGCCGAGCGCCTGCCGAACCGGTCGGCGTAGCGGCCCAGCGCCCAGCCGCCGATCGGGCGCATCAGGAAGCCGACCGCGAACACGGCGGCGGTGGACAACAGCTGCGCGGTCGGATCGTCCTTGGGGAAGAACGTCTTCGCGAAGTACACGCTGAACGCGGCGTAGACATACCAGTCGTACCACTCGACGAGATTGCCGATGGATCCGCGCAGCACATTCGCGACCACCCGGCGCTCGCCCACGGGCTGTGTCGTAGTCACAACATCTCCTTCTCCGACGCCTCATCACGTCGTCGCAGATCAGTGTGTCGGCAGTCACACGCGCGCGGAATGGCTCTCGCGGCTTCCTAACAGTCCCTTAGGACGATCACCCGGAAACGCGAACCGGCCCCCGGCGCTGCGCCGGGGGCCGGAGAAGACAGGGTGGTCAGGCTCGCGCGGTGAGCAGCGGAGCGAGGGTGCGCAGTGCGGGGAGGTAGTTGTCGCCGAGGATCTGCACCGCGACGTGATCGGCGCCCGCGTCGGCGTGTGCGGACAGCTGGGCGGCGATCCGCTCCGGCGTGCCGTGCGCGATGACGGCATCGAACAGCGCCTCGCTCGGCGGCACGGTGAGGTCGGCGTCGGTGAAACCGAATCGGCGCAGGTTCGACGCGTAGTTGGTCAGGCCGACATAGAACGCGACGGTCTGGTCCGCGACGGCGTGCGCGGTCGGGGTGTCGTCGGTCAGCACTACCTTGTGCTCGGTCGCCAGCAGCGCGTCCGGGCCGACGATCTCGCGCGCTTTCCCGGTGTGCGCCGCGGGCACGAAGTAGGGCAAGGCGCCCAGGGACCGCTCGGCGGCCAGCTTCAGCACGCGCGGCCCGAGCGCGGCCACCGCGCGCCGTTCGGCGGGCACTCCTGCGGCGTCGAGGTCGTCGAGATACTCCACCAGCGCGTCGTACGGCTTGCGGTACTCACCGGTGTGCTCCGGGTGTCCCGCGCCGATGCCGAGCAGGAACCGGCCGGGGAAGCGGGCCTCGATCCGATGGAACGAGTCGGCCACCTCTTTCGCCTGCGACGCCCAGATGTTCACGATGCTGGTGGCGACGGTGATCGTCTCGGTCGCCTCGAGCAGCGGTTCGACCGTCGCCAGATCCGCGGGAGGCGAAGCCCCCAACCACAGCGCGCCGTACCCCAGCTGCTCCAATTCCCGTGCGTCCTCCGGGCTGAACCCGTTGTACGCCCGCCACACGCCGAACCGTCCGAGACTGTCGAATGCCATGTCCCGACCCAACACACGCCCGGAGACGGCTATTCCGGCTCGATGCGCCGGGCCGGTCGAGTCGGTGCCTTCCTGATTACCGAGGGCTAGGGTGGCTATTGCACAGCTATCGGCGCCCGCCACCTGGCCCGCGCCGCCACTAGGGAAATGGAGGTGATTGCTGTGCTTCGATTCGATCCATTCCATGACATCGATACCGTTGCTCGCCAATTGCTCGGTGAGAGCGCCGGAACCGGTCGCGCACCGCGATTCATGCCGATGGATCTGTTCAAAGCGGGAGATCACTACGTCCTGAACGCGGACCTGCCCGGCGTCGACCCGGGCTCGATCGACGTCAGCGTCGACAACGGCACGCTCACCCTGCGGGCCCAGCGCACCGTGCCGAGTGAAGAAGGCGTGCAGTGGATCGCCTCGGAACGCTTCGCGGGCACCTTCATGCGCCAGATGTCCCTCGGCGAGAACGTCGACGTGGAGAACATCAGCGCGACCTACAACAACGGCGTGCTGTCGGTGACGATCCCCATCGCGGAGCGCGCGAAGCCGCGCCGCATCCAGATCACCGGGGCGTCACAGGAACCGAGGACCATCGAAGCGCAATCGAGCCGGTCGGAGACGATGTCGCCGACGCAGCAGGAACAGAGTCAGCAGTCGCAGCAGCAGTACCCGCGGTCATCGAAGTGACCGTACCCGCTACCCGCACCCACGCCGGGTGCGGGTAGCTTTCACTCGCCGCAGCAACCTCCGCCCGGAACCGGAACCGTCCGCGTCTCCCGCGTCTGCGCGTTGCGGGCGGCGAGATCCTCGTCCGCCGGATAGTCGACGCCGATCAGGCTCAGGCCATGCGCGGGAGCGACGGTGACCGAACTGGAGCGCTCGGTCTCCCGCAACAGGTCGGCGACCCACTCCACCGTGCGCCGCCCTTCGCCGACGGCGAGGACCGCGCCGACCAGGCTGCGGACCATCGACCAGCAGAACGCGTCGGCGCTGACGTAGGCGATCAGCAGGTCACCGTCGCGCACCCAGTCGAAGCGCTGCAACTCCCGCACCGTCGTCGCGCCCTCTCTGCGGCGGCAGAACGCGGCGAAGTTGTGCAGGCCCAGCAACTTTCGCGACGCCGCTCGCATCGCGTCGACATCGACGCCGGATCGACAGGCGACCACGCTGCGGGCCAGCAGCGGCTCGGCCCCGTACGGCGCGGTGGTCAACCGATAGGCGTAATGGCGGCGGATGGCGGAGAACCGGGCGTCGAACTCGGGCGCGGCCGGGCGTGCCTGCTTGATCCGCACGTCCTTCGGCAGGAATCGCGCCATCCGGTGCACGAGCTTCTCCGCGTCCAGTTCGCCGGAGGTGTCGAAATGCGCGACCTGCCCCTCGGCGTGCACGCCCGCGTCCGTACGACCAGCCACGGTCAACTGGATCGGCTCGCGGAACACCTTGCTCAGCGCGTCCTCCAGCACCCCCTGCACGGTGCGCAGGCCGGGCTGACGCGCCCAGCCGATGAAATCCGTGCCGTCGTAGGCGATGTCCAACCGGACCCGGGCCCGTGGCGGTTCGGCCGCTGCCACGCCCGGCGCGTCCGCGTGCGGCCGGTCCGACGACGATCCCACCGATTCCTCCACGGTCACATGATCCTCCGGTAGAAACGAACGAGCCCGCCGACCCAGTGCGGGTGGCGGGCTCGTCCGCGAAGTCCGACGCTCAGCGTCAGGCGTCCTTCTTGTCCTCGGCGGCCTCGTCGGCAGCCGGAGCCTCGGCCTCGGCGGTCTCGGCGGTGGCCTCGGTGGCCTCCTCCTCGACGACCTCGGTGGCCGGAGCCTCCTCCGCCTTCTTCGACGCGGCCACCCGGCGAGCGCGATCGGCCTCGTTGGTCACGGTCTTCTCCCGGACCAGCTCGATGATCGCCATCGGCGCGTTGTCACCCTTACGCGGCAGCGTCTTGGTGATGCGGGTGTAGCCACCCTCGCGCCCCTCGAAGGACGGGCCGATCTGAGCGAAGAGCTCGTGCACGACGTCCTTGTTGCGGATCACCTTCAGCACCTCGCGACGGTCGGCAAGGGTGCCTGCCTTCGCCTTGGTGATCAGCTTCTCCGCGTAGGGACGCACGGCCTTGGCCTTGGCCTCGGTGGTGGTGATCCGGCCGTGCTCGAAGAGCGCCGTGGCCAGATTGGCGAAGATCGCCTTCTGGTGCGACGCCGACCCGCCGAAGCGGGCACCCTTCTTGGGCTTGGGCATTGTGGTGTTCTCCTTGTATGAGGCCGGGCCGGGGCGCCTACCCCGGCGGCCTAGAGCTGTTCGGTCTCGGCGTAGTCCTGCTCGCCACCGTCGGTGTCGCTGAACGTGCCGCTGTCGCTCCACGTGCCGGTGCTCGCGTCGTAGCCGACCACGCTGGACGGGTCGAACGACGCGGGGCTGTCCTTGAGCGAGAGGCCGAGCGCGTGCAGCTTGACCTTGACCTCGTCGATGGACTTCTGGCCGAAGTTGCGAATGTCCAGCAGATCCGACTCGGTGCGGGCGACAAGCTCGCCCACGGTGTGCACACCCTCGCGCTTGAGGCAGTTGTAGGACCGGACGGTGAGGTCCAGGTCCTCGATCGGCAGACCGAACGAGGCGATGTGGTCCGCCTCGGCCGGCGAGGGGCCGATCTCGATGCCTTCTGCTTCGACGTTCAGCTCGCGGGCCAGGCCGAAGAGCTCGACCAGGGTCTTGCCCGCCGAGGCGAGCGCGTCCCGCGCGCTGATGGAGTTCTTGGTCTCCACGTCCAGGATGAGCCGGTCGAAGTCGGTGCGCTGCTCGACGCGAGTCGCCTCGACCTTGTAGGTCACCTTCAGCACCGGCGAGTAGATCGAATCCACCGGGATCCGGCCGATTTCCGCCCCGGACGCCTTGTTCTGCACGGCGGGGACGTAGCCGCGACCGCGCTCGACGACGAGCTCGATCTCCAGCTTGCCCTTGTCGTTCAGGGTCGCGATGTGCATGTCCGGGTTGTGCACCACCACGCCGCTGGGCGGCACGATGTCACCCGCGGTGACGGTGCCGGGGCCCTGCTTGCGCACGTACATCGTGACCGGCTCGTCCTCCTCGGACGAGACGACCAGGCCCTTGAGGTTCAGGATGATGTCGGTGACATCCTCCTTCACGCCGGGAACGGTGGTGAACTCGTGCAGGACGCCGTCGATGCGGATGCTCGTGACCGCCGCCCCCGGAATCGAGGACAGCAGGGTACGCCGCAGCGAGTTGCCGAGGGTGTAACCGAAGCCGGGCTCGAGCGGTTCGATGGTGAACTTCGAGCGGTTCTCGGCGACGACCTCTTCGGTCAGCGTCGGACGCTGTGAAATCAGCATTAGGATCATCCTCCTTTTTGGGCGCCCGCTATTTGACGCCTCGTCTCAGGGGTTGCGCGTGGCCGCCCATCGGGGGCAGCCACGCACCAGCGGCACATGCGCGCTTGCCGTCCGAGGCATGCCAAGGACGGCTCGTCGAGTGTTACTTCGAGTAGTACTCGACGATCAGCTGTTCCTGCAGCGGCACATCGATCTGCGCGCGCTCGGGCAACTGGTGGACCAGGATCCGCAGCCGGCCGGGGAGCACCTGCAGCCAGCCGGGAACCGGACGGTCGCCGATGGTCTCGCGCGCCACCTGGAACGGCAGGGTGCCCAGCGACTTCTCCTTGACATCGATGATGTCGTACTGGGTGACCTGGAAGCTGGGAACGTCCACCTTCTTGTTGTTCACCAGGAAGTGGCCGTGGCTGACCAGCTGGCGAGCCTGCCGACGGGTGCGGGCCAGGCCGGCGCGGTACACCACGTTGTCCAGGCGGGTCTCGAGCAGACGCAGCAGGTTGTCACCGGTCTTGCCCTTGAGGCGGTTGGCCTCCTTGTAGTACCGGCTGAACTGCTTCTCCATGATGCCGTAGGTGAAGCGGGCCTTCTGCTTCTCCTGCAGCTGGAGCAGGTACTCGCTCTCCTTGATCCGCGCGCGGCCGTGCTGGCCGGGCGGGTAGGGGCGACGCTCGAACGCCTGGTCGCCGCCGACGAGGTCGACGCGCAGACGACGCGACTTGCGGGTGATAGGGCCTGTGTAACGAGCCATTGTTCGTTATTCCTTTCCCGCTAGACGCGACGCCGCTTGGGCGGACGGCAGCCGTTGTGCGGCTGCGGGGTGACATCGGAGATCGTGCCCACCTCGAGGCCGGCGGCCTGCAGCGAGCGGATCGCGGTCTCGCGGCCCGAACCGGGGCCCTTCACGAACACGTCGACCTTCTTGACGCCGTGCTCCTGCGCCTTGCGGGCGGCGTTCTCGGCGGCGAGCTGCGCGGCGAACGGGGTCGACTTGCGCGAGCCCTTGAAGCCGACGTGACCCGACGACGCCCAGGAGATGACGTTGCCGTTCGGGTCGGTGATCGACACGATCGTGTTGTTGAACGTGCTCTTGATGTGCGCGTTGCCGTGCGGGACGTTCTTCTTGTCCCTGCGACGCGACTTCTGGGTCTTCTTCGGGCCCGCGGCCCGACTCTTCGGAGGCATCGGTTATCCCTACTTCTTCTTGCCGGCGACGGTGCGCTTCGGGCCCTTGCGGGTGCGCGCGTTGGTCTTGGTGCGCTGGCCACGCACGGGCAGGCCACGACGGTGGCGCAGGCCCTGGTAGCAGCCGATCTCGATCTTGCGGCGAATATCGGCCTGCACCTCGCGGCGCAGGTCACCCTCGACCTTGAACTCCGAAGCCTCGATGTAGTCACGCAGCTTCGTCAGATCGTCGTCGCTGAGATCCTTCGAACGCAGGTCCGGGCTGACGCCGGTGGCCTCGAGGATCTCCTTGGAGCGGGTACGGCCAATGCCGAAAATGTAGGTCAGTGCGATCTCCATGCGCTTCTCGCGCGGGAGGTCGACGCCCATGAGACGTGCCATCTGGCAGCTTCCTTAATCGTTGCGGAGGTCTGCTCCCTGTCCGTCCCCTCGTCTTGGCGGGGCACCGGCCTCCGAACCGGTGGTAGGCGCGCACGCCCCAGGGCGAACCCTGGATTTCCGCAGCGTGCGGCTGGTGCTGGGAGTTCTTCTTGCCAATCCGAACTGCGGTTCGGTGCTTGGCTGGTGTCGCGTCGAGCGGCGCCGTCGGCAAGCCTCGGGCGAATGGTGCGAGGTCGCCCTCGCCTCCGCTCAGCCCTGGCGCTGCTTGTGGCGCAGGTTGTCGCAGATCACCATGACCCGGCCGTGACGGCGGATCACCTTGCACTTCTCGCAGATCTTCTTGACGCTCGGCTGAACCTTCACGTCCGTCCAATCTGTTGTGGTTCACAGGGGTGTGAACACAGTTTTTCCCCAGTCGGCGACTGGGGAAGTTCTGGTGTGAGTCCTTCGACTCCGCCCCGGCTCACGCCGGGACCGCCGGTTCGCAACCGACTCCGATCGCGCGGGCGCGCTCACTTGTAGCGGTAGACGATCCGGCCGCGCGACAGGTCGTAGGGCGAGAGCTCGACGACCACACGGTCCTCGGGGAGGATGCGAATGTAGTGCTGCCGCATCTTCCCGCTGATGTGCGCGAGAACCTTGTGCCCGTTCTCGAGCTCGATCCGGAACATCGCATTGGGCAGCGGTTCGACAACTCGACCCTCGACCTCGATGGCCCCGTCTTTCTTCGCCATGTCCTCCGCGATCCCGGTTACGCTCAACCTGGTTTGTTTGCCTGGTTCTGCTCGAATGGGACCGGGCCGCTGGAGCGGACCGCTCGCACACAAACAGGCGGCGCGTAGGTGCACCGCCGCTCCAGCTTACCGACACGTTCCGGATCGGGCAAAAATGCCTCCCTGTATACCCGTGTCGCCAGGCGTTTCGCAGCCGCCTTCCCACTGGTGGCTGGCCTCCGACGCGGTGCCGCGACGGCGCCCGGTTGTCGCGTAAACTGGCCGCTGTTCAGGTATTTGGGTCGAGCAGATCGAGGGGGACGCGTGAGCCGGCGCAGCGTGCGAGCCACCGGCGGAGGCGCTCTCGGTCGCGGCCGAAGCGAGCGGCAGGGAGGCGAGGCCGTGAGTAAGCGTAGCGAGCGAGTCACCGGCAGGGCACCCCTGGCCACGACCGAGCCGAGCGGCAGCGAGGCGAGTCGTGGCTGAGCACGAGCGGATCACCGGCCCGTCGAGTGGCGGAGAGGCGCAGTCGTGAGCCGTAGCAATGACGGCCTGCCGATGCTGCCGCCGTGGTTGTCGGAGAGCGACGTCGGCCAGAGCGGCTACGAAGCGCCGGTGCAGAACCTTCCGCACGACGACCTCATCGAAGAGACGCCCAGCCGCAGGCGCGGCCGTTTCAAGAACCGCGCGCCCGAGGCGGAACGCCCGGAGGCCGCGCGGCCGGAGAAGCGCCGCAAGGGCTGGCGCCGCGACAAGAACGAGGGCCCCGCCGAGGAGGACCAGCGGCACGGCGAGGCGAGCCGCGCGCCCGCACCGGTCCCGGACGAGCCTGCACCGGTTCCGCCCCCGCAGGAGTCCTGGCAGCAGTCCCAGCAGTCATGGCAGCAGCCGCAGGAGCCATCGCAGCAGCCGCAGCAGTCATGGCAGCAGTCCCAGGAATCGTGGCAGCAGCCCGGCCAGGACCGCACTCCACCGGCCCAGGACAACTCGTGGCAAGCGCCGCCCGAGCGCGGCAACGGTCCGCAGCACAGCCTGCCCACCCGCAACCCGTCGCGGCCGTCGCCCGGCTTCCAGCCGCTCGGCAGCAGGGCCGCGAACCCGCCCGTACCGAACGACCAGCCTGCGCACCGGCAGGCGGACCGGCCCGATCTCCCGCCACCGCCGCCTCGGCAGCCGGCCGAGGAGCGGCCCGCCGCCGCGCGGAACGACGAGCACGCCCGGCCGTCGCACGGACAGAGCACGCCCGCCCAAGCCGTCGGCCGGCCTCCGCTCGGCCCGCAGCACGGCGGATGGCCGTCCACCGGCAACCCTCGGCTCGACGCCGCCCTCTCGGCCGTGGCGCCGAACCTGTGGCCGAACTCGGCTCCGCCCGGCCAGGCCGCAGGCACCGGACCGACTGGAAACGAGGTAGCTCAGCCGGGTGCCGGATCTCCCCGACCCCGGACTCCGGCTCCGACCAGCGGCGACACGTCGACGCAGTCACCCGACCCGGCTGCGCCTCCGTCTCCGACAGACCAGGCGGCATGGCAGAGCGGGCACTCACCGACGGCTCCCGGCGAACTCGCACCACACAGTCCACAGCAGACGCGGCCGAGCGGCGAACCAATTCCGACCGGCGGCGATAGGTCCGCGCAGGCGCTCCACGGCGGATACCCCGCCGCGCCCCCGTCTCCGACGGACCAGGCGGCATGGCCGGGCGGGCACTCACCGACGGCTCCCGGCGAACTCGCACCACACGGCCCGCAGCAGACGCGCCTGACCGGCGCGCGTCCGGAAGCTCCGACCGGCGATACGCCGGTTCCGCCGACCAGCGGCGGATACTCCGCAGTGCCTCCGTTCACCGGAGACCACACGATGTGGCAGAGCGGGCACTCGCCGACGCCGACGGCCACTCCACCCACTCCGCCTTCCGAGCTTCCCACCGACGTGGCCGCTGCGCCGACCGACACCGAGCAGCCGGGTTCGCAGATCGCACAGGCGTCGGCACCGGCTGGCACACCGCCCACCACGGGCACTGCCGGGCCGACCGGTGGCGCGACCGTGGGGGCAGTACCGACCGGCCTGGACCACACGGCATGGCACAGCGCACCCCTGCCGACAACATCCGGCACCCCACCCACACCAGGCGACGCCCCCACCACAAGCGCAACACCGACCGGTCCAGACCACGCGACACGGCACAACGCACCCCTGCCGACAACACCCGGCACCCCACCCACACCAGGTGACGCCCCCACCACAAGCGGAACGCCGACCGGCCCGGACCACACGGCACCGCACAACGCACTCTTGCCGACAACACCCGGCACCCAGCCCGTATCAAGCGAGGTCGCGACCGCGAGCGGGGCACCGGCCGGCGCGGAATCTTCGGCACGGGAGTCGGCCGCCCTGTTGAGCGGGGAAGATTCCGGCGAGCCGCAGGGAGAGCACTCCGGGGTTGCAGCCGACAAGCAGACACGGCAGCACGCCGATCGGGTATCGGCGCCCGGGGGTGGAAGCACGGCTTCTACCGGAGCAGACCCGGTCCGGGAGGCAGGGAGTGAGAGAGCGCCCGGTGCTGGGACGCCGTCAAGCGGTGCAAGTCCGGCCGAACCGCGCGGCGAGAACACCGCTGCCGGGTCGAGCGCGGCAGCGGCTCAGGCCCCGGCGACGACGGCAGCTACGGAGTTCGGGCAGGGCACCAGCTACATCACGCCGTCGAGCGATGCCGACCAGACACCGTCCAGCGCACAGCATTCCGCACAAGGCCCGCAGGCCGCCTCGGCTGCTCCTCCTGCGGTGACTTCTGACGGTCCGCCGCCCTGGCTCGCCGCGTCCACGCCCGAGCAGGCCGCGGCGTCCGCGACCGACGCGCCGGGCCCACTCCCGCCGCTGCCCGACCCGCCGCGCACCGGCGGATCCGGTTCACCCACAGCCGCTCCGGACGAGCACCGCCTGCCGCCGCGCGGCGCGGACGGCCCGCCGCCCTGGCTCGGTCACAGCGCGCCGGAGCAAGGTCGGTCCGACCGTCCGGGACTCCCGCCCACGCCGCAGGAGACCGCCGCACCGGCCGACCGCGCGCCGGAAACCCATACGCCCGCCGATCACCGACCGCCGTCGCACCCGCTGCCCGCGGATCACGGCGTCACGGAACCGGCCCCCTCCGGCCCGCATGCCGGGCATGGTGGGCTCACTGTGCCGCCCGGCCCCCACAGCGCCGCCGCGACCGGCGCTGTGGCTGCCGCCCACACGCCAGAAACCCCCGCGAATCCGAACGCCTCGGATTCTGCGGATGTCGCTGGCGAGCAGGGTAATTCGAGCGCGCCAGCGCCGAACTGGACCAGCGCGACCGAGGTAGGCCACCGGTCCGTCGCAGGCGGCGGACGACACCGGCTGTCCGAGGAGCCGAACGAGCCGTCGGCTCCGCAGACGCCGGTCGGACAAGTGCCCGGCTTCGACCAGCAACAAGTTCCCCAGTCACGACCGGATACTGCCTACGCCGCAGGCGGCCCACAGCAGCACCCCAATGGCCCGAGCGACGTAAACGCGGTCCAGCCTGCCCAGTTCGCGGGCGGTCAGACGCCGGTTGCCCCACCACAGGCCCCCGCCGACCAGTGGCGCAATGCCGCCGCCCCGGAATCCGCGGCAGCAACACCGCATTCCGCGCCACCGCACCAGACCACCGTGCAAACAGCCCCGCAGTGGGGCGCGCCGCCGGGTTACGCACAACCGCCCGCCCAGCAGCAAGGCACGCCGCTCCAACAGCAGGGCGCACCACTCCAACAGCAAGGCGCACCACTCCAACAGCAAGGCGCACCACTCCAACAGCAAGGCGCACCACTCCAACAGCAAGGCGCACCACTCCAACAGCAAGGCGCACCACTCCAACAGCAAGGCGCACCACTCCAACAGCAAGGCGTCCCGCTCCAGCAACAAGGCGCGCCGTTCCAGCAACCTTCGCTGGACAACGTGCCGCTGCGCCGGGCCAAGAAGGCGCCGGGTACCGGATGGCGCAAGGCGGTGCACCACGTGTCCGGCGGCGCGATCAACCCCGGTATGTCCGCGGAGGAACGCAGGCTGCAGGAACTGGTCGCGCGGATCAGGCAGCCCGTCCGCGGCGACTACCGGATCGCGGTGCTGTCGCTCAAGGGCGGTGTCGGAAAGACCACTACCACAATGGGTCTCGGCTCCACCTTCGCCTCCATCCGGGGCGACCGGGTGATCGCGGTGGACGCCAATCCCGACTTCGGCACGCTGTCGCAGCGGGTGCCGCTGCAGACCAGGTCCACCGTGCGCGACCTGCTCCTCGATTCGACCATCCAGCGCTATTCGGACGTGCGCAGGCACACCTCGCAGGCGACCAGCCGCCTGGAAGTGCTGGCCAGCGAACGTGATCCGGCCGCGTCGGAGGCGTTCAGCGAAGAGGAGTACCGCGCGGTCGCCCGGATCCTGCAGCGGTTCTACAACATCATCCTCACCGACTGCGGTACCGGGCTCATGCACTCGGCCATGTCCGGCGTGCTCGATCTGGCGCACTCGCTGGTACTGATCTCCTCCCCCGCGATCGACGGAGCCCGCAGTGCCGCAGCGACATTGGACTGGCTGTCCCTGCACGGCCACGACCATTTGGTGCGCAACGCGGTGGTGGTGATCAACTCCCCGCGGGCCGGATCACCGAATGTCGGTATCCAGCAGCTACGGGAGTACTTCCTGTCCCGGTGCCGCGCCGTGCACATCATCCCGTTCGACGCGCACATGTCCGAGGGCGCCGAAATCGACTTGCACCGGCTGCACAAGCAGACCAAGCGGGCCTACGTCGAGCTGGCCGCGACCGTCGCGGACGATTTCGCCACCGATCACCGTCGTTACCACCCGTGACACCCGCCGGGCCGTGGCCCGGCGGGCAAAGGGCGAGAACGGATCAGCCGCTCACCACTCGGGCAGACGCCGTCTGCCCGCCATGACGTCGCGCACCAGATCGTCGTAGGCGTCCGCGAGTTCGGCGAGATGATGCCACGCGTTGTGCAGCAACTCGTCGTGCGCGTTCAGAGTCATCAACGCGTGGTGCGCGCGCACCGACGACTCGGCGAGGCGATCGATCACCGCGCCCACCGTTTCGGTATGCAACGTGGCGCCGAGCCGATGCTGCGGCACGTTCCGCATCACCCAGTCATCGATGGCCATCACCAATTCGACTCTGCGACGCTCGATTTCGCGGACCACCGCCACCGAGGTGTCCACCGAACCACCGCGGCCGACCAGGCGGCGCTCATGTAGCACTGCCAGATCACGAGCGAACCACAGGAGCGGACCACCGACCACGCGGTGTCCGCGACACGCCCGGACCAATAGGTCGGACGTGGGAAGCAATCCCGGCGCCGAAGAGCGCACCGAAGGATCGGCACACCTCGATGTGCCGGGGAGGGGCATTACGACCGTTGAATCCGAACCTGCCACGTTGCCTCGCCGTCATCGCCGCACAACACCGGATCAGGACTTCATTACAATAAACCTCTGAAGGCACCTGTCAAGCGTTACCGGTCCGTAGGCAGTCACGAAGAGTACACTTCGTTACCTGCATGACCAACCGAGGAGCAAGATGGCGGACGGTCCGACGTATCACCGGATCGCAGACCTCCTCCGCGAGGAGATCCGCGCAGCCAAGTGGAAACCGGGCGATCGACTGCCCAGTCACTCGGAACTTGCCGATCAAATGCAGGTCTCGATAACCACGGCCCGCAACGCGATCCAGGTGCTGGTGGCCGAAAATCTCGTCTATACAGCTACTTCCCGCGGGACGATCGTTCGAAACCAAGAGATTCTGGAATCCGTGGTCACCGATTCCATCCGCCCCGACCGGCCGCAGACCCCGCACGACATCTTCGAGGAGATCGCGCGGGCCGCGCACCGGGAGCCGTCGAAGGAGTTCAGCGCGAAGATGGAGCCCGCCAGCCCCGAGGTCGCGTCTTGGCTGGGTGTACCGCCGGATTCGTGGGTGCTGGCCAGGACGGTGGTCCAGTATCTCGACAACGAGCCGTGGTCGTGGGAGGTCAGTTTCTATCCCCGTGACCTGGCCGAGGCCACCGGAATCGACTCGCCGCACGACATCCCGGAGGGCACCACCCGCCGCCTCGCCGACCGGGGCCATGCCGAGACCGCGCACCGCGACACGCTCGTCGCGCGGCCGGCGAACGCGGAGGAAGCGTTGGTGCTCGGCGTCGCCACCGGCACCATCCTGCTCGACCATCTGCGGATCGGCGCCACCCACGAACGCGTCACCCGCGCCACGCGGCAACGTTCGCTCGCCACCGGCAATCGGCTCGCCTACGAACTCGGCGACGCCGAAGGCACCGCGGTCATCCGGAACACGCTTGCCGATTCACACGGGTCCGGCCGGGCGTAGTCCATGACGATCGCGCTGCGCCAGGCGACTTGGGGCGATCTCGGCACGATCTGCCGCCTGCGGGTGCAGCGCACGGCGTGGCTCACCGCGCGCGGCTCCGACCAGTGGACGGTCGCCGGGCGCGGGCTGCCCATCGAGATCTTCGCCCGCGCCGTCGGACGTGCGCTGGACGCGGGCGAGACCTGGATCGCCGAGGTCGCGGGGGAACCGGCAGGGACCATCACGGTCAACGACCGCGCCGACGAGGGCCTGTGGTCTCGGTGGGAACTCGACGACGCGGTGATCGTCCACTACATGATCGTGGACCTGCGATTCGCGGGCCAGCGCGTCGGCCATTACATGCTCGCGCACGCGGGAACCCTCGCCCGCTCGCAGGGCCGCGCCTGGGTCCGGCTCGACGCGTGGACCACCAATGCCGACCTGCACGCCTACTACCGTTCCGCGGGTTTCCGTTCGGTGCGCATCGCGGGGGGACCGCTCGCGCTAGGACCTTCGCGCGCACTGTTCGAGCGGAGAGCCGATACCTGGGATCCCCCCCTTCCCGTACCGGTGACGGCTGCCGGGCGAGTGGGCGCGTCCGCGCTCTTGCGCCCGCCACCGAACAACTGAGCGCCGGTACTCGGCGCTCGCGACGACGGCGAACGTACCGGTGCGCGGCACCCCGCTCACGGGAGATGGTCGGCGATCCGTGCCATCCCCGGCCGCATGCCGCGCGACGATCCGATGCGCCCCTCAGATCGGCGGCAGATGCGCGATCTGCACCATCTCGATGCCTCTGCTGCGGGAGACCAGCGTTCCGCGTCCTGGCGGCAGCTTGCTCGGCCGCACGTCACCGATCAGCTTGCCCTCGTCCCGCGATCCGCTCATGATCAACGTCTCCACCGAGAGGTTCTTCATGGTGCCCAGGATCGGGTCGTACAGCGCGCGGGAGACACCGCCGCTGCGGCGGGTGACCACGAAATGCATGCCGATGTCGCGCGCTTGCGGCAGGAATTCCAGCAGCGGCGCGAACGGATTCATGCCGGTGCCCGTGGCGACCATGTCGTAGTCGTCGACCACGATGTAGATCTCCGGGCCGCTCCACCAGCTGCGTTCGCGTAACTGCTGCGGCGTGATATCCGAGCCCGGAATCCGTTTGGCCAGATACCCGGCCACCTCCTGGATCATCGGACCACAGGTCTGCGACGACGTGGAATACCCGGCCAGGTGGTCGCCCTCCACCACGCCCAGCATGGTCCGGCGGTAATCCACCATGATGATCCGGGCCTGCTCGGTGGTCGACTGCTCCACCACGCCCAGCACGATGTTGCGCAACAGGGTGGTCTTGCCGCACTCCACGTCCGCGAATGCCATGAAGTGCGGTTCCACGCCGAAATCCAGTACCAGCGGCTGCAACTCGGACTCGCCGAGCCCGACGACGACGCGGGTGGGGCCGAGTTCGACACCTTCCGCCTTCGCCGAGGCCAGCAGCTCGTCCCTGCCGAACCGTAGCGGCAGCATGCGCACTTCGGGCGCGTGGCGGTCCGGGTACTGCTGTTCGAGTCCGGCCCGCGCCTGCGCGACACCGTCGGCCAGGCTGCCCGGGTCGGAGTCGGAGTCCAAGCGCGGCACAGCGATCAGCATGTGCAGCTGGTCGGCGGTCAGACCGCGGCCGGGACGTCCGACCGGAACCTGGTGCGCGGTGCGCCTGCCCATCTCCGAGTCGGACGGATCGCCGAGGCGCAGCTCGATGCGGGTGCCGATCTGGTCCTTGACCACCGGACGGATCTCGGCCCAGCGCGCGGCGCCGATCATCAGGTGGATGCCGAACGACAGCCCCTGGGCCGCGATGGCGTTGATCTGCGGCTCCAGCATGTCGAATTCCTCGCGGATCGCGGCCCAGCCGTCGATCACCAGGAACACGTCGCCGAACTTGTCGTCGGCCAGCGGATCGGCGGGCCCGGCCGCGCCGTCCTGGACGCGGCGGCCATCGCCGAACTTGCGCCGACGGAACTCGGCCATCGACTCGATGCCGAGCGCGGCGAAGCGCTCCTCGCGCTGACGCATCAGCGTGGTGAGTTCGGCGACGGTGCGGCGCACCCGGTCGCTGTCGAGACGCCCGGCCACCGAACCGACGTGCGGCACGCCGGACAACCCGGCCATGCTTCCGCCACCGAAGTCGAGGCAGTAGAACTGCGCCTGTTCCGGGGTGTGCGTGGCCGCGGTCGCCATGATGATGGTGCGCAGTGTCGTCGACTTGCCCGACTGCGGGCCACCGACGACGGCGACATTGCCTTGCGCGCCGGCCAGATTGATGGTGAGCACATCTCGGCGTTGCTCGTAGGGCTTGTCGATGACGCCGATCGGCATCCACAGCTGGCCGTGCCGGTTGACCGGCGAACGCCAATCGGGATCCGGAAGCAGCATGTCCACCGTCGGGGATTCGTCCAGCGGCGGCAGCCACACCTCGTGCGCCGGGCGGCCGTGCCCGGTGAGTCGCTTGACCACCACGTCGAGCAACGTGTCGGGGATGCCCTCGTCGGCGCCGGGCGCGGCCCCGACCGCCGACGGTGGCGGCGGCAACTCCAGCAACGGGTTCGACGGCGCGACCGGCTCGATTCCGATATCGGTATCGATCGGCTCGGGCATCTCCACCGGGGCGGCGGTGAACAACGCGGGCCGTCGACCCGCGACCGGGCTGCCGTCCTCGCCGGCCACCGTAGCTTGCGGCGCGACATACGGACCGGACACGTAACTGGCGTTGAACCGCAACGGGTCCGACGCGTCGCTCTTCAGATATCCCGAGCCCGGCACGCTCGGCAGGTGGTAGGCGTCGGTGATGCCGAGCACGGCGCGTGACTCGTTCGCCGAGAACGTGCGCAGACCGATCCGGTAGGACAGGTGCGATTCCAGGCCGCGCAGCTTGTTCTCCTCCAGGCGCTGCGAAGCCAGCAGCAGGTGCACGTGCAGCGACCGCCCGAGGCGGCCGATCATCACGAACAGCTCCGCGAAATCCGGCTTCTGCGAAAGCAATTCGGAGAACTCGTCGACCACGATGAACAGCGCGGGCAGCGGATCGAGCGGTACGCCCGCGGCGCGCGCCTTCTCGTAGTCGGTGACGTTGGCGTAGTTGCCCGCCGAACGCAGCAGCTCCTGGCGGCGGTTCATCTCGCCGGCGAGCGCGTCTTTCATGCGATCGACCAGCGACAGTTCCTCTTCCAGGTTGGTGATCACGGCGGCGACGTGCGGCAGCGAGTCGAGGCCGAGGAAGGTGGCGCCGCCCTTGAAGTCGACGAGCACCAGGTTCAGCGCGTCCGGCGAGTGCGTGGTGACCAGCGAGAGCACCAGGGTGCGAAGGAATTCGGACTTTCCGGAGCCGGTGGCGCCGATGCACAGGCCGTGTGGGCCCATACCGTTCTCGGCCGACTCCTTGATGTCGATCTCCACCGGAGTGCCGTCGGGGGTGATGCCGATCGGCACCCGCAGCCGCTCCCGGCCGGTGCGCGGACGCCACACCCGCGCCGGATCGATCTGGGCCGCGTCGGGAATCTTCAGCAGCGCCATCAGCCCGGGATCGGCCGTGGTTCCCTCGCCGAGACTGACGATCTGCGCCGCGGTCGCCAGCCGGTATCTGGCCAGTGCGCGGGCGAAGGACGCGGCCTCGGCCGTGCTCACCTCGTCGGCGGTGGCGAACTTCTCCACTCCGGCGGCGCTGCGCGCGGCCACCTCGCCGTCGGCGACGACCAGTTGCAGTCCGCGCCGGGCCGCGAGCCCGCCCTCCGGCGCGGTGAGGTCGAGCACCGTCACCGAGTCCAGGCCCGATTCGCTGACCAGTCGTTCGCCGCCGCTGACGTAGCCGTCGTCGATGACGACCACCAGGTGCAGGCGCCCCTGGGTCGGCTGCGGGTTGCGCATGAACCGGCCGCGCTCGAGCAGCTCGGCCGCCAGCGCCGTCTCCAGCTCACCGAGCGAGTGGTACATCATGCGCGCCGAGCCCATGCCGTCGCGCTGTGTCGGATGCTGCAGCTGCGGCAGCCATTTCGCCCAGGACCACGCCGCGCCGTCCGGGTCGGAGCAGACGATCGCGATGGCGAGATGGTCGGGCCCGTGGAACACCGCCAGCTCCATCAGCATCGACCGCACCAGCATGCGCGCCTCCTCGGCCGCGCCGCTGATGTTGATCGCGGGGAACGCGCGCAACGACACGGCGGTCGGCAGGCGGTGCACCACCGAATGGGTTCGCACGAATCGGCGCAGAGCCACGGTGGAGACCGGTTCCAGATCCTCCAGTGGCCCCGTCTCCGGGCGCGCCAGCTTGGTGGCCAGCCGGTGGCTGCCGACCCCGACGCGCACGTGCCCGAAGTCGGGGTCGTTCGGCCTGCGCTCCCACATCCGCCTCGTCCCGATCAGGGACGGCAGGTCGGCGGGTTCGGGATGACTCCACCGCAGCGTATCCAGCTGCTTGCCGCCGGTGCGGCGCACCTCCCTGCGGACCTGGTCGAGGTAGCGGAAGTAGTCTTTGCGTTCCTCGTTCAGTTCCACCGCGCGCTTCGGCCCGCCGCCCCGGAAGCCCGCCATCATGCCGACCATCGACATGAGCATCATCATCGGGAACATCATCATGAACGGATTTGCCAGCAGGTTGCGGCCCATCATCGCCATCATGGCGATCATGCCGACCACCGCGACCACCATGACGATCGGCATCAGCTTCATCATCAGCGGCGCCGGCAGTGCGCGCGCGATCTCCGGCGGTGCGGTCAGCGCCACCTCGCCACCGGGTGCCCGGGGCGGTGCGAGGCGGGGGCGGCGCACAAAGCCTTCGGTAGCCATGATTCCTTCGTTCGGTCGGCGGCGAGCGGTGCGGCTGCGCCCGCGCTACGGATCGAATTCGGCGTTCAGGTCCTGCCTGGTCCGGCGGAACGGGAACGCCACGGCCACACCGATGGCGAGGCCGGCCAGGCAGACGATGGAGCCGAGCACCGCGATCCGGCGGGGCCGGGGGTCGGGGCCGGGCGGATGCACCGGCGCGGCGACCGCTCGTGCGGCGTCGGCGTCGGCGCTCACGGGTTTGTCCGGCAGTTGTGCGGTCAGCGCGGCGAGCGGATCGATCAGGCCGTGCCCGATCCGGTCGTCGCGGCCGGTGCCAGGCCCGTGCGCGGTGCGGATCATGCGGTCCATCACCTGCTGGGCGGTGAGTTCCGGGAAACGCGCGCGCACCAGCGCGGCCAGCCCGGCCACATAGGGGGCCGCGAAGCTGGTGCCCTCGACGGTCCTGATGCCGTCGGTGGTCTGGACGCCGTCCACCAATCCGGCCGCGCCCGGCTTGCTGTCCAGCGAAACGATATTGCGGCCGATCGCGGCGACGCCCACCCACGGGCCGTGCAGCGACAGCTCCGACACCTGGCCCGTCGAGTCCACCGAGCCGACCGAGAGCACATAGGGCGTGAACCAGGCCGGGCTCGCGACTGTGACCACCGAACCCCAGCCGGAGCCCTCGTTCTGCTTCGAGCAGGCTCCGTCGGGCTGCAAGTTGCCCGCCGCCGCGACCACGACGACATTGCGGTCGTAGGCGTACTTCACCGCCGCGCCGAGCGAGGCGTCGGCGGTGTCGGAACCGGCCGCGGTGCAGGCGACTTCGGAGATGTTGATGACGGTGGCGCCGAGATCGACGGCGCGGACCACGGCCGCCGCCAGCGTGAGCACGCTGCCGTAGCCGTCGCTGCTGATCTTGCCCGGCGGATCGCCGCGCCCGGCACGGTCCTTCGGCTCGTAGGCCAGGCTGAGCTGCCGGATGGTGAGCAGCTCCGCGTCTGGCGCGATGCCCGCGAAGGCGTCGCCGGGGCTCGGCTGGGCCGCGATGATCCCGGCGACCAGGGTGCCGTGACCGTCGCAGTCGACGGTGCCGTCGCTGTCGGAGACGAAATCGCCGCCCGGTTGCAGGGACCGCAGCCGCGGGTGCGGGTTCACCCCGGTATCGATGACGGCCACCTTCTGCCCCGCGCCGCGGCTGAACTGCCACGCCGACGGCAGATCCAGCACCCGCTGCGCCATGGGAGGCTCGCTGGGCGGCGCGCCGGTGAGCAGCGGTTCGGCGCACACGGCACGCTGTTCGGTCGGTTCCAGCGGCGCGGGCCGCACGCTCAAAGCCTGTGCGGCCCCGAGTGCGCCGGGATCGATCCCGGGTGGGGTGATCGCCCGGGCGCTGGGCACACCGATGGCGGCGCCGGCAACCGTTGCGGCGCAAACCATCCGCAAGACGCTTCGGCGGAAGGCACTGCCGGTCATATGTTCCGGGCCATGGAGTAGATGTTCATCACCCACAACACCAGGGGGATCACCGACACGATCAGCAAGTACTCGAAGATCTCGATCATTCGCCTGGTCACGGGGGTGACCTCGATGTGAGGACCGATCACCCCGAACCCGACGACGCCGGTCGCGAACGCGAGCAGGACCCCTGCCGCGAGCAAGGTGTGATCCGCATCGCCGACGGCGAACCCGGCGGTCAGGACGACCGCGGTCAGGCACCCGCCGCCGATCAGCGTCGCGGCCTGGGCGAGATCGGCGAACGAGCGGCCGCGCAGCGCGAGGATGATCGCGGTCACGACCGCGAGCGAGATTCCTTGCCAGCGTGGCGAACCCAGCGGATCCGCCACGCCGAACGCGCCGACGACCGCGCTCGCGGCGCAGGCCGCGATCAGCCCCGACTGGAACCGGTTGGCCGTGCGGGCCCGCGCCCCGAGCCCCGCCGCCGATGGCAGCGCGCTGGCGCCGATGGCGCCGATGCCCTCGATGGTCGGTCGCGGTTCGTGGTCGGCCGGGTCGATCGCGCCGCCCGCGGTGGGGACCGGCGGAATCGGCAGCCGCGCCAGCACGGCCGCCAGCCGCGGCACCGCCGAGATGATCGCGATGCCGGCCACCAGCAGACCGGCCGACAGCTTCGGCAGACCCGGATGCCAGATCAGATGGATGGCCGCGGCGACACCCGCGATCACGGCGAGCGCGGCGGCGCAGGAGAACAGCGTCGCGCCCGCGCCGGTTATCCGGTAGCCCAGCAGCGCCGCGATCAGCAGCACCGAACTGCCCAGCAGCAGATGGGGACTGCCGAGCGCGCCGGGGACCAGCAGCGCGGCGCCACCGAACAGCAGCAGCAATCCGTCCAGTGACAGCCAGGTCGCGGTCACCTGGTCGGCGTATCGGCGCGCGGCGATGCCCGCGGCGACGAAAGCCGCTGTGCCGCAACCGAGCAGCGCCAGAGCGGGCGCGAGCGGATCACCGTTCCCGCGGGAGAGCGCCAGCACGGCCAGCGTAGCCAGCACGGTGAGCGCCGAGACGACCAGGCCCATCCAGCGGGCCGCCGCCCCCGACCAGCTCCGGAATTCCTCCGCCGTCAGCCGTGATACCGCGTCGATGACGTCGTCGAACAGCGCGGGCGCTTCCTTCGCCGCGACCGAACGCAGCACCAGCAGCTCACCGTCGTAGACCTCGGCCTCGGTGAGCGTGCGGCTCGGCGCGATCGCCTCGCGACCGAGCCGGGCCAGCGTCCAGTGCCGCGCGTCCAGCGGCGCCGCGTCCTCCTCGGCCTCGGAACGCTCCGGGTCGCGCGACCGGATGAGCGCGACCAGATCACCTATGAATGTGGCGATCGGCACGGTGGCAGGCAATCCCACATCGATCTGAGTGTTTCCACCGATGACCGAAACACGACTCAATACGGGCTCGGTGGCACGTGTGCCGCTCGCCGGCTCGATCAACGGCAACCTTCTCCCGCCCTCATCCGGAACAATGATTCACGCATCGACACCATTTGCTGAAACCTGTCCTGAGTACACGACTTCACCACTCGTCGAGCACGTTCACACATAGCCGACTCTTGCGTTGCGACCTCCCGGCAGCTGAACCTAATGTAACGGACGAACCGGGCCGCGCGCGATCGGTAGTCTGGTATCCAGATGAACGTCTCTACTATGAGAAACGAAGATTTCGGGGTTCGACAGCAATGACCGGCAACCGCCAAGCACAACGCGCATTCGACGCCGGAATCCTGTCGCTCGGATTGTCCATCGAGGGGCAAGAATCCGCACGTGATCTCGACTACGCGAAACTGGCTTTTCAGCGCGCCACGGAGTGGGATCCCACGATGTGCGACGCGTGGCTCGGACGCGCCGCCGCGGGCGAGCTGACCAAGGACGTTCTGTTCAATCTGTACAAGACCAGCGCGAGCACGCTCTACCGTGAGCAGCGCAGGCTCGGGTTGCGTCCGCGCGAACTCGCCGGCCGCTTCCTGCCGGGCCTGTACATCGACTATCCGCTGGCCAACCACACCGAGATCACGCTGGCCTGGGCGGCGCATCTGATCGCCGACAAGGAGTACGGCGAGGCCGAGCGAGTGCTCGACGAACTCGACACGTTCCGCCGCGGGCAGCTGAGCAACCCCGACGGCGAGATCGACGACCGCATCTGCGCGTATGTCCGTGGCGTGCTGCACTACAACACCCAGCGCTGGCCCGATGTGATGGCGGTGCTGGCCGGGTCGGCGGAGTGGGAGGATCCGTACCTGGCGGCGGGCGCGCACGTGATGGTCGGCACCGCGTGTGCCCAGCTCGGATTGTTCGGCGAGGCGATCCGGCGGATGCAGCAGGCCGAGGCGGGCCCGATCCCGGCGGCCCGGTCCACCGCGATGTTCTGCCGCGGCTTGTGCCTGCGGGAATCGGGCAACGAGGACGAAGCCCAAGCCCTGTTCGAGAAGGTGTACTCGCAGGCGCCGGATTTCGAGGCGAACGCGGCCGCGATGCGCGACCGCACCTATCGGATCACCGTCACCAGCCGTGAGGTGATCGATGCGCGGACCGACAAGTGGGACCCGGCGTCCTCGCCGTCGATGGAGCAGATGGAGCAGGCCGAGAACCAGGACCGGGCGAAGAAGATCCTGGTCGAGGCCCGTGCCGAACTGGATGCGCAGATCGGTCTCGCCTCGGTGAAAACCCAGGTGGCGAAGCTGCAGTCGTCGGCGCAGCTGGCGAAGATCCGGGCCGAGAAGGGCTTGGCGAGCCAGCCGCGCGGCCAGCACCTGGCCTTCACCGGGCCGCCCGGCACCGGTAAGACGACCATCGCCAGGGTGGTGGCGAAGATCTATTGCGGCGTCGGCCTGTTGAAGACCGACAAGGTGGTCGAGGCCAAGCGCGTCGACTTCGTCAGCCAGAACCTGGGCGGCACCGCGATCAAGACCGAGAAGCTGATCGACACCGCGATGGACGGCGTGCTGTTCATCGATGAGGCGTACACGCTGATCCAGACCGGCTTGCAGGGCGGCGACGCGTTCGGCCGCGAAGCGGTGGACACGCTGCTGGCGCGCATGGAGAACGACCGCGATCGCCTCGTCGTGATCATCGCGGGCTACGACGGCGAGATCGATCGGTTGCTCGCCGCCAACGACGGCCTGGCCTCGCGTTTCTCGAAGCGATTGCAGTTCCCGTCCTACACGCCGGACGAACTGGGGCAGATCGGCCAGGTGATCGCCCGCAAACGCGATTCCGACCTGTCCGAAGGAGCGCTGGAGCAGCTGGTGCGGGCCTGCGAGCGCCTGTACGCGATGCAGAGCACCGACCAGAGCGGTCAGCCGCGCCGCGGCGTCGACCTCGCCGGCAACGGACGGTTCGTCCGCAACGTGATCGAGGCGGCCGAGGAGGAGCGCGAATACCGGCTGGCCAACGACGAATCGCTGGACCTGACCGACATCGATGAGGCGGTGCTGCGCCGCATCGAGGCGTCGGACATGGAGCTGGCCTTGGCCGGTCTGCTCACCTCGCTGAACGTCGGCTGGACGGACTGAGGCCCACGGCGGACCGCGAGACCGGTCCGCCGCGGCTCATTTCGTGGGCAGCGAATCGTGGCTGACCAGCGCTTCGCGCGCCGACAGCGTGGGGCCGGGGACCAGCTGGCCGATGATCGCCCATGGCGCGAGACGCGGAGAGCCGCCGAGTCCGAGCACGTTCGCGGTGGCCGAATCCGGGATGCCGTAGCGGACGCCGGTGTCGGCGACGTAGAACAGGCTGTCGCGGCGCGGGCTACCCGGCTCCATGCCGGTCACCTGCACGAACTCCCCTGAGCCCGGCGGGATGTAGGCCGCGTCGACCCGGTCTCCGACGCCGTCGGAGGTGGACACCTCGACGGGTTTCGCCGATTCCGCGATCGGCAGGCGGGTGCCGACCAGCAGGCTGACCACAGCTCGCTCGCCGGGGCCGTCGCCCGCGTTGTCCTCGCTCTTCCCGGGAGCGGTGCCCGGCGATTTCGCCCAGGCCACGCAGGTCACGGGCGCGTCCTCGGCGGGCAGAATCCGCGGGGTGCGCACCGGGAAGTCGTCGACCGGCAATTGCCGGACCACCGGAACCCGGTCCAGCACATCGGGCGGCATGGTCGCGATCTCGCGCATGCCGTGCGAATCGGCGTACCTGATCACCTGCGCGGTGAACGGCGATACCGGCTGCACACCGTCGGCGAGCACGACGTACAGCGCGGAACCACCGTCCGGTCCCACACCGGACACCGAGATGACGCCGCCCACCGGGATCTCCGACAGCGGGCCGGGGCCCCGCTCACCCGCCCGTGGGATCTGCGGCGGCGTCAACGCGGGCACCTGCGTCGTCGCGCCGAGCAGACCGGTGCCGACCGGCCGCGGCCGCTGGGCGCGCAGGTCAAGCGCCCTGGCCATCACCGAGTTGGCCGGATCCACCTCGGCGCGTTTGCCGTCGTAGACCAGGTAGGTCTTGTTGTCGCGCCGGACGAGCAGCGCCTCGTCGTGATTCGCGGTCCGGATCCGGTCGCCGAGCGCGGGGTGGCCCGCGATCACCGTGGTCGTGCCGCCGGAAGAGGAAGCGGCGCTACCGCCCTCGGACAGCGGGATGGTCTCGCACAGCGACCACTCCGAGTCGCTGCCCTGCGTTGAACCGGGCAGCGCGCTCGGCGCGCCCGGGATGCCGAGCAGCGGCCCGCGCGGCAGGTCGTTGAGCTTGTCGTCCTTCACCGCGTGCGGCTCGGCGTTCGCGCCGGTGATCAACCGCGCTGACGCGAGATTCAGCACCGGATGCAGCGTCTTGCCGCCATCCTGGCCCTGCACCACCACGTACAACGCGCCGCTCTGCTTTCCCGAGACGATCACGGCGTCGCCGATCGCGCCCTGCGGACGCAGGAAGGCCAGGATCGCGGCGCCCGCCACCACGAGCACACCGAGCACCGCGCCGACGAGCAGGGAACGGATCTGCGAACGCATCGGATCGTGCAACATGCGCACGTCGCGGCGAACCAGCGCGTGATCGAGCCTGCGCAACAGGAATCGGTATCCGTTGACCTGAGCACGGGTGGTCAGCTGTGCCGGCACATGGTCTCCATCGAGCTATCGATCACCATTCTCTCCGACACGGTACCGTAATTCACCGACGGCCCTGAACCGATGGAATCACGACCCGATCGACGGCGGCCGTTTCGAAACGAAGCGGGGACGAACAGCGGTGAACGAAACGATGAACGGCGCGGCAACCGATAGTGAAATAATGAATGCGCCGCCGAGAAATCAACGCCGATCGGACTACGACACACTGCGCGATCCGGAATTCTGGTTGTTTCGCGTTTTTCCGCTGCGCGTGGTCGTGCCCGTGTCGATATCGGCCGCCGCCGTCGCGTGGATCGTTCTCGCCGTCGGCGACTCGACGTGGGGTGCGATCGCCGCGGGCGCGGTGGTCGTGCTGGCCGGTCTCGTGCCGGTCGGTGGACACACGCCCGCCGAGCGCATCGGTAGCGCGATCGCCCGCAGGCGCCAGGGATTGCGCCCGGCCGAACGCCTGTCGCAGGCGCCCGCGCTCGACGTGCCGTTGGCCGAGGGCGGCGCCTACGGGGTGCGCTGGGACGGCGACCTGCTGCTCACCATGCTCCGGATCGATCCGCCGCCGGACACGCTGACGCTGCTGGATCGTGGTTCGCTCAGCACCGATCAACTGCTCCCGCTCCCCGAGATCGCCCGCTGCCTCGATCAATTCGATCTGACCCTGGCGGGCATCGACGTGGTGAGCACCGGCGCGCGCACCGCGGGCACCGGCGTGGCCGCGCAACTGTACGACCGCATCCTCGGCCCGCTGCCCGCCATCGCGCACCGCACCTGCTGGCTGGTGCTGCGGATGGATCCGCTGGCCAACGCCGAGGCGGTGGACAACCGCGGCGGCGGTGGTGGCGGCGCGCTGCGCACCGCGATCATCGCGACCCGCCGGGTCGCCAACCGGCTGGCCGCGCACGACATCGCCGCTTCCGTGCTGACCGCCACCGAGATGAACGCCGCGGTGCGCCAGCTCACCCACGGCTTCGATGTCGACCAGCTCACCGAATCCCCGAAAACACTGGAGTACCAAGGCCGTTACCTCACCCAATACCAGATCGCGGCCGACATGATCGGTCCGCGCGGTCTGGCCGGCATCTGGGCGGTGCCCAGCTTGTCCACCACGGTGACGTTGCGCCTGCGGCCGGGAGCGGGCCGCCGCGATCGGCACGCCGACGCGGCCGGCACCGTGGTGCTCAACGCCGTCGTCCGCTTCGACACCGTCGCGCCGCCCGAGGAGCCACCACTGCCCGGATTGCGCGAACTGATCGGCAACCAGCTGCGAATCCTGCTGGACACCTTGCCGATCGGCTACGCGGGGCGCTGGGGCAGCGACATCGCCTATCGCGGCACCTTGGCCGCGCTCACCGAGCTGGCGGTGCCGACAGCGGGCTGCGGCCAGCTCATCGGCGCCGACGAGCGCGGGCAGGGCATCGCGGTGCCGTTGATCGGCGAGGGCACCAGGCACCTGGAGGTGATCGGCAACCTCGACCTGGCTCAGCAGGTGATCCTGCGCGCCACCGCGCTCGGCGCCCATGCCATCGTGCACACCGCCCGGCCCGAGGCATGGCACACCATGGTGGCGAATCTCGGTGCGCCACAGGTGCTCTCGATCGCTCCGCGGGCCGCGGGCGCCAGCTACCACCCGCCGGCTCCCCCGCCGACGCCCGCCGCTCCCTACCCGAGCACGACGGTGCTGGTGTTCGACGGCATCCCGCCGATCGCGCACGCGGGGGGCGCGACGATCGTGCACGTGCGGCGGCCGGACGATCCGGACAGGTCGGTCGACGCCGACGTCACGCTGGTGCAGGATCCCCAGGCGCCCAACCGGATCACGGTGCGCACCGCCGCGCGCAGCGCGACCGTGCTGATGGTCACCACACCGGACGAGATGCACTACATCGGCGAGTCGCTCGCCGCCCGCTGACCGCACACAAAACGGCCGGCTGGCACCCTTACCGGGCCAGCCGGCCGTTGCTCGTCGCCGCGCGCGCTCAGAAAGCGGCGAAGCCGTCGCCGACCTTGCCGTCGGCCTCGATGGCGCGGTTCAGCGCGTTCTCGACCTTGCGGCCGAGGTTGTCCAGCTTCTGGAGCGTGTCCTCCAGCTCGGTGGTCAACTTGTTGTGCGCATCGTTGAAGTTCGCGACCGCCTGATCACCCTGCAGGTTCTCCCGGAACGACGCGGCGGCGCTGTTGAGTTCGTCGATCTGCGCCTTCATGTTCGAACCGTACTGATTGAGATCACTGACCATCTCGGTGATGGCGGGCGAATTGTACTTGATCGTCATTGTTGTTCCCTTCTGGTCGTGCGATGGGCGATCCGGCTGGACGGCGTTGCCGTCCAGCTGTCACAGACCGGCCGCGTCGGAGCCGACGATGGTGTTCTTGCCGGAGGTCACGGCCTGCGAGAGCCGGTCGAGCTTGCCGTTGAGCGCGGTGACCTCGTCGTGCCATTCGGCGGCGGCGGTGTTGAACTCGCGGTGGGCGTCACCCTGCCAGCCGCGCGCGACGGCCTGCACCGACTCGTCGATCTGGTTGATCGAGGTGCGCAGCGTCGAGATCGAGTCCTCCATGCGGCTGACGACGCCGTCGATGCCGCCCTGTTCGACACCGTAGGTGTTCCCCGAGCCGTCGCCGAGAGTTGTGTAAGCCATTTCGTGTGGTCCTTCCGTCAGAAGTGGTGTTGGTGCGGAGATCAGGACGATCTCGCCGAGCGATGTGGCAACCGAGTTTTCTTGCGACTCGACAGCTACTGAGGCAGCCACCTCCCCCCGGGCAGCCCTTCCAGCAACGTGGCGACCGCCTGAGTCACCCGGTGGTCGGTGCCCGTCGTGACCGTCGACCAGATCCGCTGATCCGGCGCGACCATGGGGGCGGCGACGATGCGGCCGCGGCCGGTGTCGTACACCGCCACCGCGCCGGGCGCCCGCCTGGTCAAGCCGTCCTGATGGGCGTAGGCCACGATCTCGGCATAGGCGCGGCAGGAGCCGAAGGCGAGTCCGAGCACGGCGGCGTCACGTTCGCCGACGCCGAGGGCGTACATCGCGTCGGCGTAATCGCCGGAGCATTCGGCCGCGTCCATGCGGTCGGCCAGTTCGCTGGCGAGCGCGCTGAATCCGGCGATCTGCGCGGGTTCGCATGCGCCGAGCGCGGCCAGCAGCGGACGAGCCAGTGACGCGTCCGAGCCGTCGGCCCAGATCGACGTCACCTCGAAACTGTCGCCCGAGCGCGCGGCCAGCGCGTGCCGCTCCCCCCGGCGCGCCAGGCAGAAGCGGCGGGCGCCGTCCTCGGTGTAGACGCGGGCGACGAGCTCGCGATCGGGCTGCGCCAGGACGAACAGCGCTGCGGCCAGGTCGGATTCGACTTCACCCTCGGCGTCGAGCAGGCCGGCACCGATCAAGCCGGACAGCGCACGCTCCCGCGCGGCGCGGTATTCCTCGATCGAGTCCTGTCGCGGCGCGACCGAAAGCACCAGCGGCAAGGTCTGCACACCGAGCCGCTCGGCGACGACGAGCAGCGCGTCGTTCGTCAGTGACGTCACGGCGCACCTCCCGGTTCGGACCTGGTCTCCGTCTGCGCGACAGCCGCGGGTTCCGCGCCGCCGAGCACCGCGGGCGCGGCTTGGATGCCACCCTCGAAACCGATCTGATCGCTCGTCTCCGTGGGCAGGCTGGCGCGTGGGAAGCGCGCCGCGTCCGGCGCGGGCCCGGCCTGGCCCAGCGCCCCTGGAAAGAGCGGAGCGGGTTGCCCGCCCGCGTTCACCGTGGCGGCCTGCGTGGCGCGCGGGACGACGTCGGCGGTGGCGGCCGACTGCGCGTACACCGGCGCCTGGTAGGCGGTGCGCACCCGCGGCACCACCGGGACGGGGACCGTCCCGATGGGCAGCGCAGCGAGCGGTGCGGGGCCGAACGGCGCCGCGGCCGACTGCGCGGCCTCGGCCGATGCCGCGGCCTGTTCGGCGGCCAGCGCCTGTTCCGGCGCCACCGCGGGCGGCTCCTGGTGCTGCCACGGCAGGGCCAGTGGCTCGGTGGCCAGCTCGTAGTTCCGCATGACGCGCGAGGCCACCGCCTTAGCCGCGTCCTGGTCGGCGTCCGTCTCGGCGGCGATCGCGCGGATCGGCCCACCGAGCATGCCGCCCATCGACTCCAGCATCCGCTGTACCTGCTGCAGGCTCTCCAGGTCGGCGGTGTTCGGCATGGCCAGCCGGGCGATCTCGTAGGCGGTGACCTGGGCCTGGAATCGCGCGGCGTTGGCCGCCGCGGCGGCGGCGGCGTCGACCAGCCAGTCCCGCAGGGTCGAGATCTGGTGCAGCACTTCGTCGCTGCGCCCCGACTGCCAGGCCCCGCGCACGTCCGCGAGAACCTTCTCGTACTCGGCCACAGCGGCGCCGAACGACGCGGCGAGGCGCGACCATGCGGCGACGGCCTCGGCCATCGGCCCGGCGCCCGGCCCCGTGGTGAGCTCGCGGGCGAGCCGCTCGGGCGGGCGCGCGGTCCACACCACGCCGGTGAAACCTGGCTGCGGTGGTTCGATCATCGCTGCGGAGGACCTTCCGGTTGCTCGGCGACGGTCAGGCCGACCGGTCGCCCGTGGTGCCGAAATCCGCCGTATTGGCCGATTCCATGCCGTCGAACTGGTTCGAGTGCAGCCGCAACGTGGCCGCCAGCTTGCGCAGTTCGTGCACACTGGCCTGCGCGCCTGCCAGGTACGACGACGCCACGTCGTTCGCGGTCCGCGCGGCGCGGCCGGAGACCTCGTCGGCGCCCGCGGGAACGACGGTCAGCGCTTCCTCGGCGGAACGCAGATCCGACGCCAACCGGTCGGCCAGAGCGTCCAGCCCGGATGACGCCTCGGCCGCCGTGACCGAGTCGAATCGCACGCTGTCGTACACCTGACCCCGCCCGTCACTCATAAGACCCTCCTGTGTACTGGTCGGCACTCGCGTCAGAGCGTGAGTTCCTTGTCCGGCGGTGGTTCCGATGTCGTGTCGGCCGCGCCGACCACCGGCAGCGAGACCCCTTCGATCCGGCCGACCACTTCGTCGCCGTGCTGACCGGTGACCATCTGGCCGCGCAGCGCGTCGGTGGTGGATTCGCCGTCGCGGGCCAGGCCGGCGCCCGCCATGCCTGCGCCGCCCATCGGCACATATCCCGTCCCGGTTCCGGTCCCCGCCGCGGTGGTCCCCGCGACGGTGGCAGACGACGTTCCCGCTCCGGTACCGGCGGCGGTGGCGCCGCCGATGGCGCCGAGTGATCCGCCGGCCACGCGGGTCCCCGGCCATGGGTTCAGCGGTGCGGCGGCCGCGGCGATCGCGCCGGGGACGCCACCGCCGATGCCACCGGCACCGCCCGCGCCACCGGCGTGCTCGCCGTTCTCGCCTTCCTTGCCTTCCCCGGCTTCGCCCGCGTCTTCATGCGCGCCAGGGGCACTGATCGGTTTCGGCGCAAGCAGCGAAGGATTGGCCGCCGCCAGCTGCCCGAGCGACTGCGCCACCTGACCGGCCGTGCTGATCAGCGGCGTGATCATGCTCATCAACTGGGTGAGCTGTTCGGCCGACTTCACCCCCGTCGGCGCGTTCGTGATCGGGACCTTCTGACCGGCCTGCGTCATGCTCGCGCTGTGGCCGGCCAGCTCGGCCTTCGTCTTGACGGTGATCGCCAGCGCCTCGGTCGTGGCCTCGATCGCGGAGGCGACCAGGAAGCCCTGCCCGCCCGGCGAAGCCGCGAGCAGCGGCGCGAAAGCCATGGTGGTGGAGAACTTCGCCAGCACCGCCGCCATCAGGCCCGCGCCGGTGAAGACGCTGCCCGCCGCGCCACCGAGCACCGCCTTCTCCTGCGTGCTCTGCGCCGCCAGCTCACCCGCGTCGGCCTGCGCTTCGCCCGCCTTCTTCGCGGCCTCCATCGCCGCCATGCCCTGCCACACCGACATCAAGGTCTGCACCAGGGAGGAGCCGACCTGCATCACCGTCTGCATCACGGTGGACACGTTCTGCAACAACTGGGTCGGGTCGGCCGGTGGCGGAGCCTGCGCCGCGGCGGTAGCACCGGCGGGCGCGGGCGCGGCGAGCTGACCGGTGCCGAACGCGGAGGCGAGATCGGTCAGCGGGCGCATCAGCGCGCCGAGATCGATCGTCGGCAGCGGCGGCAGCTCCGGCAGGTGCACGAAGGCGGGCAGCTCCGGCAGATTCGGTAATCCCATGCTGCGCAGGACATCGTTCACCGGCAGGTCCAGCATGGGCGCGAGAGCGCTGCCCCGCAGCAATTCCAGGACTGTGGGATCCAGCGGATCGGCGCCGGGCGGCGGAACGGCTCCCGGCGTGGTCATGACCGCGCGCGGATCGCTCCGATGGCCGCGCCCGAGGCGGTGTCCGTGCCCTCGTAGGTGGCGGCGGCCTGATGCGCCGTCAGCGCGGTGCCCGCGTGCACGGCGGCGAGCTGTGCCACCGACGACAGGTGGTTGGCCTGGGCGAAGGCGTACGAGACGAGGAACTCCTGGCCGATCAGGCCGAACACCGGGACCACCGCGGCGATCGTCGCGGCCTGGTCGGTCGCGGCGATCGCTCCCACTCCGGCGGCCATGGCCGCCGATTCGCTTCCGTACACACGCAGCGCATCCGGGACTACTTCAATGTGATTCATGATCATCGTCCAATCCCGAAACATCCCCCGACGTTTCGTATTCAACTCTACCCAGCGAAGACCGCTTGTCGCGATCCCGTCGTGGTTAACATCCGGTGACTACCCGGTGGCCTCCTCATTGAATGCGGTGATAAGCGCGCCGCGTTGCGCAAAAGCCATGTGCGCGGCGGCTCGCGCGGTATCGACGACCGTTTTCTCGAACTCTTTCGGCGAAAGTTTCGACACCGCGGCGGAAAAGCTGAGTCCGACCAACGCGGCGTTACCGTCGACTTCCGCGGTCACCGCGCCGTCGGGCGATGTCTCGGCTACCCGGATCCCGTTCATGGCGTCATCGAGATCGGTGAGCCGGTAGAGCTGATTCCGCACCCGAGCGATGAGCTCGTCCATTGTTTCGACCATGCCGACCTCACGAATTCCGTTGCCGCTCAGACCGATCGCAGCCAGCTCTGCGGTTCGGTGTCGTACTGCTGCTCGTCGATGATCTCCTGCGTCGCCACCTGCTGTTCGGTGGGCAATCCGGTCAGCGCCAGCATTTCCGAGGTGAATCCCAGTTGCCGCAATTGCGCCCGCCGCGCCAGGCCGGCGCGATTCGCCGCCTGTCTGCACAATCGCAGGACCTCACCCGCCAATGCTTCCGGGTCGCGGCGCAATTGGTCGGCGTCGACCTCGATTCCGAGCGGCAGGCCGGTTTCGGTGGTGCGCACGGAAATCGATCCGGTGAGCGACGTGGCCGTGAATTCCGTCGGGAATTCACCGATCGGATCCGGCTGCGGTGTGGTCATTCAGTCCCCCCTTCTGGTCGGAAATGAAATCGCGCGCACGATCACATCCGCTCGTCTTTGATGGTTCGGACCACTTCGGCGATCCGCGCGTTGATCAGTTCGGCCAGCCGCCGGACGTCCGCGGCGACAACCGTCGGCGGATTGCCGGGCACGATCGCGTAACGCCCGTCGTCGACGAGATCGCGCCAGGCCAGATGCGCTCTGGCGATGCCGCGCGGACCGAAGCGCGAATGCCCCTGCTCCACCACGATGGTGCCCACCGTGGTCGCCTGCGCGCGATCGAAGGACTCGCTGCGACTCGCCGCGCGGTCTTCGACGTCGTGCACCAGGGAACGACCGTAGGAGTGGTCGAGGCCGTCGCCGTCCGGCTCGAGGAGATCGAAGGCGCGGCCGCGCCCGGCATCGACCTTCGGCAGCGCGGCCGCCACGGCGTGGCCGAGTGCCAGCGCGTCGTGTTCGGCCACCGTGAATCCTCCGGTCGGCCGTTCCGCTCCCGGCTTCTGGGTCACCAGGAACGCACGGTCGCCCTTACGGCCGGCGAGTATGCGGATCGAGCCCTGCGGATTCCGCGCGTCCCGGCCGTCGATCCCACGGATCACCAGCCGGATGTCGGGCACCATGAGCACGTCCATCAACTCCTCCAGCGCATGTCCCCATCGGGTTCGAATGCGCTGCCACGCCTCGTCTTTCTGCCTGCGCGCGTCGTCGTAGTAGGTCGTGCCGCTGAGGTAGAAGAACGGGTCGGGCAGACTCTCCTTCGCCGCGTGCCATGCCGCGGCGAACTCGAGCCCGGAGAACTCCCACGTGTCGTTCATTGCTCGACAACCGGTTTCGCGACCACGGGCGCTTCACCCAGCGCCTCTTCCAGATGCTCGGTGGAGTCCAGGTAGTCGGCGCGCTTGTGCTCCTTCTGCTGTCCGCCCTGCGCGGCGCCGGGTCCGCCCATCGGCATGCCGGGACCCGGCATGCCCTGCCCCGGCGCGAGACCGGCCCGCCCGGCCGCGGCCGCCGTAACCGCGTTCGTCGCTGCCCGCGGGAACAACTTCGACGCCTTCTCCAAGTTCTGATTCGCGGCCGACTTCGGCGCGCCGGGACCACCCGAACCACCGGGGCCGCCCGCGCCCTTCGCCAGCGCCGATTCGAGTTTCTTCGTCGCGTCGGAGAGATTCGGCATACCGGGAAGGCCGGCCAGCGCAGCCTGCTGGGCGGCTTGCTGGGCAGCCTGCTGCGCGGCGCTCGCCGCCTGCTGGCCGATCTGCTGCGCCTGCTGCGCGATCTGCTGGGCGGCCTGCTGCGCCTGTTGCGCCAGCTGCTGAGCGGCCTGCTGGGCAGCTTGCTGCGCGGCCTGCTGTTGCTGCTGTTGCTGCTGCCGCTGTTGCTGTTGCTGCTGTTCGGCGGCGCGACGCTGAGCATCCAATTGCGCCTGACGCTGCGCGTCTTCCAACGCTTTGCGCTGCTGTTCGGCCTGCCGCTGCGCGTTCTGCATCGCCTGTAATTGCGCAGGGCTGGTTCCCGGCCCCGGCGCGGCACCCGGCCCGGGACCGCCGGGGCCAGGTCCCGGTCCCGGCACCTGGCCGGTGGTCGGCGGAATCGGATCCGGCAGCACCGCGATGACCTTGTCGGTCTCCTCTACGCCGGGAACATATGCCTCTTGCATCGCCCGCACGTAATTGCGAACCGCGGCTTCTTCCTTCCGCTGCCGGTATGCGTCGTCGGTCTCGCCGGTAGTTCGTGTGGGCGGATAGTCGTCGCCCTGCTGGAGCAGCACGCCGGTGGTGTACAGCCATTCCGACACGTATTCGAGGCTGTCACCGATGAGATTCATATTCGTATGGAGCTGATCGGTGCCGGTGCCGTAAGCGGTGATCGCTCGGCGGGCTCGCTCGGCGCCGCCATTGTCGTTCGGACTGGTCCAGCTCGACCTACTGGTCGTCATCTGGTTGGTGAGGATGTCGAACGTTTCCTTCAGTTCTCCGGCCAGCCACCGCCAGTCCGCCGCGGCTTGCGCGACCTTGATCGGCATGCTCGGACTGCCACCGGTGATCGAGGAAATGATCGTCTGGTACTGGGAGTAGGTGAAGTTCTCCGGGTCGTCCGCGTGCACGCCCCTGGGTTCGAATTTCACGTCGCCGGGCTCGGCCAGGGTAGACGGCAATCCGTGGTTCTCCTCGGGCTTGCGTTTGCCGACCTCGTTCCAATCCGGATGGGCGTAAGTGTTGCCGCTGCCGTCGCTCGCCGTGGTCAAACCCGCCGGGTCCCAACGCTTCGAAAGATTCTCGGTGATGCCCTTGTGCTCGCTCACTCGGCGCTCGAGCGCGGCGAAATCGACCCGGTTGTCCTCCTCGGTGCCCCGGTAGTGCCTGGCCGCCGCGAAGAACGTATCGGTCAGATCATCGAGGATGGTGATGTGGTCGTCCAGAATGCCGCCGAGTTCTTTTCCTTTTTCCGAGAAGCGGGAGGCGAGCGCCTCGGCCGAGAGCAACAGATCGGCGAACGGCGGAAGTGAATCGATCTTCGACAGCTCTTTCTTGACCGACGCGACGCGAACGCGTACGCCGTTAGCCGCGTTGATCAGGGCTTCGAGCACTCCCGGACGCAGCTCCAGCGTGCCGTTCTGCGCCTCGCGCGACAGGCCGCTCCACGGATTCGGTTGCTCAGACATGCCAGGCTCCCTCCGTCGCGTCGAAGCTCCCCGCCCCTGTTGTCACCACTGGGAAGCGCGCTGAGCGAGTGCCGACGGCCCAGGGAGATACGATGCCGAAGTCCGATCCCCGAGCCGGAAACTCCGGCCAGCACAACTGAATACCTCCCCGACGTGGGCGCCGACGGTGCGCGTGCCACGGCGCGGTGACCCGTTCGCCCCCGCGTACGGGATCACACTGCTGCGCCCGGCAACTCATACGCTGACGACCCTCCTCATCGCTGGCGTGCCGCGGAACGGCTGTGCGCCACAGGCCAATCTGACAGCCGGTTGTTACGGCAGGCCGAATATTGTCTTACGACGCACCAACGATTCTATGGTGAGTCGGGTTGCCGACGCATGTACAGACCCGAATCCCGGTGGCACCGCCCTGCCCCGCGCCGACTGGATTCCGTTGCGACGCAGCGGCGAAGCCGAGGTCAGGACGCGCCGACCGGGCCGTGCCGGTCCCGGAACCGTCGCTCGAATTCCGCGCGGTAGACCGACGGCGCCACCGAGGACGAAGACCGTTCCAGCACACCGTCGTCGGCGAGGTAGTAGATCGCCCGGCCGATCGCGATCTCGCCCGGCTCGACCGGCACGTACACCATCCAGCCCACGCTGATCCGATCGGCGCGCAAGTCCTCCGGCGGATAGGCCGCGAGGTCGGCGCCGCTGTCGCGGAGGAACCGCTCGACCCGGGCGAGCGCGTCCTCGCGCGGCATCGGCTCCGGCGCGGTCATGGTCACCCCGGCCATGGTGAGCTGGAAGAAGGCGCCGTCCACATCGAATCGTTCGTCGTCGTCGAAGACACCGGCGAGGACGTCCCGCGTGACGCCGCCTGCTTCCGCCGCGGACACCAGCGCGCCGACGGCCGCCCGCCGCCGCTCGTTCGCGTCGTCGCCGAGCAGGCCGCCGACGATGTCGGCGGCGGTCTCCGCGCTCCACACGCCCGGCATCGCCTCGGCGAACCGGGCAGGCCCCGGTGACTCACCGCGATACCAGCGGCCGTTCTCCCACCAGTAGCAGAACGTCAGCAGACCGCTGGTGCAGCGGTGGTTCAGCACCTGTCCCGCCACCCATTCCGGCGCGCCCGCGTACAGGTCGGGCAGCCGGACCCCGTCGTTGTAGGCCGCGGCCAGTTCCGGGGCGTTCCACACCCCGCCGGAGAGCACGGCGCGCCCGCCGGGCAGCGCGTACAGCGAACAGCCGCTGCGCTTTGCTCCCTCGAACCAGCTCACGGAGGGCAACAACCGTGGCCCCCATGGCGACCCGACCGCGACGAACGCCGCGGCGAGCACCGCCCACCGGGCGGCCATGACCGGGAACAGCGGCAGCTCGTCCTCGCAAACGACGGCGCGCACGCCCGCCTCTCGGTCCGCCCGCGCCTGTGCCGCCGCCACCTGCGGCGGCCGCGCCTGACGGTCACCGTGTCCCAGGTAGGCGCCGAGCCAGACCGGCAGCGAATCCCGCGGAAACGCCGCGAGATCGGCGAGGTAGACCTCCGGCGGGAACAGCTGGTCGTCCGGGAACGGCTCGTCGCCGTAGTCGTAGTCGACCTCCATCCGGCCGTCGCTGGTCAGCGTGAAGAGCAGACGCCACCACGGCCCGTCCTCGAGCCCGGCCGCCAGCTGCCGATGGTCCCGGACCAGTGCGACGACCGCGGGATCGGGAGTCACTCGTACGGCGCGCTCCTGCTCGTCGGCGTAGACGGCCAGCGCCACCTCCGCGGCCACCGTCAGCGCGAACACCGCGTCGACCCGCTGCCAACCCGGCGGCCCGCCCGCCGCGAGCTCGCGGGCGACCTGGTGCATGAGCGTCTTGGCCCGCTCGGCGACATCCTCGACCGGCGCCGCCTCGGACAAGGTGAAGCCGACGTCGGGCTCATCCGCCGACGGCTCGCTGTCCTGTTCGAGCTGCTGAGCCGCCGTTTCGGCCGAGTGCGCCGCGCTGTCCGCCGGTGTCTCGGCAGCGCCGAGTTCGTCGCCGGTGGCGTGGCCGCCTGATCTGGTCACGTCGTGGAAATCCCCTCGTCCACCGCATCGGAGCGGGCGTGCACGCCACGATGCCTGCTTTCGTTCATCCGCGCCGCGCCGGTTCGCACGCGGCGCACGTCACGGCTCCTGCCGCAGGCCGAGCAGCGGCAGGTCCAGCTTGCGATTCGCCGAACGTTCGTTCCACGCGGCATAGGCCATGGCGGCGGGGGCGTCGATGCCGAACCCGTCGCGCAATCCGGTGACGACCATGCCGGCCAGCCGCCGGTATTCACTGGTCGGACTCGGCCAAGCGAGTTCGGCCCACCAATTGCTGTGGCTCGCATCGCGTTCCCGCCAACCCGACTCGGCGATCAGCGCACGTCCCGCAGCGCCCGCACGCAAGGCGGGATCGAGCCATTCGTCGTCGACCAATTCGGCCGAGAGCGCGTCGTCGAGCTGAAGGAACTGAGCGTATCGCCGTCGCGGTCCGGCCTCGGACTCGACCAGCTTCACGATGGAACCGGCACGTAACCCGGCGAGTTCCACGGCCAGGCCCGCGGCGAAATCTCCCCACCCGGTCAACTCTGCTCCTGCTGCTCCAGCTCGATGGCCTGATCGTGCAATTCGAGCCAGGAATTGGCGGTCAGGGACAGTTGCACCGAGCGGCCCAGGTCCGCCACCACCAGTGTGGTCTCGGGACCCGCCCACCTGACCTCGGCGGCGGCGCCGGGAACCCGGGTGGTCGGTTCGCCGAGTGCGCCGGTGAGCGCCGCGACCATCGCCACGAACGCGTCCCGCGAGCGCGCCCTTCCGTCCGCGTCGTCCGGAGCGAAATCGGTGACGCGCAGTTTGATATCGACGATCAGGCCGTCCCGGCCGTGAATCTTCCCGCTGGCCATCCCGAATCCGGCGTCCAGCATCGCCCGGTCCGGGTGGGCGGTCAGCACTTTCCAACGGAACGTCTCCGCCAGCCGCGGCACCGCGTCCATCGGCTCGGAGCCGTCGAGCTGCCGCAGGCCGGTGGCCAGGTCGACGATCTCGCCGTCGGTCAGCGCGCGCCACTCGGTCATGTGCCCACCTTAGGTCGTGACATCGGCGCTCACCGGGCGGACCTGCGACGATTGATCTCCTCGATCTTGCGGGCCAGCGCCTCCTTGCGCTCGCGGGCGTTGGAGCCGTCGAGCTGACCCGCGAACGCGGAGCGTGCCGCGTCGACCAGCGCGTCTGGCACCTCGGGATACGCGCGGGCGATCGCCCACAGCGCCTCCTCGGTCTTCATGTCGAGGCCGGTCTCCGTGCGGATGCCGCCGCCGGTCAGCACGGAGCGGAGCATCTCGTCGAAGTTCTCCCGCAGTTCGTCATCCGTTGGATGGTCGATCCGCATCATTCCTCCTCACGTCGGTGGTTACCTTGTCGCATCGTCGCCTTCCGGTCATCCGGCGAAGATCTCGGCGCGGCGGACGGGGTCGTCGACCACGGCTCGGATCAGCGCGCCGATGTCCATCTCCTCCGGCACCGAGCGATAGGTCAGCTCGCAGCGGACGGCACCGCCTACGACCACCGCGAAACGAGTGGTGCGCCACCCCACCGTGCCCCATTCGACGCCGACGGGGCCGTCGAGCTCGACCGTGTGGTCGCCGACACGCAGCACGAGCCCGCCGTTATGCCGATAGAACACCACCGTGACTCCACCGAGCTCACCGTAGACGCCATTGTGCGTGGCCACCTCGGACGGGTTGGCGCGCAGCGCGCCGGTGCTCGGGTCGAACTCGGCAGGCACACCGAATCCTGCGAAGGGACGGACGAAGACACCGCATCCCGAGTCCTGGGCGCGGTGCCCGTTCCCATGCGGTCCAAGGCCGTTGGTCCGCCGGGCGCCGTTCGCCGGTGACGCCATCGGCATGCCGGGGGGCATCGGGGGCATGGGCATGCCAGGGGGGACCGTGCCGTCGGGGTGAGCCGATCCGTTCGTGTCGCCCGGCCAACTCGGCGACGTCGGCGGATACGGCGGAGTGGACGGTTCCGGATACGAGGGTGTCGACGGTCCCGGAGTCGGCATCGACGGGTACGAGGGTGGGGCCGACGGGTATGGGGGTAGTGGTCCCGGCGGCGTCGGGTACGGAGGCGTCGGCTCGCCAGGTGTCGGCGGGCCGGGCCGGGTAGGAGGCGACGGCGGGTACGGAGACTGTGTGGGCGGTTCCGAAGGCGTGGGCCGGTACGGAGACTGCGTGGGAAGTTCAGGAGGTGACGGCGGTTCCGCAGGTGACGGCGGGACCGGCGGCACTGGCAGCGTCGGCGGCACCGGCG
>NZ_BDBC01000027.1 GCF_001612785.1 Nocardia beijingensis NBRC 16342
CTGGTCCGCGTCGGCCGTTTCCGGCTCGGCGGGCTCGGCCTTCGGTCGGCGAGTTTTGCGGCGCGCCGACTCCGCGGCGCCGCGCGACGAACGTCCGGGCTTGCTCTGCTTCGCCGGTGACTTGCCCCAGCTGTCGCGTTTGCGCGACGACGACGGCCGGTCTGCGCCCTCCTCCCTGCGGTGCAGATAGATCCGGGCGCCACCGATCAGCAGGACCACCACCGTGGCGAGCATCATCGTCGGGAACCGGTTCACCAGCGGGATCGCCAGGTTCAGCAGGATGTCCTTGATCGAGGTGGCGCCACGACCGGTGAGCTGCTGATAGGCCAGCGGCACGGCGACGAACAGCAGCAGCGGCGGCAACACCATCGTGCTGAACAAACCCCGGTAGCGAACGGCGGCGACGGCCGCGACACAGCCCACGACGTACAGCGCGGCGAACGTGCCGGTCAGCTCGGCGCCGCCGCTGCCGGCATCGATCAGAAATCCCAGAAACGTGCAGGCAACCGCGATCAGGATCGCCGCGCCGACCGGGATCCCCGGCACCGACGGCAGGATCGAGCGTTGCGGCGCGGGCACCCGGGATCGCACACGTTCGGAAGCAGCCACGATATGCACACTAGTTGCCGCCGCTCCCGGCGGCGTGGCGGCACGGCCATACCTTGGTTACTCACCCGCGTCGGCGAAGCTCACCGCGCGGCCGGGAATCCACGCGTCCGATCTCGGGCACATCCTGTCGGTTGTGGCCGGCTCGTGCAGTCTGCGGGCGGTGACCATCACCCGCGACTCCACCGAGGCCCCCGGCATCGAAAGCCGCTACCGCCCCGCCGAGTTGCGCGCCCAGCCGGTTGAGGTGCTTTCCCGTCGTGCCGAGCCGTTGATACAGCTCCCGGCCGAGACGCCGCACGGGGGCCATGTCCTTGGACAGCGCCTCCCGCCGTCGGCCGAAGGCGATGGTGCGCCGCAACGCGATCAACGTGGCGAGAGTAGCGAGGATCACATCGCGGCCGAACGAGTCCTCCAGCAGTTCGAAGCCGGTGGTCAGGGCGGCGTCGAGGAACAGGTCGCCGGACACGAAGAGCACCACGAATTCCGGCGCCGGGTCGAAGGCGGCCCAGTACGCCTTGCCCAGCAGCTGGTCGATATACGTGCGGATGTTCGGCGTGCCTGGTGAGCAGTTCGGCGCGCACGTCGGGGTCGCGGGCGTCCAGGTAGGCGGCGAACGGCACCGCGGCGTCCACCACGATTTGCCTGCCGCCCGCGAGGCGCACCACCAGATCGGGTCGCACCGTGCGGTCGTCCTCGCCGAGACCGGTGCGGCTCACCTGGGTCCGGAAATCGCAGGGCCTGTCATCACGACCGGCTCGGCCACCCGCTCCAACTGGATCTCGCCTCGTCGGCCGTGTACCCGAGGTGCGCGCAACGCCGCGACCAGCTGACCGATCTGCCCGGTGATCTGGTGCGAGGTGCGCCGCATGCTCGCGCAGGCTCGAATACGCGGTGAGCCGCTGCCGCTCGGCCTGCGGCGCGTTGAGCGCCCCGACCGCCGCGCGCAGCGGTTCCACCACCGCGCCGACGGCGTGCGAATGCCCCCGTACGGCATCCTTGTCGGCTGCGGTGTGGGGCTGTGGCGGCTGCTGTTCGTTGTCGGGGACCTTGTCGGCTGCGGTGTGGGGCTGTGGCGGCTGCTGTTCGTTGTCGGGGACCTTGTCGGTCGCGGTGTGGGGCTGTGGCGGCTGCTGTTCGTTGTCGGGGACCTTGTCGGTCGCGGTGTGGGGCTGTGGCGGCTGCTGTTCGTTGTCGGCGATCTTGTCGGTCGCGGTGTGCGGCTGTGGCGACTGCTGTTCGTTGTCGGCGGCCTCGTCGGCCGGGCTGAGCGACTGCCGCGACAGTTGCTCGTTGTCCGCGACTACCGCGGGCCGCGCCTCGGCTGCCGCAGCGCGATGCCCGGCCCGCGCGGCGCGACCCAGCCGGTCGAGGCCGAAACCGGCGGCGAACACCGGGATCATGGCGACGAGCACGGGTGCGGTCATGGCGCAGATAGTGCCGTACGCCACCGACAAGAACGAGCAGCTGGCAGCTGCCCGTCATCGGGCCGGAATCCCGCTCGGCCTGCGTATTGCCGCGAATCTCGCGTACCTGTCGGCTTCTGGCATCCGGAACGTCCACGTCGTGGGATTCGGGAAGACAGGAGGTGTGCGGGGTTTCGGCCTGTCGGTGAACCGCGACCGGTCGACTCGCCGGACCGGTGGACACGCCGGGTCCGCACCGAGTGAACCCGGCACAACGGGCGGGTCGATTGAAGTCTGTCGGTGCCTTGCCCTACGGTTTCGCGGCATGCGGATGCTGCACACCTCGGACTGGCACATCGGGCGCACGTTCCACGGGGTCGATCTGCTTGCCGACCAGGCTCGTTCACTGACCGCCATCGCGGAGCTGGTGGCCGAGGAATCGGTCGACGTGGTGGTGCTGCCGGGTGACGTGTACGACCGGTCGATTCCCAGCGCCGACGCGATCGCGGTGTGCAACCGGGGATTCGAGGCCATCCGCGCCGCAGGAGCCCGGATCGTCGCCACCTCGGGCAACCACGATTCGCCCGCCCGGCTGGGCGCGGGCGCGAGCTTCGCCGCGGCGGGCGGGCTGCATCTGCGCACCACCGTGGCCGATGCCGACCGACCCGTGCTGCTGGAGGACGAGCACGGTCCGGTGGCGTTCTACGGCATCCCGTACTTGGAACCGGAGATCACCCGCGCCGAACTCGAAGTGCCGCAGGCACGCTCGCACGCCGAGATCCTGGACGCGGCCATGGCCCGGGTGCGTGCCGACATCGCGCGGCGGCCGGGGGTGCGGACGGTCGTGCTGGCGCATGCCTTCGTGATCGGCGGGGAAGCCACCGGATCGGAGCGCTCTATCTCGGTCGGCGGCGTGGAGACGGTCCCGCTCGCCGCTTTCGACGGCATCGACTATGTGGCCCTCGGTCACCTGCACTCACCGCAGACGCTAACGGAGGCGGTGCGCTACTCCGGCTCGCCGCTGCCGTATTCGTTCGGCGAGAACGCGCATCGCAAAGCGGTATGGATCGTCGACGTGGATGCTTCCGGCCTGCGAGCCGTGCGCCGCAGGGACCTGCCGACGGTCCGGAGCCTGAGCAAGCTGACCGGCACGCTGGACGAGCTGCTCAGCGGCGCCGAGTACGGCGCGGCCGAAGAGCACTACGTATCCGCCGTGCTCACCGATGTCGCCCGCCCGGTCGACGCCATGCGCAAACTGCGCGAGCGGTTCCCGTACGCGGTGCACGTCGAATGGGCGCGGCCCGAGGGCGGCCCGGATCTGCGCTACCGTGAGCGGGTGCACGGCCGCCGCGACATCGAAGTAGCCCACAGCTTCCTCACCGACGTCCGCGGCGCACCCAGCCCGAGCGAGATGACCTGGCTGGAGCGGGCGCTGTCGGCCGCCGTCGCCGAACCGGAGCAGGTGGCCGTAGTGGCCGCCGCCGAGGAACTGACCGCATGAGCACATTGCCGAGGCCGGGCGTAGGCGCGGCGGCATGAGGCTGCACAAGCTGGAGATGACCGCCTTCGGCCCGTTCGCCGCCACCACGGTCGTCGACTTCGACGCCCTCGGCGCCGACGGGTTGTTCCTGCTGCACGGCCAGACCGGCGCGGGCAAGACCACGGTGCTGGACGCCATCGCGTTCGCGCTCTACGGCCGGGTTCCCGGCGCGCGCGGGGAGAGCAAGCGGCTGCACTCCGATCACGCGCCGGAGCAGACGCCACCACAGGTGGTGCTGGAGGCGACCTTGGGCGGGCGGCGAGTGCGCCTGACCAGGAGCCCCGAGTTCCAGCGGCCCAAGCGCGACGGCACCGGCATGCGCACCATCAACCCGAAGGCGACGCTGACCTGGCTCGACGGCAGAGGCGAGAACCTCTCCCGGATACCGGATATCGGCGACGAGGTGCTGCGCCTGCTCGGCATGAGCGCCGACCAGTTCTTCCAGGTGGTGCTGCTGCCCCAGGGCGACTTCGCCCGCTTCCTGCGAGCGGAGAACGAAGACCGCGAGAAACTGCTCGAAAAACTCTTCGACACCAGGCGTTTCGGCACCGCTGAACAGTGGCTCGCCGATCAACGCCGTGCCGCCGAAGCGGATATGAAGGCTCGCACGGACGGCATCGAGCGGTTGATCACGCAGGTGGGTATGGCCGCGGGAGTGACGGATTCGGTCGGCCCGGCCGAGTGCGTCGGATGGTCGCAGGACCTGCTGGCCACCGCGCGCGCCGATCTGGCCGCCGCCGTGGCGGAAGTCGAGCGCTGCCAAGCGGACTCCTCGCGGGTGCGGGAGCAGGCGGAACAGCAGCGCCGGCTGCGCGAATCGCGCCGCCGCATGAGCGCGGCCCGCGCGCAGCTCGACGAATTTGCCGCCGGGGCCGATCGGCGCGCGGCATTGCAAGCCGAACTCGACCTCGCTCGCCGCGCCGAGCCGGTCGCCGCCGCCATCGACGAAGCGCGTTCGGCGGTGCAGAACCTGCGCAGGCGCGACAGCGAGAAGGACGCGGCGGCGCAGCGGCTCGCGACCCGCCTGCTGGAACCGGCCTGCGCCGAACTCGGTGGCGCGGAACTGATGGACGGCGGTCGGATTCGCGACGACGCCGACATCGACGCGGCGGTCCAGCGCTGGAGCGCGCAGATCGGCGCGCTGGACGAAGTGCGAGCCGACGCCGACACCGCCACCGAGCTCGGTGGTGAACTCGACGCCCTGCGCGCCGAGGACGCGACGCTGGCCCGGCGCGTCACCGAGCTCACCGCGCGGCGTGACGAGCTGCCCGCGGCGCTCACCGCGGCCGAGGCCAGGCTGAGGGAGGCCACCGAAGCGGTCGCCGCCCTGCCCGGCATCACCGCGGAGACCGAACGGTTGCAGACCGCCGCCACGGCGGCGGTCGAGCTGGCCGCGCGGCGCACCGCGCTCGACCACGCCCGCATCGAGTTCGACGACGCCCGCGCCGCGCACCTGGACGCCAAGGAACTGGTGCTGGAGCTGCGTGAGCGCAGGCTGAGCGGAATGGCCGCCGAACTGGCCGGTGAGCTGGTCGACGGAAATCCCTGCGCGGTCTGCGGTTCGGTCCGGCATCCCGCGCCGGCCCAGCCGACCGACACCGCGGTGTCCAAGGACGAGGAGGACGCCGCGGTCGCGGCGGAGCGCGCCGCGGAGGACACCCGTGACCGTGCGCTGGCCCGCATCACCGGCTTGGAACGCGAGATCGAAGCGCTGGTCGCTCGCGGCGGCGACACCGACCGTGTCGAGCTCGCCGCGGCTCTGCGCGCCGCGACCGACCGCTACGAGGACACCTCGGAGCTGGCCGCCAACGCCGACGGGCTGGAGGCGGAACTCACGCGTCTGCGCGGCGACGAGGCGCGCCTGCACGACGAGCTGCGCGCATCCGAGGCGCGCCGCAGCGCGGTCGTGGCCACCGTCGTCTCCGCCGAGAAGCGCCTCGCCGAACTCACCGACCGGCTGCGCAGCGCCGCGGGCGCCGACCAGACCATCGACCGCCGCCGCGCCCGGCTCGTGACCCTCGTCGCCGAGGCGACCGCTCTGCGCGATGCCCGTGCCGAAGCGGTTGCGGCGCGGGAACAGGTGTCCATGGTTGCGGATCGGGTGGAAAACCTCGCCCGCGCAGCGCGTTTCGTACCAGAGGGCGAGTACGGCGGCCCGATGTCGGCTCTCGGGTCCGCGTCTGCCGCCGCCGAGGGGGCGGTCCGGTCCGGGGAAGGTTCGGCTTCGTCCGGAGAAGGCTCGGCTCCATCCGGGACAAGTCCGGCTTCGTCCGGCTCAGGTCGGGCTTCGTCTCGGGACGGCTCGGCTCAGCCCGCGGAATCCGGCGAGACCGCCGCCGCTCCGGTTTCCGGCGGCGGGGAGGAACCGGCGCAGCTCGACACCTGCGCTCGCGTGACCGGCGCAGACCACATCGCACGCTTGACCGCCTACGCGAAGGTCGTCAACGCCGCGGCGCGCGACTCCCGGCGGCAGGCCGAGATGGAAGCGGAACTCGTGGCCGCCGACCGTGCCCGCGCCGCGGCCGAAGCGGTGCTGGCCGAACCGGAGATCCGAGCGGCGTCGGAGCAGGAGCCCGGCGATCAGGCCGAGCTCGACGCGCTGGTGACGGCCGCGCAGACCGCGCTCAACGCCGCGGTGGCCGCTCATGCCGAGGCGAGCAGGCGAGCCGGCCAGCTCGAGGAACTCGGCGGCCAGCTCTGGGCCGCCGTGGACCGGATCGCCCCGGCGCAACGAGCGTTCGAGGAACTCGACGGTCTCGCCGACCTGGTCGCCGGGCGCGGTGCGAACAACCGCCGCATGTCCCTGCACTCCTACGTCCTGGCCGCTCGCTTGGAAGAAGTCGCCCAGGCCGGATCGCTGCGGCTGCGCCGGATGTCCGGCGGCCGTTACGAATTCGTCCACTCGGACAAGGCCGGGCCGCGCGGTCGCCGAGGCGGGCTCGGCCTGGACATCCGTGACGATTACACCGGAGCCATCCGCCCGGCCAAGACGCTGTCCGGGGGCGAGACCTTCATGGCCTCCCTTTCGCTGGCGCTCGGGCTGGCCGACACCGTCGCCGCCGAATCCGGTGGTCTCGTTCTCGACACCTTGTTCATCGACGAGGGATTCGGCGGCCTGGACGCCGACACCCTGGATGCCGTGATGGGCGTCCTCGACGAACTCCGCACCGGCGGCCGCGTGGTCGGCGTGGTCAGCCACGTGGACGAGATGCGCCAACGCATCCCCAGCCGCCTGCACGTCGTGCGCGGCCGCGACGGCTCCCACCTCCAGGCGACCATCGCCTGAGCGCGCCTTCGCCGGCCGGCCTTCTTGCGCTCACCCCTCGTGGTCGAGCAGCCACCGTTTCACGGGCAATCCCCAACGGAAGCCGCCCAGTGCGCCGCCGATGCGGAGGATTCGGTGGCAGGGTACGAAGAGGGCGGCGGCGTTGCGGGCGCAGGCGTTGGCCGCGGCGCGGGTGGCGTCGGGGCGGCCGGCGCGGGCGGCGAATTCGGTGTAGGTGAGCGGGCCACCCGCCGGGACGGCGCGCAGCACCTCCCACGCGTGCACGAGGAATTCCCCGGAGTGCTGGCGCACCGGAATCGAATCGATAGCGGTGAGATCGCCGTCGTGGTAGGCGGCGACGGCGGCGGTCACCTCGCCCAGCGCATCCCGCTGCCGCAGTCCGCCGGGCCGCAAGGTGGGATGGATCAAACCGCGCAGGTTCTCCGCGTCGGCCGTCCATCCGGAGGCCAGTACCGCGCCGTCGGAGTCGACGAGGGTGGTGAACGGGCCGAGCGGTGTGTCGCTGACGGCGAAATCCGCTGTGGTGGTCCGGGCGCCGGTGAGGTCGGGGCGGACGGCGATGCTGGCGTTCATGATTCGACACTGCCTTTCGTGGTGGCGAGCGCTGGGCTGCCGGAAGGGGTGACGCGGCTGGTCAGTGCCGCTTTCCACAAGTGCATGGACAGGTACGACCGCCACGGAGCCCAGCGTGCGGTTCCGGTCAGATCGATGCCGAGCAGGCTCGCGCCGCGGCGGACGACCAGATCGGTGCCGAGCAGGACGTCCGGATCGGCGAGCAGGCGCATGGTGACGTAGTCGGCCGTCCACGGCCCCACGCCGTCCAGCGCGAGCAGATCGCGGCGCAGATCGGCGGCAGTGCGCCCTTGGTGCAGCGCCAGCTCACCGGAGGCGAGCGCCTCGGCCGCCGCGATGATGGAACGGATGCGCCGCGCCGGCCCGGTCAATACCTCGGCGCCACGCTCTGCGATCACCTCCGGGGCCGGGAACAGCAGCGGGATCGGTCCGTCCACCCGTTCCCCGAGAGCCTCGACCAGCCGAGCGGTGTGCGTGGCCGCGGCGGACACCGAGATCTGCTGCCCGATCATGGTGCGCAGCAACAGTTCGGCGCCGTCGACGGACCCGGGCACGCGGATACCGGGGGTGAACGACGGGCGCCCTCCGTCCAGCGGCTCCATTTCGGTCACCGCTTCGCTCTCGGGGGGCGATCCGGCTCCCGCGTCGGGCAGATAGTCGGCGGCCTGTTCCGGCGGCCGTCGCACGGTGCTGTCGGGTGGCACGGACCCGACACCGAGTGCTTCGTCGATTCCGACGGGGTCGGCATCGAGGTCGAGCAGGTGGCGCAGTCTGGTCACCGTGGGCGCGAGGTCGCGCATGTCGTGGAGGGACAGCTCCGCCCGCACGTGGTCGCGCTGGAAGCCGAGCCGCGCGGTGGCGTGCCCGTGCGGCGTGCGCAGGTTCCTGGTGTAGGTGCGGTTCTCCCACAGCTCCATGCCCGGCACCGCGTGCGCCGACAGGAACCATTCCAGCCAGGCCCGGTCGAGCGGCTCCCGGTAGGGCAGCCGCAGGGTGAGCGACCCGCTGCCGGACGGCGCGGAACGCGCGGTAGCGCCGGTCTTCGCGCGCTGCGCTTCGAGCCGCATGGTGGTGGGACTGACGGCGAACACCTCGCGCACCGTGTCGTTGAACTGCCGGATCGAGGCGAAACCGGCCGCGAACGCGATATCGGACATGGGCATGGCGGTGGTCTGGATCAGCAGCCGCGCCGTGTGCGCCCGGTGCGCCCTGGCCAGCGCCAGTGGCCCCGCGCCCAGTTCGGTGGTCAGCACCCGGGTGAGCTGGCGCTGGGAATAGCCCAGCGTAGCGGCCAGCCCCGGCACCCCCGCCCGCTCGACCACACCGTCACCGATCAGCCGCATCGCCCGCGCGGCCAGATCCGCCCTCGTGTTCCACAGCGGCGAGCCGGGCGCGGCGTCGGGCAGGCAGCGTCGGCAGGCACGGTAGCCCGCCTGCTGCGCCGCGGCGGCGGTCGGCAGGAACGACACGTTGGCCCGCTTCGGCGTGATCGCCGGACACGAAGGGCGGCAATAGATTCCGGTGGTTCGCACCGCGGTGAAGAATTGCCCGTCGAATCGGGAGTCCCGGGTCGACACCGCCCGGTAGCAACGTTCGAAATCCAATGCCGTGATCGTCACGCTCACCACAATGGCAGCTGCGGCGGACCCGTGCTAGCGGGAATCGGCCACCACTGCTGGTGGTAGTCGTGACCTCACACGACTGGCATGACATCGCACAGCTGTTTCCCGGTCAGCGGTTGTGGCAACTACCAAATCGGCCTGTGGCGACGCGCGCCGAAAATCTTTTCGCTCAGCAGCACCGGTTGGCCGGATTGCGATCCGCCTCCGCGTGCCGCTGCCGCCAGTACTCCCGCTCGGTCGGGACGGCGCAGCCGGGATGCTTGCGCCGCAGGTGCTCGACGTAGCGCTGGTAGTCCTGCCCACCCAGGATCGAGTTGAACCACCAGACCCCCGCGCGGACCCCGCCGCCGCAGGCACGGGCCACGGCGCGCAGCCGGGCGCCGACCGGTCGCGCGGACCGATCGGCGCCCGGCTGCGTGGAGTCGCTCATTGCGCGTGGACGTGGGCCGCGCCGGAGGGGCGCACCTTCCCGGCCGCGATCAGCTCGTCCCACTGCTTCTGGACTTCCTTCTCCGCGGCGGTGGCGACGAAACCGCTGGGCGCGAAGATCTTCGACGGCTCTTCCGCCGTCTCGGTGGTCGTCGTCTCCCCGGAGCGCCAGGCGCGGAAGGCCACCAGCGCGCCGACCACCGCCACGATCAGCACCAGCAGCGCGAACACGATCGACAGCGTGCCCTGGATGAAGGTGTTGCGCACGATCGCGTTCATGTCGTCCTGGGTCTTCGCCGTCAGGCACAGCTTCCCGGCGTCTTGCGCGGCCTGGCAGATGCTGTGCTGCTTCCAGTAGCCGAGCTTCGGGTCGGCGGAGAAGATCTTCTGCCAGGAGGCGGTCATGGTCACCAGCAGATCCCAGACCAGCGGAATCGCCGGGATCCAAGCCCATTTCGCGAGGCCCTTCTTCACCACGATCACCAGCACAACGGTCAACGCGATGGCCGCGAGCAGCTGGTTGGCGATGCCGAACAGCGGGAACAGCGTGTTGATGCCGCCCAGCGGATCGGTGACGCCCATCAGCAGGATCGAGCCCCACGCGCCGACCACGACGGCCGAGCACAGCCACGCGCCCACCCGCCAGGACGGATCACGGAACTTCTTCGCCGCGCCGCCGAAGTTGCCCAGCGCGTCCGAGAGCATGAACCGCGCCACCCGGGTGCCCGCGTCGATCGTGGTGAGGATGAACAGCGCCTCGAACATGATCGCGAAGTGGTACCAGAACGACTTCATGCTCGCCCCACCCAGGAACTGGTGGAACACCTCGGAGATGCCGACCGCCAGCGTCGGCGCGCCGCCCGTGCGGGAGATGATCGATGACTCGCCCACATCGCTCGCGGCCTGGCTCAGCTCCGCCGGGGTGATCGCAGGACCGCTGAGCCCGAGGCTGTTGGTGTAGGCCGCGGCCTTCTCCGCGGTGCCGCCGGTGAGACCGAGCGGCGCGTTCATCGCGAAGTACAGGTGCTGGTCGATGATCGAGGCGGTGATGATCGCCATGACCGCGACGAACGACTCCATCAGCATGCCGCCGTAGCCGATCATCCGCGCGTGCGATTCCTTCTCCAGCAGCTTCGGCGTGGTGCCGGAGGAGACCAGCGCGTGGAAGCCGCTCAGCGCGCCGCAGGCGATGGTGATGAACAGGAACGGGAACAGCGAACCCGCGAAGGCGGGCCCGGTGCCGCTGGAGGCGAACGACGAGACGGCGGGCGCGTGCAGCACCGGCAGCGTGACCAGGATGCCGACCGCGAGCAGCACGATCGTGCCGACCTTCATGAACGTCGACAGGTAGTCGCGCGGAGCAAGCAGCAGCCACACCGGGAGCACCGAGGCGACGAAGCCGTAGGCGATCAGCAGCCAGGAGATGGTCACCGGCGAGAGCGTGAACCAGTCCGCGCCCCAGTCGGTTTCCGACACCCAGCCGCCGCCCACGATGGACAGCAGCAGCAGGGCGAACCCGATCACGGAGACCTCGCCGACCTTGCCCGGCCGCAGGAACCGCAGGTACACACCCATGAACAGGGCGATCGGAATGGTCATCCCGATCGAGAAGACGCCCCACGGGCTGTGCGCGAGCGCGTTGACGACCACCAGCGCGAGCACCGCGAGCAGGATCATCATGATCACCAGCACGCCGACGATGGCCGACCAGCCGCCGATCACGCCCAGTTCGTCGCGGGCCATCTGACCCAGGCTGCGCCCGCGCCGCTTCATCGAGACCCACAGCACCAGGTAGTCCTGCACGGCGCCGGCCAGCACCACGCCGACCACGATCCAGATGGTCCCCGGCAGGTAGCCCATCTGCGCGGCCAGCACCGGACCGACCAGCGGACCCGCGCCGGCGATGGCGGCGAAGTGGTGCCCGTAGAGCACCCGCCGGTCCATCGGCATGTAGTCCTTGCCGTTCTCCAGGATTTCGGCGGGGGTGGCCAGGTCGTCGCGCGGTTTGACGATCCTGCGTTCGATGAACCTGGCGTAGAACCGATACGCGATGACGTAGGTGCACACCGCCGCGATCACGATCCACACCGCGTTCACCGATTCGCCGCGCGAGATGGCGAGCACCGCCCACGCTATGGCGCCGAGAACGGCGATCCCCCCGAAGATCAATTTCTTGGCCGGTGTGATCGGGGACTTGTCGACCACGCCGACGGGCGGCAGATCGGGATCGGTCCGCAGATATTCGATTGTCGCCATCTGCCTACTCTCCTGTAAAACGCGCAGGATCTTGCTCAAACACGTGACAACGTAACCGATCGGCGATCGCCGTCGTGCCGATTCCGGACGCCGGACGGGCACCGTGAAATATTGTTCATGTGTCGGCCGTCACCACCTGATTGCCGAACGTATGCTGCCATGCGGTTCGATGAGCTCCACATCCGCCCCGGAGGAGGGCTGTGTTGCGTGCGAATCCCGTCGCCCGGCTCCGTCGCCGGACGCTGCTCGGCTCGGCGCTGGCCGCGCCGCTGCTGGCCTGCGGCGGCTGCGGCTCCGATGACGACGCGTTGACCTTCTTCTTCCAGGCCAGGCCGGAAGAGGCGCGGGTACGGCTGAAAATCATCGACGAGTTCCGGAAGCGCCGTCCCGACATCAGGATTCGCACCATCATGTCGGGGCCGGACCCGTTGCAACAGATGCTCACCTACTGCGCGGGCGGCAAATGCCCGGACGTGCTGATGGCATGGGAGCTGACCTATGCGGGTCTGGCCGAGCGCGGCGTGCTGCTGGATCTGAACACGCTGCTCGCCCGCGATCCGCGATACGCCGCCGAACTCCGCGCCGACAGCTATCCGGCGCTGTACGACACCTTCACGTACGCGGGCGGGCAGTACGCCCTGCCGGAGCAGTGGTCAGGGGTGTTCCTGTACTACAACCGGGCGTTGTTCGACGAAGCCGGGATCAGCGCGCCCGCGCGCTGGCGCGACGCCTGGTCGTTCGACGAGTTCCTGGCCGCTGCCGAGGCGTTGACCAGGCACGACTCGTCCCGGACCAGGTGGGGCTTCGCCGACGCCTGGGTGCCGTACTTCTCGGCAGCCTGTTTCGGTATGAACAACGGCGCCGAATGGTTCTCGCCTTCGGTGAACCCGACCAGGACCAATCTCGGCGATCCTCGGTTCGCCGAAGGCTTCCAGTTCTACGCCGACCTCGCCGTGCGCCATCGCGTGGCGCCGAGGGCGGCCGACACGATCTCCGTCTCGGCCCCCGACCTGTTCCGGCGGGGCCGCGCGGCGATGGCGCTGGGCGGGCACTGGCTGTACTCCGAGTTCGCCGGGCACGCCGACCTCCCGATCGACGTCACGGTGCTGCCGGCCGGCCCGCACGGCGGTCCAGGCGCCATCACCGATGTCGGCAGTACCGGGCTGGCCATCGCCGCCGACAGCCCGCGCGTCGAACAGGCTTGGGAATTCGTCAAATTCGCGACCGGGCCGGTGGGGCAGGCGATCATCGCCGCGTCCGGACTGTTCGTTCCGGTGCTCCAGTCCGCGATGAACTCCACGGGATTCGCCGCCGCGCACCGGGAGATCCGCAATCTCGAGGTGTTCACCGCCGGTCCGGCCAATTCCCGTCCGCTCCCGGTCACCCCCGCGTGGGGAAAGGTTTCCGCCCTGCTCGAGCGCGGTTCCAACCGCGTGCTGCGCGGCGCCGCCACCGCCGCGTCCTTGGACGGGCGTTTCGCCTCCGACGTCGACGCGCTGCTGGAGACGCCATGACAGGAGTGCGGCGATCGCAAACACCGGGCAAAGCAAGGGTCGCGTCCCGATTGGCGCGGCGGCGGGAGCGGGCCGGGTGGGCATTCGTCGCGCCCAACGTGGCGGCCGTCGCGGTTTTCCTGTTGTTCCCGTTGGGTTTTTCGCTCTATCTGAGTTTTCATTCGTGGGACTTGTTCAGTCCCATGCGATTTGCCGGCGTGGACAACTACCGGCGGCTGTTCACGTCGGACCCTCTGTTTCTCATCGCATTACGTAACACGGCCGTATTCACACTGTTGACCTTGGTGCCCACGGTGGTGATCGGTCTGGCCGTCGCCGCGGCACTGAATCGAAAGCTCGCCGGTATCGGCATATTTCGCACCATCGCTTTTCTGCCGCTGGTCGCTTCGGCGGTCGCCATGGCCGTGGTGTGGCGGTTCCTGTTCACCGACGACGGGCTGCTGAACGTCGCGCTCGGCTGGATCGGCATCGACGCGGTGCCCTGGCTGACCGACCCCGACTGGGCGCTGGTCTCGCTCAGCATCGTCACCGTGTGGAAGAGCGTGCCGTTCGCGACGGTCATCCTGCTCGCCGCCATGCAGGGCGTGCCGGAGACGCTGTACGAGGCCGCGAAGATCGACGGAGCCGGCGCGCTGCGACGCTTCCTCGCGATCACCGTGCCGTTGATCCGAGGGCCGCTGTCGTTCGTCTTCATCATCACGATCATCAATTCGGTGCAGGCTTTCGACCAGGCATACGCGCTGACCGGCGGCAACGGGGGACCGGAGACGGGTACCTACCTGCTGGGAATCATGTTGTTCCAGAACGCCTTCGGCTTCTACGAAGTCGGGTACGCCTCCGCACTCGCCTGGGTGATCTTCGCGATCCTGTTCCTGCTGACACTGGTGCAACTGCGGATGGCCCGGCGGTCGGAGATGGAACAGTGAACACCTACGAGACGGTGCGGCGCGCGCTGCCGGCGCGGCAGGACCGCGCGAACCTCGCGGCCGGCCGGGTCGACCGGGCGATCGTGCGGCGGGTGGTGCGCGGGACCGCGATATACGCGGTGCTGGCCGGCATCGCGTGGTGCGCCCTGTTGCCGATCCTGTGGGCGGTGTCCGGCTCGCTGAAGCGGGACGGCGAGATGGCCGACGCGACGTTCCTTCCGCAGCGGCCGCAGTGGTCGAATTACGGGAAGGTCTTCGAGCTGCTGCCGATGGGGCGGATGCTGCTCAACACCACGATCTACGCCTTGTGCGTGACGGCGGGGCAGGTCTTCTTCTGCTCGCTGGCCGGGTACGCGTTCGCCCGCTTGCGGTTTCGCGGCCGCGACGTACTGTTCCTCGCCTATCTCGCGACGCTGATGGTGCCGTTGACCGTGACGGTGATCCCGCAGTTCCTGCTGATGCGGGCGTTCGGCTGGGTGGACACCCCGTGGGCGATGATCGTGCCCGGCCTGTTCGGCAGCGCGTTCGGCACCTATCTGATGCGGCAGTTCTTCCGCACGCTGCCCGAGGAACTCGAGGAGGCCGCCATCCTCGACGGCTGCTCCACCTGGCAGGTCTATTGGCGGGTCCTGCTGCCGCACACCCGTCCCGCCCTGATGGTGCTTGCCGTGCTCACCTGGATCACCGTGTGGAACGACTTCCTCTGGCCGCTGGTCATGATCCAGCGCGAGGACGTCGCCACCGCGACACTGGGCCTGATCCGCCTGCAAGGCCAGTACCACACCCAGTGGCCGATCCTCATGGCCGCCGCCATCGTCATCCTGCTGCCTTTGCTGCTGATCTATGCGATAGCTCAGCGCGCGTTCATCCGAGGCATCGCGATGTCGGGGTTCGGCGGTCGGTGAACAGACTTCCCACTCGTCTCATCGGTGCGGTGCCGCGGCCGGGCGAAGGTCGTCGCCCGGCCGCGGCACCGCGGTGCAAGGGGTACCGCCGCCCGGATCACGCGCCCCAATAGGTGCCGAAGCTCCAGAGGTTGCCCTCCGGGTCGCGCACCGTGAAGCCGCGTGAGCCGTAGTCCTCGTCGCGCAGGCCGCGGACCACTTCGGCGCCGGCGGCGGTGGCGCGGGCGAAGAGCGCGTCGGGGTCCTCGCAGACGAGATACACCGAGTCGGTGCCGGTGGGGCGGGTGCTGAACGGGCTGTCGTCCTTGCCCGCGGAGCCGAACATCACACCGCCGCCCAGCGGCCAGCGCAGTTCCGCGTGCTCGATGATCGACGGGTCGTCCTCGCGGGCGTAGATCGCGGCCTCGCGGAAGCCGAACGCGTCGACCAGGAAGGCGGCCATCGCGCGGGCATCGCGGAAGGTGAGCGTGGGCCAGACGGCGGTACGGGTGCTGGTTTCTGTCGGATTCGTCATGCGTTCATCGTCATCCGGCGGACTCGTCCGGGGCTTGGACGGATGTAACCTCTTCCGCCAGCCACGCGGTCGGGCTCGTCCCGGCGAGATCGGCGAAGTCGCGATCCAGATGAGCCTGGTCGTAATACCCGCAGGCGGCGGCCACCTGGGCGATGGTGACGTAGGACGGCGTGTGGGCGAGCATCCGGCGAGCCCGCTCGAAACGGGTGATCCGGGCCGCGAGCTTGGGACTCAGGCCGAACTCGCGATTGAACCGGCGCGTCAGATGCTGCCTGGTCCAGCCGATCTCATCGGCCAGCGGACCGATCGCGATGCCGCCGCCGGAACCGACCACCGCCCGCCACGCCCGGGTGAGTTCGGGACCGACCGCACGGTCCGGATCGGCCAGCGCCGAGAGCACCCGATCGCAGACGCCGAAACGCTCCGGCCAGCTCCGCGCGTACTGCAATCGCTCCCACAGCTCCGATCCGACCGGTCCCACCACGTCGGCGAATTCGACCGACGTGTCCCACAGCGCCGCCGCGGGCATGCCGAACAAGGTGCGGCAACCGAGCGGCGTGAGCGACACGGCCACGCCTTCCTGGTAACCGCCGTGTGCGATCAGCGCCGTGCTCGCTTGCAGGCCGCTCAGCACGCACCGGTAATTCCGCGGCGACTGACGCGGATCGGTCTGCTCGACGACGTCGATCGTCGGCCCGATCGCGACGATGAAGGTCATGTGCCGCGACGGCAACCCCCGATGGATCCCCGCCGAGAATCCGGCCATGCGATAACCGAGGTACCGGTCGATGAACCCCGCGAGCGCGGGCGCCGGACGCGCCGTCATCACCTCCGTGGTCGGCTCCATGCGGTCACGCTACGCCGGGGGACCGACATGTGCGCCCGGCTCCGCCGCATGGATCAGTTCGCGATATCGACGTGCCCGCGAAGCGCCGATCCGTCGGCAGTCGAGCAGGGCAGGGGGCCAGGTCGTCCGCGACGCGGCCGCGGGGATATGCGCGGGCGCGGCGTCGTCCATGCCCACCGATCCGGCGGCTCTCCGCAGGTCGCGAGCGGCGGTGAGATGTACCACTACAGCGTGTAGTTGACTGTGATCACCTGCCGCGATCCGGATACCGTTGCGCGTTCTGACGAAATCTGGAGGTGTGATGCGGCGGGTGCAGTACGAGCGCAGCGGTGGTCCCGAGGTGCTCGAGCTCGTCTCGGTCGAAGTGCCGACGCCGGGGCCGGGTGAGCTCCTGGTCCGTGTCGAGGCGGTCGGGGTGACCCTGCCGGTGGTGCGGAAGGTGCGTGAGCAGCGCGAACCGATCGCGTTGGGCGGCGAGGTCGCGGGCGAGGTGGTCGCGGTGGGCGAGGGCGTCGATAGATATACGCCCGGCTATCGCGTGACCGGTCTCGTGTTCGGTCACGGCTACGCCGACTACGCCCTGCTTTCGGCGGCCATGGCGTCGCCGATTCCGGACGGCGCGTCGGCCGTCGACGCGGTCGCGCTGGTGCGCAGCGGCCTGGTCGCGCTCGGCGCGCTCAGTGCCGCATCGCCCCAGGACGGCGAATCCGCTCTGATCACCGCCGCCGCGAGTGGCGTCGGCCACCTCGCGGTCCAGTTGGCGCGGGTGCGCGGCGCGGCGCGGGTGGTCGGCGCGGTGTCGGATCTGGCGAAGGCGGAGTTCGTGCGCGAACTCGGAGCCGACGAGGTGGTCGAATACGGCCAGGAATCCTGGGGCGCCCCCACCGACTACGTGCTCGACGCCGTCGGCGGCGACTTGCTCTCGCCCGCCCTCGCCGCGCTGGCCCCCGGCGGCCGGTTGGTCGCCTACAGTTCCGGCGGAGGCGTCATCCAGGCCTACGATCTGCTCGTCGGCGCGAAATCCGTCATCGGTTTCCAGATGGCCCGCATAGCGCGAACCCAGCCGGACACCTACGACCACTGGCGCCAAGAACTCTGGCAGTACTTCGCCTCCGGCCAGCTACGCCCCGCCGTACACGCGGAGTATCCCCTCGACCAAGCCGCCACCGCCCACGCCGTCATCGAAGCCCACGCCAACCTCGGCAAAGTCGTCCTCATCCCCTGAGCCGGCCGCGACTGGCACATGGCCGCGGCAAACCGCGAGAAGCGCCTCCACCATGTGCCACTCGCGGGGGAGTCGGGTCGGGGTGCCGCGTAGACTCTGTTCCTCGTGAGTCTCACCTTGGGAATTGTCGGTCTGCCGAACGTCGGGAAGTCGACGCTGTTCAACGCGTTGACGAAGAATGACGTGCTCGCCGCGAACTACCCGTTCGCGACCATCGAGCCGAACGTCGGCGTGGTCCCGCTGCCCGATCCGAGGCTGAACAAGCTGGCCGAGATCTTCTCCTCCGAGCGGATCGTGCCCGCCACCGTGTCGTTCGTCGACATCGCCGGCATCGTGAAGGGCGCTTCCGAGGGCGCGGGCCTGGGTAACAAATTCCTCGCCAACATCCGCGAGGCCGACGCCATCTGCCAGGTGGTGCGGGTGTTCGCCGACGACGATGTGGTGCACGTCGACGGTCGCGTCGACCCTGGCGCCGACATCGAGGTGATCGAGACCGAACTCATCCTCGCCGACCTCCAGACCCTGGAGAAGGCGGTCGTGCGCCTGGAGAAGGAAGCCAAGGTCAAGAAGGACCGCAAGCCGGTCGCCGACGCCGCCAAGGCCGCGCAGGAGATCCTCAACGGCGGCACCACCCTGTTCGCCGCGGCCGGCAAGGTGGACACCGAGCTGCTGAAAGAGCTCTCGCTGCTCACCACCAAGCCCTTCCTCTACGTCTTCAACGCCGACGAGTCGGTGCTCACCGACGAGGCGAAGGTCGCCGAGCTGAAAGCCTCCGTCGCCCCCGCCGACGCGGTCTTCCTCGACGCCAAGGTGGAAGCCGAACTGCTCGAACTCGACGAGGAATCCGCCATCGAACTCCTCGAATCCATCGGCCAGACCGAACCCGGCCTGCACGCCTTGGCCCGCGCAGGCTTCCACACCCTCGGCTTGCAGACCTACCTCACCGCAGGGCCGAAAGAAGCCCGCGCCTGGACCATCCACCAGGGCGACACCGCCCCGAAGGCAGCAGGCGTCATCCACACCGACTTCGAACGCGGCTTCATCAAGGCCGAAGTCGTCGCCTTCGACGACCTCGTCGAAGCGGGCTCCATGGCCGCCGCCAAGGCAGCGGGCAAGGTCCGCATGGAAGGCAAGGACTACGTCATGGCGGACGGTGACGTGGTCGAGTTCCGCTTCAACGTCTGACCCTCTGCGTGGAAGTAGGGAAGCGCGCACATCGCTGCTGGTAGCGACTCTACTGAGGCCCCCATCCGGTATTCGGGTGGGGGCTCAGTCGTTCGCCGGCGCGGTGCGATGGCCGACATCGACCGCGCGGTGAAGATTCTTTCGACCGCGGCGATGAGTTTTCCGGACCGACCCCGTCCGTACTGGTGAACGCGCCACCAACCCGGCGCGACCGACCCAGAAGGAACAAGAAATGACCGCCATCACCGCCACCAAGTCCACCGCCGCCGTCCACCCCGGCAAGATCCGCAACCGCGTCCTGTGGACCCTGCAGATCGTGCTCGGTCTGTTCTTCATCATCGCCTCCGGCGGCCCGAAGCTCGTCATCCCGCAGACTCTGATGGAAAACAACGCCACCGCCTTCTCGATCCCGTTGGCGCTGCTGGTCTTCATCGGTCTTGCCGAGGTCGCGGGCGGGATCGGGCTCATGGTGCCCCGCCTGACCGCGGCCGCCGCGATCGGCCTGGCGATCGTCACCTTCCTCGCCGCCGGCTTCAACGCGTTCCTGGCCGACACCCCGGAATTGGCCCCCTTCCCGCTGGCGCTCACTGCGATCTTCGCCTGGATCGCCTACGAACGCCGGGCCTCGATCGCCGCCCTGCGCGCGCTGGTGAAGCGATGACCCGTGCGTAACGCCCGGCTACCGGCGGCGCCCAGCCGCCGGTAGCCGCGTTGTGCGTTACGGGGACGGTCCGGTCGGGTTGGTCGGGCTGTCCCATCGGAGTCGCGGGGCGGACGTCACCGGATCGGGCCGCCTACCCCGTGACCCTCCGAATCATGCGACGCGGCGCAAAACGGCTGCGCGCGCTCGCGGACCCGACAACAGCGGCCCGAGTCCGCGCCGCGCTCGAACGCGAAGTGCTGGACAAACGCACCTGGGAGACGCAGTACCAATTGATCATGGCGCTGGGAACGACCGGCAGCCGCGAGGATGTCGAACTGTTGAAAACACTGGCGCTGCAACCGCGCTCGGCAACGATGGTCAACGCTGCTCTTGGCGACGCCATCGTCCGCCCGGGTCGTGACGTCGAGAACGACCCGGCAGATGGCCGCCAGATCATCGCCGAAGCCGCCATGGACGCCCTGAACGGTCGTTACGGAAACTACGTGAGCGTGCTGTAGTTGACGTGGAATCGAATGCACGCATCGAGCTACCCGCGTGGTGGCCTACCCTTCCACAGCGGACGACCACCGCAGTCGCCGGTCCGGCGCTTGCGACTGCCGTGGAGATGAGGCGTGATGACGAGGGAAGAAGGCTTCGATCGTCGGATCGAACCGTTCCGGACGGAGCTGCTGGCGTACTGCTACCGGATGCTGGGCTCGGCGCACGACGCAGAGGACTTGGTCCAAGACACGTATCTGCGGGCGTGGCGGGCGCGGGAGCAGTACGACGAAACGCGCGGCTCACTGCGCACCTGGCTCTACCGGATCGCGACCAACGTCTGCCTGACCGCGCTGCGGACTCGCGGCGGCCGACCGTTGCCGTCGGGACTGGTGGCCGCGGCGGATCCGCTCGGACCGTTCGTGCGGGGAGAGCACGCCGCCTGGTTGCAGCCCTTACCGGATTCGTTGCTGGACAACGCCGATCCGTCCGCGACCGTGATCGATCGCAGCAGCCTGCGTTTGGCGTTCGCTTCCGCCCTGCAGCACCTGTCGGCGCGTCAGCGCGGTGCGCTGATCCTGCGTGAGGTGCTCAGCTTCTCCGCGGCCGAGACGGCGGAAATTCTCGGCACCACCGTCGTATCGGTGAACAGCTCCCTGCAGCGGGCGCGCACCCGCCTGAAAGAGATCGGGGCCGGATCGGAACGGGTCGGGGAGCTGTCCACGACCGAGCAGCGCGCCTGGGTCGAGCGCTACATGTCGGCGTTCGCCCAGGCCGACATCGAGGGCCTCAAGCGTCTGCTCACCGAGGACGTCATCATGGAGATGCCGCCGATGCTCAACTGGTTCGCCGGCCGTGCCAACTACGGCCTGTTCATGGAATGGGTCTTCGAGGCGGCCGGGAAGGACTGGGTTCTCCAGCAGGTCGCCGCCAACGGCGGCCAACCCGGATTCGCCGCCTATCAGCGCGTCGGTGACCGGTACGAACTGCACACGCTCCAGATCTTCACAGTCACCGCCGAGGGCATCAGCCGGAATTCGGTGTTCCAGGATCCTGAGATTTTCGCGGCTTTCGGCTTGGCGGCCCGACTCGACGCCTAGACCCGACAGTTTCCTTCCAGCGGCGCGATGAGTTCGGATGCCGCCGCCGGTATGTATTCCCGAGGTCGCCGGAACACTGCAGGCGATCCGACCAACAAGGGAGACTCCGATGTCGAACCATCGCGCCGCAGACGAGGCCGCGATCCAGGCCGTGCTGGCTGATTCCTACAAGGCGTGGGAGGCGGGCGACGCCGACGCCATGGTCGCCGACTACACCACCGACGCGACCGCCATCATGACGGGCTCGCTTCGCGACAGCCGTGAGGTGATCCGCCAGAGCATGGCACTGGCCTTCGCGGGGCCGCTCGCGGGCAGCTCGACCTACAACAAACAGCTCAGCGTCCGCTTCATCGGCGCGGATGCCGCGATCGTGATCAGCGAATCCGCCATCCTGTTCGCCGGCGAGACCGAAGTTCCCGCCGACGAGCGCAAGGTGAACGCGACGTGGGTCTTCGAGAAGCGCGACCAGCGGTGGCTGATCGCCGCCTATCACAACAGCCCAATACTCGCGCCTGCCCAGTGAGCCGCGGGTGAACCAGCCACCGCACTGACTGGACGGCCCTCGTCCCCGGATGTGGATGAGGGCCGTTCCCGCGATCATTTTCGTCGTACGGCCGCCCGCATGCTCTGTCGGGGTGGGGCTCGGTCGTTTCTGCGGCACCGCACACCGGCCGGTCGGTCAGCGGGGTAGGCGTGATTATCTGTGCGCTTCGTCGGCGTCGATGGATAACTTGGTCGGATGGGTGCCGACGAGCAGCTTCCTACCGCAGCCGCGCTGCGTACCCGACTGCGCCACGTCTATTGGATCGGTGGAGGCAGCGGCGCCGGCAAATCGACGGTCGCGGGCAATCTCGCCGCCCGGCACGGCTTGCGCGTGTACTCGACCGACGATGCCATGCGCGACCACGCTGCCCGCAGCACACGGGAGAACTCCCCCTGGCTGAGCAGATTCGCGGCGATGAGTATGGATGAACGCTGGGTGGACCGGTCACCGGAGACGATGCTCGACACCTTCCACTGGTACCGGGGCGAAGGATTCCATTTCATCGTCGAGGACCTGTTGTGCTCACCGTGCGAGGCAGGAGTCATCGCCGAGGGATTCCGCCTGTTGCCGCATCTTGTTGCACCGCTGCTCACAGAGCGCAGCCACGGTGTCTGGTTGCTTCCCTCACCCGCGTTCCGCCGGGCAGCGTTCGACAAGCGCGGTTGGAAGATCCCCGGCAAGACCCGGGATCCGGCGCGTGCCGCACGAAATCTGCTCGAACGTGATCGGTTGTTCACCAATCGTCTCCGCACCGAGAGCTCCCGCCTCGGACTTTCCGTCATCGACGTCGACACCGTATCCGAGGAGGTTCTGACCGATAGGGTTGGTCAGGCACTCGGACTCTGAGCCGCAGATGCCAAAGGCGTCCGGAACCTGGCATGACAGCGCGCTGGCGAGCGGCAGTTGGAGCGGACTGGCCCTTCTCGGGAAGGAGGGCGCTTCGCCGTACACCTGGGTACATGGCGCTGTTATGCGGCTGCACCGTACGACCTCCAACATCCGCGGATATCGCCGCGAATTTACTGCTGTATGGAGCGCCGCAGGCTCCGGCTGGGCGCGTGATCGGCCTCGCTACCGTGAGGAATTACACTTCTGTCATGGGTACGTGTCGACCGCGGACTGCAAGTACGGGCTGACGGAAAAATGCTAGTGGTTCGCCGAGGAGGAGGAGCCACATTCGGATGGTCGCTGCCAAAGGCGTGGATCATTTCGCCAGTCGGCGGATTTCGCCTTCGGTCGACGCTGCTCCCGGCGCATCGTGAATCGGTCGAAAGAACAAGGTACAGTTGGCGAGTGATTGCCGCGATTGTCTTTGATGTCGGAGAGACGCTGGTCGACGAGACCCGGGAATATGGAACGTGGGCGGACTGGCTTGGCGTGCCCAGGCATACGTTCGCGGCAGCGTTCGGCGCCGTCATTGCGACCGGTCTCGACTATCGCGAGACATTCCAGATCTTCCGGCCTGGGTTCGATCTCGATGAGGAACGGCAAGCACGAGCTGATGCGGGGCAGGCTGAGTGGTTCGGTGAGGATGACCTCTATCCCGATGTGCGGCCCGCGTTGTCGAAGCTGCGTGAGATGGGAATATTTGTTGGGATCGCCGGGAATCAAACAGCTCGTGCAGGGACTTTGCTCCGGGGGCTGGACCTTCCCGCCGACTTCATCGCTACCTCTGACGACTGGGGTGTGCAAAAGCCTTCGCTCGAGTTTTTCGCCAAGGTTGTCGAGGCGGCGGGCCGACCGGCGGAAGAGATCATCTACGTCGGTGACCGCATCGACAACGATGTGGCTCCCGCGAAACGAGCCGGAATGCGGACGGCCTACCTACTGAGGGGCCCTTGGGGGTGGATCCACCGTAACAAGAAGGAAGTCGCTGATCTGTCCGATTGGCAGATCAGCGATCTCAACGAACTGGCGAATATCGTGGTGGCAGAGAATTCCGCCGGTTAGCCGACCAAAGAATTGACGGTCGTATGCCAGTCGTACAACCGGGCGTCGAGGTCCCGGACGGAGGGCAAGGAATCCCACTGGGTGAGCGTTTGACGCACGGCCTTGATTCGATCCAGTGCAGTCGCATACCAGTTGCTCGCGAGTAGATCCAAGGCTTCCTCGAGATATCGGCACGCCTGCTCGGGGTTCTTCTCCAGCACGGCTGCGGCGGCCGCGTCGGCGAGATAGATCGACCTTTGCTTCGCATCCGCATCGGGTAGGACGCTGAGTACTTCCTCCAAGGTGTCGCGAGCTTCGCGGCCTCGGCCGGCGAGGATGAGTGTGTTTCCTTTGAAGCCTGCGAGCCTGACCGGAGAAAACCAGTCGAACCACTCCGGTGACGGATGTGAGTTGCTGTCGTGTTCGCCGTAGATTTTCTCGGCGTGATGGATCAGGGCGAGCGCCCGGCGTGGATCACCTAGCCGAGTCTCGACCTCCGCCTCGACAGCGTCCAGCCAAGCCATCGTCTCGGAGTTGGCGTTGCCCCTGCTCGCGAAAGCCCGTGCGGCACGTAGTCGTTCCCGAGCCTCCTCGGCGCGAGCTTGGTCGCCCGAGAACGCTGGGGCGAATGCCATATGCGCGAGCGCGGCCGCGCCGAGAAGCGAATCTCCGGCTTCGTGCGCGGCTTGAAGTGCTAGTACGAGACTTGGCTGCGCGAGCTCGGGCTGTTGTAGATCGAAGAATCCCAAGCGCCCGGCCAGAAGACTCGATTCCGAGACGGCTCGTGCCAGAACCGTCTTGCCCGAGCCCGATACCCGCGGCAAGAGTTCGAGTCCGAACTGAGCATGATCGGCGACCAGACGATGCAGGCGCGCCGCTGGGGTCGACCAGTACAGGCGGCGATGGGACGCTGTGACCGACGCGAATTCCTTCGCGACCGAAGCCGGTAGGAGCGATGCGGCCGTGCCGAAACCGCCGTGCCTGAACGGAAGTGCGTGTCTGTCAGTCAGCTTCTGACCTGCACGTGAATCGCTCTCCGCTTCCGTCCACGGTGGTGAGAACCCCAACTCGGTAACCGGCCGCTTGAAGAGTGCTTCCAGTGCCGCGGCGTGGTCGGGATGTGGCCACGGCGGATTCGCGGATTCCCACCTACGGACCGTCCGGCTTGCGACCTCGATGCGTAGTCCGATCTGACGCGCGGCTTCCGTCACAGCTTCTGCGAGTGCTGTTTGAGATCGGAAGCCAAGCGCCTGCCTGGCCGCGCGGAGTGAAGCGTTCCCTGTCGATGCCATAGGGGCCAGGTTAGTCCACGGATAGGACTCTCCCGCAAGAGAACTCACCATGAAGGTCCTACTGATGTCCCCTTGCATGGCCTTTATGCGGACGTTGAGTTTTGCGAACCTCATGAGAGATCTACAGGTGCCGCTCAGTGCAAGCGATGCTCATCCGAGCTGCGGCCGACCAGAGTCAACGGGAGGGAACACGGATGGTGGAACAGGATGTCGGCTTGTCAGGAGATGCCCGGCCGCGAATCACGGTCAGCATGTGCGGTGCCGCTTACGCGCGGGGTGTGACCGGTCCGATCGAGCAGGTCATGTGCTTGCTCTGTCAACGGATGGTGCCCGTGATCGATGGGCGGATCGGGGAGCACCGCACGAATGGGCCGGATACGTGTACATGGACCGGTGTCGAGGTCATCGATGACCGGCCTGCCGAACTGAGGGGAGGTGTGCGTTGACGTCGACCGGTCGCCCCCGGGCCATCGGGTTCTTGCGGACGGATATCGCAGGCTCGCATCAGAAATGGCTGGAGACGACAATGCGAAGCCTGGCCAAGCGGCTCGGTTACGACTTGTGCAAAACGATTGCGTTGTCGGCGAAGACGGACGATCCGGTCGGGTTGTTGCTCGATCAGATCGAGCGGACGCGGGCGGAGGCGGTCATCGTGCCGGGGCGTGTGCACCTGGATGGTCACATCGAGCGAGTAATGCGGCGGGCCGATGTCATCTTCGATGTCGACGACGTTGAGGCTCGATGGCCGATTACAGCTGTGATCGATAGGTGGCGTCCCTGACGCCGATTCTTCGCCGGGCTACCCGCTTCGTCGTCGGACCACACGGCCCGGCGGCGAAGCGACCGGCATCCACCACGCCCATCACCGTGGGCAGTAAAGCGTCCTTTGCCGCGGCACAACCACTCCAGCCGACTCGACTACTGCGGAATGAGACCTGGCTAGGGGCCGTGGCTTCTTATGCGCGGCAGGGGATGCCTCGATCCCGTGTGTCGGCTCGCCCAGCGCGAGCCGGGGCGGGCCGGTTCACGCGACGAGCAGTTCGTCGACGGCACGGCTCAGGCTTGCCGGGTCATCGAGCTGGCGGCCGATTTCACGCAGTGCGGTGACAGCGGACATGAACATCCTTTCCGGAGTCGCCCTGCCCTCGACAGTATCGTTGGAGTTCTTAATGAAACTTCGGTGCACGTCCCCTCGTACCAAGAGATAGAACCCTCAATTGGAGGTGCATGCTGCGGCCCATCGACCTCGCCCGGGAACACGGGTTGTCGGCACAGGCGATCCGCAATTACGACGACGCGGGCATCCTCCCGCCGGCCGAGCGCAGCGCGACCGGTTATCGGCAATACACGCTGCTGCACGCGCAGGCCCTCCGGGCGTTTCTCGCGTTGCGGGGTGGGCACGGGCACCAGCAGGCGATGGGGATCATGCGCGCGGCCAGCCGCGGCGACGCCGAGTCGGTCTACCGGCTGATCGACGCCGCACACGTCGCGATGCTCGCCGAGCGTGACACCCACGCCGAGGTCGCGAAGGCCCTGGGCGGCCTATCCAGCGCGACACCGGCTCCCCTGGACGGGCGACCCCTGACCGTGGGGGAACTCGCGCGTCGTATCCGCGTGCACCCGGCGACCTTGCGCACCTGGGAGAACCAGGGGATCTTGCACCCCGAACGCGATCGAGGGACGGGTTACCGGCAATACGGACCGGACTGCGTACGTGATGCCGAGATCGCTCGCCAGTTGCGCCGGGGCGGCTACCGGCTCGCCCAAGTCGCGCAGTTCATCGAGGCCCTGCGCGATGCGGGCGGGGCGGACGCGTTGCGCGCTTTTCTCGACTCCTGGCAGGCCCGGTTGACCGCGCGAAGCCGCAATCTTCTCGCTGGTGCGGCCCAGCTCGATGCCTACCTCACCATGCTCGATCAGGCACAGTAGCGATGACTCGATCAGGTGCAGCAGGCGACGATCGGGCAGCGAGCGGCCTGAATTTTCCGGTAGGGAAGCACATCGAATACTCCGCCGATCTGCTGGTTTACTCGAACCGTTTGTCGCGCTCGAACCACGCCGGGCCGAGTTCCAGATGTTCGGAGAAGATCCGCAGCAATTCACCGCCCCTGAGCCGCTCTCGATTGTGCGGAAGGTCGTGGAGCACTGGCGGCAGCGCTCGGCCGAGCGCGGACAGGAACTTGCCGCCGTTCTCAGCCCGCGTTGCGGATCTGGGTCAGGAATTCGGTGTTCGTTCCGGTCTGCCGCAGACCGGTCAACAGCAATTCGAGCGCCTGCTGCGGGTCGCGGCCCGCGAGGGTCTTGCGCAGGGATCGAATCGAGGTGCCTTCATCGGCGGTGAGCAGTAGTTCTTCTTTGCGGGTGCTGGAGCGGTCGATGTCGATCGCGGGGAACAGGCGGCGGTCGGCCAGGTGCCGGTCGAGCTTCAGTTCGGCGTTTCCGGTGCCCTTGTATTCCTCGAAGATCACCGTGTCGGCGAGTGAGCCGGTCTCGACCAGGGCGGTGGCGATGATGGTGAGTGAGCCGCCGTGCTCGATATTGCGGGCGGCGCCGAGGAATTTCTTCGGCGGCGCGAGCGCCCCGGCGTCGACGCCGCCGGAGAGGATGCGGCCGGACCCGGCGGCGGCCAGGTTGTAGGCGCGGGCGAGCCGGGTCAGCGAGTCCAGCAGCACGACGACGTCGTGACCCATCTCCACCAGCCGTTTGGCGTGTTCGATGGCCAGTTCGGCGAGCGCGATGTGCTCGTGGGCGGGCTGGTCGAAGGTCGCGGCGGCCACCTCGGCGGGCACCGCGCGGGACAGGTCGGTCACCTCTTCCGGGCGTTCCCCGACCAGTACCAGCATCAGCTGGCAATCGGGATGGTTCTTGGCGATGCCGTGCGCGATGGATTGCAGCACAGACGTTTTGCCCGCCTTGGGCGGTGCGACGACCAAGGCGCGCTGGCCTTTGCCGATCGGCATGACCAGATCGGTCACGCGCGTGGTCAGTTCGTGCGGCTCGGTCTCCAGACGTAGCCGGTCCTGCGGATAGATGGGAACCAAGTCGGCGAAGTGCGGTCGCGCCTCGGCATTGCGCGGTGGCAGGCCGTTGATCTGGTCGACTCGGATCAGCGGTGCGAGTTTCGCGCCCTCACGTTTGGGTCCGACTACGCCGGTGACCGTATCGCCGCGACGCAAGCCGTACTCGCGGACCAGCCGCGTCGGCACATGAGCGTCGTGCGGTCCGGGCAGATATCCGTCGACGTGCAGTGCGGCGTGGTTGTGGTTGATGTCGAGGATGCCGGTGACCGGCGTTGTGCGGTTCTCCCCGTTTGGGTTGTCTTCGGTGTGATTCGTGTTGCGCTGCATCAGTTTTCTCCTGGGAAGTTATAGGTGTGGCGGGTCGCCGGGGAATGCCGCCTGCTGGGAATGGCGCTCGGTGCATGCGCGGATGTGTGGCAGTAAGCCGTCCGGTGCGCACATGCTGTCGTGACGAGATCGCCGTGGCGAAATGTGGACTCTTGTGGGAGGGAGTAGACACCTACATCCACAAGATGGAGACCGCACCAACAGTAGCGGCATCGAACACAACACGCAACAGTGCTCGTTTGTTCCCCCGGCATGTCGCTTGAATCGCCCAGCAGACATGGGGCGACCGGCACTCTGCCGCACCGCTACTTCAATCGAACTCCGCAACAGTCAATTGAGATCAGCACATCGAGTCCGTGTGCCTGCCCAGGGCGGAGTCGCCTGCTGATTCGATGTGCTCGCCGAGTCAGGCCGAACACCACGAGCGGACACCCGGGCGTCGCGTCGTCACCTGGCCGCGGCGTCGTCACCTGGCCGCGGCGTCGTCTCCCGGCCGCGGCGTCGTCTCCCGGCCGCCGCGTCGTCACCCCGCCACGGCGGCATCGGCAATGCAGCGGACATCTGTCAGGCTCGAACCTGATCGTGTTCGCCGACGAAGTCGAGAAAGCGCGGAATCGCCTGGTCCGGATTGGCCCACAGCACATCGTGTCCGACGCCCGGATAGATTTCGATGTCCGCCGAGGGGATGTGCTCCCGGATCCGGGCCGTCACCCGTTCCAGGTCGTTGGCCACCGTTTCCGCACCGAAGAGCACCAGCATCGGGGCGGTGATCGCGGCCAACTGCTCGTCGGTGAGCGGCTGCTCCCACGGCATGCCCGTGCGGAACTTCAGGCACGCCATGACCATTGCGAACTCGTCGTCGCTGAGTTCGGTGCCGGGGTTCAGCCACTTGATGAACTTTCGCATCCGCTCTGGCGTCGGCCGTATGCCCGCGAGGAGGAATCTGAGCAGCACTCGCCATCGCGGCTTGACGAACGTCGCCCCGCCCGGTTCGAACATGGTCAGGGTCGCCAGGCGTTCAGGGTGCACGGCGGCGACGAGAATCGCGATCCAGGAGCCGACGGAGTTCCCGGCCAGGTGGACGCGGTGGACACCGAGCCCGTCGAGCACCTCCACCAGCCATTTCGCCACGTCTGCTCCGTCACGCAGCGGTGCGGTCTGCTCGCAGTGTCCAGGCCAACCCATGACGTCCGGCGTGTACACCAGGTGGTCGCGTGACAACTCCTCGATGAACCGGTGCCAGACCTGGCCGTTGCCCGATATGCCGGGCAGCAGCAAGATCGGAGCGCCAGGTCCTGTTCCGGATGCGCGCACCGCTGTCGTGCCGAACGACGTCTCGACACTGTGCCGGCTCGAAGGCACCGGCCATTTCTCCGCCAGCACGTCATAGGCGCGCAGAAAAGTCTCTCGCGCTTCGTCGCTGGTGAACCGCCCGATCTTCGGCATGAGCCCGCCCTCTCACCTTTATGGTATGTCCATACCATGTTTCGCGGTATGAACATACCACGTATGCGGTACGTGCGTATCATCTAGACCTGCGGATCTGCGACACGAAAGGAAGGCGGCAGCGCGCGTGCCACGACTGGTCGACCACGAAGTGCGGCGGCGCGAGATTACCAGCGCTGTGCGGAGAGTCATCGTCGGCGGTGGGCTGGAAGCCGTGACCTTCCAGACCGTCGCCGCGGAGGCCGGGATCTCGGTACGGCTGGTGCAGTACTACTTCGGTGCCAAGCGGGAGTTCCTGCTGGCGACCCACCGGTCGGTGATCGAGGACGCGGGCGCCCGGTTCATGCGCCGCTGGGACTCGCTGGGTGCGGACGCGACGCCGCGCGAAGCGATCCGCGCGGTACTGATCGAACTGCTGCCCCTGGACAACCTGCGCCGCGAAGAAGCCATCGTGCTCGGCGCCTTCGGCACGGCGGCGATCACGGGTCGGGGCATCACCGCGGAGGAGACATTCGCCGCGCCGCGAGCCTTGGTCGCGATCGTCGCCGACCAACTGCGGCGGGCCCGGTCCGGGGAAGCGGAGGACCGGGCCGACCTCGACGCCGAACTCATCACCGCCGCCATCGGCGGACTCGCGCAAGGCCTGCTCCAGGGGTACGGCACCGCGCAATCTGTGGTGGAGCTCGTTGATCATCTCCTCGATCGTGTGCTCGGTGCGGAAACCGGCGCTCGGGCGACCAGGGCCGGTGGTGATCGAGCCCGCTGACGCGCATCCTGTCCGGATTCGGAATGTATCGGCTCGACATGACGTGATGAATTGCGGGACAGGCCAATTCGTGTGGAAAGACGAGTCGGGCTCGCGTGATGTCGCCTAGACGCCTACTTTCCATCGACACCGGGATCGTCGCGTAACGAAGAATCGGTCTGTAGGAGTGCGATATTGCGAGATAGGTTTCTGAACCAGTGTGCGGGCGGTTGTGTTTCAGCAATTTAATTGCCGATTGGTCATCCGCTGCGGGAGCAGTTCGACCTCCAGACCGATCGAGACCTTCGGTCACATCTGCAACGTTGGTTCCGAAATTCCTCATCCGGCTGTTATTTTTCGCTTCGGTGTGATAGCGCCGGGCCGCTCACGAACGCTTTGTTGTCTCTCATTGGACTGCGTTAGCGCTGGTCAGGTGGCATGGGACGAGCATCGCGAAGAGATCGAGGTGCGCGCGACTATTGCGGTGATCGTGCCGCGCGGTCGTATACTCCCTTTATGGCGGATGGATCTTCCTCCACCGAAGTCCCCGAGGCGCCGGTTCTCGTGGTGCAGACGCGGGAACGCGTCTATCGGCTCCGCGCCGGGGGCGCATATAACGTCGGTCGCGATCCGTCGGCCGATATCGTCGTCTCCGATCCCCGCGTTTCCTCGTTGCACGCCGTTCTGGAGCGTGGCGCGGACGGTTGGAAAATCGAGGACGCGCACAGCCTCAACGGCACATTCTTCGACGGTCACCGCGTCGATCGAATGGTGATCGACCACGACGAGACGTTCCAGCTCGGGCACGCCGTCGACGGCGAGAAATTGGCTTGCTCGGTGGAGACGCCACCCGGCCAGGAGCCCGATGGCGATGCCGGTGGCGACACGATGATCGTGCCGAATCCCGGCTACGACCTCGACGACGAAGCCACGGTCACGAAGTTCGATGCGCACCTGCCGAGGCGGGTGTCGCGATCCGCGCCCCCGGCGCACCGCCCCAGCGCGGTGGTCCGGATAACGTCACCCACGCTGCGGATCGGACGCTCCGCGGACAACGACATCGTCGCGCACGATCTGATGGTCTCCCGTCAGCACGCCGAGTTGCGGACGATCGGCCCGGGCAGATACCGGATCGTCGACCTCGACAGCCACAACGGCACCTACGTCAACGGCACCCGTGTCGACGCCGCCGATCTGTCCGAGAACGACTTGATCGGAATGGGGCATACGACCTTCCGGCTGGTCGGCGACGAACTGCGCGAGTTCGTCGACACCGGTGACGTATCGGTCTCGGTGCAGAACCTCACCGTGCGGACACCCGAGGGCAAAGTGCTTCTCGACGGTGTCGGCTTCCCCATCCCCGAGCGTTCGCTCGTCGGCGTCATCGGACCGAGCGGCGCGGGTAAGTCGACGCTGCTCGGCGCGGTCACCGGGTTGCGGCCCGCCACGGAGGGGACGGTCCGCTACGACGGCCGCGACCTGTACACGAATTACGACGAGCTGCGCCACCGCATCGGGTTGGTCCCGCAGGAGGACATCCTGCACAACCAGCTTCCCACCCGGCGCGCCCTGCTCTACGCGGCCGAGCTGCGCTTCCCCGGTGACACGCGCCCGGAAGAGCGCGAACAGCGGGTCGACGAGGTGCTCGAGGAACTCGGTTTGGCGCGGCATGCCGACACTCGCATCGATCAGCTCTCGGGTGGGCAGCGCAAGCGCGTGAGCGTCGCGCTGGAGCTGCTGACCAAACCGTCGCTGTTGTTCCTCGACGAGCCGACCTCCGGCCTCGATCCGGGCCTGGACAAGACGGTCATGGAGATGCTGTCGGAGCTGGCGCACGACGGGCGGACGGTCATCGTCGTCACCCACAGCGTGGCGAACCTCGACGCCTGCGACCGTCTCCTGGTCCTGGTGCCCGGTGGCCGACTGGCCTACTACGGGCCGCCGGCGGAAGGCTTGCAGCAGTTCGCTGCGGGGAACTGGGCCGAGGTCTTCCAGGCGTTCGATCGCGAGCACGAACGGGACTGGGCCGGTGAGTTCGAGGCGTCGCCACGCTACGAGCGCTACGTGGCGGTCGGTCTGACCGATGACGTCGGCCCGGCGCAAGTGCGCACACCGGCGCCGCCGCCCGCGCCGCAGTCCAAGCTCAGCCAGCTCAGCACGTTGTGCCGACGCTACTTGGCGGTGATCGCCTCGGACCGGAGTTATCTGGCGCTGCTCGGCGTGCTGCCGCTGTTGCTGGGCGGTTTGATCGCCGCGGTGCCGTCGGGCGAGGGGTTCGCCGGGGCGCCGGGCACGAACGTCGATGCCCCGACCAAGCTCATGGTCCTGGCGTTCGCCGCGTGCTTCGTCGGCACCGGCAATTCGATCCGCGAGATCGTCAAGGAGCAGACGATCTATCGCAGAGAACGCGCGGCAGGACTCTCGGCCGGCGTCTATTTGATGTCGAAACTGCTGGTGCTGGGCGTAATCACCACCTTGCAGGCGGCGGTGTTGGTGTTGATCGGCACCATCGGCGTGAGTATGCCGCCCAAAGGGCTGTTCACCTCGGTCGAGTTGGAACTGATCCTGGCGATGGCGTTGCTCGGCATCGCGTCGCTGGCGTTGGGCCTGCTGGTGTCGGTCAGCGTGAACACGTCGGAGAAGACGCTGCCGCTGCTGATCGTGCTGTCCATGGCGCAACTGGTGCTCACCGGCGGGCTGGTACGGCTGCCTGGCACCCCCGTTCTGGAACAGCTGGCATACATCGCGCCGTCCCGCTGGGGGTTCGGAGCGGGCGCCGCGACCCTCGACCTCGACACTCTCTCGCCGCATGATGGCGGGCCCGACCCACTGTGGAAGCACACCATCGGCACGTGGCTGCTCGATATGGGAGTCGTGGCCGGTCTGGGAGCGGTCTTCCTGGCGCTGGCCTGGTATCGCCTGTATCAGCTGCGTCCGCGGCGCCGCGGCGCCAGCCGCGCGAGGATCTGACGCGTCCGCCGGATACGGCGTCCAGGGGACTTACCCGGCCGTCTCCGGCGCCGTCCGCTGTCGCGTGACGCGACCGCCGATGACAATCCCCGCCCGCTGCCACCGGATCGAACGCTCTCGTGGACGGCACGAAGTCTCCGGCCGCGACCTGCGAGCGAAGGCGAGGCAAGCCGAGCCGAACGGTTCGCCGGGAGGCTACTGAACTCCGGCCGGGCAGGGCCGTCCGCACGGCGGCCCTGGTTCTGTCCTGGGTGATTCGTCCCGCTGCCGCCGAACAGGCCTGATTGCTCATCGGGTCGAACGGATTTCGATGACGAGTTATCTTTTCGTTCTCGGCCGGGTCGGTCGTCCTGTTCGGCGGGAGTGGTCGACGGCCGAGGCAGCTATGGCGCGCTGCGTCTGGAACACTCGACCGTCGGAAAGGTTCTTTGCTGATGTTCCGTCGTTTCACGACCAACGCGCCCGCTGGGGCGCCGCCGGTGGATGATCTGGTGGCAGGCGCGCTGCCGGACCGGGTGCAGATCGCGCACGAGCGGTTGGCCCACCAGGACGATCCGGCGCTGCTCGAAGCACTATCGGAGCGTGAGCTCGCCGCCTCCCGCGAGTTGGCCGAGCTCGTGCGTGACTATGAACGCCACGAGAAGCGGGCGCGCATCCAGGCGGCCGCCGACGCCGCGGAGCGGGTGCGGCGCACGGCCGCCGAACTTGCCGAAAGGGAGGCCGCGGACTTGTTGCGCGCCGCGCAGGCGATCGGGGAGCAGCGCCACAGCAGCAGCCCGCACGCGAAAGTCGCTCGCCTGCATCAGCGCAAACCCCGGGTGCTGGGCCTGCTTGCCGGAGTCGTCGCGTTCTCGATGCTGTTCTCCGCGGTCACGGTGCAGCAGAACATCGCGCCGACCGGCGGCGCGACCAACCCGATGTTCTGGCTGTCCTACGGCTTGGAGGCGCTGATCAGCGCGGTGCTGGTCGCGCTGATGCTGTCCACCGGTGACACCGCAGAATGGGGTGTGATCGACCGGTTGTGGCAGGTCTACACCGTCGAGGGCGTCTTGCTGACGGCGAGTATCGCCTTGAACACGTTCCCGTACTTCCGGTCGGGCGACATGGCAGGCATCGGCATCCACGCGATCGCGCCGATCATGATCGGCGTCGCGCTCGTCACGCACCGGCTCGTCGCCGAGCGATACGGGCGCGCGATCGAGCAAGCGACCGCCGCCGTGCCCGACCATGAGGATCTTCAGGAACGGCTGGCGGCGCTCACCCAGGTCGGTGGCGCGGGGAACCAGATCCTGCCGAGCATCCTCATGGAGCCGACGGCGACCGTTCGCCGCGAGAGCGAACCCGCGAGCGCCGAAGCGCCCGCGCCCGGCGCGGAGGGTGCGGCCGGACCACAGACCGAACAGCACGCCGCGTCGGGGCAGCCCGCCCCTGCGGCCGAAGTCGCCACGCCCCCTGTTCCCGCGCCCGAACTCACGGAGCTGTGGTTTGCTACGACGCCGCTGCCCGCGGTCGAACGGGTTGCCGCGGGCGGTCCAGAAGCGCCCGTGGAAGCCAGTCCGGACGAGGCCGTTCTCGACGCGCGGTTGGCGGCGGCGGTGCGGCAGACGCTCAACCGGATCCGGTCGGTCAAGCAGCCCGAGCCGGGCGAGCAGCCGGCGCAGCCTCCGGCCGCGCCCCAGCCGAGCGCACCCGCGGTCGCGGAGGCTGCCGACGGGCATGACGTGCGCGGCGAGGTCCCTCGGACAGGTCCCGCGCCGGCGGCTCACGGCACGGTCGTCGAGCACGACGCGCGCTTCCAGGCCACCGAGGTGAATCCCCAGCGCAACGATCGTGACGTGATGGCGGGGGTCACCGAGCACGCCGTGCGCGCGGAGGCCGCCGAGGTGGACCCCCAGCCCGACGATCGTGACGCGGTGACGGGTGCCACCGTGCACGTCGTGCGCGCGGAGGCCGCCGAGGTGCATCCGGAATCGAATGGCGCCGCGCCGGAACCGCTCGGTGCCATGGCCCAGCACTATGGACCCGGCGCCGCGGGCGACGATCAAGCGCCGCGAATGGAACACGTGGCACCGGTCGCGGCCGTGCAGTCGGCTCCGATCCCGCAGGCCCCGCAGGACGCCGCACCGCGCGCGGCCAACGAACCTCAGCTCACCACTCGATGAGCTGAGCGGCACGGCGATTCGGTTCGACCACAGCCTGTTCAGCGGAGCGCGGCTCGATGCGCTGGTTCGCATGTTCCGGTCCGATTGCGCAGGCACGGGAGGACGCTGCCATACCGCGCGGCCAACGATCCTCAGCTCACCATTCGGTGAGCTGAGCGGTGTCGGATCGTCGCTGGGCGCAGCGATGTACCGGCCGAACGCCGTGCGAATTCGCGCGCCATCGGTCACGCGGGGTGCCGTGCCCTGGTGCCTCTGTGGAGTTGTCACCACACGCGTGCGGGCGAATTCAAGTGCCGCGCCTCGATTCTGTCGCTCATAGCGAAGGCCATCTGTGGACTCGGGCGTTCGCGCGAAGCGAGCATGGACGACCCGCTGGGGTGTGAACATCGAGGGGTGGTCCGGCGTACCGGGCGCAGTGCCTCGGCGTGGCGGGTCCTCAGCCCTGCGCCTGCAGACTCCAGGTGCGTCCGTCGGGATCGCGCACCGTCATTTCCTTTGTGCCGTAATGGGTCGCCTCGAACGGTGCGACCACGTCGATGTCTTCGTTCGGCCGGAACGAGTCGGCGTCGGTGACGGTGAGGACCAGTTGGGTGCGCGGCGTCTGATTGTTCGGGATCTCCGCGATGAAGACGTAAGGCCCGTCGCCGTTGCGGAACAGTCCGGAGCTGTGGTCGGTGGTGAATTCCGGCTCGTAGCCGAGGGCTTGGAAGAATCTCGCCGTCTTGCCCCAGTTGTGCGTCTCCACGTGCACGCCCTCGATGCCCCGCGTCGTCATATCGCTCTCCTTCGGTCGCTTCAGCTGTCGGTGGTGTCGTCGAGATAAGCGCGCAACGCGTCCGCGACCAGCGCGGACAGGGACGTGCCCGACTCGATGGCGCGGAATTTCACCTGCTTGATCAGACCGATCGGCAAGTACACGTTGAACTGTTTCACTTCCTCGTCGCCCACCCGGCAAATGCTAGCATGCTAGCAAGCTAGCGCCTAGCGGTTTCTTTCGGTCGACCCGATGGCCGAATGGACGTAGCGTCGAATTCGTGAAAGTTCCCGAACACCTGCCCACGACCGCGGGCGAACTGCGTTCGGCCGGCTATCTGCCGCGTGGCGTGAAGACCGAGATCCGCGAGAACCTCCTGGCGCTGTTGAGTTCCGGCGGCGACCCGTGGCCCGGCATCGTCGGGTTCGACCGGACGGTCGTGCCGCAGCTGGAACGCGCCCTGCTGGCGGGACACGACGTCGTGCTGCTCGGCGAGCGCGGCCAGGGCAAGACCCGGCTGCTGCGTACCCTGGCCGGTCTGCTGGACGAATGGACGCCCGTGATCGCGGGCGCCGAGCTGGGCGAGCATCCGCTCGACCCGATCAGCCCGGCCGGTCGCAGGCTGGCCGCCGAACTCGGCGACGATCTGCCCGTCGCGTGGCGGCATCGGTCGCAGCGGTACGCCGAGAAGCTGGCCACGCCGGACACCTCCGTCGGCGACCTGATCGGCGACGTCGATCCGGTGAAGGTGGCCGAGGGCCGCAGCCTCGGTGACCCGGAGACCATCCACTTCGGACTCGTCCCGCGCGCGCATCGTGGCATCGTGGCGATCAACGAGTTGCCCGACCTCGCCGAACGCATCCAGGTCGCGCTGCTGAACGTGATGGAGGAGCGCGACATCCAGGTTCGCGGCTACACCTTGCGGCTGCCGCTGGACGTGCTGCTCGTCGCGACCGCGAACCCCGAGGACTACACCAACCGCGGCCGGATCATCACGCCGCTGAAAGACCGTTTCGGCGCGGAGATCCGCACCCACTACCCGCTCAGCGTGGCGGCGGAGGTGGCGCTGGTGCGCCAGGAGGCGGAGCTGGTGGCCGAGGTGGGCGATCCGCTGATCGAGGTGCTCGCGCGGTTCGTGCGGCAATTGCGCGAGTCGTCCGCGATCGACCAGCGGTCCGGCGTGTCGGCGCGTTTCGCCGTCGCCGCGGCCGAGACGGTGGCGGCGGCGGCCTTGCGCAGGTCCGCGGTGACGGGGGAGAGCCCGGCCGTGGCGCGTCCGGTCGACCTGGAATCCGTCCCCGCGGTATTGCGCGGCAAGCTGGAGTTCGAGTCCGGCGAGGAGGGGCGTGAGCAGGAACATCTCACCCATCTGCTGCGCCGCTCGTTCTCCGAGACGGCGCGTGCCTTGCTCGGCGGACTGAACCTGCGGCCGCTGGCCGACGCGGTCGGCGACGGGCATCTGGTCACCACCGGGGAACGCGTGCCGGGCGAGCAGGTCCTCTCGGCGCTGCCCGAGCTGCCCATCCTGCACGAAGTGGCCGGACGGCTCGGCGTCGACGCGGCCGATCCGCCGCCGCGAATCGCCTCGGCTGTCGAATTCGCCTTGGAGGCGCTCTACCTGGCCCGGCAGATCGCGAAAGATTCCGACGACGGGCTGGCGGTGTACGGCCGATGACCACCGCTGTTCCCGGCGAGGAATCGTGACCACCCCCGATCGCTACTCCTACGGCCCGTATCACGACGGACCGGATCCGTTGGCGCCTCCGCTGGACCTGCGGGAAGCGCTGGATCTCATCGGGCGCGATGTGATGGAGGGCAGCTCCCCGCGCAACGCCATGCAGGAGCTGTTGCGGCGCGGCACCCGCACCACGCCGGGGCTGGAGGAGCTGACCCGCAGGTTGTGGCAGCGCCGCGCCGAGATCGCCCGCAGCCACCGCTTGGACGGCACGTTGCAGCAAGTCCGGGCATTGCTGGAAGAGGCGCTGGAAGCCGAGCGTGGCGCGCTGTTCCCCGACCCCTCCGACGACGCCAGGTTCGCCGAAGCGCAGCTGGACGCCCTGCCGTCGAGCACGGCCGCCGCCGTCACCGAACTGGCCGACTACCCCTGGCGATCGGAGACCGGCCGCGAGAACTACCAGAAGATTCGCGACCTGCTCGGCCGCGAACTACTGGAGTCGCGCTTCCAGGGCATGAAAGAGGCTTTGCGGAACACCACCGCGCAGGACGTCGAGCGGGTCAGGCGGATGATGTCCGACCTCAACGACCTGCTCGCCGCCCACGCCAGGGGCGAGAACACCGAGCAGCGGTTCGCCGAGTTCATGGCCGAGCACGGCGAGTTCTTCCCGGAGAACCCGCGCGACACCGAGGAATTGATCGACGCGCTCGCGGCCCGCGCCGCCGCCGCGCAGCGCATGATGAACTCGATGTCCGAGCAGCAGCGTGCGGAGTTGTCCGAGCTGATCGGCCAGGCGTTCGGCGATCCGGCGATCGCCCAGCAGGTCGCCGCGCTGGACGCGAATCTGCGCGCGCTGCGCCCCGGCGAGGACTGGAACTCCGCGCGGCGCTTCCGCGGCGAGGATCCGCTCGGTCTCGGCGCGGGCGCGCAGGCGCTACAGGACCTCGCCGAACTCGACGCGCTCGCCGAGCAACTCGGCCAGTCCTACGCGGGCGCCCGGCTCGAGGACATCGACCTGGACGCGCTGGAGCGCCACCTCGGCGCGGACGCGAGCGTGGACGCCGCGCGGCTGGCCGAACTGGAACGCGAATTGCGCAGGCAGGGCATCTTCGAGCGAGCGCAGGACGGCTCGCTGCGGTTGACGCCCAAGGCTCTGCGCCGGCTCGGCGAGACGGCGCTGCGTGACGTCGTCGGGCGCTTGCGTTCCCGGCGCGGAGAACGGGACACCGCCCTGGCCGGGGCCGCGGGTGAGCCGACCGGTGGCTCAAGGGCCTGGCGCTTCGGCGACACCGAGCCGTGGGACGTGTCGCGGACAGTGCGCAATGCCGTGCTGCGGTCGGCGTCGACGGGGGATCGGCGGGTGCGGCTGGACGTGTCCGATGTCGAGATCATGGAGACCGAGCAGCGCTCCAGGGCCGCCGTCGCGCTGTGTGTCGACACGTCCTGGTCGATGGTGCAGGACGGCAGATGGGTGCCGATGAAGCGCACCGCTCTCGCGCTGCACCACCTGATCGGCACCAGGTTCCGCTCCGACGCCCTGAGCGTGATCACCTTCGGCAGGCACGCGACGACCGTCGACATCGGCGAACTCACGGCGCTGGAAGGGGTGTGGGAACAGGGCACCAACCTGCACCACGCGCTGCTGCTGGCCGCCGCGCACCTGCGCAGGCACCCCGACGCGGTGCCGGTCGTGCTCGTCGTCACCGACGGTGAACCGACCGCCCACCTGGAACCGGACGGAGAGACCTACTTCAACTGGCCGCCAGCGCAGCGCACGCTGGCCGTGACGATGGCGCAGGTCGACGCCTTGGCCAAACTGGGCGCGTCGGTGACGGTCTTCATGCTCGGCGATGACCCGCGCCTGGCCGCGTTCGTCGATCTGATGGCCCGCCGCAGCGGCGGCCGCGTGGTGGCGCCCGACCTCGACGGCTTGGGCGCCGCCGTGGTGAGCGACTACCTGCGCGGCAGGCGCTGAAGTCGCGGCTCGTCGGGGTCGATCTGGTAATTGCTACGAGATCACTACTGGCCCTTCCGGTGTCCCGAACCGCTCCCGCCGCGGAGTGCCGGGCACGGCGAGCGGCCTTCTGCGGCCGTGCGGTTGCGGCCGTACACCTTCGTGCGTGCGCGGTCGCAGGCGTGTCGCGAAAGTGGCACGGGGGCAGTCGGGCGGCCGTATCGAGGATTTATTGTGTCGGACTCGGCGTGTCGGAAACAAAAACCGAAAGGTATGAATACCAATAGGTATGAATACCGCAAGGTATTTATTACCGGTTTCCAGGGCCGATGTTTTTTACCGGAAATTTCTCACCGATTTGCTGTACAGCGCGCGGCGCCCGTGTGTAGCGTCTGGAACCCGTAAACCCCTCCCATGACAAGTGGTGGCGTGTGATCGGAATCGACGGCTGTCTGAAGCGCATCATGGATATTCCCGGTGCGCGCAGCGTGACGCTGGTTGACGGAGCGAGCGGTCTCGCGATCGCCGCGGACGGCAGGCACGACTTGGTGGACGAGCACGAAGATGCCGCGGCCACAACGGATGTGGTGCGCGCGGTGCTGGCCTGCCCGGCATTGTCGACCGAGGGCGACGACGTCACCGAGATCATCGTCTGCGGCACTCGCGGATATCACCTGCTGAACCTGGTGAACGGCGATTTCGACGGACGGCTTTTCGTGCACGTGCTGTTCGACGCGGACGCCGGAAATCTCGCGATGGCGCGATACCAACTGCGCGGAATTCTCGACGAATCGGCCGAGGACGCTCATGAGCCCTGAACTCGCGGTCGAATTGCGGCGGCTGGAGCAGGAGGGACGGACGGGGGTGCTGCGCGCGGGCGACGGTGCTTTCCATCTCGCCGAAGGCGCGATCGTTTCCGCCGACTGCCGCCGCACCACCGGGCTGGACCGGCTGGTCGTCGAAGCGGGCGTGGCGACCGCCGAGGACTGGCGGCGCGCCGACGCGGGCGATCCAGGCCGTGTGCTGGGGCGACCACGGCTGGAGACCCTCGCGATGCTGTCGGTGTTCGATGCCGCCTATTTCCTGCTCGCCTCGCCCGCCGTCCCGGAGTTCCGCCCGGCCCCGCCGCACTGGCTGGCCCCGGTCTGCCACATCACGCCCCGTGCTCTCGTGCAGGAGTGCGCGCGGCGCGGCGATCCCGGCTCCGGGCCGTGGCCCGCCGACCTGGTCGATCGCGTGCCGGTCGTGCCGGTCCGCCGGGTGCGGCGACGGCGCCTGGTGCTCACCGGAGGACAGGCCGAGGTGCTGGCAGCCGTCGACGGCAGGCGCAGCGTCGCGGGCATCGGCCGGGAACTCGGCCGCACCACCTACGGATGCCTGGTGGCGGTGCGGGATCTGACCGCGGCGGGTCTGATCGAGCCGCCCGTCGCGGCGCGGGTCTCCGTGGCGGCCGGGCCGGTCGCGCCCGAGCCGGTGCGCACCGAGCCCGCGGCGGTCCCACCCGCGCTCGCCGAGCCGGGGCGGCTTCCCCGCCGGCGCGGTAGGCATTCGGCGCCACCCGCCCCGCTCACCGATCCGTTGGAGCCGCCGGATCGTGACCTGCTCGTCCGCCTGCAAGCGGCTTTGGAGGAGCTCGCGTGACCGCGCGGAAGAAACTGCTCGGCGATTGGATGGGAAGAAGGTTGACGAAGGTGGCGATGTCCGGACCCGAACCGAACGTGGCGGTGCTCGGCGAGCTGAAGGCGCTGCGCGATCGCGTTCCCCGGCTGACCGGCGCGCTGGTCGCGTCGAACGACGGGCTGCTCGTCGCCCACGATCTGCCCCCGCAGATCGAGCCGAACGGGATGGCCGCCATGGCCGCTTCGCAGCTGTCGCTGTCGCATCGGCTGGCCACCACCGCGCACGGCGGCGGCTTCAGCGAGGTCGTGGTGCACGGCACCGGCGGGCACGTGGTCATCTACGCCGCGGGCTGGACCTCGCTGACCGTCTTGGCCGCGCCCGAGGTGAACATCGGCCGGCTGCACCTGGAATCCCGTCCGGCCGCCCGCGCGATCGCCGACTTGCTGACGTCGGTGACCGCAGGCGCGGGAAGCGAACAAGCAACGAAAACCCACTGAAAGGAACACTTATGTCCAATATGGATCTGGCGCTCAAAGACATGATGGTGATCGACGGCGCGATCGGCGCCGCCGTGGTCGACTACAACAGCGGCATGGCGCTGGGCATGCTCGGCAGCTCCAAGTCCCTCGACCTCCAGGTCGCGGGCGCGGGCAACACCGAGGTGGTGCGCGCCAAGTTGCGCACCATGGATCAGCTCGGACTCAAGGACGAGATCGAGGACATCCTCATCACGCTGTCCGGGCAGTACCACATCATCCGGCCGATGACCGGCCGCAAGTCCAAGGGCCTGTTCCTCTACCTCGCCCTGGACCGGGGCCGGGCGAATCTGGCGCTCGCCCGCCACCGTCTGAGGGGCATCGAAGAAGATCTGGAGGTCTGATCGGCGGCCGGGTCCGCCCCCACGCGGAGCGACGGCGTCAACGTCGACGTTGTCACCCTGGCCGGTTACCTCCGGCTCCACCACCGTTTCTTCTCCCCACTCGCGGGGTCGGCCTGCTTCACTCGAGGCCGGCCGGGCGAGGCCAGGGGTTGGCCTCCTTGTCCTCGACCGACTGATTGAAGCGCGCGATGAGCCTGCTGAACAGATCGATGTCGTCCTCGGTCCACTCGGCCACCACCGCGCCGATGCCCTGGCGGCTCTGCTTGCGGTCGGCGGCAAGCAATTCCAGTCCCTTGGCGCTGGCCCGGATCTTGCGGGCGATGCCGCCGTCGGGGTCGGGCACCCGCTCGACCAACCCTTGCTTACGCATGGCCCCGACCTGTCGGTTGATCGTGGAAACGTCCAATTGGAACGCCTCGGACAGCTCGCGCAGGCTCAGCGGATGGTCCAGTTCCAGCCTGGTCAGAATCAGATATGCCGAGCGGTCGAGCTGAAAGCCGGGACGTCGCAGCAGCGCGGCGGGGAAGTGCCTCGACAGCAGCGACAGTTCGAAGGTCAGGCGGTTCAGCGCCGCCTTGTCGCCGGGACCGGAATCGGACATAGCTCACTATGTCGCGCGGATCACGTACTCGCCAAATTGTGCAGCATACACACCATATGTACCGTGCACATGTGACTGTAGCTGCCGACGCGTCCTCGACCGTCTCTGATTCCGGCGACCGGCGCCGTCCCTCGTCGGCACTGCTCATCGCGACGCTCGGCATGGTCGGAGTGGTCGTCTCGCTCATGCAGACGCTGGTCATTCCGATCATCCCGTCGCTGCCGACGCTGTTGCACACCTCCGCGTCCAACGCCTCCTGGGTGGTGACGGCCACGCTGCTGGCGGGCGCGGTGGCGACCCCGATCAGCGGGCGGCTGGGCGACATGTTCGGCAAGCGGCGCGTCTTGTTCGCGAATCTGCTTCTGCTGGTGGCGGGTTCGGTGGTCTGCGCGTCGTTCGCCACCCTGGTGCCCGAGATCGTCGGGCGCTCGCTGCAAGGCGCGGCGGTCGGCGCGATTCCGCTCGGCATCAGCATCATGCGCGACGAATTGCCCGCCGAACGAGTGGGTTCGGCGATGGCGATCATGAGCGCCACGCTCGGCGTCGGCGGCGCGATCGGCCTGCCGGTCGCGGCGGCCATCGCGCAGAACGCCGACTGGCACGTGCTGTTCTGGACTTCCGCCGCGCTCGGCGTCCTGTGCGCCGTGCTGGTCTTCGTATTCGTGCCGGAATCGCCGGTGCGCACGCCCGCACGGTTCGACTTCGGTGGCGCCATCGGGTTGTCGGCGGCGCTGCTCGCGCTGCTCGTCGCGATCACGAAAGGCGCGGACTGGGGTTGGGCCAGCGCCCGAATCCTGACCCTGTTCGCGGTGTCGGCGGTGGTGTTCCTCGGCTGGGGCGCTTTCGAACTGCGGCAGCGTTCACCGCTGGTGGACCTGCGGGTCTCGGCGCGGCCGAGGGTGCTGTTCACCAACGCGGCCTCGATCGCCGTCGGATTCTCGCTCTACGGCATGTCCCTGACCTTCCCGCAATTGCTGATGGCGCCGGAGCAGACCGGATACGGCTTCGGGTTGTCCATGATCACCGCGGGCTTGGCACTGGCCCCCACCGGCTTCGTGATGATGCTGCTGTCACCCGTGTCGGCCCGGCTGTCGGCCAGTCGCGGGCCTAAAGTCACCCTCGCGCTCGGCTCCGCGGTGATCGCGGTCGGTTATCTGTGCGCGGTGGTGCTGATGAACAGCGTCTGGGAGATCATGCTCGCCTCGGTGATCGTCGCGGGCGGCGTCGGCCTGGCGTACGCGGCGATGCCCGCGCTGATCATGGGCGCGGTGCCGATCACCGAGACCGCCGCGGCCAACGGCCTCAACTCGCTGATGCGCTCGATCGGCACCTCGACCTCGGCCGCGGTGATGAGCGTCGTGCTGGCGCACATGACCATGAAACTCGGCCCGCACCTGCTCCCCTCGCGCGACGGCTTCCACACCACCTTCCTCATCGCGATGGCCTCGGCGCTGGTCGCGATCGGCCTGACCGCGTTGATCCCGATGCGCAAGACCGCCGACGCGGCGACCACCACCGGGCACTCCTGACGGAGATTCGGCGCGGTCTCAAGCGCCGGCCACGGCCTCGGTGTACCGGCGGCCAAGGGCGCGGATGTGGGCGACGAGCTCCGGCGGGCCGTCGACGCGGAAGTCCATCATCAGCATGGACAGGTAGATGGCGATCGTCTCCAGCGCGTCCGCGCCCGTGTAGAGCACGCAGGTGTCCGCGTCCACCGGCTCCACCACGCCGACCGCGGGATTGATCCTGGCGATGACCGTCTCGGCGGGCGCGAGCACGGTGACCTCGGCCCGCACCCGCCACCCCGTGGTGGCGATGTGGCGCATGACGAAGGAGACCAGGTCGTCGTCGGGAAGCGAACGCGCGGCGAAGCGGCGCGAACTCGTCTCCGCCCGCAGCACCCGCGCGACCGGGATCGCACGCCAGGAATGGTCGTCCAGACGGTAGGCGACCAGGTACCAGCGGCGCTGCCAGTTGATCAGCCGGTACGGCTCGATCTCGGCGGCGGACGCGGCCTCGGCTTCGGTGACGCGGACCGTCGCGCCGTCGCGAATGGCGCCGGCGAGGGTGGTGAGCACGGCGGCGGGAACCGGCGCGTCCGGCTCGCGCGATCCGGTCGTGGCCGGGCCGATGGCCGTGGCCTCGCGCAGCGCGGAAACCTTGCGCTGCAACCGTTTCGGCAGGATCTGGTCCAGTTTGCCCAGTGCCTTCGTGACGTGCTCGGCGATGTCGGCGATGCCGGTGGAGCCGTCCTCGGCGAGGCCGACCGCGACCGCGACGGCCACCGCTTCGTCGTCGTCCAGCAGCAAGGGCGGCATGGTCGCGCCGCGGCCGAGCCGGTAGCCGCCGATCGCGCCGCGCCCGGCGTGCACCGGGTAGCCCAGCTCGCGGAGCCGCTGAATGTCCTGCCGCAGCGTCCGATCGGTGACGCCGAGGCGCTGGGCCAGCTCCCGGCCGGTGTACGCGCGGTCCTGCAGCAGCGCGAGCAACCGCAGCAACCGCGGTGTGGTCGACGCCACTTTCACCCTCCTCTGTTATTAGGAACGAAAGTAGCCTAATGCCCGAATAGGCTGGTGTCATCAGCGAGAACGACCGAAAGGCTCCGAGATGAACGCCAACGCCACCGCGACCCTGCTCCCCGTTTGGCGGGACGTGCTCGCCGACTCCCACCGCGCGCTGGAAGGCATCGTCGCCGGTGTGCGAGCGGATCAGTGGCACCTGCCCACCCCGTGCTCGGACTGGGATGTGACGCAGGTCGTGCAGCACGCGGCCGGTGACCAGCTGGCCTACGCGGCGTCCCTCGGCATCGGCAACGGACCGGCCGACAACCCGTTCGCGCCTTCCGGCACGATCGACGGCGCCCCCGCCGACCTGGTGCGCACGGCGATCGAGCAGACCGCCTTCGCCTGGACCACGGTCGACGACGCCACCGAGACCGTGCCGACGCCGCTGCCGCACGGCGCGCTCGCCACCCCGATCGCCGCGGCCATGTGCGCGCTGGATGCCGCGGTCCACGCCTGGGACATCGCGATCGCGACCGGCCAGCCCTCACCGTTGACCGACGAACTCGCCGCACACCTGCTCACCGCCGCGCGGGCCGGCCACCCCGCGCCCGGCGGCGGCGAGACGGCCGAGATCATCGAGCCGCTGCGCCAATGGGGGGCCTTCGCCGCGATCGTCGACGGTTCGGCCGACGGAGCCCTCGGGGAACTGCTGCGCTACCTGGGCCGCGACCCGCGCTGAGCGGCCGGGCCGACGCGGGGCTCGCCGACCGAGCCCCGCGGGCGATGGATCGGCAGCATCGAAGCGTCTTCCCGACCGGTGAGGCGTCGCTCTGCACGTGCCGAATCAGCGTGCGGTGACGAAACCTTGGGCGACCATCCAGTCCCTGGCGACCTCCGCGGGTTCGCGTCCGTCCACGTCCACCTGACGGTTGAGTTCGGTGATGGCCTCGTTGGTGAGGCGCTGCGAGATCGGCGTCATGACCGCGACCACCTGCGGATGCGCCTCGGCGAATCTCTCGCGCACCACCAGCGCCGCGTTGTACTTCGGGAAGAACCCGCGATCGTCTTGCAGCAGGACGAGATTCAGTGCCGGAATGCGTCCGTCGGTGGCGGCGACCGAGCCGAATCGGCACTGCCTGCCGTCGGCGGTCGCCTGGTAGACCACCTGGTCCTGCACGATCTGCTTGCGCACCTTGCCCGCGTCGATCTCGTATTTGCGGGCCAGCCCGGGAAATCCGTCCTGGCGGACGTTGAACTCGGTGCCGACGCAGATGGCCGCGGCCGCCGGATCGGCGGCCGCCAGCCTGGCGTAGTCCGACAGCGTGCGCACACCGGTCTCCTGCGCGGTGCGCGCGCTCATGACCAGCGCGTAGGTGTTGTTCATCGGCGCGAGCGCCGTCCAGAGCATGCCGTGCGCGGCGAGGTCGGCGTCGCGCACCGCCTCGAACTGGCCGACCTCGTCCGGCACCGGTGTCTCGTTGCCGAGGTAGTTGATCCACCCGGTGCCGGTGTAGTCGTAGGCGAGGTCGATCTGCCCGTGCAGCTGGGCGTCGCGCACGCTGTTGGAGCCCTGGATGTTGGTCAGGTCGCGCACTTGCGCGCCTGCCGCCGTCAGCGCGAACTCGATCAGGTATCCGAGGATGTTCTGTTCCGTGAAATCCTTGGACCCCACCGTGACGTGCACACCGTCCAGCTCCGGAATGGGGCGGATGCTGCCAGGACCCACCCGCAGCGGCACCGCGCCGCCGGATTGCAGTCCGCAGGCCGCCACCAACGCCACACCCACCCCGAGGGCGAGTGCGCGCCAGGCCCGGTTCATTTCAGCCCCCTGGGTCCGAGGAGCGCTTCGGCGAGCGCGCCGAGCCAGTCGACCAGCAGGGCCAGCGCCACCGCGAGCACCGCGCCGACCACCAGGGTGACGTTGTCGCGCAGCTTGTAGCCGGTGTCGATCAGAATGCCGAGGCCGCCCGCGCTCACCAGGAACGACAGCGTCGCGGTGCCGACCGCGAGCACCAGGGAGGTGCGCAGCCCGGCCAGGATGTAGGGCACCGCGAGCGGGAACTCGATGCGGCGCAGCACCGTCACGGCCGACATGCCCTGCCCGCGCCCGGCATCGATGAGCGTCCGATCCACCTGCTGATAGCCGAGGATGGTGTTGCGCAGCACCGGCAGCAGCGAATAGAACGCGATCGGCGCCACACCGATCCAGAAGCCGGTGGTGCGGGTGACCAGGTAGAACAGCACGATCAGGCCGATGGCCGGTGCGGCGGCGCCGATGTTCGCGATACCGACGAAAAACGGCGTCAGGCGGCGGAATCCCGGCCTGGTGAGCAGGGTCCCGAGCGGGACGGCCACCGCGACGACGATCAGGACGACGGCCCCGGTGATCCGGACGTGCTGCCAGGTGACGGTGGCGACGTTGCCCGCGTTCAGGCTCGCCTGCTGCGTGACGGTGAGGTCGCGGGCGAACGCCCACACCAGCACGCCCGCGGTGAGCACGAGGACGACCAGCGGCTGCACGACCAACCGGATGCGCTCGGCCCTGCGCTGGGCGGCGGGCGACGCGGCGGCGGTGGTCATGGCTCGCCGTCCGTCGCGGAACGGCCTGCCGCGTGCTCGGCGCGCGCGGCCGACAGGTGACCGACCAGGGTGTCGATGGTGATCAGCCCGGCGTACTCGCCGCGCGTACCGGTCACCACCGCGGTCGCGCTCTGATGGGTCAACAGGGCTTCCAGGGCGTCCTGGAGGGTCGATTTCAGCGACAACGTCTGCGGCACGGCCGATCCGAGGTCGCGCAGCGAGTCCGCGTTGGCCAATTGCTCCGCCGAGACCCAGCGGCGTGGCCTGCTCTGTGCGTCCAGCACCAGGGCCCACGGCCAGTCCCGGCGGGCGAGCGCCGCGCGCAACTCGTCGGCGGAGCCCTCTTCGGTGGCGGTGGGGCAGTCGCCGAGTTCGACGTCCCCCACTCGGGTCAGGGTGAGCTGTTTGAGCGAGGCGTCCGCACCGACGAAACCCGCGACCGTCTCGTCGGCCGGATCGGCCAGGATGGCCGCGGGCGTGTCGTATTGCAGGATCCGGGAACGGTCGCCGAGCACGGCGATGCGGTCGCCGAGCTTGACCGCCTCGCTGAAATCGTGGGTGACGAAGACGATCGTCTTGCCGAGTTCGCCTTGCAGCCGCAGCAACTCGTCCTGCAGCAGCCCCCGGGTGATCGGATCGACCGCGCCGAACGGCTCGTCCATCAGCAGCACGGGCGGGTCGGCCGCCAGCGCTCTGGCCACGCCGACGCGCTGCTGCTGGCCGCCGGACAGCTGGCGGGGATAGCGGTCGCGGAAGGTATCCGGATCCAGACCGACCAGCTCGAGCATCTCGTCGACCCGCGCCGCGACGCGCCGCCGGTTCCACCCCATCAGGCCGGGCACGGTCGCGACGTTCTTCGCTACGGTCAGGTGCGGGAACAGCCCGGCCTGCTGGATCGAATAGCCGATGCCGCGGCGCAACCGGTCGGGCTGGATCGTGGCCGCGTCGCGGCCGTCGATCGTTATGGTGCCGGACGTGGGTTCGATCAGGCGGTTGATCATCCGCATGGTGGTGGTCTTGCCGCAGCCGGACGGTCCGACCAGTACCACGATCTCACCCGCCGGGATGGTCAGCGAGACGCGGTCGACGGCCGGATCACGCTGCCCCGGATAGTGTTTGGTCACCGCGTGCAGCACGATCTCGACGCCGGAGACGACGGATGCCGCGCGGCCGTCGCTGGTTTCGGTTTCAGTCACGAATTCCCCTGGAGGTGGTGAGCCGTCCGATCAGGACGTAGATCCCGTCGAGGACGAGTGCGAGGACGACGACGAGGATCGTGCCGACCAGCGCCTGCGGCACCGCGTTCGGGCTGCCGAGGCGCGCGAGTCCGGAGAAGATCAGGTTTCCGAGCCCCGGACCCTTGGCGTACGCGGCGAGGGCGAGAATCCCCATGATCAGTTGGGTGCTCACCCGCATACCGGCCAGGATCGCGGGCCAGGCCAGTGGCAGTTCGATCCGGGCGAGCACCCGCAGCCGGTTCATCCCGACGCCGCGGGCCGCGTCGGTCACGGCCGGGTCCACCGAGGCGAGTCCGATGATCGTGTTGCGCATGATCGGCAGCAGCGCGTACACCACCAGCGCGGTGATCGTCGGCGCGACACCGAGGCCGAGCACCGGGATCAGCAGGCCGAGCAGTGCGAACGACGGAACGGTGAGCACCGCGCCCGCCAGCGCGGAGGCGACCGACGAGCCGAACGGGCTGCGGTACACCAGGATTCCGATCAGCACCGAGATCACCGTCGCCAGCAGCACCGATTGCACCACGGCCGAGACGTGCAGGTAGGAGTCGACCAGCAACTGGTGCCGCCGGTGCACGATGAATGTCCACAGCGTGTCCAGGGCCGTACCTCCCCATCGGCTGGTCTCTCCGGAGACTAGCGTGGTTTTGCCGGTGCCGTCCATGATTTCGGCTCCGCCGGGTCGTCCGCTCGGTCGCCGAGACCGGTGACGGCGGAGGGAACCATTCGGCGTCCACGCGCGTCGAAATCCATAAGGCGGACAACAGCCGCACAGGAACGAAGCGGGGGAACGATGACTCGACAGTCGGGATCGCGATCGGGACGGTGGATCGCTCTGGCGTTGGTGGTGCTCGGCGTGGCCGCCGCAGGCATCGCCGGTGGTCTGTGGTGGCGGGACCGAACGGATCACCGTGCGATCGTGGGTGAGCGCCTCACCGAGTTCCCCGCGCTGGACCATTCGGCGCTGGACGCCACCCAGGCCGGAATCGTCGCGGTCGCCCAGCGGGAGTTCGCCGATCCCGGCGCGGGCCCGAAATACGCCGAAGGAGTGCGGGAGGCATGGTGCGCCGATTTCGTCAGCTGGGTGCTGCGCGAGGCCGGTGTGCCGCTGGCCAACCCGAATTCGGGCTCCTGGCGGATTCCCGGCGTCTATACCTTGCAGGAGTACTACGAGAGCGTCGGCCGGTTCGTCCCCGTCGGCTCGGGCTATCACCCGCGGACCGGTGACGTGCTGCTGTACCGGGAGTCCAGTCCGTTCGGGCAGCACACGAACATCGTTCTGCGGGCCGACGGCGACCGGGTGACCACGATCGGCGGCAACGAGTACGGCGAGGTGCGGATCCACCGCTTCGTGCTCGACGACACAGTGGGGGCCGTCGGGTTCGGCCGATTGTGAAGATCACCTCCACCTAGCGGGATTCGACCGATATGCGGGTGAAACGGCGTGCCGGAAAGTCCTACGATGGAAGCGGCGGCGCCCGGCAGCGCCGCCGCCGGTCCCCGCCCTGCTTCCCCCTCATCGGCAGGACGGGGATCTCGGGCGCACAGCAGTGCGTTACGGGGCGGGACAAGATCGGTCGCGTACCGTGTCGGGTGTCCATCGAGAGGTGAGGGTTGCGGAACTAGCGATGCATCCGACCGACGAACCGAGCAGTGCGCCCGGCTGGATCGATTACGCCGAGTTCGGCGAGCGTTTCGTCACGCACGCCGTGAACGCCGCTCGTATCGAGTCCGCCATCTCCGGTATGACGGGCCGCGGCATGACCATCGGCCCGGTTTCGATCGGCCCGGCCGGACTCGCGGGCTTCGTCGCCGAGGGAAAGGTCGGCGCGCCGCGCGTCCTGCGCAGCGGCCCGAAGGTGACCTTCGAGGTGACCGTTCCCGTATCGCTCACGTTGAAGGTGCTGCTCGGCGGCCGGAAACTGCGGCTGGAGGCGAGGGTGGAGATCGATCTGACCCTGCACGCCCGCACCGCCGAACCCGTGCTCATCATCATCGACATCCCGCCGATCACCCAGCGCGACATCAGCTTCGTCCTGCGTGCCCAAGCGGTGGACTCGGCGTGGGAATGGTTGCTCGACCCGATCGCGGGTGTGGTGCAGCGCGAGGTCGCCTCCCGGGTGAACGCCATGCTGGCCGATCCGCAGACCCGCCGGGGGCTGGTGTTCGACGTCGAGGCCATGGTGGCGCGCGAGCGCTCGCCGCATCGGGACCGGCTCGCGTTCGACTGGATCGGCTACGACGAGTTCGGGCATCGGTTCTTCTCCCGCATCGTGACGCGCGAACGGGTGTGCGACGTGGTGGAACGGCTGGCGGGCAGGCCCATCGAGGTCGGGCCGCTGCGCACGGGGCCGCGGGCAGGCGCTGTCGTGACCGTCCGCGGGCAGGTGCGGATGCCGCGACTGGCGGATCGGTCGGCGGACCCGGTCGCGTTCGACCTGACGTTGCCGGTGAGCCTGGACATCACGGTCGACGTGCTGAAAGCCAACCGCTATCGCGCCGACCTCGAGGTGCCGTTGGTGCTCACCGCCCGCGCCGCCGATCCCTTGCGAGTGGTGATCGACGTGCCGCCGCCGGACCCGGCCGACATCCGGATGGAGTTCACCGCCCACGGCGCCCGCGCCGCGGCCCTCGGTGCGCTCGCCGGGATAAAGAAGCAGGTCGTGGCGCAGGTGGCGGCGGTTGTCCGCAAAGAACTGGCCGACCCGGCGATGCGCACCATCGACGTCGCCGCACGCATCGACGGCATCGTGTGAACCCGCCGCGGCCCTGAGCGCGTGTGGCGAAAGTGAAATGTGATTCTCCTGGGTCTAGCGGTTCCAATGTGAATGTGGTGAAATGAGTTCACGTTCGAGGCTCCCGGCGCGCGGTGGTTTGGGGAAGGTGCGCCGGGCACGCTGCCATCCATGTCGGGTTGCGCGAAGGAGTCGACGATGCGTTCCAATTCGGTATCCCGGCGTGATCTGTTCGCCTACGCGGCCGCGGCGGCCGTGGTGGGTGTGAGCGCCGCGGCGGCTCCCGCTTCGGCGCGGCCCGCGCTCGGCACCCTCATCGATTACGCCGGTGGCGTCCCTTCGGCCGCGGCGATTCGCGACGCCGGACATATCGGCGTGATCCGCTACGTGTCCGATCGCAGGCCCGGCGCCGAATGGATGGCGGGTAAGCCGTTGCGATCAGCGGAAGTCGACGACCTCAAAGCGGCCGGTCTGCAGATCGTGTCCTGCTACCAGTTCGGCAAGGGGCCGACCGCGGACTGGCGCGGCGGGCTGGAGGCGGGCAAGCGGCACGCCGAGCGCGGGCTCGCGTTGCACCGCGCCGCCGGTGGCCCGGACAACGTGCCGATCTACGCGTCCATCGACGACAACCCGTCTCCGGTCGACTTCGCCACCATGATCGCCCCGTACCTGCTGGGCTGGCAGTCCGTGCTCGGCCCGGAGAACACCGGCGTCTACGCCAACACCCCGACCATCGAACTGGCCCGTGCCGCGAGCCTGGGCTCCTGGTACTGGCAGCACAACTGGGGCACCCCCAAAGGCTTCGTGCACCCCGCCGCCAACCTGCACCAGTTCGAGATCGACAAACAATCCATCGACGGGGTGGGGATCGATGTGAACAACGTGCTCACCCCCGAATACGGGCAGTGGTGAGAGCGCGCCGCATCGCTATCCGCTTTCGGCGGGCCGACCGCTCGACGCCTCGTACAGCGGCCACGCTCCGGTTGTCCCGGTTTACGCCCCCAGCTGTAACGACCTGAGGAGTCAGGAACGCGGTCCGGTGTCTATCGCGTGCGGCTACCCGGCGGTGTCACGAAGATGGCTCCCGGTGGTTGTCCGATGGACGCCTTCGGAGCAAGCGTGTTGCGGGCTCAGCATGCCAGCGTTCCGCAACGGTGCACCCCGATGCCGAACTCTGCGCATGACGCGCCCGGCTCACCGCAACCACGTCTTTCGAGCGAAGCGAGACCGAGCATCCGCCGTTCGCGGCCCGGCTCGCGTGTGCGCGGCCGTCGCGTAGGCGACGAAGGAGCAAGCGGCGGTCGCGCACACGCGAGCCACAAAGGGGCCGCGACACCCAGCGCCGCAGGCGCTGGAAAACAAATCACGTCTGGCAGTGGCTGATCGGGATGACGCGCAGGTCGGGTTCGTCGTCGGGAACCACCCGCAGGGAAGGGCGGCTGTCCGGGGCCTCGTGATCGCCGAGCCAGGAGAACAGCGACCACCGGGACAGGCCGGAGAACGCGGAACCGAGGCTGGCGAAAGAGAACGACGAGATCGCCGACCCGAACGATCCCACCGATCCGATCGACAGCACCGAGCCGACGCTGCCGATGGACAGGATCGAATAGGCCGAGCCGATCGACAGGATCGACCCTTCCGAGCGGATCGACAGGATGGAGCGGTGCGAGCGCCTGCTGCGGATCGAATGACCCGGCCGGCTCGACCAGTTCGTGGGTCTCGAGCAATCGGTGGTCGCCATAGATAGCGGTCTACCACAGTCCCGCCCCCTCGTGTGGCGGTGCGGCGGATCCGCGGCGGTATTCGCGGAATCCCCGAGACGCCG
>NZ_BDBC01000028.1 GCF_001612785.1 Nocardia beijingensis NBRC 16342
AAGGATTCAGCCTACGGTGAAGAATCCGAGTGTCGGCAGGAACGAGCAGGTCCGCGCCTCCGCGTCGGCGGCCTTGGTGGTCAGCGAGCCGGAGACGACCGCGACGACGCGGCCGGTGCCCGTGTCGGCGATCGCGGACAGCGTGGCGGGGCCGTCGGGGTTGATCTTGGCCTCGTCGGTCAGCGGCAGGACGCCGGACTGGCGGGTGTCGAGGTTCAGCCACTGCACCGTCATCGGCGGGTCCTGCACCGGGGTCGGCCCCTTGGTGCCGAGCGCGGTGAAGACGAAACCGGTCTGACCTGCCTTCGGGCCGGGGGGCGGCAGCGTGGCGGGCCCGGGCACGGCCAGGGCGGTGCCCACCGAGTCGGCGGACGGGCCGATGCAGCCCTTGCCGATGCTCGGGTACAGGAACTGGGCGATCACCGGGCCGTCCTGCGGCACCTCGGGGCCTCCGCCGCCGCTGCCGTCCAGGAAGGTGATGATCCGTTCCAGCGTGGACTTGATCTGCGGCGGAAGGTTCAAGGTGGCCAGCAGTCTGCGGGCCTGATCGAGGATGGCCGACTGCGGTCCGGCGATGCCCGCCGGGCTCGCGATATCAGCGGGGCCAGCGATGGCGCCGACGATGGCTGGGGCGAGCGCGGCCAGCGCGTCCACCGGAACACCTTCGGGAACCATGGGAACGCTGTTCGTAGCCGCCGTGGCGGCGGGTGCGGGGGCCGCGATTGCTGTCGTCGGCGCGGCGAGCGTGGCACTCGCCGCGATGACGAGTGCGGACAATGCGATCCGCGATCCTCGGGTGCGAAGCACTGGTCTGGCCGTCCTTACCTCGGGTACATCAGGGGTTCGATTGCTAAAAGCCATCGTTTCCGGGGTCACTCTAGGGACATTGCGGCTATGTGTACAGCCGCGGGGTCCGGAAGCCGCCGTGGACGAACAGTGTTAGCAGAAGATACCGCGCCCCGATGTTACTGATGTGAAAGTTGATGCAAATGTTATCGGTGGTTCGAGGGTGGAACCGACCGGATTCGAGCTGCGGTTAATCTAATCGGTGCCGTCCGCGCTGTCGCCAGAACATCCAAGTCCGGGCGCGCCGAACCGACGCACCGCACTCGAGCCGAAAGCCAGCGATTTGAATCGTCATCTCCGATGGGCCGTGTCGGTGCTGGGCCTGTCCGTGCTGGCCCGGCTGCTGTGGATGCTGCTGTCCCCGAACGGGATGAACCTCGTCGACCTGCACGTCTACGTCGGCGGGTCGGCCGCGCTGCTGACCGATCAGCTCTATGACTTCACCTATGCGGAGAAGACACCCGACTTCCCGTTGCCGTTCACTTATCCGCCTTTCGCCGCGGTGGTCTTCTTCCCCCTGCACTATCTGCCGTTCACCCTGGTCGCCGTGGCATGGTTGCTGGCCATCGCCGCGGCGCTGTACGCGGTGGTGCACATCAGTCTGGAACTGCTGTTCGGGGCGCAGCGATTGCGCACGCCGGGATGGCGGGCCGCCACCGTCGGCTGGACCGCGCTGGGGCTGTGGCTGGAACCGGTGCGAACCACCATGGATTACGGCCAGGTCAATGTCTTCCTGGTGCTCGGCGGGATGCTGGCGGTACGCAGTTCCCGGTGGTGGCTCTCCGGCGGACTCGTCGGGATAGTCGCGGGCATCAAGCTGACGCCCGCGATCACGGGGTTGTATTTCGTCGCGCGCAGGCGCTGGGCGACGGTGGTGTGGTCGGCGGTGGTCTTCGGTGCCACGGTGGGACTGAGCTTCCTGATCGCCCCGGTGGAGGCGCGCCAGTACTTCGGCACGCTGCTCGGCGACGCCGACCGCATCGGCCCGGTGGGGTCGGTGTGGAACCAGTCGCTGCGCGGCACGCTGAGCCGGATCCTCGGCTACGACGTGCAGTCGGGCCCGTGGTGGATCGCGGCCGTGCTGGTGGTCGCGGTGCTGGCGTTCCTGGCTTGGCGCGCGCTCGACCAGGACGACCGGCTCGGCACGCTGATCGTCGTGCAGCTGTTCGGGCTGATGGTCTCGCCCATCTCCTGGTCGCATCACTGGGTATGGCTGCTGCCGACGGTGCTGTGGCTGGTGTACGGGCCGCTGCGCGGGGCGCCCGGCGCGCGGATCATCGCCGGGTACTGGCTGGTGACCATGCTCGTCGGCGCACCGTGGGTGCTGTCGTTCTTCCAGGATTCGATCTGGACCATCTCCCGGCCGGGCGTGCTGGCCTGGCTCGGCGCCGTCGACGCGCTCGGCGTCGTGGTGTTCTACCTCTGGGTGATCCGCTTCGGAACCCGCTACGCGCGACCAGCCTCGGACGAAAGAACCCCCGCGACGACCGAGGGCACCCCGCGCGCCGCATAGGTGTCGCTTGCCGTGCCCGGAAAGTCACCGCCGAGATCTTCGACGGCAGGTCACTCAAATGCCGCAGATCCCATATTGTCGCGCCCAGCTCACCCCGACCACGTCTTTCGAGCGAAGCGAGACAGAGCATCCGCCCTTCGCGGCTCGGCTCGCGTGCGCGTGGCCGCCGCGTAGGCGACGAAGCAGTGAGCGGACAGTCGGCCGAGCCGACAATCAGCCCCTACGAACCGCGTACGCCTGATCGCGGGCATTGACACCGACGTGCCCAGCGCACCGCAACCACGTCTTTCGAGCGAAGCGAGACCGAGCCTGTTCCGTTCGCGGCCCGGCTCGCGTCCGAGTGGCCGCCGCGTCCGCGACGCAGTCGCTAGCGGTGGTCGCTCGGATGCGAGCCATAAGGGGGCCGCGAACACGCAGCGCCGCAGGCGCTGCAAATTCAACACAGCCGATCTATTTCGTGCGCCAGCGCGACATCCAGTGCGGTGAGGCCGCCCGCGGAGTGGGTGGACAAGGTGAAGGTGACCTTGCGCCAGCGGATGTCGATGTCGGGATGGTGGTTCGCCTCTTCCGCGACGTCGGCGACCCGGCGCACCAGCTCGATGCCGGCGGGGAAGGTGGCCGCTTCGACGGTGCGGGTCAGGGCGTCCCCTGATCTGGACCACTCCGGCAATTCGGTGAGAGCTTCGGCGATTTCGGTATCGGAGAGCAGTGTCTGCTGCGCCATAACACTCCTTACTACTCGCCTCGGGCCGCCCCGGGAAGGGTGGCGGCGGGGGTCAGGCAGCGCGCGCCTGCTTGAGTGCCTTCTTCAGATCCTTGCCGGTCACACCGGCCGCTTCGCACTTCTTCATCCGCATGATGACCACGGGGCACTTCAGGCAGCGCGTCTTCTTCCGACAGCACTTCTTCTTCGGTTTCAGGCTCGAAACCTTCTTGGCTTTGACCTTGCCCACGGCGGTTAGCATACCCTTAGTACAAAGGCTGAAACGCTGCCCCGAGCGGACTGCCGGTAGGGTGTAGTTCGCCGCGATGCCTGGTGAGTTTCGATTCTCCCCTGTTCCGCAGGGAGCCCGGCGTGTGCGTCAGGCCCCGGAGGCGGCAGCCTGCGTAACCACGGAGAGTCCGTGCACGCCGGACACCGAGCAACGTCGGCTCCAACACCGAACAGCAGGAGGATTCAGGCGTGTCGTCTGCACGCGATTTTCGCAACGTCGCCATCGTGGCCCACGTCGACCACGGCAAGACGACCCTGGTCGACGCCATGCTGCGCCAGTCGGGCGCCTTCGCCGAGCGGGCCGAGCCCGTCGATCGCGTGATGGACTCCGGCGACCTGGAACGCGAGAAGGGCATCACCATTCTCGCCAAGAACACGGCCGTGCACCGGCACCATCCGGACGGCTCGGTCACCGTGATCAACGTCATCGACACCCCCGGCCACGCCGACTTCGGTGGCGAGGTCGAGCGCGGCCTGTCCATGGTGGACGGCGTGGTGCTGCTGGTGGACGCGTCCGAGGGGCCGCTGCCGCAGACCCGGTTCGTGCTGCGCAAGGCGCTGGCCGCGTCGCTGCCGGTGATCCTGGTCGTCAACAAGACCGACCGTCCCGACGCCCGCATCGAGGAAGTCGTCGAGGAGAGCCACGACCTGTTGCTCGACCTGGCCTCCGATCTGGACGACGCCGCTGCCGAGGCCGCCGAGCTCGCGCTGGATCTGCCGGTGCTGTACGCCTCGGGGCGCGAGGGCAAGGCCTCCAAGGAGCGCCCGGACAACGGCAACGCCCCCGACGCGGAGAACCTCGACGCGCTGTTCGACGTGCTGCTCGAGCACATCCCGGCGCCGAAGGGCGATCCGTCCGCGCCGCTGCAGGCGCACGTCACCAACCTGGACGCCTCGGCGTTCCTCGGCCGCCTCGCGCTGGTGCGCATTCACAACGGCGAACTGCGCAAGGGGCAGAACGTCGCGTGGATGCACGCCGACGGCGTCAAGCAGGTGAAGATCACCGAACTGCTGCAGACCGTCGGCGTCGAGCGCAAGCCGGGTGAGCTGGCCGTCGCGGGCGACATCGTCGCCATCGCGGGCATCCCGGAGATCATGATCGGCGATACGCTCGCCGATATCGACAACCCGGTCGCGTTGCCGCGCATCACCGTCGACGAGCCCGCCATCTCGGTCACCATCGGCACCAACACCTCGCCGCTGGTCGGCCGGGTGCAGGGGCACAAGCTGACCGCCCGCATGGTGAAGGCGCGCCTGGACCAGGAACTGGTCGGCAACGTGTCGCTGCGCGTGCTCGACATCGGGCGCCCCGACGCCTGGGAGGTGCAGGGCCGCGGTGAGCTTGCGCTGGCCATCCTGGTCGAGACCATGCGCCGCGAGGGCTTCGAGCTGACCGTCGGCAAGCCGCAGGTGGTCACGAGGCAGGTCGACGGCAAGGTGCACGAGCCGTACGAGGAGCTGACCATCGACTGCCCGGAGGAGTACCTCGGCGCGATCACCCAGCTGCTCGCCGCGCGCAAGGGCAAGATGGTGCAGATGAGCAACCACGCCGCGGGCTGGGTGCGGATGGAGTTCATCGTTCCCTCGCGCGGCCTGATCGGCTTCCGCACCGACTTCCTCACCGAGACCCGGGGCACCGGCATCGCCAACGCCGTGTCGCACGGCTACGCGCCGTGGGCGGGCGAGATCCGGGCCAGGCACACCGGCTCGCTGGTCTCCGACCGGGCGGGCACGGTGACGCCGTTCGCCATGATCCAGCTGGCCGACCGCGGCCAGTTCTTCGTCGAGCCGGGCGCGGACACCTACGAGGGACACGTCGTCGGCGTCAACCCGCGCGCGGAGGATCTCGACATCAACGTCACGCGCGAGAAGAAGCTGACCAACATGCGCAGCTCCACAGCCGACGTGATCGAGACCCTGGCCAAGCCGTTGCAGCTGGATCTGGAAGGCGCCATGGAGTTCTGCGCCGCCGACGAGTGCGTCGAGGTCACCCCGGAGGTGGTGCGGGTGCGCAAGGTGATCCTCGCGCAGAACGAGCGCGCACGGGAACTGTCCCGGCGCAAGGCGCGCGACCGCGCGGCGCTGTAATCGCTCTTCCCGCAAGGTATTCGGTGCCGCCGCGAGCGGTACCGAATACCGGGTGGAGCCGCAGGTGGGGGCCGTCGGCACTGGGCGCGCGGTGAGCCGCGAGCTCGTTTCCGATCGGTGCGCGCTTGGATGCCACCGGAATTCATCGCGATCACGAGGCGTCGTGGTGGCGATCGGGAGAATTATGTTGCCGTGATATGTGTTGCGGTGAAGTCCGGTGCGCCATCATCGAAAAGTATTCATTCCACTGTGCGTAATTCGGATCGGTGATTCCTGCGCATCTATGCGGGTTCGGAATCGGTCGATTTATGCGGAAATAGTTCCCGGACCCGCTCGGTCGGCGGGAAAAGTTTCTCCGGGATTTCCCGCCGGGTCGCATCTGGGAAGGTCTTGCGTGGTCTGATCGAGTAAAAGGCCGTGCAGTGTGCCTTCCTTATCTCGTCCTCGGTCGTACCGATCGGTCTCGGCGTGAGCTTTTCCGGCTACCGAGCGACCGGACATGGTCGGACCAGGCAGGGTGCGTGGGTGGTTGCCCTGCCCGCCGGACGGTGTGCTGTCGAATCACATTCGCCTTCTGTTCGTGTCTGCGCAACCGTTCACTTCTGTGTCGAGTCGTATCGCTCTCGCGCGAACGGCCCGATGCGTATCGGATTGTCGAACGACTTACGCGCCGATATGGCCTGCTATTGCACTACGGCAGGCACGCCGAATATTTGCCGGGTTCCCGCAGTATGGCCGCGCGAGGTGGACCCGTGGCGCTGTTGTGTTTCCGCTCCGCGATATCAGCGCGACCGCGTTGTTTCCCTGTCCGCCAGCGGAATCTGGGAACGGACTCGGCCGTACGGTAGAGTTCCCGAGCGTGAAAGTGGGCGCAGGAAAACGCGCAGCGTGGCGCACGTTGTTGCCGGCCGTGGCAGTGCTGACGTTGATCAGCAGCTGTGCGGCGAATCCGCCGCCGCCCATCGAGAGCACCGACAGCCCGAAGACCACGCCGGTCAAGCCCGCGGAGACGACCGTGGTCGTCGCGTTGGACACCATCGGCACCGCGTTCAATCCCCACCTGCGCTCGGATCAGTCCGCCGCGACCTCGGCGATCGCGTCCCTGGTGTTGCCGAGCCCGTTCCGGCCGGTGCCCGATCCGGCCCGGCCGGGAGCGACGGCCTGGGTGCCGGATTCGTCGTTGCTGGTGTCCGCCGAAGTCACCGCGCAGGAACCGTTCACGATCACCTACAAGCTGCGCAACGAAGCGTCCTGGTCGGACGGTGCGCCGATCGCGGCCGAGGACTTCCGCTACCTGTGGCAGGAGATGATCTCCGAACCGGGAGTCGTCGACCCGGCGGGCTACCGGATGATCTCGGATGTCAATTCGTCGGCGGGCGGCAAGACGGTCACCGTCGTGATGACGCAGCCCTACCCCGGCTGGCGCGAGTTGTTCACCGATCTGCTGCCGTCCCATCTGCTCAAGGACGCTCCCGGCGGCTTCGCCAGGGGGATGAACGGTCAGGTCAACGGCGTCCGGGTGTCCGGAGGGCCGTTCGGCATCCGCTCGGCCGACCCCGGCCGCGACGAGATGCTGCTGGAACGCAACGACCGCTTCTGGGGCACACCGGCGATGCCGGGCCAGATCCTGCTGCGCCGCGGCGGCACGCCCGCGCAGCTGGCGGGCTCGCTGCGCACCGGCGACGTGCAGATGGCGCTGGTGCACGGGGGAGTGGCGACCCAGGCGCAACTGGGGGCGATTCCGTCGGTGCGAACCGCGATCATGCCGCAGTCACGGGTACTGCAAATGGCGCTCAACGGACGCAAAGGGGAACTGAGCGACCCCCGGGTCCGCTCGGGTGTGCTCGCCCTGCTGGATCCGGCCCTGCTGGCCACCGTCGGCGCGCAGACCGGCAACTGGGTGGAACCCGCGCGCGCACAGGTGCTCGCACCGTCCGATCCCGGATACGCCCCGACCGCTCCGCCTCGGCCGTCGGCGGAGGAGGCGTTCGCGCTGCTCGCCGCCGCCGGGTACGGCCGGGCGCCGGAGCCGCCGCGCGCCGCATCCCCGACCTCGCCCGCCCCGCAGCCGCGCACCGTCGGCAAGGACGGCAAGCCGCTGACCGTCCGCATCGGCGCGGTCGACCGGGACGCCACCGCCTTGGCCGTGGCCAACACCGCCGCCGACCAGTTGCGCAGCGCCGGTATCGACGCGACGGTGCACAGTGTCGCCGCCGACGAGCTGTACGGCAAGGAACTGCTGGAGGGCACGGTCGACGCGATCGTCGGCTGGGAGGTGGCCGGTTCCGACCCGGCGACCGTGCTGGCTTCCCGGTACGGATGCCCGCCGCCCGCGCTGCCAGGGGTCACCGGTCCGGCGCAGGCCATCGCCGAGGCAGCGCAGCGAGCGCCGAGCAACCTGTCCGGCGTATGTGATCCGACCCTGCAACCCGCGATCGATGACGCGCTGCGCGGCGGCGACGTGGGACGGGTGCTCGCCGAAGCGGAGCCCAAGCTGTGGGCCATGGCGACGGTGCTGCCGATCGTGCAGGACAACGCCGTCGCCGCGTCCGGTCCCCGGCTGGACGGCGCCTCGCTCAGCGGCGCGATACAGGTCGGCATCTTCGGCGACGCGTCCATGTGGCGCAGGATCCCGTGACCGCGGCGGCCGGTGGGCTGCTGCTGGTCCACGCCCACCCGGACGACGAGTCCATCACCACCGGCGGCACGATCGCGCACTACCGCCGTCGCGGTGTGCCGGTCACCGTGGTGACCTGCACCCTCGGTGAGGAGGGCGAGGTGATCGGCGACGAGTGGGCGCTGCTCGTCGCGGACCACGCCGACCAACTCGGCGGCTATCGCGTGCTCGAACTGACCCACGCGCTGGCCGCGCTGGACGCCGGACCGCCGCACTTCCTCGGGGGCGCGGGACGCTGGCGCGACTCCGGGATGGCGGGCACGCCCGCCGCGGACAAGCCGCGCGCGTTCACCCGCTCCGGCGACGACGCGGTACTGGCGCTCACGGACGTGATGCTTCGCCTGCGACCCCGCGTGGTGGTCGGCTACGACCCGAACGGCGGCTACGGCCACCCCGACCACATCCGGGCGCACGAGGTCACCACGGCCGCGGTGCACGCCGCCGCGAGTGAGGGCTGGGACGTCCCGAAGTACTACTGGACCGTCACCGACGCCGACATGCTGCGCCTGCACACCGCCGCGCTGGCCCGGCGCACGGCCGCCGGCCTGCCCGGCGCGCTGCCGCCCGGATGGCGGCTGCCCGCCGAAGGCGAGCTCGCGAGCGTGCCCAGCGACGCGGTGACCACCACGATCGATGTCTCCGAGGTGCTGGCGGCCAAGCGCGCCGCGCTGCGGGCGCACGCCACCCAGGTCATCCTCGCGCCGTCGGGCCGGGAATTCGCGCTGTCGAACGATGTCGCTCAGCCGGTGCTGCCCGAGGAACACTTCATCCTGGTGCGGGGGCGGCGCGGTCCACTCGGGCCGGACGGGCGGGAGCACGACCTGTTCGCCGGACTGGAGTGACGAAGCGCGCCTACGGGCGCCATGCGCGATTCCGGACAATTCACATAATTCGCCCGCCTGTTCCGGAACTTATCCGGACGTCGAGGCTCTGTACCCCCAGGGCTGGCAGTGAGGGGTATCGGAACGGCGGGTACCGTTCGGCGGTGATCTCGGGACATCGCAACGGAGGATCCGTCGGTTCATGACAGCGCGCGGCGACAACGCCCACCTCGGCATCGAGGACCACGGGTACCACAAGAGTCTGAAGCCGCGGCAGCTGCAGATGATCGCGATCGGCGGCGCCATCGGCACCGGCTTGTTCCTCGGCGCCGGTGGCAGGCTGGCCAGCGCCGGACCCGGGTTGTTCCTGGTCTACGGCGTGTGCGGATTCTTCGCGTTCCTCATCCTGCGCGCGCTCGGCGAACTGGTCCTGCACCGGCCGTCGTCCGGGTCGTTCGTGTCCTACGCGCGCGAGTTCTTCGGTGAGAAGGCGGCCTTCGTCGCAGGCTGGATGTACTTCCTGAACTGGTCGATGACCGGCATCGCCGACACCACCGCGATCGCGCAGTACTTCCACTACTGGTCGGGGTTCTCCGCCGTTCCGCAATGGCTGCTCGCGCTGGTGGCGCTGGTCATCGTGCTCGGCATCAACCTGGTGTCGGTGAAGTGGTTCGGTGAGATGGAATTCTGGGCCGCGCTGGTGAAAGTGTTCGCGCTCAGCGCGTTCCTGATCGTCGGCACGATCTTCCTGCTGGGCCGCTTCACCGTGCAGGGCGCCGCGACCGGGCCGAGCGTCGTCGCCGAGCACGGCGGCCTGTTCCCGACCGGCGTCATGCCGTTGGTCGTGGTGGTGTCCGGTGTCGTGTTCGCTTACGCCGCTGTCGAATTGGTCGGCACCGCGGCGGGTGAGACGGAGCGCCCGGAGAAGATCATGCCGCGGGCGATCAATTCGGTGATCCTCCGGATCGCCGTCTTCTACGTCGGCTCGCTGGTCCTGCTCGGACTGCTGCTGCCCTACACGCACTACACCGCCGACGAGAGCCCGTTCGTCACCTTCTTCACCATGCTCGGCGTCCCCGGGATCGGCAGCGTGATGAATCTGGTGGTGCTGACCGCGGCGTTCTCCAGCCTGAACGCCGGTCTCTACTCGACCGGCCGCATCCTGCGCTCGATGTCGATGAACGGCAGCGCGCCGAGATTCACCGGGGTGATGGGCGGCAACGGCGTTCCTTACGGCGGCATCCTGCTCACCAGCCTGATCGCGCTGGTCGGCATCGCGCTCAACGGCATCGTCCCGGATCAGGCGTTCGAGATCGTGCTGAACATGGCCTCGCTCGGCATCGTCGCCTCCTGGGCCACCATCGTGCTGTGCCAGTTGCAGTTGTGGCGCTGGTCGGTTCGAGGACGCGTGCAGCGGCCCGCGTTCCGCATGTTCGGCGCGCCGTACACCGGTCTGCTCACGCTGGTGTTCCTGTTCTTCGTCGTCGTGCTGACCGGGTTCGACTATCCGGTGGGGACCTGGACGGTCGCGACCATCGCCCTGATCGTCCCCGCGCTGATCGTCGGCTGGTTCGCCGCGCGCAAGCGGGTGCTGGCTATCGCCGCGGAGCGTGGCGGCGCCACCGGCGAATCCTCCGTGGTCGCCGCACTGCCTGCCGACCGGGAGAACTGATCATGCGCCCGGTCGCGCCGGAATAGACTCGGCAGTATGTACAACTGGGAGGTCCAGAACGCGATCGCGGCGTTCGTCGACAGCATGCGGCCGCACTGGCAGGAGCAGCACGACCTGTATATGACGGTGCTGTACGCGTTCGCCGACATGCAGAGTCATCTGTTGACCCTCCTCGGCTACCCGCCGGTGTCGTGACGACCACGGTCGACGACCCCGCAGGCGATCGCGCTCCCGTGGCATCCGGTGCCACCCGGCTCACCGTGGGCATTCTCGGGCCGGCGATTCTCGTCGTACTGACCGTGGACGCCCTGCTCACCCTGGCGCTCGAGGTGTTGTACCTGCCGACCTATCTGGGCTCGGTCGCGTTCCCGGTTTCCGCCGTGGTGGCGGGGGTGGTGAACGTTCTGCTCGTCATGGGCGCGCGATCGGTCACCCGGCGTCCCGCGCTGTTCGGCCTTCCACTCGTTTCCTGGGCGTTCGGTTTCCTGGTCTGCGCCAGCGCGGGGCCGGGCGGCGACATTCTGCTCGGCAGCGATTGGCGCACGGCGCTGTTGCTGTTCGCGGGACTGCTGCCGCCGCTGGCCTACCTCTACATCCAGGCGAACGCGCGCGTCTTCGGCCGCCGCTGACTCACGCGAGCCGAACCGCCAGGGTCGCGATCACGGCCTCGGTGCGAACGCGCAACGCGGCGGTGAGCACCGGCCCGCGCGGATTGTGCAGCGGGCGTTGCCACCAGTGCCTGGCTTCCACGTGCGCGAGCAGCACGGTGACGCCGAGCCCGGCGTCGGTCTGCTTGCGGACGTAGCCGACGAGGGTGGACACCAGGCTGCGATGCGGGCACGGGAGCACCGCGAGCGGGACGCCAGGATCCCACTCCTTCCACTGGGCGCTGAGCCGTTTGGTCGTGGCCGGATCGATGTCGGCGGCCACCGCGACGATCTCGCCCCGCATGCGCAAGGCGGCTTCCAAGGCGCGATAGGTCACCTCGCTCATGGTGACCACCGGGACGACGACCAGTTCTTTCGCCTCCGGTGCGGGGCGCGGGCGGGGCGGGATCGCACGCAGCCGCAGCTGCCTCGCGACCTCGCCGTAGTAGTTCTCGATCCGGTAGAAGAGGGTCACCAGCGCGGGGATGATGAGCAGCAGCAGCCACGCGCCCTCGGTGAACTTCTCCGCCAGCAGCACGACGCCCGCGACGGCGGTGAGGGTCGCGCCGAATCCGTTCAGCAGCGCGCGCGGCAGCCACCCGCGCTCACGCACGCGCCACCAGTGCAGCACCAGGCCGGTCTGGCTGATGGTGAACCCGATGAAGACGCCGATCGCGAAAACAGGCAGCAATCGGTGAGTTTCGGCGTCGACAGCCAGCAGCACCAGCCCGGCCAGCAAGGCCAGGGCGCTGACGCCGTAGCGGAAGACCGGGCGTTCGGACCGCAGCGCGAACAGCGACGGCGCCCTGTGGTCCTTGGCCAGCAGCGCCAGCAGGACCGGCAGACCGCCGAAACTGGTGTTCGCCGCGAGCAACAGCACCGCGGTGACCGCGAGGTTGGTGAGGTAGAACAGCCAGCCGGTGCCGAACGCCCCCGCCGCCAGCTGCGCCAGGACGGTCACGTCCTGGCGCGGCGTCACGTGGTGCGCGCGGATCAGCACCGCCAGCCCGAGCAGCATCGCGCCGAGCAGGACGCCGAGCGCCACCTCGGTGTGCTGCGCGCGGCGCACGGCGGGGCTGCGGAAGGCGGGCACGGCGTTGGCGATCGCTTCCACACCGGTCAGCGACGAGCATCCCGCCGCGAAAGCCTTGAGCAGCAGAACGATTCCGAGCGCCTCGACCGGCGTGATCGGGCCGGGGTCGCCGCCGATCAGCGCGGCAGGCTCCGGCCGCAGCAGTCCTACGACGATGACGCCGCCTATGAGCAGGACGAACAAGAGCGCGGGCCCCATCAGGACCCGCGCCGATTCCGCCACCCCGATCAGGTTGATCACGGTCAGCGCCGCGAGCCCGATCAGCGTCATCGGCAGCAGTTCGTCGGCCAGGGCGGGGAACGCGCTGGCCAAGCTGGCGGCGCCCGCGGCGAGGCTGACGGCGACGGTCAGCACATAGTCCACGACCAAGCTCGCGGCCGCGAGCAGCGCGGCGGGCCTGCCGAGCTGCTTCTTGGCGACCGCGTACGCGCCGCCGCCGTCCGGGTGCACCGCGATCACCTGCCGGTAGGAGAGCACGAGCACCAGCAACAGCGCGGCGATCGCGCAGGCCACCGGTAGCGTCCAGGAGACGGCCGCCGCTCCCGCCGCCACCAGCACCAGCACGATCGCCTCCGGCCCGTAGGCCACGCTGGACAACGCGTCCAGCGAGAGCGCGGCGAGCCCGCCCACCGCGGTGAGCCGGAACTTGTCCGCCCGCTGCATCTGCCGGACCCTGCGGTCGGCGATCCGTGGCTCCGTATGGTGCGGCTCGGTCTTGGTCACCACGGCGTCCATTGAACTCCGCCGTCGGCCGGCAACCGATCAGCGACACCTGCCGGGTGGCGTCAGCGCGCGCCGGACAGCCCGGGTGTGACGGCTTCGACGAGTCCCAACGCCTGGTCGGCGGGAAGGTCGACCACCGCGTAGCGCTTCTTGCCCGCCGCGGTGGCCGCGATGACGGTGGCGACTCCGGCGCGGCGTTGGAAGAAGGTCTGGCGCACGGTCCAGCCGATCACGCCGGGGGCCTCCAGGCAGTCGCGGTCGCGGTCGAGCGATCCGGCCTGGGTGATCAGCCAGGCGGGGTTGCCGGTCGTGCGGGGCAGCACCGCGTGCCCGAGGCCACGGTAGCGGTCCTCGGCGAGGGCGAGCGCGAGCGGCAGCGTGAGGCCGGGCAGCAGCCACCACCACGGCGAATAGTGCTGTCCCGCAAGCGAGTTGACGAGCAGCACCGCCGCGATGAGGGCGACCGGCGCGAGTGCGCGGGTATGTCTGCGTCGCCGGGCGGCCGGGCCGTGCGCGGTCAACGGGGCGCTGCCCGGCGCCGGGACGGCGTGCGCGTCCGCCGCGCCCGCGCCGGTGGGCCGCGCGTCCGGACGGACAGGAATGTCGTTGTCGCGCACTTCTTCCGGGGCGAGCAGATGTCCGAGGGTGTGCTCCACGGCGCCGCGCGGAGCCTGCGGGAGAATCCGCTGCCGGGGATTCTGGCCGGTCATGATGGCCTCGAGTTCGGCGCCGCCCGCCAGGCGCAGCAACAGCGGTTCGGAGACCGTCGCTCCGCGCAGCCGGGCCCGGTCGAGGGTGATCTGGCGGGTGGTGAACAGGCCGTGGCGCAGCTGCAAGGTCTTGCCGTCGTCGCGGACGCGCAGCCCGAAATAAGTGGTCAGATAGTGCGCGCACGCGGCAGCGCTGACCGCGACGACGATGACACTCAGCAGCGCGACCCCGGCGAGCACGAGGACGAGCACGCCGCCGTCCTCCACGTCGTGCACCGCGTCGGACCGGAAGACGATCTCACCGAGACCGTATTGCAGCGCGAAGCCGACGATCGGCGCGATGATCGCGAACCCGGTCAGCGACAGCGGGGCGTAGCGCACCCACGCCGGACGCCAGTGCCCGATCTCGCGCGCCCGGGTCCGCGCGGCGGTGAAACCGCCGGACACGTTCTGCTGCGGCTGTTCTCGGTCCTTGCTCGCGTCGACGCGGTCCGCCGTATGGGCGAGCAACGCGGCGCGCAACGGCGGGACGACGCGGGCGTCCAGGGCGTCGAGCTTGAACTTCTCACCCGAATCCGCCTGCTGGCCGGTCCCGATCGCCAGCACCGCAAGCCCGAGGGCCCGGTGCAGCAGGTCGGCTTCGATGTCCACCGAGCGGATCCGAGACCGGGGCACCGACAGTTTCTTGCGTTCCAGCAGCCCGGTGCGCAGTTCGACGTGCGTGGGCCCGACTCGATACGTCGTGGTGAACCAGCGGGTGAGCGCGAATCCGACGATCAACGCGAGCGGGATGACGCTCCACACGTGGTTGCCGCTGCTGGTCCCGAGGATCACCGAACCGATCAGCACCGGGATGAACTTCACCACCTCGGTGATCGGGTGCACCAGCAGCATCCGCTTGTCCAGCCGCTGCCAGGGTTGCCCGGCGTCGGTCGCTTCGGCGCTCATGTCGCGTCTCCGCGGTGCTGGGCGGCGATCCGGGTCAGCCGCGCCACGGTCTCCTCGGCGACCGGCAGGTCCAGCGCGCTGATCTGCACCGCGCCGGCGGAGGACGCGGTGGTCACGGTGACCGTCGCCAGTCCGAGCAGGCGTTCGAGCGGTCCGCGTTCGGTGTCGACGGTCTGCACCCGGGAGATCGGCGCGACCCGGCTTTCCTGGGTGAGCCAGCCGACCCGGGTGTAGACCGCCTCGTCGGTGACCTCCCAGCGGTGCACCGCGTACCGCCACCACGGTGCGACGCCGATGTTCACCGCGGCCGGCACGAGCGCGACCAGGAAGAATCCGAGCTGCCAGCCGCGATGCGCGGAATCGAGCACCGCCCACACCAGCAGGGCCGCGAACGGGATCACCCACGCGATGGCGGCCTGCACGGTCCACAGGAGCTTCGCCTTCGGACTGGGGCGCCAGGCCGGATCGGCCATGATCGTGCGCGGCTGCGACATGCTGCCAATAGTTGCACGAAGACACGGTCGCTGTCGCAGTCGACGATGAGCCGTTACGTGACTTCGCCGATCCGGCAGGCGGGTGGCCGGGGGCTTCTCCTTACTGGACGAGAACGACTGCGCGCCATCCGATTCGAGCACGAGTCCGTCGTGGGTGTGCGGCGCGAGACGGGAAGGATCGTCTCGGCGCTCTCCCCGAGCCGGCGTCGCAGAGCAGCGGCACGGAATAGCCTCGGGTACCGCGCAGTTGTCAACGCTCAACGGCGCTCCGCGTCCCCGCGTGGGCTCCGTGGCGAGCGGAGCCGTGGCCGTCCGCTTCGCCGCAACCAGCACTGGAGGGAGACAGTTCCGGATGTGTAGCGCATGATCGAGGGCGTGACCGACCTACCGAACCCGAGCGTCCCGTCCGCGCCGCCCAGTCCTTCGGCCATGCGCCGGGCGCTGCGCAGGGCCCGCGACGGTGTCACGTTGAACGTGGACGAGGCCGAGGTGCTGCTGCACGCCACCGGCGACGACCTGGCCGATCTGTGCCGCAGCGCCGCGCGGGTGCGCGACGCCGGGCTGGCCTCAGCGGGGCGTCCGAAGACGATCAGCTATTCCCGCAACGTCTTCATCCCGCTGACCCGCCTGTGTCGGGACAAGTGCCATTACTGCACCTTCGTGACGGTGCCGGGCAAGTTGCGCGCCGAGGGCAAGGGCATGTTCCTCGAACCCGACGAGGTGCTCGACATCGCACGCAGGGGCGCGGCGCTCGGTTGTAAAGAGGCGCTGTTCACGCTGGGTGACCGGCCCGAGGACCGCTGGCCGGAGGCCGCGCAGTGGCTGGACGAGCGCGGGTACGACTCCACGCTGGACTACCTGCGCGCCGTGTCGATCATGGTGCTGGAAGAGACCGGCCTGCTGCCGCACCTGAACCCGGGCGTGATGTCCTGGGAGGAGATCGCGCGGCTCAAGCCGGTGGCGCAGTCCATGGGCATGATGCTGGAGACCACCTCGACGCGGCTGTTCACCGAGAAGGGCAACTGCCATTACGGCAGTCCGGACAAGGACCCGGCCGTGCGGCTGCGGGCCATCACCGACGCCGGGCGGCTCTCGGTGCCCTACACCACCGGCATCCTGGTCGGCATCGGCGAGACGATGGCGGAGCGGGCCGCATCGATCATGGCGATTCGCAAGCAGCACAAGGCTTTCGGGCACATCCAGGAAGTCATCGTGCAGAACTTCCGCGCCAAGGACGACACCGCGATGCGGGACGTGCCGGACGCGGGCCTGGAGGAATTCCTCGCCACCATCGCCGTCACCCGCATCCTGCTCGGGCCGGACGTGCCGGTGCAGGCGCCGCCGAACCTGGTCTCGCACGCCGAGTGCCGCGCGCTGATCGACGCGGGCATCGACGACTGGGGCGGCGTCTCGCCGGTGACACCCGATCATGTGAACCCTGAGCGTCCGTGGCCGAACCTGGACACGTTGCGGGAGATCACCGAGGCGGCGGGCTATCGGCTGGTCGAGCGGACCTCCGCGCACCCGAAGTACGTGCGCGCGGGCAACCCGTGGGTCGATCCGCGGATCGGCGCGCACGTCGCGGCGCTCACCGACCCGGCGACGGGGCTGGCGAATCCGGACGCGATCCCGGTCGGCCTGCCCTGGCAGGAGCCGGACGAGTCCTGGGAGTCGGCCGGACGCGTCGACCTCAACACCGCCATCGACACCGAGGGCCGCAACACCGAGGCCCGCAGCGACTCGGCGCTCGGGCAGGACATCGTCGGTGCCTTCGGCGACTGGGACACCATTCGCGAACAGGCCCGCGACCTCGCCGCCGCCCCTGCGCAGCGGCTGGACTCCGACGTGCTCGCCGCGCTGCGCGCCGCCGAGCGGGACCCGGCCGGGCTCAGCGACGCCGAATATCTCGCGCTGGCCACGGCCGACGGCGCGGAGCTGGACGCGGTCGCCGCGCTGGCCGATCAGCTGCGTCGCGACACCGTCGGCGACGACGTCACCTATGTGGTGAACCGGAACATCAACTTCACCAACGTCTGCTACACCGGGTGCCGCTTCTGCGCGTTCGCCCAGCGCAAGGGCGACGCGGACGCGTTCACCCTGAGCACGGAGGAGGTCGCCGACCGGGCTTGGGAGGCGCATGTCGACGGCGCCACCGAAGTCTGCATGCAGGGCGGCATCGACCCCGACCTGCCGGTCACCGGGTACGCGGACCTGGTGCGGGCGGTCAAGCAGCGGGTGCCGTCGATGCATGTGCACGCGTTCAGCCCGATGGAGATCGTGAACGGCGCCTCGCGCGGCGGCCAGAGCGTGCGGGACTGGCTGGTCGCGTTGAAGGAGGCGGGCCTGGACACCATCCCCGGCACCGCCGCGGAGATCCTGGACGACGAGGTGCGCTGGGTGCTCACCAAGGGCAAACTGCCCACCTCGGCGTGGATCGACGTGATCACCACGGCGCACCAGGTCGGCATCCGGTCCAGTTCGACCATGATGTACGGCCACGTGGACAACCCGAAGCACTGGGTCGGGCACCTGCGGGTGCTGCGCGGCATCCAGGACGAGACCGGCGGGTTCACCGAGTTCGTGCTGCTGCCGTTCGTGCACCAGAGCGCACCGCTGTACCTGGCGGGCGCCGCGCGGCCTGGTCCGACCAACCGGGACAACCGCGCCGCGCACGCGCTGGCCAGGATCATGCTGCACGGGCGGATCCGCAACATCCAGACCAGCTGGGTCAAGCTCGGCATCACCGGCACCAGGGTGATGCTCAACAGCGGCGCCAACGATCTGGGCGGCACGTTGATGGAGGAGACCATCTCCCGGATGGCGGGTTCGCAGCACGGCTCGGCCAAGACGGTCGCCGAGCTGGTGGAGATCGCCTCCGGCATCGGACGGCCGGCCCGGGAGCGGACGACGACCTACGGCGTCCCGAAGCACCGCGGATCGTCCGTCTCCCCGGGGCTTCAGGCGGTACTGGTCGATTGATACGCCGATCGCGTCGTGGCCCGGCGACGGCGACAGGTTCGGGCCCACGGCGCGACCGGTTCTCCGGTCGGCCGCGGGCAGCCGGGACCGGCGCGAATGCGGCCCCGCCGCCGCGCGCTCCGGCGCTACCTCCCGGAACGTGGTCCCCGGGGCGTGCGGCGGGTGGCGGAGTCCGAATCGTGCCCCGCGTCGGGGTGCGCCGGGCAGGAAGTTAGGGCAGGCTGACCAGTAGTAACGTGGGGTGCCGGGATAGGGTTTCGCCGGGCGGACCATCCCGCAGGCGAGGACAGACTAGGAGAGCGGCAGTGCCGTACATCATCGCTGAACCGTGCGTTGACGTGAAGGACAAGGCATGCATCGAGGAATGCCCCGTGGACTGCATCTACGAGGGCGGTCGCATGCTGTACATCCATCCCGACGAGTGCGTGGACTGTGGTGCATGTGAGCCGGTGTGCCCGGTGGAGGCGATCTTCTACGAAGACGACACCCCGGACCAGTGGAGCGGATACGTGAACGCCAACGTGGATTTCTTCGACGAGCTGGGCTCGCCCGGCGGCGCGACCAAAGTCGGCAAGGTCGACTACGACCCGCCGTTCATCAAGGAACTGCCCCCGATGGCGAGTGAGTGAGATCTGACGTGTCACCGCGTGGCCGGGTCAGCAGTCTGCTGCCCGATTTTCCCTGGGACACCATCGCTTCGGTGAAGGCTCGGGCGGCCGCCCATCCCGGCGGGATCGTCGATCTGTCCGTCGGCACCCCGGTCGACCCGGTCGACCCGCTGATCCGGACGGCGCTGAACTCCGTCGCGACGGTCCCCGGTTACCCGACCACGCATGGCACCCCCGAGCTCCGCGCGGCCGCGGTCGACGCGCTGAAGCGGCGCTACGGGATCACCGGACTGGAGCCCGCGGCCGTGCTGCCCGCGATCGGCACGAAAGAGCTGATCGCGGGGCTGCCCCGGCTGTTGGGACTCGGCGCGGGCGACCTGGTCGTCATCCCCGAGGTCGCCTATCCCACCTACGAGGTCGGCGCGCTGCTGGCGGGCGCGCAGGTGCTGCGCGCGGACGGACTCACCCGGCTCGGTCCGCAGACGCCCGCGCTGATCTACGTGAACTCGCCGTCCAATCCCACCGGCCGGGTGCTCGGCGTCGAACATCTGCGCAAGGTGGTCGCCTTCGCCAGGGAGCGCGACGTGATCGTCGCCTCCGACGAGTGCTACCTGGGCCTGACCTGGGAAGGGCGCGGCGTCTCCGTGCTCGACCCCGAGGTGTGCGACGGCGACCACACCAACCTGCTGGCCGTGCATTCGCTGTCCAAGACCTCCAATCTGGCCAGCTACCGCGCCGGATTCGTGACGGGCGACCCGGAGCTGGTCGCGGAACTGCTCGAAGTGCGCAAGCACGCGGGCATGATGGTGCCGTTCCCGATCCAGGCCGCGATGACCGCCGCGCTCAGCGACGACGCCCACGAGGCGCGCCAGCGGGAGCGCTACCGCGCCCGCCGCGACGTGTTGCGGAAGGCGCTGGAAGCGGCGGGTTTCCGGATCGATCACTCCGAGGCGGGCCTGTATCTGTGGTCGACGCGCGGCGAGCCGTGCCGTACCACGCTGGAGTGGCTCGCCGCCCGCGGCATCCTCGCCGCGCCCGGCGACTTCTACGGCCCCGGCGCGAGCGAGCACGTGCGGATCGCGCTGACCGCGACCGACGAGCGGATCGCGGCGGCGGCCGAACGGCTGACCGCGGGCTGACGCCTGCGTCGCCCGGCTCCGGCGAGCGCAGCAACGCTCAGGGGGCTGGTCGCCGCACCACGTTGTGCGGCGGCGTGTCGGCGTACGCGTCGGCCGTGCCCGGCGAGCTAGCCTGAGGTATGGACGCTGTCACGGTTGTCCCTACGCCCGCCAACGAACCGGTGCACTCCTACGCGCCCGGAAGTCCGGAACGGGAGCTACTGCTCGGCAAGCTCGCCGAGCTGTCCGCCGAGTCCGTCGACGTGCCGCTCGTGATCGGCGGCAAGCACCGGCCCGGTCTCGGCGAACGGCACGATATCGTCGCCCCGCACCGGCATCGGCACGTGCTGGGGACCTACACCCAGACCACGCATTCGGAAGCGCACGCGGCCATCGACGCCGCGACGGCCGCCGCCCCGGGCTGGCGGGCGCTGCCGTTCGAGGAGCGCGCCGCGGTGCTGCTGCGCGCCGCGGACCTGCTGGCCGGGCCGTGGCGGGAGACGATCGCCGCGGCCACCATGCTCGGGCAGTCCAAATCGGCACAGCAGGCCGAGATCGACGCGCCGTGCGAACTGGTCGACTTCTGGCGCTTCAACGTCGCGTTCGCGCGGGAGATCCTGGAGCAGCAGCCCCGCTCCAGCGCCGGGGTGTGGAACCGGATGGACTATCGGCCGCTGGAAGGGTTCGTCTACGCCATCACGCCGTTCAACTTCACCGCCATCGCCGGGAATCTCCCGACCGCGCCCGCGCTGATGGGCAACACGGTGGTGTGGAAGCCGTCGCCGACGCAGACGCTGTCGGCCTTCCACACGATGCGGCTGCTGGAGGCGGCGGGCCTGCCGCCCGGCGTGATCAACATGGTCACCGGCGACGGGGCGCAACTGTCGGAGGTGGCCTTGGCCGATCCGCGGCTGGCCGGCATCCATTTCACCGGTTCCACCACGACGTTCCAGTATCTCTGGCAGCAGGTCGGCGCGAATATCGGTCGCTACCACGGCTATCCGCGCTTGGTGGGGGAGACCGGAGGCAAGGACTTCATCGTCGCGCACTCCTCGGCGGACCCCGGCGCGCTGCGCGCCGCCCTGATTCGCGGCGCCTACGAGTACCAGGGCCAGAAGTGCTCGGCGGCTTCGCGCGCCTATATCGCGCGGTCGGTCTGGCGCGCGATGGGTGATGATTTCCTGCACGACGCCGACGGGCTGACCTACGGCGACGTGGCGGATCTGTCGAATTTCGGTGGGGCGCTGATCGATCGGCGCGCCTACGACAAGAACGCGGCGGCCATCCGGCGCGCCGCCGACGCGGGCGTCGCCATCCCGGTCGGCGGGACCTACGACGACAGCGAGGGCTGGTTCGTCCGGCCGACGGTGTTCCTGACCGACAACCCGCACGACGAATCGTTCGCCACCGAGTACTTCGGGCCGATCCTCTCGGTGTACGTCTACGACGACACCCAACCGGGCGCCTACAGCGCCATACTCGCCGAAGTCGAGTCGGCGGCGCCCTACGCGCTGACCGGCGCGGTGTTCGCGCAGGACCGGTTCGCGATCGAACAGGCCGACGCCGCATTGCGTTTCGCGGCGGGCAACTTCTACGTCAACGACAAGCCCACGGGCGCTGTGGTGGGGCAGCAGCCGTTCGGCGGGGCACGCGCCTCCGGCACCGACGACAAGGCGGGCTCGCCGTTGAACCTGCTGCGCTGGGTCGCGCCGCGGACGATCAAGGAGACGTTCGTGCCGCCCGTCGACTACCGCTACCCGCACATGGACCGGTGATCACACCAACGGTTTGCCCTGCCGCAGGCGCCTGCGCAGGTCGAACAGGTAGGCGTTGAGCGGGAACATACGCGCCCCGTCCGGCAGCCGTCCGTGCACGGCTCCGATGACCCGCAGCAGCCGGTCCAACCGCCGCTGGTCGCGGTCGGTCCAGGTCATGCCCATCTCGTCACGCAGGTGCTGGGGAAGCAGGCCGGTGACGACGAAGCGCTGCAACCCGGCGAAGACCACCTGCACCGGTCGCGGCATCATCTTCAGGTCGATCAGGCCGTTGAAGTAGTCCCGCAACTCCGGCTCGATGCCGCGCTGTTTCAGGTTCTCATCCCAATACCGCTGGAACTCGGCGCGATTCGGCGGCCACATCTCCGGCCGCATCTGAAGGGTGGTGCCCAGTCGCGCGGCGTAGGCGTAGAAGGCGTCGGCGGCCGCGTCGTCCATCGGGCCGTGCATCCGGGTGTAGAGGTCATCGATGCCCCAGTACAGGCACGCGGCGACCCACAGCTGGAGGTTCGGGTCGAAGGCGTTGTACTTGACCGGGCTCGCGGCCGTGGAGCGCACCGACCGGTGCGACACGTTGACGGCCTCGCGGTAGGCGTCGCGTTCCTCGTCCGACCCGAGCAGCGCCACGGCGATGTAGGTCAGGGTGGTGCGCAGCCGCTTGATCGGATGCAGGGTGACCTTGCCGCTGTCGACGGTGCTCTCCAGCACGCCCCGGCCGACCGGGCGCAGGCTCAGCTGCATGATGACGTTGGCGGCGCCCCCGAGGAACGCGGCGATGCCGTCCACGTACTCCGCGGCCGTCTCGGGGGTGAGGGTCCGGCTCGGATCCGGTTCGTGCTCGGCGGTGCGCAGCGGCGCGGTCATCGTCGACCTCGTCTTTCGTATCCGCCCGATCCCCGGAGGATCGGTCGATGAGAAGATTATGTCCTAACCCTCTCATCGACTCGGGGGCCTGTCAATCGGACTGAGGCGGCGGTGATGATGTGCGATGCTGAAAGTGTCATCGTGTCGCCGTCGCGGATAGGGTTGAAGGTATGGCCAGGCTGACCAGACTGCTGCCGCTGGTGCGCAGCACTGCCCCGGAGGATCGCAACCAGGCGCGCGTGCTCGACGCGGCGCTGCTGGCGTTCCTCGACTTCGGCATCAAGCGAACCAGCATGGTGGAAGTGGCCCGCCGCGGCGGATTGTCCCTGGCCACCCTCTACCGCCGCTTCGCGAGCAAGTCCGATCTGATCATGGCCGTGGGGCTGCGGCAGACGCGCGAGTTCATCGAGGAGGTCGACGCCGCGCTCCAGCGCCAGGTCGACCGGGACGCCGGCGCCGAGGAACAGATCGTCGAGCTGTTCGCCGCGTTCATCAACGGGTTGCGCGGCAACCAGCTGATCCACCGGCTGCTGGCCACCGAACCCGAACTCGTGCTGCCCTACCTGACCACCCAGGGCGCGCCGGTCATCGAACTCGGCCGGGATTACCTCGCGGAGTTCATCACGCGCTTGCAGCGGGAGGGCAAGCTGCCCGAATACGATCCGGAGCCGTTGGCCGAGATGATCGCGCGCACCGCGCTGTCACTGGCGCTGACGCCGCAGACCGTCATCCCGCTCGGCGACGACGCGGCGATCCGGCAGTTCGCACGCGACCACGTGGTGGTGTCCTTCCGCGTGCGCTGACTCAGCGGTGCAGCGGCAGGCCGAACAGCATGGCTCCGAGCGCGGCCATGACGTCCGCGGTCTGCTCGGCCGCGGTGCCGCGGGTGTGCGCGGTCACCGCGAAACCCGGACCGAAGGACGTCGAGGCGACCTCGGGCTCGCCGAAATCCGACCAGCCCCACTTGGTGCCCTGCACGAACGGCCACCGGGCGGTGCCCCAGTCCTGTTCGGTGCCGTCTTGCGCCGTCGATCCCGCGGCGGCCATCCATTCGAAGATCGGCGATCCGGGATCGGTGCGCAGTTTGGTGGCCAGGAAGTCGGACACGTTCGCGGTGCTGGTCGCCCCGGCGCCCCAGTCGGGGCCGGGCACGGTCTCGGCGAGTCCGTATTCGGCGGCGACGGCCGCGATGGCCTGGGGATACTTGGCCTCCATCGCGGTCGCGGCCCCGTCATCGGAGTAGCGGATCATTCGCTCGCCCAGCATGCGGTCCTCGGGCGAGCCGTCGCCGTGGCGCAAGGCGTAGTCGGCGAGGAAGAGTTTGGCCAATGACAGGCTCGAGCGTGACTCGTGCTCGTTCGGGGTGCCCCAGCCGATGCCGACCACGGTGCGCACGGAGATCGACGTGCGCGGAGGCACTGCGGCGACCTCGGTTTCGGCCGAGTCGTCGGCACCGGCGACCGGCGCGGACAGCGCCACGAACACGCAGGCGATCAGCCCGGTCAACGTCGTTCGATAGCCCATCGTCTCCTCCTGGCCGGTGGCGCCGGATCGCGTCGGATGGCGATCAGCAGTACGAGATGCGATTGCCCAGTGATAACTGTGGTGAAACGACGGCCGCTTCAGACCAGGCGGAGCCCGAGGCGGCGCCGGACACGCATATCCAGCAGATAGGCGTTCAGCGGGAACGCGCGGATCGGTCGCGGAAGCCGGGACTGGGTGGCGCCGACGGCGCGCAGGATGTGGCCGAGCACGCGTTCGTCGCGGTCGGTCCAGGTCATCCCCATCTCGTCGCGCAGATGCGCGGGCAGCAAACCCGTCACGAAGAAGCGGTGCAGGCGCCCGAGGGCCAGCTGTGCGGGCCGCGGCAGCATGCGCAGGTCGATGAGATCGTCGAAATAGGCCCGGATCGTCGGGTCGATGCTGGTGTCGGCGAGATGGGCGGCCCAATACTCGGCGAAGGCGCGGCGGTCGGCGGGCCACATCGACTCGGGCATCTGGAGGGTGGTGCCGAGCCGGGCGCCGAGGCGGTGGAATGCCTCGGCCGTCGCCTCGTCCATCGGGCCGTGCATGCGCTCGTAAAGATCCCGCGCTCCCCAATGCAGGCAGGCCGCGACCCACAGTTGCAGCGCGGGATCGAAGGCGTTGTAGCGCACCGGGCTGGAGTCTGTGGAACGCACCTGGCGATGCGCGACGTTCACCGCCTCGCGGTAGGCGGCGCGTTCTTCGTCGGTGCCGAGCATCGCCACGGCGAGGTAGGTCAACGTGGTGCGCAGCCGTTTGACCGGATGCAACATCACATTCCCGCTGTCGACGGTGCTCTCCAGCACGCCGTAGCCGACCGGAGGGGTGCTCAGCTGCATGATGACGTTCGCGACGCCGCCGAACAGGCCCGCGACGCCGTCGATGTAGTGCCCGATGTCGAAGGAATCCGGCGGTTCGGGACGATGCGTCGCGGGAAGTGGCCTGGTCATCGTCGACCTCGCAGTGCTGAGAAAGCTGTACACCAACGTTCTCACCACGTCAGCGCGAGTGTCAACCGTCATACTCGGCGCCGCTTCGCGCGGGACGCCGCGACGCCGCCGCGAATCCGGCGAAGTAGCGTGAGCGAATGCCGTTCGGTCCGCCGCTGCTGCTCAGCTCCCTGAACCCGCTCGCCGTCGCAGGCGGAGCGGACATCCCCGACGCCGTCACCATCGACGGAACCACCCTCTCGCGCAGCGATCTGCTCGGCGCGGCCACATCGGTGGCCGAGCGCGTCGCGGGCGCGCAACGGGTGGCGGTGCTGGCCGAGCCCACCGTGCGGACCGTGCTCGCGGTGGTGGGTTGCCTCATCGCGGGCGTCACGGTGGTGCCGGTGCCCCCGGATAGCGGAACCACGGAACGGGCGCACATCCTGGCCGATTCGGGTGCTCAGGCGTGGTTGGGGAAAGCGCCGGAGGAAGCCTCGCTGCCCGTGGTGCCGGTGCGGCTGCACGCCAGGTCCTGGCACACCTATCCCGAACCCGATCCGGCCGGCACGGCTTTCGTCCTCTACACCTCGGGAACCACCGGCCTGCCCAAGGGGGTGATACTCAGCCGCGGCGCGATCGCCGCGGGTCTGGACGCCCTCGCCGAGGCATGGGCGTGGACCGCGAGCGACACGCTGGTGCACGGGCTTCCGTTGTTCCATGTGCACGGGCTGATCCTCGGTCTGCTCGGTCCGCTGCGGGTGGGCAGTCCGCTGATCCACACCGGCAAGCCGGCGCCGCAGGCGTACGCGGCGGCCAAGGGTTCGCTCTACTTCGGTGTGCCCACCGTGTGGTCGCGGGTGGTGGACGACCCCGACGCGGCGAAGCAATTGGCCGACGCGCGGCTGCTGGTCTCCGGTAGCGCTCCGCTGCCGGTGCCGGTGTTCGAGCGGCTGCGCGAGCTGACCGGGCACGCGCCGGTCGAGCGCTACGGCATGAGCGAAACCATGATCACGCTGTCCACCCGGGCCGACGGTGAGCGCAGGCCGGGCTGGGTCGGCACGCCGGTGCGGGGTGTGCGCACCAGGATCAGGGACGAGTCCGGGGCTCCGGTGCCGCACGACGGCGAGAGCATCGGCGCTCTGGAAGTGTCCGGGCCCATGCTGTTCGACGGCTACCTGAACCGCCCGGAGGCGACCGCGCAGAGCTGGACCGAGGACGGCTGGTTCCGGACCGGCGACGTCGCCGTCATCGACCAGGAAGGCTTCCACCGCATCGTCGGCCGGGAATCGGTGGATCTGATCAAGTCCGGTGGGTACCGGGTCGGCGCGGGCGAGGTGGAGACGGTGCTGCTCGGCCACCCCGCGGTGGCGGAGGCCGCGGTGGTCGGTCTGCCCGACGACGACCTCGGCCAGCGCATCACCGCGTTCGTCGTACTGCGGGATGCCGCGACCGAACGCGAGCTGATCGACCACGTGTCCGGGCAACTTTCGGTGCACAAACGCCCGCGCGAGATCCGCATGGTCGACGCGCTGCCCCGCAACGCCATGGGAAAGGTGCAGAAGAAGCAGCTCGGCTGACCGTGGGGATTGACCTCGAGTTAAGTAGAGGTTCTACGGTCGGCGCATGACTGCGACCCTGACTCCCGAACAGATCGACTACCTGAACACCCAGCGGCTGGGCCGGCTGGCCACCGTCCGGCCCGACGGCACCCCGCAGAACAACCCGGTCGGCTTCCGCTACAACGCCGACCTCGGCACCATCGACATCGCGGGCTGGAACATGGGCGCCTCGTGGAAGTTCCGCAACCTCGCCACCAACGACCGCGTCGCGTTCGTCGTCGACGACGTGGCATCGGTCCAGCCATGGCGAGTCCGCTGCCTCGAGATCCGCGGCACCGCCGAAGCCCTCACCGACGTCGACCCCTACATCTCCGGCGTCTCCCGCGAAATGATCCGCATCCACCCCCACCGGGTCATCGCCTTCGGCCTGGCTTCGTGAGTGGCACCACCATGTGCCACTCGCGGGGCCGGTTCAGTCGTTGGCGTGGAGGTCGGCGTTGAGTTCGATGCCGGTGCCCTTGCGGTGGACCACTTCGACGGCGCCGGTGGTGGAGTTGCGGCGGAACAGGAGGTTGTCGCGGCCTGCCAGTTCGGCGGCCTTGACCACAGTGCCGTCGGGGGTGGTGACCTTGGTGCCCGCGGTGAGGTAGAGGCCCGCCTCGACGACGCAGTCGTTGCCGAGGGGGATGCCGAGGCCGGAGTTCGCGCCGAGCAGGGAGCGTTCGCCGATGGAGATGACCGTGGTGCCGCCGCCGGACAGGGTGCCCATGGTGGACGCGCCGCCGCCGATGTCGGAGCCGTCGCCGACCACGACGCCCGCGGAGATGCGGCCCTCGACCATGGACGCGCCGAGGGTGCCCGCGTTGAAGTTCACGAAGCCCTCGTGCATGACGGTGGTGCCGGAGGCCAGGTGCGCGCCGAGGCGGACCCGGTCGGCGTCGCCGATGCGGACGCCGGAGGGCAGCACGTAGTCGACCATGCGCGGGAACTTGTCCACGCTGTACACCGTGACCGGCCCGCGGGCGCGCAGCTTGGCGCGGGTGGCCTCGAAGCCATCGACCGCGGCGGGGCCGTGATTGGTCCACACCACGTTGGTCAGCAGGCCGAACTGGCCGTCCAGGCTCACTTCGTGCGGCTTGACCAGGCGGTGCGAGAGCAGGTGCAGGCGGAGGTAGACGTCGTGCGCGTCGACCGGGGCCGCGGACAGGTCGGCGATCGTGGTGCGCACCGCGATCACGTCGACCCCGCGCGCGTCGTCGAAGCCGAGCAGCGCCGCGTACTCGGCGGGCGCCTCGTCCAGCCGCTTGGTGCCGGTCTCGGCGAACTCGCCCAGCTGCGGGTTCGGGTACCACGTGTCCAGCACGGTCCCGTCCGCGGTCACGTTGGCGATACCGATGGCTGCTGCTCCCTGGATGCTCACGGCCTAGAGGTTACCGACCCGTGCCGGGCAATGGTGCGGCTGCTCCGGCGACCCCGATCACCAGGCTCGATACGCGTCCGGCTGCCGGACCGGTGGGACGAGTGTCCTGGTGGGACCTGCTGCTGCGCATGTGTCGGTCCGCCCACCGGGCCGCGCCGTCCGCGTAGCGGCAGGTTCCGGCCATGCCGCTGATATATCGCCGACCCGGTGGTCGCCGACGTCGTCCGCGCGGACGGCTATCCCGTGCGAGGGGGTGGCACACCGGCCGGTACCGGCGGCCGCGGCGGGGCACCGGTCGTAGGGTGAAGCGCGTGACCATCGACCTGCATGCCGACCCGATCACCTTGACCGCCGCGCTCGTCGACATCCCGAGCGTCTCGCGCGACGAGGCGGCCGTCACCGATGTGGTGGAGCGCGCGCTGCGGGAGCAGACCACGGGGTTCGAGATCCTCCGGCACGGGAATGTGGTGCTGGCGCGCACCCATCGCGGCCTGCCCACCCGGGTGATCCTCGCCGGGCACCTGGACACCGTGCCGATCGCCGACAACGTGCCCGGCCGGTTCGCGGTGAACGCGGCGGGTGAGCGAGTCCTCTACGGCTGCGGCTCGGTGGACATGAAATCCGGCGACGCGGTCTTCCTGCACTTGGCCGCCACCGTCGCCGACCCGGTGCACGACCTGACCCTGATCTTCTACGACGGCGAGGAGATCGCCGCCGAGTTCAACGGCCTCGGGCACATCGAACGCGACCTGCCCGAGTGGCTCGCCGGCGACCTCGCCGTGCTCGGCGAACCGTCCGGCGGCTGGATCGAGGCCGGTTGCCAGGGCGCGATGCGCATCGGGCTGCGCACCTCCGGCGTGCGCGCGCACGCGGCGCGGGCGTGGCTGGGCGACAACGCGATTCATCGGCTGGCTCCGATCCTGCGGCGGCTGGCCGACTACCGCGCCAGGGAAGTGGACATCGACGGCTGCGTCTATCGCGAGGGCCTGTCCGCGGTGCGGGTCGAGGCCGGTGTGGCGGGCAACGTCGTGCCGGACGCCGCCGAGCTGGAGGTCAACTTCCGTTTCGCGCCCGACCGCACCATCGACCAGGCCGTGGAGCACGTGCGCGAGGTCTTCGCCGGCCTCGAGCTGTCCTTCGAGGTCATCGACGCCGCGCCGGGCGCGCTGCCGGGGCTGACGGCCACGGCCGCCAAGGACCTCATCGCCTCGGTGCAGCGCCACGGCGGCGGCGGTGTGCGCGCGAAGTACGGCTGGACCGACGTCTCGCGTTTCGCGGCCCGTGGCATCCCCGCAGTCAACTTCGGTCCCGGCGATCCCAACCTCGCGCACAAGCGCGACGAGCACGTGCCCGTCGACCAGATCACCGCCGTCACCGCGATGCTCCGCAGCTACCTGAGCGGCACGCCGGACTGAGCCGCCGCGGCGTCGATCCTGGTCGGCGCATCCCCGCACTCCGACTCGGACCGGCGCGTATGCCCGCTCCGCCATGCCGTTCGATCACCGCCGGTCATCGAGATCGCCAGTGGCCGACGAGAGCCCGCGACCGTGGTTCGCGCGGTGGCGTGCGCCCTGAGCGCCGAGATTGCGACCGCGTCTCAGCCCGCCTGCCTCCGGCTGAACATCGGACGACTTCTCCCGTCCAGCCAGGGAGACCCCCTTGCCTGGCGGTAGCGTGGAACGCATGTCCACCGACGCCGCGGACCGTGAGGTCACCAGCAAACCGAAGTCGACACCGAAGTTCCGCGGGCCGATCATGTTCCGGCGCGACCGTGCCGACGGTGTCAGCACCGCCGACCGGAACTTGCTGGACAAGCGCGGCGACACGGACTGGGTGCACACCGATCCCTGGCGCGTGCTGCGTATCCAAGCCGAGTTCGTCGAGGGCTTCGGCGCGCTCGCCGAGGTGCCCCGAGCGGTGACCGTCTTCGGTTCCGCGCGCACCTCCGCCGACCATCCGGAGTACCAGGCCGGGCTGGCCATCGGCGCCGCCCTGGCGCGTGCGGGCTTCGCGGTGATCACCGGCGGCGGTCCGGGCGCGATGGAGGCGGCCAACCGGGGCGCCTGCGAGGCGGGCGGCTACTCGATCGGCCTCGGCATCGAGCTGCCGTTCGAGCAGAGCCTCAACGACTGGGTCGATCTGGGTATCAATTTCCGCTACTTCTTCGTCCGCAAGACGATGTTCGTGAAGTACTCGCAGGCGTTCATCTGCCTGCCCGGCGGCTTCGGCACGCTCGACGAGTTGTTCGAGGCGCTGACGCTGGTGCAGACACACAAGATCACCCGGTTCCCGATCATCCTGTTCGGCACCAGGTATTGGGCCGGGCTGGTCGATTGGTTGCGCGATTCGCTGGGCGGCTCCGGCAAGATCTCCCCGGGCGACCTCGGACTGCTGCACGTGACAGACAGCGTCGACGAGGTCGTGGACATCATCCAGGCCGCCGCGATAGCAGGCGGCGCCGAGGACGCGATCGGGACGGAGGATCAGTGGTGAGCGAGCGGCCTTTCGCCGTCTGTGTCTACTGCTCGGCGAGCACGACCGACCAGGACCACCTGTCGCTGGCCGCCCGGGTCGGCACCGAGATCGCCAGGCGCGGTTGGCAACTGGTGTCCGGCGGCGGGCACGTCTCGATGATGGGCGCGGTCGCCACCGCGGCGCGCGCGGGCGGCGCGAACACCATCGGCGTGATCCCCAAGCACCTGGTGCACCGTGAGGTCGCCGATGTCGACGCCGACGAACTGGTCGTCACCGACACCATGCGCCAGCGCAAGCAGGTGATGGAGGACCGCGCCGACGCCTTCCTCACCCTGCCCGGCGGCATCGGCACGCTGGAGGAGTTCTTCGAGACCTGGACCGGCGGCTATCTGGGACAGCATGGGAAACCCGTTGTTGTGCTGAATCCCAATGGATTCTTCGACGGTTTGTTCTCCTGGCTGGACGAGCTGTACGAGCGGAAGTTCGTGCCCCAGACAGCGTTGTCCCGGATTACCGTGGTGACCGATCTCCCGTCCGCGTTCGCGGCGCTGGAGGCGCGCCTACCCCGTGAGGAGAGCTGAAGACGTGAGCACCGATGCCCGCTCGACGGTGAGTCTGGCCGACCTCGCCCGCCATCTGCCCGCGATGGCCATGGACGCGCCGGGCATGCTGCGCAACGCGCTGAACATGCTCGTGACACCGGATTCCAAGTCGTCGGTGGGCCTGTACTTCCAGCGCAACGCCCACCGGCATCCGGACCGCCCGTTCCTGCGGTTCGAGGGCACGGCCTACACCTACGGCGCGGCCAACGCGGAGGTGAACCGGTATGCGAGCGTGCTCGCGGCACGAGGGGTGCGCCGCGGCGACGTGGTGGGCGTGCTGATGACCAACCGGCCGGAGACGCTGTTCGTCGTGCTGGCCACGGCCAAGCTCGGGGCCACGGTGGGACTGCTCAACCATCATCAGCGTGACCAGGTGCTGGCGCACAGCATCGGCCTGCTCGACAGCGTGCTGAACGTGGTCGGCGCGGAATGCTCCGAGGCGATCGACTCGCTGCCCGAACCGCCCGCGAACGTCCTCCCGGCCGACGAACTCAGCGCGGCCGCCCGCGACGCCGACGACGGCGACCCGCCGAGCTGCGCGGAAGTCACCGCGCGCGAGCGGGCGTTCCTCATCTTCACCTCCGGCACCACAGGACTGCCGAAGGCCAGCGTGATGACGCATCTGCGCTGGACCAAGAGCATGGCCGGACTCGGCGGCCTCGGTATCCGCCTGCGCGGCAACGACACCATGTACTGCTGCCTGCCGCTGTACCACAACAACGCCCTCACCGTCGCGTTGTCCGCGGTGCTTGCTTCCGGCGGCGCGTTCGCGCTCGGCCGGAGTTTCTCCGCGTCCCGGTTCTGGGACGAGGTGATCCGCGAGCAGGCCACGGCGTTCATCTACATCGGCGAGCTGTGCCGCTACCTGGTCAATCAACCGGCCAAGCCGAGCGACCGGCGGCATTCGATCCGGCTCGCCGTCGGCAACGGATTGCGTCCGGAATTGTGGGACGAGTTCAAGTCCCGGTTCGGCATCGACCGCATCGTGGAGTTCTACGGCGCCAGCGAATCGAACATCGCCTTCGTCAACGCCTTCGGTGTGGACCGCACGGCGGGTTTCGGCCCGCTGCCGTACGCGGTCGTCGAGTACGACGAGGAGACCGGAAAGGCCAAGCGCGACAAGAACGGACGCCTGCGCCGGGTCGGCACCGGTGGCGTCGGCCTGCTGCTGGCGAAGGTGACCGACCGCTCCCCGTTCGACGGTTACACCGACAAGGCCGCCTCCGAGGCCAAGCTGGTGCGCGACGGCTTCGAATCGGGTGACGTCTGGTTCGACACCGGCGATCTGGTGCGCGATCAGGGCTGGCACCACATCGCGTTCGTGGACCGGCTCGGCGACACGTTCCGCTGGAAAGGGGAGAACGTGGCGACCACCGAGGTGGAGGGCGCGCTGAGCAAGGCGGAGGCGATCGAGCAGGCGGTGGTCTACGGCGTCGACATCCCCGGCACCGACGGCAAGGCGGGCATGGCCGCGGTGACGCTGCGTCCCGGCGCGGAATTCGACGGCGCGGCGGTGGCGAAGCTGGCCTATGAGCGATTGCCGGGATATGCCGTTCCGCTGTTCGTCCGGATCGTGCACGAGCTGGAGCAGACCTCGACGTTCAAGAGCCGCAAGGTCGAACTGCGCAAGCAGGGCTACAGCGAGGACTCCGACAGCACGCTGTACGTCCTCGCGGGCCGCAGCGAGGGTTACATCCCCGCCTACGCCGATTACGCCGCCGACGTAGCAGCGGGCCGCGTTCCGAAGAGCTGACGGCCGGCAGCGGAAAGAGCCTGGTGGCGGTGGTTGTCACAGCGGTGCCGCAGGACTGCGCGCTGATCTTGTGGCACTCGACTGGTACGGTCTGGGAATTAGGAGACGACCGGTTTCGCGACCACATGGTCACTCGTCGGGCACCCCGGACCCGTCACGACTCGACCGCGATCCCGGTCTCCTGATTTGTACGGCCTGATTCGCGGAGAGGCGGGACAGCGACATGTTCAGCTCGACCGCGGCGCCGCTTCCCACGCTGTGCGGACGGCCGGTGGCGACGGATCGAGCGCTGGTGATGGCGATCGTGAACCGCACCCCGGACTCGTTCTACGACCGCGGCGCCACGTTCACCGACGCGGCGGCCATGGACGCGGTGGCACGCGCGGTGGACGAGGGCGCCGATCTCGTCGATATCGGCGGGGTGAAGGCGGGGCCGGGTGATTCGGTGGACGCGGCCGAGGAGACGCGCCGGGTGGTGCCGTTCGTGGCGGCCATTCGCGCCAAGTACCCGGAGCTGCTGATCAGCGTCGACACGTGGCGCGCCGAGGTGGCGGCGGCCGCGGTGGACGAGGGCGCGGATCTGATCAACGACACCTGGGCCGGCGCCGATCCCGATCTCGTTCCGGTGGCCGCCGCGCACGGCGCGGGTGTGGTGTGCAGTCATACCGGCGGCGCGGTGCCGCGCACCAGGCCGCACCGGGTCCGCTACGCCGACGTGGTGGGCGAGGTCACCGAGACGGTGGTGCGGGCCGCCGAGAACGCGCTCGCGGCGGGGGTGCGCCGGGATTCGATCCTGATCGATCCGACGCATGATTTCGGCAAGAACACCTATCACGGGCTCGAACTATTGCGCCGAGTCGACGTTCTTGTAAAAACCGGATGGCCAGTCTTGATGGCGCTGAGCAACAAGGATTTCATCGGGGAGACTCTAGGTGTCGGTCTTTCCGAACGGCTGGAGGGCACATTGGCGGCGACAGCGTGGTCGGCGGCGGCAGGCGCCAGAGTCTTTCGTGTCCACGAAGTCGCCGCGACGCGGCGGGTCGTGGACATGATCGCCGCAATCCAGGGCATCCGGCCCCCCGCACGAACCTTGCGAGGTCTGGCATGACATTTCAACACCGTGAGCCCGCGTGGGCGACGACCAATACCTGGGACACCCCGAACTGGCGCGTGGACGAACTCGTCTCCGCGAAAGCCGGGCGCACCGTGTCGGTGGTGCTGCCCGCGCTGAACGAAGAACGCACCGTGGCCGACGTGGTGGCCAGCATCCGGCCGCTGCTCGGCACGCTGGTGGACGAACTGATCGTGCTCGACTCCGGTTCGACCGACGCCACCGCGGAGCGGGCCCGCGCCGCGGGCGCCGAGGTGATCAGCCGCGAGCAGGCGGTGCCGGAGCTGGAACCGGTCGCGGGCAAGGGCGAGGTTCTGTGGCGCTCGCTGGCGGTGACCAGCGGCGATCTGATCGCCTTCGTCGACTCCGACCTCATCGACCCTGATCCCGCCTTCGTGCCGAAACTGCTCGGCCCGCTGCTCACGGTCGACGACCTGCACTTGGCCAAGGCGTATTACCGCAGGCCGTTGCGGCAGGGCGGCGCGGTGGACGCGCACGGCGGTGGTCGCGTCACCGAGCTGGTCGCCCGGCCCCTGCTGGCCGCACTGCGACCGGAACTCGCGCAGGTGTTGCAGCCGCTCGGCGGTGAGTACGCGGGCACCCGGGAACTGCTCACCTCGGTGCCGTTCGCACCGGGCTACGGGGTGGAGATCGGGCTGCTGCTCGACACCTACGACCGGCTGGGCATGTCCGCCATCGGCCAGGTCAACCTCGGTGTGCGCACGCATCGCAACCGGCCGTTGGCCGACTTGGGCGTGATGAGCCGCCAGATCCTCGGCACCGTGCTCGGTCGCAGCGGCATCCAGGACTCCGGCGCCGCGCTGACCCAGTTCCCGCTGATCGGTGACGAGTTCACCGCGCATCGCACCGAGGTCTCCCTGCTGGATCGCCCGCCGATGATCACCCTCCGGCCGGCCCGCGCCGCGGCCTGACGCGTTCTCGCGCCGCACGCGGACGGGGTCAGACCCCTTCCGCGTGCGGATCGCGCATGTATCCGGCCTCGATCAGGGTGCGGAAGGCCGCGTACTTGTAGACGCACTCGGCGGGTTCACAGATCCGGTGGCGCTGCATGATCTCGTGAGCCTCCGCCACGGTCAACGGCTCGACGAGTGCGCGCTGCGGCCTGCCGATCGGGCAGGTCGGCAGCGCGGGGGCGGGCAGTTGTTCCGCGATCGCCTGTTCGCCGACGCCGACCCGGCGCCTGCGGGTCGCCGGTCCGTGCAACAACACGATGGTGGCGACCAGGCTCGCCGCGCCGACGAGCGAACAGAGGACGGCGATCTGGGTGGCGGTCACGGCGCATTCTCCTCTCGGTGGGGCGGGCCAGGGCAGAACGTGGCGGGGCCGAAGCGCAACGCACCGTCACCTACATGCAGTTAACTTTTAGCAAATCTAGTGTGGGCCGAGTTGGCGCGTCGTGCAAGGGGGATCGGGACGCGCCGCGGGCCGGTGTTCCGGCTACGTGGCGGGTATGCCCGGCGGCTGGCGGTCCAATCCGCGGCCTGGGATCGAGTTGACTCCGAGAGGGGATTCCGCAGCTAGAATCCGGGTAGATGTCACCTTCCCCGGCTCGCTGGGCGGGGAGGGGGGAAGTATCGAGGGTTTGCGCGTGGAGATCGACCCTGTTTCGCCTGGGTCCGGTCGCGGCGCATCGCTCCCTGGAGCGGTCGGCGAAATACTCACCCTGCCGCCCGCGTGGTTAATATGCGGCTACTTGTCGCGGCGAAGGTGATCCGGCAGCAGCACCTGGTCCGCCTCTGTGCCCGGAGCCGCGTCCGTGTCGTGGGGCTCATCGCCATCGGTGTCGGATTCCTCGCGCCCGGGATCGGCCGACTCGGCGTCGCCTGCGCGCGGCGCTTCGGATCGCGGTTCGTCGTCCGCCTGGCCCTCCGCCTCGGGCGACGTGGCCGACTGCTCGCGCGCGAGCCGGGCTTGGAGATCGGCGACGGTGACGTGCGCCTTCGACCCGTGCGGGCGCAGCAGCACGCTGATGATCAGTCCGATCAGGCCCACCGCCAGGACGGCCCCGCCGATCAGCAATAGCGGATTCACGATTTCCTCCTAGCCGGACGCCGCACGCGTCCGTTTCGCGGAGAGCGGTTATCGTCCAGCTATTCAATCATCCGTGTATGAACGCGTTCGGGGGAGGGCTGGTGACCGGCGCCACATCGACAGCGGACTGCGTCGACGGCTCCTCGGAGTCGCCGTTACCAGGTATCGAATGGGTGGGTTGCTGTCTCTCCGGCGATCGCGGAGACTTCGGCCGTTGTGTGGGGCTCATACTCGAATATGGTGACCGAAGATTTGCTGAAAACCGTTGCGCCAGCGTGCCCAACGCGCAAGGAAGCGGTTCCGCGCCGTCCTGCCGTATGGGGACGTCGATTGCTCGCCCGCCGCATTCGGGCGTCGCGCGGAGGGTGCCGACTGGGCCGGTCGGGGATCGGCGGGGCGTGTCCAGGTCGCGGCTCAGCGGCGCAGACCCGTTGCGGGCGATCTGTTCTCCGGATCGTGGCGGTAGACCGGCGTGAGCAGTTCTGCCTCCAGCGGTTCGCCGGTCGCTCGGTCGAAGCGGCAGGCGATCAGCACCGAGAACAGGTGGTTGTTCGCCCGCTCGTGCAAGGTGGCCAGCCTGGTGGCGAGCAACCGGATCGCGCCGAGCGAGCCGGGCGGATGCATGCCATCGATCATGAGCACGCTGCCCCGCCCATCGGGTCTGGGCAGCCTGCCCAGATAGGCGATGTCATGCGGTTCGGGTCCGCCCGGCCGGTACACCCGCCGGGCCGCCCGGTCCTCGATCCCACGGCGCGCGTCACCCATCCTGGCCACCGCGCGGCGCAATCGCGGGTCGGCGGCGACCAATTGACGCAAACTCGGCGAAAGTTCCGGCCCACCCAGCACGATCAGACCGTCGCGCCGCAGGTCGACCGGACGACCCGGTAGGAAATGTTCGACCGCCACGGTGAACCCGAGTTCGCGGAGCAACTCGGCCAGTCGTTGCGGCGCCGCGGGATCCGGCGCGCCGATCACCCGCCCTGCCCGCACCTCCGGGACGAGCACGGTGAGCGAGCCGTGCCCGAAGAACAATCCTTCCGGCGCGGGCCCTTGCGTACTCACCTGGTGGATGCGGGCACGGGAAAGCCCGGCCGCCGCACCGATTCTGGCGAACGTCCAGCCTTCGGCATGGAGCTCCCGGATCACGGCCCGCCGAATCCTGGTCAGTTCGTTGATGGTCTGCTGGGCCGCCGCCACCCCGTCGGTGGCCGCCTTCAGTCGCTCGACCTTGTCCTCGATCGCGAACACGCGCGCCACGTCATCGGCCGACATGTGCGAAGTCTAGACAGCTGAACAGCTCAATGCGTCTAGTCTGCTTGACGACTCAGGTGGCGTCGGTGTCGATCGGGGGACGTTCGTTGCGCTCCAAAGGCTTATCCAACTTGGGCATCGGATAGTCCGGCATCCCGCTGTTCGTGCTGTACAGATCCTTGGGATCGGGCAGCGCGCTGTCGAAATCCCGGAACAGTGAATCGTCGCCGTTGAGCAGATGTTTGGTCACCATCGCCCGCGGCGTCATGCCGCGCAGCTGGTTCAGGTCGGCCAGCGGCTTGCGCAGATCCTCGAATTCCGGCCCGAGCTCCTCCTTCAGCTGGGAGGTGGCGCCGCTGGCGTAATCGCGCACCTGCCGCAAGCTGCGCGTGGTCCAGCGCACGGCACCGGGCAAGCGCTCCGGGCCGAGAATCACGAGGGCGGCGACGAGCAGGATGACCATCTCGCTCCAGCCGATGTTGCTGAACACGTATCAAGGCTACCTGGCGTTCCGACCTGCGGTTCAGTCGGATTCCAAGGTGACCGGCACGTCCACCTGCCTGCCATCCCGGATCAACTGCACGTTCACCGTTTCGCCGATCTTGCGCGACTGCACCGCGACGACCAGTTCGTCCGGCCCGGTGACCTCCCGATCGCCGACCTTGACGATCACGTCGCCCTCCACGATCCCGGCCCGCGCGGCAGGACCGCCCGCCGTGACGTCGGCCACCGCCGCGCCGCTCATGACCTCGTTGGCCACCTGCTTGGTGCGCGCGCTGAGGCCGATGGTCGGGTGATGCACCACGCCGTCGCGGATCAAGGTCTGCGCGACCTCGGTCATCTTGTCCACCGGGATCGCGAAGCCGAGGCCGACCGAGCCGCCGGTCTCGCTGCGGATGGCGGTGTTGATGCCGATGACCCGGCCGTCCATGTCCACCAGCGCGCCACCCGAGTTACCCGGATTGATCGACGCGTCGGTCTGCACGGCGTCGATCACGGCCTTCGTGTCGCTGCCCTCGCCCTCCAGCTTCACCGGGCGGTGCAGCGCGCTGACGATGCCCGAGGTCACCGTTTTGCTCAGGCCGAGCGGCGAACCGATGGCGAGCACGTCGTCGCCGACCTGGACGTTGCCGGACTTGCCGAGCTGGGCGACGGTGAGATTCTTCACATCGACCTTCAGCACGGCCAGGTCGGTCTTCGGGTCGCGGCCGACGATCTGGGCTGGCACCCGGGTGCCGTCGGAGAACTGCACCTGGATCGCGGAGCGGTTGGTCTTGTCCTGCGCGGCCATCGAAACGACGTGGTTGTTGGTGACGACATAGCCGCCGCCGTCGATCACCACGCCGGAACCGGTGGCGCCGTTCTCGCCGACGGTCACCCGGATGGACACGACCGACGGCAGCACGGCGTTGGCGACCTGGGCGATCAGCCCGTGCGGGCGGGACCCCTCGCCGCCTTGGTCGAGCGTCACCTTGCGCGAGGTGAGGGTCGACGCGGTTTCGGCGGTCAGGCGCCCGACCAGCCCGCCGAGCAGGCCGATGACGAGCGCGACCAGCGCGAGCAGCGCCAGCGCCTTCGGCGCGACCCGGGAGCCGAACAGCACTTCGCGGGCGCTGAGCTTCTCCGCCTGCGGCAGCGCCTCCGGCTTCGGGGTCGGCACCGCGGGAGCGCCGAGGCGCGCGACGGCCTCCGGGTCACGCCACGGATCGGCCGGTGCGGCGGCGGGAGCCTGACCGCCGGCCGCGTCGGGATCGCGCTGCAAGAGTTCGGTGGAGCCTTCGGGACGGCCGAAAGCTTCGGCCAGCACCGCGTCGGGCGGCCGGTTCTGCAGTTCGGGACCGGACTGCGGCGCGGGACCCGACTTGCGCAGCGGCAGCGGCTCGGCGAACGAACCGGACAGGCCCGACGGTCTGCGGAAGGCCCGCGCGGTGTGCGTGTCGACATGGGGCCGGTAGACCGGGCGCGGACCGAGCACGGGTGCGTCCGGCGGACGGAGATTCCCGCGGTTGGCCGCCGAATCCGAGGTGTCGGCCGATCCGGAATTCGTCGATTCGGTGGTCACTCGGGAAACTCTACTTGCGCCACCACGTGGTCCACTTGGTCGCGGTGAACGAATCGGTCAGAAACCCGAAAACAGCGTCGTTGCGCCCGGACTGACCGGACGCCGGGGACGGCGTGCGGCCACTGGACGCGCCGCCGGTCAGCTCCGCGAGGGGGATCCTGGTGAGGCTGTCGTGCAGCCCGGTCGGAATCGCGACTTGGCCCGCGTGCCGCAGGGCGATGCGCGCCTGCTGCTGGGCGTCGACCTCCGCCGCGCACTCCGGACACAGCGAGAGGTGCTGAGCGGCACGCAGGTAGGCGTTCATCCGCAACTCACCGTCCACGTACGCCGCGATCGCCTCACTCGCCAGATGCTCGGTGGGGCGGAAACGGGGCGGACGACGACCGGACGTGCTGAAGTCGCCACTCATTCGGTGCTCACCCTTCCAACCGACATCGACCGTTCGGGCGATGCCGGCTTCCGACGAATCACCCGATGTTCGCTTCAGCGGCGAACCGCTGCTCACTTCCATTATGCGCAAGGTAGTCGCGCAGGGCCTGGCGTCCACGGTGGATCCGACTGCGCACGGTGCCCAGTTTCACGCCGAGCGTAGCGCCGATCTCCTCGTAGGACAGCCCCTCGATGTCACACAGGACCACGGCGGCGCGGAACTCCGGCGCGAGCGAGTCCAGGGCCGATTGCAGGTCGGGATCCAGCCGGGCGTCGTGGTAGGCCTGCTCCGGCCCAGGGCCGTCGGCGGGCACCCGGTCGTAGTCCTCGGGCAGCGCTTCCATCCTGATCCGGTTGCGGCGGCGCACCATGTCCAGGAACAGGTTGGTGGTGATGCGGTGCAGCCATCCCTCGAAGGTGCCGGGCTGGTAGTTCGACAGCGAACGGAACACCCGAATGAACGTCTCCTGGGTGAGGTCCTCCGCGTCCTGTGCGTCGCCGGAGAGGCGGTAGGCGAGGCGATAGACCCGGTCCGCGTGCTCGCGGACGAGTTCGTCCCACGTGGGCATCGCCGACCGGTCACCGGTGGCATCGAAGGCAGCAGTCCCGGTCAGCTCGACCGCGTCCTCGGCGGACTCGGACTCGACCGGCAGGATCTGCTCGGGCAGGGTGGCGTATTCGCGCGCCGCATCGACCATGTGGATGGGGCTACCTCCTACTAGGGACCGCAAACGTAGGGAACTCGCTCGAGACCGGGTCTACGGTCCGTCACGTACGGTTACAACCGACATCCGGTATGTCGTTGTTCCCGCGTCCCGTGTAAACACGGTCGGTGGTCTTGCGTTGCCCATACTCTTTCTGGTCCTGATATGGCCGGGTTATGGAGATCCTGAGGGTCGCCTGAGAAAACCGGCGGCGGAAATGGCGGGCGGCGCGTGTTGTCCGGAACGCCGAGATCACCCGCCCGGCGTTAGCCTCATACCCGTGGCATCGAATCTGGAGCGGAATCTCGCCTATGTGGAGGAATCCGTCGTGGAAGACGAAATCCTCGTCAGCGCGCGGGAACGGGCCACCGAACTCGGCGCGGTACCGGTGCCGCCCTCGGTGGGCGCGCTGCTGAGCATGTACGCGCAGTTGCTCGGTGCGCGGGCGGTGGTCGAGGTCGGCACCGGCGCTGGCATCAGCGGGCTGTGGCTGCTCGACGGCATGCGCGAGGACGGCACGCTGACCACGATCGATTCGGAGCCGGAACATCAGCGCGCGGCCAAGGAGGCGTTCCGCGCCGCCGACATCCCGCCCGCGCGCACCCGCATGATCAACGGGCGCGCGCTGGACGTGCTGCCCCGGCTGGCCGACGGCGCCTACGACCTGGTCTTCATCGACGCCGCGCCGCTGGAGCACCCGGAGTACGTCGCCCAGGCGGTGCGACTGCTGCGCGAGGGCGGCGCCATCCTGCTGCACAACGCGCTGCTCGGCGGGCGCGTACCCGATCCGGCGCAACGCGATCCGGCCACGCAAGCGGTGCGCGCCGCGACCCGCGCCATCGCGGAGAATCCGGAACTCACCTGTGTGCTGATTCCGGTCGGCGACGGATTGCTCTGCGCCGCACGAGGATAGCGGTTCGCGCCACGATCTGATTCCATCCCGGAATCCGGGGTATGCGCTGAGAAAGAACTCAGTGAGGAAAACAGTTATGCGTGAACTAACTCCCCTGGAAGTAGCGGCGATGGGGGAAGTCGTGACCGAACGGCGAACGAGTTGGCTGCGGCCGACGATGTTGGCTCTGCTGCTCGTGATTCTGGGAGCGGTGGCGGTCATGATCGTGGTGAGCAACACCGATTTCGACACCGGCCCCGAGAAAACCACTCCGCCGCCCGGATCCTGCGAACCGTTCTGCACCCAGAACGTCGCCCCGCCCGCGCAGTAATCCGCCGACGGCAGTGGCCATCCGGCGCACTACCCGCCGGTGACCGGCGGCGTTCGCGAAACTGCCACCGTAGCGCCACGGTTCGGCGCATGATGCCGCGAAATCCGAAAGATCGCCGATACTGGTAGAAGTCACGTTCCGAATGGATCGGGAAGCGGGTGCGGCATGGTCATGATGATGTTTCTCTGGGACGAAGACGAGCGTCGTCCCAAGCCGATCCATTGGGGCCGGACCATGATCGCTTTCGCCGGCGTGCTGCTGTTCGCCGTGCTGGTGGTCTATTTGGTCAGTACCGCCGATTTCGGTGGCGCTTCGAAATCGACCGTCCCGCGCACGCCGGGGCCTTGCGCGCCGTTCTGCATCAACTCGCCCGCGCCGGAGCCGGGCGCGCCGTAGGAACAGCCCGGCGCCGTCACACCCAGACGCCCTTGCCCACCGTGACGACCCCTCCGTTGCTGACGGCGAAGCGGCTGCGATCACGCGCCAGGTCGACCCCGATGATCTCGCCCTCGCCCACGACGACGTTCTTGTCCAGAATGGCGCGCCGCACCACCGCTCCGCGCCCGATCCGCACGCCCGGCATGAGCACGCACCCTTCGACGGTGGCGCCGTCGTCGACCATGACATTGGCGCTGAGCACCGAATTGCGGACGGTGGCGGCCGACAGGATGCTGCCCGCGCCGACGATGCACTCCTGCGCCAAGCCGCCCTGGGCGAACTTGGCGGGAGGCAGGTTCTCGGCCGCCCCGCGGATCGGCCAGTGGCGGTTGTAGAGGTTGAACACCGGATGCACCGAGACCAGGTCCATGTGCGCGTCGTAGAACGCGTCGATGGTGCCGACATCGCGCCAATAGCCGCGGTCGCGGTCGGTGGCGCCGGGCACGTCGTTGTCGGCGAAGTCGTAGACACCGGCCTGCCCCGCCGCGACCAGGGCCGGGATGATGTCACCGCCCATGTCGTGATCGGAATCGGAGTCGTCCGCGTCCGCGCGGATCGAGTCCACGAGCACCTTGGTCGTGAAGACGTAGTTGCCCATCGACGCGAAAGTGACATTGGGGTCGTCCGGGGTGCCGGGCGGATGCGCTGGCTTCTCCAGGAACTGTGTGATGCGGCCGGACTCGTCGCTGTCGATGCACCCGAACGCGCTCGCCTGGCTGCGCGGGACCCGGATGCCGGCCACGGTCACACCGGCGCCGGAATCGATGTGATGGCGCACCATCTGCTCCGGGTCCATCCGGTAGACGTGATCGGCGCCGAAAACCGCGATGTACTCCGGGTCCTCGTCGTAGATCAGGTTCAGCGATTGCAGGATCGCGTCCGCGCTGCCGGTGTACCAGCGCGGTCCGAGCCGCTGCTGCGCGGGAACGGGGGTGATGTACTCACCCGCGAAACCGGACAACCGCCAGGTCTGCGAGATGTGCCGGTCGAGCGAATGCGACTTGTACTGGGTGAGCACGCACAGCCGCAGGAAGCCCGCGTTGACCAGGTTGCTGAGTACGAAATCGATGAGACGGTACGCGCCGCCGAACGGGACGGCGGGCTTGGCGCGGTCGGCCGTGAGTGGAAAGAGTCGCTTGCCCTCACCACCGGCGAGCACGATTCCGAGTACGTGCGGCTGGCTCCTCACACCTGCCAAACTACCGGGTGAACCGCCTGTGAGTGGCCGCCGCGGAGCCGAACGTCTAGTTTGGATCGGTGAGTTTCGGCACGAACGGCGGGCACTCGGCGGTGGAATCCGGCGAGCGGGACCGGCTTCGCGTCGCGATGCTGACCCGCGAGTATCCCCCCGAGGTGTACGGGGGAGCGGGCGTGCACGTCACGCAACTGACGGCGCATTTGCGTCATCTGTGCGAGGTGACCGTGCACTGCATGGGAGTCGAGCGCGCCGATGCGGTGGTCCATCAACCGGATCCGTCGCTCTACGCCGCCAACGCCGCGCTGCAGATGATGTCCGCCCAGCTGCGGATGGCCGACGCGGTGGGCGATGTGGACGTGGTGCACTCGCACACCTGGTACAGCGGCCTGGCCGGTCATCTGGCCGCGGCCCTCTACGGCGTCCCGCACGTACTGACCGCGCATTCCCTGGAGCCGCGCAGGCCGTGGAAGGCCGAGCAGCTCGGTGGCGGCTACCGGCTCTCGTCCTGGTCGGAGCGCAACGCCGTCGAGCACGCCGACGCCGTCATCGCGGTGAGCGAAGGCATGCGCCACGACGTGCTCGACGCCTATCCCTCGGTCGACCCGGACCGCGTCCACGTGGTGCACAACGGCATCGACGGCGCCGTCTGGCATCCCGGCCCCGCGGCGGGAGACGAACCGCCGGTACTCGCCGAACTCGGCGTGCGAACCGATCTTCCCATCGTCGCCTTCGTCGGCCGCATCACGCGCCAGAAGGGCGTCGGCCACCTGCTGGCCGCCGCCCGCGACTTCGACCCCGACATCCAGCTCGTGCTGTGCGCGGGCGCGCCGGACACGCCCGAGCTGGCGCAGGAGGTGGCCGCGGCGGTCCAGGAGCTGCGCAAGCGGCGCGGCGGGGTGTTCTGGGTGCGCGAGATGCTGCCCACCGAGCGGATCCGGCAGATCCTCGCCGCCGCGTCGGTGTTCGTGTGCCCGTCGGTGTACGAACCGCTCGGCATCGTGAACCTCGAAGCGATGGCCTGCGCGACCGCCGTGGTCGCCTCCGACGTCGGCGGCATCCCCGAGGTGGTCGACGAGCGCAACGGACGACTGGTGCACTACGACGCCGGCACCGCCGCCGACTACGAGCGCGGGCTCGCCGCCGCCGTGAACGAGGTGGCCGGTGACCAGGAGCTGGCCGCCCGGCTCGGCGCGGCGGGGCGCGAGCGCGCCGTCTCCGAGTTCGACTGGGCGCGCATCGCGGCCCGCACCGTCGCGGTCTACGACGAGGTCAGGAAGGGCTGAGCCGGGCGATCATGCCGCCAGGCGATAGGCGCCGACGACGACCGACGCGGTCACCTCGACGGTCTCCGGCAGCCGGGCCAGCCGCTTCGCTCCGGCGGCGGCGTGATGCGCGGACGGACCCATGCCGACCACATGGCCGACATCGGTTCTGGCGAGCGTCATCGGATACTCGACCAGCGTCCGGTCGACGGGCTCGAAATGTCCCGCCATCGCGGCGTCGAGCCTGCTGTTCTTGTCGGGGTCGACGCGCACCATGTCCAGCGGCTCGATCAGCTCCCGCAAGTGACGCGCGGTGGGTATGGCGACCACGAAGCGACCGTCCTCGGCGAGCACCCGGGCGATCTCGCCGGGGTTGCGCGGGGCGAAGACGGACAGCACGCAGCCCAGCGCGCCGTCGCGGATCGGCAACCCGCGCCAGGCGTCGGCCAGCACCGCCGCGGCGCGCGGGTGGGCGCGGGCACACCGGCGGACGGCGGGTTTGGCCACGTCCAGCCCGATGCCGACGGCCGGGGGAGCGGCGTCGAGGGTCCGGGCGAGGTAGTAGCCGGTGCCCGCACCGATCTCCAGCACCGGGCCGTCGGTCCCGCGCGCCGTGGCGGCGCACGTCACCGCGTCGGCGATCGGCTCGAAGTGGCCTTCGCCCTGGAAGGCGGCGCGGGCGTCGAGCATGGCCGCGGTGTCCCCGGTCATCTTGGTCGACGCACCGGTCAGCAGGCTGACGTAGCCCTGTCTGGCCACGTCGAAACTGTGCCCGCGCCCGCAGCGCAGCGCTCGATCCCGAGGTTCGAGCGCGAGCGGCGCGGCGTCCCGGTGCGCCCGCGAACATTCCGGGCAGGCCAGGACGCCGGCCGCGACGGCGAGCGCCGAGGGGTCAGCCGGTGCCACTCAGCTCGTGACGCTCTTCAGTTCGTCACCGAGCGCCGCCGCTTCGTCCGGCGTGAGTTCGACGACCAGACGCCCGCCACCCTCGAGTGGAACCCGCATAACGATTCCACGCCCTTCTTTGGTTGCCTCGAGGGGACCATCCCCGGTACGGGGCTTCATGGCCGCCATCCTCTGCTCCCTCCAGATCTGCGCGGTCCTTGCGCACTTTCTTGGAACTCCAGTTGTCACCAACCAGCGAGCTCGCCGGCGTTTGGCGAGCTACACCCGTCCCATTCTTCCCTATCGCCGATGTGGACGGATAGCTGAGTTCAAAAAGTGACCGGTCGGCCCGTGTCGAGGCGGGCGCTGCCCACCCAGCAGTCGGCCACATGATCATCGACCATTCCGGTCGCCTGCATCAGGGCGTACGCCGTGGTCGGCCCGACGAACCGGAATCCGCGCCGCTTCAATTCTTTTGCCATGGCGATGGATTCGGGTGTGGTGGCGGGCACCTCGGCGCCGGAGCGCGGCCGCGGGCGCGGCGGCGGGGCGAACGACCAGAGCAACTCGTCCAAGCCCACGTCGAGGTCACGCGCGACCCGGGCGTTGGCGATGGCCGCGTCGATCTTGCTGCGGTTGCGGACGATGCCCGCGTCGGCCATCAGCCGGGCGACATCGTCGTCGCTGAACTCCGCTACGCGCTCGATCGCGAAATCGGCGAACGCGGCGCGGAAAGCCGGTCGTTTGCGCAGGATGGTCAGCCAGGACAGCCCGGATTGGAACGCCTCCAGGCAGAGTCGCTCGAACAAGGCGTCGTCGCCGTGCAGCGGCTTGCCCCACTCGTTGTCGTGATAGTCGCGGTAGAGCTGAGAATCCAGCGGCCACGCGCAGCGGACCAGCCCGTCGTCGGCGGTGGCGTTCATTTCGACTCCGGCGCGATCGGCGTCTGCCACCGCCCGGCTCGAGCCTCGGCCAGCTGGTGCTGGAGTTCATCGATCCGCGCGGCCAGCCGGGCCAGCGCCCAATCCACCTCCCCGGCTTTGTAGCCGCGCACCACCTGCTGGAATCGCAACGCGCGCACGTCCGCCCCCGTGATCCCCTCCACCGGCAACACGGTGGCCGTCGTGCCCTCCGGCAGCGGCCCCAGCTCCTCCGAGCGCCCGAACACCGCACTGGCCAAGAGGAACAGCACCGCGGCGACCAAGCCGACGATCAGCACGTACAACAGCATGGTGAGCATGGCCCGAGCTTATTAGGGAGTCCCGACAGGTGGGCTCACGCGTGGCGTTACAAGTGCCGGGTGGTGTCGATGCCGAGTGACATGCCGGCGAGGCCGCGTCGGCGGACGGCGAGTTTGTCGGCGACCTCGGCCAGAGCCTTGGCGGCGGGGTTCTCGGGGTCGCGCAGCACGATCGGGGTGCCCTCGTCGCCCGCTTCGCGCAGCGACTGTTCGATGGGGATCTGGCCGAGCAGCGGTACCGTCGCGCCCACGGCGCGGGTGAGCCGGTCGGCGACGGCCTGGCCGCCGCCGGAGCCGTACAGGTCCATCCTGGTGCCGTCCGGCAGGTCCAGCCAGGACATGTTCTCCACCACGCCCGCGATGCGCTGCCGAGTCTGCAGCGCGATCGCGCCCGCCCGCTCGGCCACCTCGGCGGCGGCGGGCTGCGGTGTGGTGACGACCAGGATCTCGGCGTTCGGGATCAGCTGGGCGATGGAGATCGCGACGTCACCGGTGCCAGGCGGCAGATCGAGCAGCAGGATGTCCAGATCGCCCCAGAACACGTCGGCGAGGAACTGCTGCAGCGCCCGGTGCAGCATCGGGCCGCGCCAGACCACGGGGGTGTTGCCCTGGGTGAACTGCGCGATCGAGATCATCTTCACGTCGTGCGCGATCGGCGGCATGATCATCCGCTCCACCTGCGTCGGCCTGGCGTCGGTGCCGAGCATGCGGGGGATGGAGTGACCGTAGATGTCCGCGTCCAGCACGCCGACCGACAGGCCGCGCGCGGCCATGGCGGCGGCCAGGTTCACCGTGACGCTGGACTTGCCGACCCCGCCCTTTCCGGAGGCGACGGCGTAGACGCGGGTGAGCGAGCCGGGCTGGGCGAACGGGATGACCGGATCGGCGGAGTCGCCGCGCAGCTGCTTGCGCAGTGCGGTGCGCTGCTCGTCGTCCATCACGTCGAGGTCGACGGTGATCGCGCCCACACCGGGCACGTCGGCGATGGCTTTGCTCACCCGCTGCGTGATCTCGGTGCGCAGGGGGCAGCCCGCCGTCGTCAGATAGATCTCCACGTGGACATCGCTGTCAGCGCCGATGACGACGCTTTTCACCATGCCCAGCTCGGTGATCGGCTTGCGGATCTCCGGGTCGTCGACCTTCGCGAGGGCACCCCGCACATCCGATTCCGTAACCACTGGCATGGCAGGAATTTTAGGCGTGTCAAATTTTGGGCAGGTCTCCGGCCCGGGGTGCGACCCCCGTGCTGTAGGAGGTCTCCCATGCCATGACGTTCGCGACGTAGGCCATGGAGTGGTTGTAACGGAGGATCGCCTTGGACTGTTGTGCCAGGTCGCGCATGTTCAGGCCGCCGTCGCAGAGGTATCTTCCCGCCGTCAGCGCGGCGTCGAAGAGGTTCTGCGGATCGGCGATGCCGTCGCCGTTGCCGTCGGCCGCGTAGCGCTTCCAGGTGTCGGGCAGGAACTGCATCGGGCCGATCGCGCGGTCGTAGCCGTCCAAGCCGTCCAGCGCGCCGTCGTCGGAATCCCGGACGACGTGGTTGCCCGTGAGCGAGCCGTCCAGCACGGGGCCGTAGACGGGGCTGAGCGGGTTGCCGTCGGCGTCGGCTTTGCCGCCGTACGCGTGGGTGGACTCGACCCGGCCGATACCGGCCAGCAGCGACCACGGCATGCCGCACACCGGGTTCTCGGCCGCGAGGATCCGTTCCGCGTTCTGGTAGGCCGCGACGGCGACTCCGGGGACGCCCAGTGGCCCGGCGGGCATCGCGGCGGCCTGCCTGCCACTCGGGAGCGCAACGGTTTTCACCACGGGCGTCGCGGTGGGCGCGGCCTTGGCCATGGCGTGCGCGACGAATTCGGCCCCGGCGACGGGCTCGGCGACCATTTGCGCGGCGCCGAGAACGTCCTGATCATCCGGGGTGTGGACGGCGGTCGCGAGCGGCGCGGTGTCGCCTACCTCGGAGGCGGCCGTGACGGATACCAGCCCTGCGGGAACCAATCCGGTCAACGCGATGACGGAACTCCGTCGGACGGTGGCAGGCGGTTGTTTTCGATGACGCCCCACGGTGTGGTGACCCTCCCATGACTCGCTGTGAGCCCTTTGTTATGGAACCAAGGGGAAGGGTACCGCATCCGAGATCTGTTTGTTACTGCTTCGTGATCTGATGCGAGGTTTGAATCACTGCTGGGGCGCGGCCGGTGGCGCGGGCAGCGGGATGACGATGCCGAAGGGCAAGGTGATGCCGGGCGGCGGCGGGGGTGTGGGCTCGGCGGCGGGGGCAGATTCGGGCTGGGGCGCGGTCGGCGTGGTGGTGACGGCTTCGGATTCGCGGCGGGATTCGTCGTCGCGGGCGGGTAGGTCACCCGGGATGGGGGTCGGTTCCGCGGTGGCGAGCGTGGTGTCCGGCTGACCGCATCCGGCGGCGAGCTGGTCCTGCGTGCCGGGCTGTCCCGGGGTACCGGGCCGCCCTGCGGTGCCGGGTTGTGCCGGGGAGGCGGCCTCCGCGGGCCTCTCGGCCGCCCCCGGGTCGGCTGGACCGAACTTGTGGGGCTCGGCCGGTGCGGCGCCGTTGGGTTGCTGTGGCGCCAGCGGTACCCGGGCGGTCCCCGGTAGGTCCGGGAACGGCATCGGTGCTGGAACCGATTGCCCCACGCACGGATTCACCTGCTCGGGAGCCGGGCAGAAGATCCCGCACGGGATCGGCGGCAGACCGGGCAGCGTGATCATCACCTGCGTCGGCTGCGGTCGCGGCCGCGGTGCCCGATACTGTTCGGCCGGATCGGTGGTCGGCGTGGTGGTGCGCACCGCGGTCATGTCGGTGCCTGGCCCCACCGGCGG
>NZ_BDBC01000029.1 GCF_001612785.1 Nocardia beijingensis NBRC 16342
AACGCCGCATCGAACACATTATGCGGATCGGCCACCCCGTCCCCATTACCATCCGCCCCATACACCCCCCACGTCCCCGGCAAGAACTGCATCGGACCCACCGCCCGGACAAACCCCCCATCCGCCGCCTTGATCACCTCGTTGCCCGGCAAACTCCCATCCAACGCCGGACCGAAAATCGGCGTCACCGTCGTCCCCGCCGCATCCGTCCGCCCACCCCCCGCATGCCCCGACTCGATCCGACCGATCCCCGCCAGCAAACTCCACGACAACCCACACCCCGGCACCGAAGACCCCAACGCCAACTCCGCATTCCGATACGCCGCCAACACCACCTCCGGAATCCCCAACGCACCCCCCACCGCAGGCAACGAAAACTCCTGCACCGGCACCACACCCCCGAACGGCGCCACCCCCGGCGTCACCGCCCGCAACCGCCGCGGCCCCTCCGCCGCCACCGGCAACAACCCCACCACCCGCGACTGCGCACTCTCCGCCGCCGCCAACACCTCCGGCGCCCGCGGCGCCGACACCCCCACCGGCGACTGCACCCCCGAACCACTCACCACCACACCAGCAACAACCAAAGCCGAGACCGTTATCGGAGCAGATACACGCATTCGGCCACACCCAATCCTCGACGTCGTGGGAGCGGCCGTCCGGGACATCCCCTGCCCAGGCCGCTCTGGACAACGTTGTCCAGGTTACCCACCGGTCAGGTCCTTATTCGGTATTTCCGGTTGATCAGGGCTTATCGACGGTGAAACCCCTGCTGGAGCGGGCTTTCTGCCGGAGCTTTTCTTGCGGGCGACCTTTCCGCCGCTTTCCGCCCTGCCCTCCTGATCCGGGGATTCCGCCGACTCGATTCGGTCCAGAATGCCTTTCAGCTCTTCCAATTCCCGGCGCAGGTAATCGCGGGTGGCCACTTCGCCGACCGCGATGCGCAGCGAGGCGAGTTCACGGGCCAGAAACTCGGTGTCCGCCTTGGTCTGAGCGGCCCGCACCCGGTCCTCCTCCAAGGCGACCCGGTCCCGGTTGTCCTGCCGGTTCTGCGCCAGCAGGATCAGCGGCGCCGCGTAGGCGGCCTGGGTGGAGAACGCCAGGTTGAGCAGGATGAACGGGTACGGGTCCCAGCGCAGCGCGACCACGAAGACGTTCACCGCGATCCAGACCAGTACCACGATCGTCTGCACTGCCAAATACCGACCGGTCCCTAAGAATCGGGCCACCCGTTCGCTGCTGCGGGCCAAAGCCTCGGCGTCCCACTCGAATCGGAACCGGCTTTCCACCGGCGTCTCCAGCCGTTGGCGGGCCCTGCTGTGACCGAGCCGCGCGCCCGGGTCGTTCTCGCTCACGGTGTGTCCTTTCGGGCGTGCGCGGGGCGGTGCGGGCTCACGCTCCGCCCCGCTCGTCGGTCTCTTCCTGGTCGCGCCAGTCCTCGGGCAGCAGGTGGTCGAGGACGTCGTCGACGCTGACCGCGCCGAGCAGGTGGTTCTCCGCGTCCACCACCGGTCCGCAGACCAGGTTGTAGGTCGCGAAGTACCGGGTCACCGCGGCCAAGGGCAGTTCGGGGCGCAGCGGCGACAGATCGGTGTCGATAATGCCGCCGACCAGGTGGGCGGGTGGCTCGCGCAGCAATTGCTGGATGTGCACCGAACCGAGGTAGCGGCCGGTCGGCGTGGCGGTGGGCGGACGGACCACGAACACCATGGAGGCCAGCGCGGGGGTGAGGTCGGGGTTGCGCACCCGCGCCAGCGCTTCGGCCACCGTCGTCGACGGCGTCAGGATGACCGGCTTCGGCGTCATCAGGCCGCCCGCGCTGTACGGCGAGTGCTCGAGCAGCCTGCGCACCGGCTCGGACTCCTGCGGGTCCATCAGCGCCAGCAGCGATTCGGCCTCGCCCTCGGGCAGTTCGCCGAGCAGGTCGGCGGCGTCGTCGGGGTCCATCGCCTCCAGCACGTCGGCGGCCCTGCGCACCTCGAGGTGACCGAGCAGGTCGACCTGTTCGTCGTCGGGCAGTTCCTGCACCACGTCGGCCAGGCGTTCGTCGTCCAGCGCGACGGCCACCTCGATGCGCCGCTTCTCCGGCAGCTCGCGCAGCTGCTGCGCCACATCGGCCGCGCGCATGCCCTCGAACCCTTCGAGCAGCTGGGTGACGTCCTGTCCCGGCCTGCCGATCTCGTACGGCGTCAGACCGGACACCCTGCTCCAGTCCACCACGTGCACCGCGCGCCTGCGGCCGAGCCTGCGGTGCCCGCGCACGGCGACCCTGCTGACCAGCCAGTCCCTGGAACGGGTCTGTTCGATGCCGAGATCGGCCACGTGGACGTCCACGCCGGCGAGGTCGGGCAGGTCCGGGTCGTCGACCCGCACCACCGAGTCGACGATCTGCGCCAGAGCGAGCATCTCGCCCGGTCGCTGGGTGAAACGTCGCAGGCTGACCGTTCCCGTGTTCAGGGTGACCACGCCGGGCTCGATCGCGGTGATCCGCAGGATCGGCACGAAAATTCGCCGCCGGGTGGGCAATTCGACGACCAAGCCGTGTACCCGTGGCTGCTGACGGTCGGATCGGACGGCCACGACGACGTCCCGAATCCGGCCGATAGACTCCCCGTCCGGTCCCAGTACCGCCAAACCGGCCAGCCTGGCGACGTACACCCTGGTAGCTGCCATGCTGCCAAGGCTAGATGTTCGCGGGCGGGTGTTCGCATCCCGCCACGATCGACGGGAGTGATCATGAAGCCGCGCCGCTCGGTGCTCGCCTGCCCCGGCAGCAACCCGAAGATGATCGAGAAGGCCAAGACGCTGCCCGTCGACGAGGTGTTCCTCGATCTGGAGGACGCGGTCGCCCCGGTCGCGAAGGCCGAGGCGCGGGCGAACATCGTCGCGGCGCTGAACGACTCCGGATGGGGAACGCAGCTGCGCGTGGTCAGGGTCAACGACTGGACCACCGAATGGACCTACGCCGACGTCATTTCCGTGGTCGAGGGCGCGGGCGCGCGGCTGGACGCGATCCTGCTGCCCAAGGTGACCGACGCGGGCCAGGTGCGCGCGCTGGATCTGCTGCTGACCCAGCTGGAGAAGTCCTGCGGCTTGGAGGTGGGCCGGATCGGCATCGAGCCGCAGATCGAGAACGCGCTCGGGTTGCGCAACATCGACGCGATCGCCACCGCGAGCCCCAGGGTGCAGACCCTGGTCTTCGGCCCGGCGGACTTCATGGCCAGCATCAACATGCGCACCCTGGTGGTCGGCGAGCAGCCGGAGGGCTACGACACCGGCGACGCCTACCACCACATCCTGATGACCATCCTGCTCGCCGCCCGTGCTCACGGCCTCCAGGCGATCGACGGCCCGTACCTGCAGATCCGGGACGTGGAGGGCTTCCGGAGGGCCGCCGCGCGCACGGCCGCGCTCGGCTTCGACGGCAAATGGGTGCTGCACCCCGGCCAGATCGAGGCGGCGAACGAGATCTTCAGCCCGCGGCAATCAGACTACGACCGGGCCGAGGAGATCCTCGACGCCTACGCCTTCCACACCTCGGCGGCGGGCGGCGCGCGCGGCGCGGTGATGCTCGGCGACGAGATGATCGACGAGGCCAGCGCCAAGATGGCCCAGGTGATCGCGGAAAAGGGCCGCGCCGCCGGCATGACGCGCACCACGCGTTTCACACCACCGCGGGATGCGTCGGAATAGCAGAATGGAACCATGACGAATCCCTTGGGGAACTCGAGCCGTGCGCGACAGGCTCTCCCGACGCCTCCCTCGGGCTGGCCGGTCGGCTCCTACCCGACCTACGCCGAGGCGCAGAAGGCGGTCGACTATCTGGCCGACAACCAGTTCCCGGTGCAGGACGTGACCATCGTCGGCGTCGACCTGATGCAGGTCGAGCGGGTTCTCTATCGGCTGACCTGGGGCAAGGTGATCGGCGGCGGCGTGGTGTCCGGCGCTTGGCTCGGCCTGTTCCTCGGTCTGCTGCTGAGCCTGTTCACCACCAGCGGCGCCCTCGGTCCGCTGCTCGTCGGCTTGGTCGGCGGCATCATCTTCGGCCTGATCTCGACCTCGATCCCGTACGCGGCGACCAGGGGCCAGCGCGATTTCGCGTCCACCATGCAATTGGTGGCGGGCCGTTACGACGTGCTGTGCGATCCGAAGTCGGCCGAACAGGCACGGGACATGCTCGCACGGTTGGCGATCTGACGCATGGAGGTGCTGGAGACGGTCCGCACCGAGGTGCTGGGCCATTTCGGCGTGGACGCGGCGAGCGTCGACGCCGCGTCGGTGACTTTTCTCGGCTTGGAGCCGATCGAGATCCTGCGCATCGTCGCGGGCGACCTGGTGCACTACGCGACGCTGGGCGGCAGCAGGCACCCCATGGGCGATCCCACCGCGGTGCACGCCGATCCGCTGCGTGGGCCGCGCGCGGAACTCGTGCTGACGTTGCGTGCTGGTGTCGGCGCCAGTTCCGGCCTGGCCAAGTCGCTCGGCGTGCTGGCCGCGGCGCCGGTGGTGGAAGGCGTTGTGCTGCAAGCCGACGCGCTGCTCGACCTGGGCGAGCCGATGTGGCGCGACGCGCCGTTCACCGCGGTTCTGCTCGGCGACAGCGACATTCCCGAGGTGCCGCTGCCCGACCCGGCCGAGCCGGTGCGCTACTTCGCGGTGACGCCGGTGACCGCGACCGAGGCGGCGTGGGTGCGGGTGCGTGGCGCGCAGGCGTTGCGGGACGCGTGGCAGGAGGCGGGCATCGACGTGCGCGACCCGAGGCGCGGCGCCGCCAGCTTGTGATGCCGGGCGGCTACAGCCACTTGTTGCGGCGGAAGGTGAAGAACAGGCCGGTGCAGATGGCGAGGATGAGCACCCACACCATGGGATAGCCCCACACCTGGTGCAGTTCGGGCATGTGGTCGAAGTTCATCCCGTAGATGCCCGCGATCATCGTCGGCACGGCCGCGATCGCCACCCAGGCGGAGATCTTGCGCATGTCGGTGTTCTGCTGCACGCCGATGCGGGCCAGCGCGGCGCTGATCAGCGCGCTGAGCGCCTCGTCGAAATCGTTGATGCGCTCGGCCACGGCGGCGTGATGCTCGGCGACGTCGCGCAGATAGCGCCTGACCTCCTTGGGCACCGGCAGATCCGGTTTGTGACTGAGCAGCTCCAGCGGCGCGGCCAGCGGGTTCACCGCGCGCCGCAGCTCGACCACCTCCCGTTTGAGCTGGTAGATGGATTCCACCGTGACTTTGCTGCGCGGGGTGAAGATCTCCTCTTCCATCTCATCGATGTCGTTCTCGACCGACTGGGCCACATCGATGTAGGAGTCCACGATCCGGTCGGCGATCGCGTGCAGCACCGCGCCCGGTCCGAGCGCCAGCTGCGCCGGATCCTCCTCGAGGGCCTTGCGTACCTCGGCCAGCCCCGAGTGCTCACCGTGCCGGACGGCGACGACGAAATCGGGGCCGGTGAACACGATGATCTCGCCGGTCTCCACGATCTCGCTGATGCTGTTCATCTCGTGCGGGACATAGCTGACCGTGCGCAGCACCAGCAGCAGCGAATCGTCGTAACGCTCCAGCTTCGGCCGCTGGTGCCGTTGCAGGGCGTGCTCGGTGGCCAGCTGGTGCAGGCCGAACGTCTCGGCGATGTCGTTCATCTGGGTGTCGTCGGGATCGTGCAGGCCAACCCAGACGAATCCGTTCGGCTCCTCACGGGCGCGCGCGAGCGCCGCCTTGTGGGTGAACCGGCCTGGCAGGCGTTTGCCGTCCACGTACACCGCGCAGTCGACGATCGCTTGCGCCGTCGGAACCGGGAGGAACCGCTGCTGTGGCTGCGACGGCGTCCGGCCGGATCCACGAAAGGACGAGAGCGGGGAAAAGGACGGCACGCTGACGATGCTACGTCGCGGCGGCCTGCGGGAACTTCGCCTGCGCGTGCGGGACGACGTCGCCGCACTGTAAGACTTGAAGGCGTGCGCATCGACCTGCATACCCATTCGACCGCGTCCGACGGCACCGACACGCCGGCGGAACTCGTGCGGAACGCGGCCGCCGCGGGCCTGGACGTGGTCGCGATCACCGATCACGACACCACCGCCGGCTGGGCGGAAGCGGTCGACGCGCTGCCGAAGGGCATGACGCTGGTCCGCGGCATGGAGATGTCCTGCGTCGGCCTCGGGGAGGACGGCTGGCCGGTGCCCGTACATTTGCTGGCCTACCTGTTCGATCCGACCCATCGCGGCTTCGCCGAGGAACGCGAGCGGCTGCGCGCCGAACGGGTGGAACGGCTGCGCGCCATGGCCGAGCGGATGGCGGCCGATGGACTGCCGATCGATCCCGACGCGGTGCTGGCCTCGGCAGGGCCGTCGGCCGGGCGCCCGCATCTGGCCCGCGCGCTGGTCGCCGCGGGCGTGGTTCCCAGCGTGGACGCCGCGTTCGACGAATTGCTCGCCCCGCACGGCCCCTACTACGCCGAGAAGGCCGACACCCCGCTGCGTCGCGCGGTGCAGATGATCGCCACGGCGGGCGGTGTCAGCGTGCTCGCGCACACCAGGGCGCGTAAGCGCGGCAGGCTGCTCGCCCTCGACGACATCAGGGAGCTGGCCGCCCTCGGCCTCGGCGGTCTCGAGATCGCGCACCCGGACCACTCGGCGGCCGACCGCGCGCTGCTCACCGATCTCGCCGCGGAATTGGGCCTGCTCACCACCGGTTCGTCCGACTACCACGGCGCCAACAAGACCATCAGGCTCGGCGAGTTCACCACCGATCCGGCGCAATTCGAGAAGCTGGCCGGCAAGGCCTCCGGCGTTCCGGTGATCGCCTCGTGAGACTCGTGCGCGGCCTCAGCGGCCTCGTCGCCGGTGGCACCGTGGTGGGCATGCTGATCGTGGTCGGCGCCGAGGTCGTCGCGCAGCGGCGCGGCTTTCCCGGCCCCGGCGGCGAATCGGTCGCCTGGCATGTGGCGGCAGCGGTGGTCGCCCTCGTAGCGCAGATCTATTCGGACCGGCATCGTGGTTCGGCCGCGTTTGCCGGATCGATGATCGTTTTTCTGGCTGCTGGACTATTGCTGTGGACGCAATGGTGGAGCTGATCCCCGAGTATTGGTTGCGGGGCGATGAATTGTGCCCGAACATTTTTCTTTATGACCGAACTCGAGACGGACGTACTGGTAATCGGCGGTGGTCCCGCCGGTGCCTGGGCGGCCGTCTCCGCCGCCGCGGCCGGCGCCGCCGTCGTGCTCGTCGACAAGGCGCGCTGTGGGTCGAGCGGGCCGACGGCGTACGGCGCGATCCCCCTGTCGCACCTCCCGCCCGGCCCGGCGCGCGACGAAGCGGTGCGGCGCGCGCACGCGCACGGCGGCGCACTGGGTGATCCGGACTGGATGCACCGCGTGCTCGAGGAGACCCATCAGCGGATCGAGCAATTGGCCAGATGGGGTTATCGCATCACCGGTGACCCGGCGCGTCCGGCCCGGCACAGCTATCTGGACGGCGGCCGTTACCTGCGGCGACTGCGCCGCGCGGCCCGGGAAGCCGGGGTGCGCGTATTCGATCATCACCCGGCGCTGCGACTGCTGGCCGACCGCGACGGTGTGGTGCGCGGCGCCACCGGACTTCGCTCCCAGGACGGGTTCCGGCGCTGGACCGTGCGTGCGGGCGCGGTCGTGGTCGCCACCGGGGGCTGCGCGTTCCTGTCCGGCGCCGCGGGCACCGACGTGGACACCGGCGACGGCTTGTTGTTCGCCGTGGAAGCGGGCGCCGAGCTGTCCGGCATGGAGTTCTCTTGCGCCTACAGCCTGATTCCGCCGGGGAAAGCCGACCCGGCCGCGCTGCGTAGCCTCGCTTTGCGATTCGCGCCGCTCTACGACGAATCCGGCGCGGAGTTGTCCGGGCATCGCTCGGCGGCGCTCGCGGCCATCGCCGACGGTCAGCGGGTGTTTGCCGCCCTGGACGACGTACCGCTCGCCCTGCGCTCCCGGCTGGCCCGCCACGGCTTCGTCGACCGCGCCGAACGGGTGCCGCTGCGCGCCGTGCTGGAGGGCACCGTGCGCGGCACCGGCGGGCTGCGCGTCACCGGACCGGAGTGCGCGACCACCGTCGCGGGCCTGTTCGCCGCTGGCGACGTGGTCAGTCGCGAGCCGATCACCGGCGCGGTGAGCGGGTTCGGCGGACTGAGCGCGGCGTGGGCGATCGCCTCCGGCGTCTGGGCGGGCGCGGGCGCGGCGAAGTTCGCCAGGACCGCGGACCGGCGCGCTCCCGCCCGCGAGGTGCCGGGGGCGGGACTCGACGCCGTGGCGCGGATCGACCCGAGGGCGGTGATCGGCCTCGTGCAGGAGCACACCTTGCCGCTGCGGCGCAGCTACTGGCGCAGCGCGGGCAGCCTGCGCGACAGCATCGCCGAACTCGACGGCATGTGGCCGGGAGCGGAATTCGACCTCGGCGGCAGCGGCGCCGACCTGCTGCTGGCCCGGCAGGCCGCCGCGCTGCTCGCGGTGGCGCGCTGGACGAAATACAGCGCGTTGTCGCGCGCCGAGAGCCGCGGCATGCACCGCAGAACCGATCATCCCGGCGCGTCCGACACCTGGCGGGTGCGGCTGACCTCCGGCGGCGTGCGTGAGGTGTGGGTGCGCCAGGACACGCCGCGGACCATGCCGGAGCAAGCTCGCGATATCGTCGCCTGAGGGTGCGTCGCCGCGCTCTCGCGCTCACACCCTCGCCGCCCCGCGCGGTGCGATCGCTCACCGCACGCGGCTGCTGAACGGGGAGTTTCCGCTTACCTGGAGGTAATTCCCGCCCCCTAACGTTGGGTGATGGAGCGCGACACGGCCCAGGGGGAAACCGGTTTGGCAACTTGCCCACCGGACTGGCAGAATGTGTCGGATTCCTTGCCTCCGCCACCGCCGGGTGAGGGAATCACGGAGATCTCCGCCTCGCCGACGTACCGTCGCGACCCGCGAGATCACACCGCATGTTCTGTCCGGGCCCACCCGCCCGGTTCTGCTTCGCGGATCAGTGCCGCGCCCGTCATCGAGATATCGGCAAGTCGCGTCGCTTACTCGCAGCCGCTCGAAACACGCCGGTCAGCGCACCCGATGAGCGTAGTGAAAACACTTATACCCATTACCCGGTGGTAACCGTCCCCCGGTTTAGCCCGACCCGAGCAGGAGTGAAATCGTGTCACCTGTGACTGACGCACCGAATGCCACCGCAAGCCTTTCCGAAATCACCAACGACGAAATTTTCGCGGGACATCTCGGCGGCAAGCTCTCGGTCGAACTCAGTGCTCCCCTGGAGACCCAGCGCGATCTGTCGATCGCCTACACCCCTGGCGTCGCCCAGGTCAGCCGCGCGATCGCGGAGGACGAGGCGCTGGCCAAGCGCTACACCTGGACCGATCGGCTCGTGGTCGTGGTCAGCGACGGCACCGCCGTGCTGGGCCTCGGCGACATCGGCCCGCGCGCCTCACTGCCGGTGATGGAGGGCAAGGCGGCCCTGTTCAAGAAGTTCGCCGGGCTGGATTCGATCCCGATCGTGTTGGACACCAAGGATGTCGACGAGATCGTCGAGACGCTGATCCGCCTGCGGCCGAGCTTCGGCGCGGTGAACCTGGAGGACATCTCCGCGCCGCGCTGCTTCGAGATCGAGAGGCGTGTCATCGAGGCGCTCGACTGCCCGGTGATGCACGACGACCAGCACGGCACCGCCATCGTGGTGCTCGCGGCGCTCAACGGCGCGGCCAAGGTGCAGGGCCGTGGCATCGAGGGCCTCAAGGTCGTGGTGTCCGGCGCGGGCGCCGCCGGTGTCGCCTGCACGAACATCCTGCTGGCCGCCGGTGTCCGCGACGTGACCGTGCTCGACTCGAAGGGCATCGTCGGCGCCGAGCGCGGCGATCTCAACGAGGTGAAGGCCGAGTTGGCCACCCGCACCAACCCGCGCGGCCTCACCGGCGGCGCGGCGGAGGCGCTGGCGGGTGCCGACGTGTTCCTCGGCTTGTCCGCCGGTCTGATCGCCGAGGAGCTCATCGCATCGATGGCGCCGGAGGCGATCGTGTTCGCCATGTCCAACCCGGACCCGGAGATCCACCCCGAGGTGGCGCGCAGGTACGCCGCGATCGTGGCCACCGGCCGCAGCGATTTCCCGAACCAGATCAACAACGTGCTCGCGTTCCCCGGTGTCTTCAAGGGCGCGCTGGACGCGGGCGCCCGCCGGATCACCGAGGGCATGAAGATCGCCGCCGCCGACGCCATCCTCAGCGTCGTCGCCGACGAACTCGGCCCGGACAAGATCGTGCCGAGCCCGCTGGACCCGCGCGTCGCTCCGGCCGTCGCCGAAGCGGTCGCCGCCGCCGCCCGCGCCGAGGGCGTCGCGTAACGCGAGCGCACGACAAGCCGAAGGGCGCCCATTCGACCACGAACGGGCGCCCTTTGCCGTGCCGCGCCTGACTGGATCCGGGGCAGACATCGGCGCTCCTCCCCACCGATGGCCGAACGTTGCGCCGGCTAGTCGGGTGCGGTTGCTTCGTCCGCGTCCGGCAGTGGAGCCGCTGGTGGATGCGCGACTCGGTTCGCCCGGCGGAAGCGGTCCACGCCCGGCGCGCTGGCCCACACCGCGACGGCCAGCAGGCCGTCCAGCAGCATCGCCAGCACCGCCACCAGCAGCGCGCCCACGAGTACCCGGTCGTAGCGGTAGAGGCTGATGCCGTCGAAGATGTAGCGGCCCAAGCCGCCGAGGTTGACGTAGGCGGCGATCGTCGCGGTGGCCACCACTTGCAGCGTCGCGCCGCGCAGCCCGGTGAGCAGGATGGGCAGCGCGTTGGGCACCTCCACGCGGAACAGGATCTGCCGTTCGGTCATGCCCATGGCGCGCGAGGCGTCGACGACGTCGGCGGGGACGTTGGCGATTCCGGCGTAGGCGCCCGCGAGCAGCGGGGGGATGCCGACGGTGATCAGCGCCAGCAGCGGCGGTATCAGGCCGAGGCCGAGCAGCAGCACCAGGAAGGTCAGCAGGCCGAGGGTCGGCAGCGCGCGCATGGCGTTGGCGAAGCCGACCAGCACCGCCGCTCCGCGCCGGGTGTGGCCGATGACCAGGCCGAGCGGCACCGCGATCACCGCGGAGACGGCGACGGTCAGAAAGCTGTACCAGAGGTGCTGGACGATTCGGGTCCCGATGCCCGATGGGCCGCTCCAGTTGGCGCCGTCGGTGAAATAGTGCCAGGCGTCAAGGAAGAGGTTCACGAACCGCCTTTCGTCCTGGCGTCCGCGCGCACCCAAGGCGTCGACCAGCGGCCGAGCATGTACATCACTCGGTCGGCGACCAGCGCGAGCACGAGCGTCACGACGATGCCCGCCACAATCTCGTCCGGGTAATCGCGCTGATAGCCCTGGGTGAACAGTTTGCCGAGCCCGCCGACGCCGATCAGCGCGCCGACCGACACCATCGCGATATTGGTCACCACAACCACCCGCAGACTGGACACGAAGACCGGCACGGCCAGCGGCATGTCCACGGTGAGCGTGCGGCGCAGCGGGCCGTAGCCCACCGCGTCGGCCGCGTCGAGCACCGTGGCGGGCACCGAATCCAGCGCCGCGGGGACCGCGATCACCAGCAGCGCCGTGGAGTAGACGGTGAGCGCGATGATCACGTTCAGCGGGTCGATGGCCGAGGTGCCGACCAGCGGAGGAATGATCACGAACAGCGCCAGCGACGGGACGGTGTAGGCCAGGCTCGCGCCGGTCACCGTGACCCGGCGCAGCCACGCCGCCCGCCGCACCAGCGCGCCGACCGGGATCGCGATCACCAGGGCCAGCAGCAGTGGCGCCAGGGCGAGATAGAGGTGGGTAGCGGTGATCCCCATGATCTCCGAGAAGTTCGCGACCAGGTACCTCATGCCGCTCCCCGTGTTCCGTCGCGCACGACCGCGTGCGGTTCGCGGCCGTTCACCGCACTCGTTCCTCGAAGAAATGCCGGTTGCGTTCGGCGTCTTCCTGGGCGCGCTGTCCGGCCAGCTGCTCGAGCACCTCGGTGGCCAGCACTCCGCCGCGCACCGCGCCGCCGCTGTCGACGGCGACGCCGATTCCCGACGGCGAGGAGATCGCGGCGTCCAGCGCCTGCCGCAGATCACTGGACGGGGTGAACAGCGAACCGCCCGCCGACATGCTGTCGGCCAGTGCGCGGCCCGCGCGGAACCCTTCGACGCCGGTGACGTCCATCCAGCCGATCGGCTTACCGTGGGCGTCCACCACCAGCACCCACTCGCCCGCGTCCAGCCGCAGCTCGCGCACCTGGTCCGCCACAGCCGTCCGGATCTCGTGCAGCGGAACGTCCTTCGCGGACCGGAACGACAACCCGCGGTAACCGCGGTCCCGGCCGACGAAGTCGGCGACGAAATCGGTTGCGGGCTGAGCGAGCACGCGCTGCGGCGCGTCGTACTGCTGGAGCACCCCGCCGCGCCCGAACACCGCCACCCGATCGCCGAGCGTGATCGCCTCATCGATGTCGTGGGTGACGAACACGATGGTCTTGTGCAGTTCCGCTTGCAGCCTTTGCATCTCGACCTGCAATTCGGCGCGCACCACGGGGTCGACGGCGCTGAACGGCTCGTCCATCAGCAGGACCGGTGGGTCCGCGGCGAGTGCGCGCGCCACGCCGACGCGCTGCTGCTGACCACCCGACAGCTGCGCCGGGTACCGCCGGGCCAGCGAACGGTCCAAGCCGACCCGGTCGAGCACCTCGAGCGCCGCGGCTCGTGCGGCCCGGCGGGAGTCACCGCGCAGCACCGGCACGGTGGCGACATTGTCGACGACCGTCCGGTGCGGCAGCAGGCCGCCGCTCTGGATGACGTACCCGATCCCGAGGCGAAGCCGCACCGGATCGACCGTCGAGATGTCCTGTCCGGCAATGGTGATCGTCCCCGAGCTGGGCGTGATCATGCGGTTGATCATCCGCATCGAGGTCGTCTTACCGCAGCCGGAGGGCCCGACGAAGACGGTGAACGATCCGGACTCGATGCGCAGATCCAAGTCGGTGACGGCGTGCGTGCCGTCCGGATAGGTCTTGCTGATACCGGAGAATTCGATATCCGACACCGAATCTCCCTTTCTAGCCCACCGGCTTGTTCAGCCCCTTGGCGGTCACCCATGCCGCGGCGGCGGCCTTGGGCTCGGTCTTTCCCGCGCCGGAGACCGCCTCGTTGAGCTTGATCAATTCGGCGGTGGTCAGTTGCGCCGACACCGCGTTCAGCGCCGCGAGCGCCTTGTCGGACTTCTTGCTCGCGTTCAGCAGCGGCACCACGTTCTGCGCGGGGAAGTTGTGCTTCGGGTCGCCGAGCACCACGAGATCGTTCTGCGGGATGGCGGGTGAGGTGGTGAAGATATCGGCCGCGGTCACCTGGCCCTCGACCAGCGCGCGCACCGTGGCGGGACCGCCGCCGTCGGCGATCGGCACGAAATTGTTCCCCGCGATATCGAGGTCGTAGTTCTTCTTCAGGCCGGGCAGGCCGCCCGGTCGCTCCTGGAATTCGGCGGGCGCGCCGAATTTCACCTCGGCCGAGTGCGCGGCCAGGTCCGCGATGGTGCTCAGGTTCCAGCGCTGGGCGGTGGCCCGGGTGACGACGACGGCGTCCGAGTCCTCCCCGGGTGCGGGGGTGCCGATCGCGAGATCGGAACCGAGCGCTGTGCCCAGCGCGCTCTGCACGTCGGCCGCGCTGCTGGCGGTGGCGTTCTTGTCCAGGTATTGCAGCAAATTGCCGGTGTACTCGGGGATCACCGAGATGGCGCACTTCCGCAACGCGGGGATATAGGCTTCCCGGCTGCCGATGCCCATTTTGGTGTCGACACTGAAACCATTCGCGCGCAACACTTCCGCGTAGATCTCGGCGATGGTCTCGGACTCGGGGAAATTCGCCGAACCGACGGTCAATCCGTCTCCCGAACAGCTGCCGCCGGCGGCGAGTGGATCGGAATCGCCACAAGCGGACATGGCCATGGCGACGGCGAGGGCCGTCGCGGCCGCGAGGACGCGGGCCGCGCGCAATGCGACGCGCGCGGCGGGGGTGCGGGTGGATTTCACGAGAGTCCTTCCGACATGACGGCGGGCGCGGTCTCGGCACCGAGCGGCCGCCGGTACATTCTGGGTGTCCATACTGCCCGCTTCCGGGTTTTCCTGTTGGCCGTGTCGAGACGTCGGAGAGTTGGTGTCGCCGGATGGTGTTGGCCGCGTCACAGCGGGTGCTGGCTCGGTTGCTGGTCGTCGCGTCCGTCGCGCTGGTCGTGTCCTGCGGGAACGACGAGCCGCAGCGCTCGATCACGGTCGGCGCGGGCGACTCGATCGAATCCTCGGTCCTCGCCGAGATCTACGCGGGGGCGCTGGCGCGCACCGGTGCGCGCACCACGGTGGACGCGGGACTGGGCAGCCGCGCGGAGTACCTCGCCGCGCTCGACGCGGACCGGGTCCAGGTGGTCGGCGAGCACACCGGCGCGCTGCTGGCCCATCTCGACGAACACGCCACGGTGCGACTGCCGGGGGAGGTGGCGAAGGCGGTGAGCGCCGCGTTGCCCGAGGGCCTTGTCGTCTCCGATCTCGCCGACGGCACCGATCTGCGACCGCGGGTATTGGTCACCGCCCAGGCGGCGGCGCAGGACGGTCTGCGTTCGGTCGGCGACCTCAGGCCCCGCTGTGGCGGGTCGACCGTCGGCGTGGCGTCCATCTCAGGCCTGTTGCCGTCGGCTGGGAGCGATCGCGTCGCCGGGTGTGATTTCGCGGCCACCGTCGCCTTCCCGGATCCGGCAGCGCTGCGGAAAGCACTGCTGGACGGCAAGGTTCAGGCCGGTCTGCTCGTCGGTCCTCCCGCGCTCGCGCCCGGCGCGACCGACGGGTTGGCCGTGCTGTCCGATGACGAGTACGCCGTGCGCGCCGAGAACGTGCTGCCGCTGTTCCGCAAAGGACTGCTCGACCAGCGGGAGATCAAGAAGCTCAACTACGTCGCAGGCGAGCTGACCACGGACGAGCTGGCGGCCATGATCCGCGATATCCGCGACGGCGCCGAGCCGAGTGAGGTCGCGCGCGCCTGGCTGGACAAACACGCGTTGTAGCGCGCTGTAGAGGCCATCGAGAACTCACATCTCGATGGCCTCTCGTCGTGTACAGGCCCGGACATCGGGAACGCGATACGCGAGGCCGGGAACTGTGGGACCCATCACGGGGGGTGACGTCTTGTCCACCGACTGTTCCACGCCGTATATTCCACGTGGAATATTTAGAGTGGAGCATGTCGGGGCCGGAAGGCCGAGACGAACGAATGACGGAGGTGATCAGGCATGGGGCAAGGGCAGGCGTATCCATCGGTGACGCCGTTGGCCATCGCCGTGCTCGCGCTGTTGGAGGAGCGGCCCATGCATCCGTACGAGATGTTCCAGACGCTGATCGCCCGGCGGGAGGACAAGCTGGTCAAGGTACGGCCCGGCTCGCTGTACCACACCGTGTCCCGCCTGGCCGACCAGGAATTGGTCCGCGCCGAGGGCGTCGACCGGGCGGGCAACCGGCCCGAGCGCACCACCTACCGGATCACCGGGCGCGGCAGGGAAGCGCTGCGCAACCGGATCGCCGACATCGTGCGGCGGCCCGTTCCGGAGTACCCGATCTTCCCGTTGGCGCTGGGTGAGTTGCACAATCTGCCCAAGGCGGAGGCGCTCACGCTGCTGCGCGAACGCATCGCCGTACTGGAAAACGAACTGGCCGACGCCGACATGTTGAGCGCGTGGGCCGAAGAGCACGTCGTCCCCCGCCGCTACTGGATCTCCCTGCCGTATCTGCGGGCGATGCTCACCGCCGAACTCACCTGGGTCAAGGGATTCACCGACGAATTGGCCAGCGGCGCACTCGAGTGGCAGGACTTCGACCCCGTGACCGGCGCGCGCTCCGGCGCCGAGCCTGCCGCCGACTCCGCGGTGACGCCGCAGGCGCCGACCGGCGCCGTGGCGGAATCCGCACGCAGATTTTCGGACAATCCGAGTTAGGAACGATTTGATGTCCACCCAACGCAATCCGTGGCTGGCGCTGGTCGCGCTGGTCGTCGGCTTCTTCATGATCCTGCTGGACATGACGATCGTCGCGGTCGCCAATCCGGCCATCATGACCAACTTGCACGCCGACATCTCCCAGGTGATCTGGGTGACCAGCGCCTACCTGCTCACCTACGCGGTGCCGCTGCTGGTCACCGGACGGCTGGGAGATCGATTCGGCCCCAAGAACATCTATCTGATCGGCCTGGCGGTGTTCACCGCGGCGTCGCTGTGGTGCGGGCTGTCCGGCAGCATCGGCATGCTGATCGCCGCGCGCGCCGCCCAGGGCGTCGGCGCCGCGCTGATGACGCCGCAGACCATGGCCGTGATCACCAGGACCTTCCCGCCGGACCGGCGCGGCGCGGCCATGGGTCTGTGGGGCGGCGTCGCGGGACTGGCGACGCTGGTCGGCCCCATCCTCGGCGGTGTGCTGGTGGACGGTCTCGGCTGGGAGTGGATCTTCATCGTGAACGTCCCGGTCGGCGTCGTCGCCTTCGCGCTGGCGGTCTGGCTGGTGCCCGCCCTGCCGACGCACGAGCACAAGTTCGACATCCCCGGCGTGCTGCTCAGCGGCGTGGGCATGTTCCTGCTGGTGTTCGGCATCCAGGAGGGCAACACCTACGACTGGTCGCTGCGGATCTGGTTGCTGATCGGCGCCGGCCTGGTGGTGCTCGCGGTCTTCCTGGTCAATCAGGCCAGGAACACGGGCGAGCCGTTGCTGCCGCTGAGCCTGTTCCGTGATCGCAATTTCGCGCTGTCCAACGCCGCGATCGCCGCGATGGGCGCGGCGGTGACCTCCCTGATGGTGCCGACGTACTTCTACCTGCAGGCCGTGCGGGAGATGTCGCCGACGAAGTCCGCGCTGGTCTTCGCGCCGATGGCGATCGTCACCGGTTTCTCGGCCCCGCTGGTCGGCAAGTTCGCCGACAGGCTGCACCCGCGGATCGTGCCCACCATCGGCTTCGGGCTGTTCGCGCTGTCGGTGTTCTGCTTCTCGATGCTGATGAAGCCGGATTCGTCGCTGGCCTGGTTCCTGGTGGCCGCGGCGCTGGCCGGTTTCGCCAACGCCTGCATCTGGGCTCCGCTGGCGTCCACCGCCACACACAACCTGCCCGTCCAGCAGGCCGGCGCCGGCGCCGGTGTCTACAACACCACCCGCCAGGTGGGCTCGGTGCTCGGCAGCGCGGCGATCAGCGCCCTGGTGGCGGCGCGGCTGACGGCGAACGGCCTCGGCGGCGGTCCGGTCGCCGAAGGCGGCGCGGGCCAGGGCCCGCTCCCGGAGTTCGTCAAGGATTCCTTCAGCACCGCGCTGAGCCAATCCACGCTGCTCCCCGCGGCCGTCCTGCTCATCGGCGTCGCCGCCTCGCTCCTGTTCATCCGCCACGGCGAGTCCGCGCCCGCGCAACCCGAGCAGAAATTGGTCAAGGCCGACCTCGGCAGCTGAACTCCCGCTGATGCCCGTCCGGGAAGCGCTTCCGGGCGGGCATCAGCGTGCCAGCACTCCCAGCCTCGTCCAGTCGATTTTGATTTCGATCGGCACATCGATCACCGTCTGCGAATCGCTCGGCTCCAGCTTCATATGCAGTCGGTACTGGCCGAGCACATGGTCGAGTACATAGATCTCGATCGAATCAACGCAATTGTCCGACAGCCAGACGATCCAGTACCACGGGATCCCGGCCAGCGCGTACTCAGCGAGTTTGTCGGCCGTGTCCACACGCTCGGTCCCCGGTGAGACGACTTCGATTACCAGTTTGACCATGGAGGCGGGCAGTGGGCGAAGCTTCGGCGGGGCGCATTCGAACAGCGCAACGTCCGGCCGCCGAATCGTCACCCTCGGTAACTCCCAGAGCAGCACGTCGAAATCCATATCGACGGCCAAGCAGCCGCCGCTGTATCGGCCGACGTAAGCTTCGGCAGCGGTTTCGATGAAGTCGGCGATCCGGCGTGCCGACTTCTGATGCGGCCTCGTGGGCGCCTCCGCCCGAACGGCTTCCCCGTTCACCACCTCCACCAAGCGGCAGAAATTCTCGGGAAGTTTTTTCCAGATCTCCAACGTGATCGGCGCCGGCTGCAGGTTCTCTTCTCGCGCCCAATCCAAGATCTCGGACATGGCCCCCTCCTCGAACGGCCGACGACTACCGGGCCGGCCCGATCCTATCCGGTTGACGAGCGTTTATTGCCTGTCACGACCATCCGACGGGTCAACCGACGCTGACCGTGACCGAGGGGTAGCCGGTCGCGCCGTCGGGGATGACGTCGCGGCGTTCGGCGGTTTGGGTTTCGCCGGTGCCGTCGGTGGCGCGGGCGCGGAGGGTGTGCGGGCCGGGGGTGGCGTCCCAGTCGAAGACCCATTGGCGCCAGGTGTCGATGGATTGCTCGTCGGCGAGGCGGGCCTGTTGCCAGGGACCGTTGTCGATCTGGACCTCCACGGCGCTGATACCGCGATGCTGTGCCCACGCGACTCCGGCGATGGGGAGGCGGCCCGCTTGGAGCCGGCCGCGGGCGCGGGGCGTGTCGATGCGGGTGCCGGTCTTGATCGGGCCTTGTGCCGACCAGCCGCGGCGGGTCCAGTACGCGGTGGCGCGGTCGAAGCGGGTGACTTCCAGTTCGGTCACCCATTTGGTGGCCGAGACGTAGCCGTAGAGACCGGGCACGACCAGCCGGGCCGGGTAACCGTGCTGCACGGGGAGCGGTTCGCCGTTCATGCCGATCGCCAGCAGCGCGTCGCGTCCGTCGGTGAGCACCGCCAGCGGCGTGCCCGCGGTCCAGCCGTCGGCGCTGTGCGAGAGGACCATGTCGGCGTCGGGGTGCGGTCCCGCCTCGGCCAGCAGTTGATCCACGCGGTAACCGAGCCAGCGCGCGTTGCCGATCAGGTCGCCGCCCACCGGATTCGACACGCAGGCCAGCGTGACCAGGTGTTCCTCCACCGGACGAAGCGCCAGATCCGCCCAGCTGAGCCGGATCTCGCGGTCGACCATGCCGTAGATGCGCAGCGACCAGCCGTCCTTGGACACTTGCGGCACGATCAGGGCGGTGTCGATCCGGTAGAAGTCGTCGTTCGCGGTCAGATACGGCGTCAGTCCGGGTACGCGGAGGTCGACGCCGGGCGGGATCGGTTCGGTGGGCGCCGACGGTTCCGGCAACCGCACCGCGGCTCGTTCGCCGGAAACGTCGCCGCGGCGCGCGCCGATCACCCGGCCGCCGATTCCCGTGACCGCCGCCAGCCCACCGGCCACCAGCAGCCCCCGCAAGACTTGCCTGCGCTCCGGAGCCGCCGATGTGCCTGTGGCCGACGCGGGCGAGGTCGCACTCGCTGATCCGGCCCCGGCCTTTCGGAGTTCGTCTGCACCGGCGGGGCTTTCGCCCTCGGCAGGGTGGTCGGCGCTTGCCCGGTGCGCCGGTGGACCCGGTAGCGAGGTCGAATCTGCGTTGGTGGTCGCCTGGCCCTGCCCGGCGTCGGTGTGCTCGGGGTGATCTCCGCCGGCGGAAGCCGGACCTGCGGACACGTTCCGAGCGGCGGCCGCCGACGAGGCCGCCCCGGCCTGCCTCTCCCCGGACGACTTGTCGACCGCCGCGTCGATGCGACGGGTCAGCGCGCGCAGCGAGTAGATGCCGACAGCGACGCCGACGACGGTCGGCAACGCGGCCGACAGTCCGGTACGCGCCACTGCGGCCCATGCCGTGACCACCCCGAACACCACGAACAACCACGACCCGGCGGCGCGGGTGGTCCGCTCGATCGCTCCGGCCACTGCGGCGACCAAGACGGCGATCACGCCCATGATCACGTACAGCGCGGCTTTGTCGCCGGTGCCGAAGGTGGTGATGGCCCATTCCCGCACCCCATCAGGGGTGTGGTCGACCACCGCCGAACCGAGGACGTGCAGCGGCGCGCTGTCCGGGCCGAGAAAGGCCGCGAGCAGTTCGGCGACGCCCAGCGTGAGACCCGCCGAGACGATCCCGGCCACCACACGCGCTCGCAGATCGGCCATGGCATCGAGACTACTGCCGCCCGGCCGCCTCGGCCGCCGACCGAATCGGCTGGCGATGTCTCCCTGGTGGCGGCCCCTGACATGCGAAAGGCGCTGCCCGCGAACGGACAGCGCCTTCCCGCGATCGGTTCAGTTGTAGATGCCCGCCACGTCGTCGGCGTGCTGCTTCATCACGACCGCGCGCTTGAGCGACATCTTCGGGGTGAGCTCGCCGGTCTCCTGGGTCCAGTCGATCGTCAGCAGGCGGATCTTCTTGATCTGCTCGGCCTTCGACACCTTCTTGTTCGTCTCGGCCACCGCCGCGTTCACCTCGGCGAGCAGATCGGGGTTCTCGATCAGCTTCTCGATCGGGGTGTCGGCGGGCAGGCTGTTGCGCTCCTTCCAGCCGGGCAGCGACTCCGGGTCCAGCGTGATCAGCGCGCCGATGAACGGCTGACCGTCGCCGACCACCATCACCTGGCTGATCAGCGGGTGCGCCCGCAGCGAGTCCTCCAGCAGCGCGGGGGAGACGTTCTTGCCACCGGCGGTGACGATGATCTCCTTCTTGCGGCCGGTGATGGTGATGAAGCCGTCGGCGTCGATGGCGCCGAGGTCACCGGTCTTGAACCAGCCGTCGTCGAAGGCGTCCTCGGTGGCCTCCGCGTTGCCCCAGTAGCCGCTGAACACGACCGAGCCGCGCAGCAGCAGCTCGCCGTCCTCGGCGATCTTGGCGGCGTGGCCCTCGATCGGCCGCCCGACCGAGCCGACCCGGATGTGCTCCGGAGTGTTGACCGAGATGGCCGCGGTGGTCTCGGTGAGGCCGTAGCCCTCGTAGATGGTCACGCCGACGCCGCGGAAGAAGTGGCCGAGCCGCGCGCCGAGCGGGCCACCGCCGGAGACGGCCGCCTCGCACTGGCCGCCGAGCGCCGCCCGCAGTTTGCTGTAGACCAGCTTGTCGAACAGCGCGTGCTTCAGCTTCAGCCCAACGCCGGGTCCGCCGTTGTCGAGCGACTCGCTCCACGCGATCGCGGTGTCGGCGGCGGCGTCGAAGATCTTGCCCTTGCCGCCGTCGTGCGCCTTCTGCTTGGCGCTGTTGAACACCTTCTCGAACACCCGGGGCACCGAGAGGATGAAGTGCGGCTGGTAGCTGCCGAACTGCTCGACCAGGGTGGACCAGTCGGCGGTGTGCGCGACGACCACCTTCGCGTCGAACGCGGCGAGCGCGACGGCGCGGGCGAAGACATGCGCGAGCGGCAGGAACATGAGGGTCTTCTTGCCCTCGGAGACGTACTTGCCCAGCGCGATCCGATCGGACTTCGACTCCGCGTACAGGTTCGCGTGGGTCAGCATGACGCCCTTCGGGCGGCCCGTGGTGCCCGAGGTGTAGATCAGGGTGGCGGGCGACTTCGCGCCGACCTGCGCGCGGCGGTCGTGCACGGCCTGGTCGTCGAGGTCGGCGCCGCGGCCGAGCAGTTCCTCCACCGCGCCCTTGTCGATCTGCAGGGTTTCCCGCAGCTCCGGCAGCGACCCGGCTTCGATCTCGTCGATCACCTTGCGGTGCTTGTCGCTGTCCACGACCAGCAGCTTGGTGGCCGAGTCCTGCAGGATCCACTTGGCCTGCTCGGCGGCGGAGCTGTCGTAGATGGCGACCGTGCAGCCGCCCGCGGCCCAGATGGCGAAATCGAGGACGGCCCACTCGTAGCGGGTGGGGGCCATGATGGCGACGCGATCGCCGAGTTCGAGACCCGAGGCGATCAGGCCTTTCGCCACTCCGGTAACCGTTTTCGCGAACTCCGCGGCGGTGATGTCCCGCCAGCCGCCGCCGTTCGGCACGTTGAACAGCACCGCGTTCGGCGACTGCTCGGCGTGGCGGAAGACGTTGTCGGAATTGTTCGCGTCATCCGGAATGGTGTAAGAAGCCGGGACTTCGAACTCTCGCATCAGTGCCCTTCCACGTGGGTTTACTCGCCAGTAATCTACGACACCTGCGCCAGGGCCGTGAGGTCGACCACCGCCAGTCGCCTCCGTACATCACCGCAGGCTGGTGACCCGCTCGAATTTCATCCTAGTTCGCGCAGGTCCGCCGGTTGAACGGCTTCGCGCAGGAACTCGGCGAGTTCGCGCAGCACGGCCGCGGCGGGCGCCGCCAGCGCGGCCTGCAGTTGAGCGACGTGCCACAAGCCCTTGCTCTCGGTGAAGCGCACCTGTACCCCCGCCGCGCACAGGGCGGCGACCAGCGCGACGCACTGCCGGTGCAGCAGTTCGCTGACGTCCACCTGCACGTAGGTCGGCGGCAGGCCGCGCAGCTCGCCGGTCAGCGGGGCGTAGACCGGGTCGGCGGCATCGCCGTCGCCGAGGTAGGCGGCGGCGCAGGAGCGCGACCAGGGCTTGCTGATCACCAGATCGCGTTCGCGATCCGGGATCTCGTTCGGGTCCGCCCAAGGCGCGATCAAACCGAGCGCCGCCGGAGTCTGCCCGTGCCGGGCGATCAGTCGCTGTGCCAGCGCGAGCGACAGCCCGCCGCCCGCGGAATCACCGGAGACGGCGATCCGGTCCGGCCGCAGGCCCGTCGCCACCAGCTCCAGGAACGCCGCCTCGGCGTCGTCCAGTGCGGCGGGCATGGGGTGCTCCGGCGCGAGCCGGTAGTCCAGCACGTAGACCGGGCAGCCGACGTCCCGCGCCAGCCGCGCCGCCAGCGAGCGATGCGTCGCGAGCGAGCCGACCGCGTAGCCGCCGCCGTGCAGATAGAGAACCGCGCCGTGCTCGGAGGTGTCGGCGAAGTCGATCCGCTCGGCCGGCCTGCCGCCGAGGCGCGTGGGCCGCACGACGGCGCCCGCGGGCAGCAACTGCGCCCGCGAACTCACGTCGAGCAGCCTGCGCTGCACCGTGAACGGCAACCGCTTGTTCAGCGTGGCCCGGAAGATCGGATTCAGTACCGCCCGCGCCAGCGGCAGGGGCAGGTCGATGTCCCGCATTCGTCGTTCCTCGAATCCGGGCTCAGGGCAGGAAGCCGCGTTCGACGTTGGCCGCGATCCGCTGGTAGCCCGACGCGGTGACCCGCACGAACAGATCCAGCAGCTTGGCCTCCCAGCCGATCAGCACACGGCCCTGCCCCTTGCGCACGCCCTCGACGATGGTCTGCGCTGCCATCTCCGGGGTGTGGATGGCCAGCTTCCGGTCGAACATCGACGCGGCCGACTTCGCGTCGATGCCATCGGCGTAGGTGGCGTTGCGCGCGACCGCGGTCTTGATGCCGCCGGGATGCACGCAGGTGACCTTTACCGGGTGCCGCGCGACCAGCATCTCCTGGCGCAGCGACTCGGTGAAGCCGCGCACCGCGAACTTCGCCGCGTTGTAGGCGCTCTGCCCGGGGATCGCGATCAGGCCGAACAGACTCGACACGTTGACGATGTGGCCGTCGCCGGACTCGATGACCATCGGCAGGAACGCCTTGGTGCCGTTGACGACGCCCCAGAAATCGACGTCCATCACGCGCTCGAAGTCCTTGTACTCCGAGCGGAGGACCTCGCCGTGGTGCGCGATGCCCGCATTGTTGTAGACCTGGTGCACCGTGCCGAAGTGCGCTTTCACCGCGTCGGCGTAAAGGATCACCGCTTCGCGCTCGACCACGTTCAGCCGGTCGGACTTGACCTCGGCGCCGAGCTGCTCGCAGCGGCGAACGGTCTCGGCGAGACCGTCGACATCGATGTCCGACAGGGCCAGTTTGGCGCCGCGCCGGGCCAGATTCACCGCCAGCGCGCGACCGATCCCGGAACCCGCTCCGGTGATCACACATACCTTGTTCTTGAAGTAAGCGTCACTGCTCACGATGCCACTGCTTTCAGGTCTGCCGAGGAAATGGATATGTCGTACGCCGCCACGTCGAATGTCTTGGTCAGCCGACGGAATTCGAAGGTGAAGTCCGGCCACAGCGTGGTGTTGTTGCCGTGCTTGTCCAGGTACCAGCTCGAGCACCCGCCGGTCAGCCAGACGCTGTTCGCCAGCTTTCTCTGCAGGTCGGCGTTGTAGGCATCCTGCACGTCGCGGCGCACTTCCACGGTACGCAGGTCGAGGCGGTCGAAGGTAGCCAGCGCGTCGGCGATGTAATTGATCTGCGATTCGATCATGTACACCATCGAGGTGTGCCCGAGGCCGACGTTCGGGCCGAGCAGGAAGAACATATTGGGGAAATTGGCGATCGCGGAGCCCTTGTAGCCCTGCTGGCCGATCTCGTCGAACACCTCCGACAGGGTCCGGCCGTCGCGGCCGGTGATCGTGTTGTAGGTGGGGGAGTCGGTGACGTGGAAGCCGGTCGCCACGATCAGCGCGTCGATCTCGCGCTCGGTGCCGTCCTTCGTGACGATCGAGTTCGCGCGCACCTCGGCGATGCCGTCGGTGACCACGTCGACGTTGGGCCGCGTGAGCGCGGGGTAGTAGTCGTTGGAGATCAGCATGCGCTTGCAGCCGATCCGGAAATTCGGCGTCACCTTCGCGCGCAGTTCGGGATCGCGGATCTCGTGGCGCAGTTTGGCCTTCGCGATCGCCTCGAACAGCTGCATCAGGGCTGGAACCTTGGCCAGACCGACCACCTGGGTCTCGCGCGCGGCGTAGATGGCCGCGCGGGACAGCCGCTGTAGACCGGGGACGTGCTTGAAGGCCAGTCGCTCGGCCGTCGTGTACGGGCGGTCCAGGCGCGGAAGCAACCACGGCGCGGTGCGCTGGTAGACGTCCAGGTGGCCGACCTTCGCGGCGATGGCGGGCACGATCTGGATCGCCGAAGCGCCGGTGCCGATGATGGCGACCCGCTTGCCGGTGAGGTCGGCGTCGTGGTTCCAGCGGGCGGAGTGGAAGATCTCGCCTTCGAACTCGCCGATGCCTTTGATGTCCGGCAGCGCGGGCTCGCACAGCGCGCCGACCGCGGAGATCACCGTATCGGCGGTGAAGCTGCCCTTCGTGGACTCGATCTCCCACCGCGCGGTCTCGTTGTTCCAGCGGGCGCTGGTCACGTCGCAGTCGAAGATGTGCTTGTCGCGCACGTCGTAGCGCTTCGACACGTCCTGGATGTACTGCTGGATCTCGCCCTGGCGGGAGAACGAGCGCGACCAGTTCGGGTTCAGCGCGAACGAGTACGAGTACAGGTGCGAGGGGACGTCGCAGGCCGCGCCGGGGTAGGTGTTGTCGCGCCAGGTGCCGCCGACGTCGCTGCCGCGCTCCAGCACGAGGAAGTCGTCGCGACCCTGCTGGGTCAGCCGGATGGCCAGACCCAGACCCGCGAACCCGCTGCCGATGATGATCGTCCTCGCGTGGCGCGTGGGTCGGCCGGCGACAGCTTTGTCTGTAACCTTGCGACTCATGTAATCCAGCCTACGGTCCTATTGAGCGCGAGTCAACAGTGTATTGACTGGCGTTCAGTAGGATTGGGCGGGTGACGAGAACCCAGGGAGACGCCCCCAAGCGGACGCGGCTGAGTCCCGACGAGCGCCGCGAGCAGCTGATCACTCTGGGCGCGAAGATGCTCGGCGAGCGTTCCATCGAGGACATCTCGGTCAGCGAGATCGCCGCGGCGGCGGGCATCTCGCGCGGCCTGCTGTTCCACTATTTCCCGACCAAGCAGGATTTCCAGCTGGCGATCGTGCACCACGCCAACGCCGAACTGCTCGAGCGCGTCGCCCCGGACCGCTCGCTGGGCCTGTTCGAGATGCTGCGCGACTCGATCGAGCGCTACATCGAGTACGTCACGGAGAATCGGACCTCCTACCTCGCGCTGCTGCGCGGCCCCACCAGCGTCAGCCCCGAGCTGGCCCCGCTGGTGGACCAGACTCGCGACGCCATCATCGGGATCATCCTGGCCGAGACCCCCGTGCCGGTCGCCGAAGCCGACCATCCCCGCCTCATGCTCGCCATGCGCGGCTGGATCGCGTTCGTTGAGGAATCCACGCTCACCTGGCTGCGCTCGGAGCCCATCTCGCGTACGGAGCTGATCGACCTGCTGGTCGAATCGTTGATCGCCATCGCGTTCGCCGTTGACCCGGATCTGGCCGCGGCGCTGCGAGGTTGAGCGGGGCCCGCTCGCGTCAGCCGTGTGCCGATCAGCCGTCCGCCGCGTTGTAGCGGACCAGGTACCCGGCGAGTTTCGCGAGGTCATCGTCGTCCCAGTCGCGGAACCGTTCGGCGAACGCCTCCCGGCGGCGCTGCTCGGCCTCCCGTGCGATCCGCCGCCCGGCGGGGGTGGCGCGCAGGATGTGGTTGCGGCGATTGGCCGGATCGACCTCCCTGGTGAGATACCCGAGCCGTTCCAGCGCCGCCACCTGCCTGCTCACCGTGGATTTGTCCAGCAGGAAGTGTTCGGCCAGTTCGGTGGCAAGGCAGCCGTCGCGTTCGATGACCAGGTCCAGGATGCTCGACGCGACCAGCGGCAGTTCCGGATGCAGTTCGGCGGCTCGGCCACGGGCTCGGCGGGCGAATGCGGTGAGCTCGCGCTGAATGATGTGGATCGCGGTCGAGCGAGTGGGGAATGCCGGAGATTGCCGCATGGTTGTATAGTACAACGAATATAGTTGTATTTACCAACCGTTTGGGGAGTCGTCTCATGCACCAACTACGGCATGTCGCCGCGCATCTGCTCACCCCACTGCTGATGTGCCTCGGCATGGCACTGGCGTATCTGGGCGCGTTCCACCAACCCGAGCCGAACCACATGAAGGTGGCGATCGTGGGTGACGCACCGCAGGTCAAGGTGCTGGCGCAGACGCTGAAGGACCGGGCCGGAGACGCACTGGAGGTGGTCACCCTGCCCGGCCGGGAGGAGGCGGTGCGGCAGTTGCGCGAGCGGACGCTGGCCGGCGCCTATGTGCCGGAATCGCACGAAGCGCTGGTCGCCAAGGCTGGTTCCGACACCACGGCGATGGCTGCCGAGGCCGTCTTCGACCGGATCGCCGCCCAGCAGGGCGCACCGGTCGAGGTCACCGATATCGCTCCGCCGAGCACCGGTGATCCGACCGCGCAGGGCCTGTTCTTCCTGCTGGTGGCATTGAGCATCGGCTCCTACGGCAGCGTCGCGGCGATCGGCGCGGCCGGGGCGGGACTGAGCATGGGCGTTCGCGCATTGCTCGGCCTGGTCACGTCGCTGGCGGTGAGCGTCATCGGACTCGGCGTCGCGGGGCCGGTATTCCATGTGGTCGACCACGACTACGCCGCCGTCTGGGCGATGTCGTGGCTGTATTCGGCCGGGATTCTCGCGGTGGGCATCGGGCTGCACACCTTCTTACGGCGCTGGACCACGCTGACGATGATGGTGCTGTTCGTGATGCTCAACTTCACGACATCGGGCGGCGTGTACGGGCCGTGGCTGCAGAACGATTTCTTCGGCGCGCTGCATTCGTTCTGGAACGGAGCGGGTTTCGTCGAGGGCGCGCGCACCCTGTTGTACTTCGACGGCGGTGCGGGATTCGGCAACCGGGTGTTGAGCTTGGTGCTGTGGCTGGCGGCCGGTGCGGGACTGGTCCTGGTGGCGGGGGGCTACGAACGCAGGCTGCGCGTGGCCGCGCGCACCGAGACGGTCCGCGTCACGGAACACGCGGCCGAGGAAGAGATCGAAGAAGCGGTCGGAGTCTGACGCACCCGAGTGTGGCGCTGCCCACACGCCGTCCTTCGCACGCCCTTGTGCTGCCAATACCCGCCTGCTCCAGTGCCTTTCGATTTTGTGGCGGAAATCCCGGCGCATACCGTTGGGTGGTCGATGGTGTGGGACGGCGATGGAGGCCGCCGATGTTGGTCATCAATGAACGAACGACGGCGCCGCGATCCGAACAGCGCGTGCTCGACTGGATGCGGACCTGGACCGGCCAGTACGTCATTGTGGGACTCGCGATCTCGGGGTGTTACCTACCCGACCGCGAGCGCAAGGACGAAACGCAGGAAGCCGATCTGGTGGTGATCACCCCCAGGGCGGCGGTCGTCGTCGAGGTCAAGGGCACCGTCCCCGAGGCGACGAGCGGCGTCCTGTCGGTGCAGGCCAACGGCCGCTGGCGGCTGTCCGGCTACGCGGGCGACCCGATCCACGTGCGCGACCACGACAGCAGCCCGTTCGATCAGGTGACGAACAACGTCTTCAATCTGAAGGCGCTGGTGCGCAAGCACAATGCCGAAGCCTTCGTCGACGGCCTGATCGTGGTGGTGCCGCCGAGGGATTCGAACCTCACGCTGAACATCGAGTCACGCAGGCGCGGGTGCGCGGTGGTGCTCGGAGCCGGGCAGGCCGATTTGCGAGCGTGGTTCCACCGCACCGCGAGCCGCAAGCTCATCTGGACCGCCGAGCGCACCCATGCCCTGCTGACCGAGTTGAACCTGGGCGATCAGGTCACCGTCGACGACTTGGTGGCGGACGGTTTTCCGCCGGAGCGGAAGTTGCGGGCCGGAACGCTGGCGGCGTTGGACAGCGTCACGCGAAAGGCTCCCGAGCTCGAGGGCCGGGCGTCCGACGAGGGTTCCGACGCGGATGACGTGGCGGCTGGTTCGACGCCTGGAGATGCCGTGCCGGAGCAGCCGGATGCCGGGCCGGAGACAGCGGATGCCGTACCGGAGGCACCGGATGCTGTGCCGGAGGTGCCGGATGCCGTGCCGGAGGTGCCGGATGCCGTCCGGGATCGGGATGTGCCGGAGGTGGTGCCGGATGCCGTTGCGGAGTCGCAGGCTGCCGTTCTGCGGTCGCCGGCTGCCGTTGCGGAGGCCGCGAGCGCTGCCGTATCCGGTTCGACGGAAGCGTCCGGGAACGGGGACGAGCGAGAAGTAGATCGGCAGGTCCCAGAGCCGGATGAGTCACCTGCGTCGCCTGCGCCGAAGGAGACCGACGCCACGGAAACGGGCGAGCGGCACGAGGACTCGGAGCCTGCGCCGTCGACGCGGTCCGGTTCCTCGAGCGCATCGCAAGCCGACCGGTCATCTCGGCCGGACACCGCCCTTCCGGACGGCAGCCACGACCCAGCGTCCGAGCCGCAGCCCGCGCACGCTACGCCTGCGCGAGCATGGGCCGCTGAAGTAGATCCGTTCGCACCGGAATTCCTCGCGCCGGAGCCCGTACCGGCACCTGCCTCGTTGGACACGGCAGCCCATTCCGATCGGTACGCCCGGGAAGAACACCGGTCGGCCTCGTATCGCCCAGAGGCGTTGCCCGATGCCGATGTGTCGGAGCATGACCGGCATGAGTCGCCTCGCTTCGAAGGCAGGCTCGCGGCGAGACCCGCAAGGGAAGGTGACGCCGAGCCGTATGCAGACGAAGCGCAACCATTCGCGACCGGAGCCGCGGCGTCGATACGGCGTGTCCCGGCCGAGCCCACCCCGGCTGAGCCGACCGACGACGAACTCGGTCCTGCCGATGAGCATTTCGACCCGGCTGCGCGCTCGGGTACCGCGCCGTCGTCGTTCACCGACAGTTGGTCGTCGTGGATCGATACCGCCCCCGACCGTCCGCTGCGCCCACGTCCGGTGCAAGCCGCCGTGCCGAGCCGACCCACGTCGTGGTCCACACCCACCCGTGAACCCGAGCCACTGCGCCGTCCCACGCCGACCGCTGTGCTCGAGCGTCGCCCCCGGGTCGCGGTTCGCGAGCAGCTGAGCGCACTGTCCGCGCGCATCCCTGGTCGCGGTTCCGAGAAATCGAAGCCACGCGGCCACCGCTCGCAGCAGATCGCCGCGGTGGCGCTGATCGTGCTCGTCATCGGCACGCTGTGGATACTGGCCGCCTCCTGCTCGACACCCACGGGCGGCGCCGTGCAACCCACCCCGGCACCCGTGCTGACCACCGAGGCAGTCCCGCCACCGCCGACCGTCACGGAAACTCCGGGCCGCATGAACCTGCTGCCGTTGTGCACTCCACGCACCCCCGAATGCTGACGCCGCCGGGCATCGCTCAGGAGTCTCGCGCACTGCGGCTTTGCCACCATCGGGGTCTCACCCTCCGTGCCGGAGGGGGCGGGAAGCGCGTCGCGAGCGCGCCGCTGACGTGTGAGTATCCCGCGAGATAAAGCGCCGAGGTGAAATGGGCAGCTTCATCGAGGAGCCTGCCGTTGGCGGTGACGCGGGTCGACAAGTAGGCCAGCCGTCGACCGCAAAGCCCCCCACCCCCCACCTCTGGCAGTTCACGGCAAGACCCTGAAAGGACGCGCGGGCGTAGAGTGCTCCCAGCGCTCCTCCATATGACTCCCCGCCTGACTTGTGTTCTGGCTGAACCCATTTGACGGAGGAGTGATGTTGACAGCACTGATCTCTGGAAGGACGCGTGTTCACCACCACCGAATCCGAGCTGGACGATCTCTACGCGGCCATTGAGAAATCCGCGCGGCTATGGGACGTGCCGTGCACCCGAGAAGCCGTCTGGCCCACTCTGTCCGCATACGGCGCGATGCTCACGCGCTCCGTGATCTCTCTCCGCGTTGTCACCGACGCCCGCCGCGCGGGAGACCTCGACTACCGCTTCTTGACGCTGCCCAGCGACGTCGACCCTTACGGCATCGCCCTCGCGAACAAACTCCTTCCCGAGACGGATCATTCGATCGGCACCCTGCTCGATCAGGTCCGCGAGCGGTGCCCCATCCACAGTTACGGGATAGACATCGGTGTAGTCGGCGGCTTCAAGAAAATCTGGCCGTTCTTTCCCGCCGATGGCATGCAGAAGGTATCGGAACTCGCCGAACTACCGTCCATGCCGCCCAGTCTCGCCGACCACGCCCGCATGTTCGCGCGTCACGGCTTGGAGGACAAAGTCGGCTTGCTCGGCATCGACTACCACGACAAGACGATGAACGTGTACTTCCCCGGACTGCCCGCCGACTGCTTCGAGCCCCGCGCCATCATGGCGCTGCACCGGGACGCGGGACTCCCGGACCCGAGCGATCAATTCCTCTCGCTCACCGAGAAAGCATTCGATATATACGCCACTATCAGCTGGGAATCGCCCCGCATCGAGCGCCTCTGCTTCCCCGTGATAACACCGGACCCGAGAACGCTTCCGGTTCCGATCGAGCCACGCTTCGAGCACCTCGTCGACGAGGTGCCGATCAACACACCCGACCGCCGCTTCACCTATGCCGCCACCTCGTCACCCGACGGCGAGTCGTACAAATTCAGTTGGTTCTACCAGTGGCAACCCAGAATTCTGGACAGGATGAAGACTTCCGATTCATAGAGCTGTGGGCTGGGCGTGTCAGCTGAAGAGTCCCACTCTGCTGACACAGCCCTTCGATAGCAGTGCCGACCGGAGGAGTTGGACGGCGGCCTCGAACGGGGCGCCCTGCTGATGAAGATGTCGGCGCTGGTTTGCTGGTCCGGGAATCGGTAGACCGGCGTTCGCCTGGGGGCCGGTGACAGGGCTGCCGTGCGGTGGTCTATCCGTCGTGCTCGGACGACTTGTCCGCCGAGCGCCACCATGCTCGTTTCGCAAGCGATTCGGCTTCGTTTGCTGAGTCCCGGCATTGGTTTTCGCCGATGAGGTGCCTGACGCGCAGACCGTGACAGCGACGCGACAGCACAAGAGGCGGTGACGACGAGTTCGTGCATGGATCACCTTCGAATGAGTCGTGCGGTGGGATGACGAATCGAATCAGCAGTCGATCGGCGACGTATCAGGTCAGCCTGTGACCGGTTCCGGGGCGGCGGCTGAGAATTCGCGTCGGCGAGAAAGTTCGGGGAAATCAGGCGCCGCGCCGCACTCCGACGCTGGGCGCGTGGCCGTCGCCGATGCCCTACTGCTGGCCGACGGGTACATGAATCGGCCAGTCCCACCAGCCGCGTGCCAGACGGTGAGTGAGCGAAGGGTTTCGGTGAACAGGCGCGGATCGCGCTGACGGCCGGTGCTTCCACGGCCGTCCGCGGTGAGAGTTCTACCGGGCCGCCCGGTGACATGCGCGCTAGAGCCGTTCGAGGGGACTGCCGGGAGCCGCCGTCGGGTCCGCTCGCGCCGGCGAGCGCAATGCCGATATGGGCGGTGTCCGCCGCGTCAGCACCTGCGTGGTGACACCGGAGGGTCACGTCAAGGCCGTCTGCGACGTGGGAGAGCGCGACTCATCCCACAACAATCATCACTTGTGCGGCGAGGATTCGCGGAGCGGCGCCGTGGGCCTACACGAGGCGACGATCTACCAGGTGCCCCTCGCCCGTTCGCGCGTGAAGCCGGTGGGCTGAACCGTTCTACCTGGAAGCGGCCCGGTGTCGGTTCGTGATCTATCCCTTCGTCTCATCGGTGGCGGGCGAGTTCGCGCGCTGGTAGCCGGGGTGCACGCCCACGTCCAAACCTTGCTGCTCGGCAATACGCCCCAGCAGGGACGCCAACTGATCGCGTTCGGCGGGTGAGAGCGCGGCGGTGAGATCGGCTTCGTGGGTTTGCAGCAACGGCCAGAGTTCCCCCATCAGCTGGTAGGCCGCTGGGGTCGGATGCAGTTCGTGGTTGCGGCGGTCCGTGGTGCTGCGGCGGCGTTCGACGAGGCCTTTGCGGTCGAGGTTGTCGAGGAGGGCGACGACACGGCTGGGCACAACGCCGAGTTCTTCGGCCAAGGCGCGCTGGCTGCGGCCGGGTGACATGGCGATCATGCGCAGCACCCCGATATCGGGGGGAGTCAGACCCAGCGGGGCGATGCGGTCGGTGAATCGCTGGGTGGCGTGCGCGCCGAGCTGGGCGAGCAGGAACGAGACCTGCCGGGTGAGGGCCTGTCGCGGAATCGGGTTGTCACCCGCTTGCTCTCCTGCTGTCACGGAGTTATCGTACACATGCTCAATCGTTCACTATGGTGAATGATTCACTAGTAAGAACGGAATTCTAGGATGGCCACTCCCGTAATCACTTCCACCCCACAGCGGCCGGACGTACCAAAGCTGGGCCCGCCGCCGGGAGTCTTCGCCGCAGCCTCGGCGGCGCTGTTCGTAGCCGGATTGGCCGCGAGCACCGTCGCGGCCGGTGGCGACGTATTTCCCTCCCCGTTCGCCGCGCCGGAAGACGCACTGTTCTACTTCACCGACCACCGCGACGCGGTCCGGCTGGGGGCGACGTTGCAGTTCGCGGCCGCGATTCCCGGTGCCCTGTTCGTCGCCGCTATCACCGCGCGGCTGCGGACGCGGGGCGCGCTCGCCCTCACCGGAGGCGCGCTCGCCACCGGATTCCTGATGCTGTCGGCGGTGGTGACCTGGGTGCTGACCGTGCCGGAGGTCATCGACGCGCCGCACCTGGTGCGCGCTCTGCACACGCTGGCATTCCTCGCGGGCGGCCCGGCGAACGTCGTGTCGACCGGTTTGCTCATCGCGGGAATCGGGTTGCCCGCTCTGAATCTCCGGCCTTGGCTGGCCAGGGTCGGGCTCGTCATCGCCGTCGCCGGACTGGCTACCACCGCGACGCTGATGCGTACCCAGGCCGCCGTTCTGCTGCCGCTGGCCCGCTTCACCGGCATGGCGTGGTTGATCGCCGCCGGCTTTCTCGTCTCGAAATCCGCTGCCGCAGAACGGAATGACCGATGAATTCGCACACCGAGAAGCTCGTCCGATTCCAGCGTCCCGAACGTTCGCTGCCCTACCTCCCCGGTCTCGGCCCCGACCGCGTCGCACCGCTGTTCGGCCTGACTGTCGACGAATACGAGAAGCTGTGCGCCGATCTCGATGAACAGGCGCGCTGGGCGGCGGCAGCCCTGCTCGACGACGCCGCGGTGGCCGCCGCGGTGGACCGGTTGCCGTTTCGAGCCGACCAGCACGTGGTCGCCCTGGGCGAAAGCTCGACCGCCGACCGGCTGTCGTGGTTCGAGATCCTGCGCCACCTGCTCGACCTGCGCCGACCCCACGACGCCATCCGGCTCACCAATCTCGCCGTCTCGGGCGCGACCACGACTCAGACGCTGACACTCGCTGCCGCTCTCGGTTTCCACAACCCCGACTGGGTGGTCTGCCAGCTCGGCGCAAACGACGCCCAGCGCATCGGCGGCGCCGGCGGTCCCCGCCTGGTCGGCCTATCCGAAACCGAGCGCAACCTGCGTATCCTCCGATCCCGCGCACCCCGAGCGGCGCAGTGGCTCTGGCTCACGCCGACCACCGTCGACGAAGCCCGCATCGCCACGTTCGAACCGTTCCGACGAATCGGCATCGCCTGGACCCGAGCCGACATCGCCGACACCGCGACCGTGCTGCACGACCTGGCCGACCTGACCATCGACGTGGAGAACGACACGCTCCCTGACGGCGAGGACCCGTTGCTGCTCGACGACGGTGTCCACGCCACGCTGGCCGGTCAGCAGGCGGTGGCCGCGTCGTTCGTCGCCGCGTTGGCGGAATCGTGAAGGGGTTAGCGGCGTTGTGGGGCCGCGGCGGTGGTCGGGTTGTGAGGGCCGAGCTGGGGCTGGTCGCGGATCGCCGTGATGGTGGAGTCGCGGGGCCGCTGGCTAGCAGGGGTGCCGAGGTTCTGAGGGTCGAGCTGGAGGCGGTCGCGGGTGACCGTGATGGCGGAGTCGCGGGCACGCAGGCAGGTCGCGGCCGTGCTGGTCTTGTGAAGGCGGACGTGGGGGCGTTCGTGGGTCGCCGTGACGGCGGCGTCGTGGGGACGCCGGCCAGTGGCGACTGTGTTGCGGCCGCGAAGGCCGTTGTCTCCGCTGTCGGACGCCGCCGTGCCGGAATGTTGGTCGGCACGGTGTCGGCGCTCGCGTCGGCCGCCGTCCTCGCTGCGGGTCCCTCCGGCGCAGAGGCAGATTCGCGCCCGATAGGCTTCAACGCCCACGCTACGTCCACCTCGGCCGTCATCGACATCGACGCGGGCTCGCTCACCGTCGAAGACGGCGTCCTGCGGATCGCAGCCGACGACGGCCGTGTGCTCGCCACTGCCGAACTCGCTGCCCGCGTAGACGATTTCGTCTTCCCGATCGCCGCCGAGATCACCGACCGCACAGTAGTACTGACCCCGCAACTGGATACCGAACACGCAACCTACCGCCCGGTGTCCCTGCCTTTCGAGGACCAAGCCCCGTGGCGTTCGGAATACGACCGCGAACGCGACGCCTGGACCCGCCTGACCTCCACGATCGCAACCGGCGTCATGATCGGCACACTGGTCGGCGGAATCGGCGGCGCCGCAACGGGCTGCGTCCTCGGCGGCCTGGCCGGAGCAACCATCGCCTCGGCCACGATCATCGGCCTGTTCGGCCCCTTCCTCCCCGCTGCCCTCCTCGGCTGCCTGGGCGGCGTCGTGGCGATAGGCCCCCTCGGCGCCGTCGCGGGCCAACTACTGGTCTCGGCCCCGATCGCGATACTGGCCGCGGTGCAGTACTTCACCACGATCACCGCGCCCATGCCCGCTCGATGACGCCCGGTCGGCACGCCGAACCATGGCGACGTGCCGACTCGGTATTCGAGGGAGTTGGGCGGGCCGATCAGAGCGGCCCGGGTCGCCCCTCGGGGTGTTGTCGTCAGCACGGACGACAGCCGACAGCCCTACGCCCCAGCGACCTGGACCGATGGAAGAGCGGAAAGCTCTACGCACATTGTTCAAGTCCGGTACGCCGTCCGGTGTGACCAGAGTGACGTAGAACGCGTCGGCGATTCACGACGATTTCGCCGTCGATGGGCCATAGCGTGCCGACGACGGGCCGGGTACTGGCGAGCTGGAACACCGACGTCAGATGACGGCTTCGTTCGGAGAGCCGGGCCTTGCCCGGAACGGCGGTTTCGCAGGCGGACCGGTAAGCGAGGGTGTCCCGGCCAGATAGCGGCGTGTTCCGCGCAGGGCGGTCGCCGATCAATTCCCGCCGAGCAATTGGGATCGCCGGCCACTCCAGGTCACCACAAGCTGGTCGCGTGCGCGGCTCGCCGCGACGTACAACAGCGATCTCTCGCGCAGCTTCGCCTCGTCCCGCTCCTCCTCGCACGCCGTGAATGCTTGCCTTCGACGGCACATGGGCTTCGTCGATTCCCGCCAGAATCACCCGCGCGAACTCCATACCCTTCGGGCGGTCGAGCGCGCGGCCGTCACACCCGCCGCCTGCAAGGTCGGCAGTAGGACCCCACGGATGTTCCTCGGATGTCGGCCGACTCGGCGGGTCGGTCGGATACGTCGGCCCGATGACCCCTTGTTCGCCGGTCGGGCACTTTTCGGATGTTAGCCGACCACCGCGCGGGTCGTTCCCGATCGGTGCGGCGAGGTAGCCGAACGTTTCACCGGCGCGGACCCAGCCGGTTCGGGCACTCGGTCGGTAGCGTACTGACAAGCCTGGACTGATCGCTGACCTCACGGTGCCGAATGCGGGGTCTCCGTTAATTCCAGGGGAGGTGCCGGGGTTTGCGTTCCCACAGAAATGGAAGAATATTCGGCGGCCGGTTCGCGCGCCATCGCCCGAGTTCGATACCCCCATCGACGACGGTATTCTGGAAGAATCTTTCGTCGAGCGCGGAAAGCGCTTGGGAAAGCTTGGTCCTGGTTGTGTCCGGCGCGTCTGCCAGTATCTCGGAGAGCGCTGATCTGGAGGACAGATCGTTCAGGTACTCGTCCACCAGATAATATCCGCTCGGCGCCCAGTTCTGCTCCATTCTTCGGACCAGCGACTCCCACATCGAAAACCTGTTCTTCAACCCATAGGTAGGAGTTTTGAGAAGAGTTCGACGCTGCTCGGGAAGTCGCTGGCGTTCAGTGGCCAATCGAGCTTCGTCGACAGCTGCGATGAACACCTCGTCCTGCGGGTCGAGCGTCGCCCACAAATCTTCCGTCCGCTGATCGTAGTTACTCATCCGACTCCCTACTCTGCGAGTAACTTCTTGAAGTACTCATAGCCCTCATCGGGCTGGAAGAATGTACCATTATTGCCCTCCCGGATGATCACCGTGCCGGTTTCTTCATCCCACCAGCCCATGCGTGGTGTGCCATTCGGTGTATCCCTCAATCTATAACCGGGATTCTCGATAGTCTTCTCGATGTACTCCGGCAGGTCGTCGTCATCCACCCCGGGAACGGACCGATGACCTGCGTGTTCCGCGATCCTATCGGCGACCACTTCGGGAGGCAGAGTGAAGCCATCCGGAAATTTTCCCGGTGTGGTACTCGTATCGGGCTTCTTCTCGGGACCGTCATCGTCGATCAGTACCCGCATAGCTATGATGCCGACGAGGCTCGTTATGGTGATGTGGAGGTCGGGTACCTTCTCGAAGGCATTCGTTGCGGCGACGGTTATTCCGGCCGCAGTGGCGACGATCCCGATCGTTCTGAAGAACTTGTGGGATTGGTAGACGGCGCGTATGGCGTTGATGGTTTCTGCTACGGCGGTGGCTATGGCACCGCCGCTGGCGGCGAGGCTGCCGCCGAAGCTGACGGCGGCGAGCGCGGCTCCGACAGCGAGGCTGACGCCGATGGCGATCATCGCGGTATCGATCGCCGATTTGAATTGTGCGCGTGCGTCGACGGTCCCGGCGTGGTACTCGGCGACCGGACCGGCCAGATTGAGAGAGGCCGCGGCCACCTGATCGGCGCCGTCCCGAAGAGTGGTCAGGCGCTCGAGCAGGGGCGGGAGATTCTTCCGGTCCTCTATGTTGTCGAACAGGCCGATGATGGCCGTGATACGTCCCGACGCGCCGGTGATGGTCTCATGGCCTGCGAACGTTTTCCATGTGTTCTCAGCCTTGGCGAGTTTGTTCACGTTCCCGTTGGGGAGTTTTCCGAACGCCTTCTCGATTTCTCCGACAAGTTTGTTGTAGAACGCTTGGACTCCGCCGTCGTGGCGGGTGCCGTCACCGTTGGCACCGACTGAGGTCGGAATCGAGACCGTGTACTGGGAAACCTCCCTGACATCAGGGCGCAGTGGCGGCGGGTTGGAACGGTTCATCAGCCCGTAGTTGTAGCCGGTGGCATACAGGACGTAACCGAAATTGGTCAGGGCGTCCGCGAGATGCGCGCAGGTCTGCATCGTCTGCTGTGCGGCCTGGTCGTATTTCTTGCCCCATTGGTCGCAGCCGGGCGCGTCACCGGCCATACCGGCACATTCGCCTTTGACCGCGTCGTGCACCGGTTTATCGGCTGTGCGCAGGTCGGTAGCCAGATCGTGGCATTTCTTGGCGGCGTCGTAGTACACCTGCCAGTCGAGGTCGAGGTCGTTGCCCACGGCTACTCCTGCGTGAGCATGCGGTGGTTGATATCGATCGCGCGGGTGTAGCGGTCGTGGGCTTGACGGGCGGCGTCGCTCACGTCGCGGATGCCCTCGGCGAATTCTCTTGCGCCAGCCGCCCATTGGCGGTGCGCATCGGCGTATGCCTGGGCAGCAGTGCTTTGCCAGTCGCTGCCCTGCAGAGTGGCGACCCGCTGATCGATCTCGTCGAGGTGGTCGGCGATGAATCCGGCCAGGCCCGCCAAGCGGGCCACGATCTGGTCGAGGTGGTCGAGGTCGACGGAGAACTGTGAACTCACGGCAGTTCCAGGCTGGAAGTGTTCAGGGCTGTAGCTGTGTTCTCGTCACGGGCTTGATAGGTGTCGGCAGTGACGCCGAGCTTCTCGGCCATACCGGTGAGGGCAGCGATGATCTGGCCGCCACCGTCGTGGATTTCGGTCCAGCCATGGCTGAACTCGGTTGCGTAGCCACCGGTCCAGCCGCCGTTGACGAGTGAATCCACATCCTTGGCCGCGGAATCCAATGCCGAGCGCAGGGCCTCGGCCACCTCGTAGACGTATTGCCCGACCTCGCGAACGCTTTCGGGCACCACGGACAGATTCGGGCCGGGTCCCGGATTCCCCCCGTCACTCATGTGCGGAGAGTACCGGGAGCGTGTCGATGGTGTCCATCGACCGAGCTTCAGACGCGAAGGACACCGCACGTCATGACCACACACTTGCTGGTCCTGCGTGCGCCGGTCGGGGCACATTTTTCGGATGTCAGCCGACGGCCCCGCGGTCGTTCGTGATCGGTGCCGAAATAGCCGCGCTGGTCGAACGGCCGGAAACCTCCTCGGCGCCCGCGTCGACAAGCGCCGCGAGGAGGCAACTGATGGTTGTTCGTATGCGTCTAATGGCTATGGGGCTGGCCGCTGGTGCGGCGCTGCTCACTGTCGGCGGAGTCGCTGAGTCCAGCGCTGCTGTCCCTGCCGCGGGCCCGGTAGCTGAGCCTTACGTCATCGAATGTTTGGAGGGAACTCCCGGGCCGGCCCGTTGGAGTGAAGGTCGGCATGGTCGGTGTCCGAGATTCGAAGGACGCCAGCGGCCCGGCGCTCGTCTTTACCCCTGCCGCATGGGATGAATTCACCGCAGCAGTGCGGTGTGGGGGCTTTGAACTCGCCTGATTCGGGATCGGGCCCGCGCTCCTGATTCCAGGAGCGCGTAGCTGTAGACCGCCACCTCGTTAGTCGCCGCGTTGGCGGAGGAAGGTCGGTTGTAGCCTGGTCGGCTGTGACGGCACCGAGTCAGACGGTGTAGAACGCTGTGTTCTCCGCGAGCACCTTCCGCGCTGAGTCGAGATCGGCGAGTCGCGCGGACACAGTCGCCGTTGCGGCCTCGCTCGGAAGGACGTCGGAGAACTTCAGTCCGTGGGCAGCGCGCTCGTCGACCTGTGGCAACTCGAGGGTCGGCAGGAGCGCGCAGCGCTCGGCCAGTGCACTTCGCCACATGTCGACCGTCAGGTCCGGTCGCAGCCGGATGCTGAAGTCGTTCGGCCGCTGACTCGGATAGACGATGTCGGGAAGCGACGCGGCCAACGTGGCATTGGCTCGGAACCCAGCCCAGGTCCACCAGTGAACTCTCTCCCCGTCCCGGTGAACGATCGTGGCATCCGCGCGGGCATTGCCGGTCCCTTCGGTTGCGCGGATGTCGGTCAGCTGGGTCCTGGCCCGACGAGTCAACTCGACCGGCGGATCCGCACCGAGGTGCACATCGCGCATCGCGCGCACGAGCTCGAACGACAAGCCTCGAAGGCCCAGATTCGACCACTTCGCCACGCCTCCGGTCTCAGCCGGCTCCACGAAGGCGCGACGCCGGCTCCAGTCGATGTAGGTGACCCGCCAGCTGCGCCCGGCAAGCAGCAATAGCCGCGGGCCGGGGTTGTCGTCTGTGAGCACGGATGGGTCGGTGTGGCCGATCTCCTGCCGTCCGGCGAGGACAGTGAACTGCGGTGGTGCTGTGAACGACGCCGTGAGGTCGAGGAAATGCCGACGTCCGAAACGCTTTTCGGCGACCGGGCCCATGTGGAGGAGACCGCTGTCCTGGTCCAGATATCCCTGAGCGAGCAGATGGCGCAGTATCGGCAGCGCAGATCCGTCGAAGGGAGCCAGATCGTTCCACTCGTGTGTCCAGAGACGGTCGCCGATGCTGTGGTGCTGCAATGTGATGGCCAGCAATTGCTGAGCAACAAGGTGGCGTGGTTCGGGCGGAGCAGTGATCGGTTCGACCCAACCGCGACCCCACAGCAGTAGCAGCCCTGCGGCTTGGACAAGAGCATCGTCGGTGGTGGCCAGGAGCAAACAGTTGCGGGTGCTGTCGGCGCGGCGACCGGTGCGTCCGATTCGCTGCAGGAAGGATGCGACCGTTGTGGGCGAGTCGATCTGGATCACCCGGTCGAGGTCGCCGACGTCGATACCGAGCTCGAGGGTGGACGTAGAGACGATCACGCAGTCCCTTGCCTCGGCGAATGCCTGTTCGGCGCGTGTACGTTCGTCGACGGAGAGCGACGAATGGGAGAGGAACACCGTCACCTCCCGCTCCCGTAGCGCGGCTCCCAAGTGTTCGACTTGCCGTCGGGAGTCGCAGAAGACCAAGCGCTTCTCGCCCCGATGCAATGCCGCGATCACTTTGGCGGCGTTGTCGAGTGAGCCGACATAATCGAGCTCGACTTCCCCCGGCGGGGGAGCGGCGCTCTTCGCCCCAAGCGACACGGTGACGCCCGGCGCGACTACTCGACCCGGGCGGATGCCGGCCCCTGACCCCTGTAGCCAGCTGAGTAGATCGTTCGGGTTGCCGACCGTGGCCGATAGGCCGACGCGCTGGATCGGGCGCCCGGCCACACGCTGCAGACGTTCCAGCACAGCTAGCAAATGCCAACCGCGGTCGTCACCGGCGAAAGCATGGACCTCGTCCACGACGACCGCGCGGACATTGCGGAGCAATTCGTTGTGATCGGTCTTCGTGCCGATCAGCATGGCTTCCAACGACTCCGGCGTCGTCAGCAGGATGTCGGGGTGTTCGCGCCGGATGCGATCTCGTTTGGAGTTCGTGACGTCACCGTGCCACAGCGCGGCGCGCCTGCCCAGCCACTGCGCGTATGCATCTATCCGCGTGACGAGGTTGTTCAGCAGTGCCTTCAGCGGGCACAGGTACAGCACTGAAATGCCGGTCCAGTGTCGCTGCTCCATGGCGCTCAGCAAGGGAAAGCAGGCCGCCTCGGTCTTTCCGCCCGCTGTCGGCGCGAGGAGAACGGCGTCCTCGCCATCGATGAGCGGTGCGATAGCGTCCTGTTGAAGTGGCCGCAGGCCCGGCCAGCCCAGTGTGTTGACAATGTGGTGGATCACCACGGGATGGAGGCGATCCCAGGGTTCGTCGGTCACAGTTCCAGGTCGACGTCGTCGGCACGCACGAGATTGCGCTCGGCGTCGGTTAGCTCGGAGGTGCTGACGGTGAGCTTGTAGTGCTGTCGGGGATCGAAGTCAGGGAATTGGTCGATACGGTCGAGGACGTCGCCGACGAGTTTCTTGAGGAACAGCCGGGGCGCGACGCCGACCTTGCCGCCGAGAGTACCGCCGACCGCCCTGGCGAGGTCGGTGATATAGGCGTCGTCAGCGGCGGCACGGATTCTTTCGGGGTGCTCGCTACCGTCGGCATACAGATCGCGGATGGTGCTACCCAGTGCTGCGAGCGAATCCATGGTGAACCCGGGCAAGCGAATCTGCACGGCACGAGGGTTGTCGAAGCGCAGGTCGGTGGTGAAATCCGTCGCGAGGCGCTGCGCCAGCGGCGCCAGGCGCTGCACGCCCTGCTGGCCGTCGTAGAACGCGGGCGTGCCGGTGATGAGCAGATACAACCCGGGGAACCGGCCGGAGTAGATCTCGTCGATGAGCTGACGCAGCGCATTGAGGGCTTTGTCCCTGGCATCGGACCGCACTCGCTGCAGGGTCTCCACCTCGTCGAGTACGAGCAGCAGACCGCGATGACCGCTGTCGCGCAGCGCGGTGAGCAGACCTTGGAGGAATCCGAATGCGCCGAAATGGTCGAGTTCGCCGCGCACCCCCGCGGCCCGCCTTGCCGCGGCAGCCACGTTGGGCTGTCCGCCCAGCCAGGCGAGGATCGCGGCGGCGGTCGCCTCATCACCATCGACCAGTGCCGTGCGGTATCCGCGCAGCGCCGTCGCGAAGGACGGCGCGTGCCGGGAGACCTCGATCAACCGGGCGGTCATGAGTTCGTCGACGGCACTGATCAGCGAGTCGTCGTCGGCACCGGCCGCCAGAGCGTCTTCCTCGAGCGCATAGAACCACGCGTCGACAACCGAGCGAAGCGCACTCGGCGGAAAGCTCGACGTCGTGAGTCGCTCGGTGAGCCGCCGATACACCGTCTCCAGCTTGTGCAACGGTGTCTCGGTCTCGGATATCTGAACCTCCGACACGGCGAAGTTGCGCCGCTTCGCCCGCTCGCCCAGCCATCGCGAAAAGAACGTCTTACCTGATCCGTACTCGCCGCGGACCGCTTTGAACACCGACCCGCCGGACTCGACCGCGTCCAGCTCCGCGTCGAGGGCAGCCTCGAATCGGTCGAGCCCGGTCGCGAGCAGGTCCAGTCCGCTCTCCGGCACTGCGCCGCGCCGCAGCGCATCGATGACCGCGCGCCGCCGGGCCGCGCTGACCTGGGTTGGCTGGCTACTCACGTGGACAGTCTCGCATGGGCAGAGGGCGTGCCGATTCGAGGAGTTTGCAGCCCGAAGCCCCGCGAACCTCCGCGATACGCATCGAGGCGCGGGGCGTCATGCTGATCGTGCGGATACGCGGCTGTCAACTGCCCTTCGCGGCCAGCCTGACTACTGCGGTGGTGTTTGTCCAAGACGACGGTACCGGCATTGCATCGACGCTGTGTGCGTCGCCAGCGGCGGAACTGGTGGGCTGCCCCCTCCCGTGCGAACGGTCCGCCGCTCGCTCGCTGACGCGTGCAGGCGCCTCACCGCTCACGAATACCGGTATGGCGTCCAGTTCTCTGACGCTTTCGGCGGCCTGCGATGTCGGTGGTCAACCTGGCTCAGGCGGGACGAGTGCCGCTCCGAGTGAGTTCTGCCGAGTTTTCTCGAATTGGTTGGAACCGATCCGGCTCGACCGACGTCTCAATCTGATGACGGGACAGGAAGCAGGCGGGACCATCTCGCCAGCAACCCGGCTGCCAAGCACGGCGGCGGGGAGTGAGTCGGATAAGCGAATCAGTTTTTACAGGCATGATTCGCTGCAAACGGGAGGGAAATCGATGACGGTATTGTTGCGGCGGTCGCAGATTCAGCATGAGCGCATGCCTTCGGCGCTGCTTCGTGTCCTGCGGGGGCTCTTTGTGATCGTGGCGCTGACGGTGCCGATGTCGGCGGGCGTCGCTGTCGCCGAAGGGCCCGGTACTGGCCTGGTGTTCATGGCGAGGACTGAGTATCTCGCGAGGTGGGGCACGCCCCAGGAGAGCAAGACGCGTTCCGCCGAGGTCGTTGCGGTGGCGTGGCCTATGCGGCAGAACCGAAGTGACTGGTCGACGATCCTGTGGGACGAAAGCGATCTGCGCGGGGTGAGCACTCCGGTGCGAATCGGCAACGAGGCCGATCTTGGATGGGAGCATTACGCGGGTCGGCACAACCTGACATCCCGTACTCCGATCCATGCCGCGTTCCAAACCCACAAGCCCGACAAGGACTTGGGTGCCCGCCAGGAGTACATCTCTTACGCCGTGGATCCCAGAGGGAAGATCCACATCACCATCCGGGTCATCGTGCAGGCCGCGACACGCACCGACGACCGCCGTTACACCACAGGCGACGGCAAGAACATCGGCGTCATCACTGCCTATTGCGAGGGCTACGATCGGTGTCCGGACTGGGTCAACAAGGTCTAGCCTCCTAACGAGTCGACACTTGGAAAGAAGCCAATGACGACCGGCACCGCCGACGCGAAGTTCGATTTCCTGCTATGCAGCACGATCCCGCTCGTGCTCGCTCCGCCTGGTCCGTTGCCTCCCACGGGAGCGCGGGTGCGTGGTGTCGTGCGCGCCGATGCGACACACGCGCGAATAGCGCTGTCCACCGCCACAGACCTGTCCAACGCGGTTGCGGTGGAGTTCGACCTCACCGCAGAGGGCACTGGATTGGACGTAGACGCAGCAGTGGACCATATGCGCTTCACCGTTGCGTCGACGCTCGCCGATATACAACGCACTCACCAGCACCATCCGCGTGACAGCCACGGCAACATCGTGGTCGCGGCATCCGAAACCGGCTTCGACAACACCGCCGTGTCCGTCTACCCTGACCAGCGCCTGTTCAGCCTGTTCAGCATCTTCGTCCACGGCGGCGGAGTCCCATGGTTCGAGGACCTGTACACCTTCGCCGGATTCATGTTCACCAATGCCCGGGTGTGCCGGATTTATTTGCGGGTGACTGCCACGGGAGTCACCTACGGAATCGATCTGCCGCTCATCGGGGCCGACGGCCGCCCGATGGTCGGCTCCAACCTGCCACAAGAGCTCGCGCCGCTGGTCCGCAACGGTGACCTCGCCACACGACGAGTCCTCGACGACACCGACAACTACTGCACGGCCGTTGTCGACCTGGGCGCCTGGCTGGGCCCGGCACGCACCGGCACCCCCGAAACTGCCGAGGGACAATCGGCACCTCCGGAACCAACCGCCCCGTGGACCTGGATGAGTAACGAATCCAGCCCCCCGCGCCAATAGCTCATCAACGCGGGTACACCCTGGCCTCGACCGCTCTTGTGATCGTCAGCGGGCTGGTTCTGTACCGGGCGGCGCTCGGCGTCTGCGGAGCGCCGCCCGATCCGTTAGCGCAGGCCGAACTGGGTTCGCAACAATTTCACGTGCAGCCGTAGGGTCCGGCCGTCCGACATGGTCTCGAGCACCTGCGCACCGTCCACGTTCAGCAGCTGTCCGAGTACGGCGGCGAAGCCGCTCGCGCGTGTCGGTGGATCGCCCACCCGTTGGGCGAGCGCCGTCGTCGACTGTGGTCCGTCGAGGAGCGCCCGGATCGCTTTCTCCAGCTTGGAGGTCGTCGGCTTCCGCGCCAGCTGCTCCAGCTGCGCGGCGAACACCTCCGACGCGAGAAGTCGGGTGACCAGGTCGTCTGCGGCGCTCGTCTCCTGTGGCAGAGGCGCGGCGCTGGGCAGCGGGATGTCGAGCGTGATCTGGTCGCTCAGCCTCTCGGCAGCCTTATTGGCGACGCGAGTACGCGTCTTGTTGTCGACGGCGGGGGTGTGGACCTGCTGTAGCGATTCGGTACCGTCGCGCCACCACTCGGGCCGCTGGTCACCCAGCTCTCGCCAGCCGGAGGGAGGAGTGGCGCCGAACGGCAGGAACGCAAGCACGGGGATGGTGATCTCCGCCAGCGCGGCGCCCCCGTGATAACCCGCCTTCTGAGCGCTGTAGCGGGAGTCGTTGTCCCACAACGCGACGATCGAAGCGCCGGGCTCTGGCCAGACGACACGGGGGCCGTGCAGCGCGATCTCGGTTTCGGTTCGGCGGTCGAACTCGGCGGCGGGCAGGCGGTGTCGTGCCGACTCGATGTTGTTCGCCTCGACCAGCACACTGTGCCGGTCGACGACGTGGCCGTGATCGCTGGTGATGAGCACGACCATGCCCTGCCCGGTGGCAGCCGCTACCAGGGCTCGCAGGTCGCCGATTTCTCTGGTTTCCCAGCCGGAATCATCGAGTTTGGCTTCCTTGGCGAGCCGGTCGTCGATGGTGTTGAGCACGACGGCGACATGGCAGTTCGGGTCGGCGAGGGCCGCACCGAGGTCGGCCCCGAACCGATCGCCCGGCTTGCTGCGCAGATCGTTCTTGTGGAACACCTCAGCACGCTTGGCACCCCAGAACGGATGCTGCCGGAAGAGGCGTTGCTCTGTCTTCTGGTCGCCCTTCATGAGTTTGCCGGCGAACAGCGAGGTGCGCGACACCGCGGTCAGACTGGGCAAGGCCGCGGCCATGCAGCGGCGGTAGGGCTTCCCCTCGCGGGGCAGGGGGTCGTACTCGGCGAAAGTGCCGCGCAGCTCGCCGGCCAGTTCGGTCGCGATGGAGGCGCTCATGCCGTCCACGACGATGAGCAGCACACGATGATCAGCGGCGAGCGGGCGCACCACACGATGCAGGAAGGTTTCGACCGTCAACATGGTGCCCGGGGATGATCCCGATTCGGTCCACACGGCCAGGTTTTTCGCGAACTCACAATCGAATTCACGACGTAACTTGCGGGTGCGGGTGGCAATGGCGTCGTATGCGACGCGTAGTGCGGCATCGTCATCGCCGCCCGCATCGAGATAGTCGAGGGCGCGGTCGGCCCATGCGGTGTCGCGCATCTGCCGGTCGAGTGCCGCGGCGACGCTGTCGCAGGTCGGGTCGGGATCGGTGCTCAGCCATCGGGTCAGGCGCTGCGCCATCCGAACCCGGCCTATGCGGACGCGATGATCAGCGGCGAGGTCGTGTGCGCGCAGGGCGGCCACGGTCCGATCGATTTCATCGGCCTTGCCGCGACCGAGAGCTGCACCCGCGGCCGTGAACCGGGCGTCGAGACCTGCGGTGAGCAGGGGACTGTATTCCGCGGCCGTCCCCGCACCGAACTGGCGGACGAGAAGGTCGGCCTGTGCGAGCACGGTGTCCGCGATCTTGCGGGCGTGCCGGGCGGATTCTTCGGCTTCGTCGTGCGGATCGGCCGAAGAACGCGCCTTCACCAACAGATCCCGGATGTAGTCTTCGCAGGTGCGGCCGAAGGTCGCGAGCATGCGGTCCAGTTCGCCACCCACCGCGGGCGGATGATCACCGAGCCAGCGCTCGACGCGCCCGCGCGCCTGATACACCGCACTGTCCGCGGTTGCATGCCGCCACAGCGCCGCGCATACCAGCCCATAGGCAATGGCTTCTGCCCCGTGCCCGGTGCGCACCAGCGCGGTCACAACAGCGCCGGTCGCTCCGGATTGCTCATCTTCGGAGAGGAACCGGGTGAGTCCATCGCGCTCAGGTGCACGCAGATCGAGCAGTAGCTGCGGGCCGCCCGGCCGCTGCGACCACTCGAGCAAACTGAGCGGATCGATCCGGTCCACCGTGGCCTGGATGCCCAACCGGCGGGTGGCCAGCGCGGTCAGGGCCGGAACCCGAGAGAGAATGCCACCGGCCAGCGCGGTCGGCCACCCCTGCGCCCCGGCTGCGTCGAGCAGCGCCTCGCAGGCCCATGCCTCTCGCTTGAGCCACGGGTCGATCTCCTTGGAGTTGAAGGACTCACGCACGATGTCCCACCGATCCACGGTGTGCACTCGTCCACGGTCGGTGCGCACGAGTATGGCCGGGTCGAGGTCGTGTTCTTCGACACCGGTCAGCAACACCAGCACGCGAGGGTCGGGAGAGATCTCGCGCGCATGCGCGAGGACCTTCTCGTGTACCGCCAGCGGCGAGGCGCCGACCGCCACCCGCGCGCGGCGGCCATCCGCGAGGGTCAGGACGGGGTCACCCTCCCATTCCGGCTCGCCGCGCAGCAGCAGCGTCACGGGCTCACCGGGCTCAGCCAGTACCTTCTCGAGCCGCTTGTGGGAGAAGAGGTACTGCGCGACGGTCGTCCTCGACAGCCGTAGCGCAGTGGTCACGGTGGCACCGGTCATTCGATGACCTTCCACGTGATCTCGACCGAAGCGCCGGGTTCCAGAGCGGCGAGTTCGGCCAGGTCGGCGGAGAACTTCGCTACCGCATCCCGAGCCGTAGTGGTGTATATGCCGGACCGGCGGGTAGACCGCTTGCCGGATCGCGGTGTGCTGCCGTCCAGCGGCGGGTTGCTGGTAGGAGTGCCCAGATCGATGTCGTCCGCGCCGGTGGCAGCCTTCGTGGTCGCGCTGGGTGCCGCCGGTGGCGGCGTAACGGTGCTTGCCTGGCGATTGCGCTCGGCCTCCTCGCGCAGTTTCCGAGTCGTCAGCGCGGTGATCTTGGCGTCGGTGGTGCGCAGCGCCTCGGCAAGATCGGCGGAGCGCTGGTCGGATCGGGCTGCGGTGCGCAACGAGTCCAACAGTGCGGCGCCTTCGGGACCGAGCAAGCTCGCCTGCTCCAGATTGCGCCACGCGGCGTGAGCGAGTGCCGCGATCACCTTATCGGCTGATTTGATCGAGGTGGCATACCGGTCCGCGTTGACCCCCGCGAGATCGAAGTGGGCGAGCGCTTCGACGGTTTTCTTGGCTCCGGCCGACCCGCCCCCACCGGCGGAGGTGAGAGCCGACAGCAGCTCCAGCGAGCGACGAGCGAGCGCGAGACGTCCTGCGGGTTCGCTGTCGTCGAGCTCGAGGAAATCCGCGTGCTTTTCCAACTGTTCGACAAGCCGTGCGGCCGGGTCGTGGTACTTCGTGGCGGTACTGCTGATCTGCCGGGCGAACAGCTGCACCGGACCGCCGCGCCGCAGCGTCGGCGCCTTGTCTCCGAAAATGACCTCGAACCGGTTCCGCGCGGTGTCCCAATCCGATTCGCTCGGCAGCGGCTGGGTCCGCAGCGCGTCACCGGCCTGGATCTTGGTGAGTTCCGGCGCGTCGATCGGCACACCGCCGCGCACCCAGATCCGGTCGTCCATTTCGGCGAAGGACGCGATCACCAGATTGGCGATGTGCGGCTCCAGACCGCGCGGCTGGGGCAGGTCGATCCATTCGCCGAGCGAGATCACCGACAGGTCGCCGGTTTTCCCGGCATTCTGCGCCGACTTGCGGAAGTGGTCGGCCCACCGCTTCGACAGCTCGAAGTAGGCCTCCTTCTGCTGGCCCAGACCGAGTGGCTCGGCGACTCGGCGCATGAGCGCGCGGTCTTTCGCCGGAACCTCGAAGCGATTGTCCCGCGCTTCGGCCGCGCCCTTCACCTGCGCGAGAACGGTTTTCGCGTCGGCGGCCTTGACCGCGGTGCCGGTGCCGTCCGGGTCGAGATTCGGGTGCTCCGGGAACTGGTGGGCGAGTAGCTTGCTCGCGAGTGCGCGGATGGCGTCGTGCATCGATTGGCCGATGGCGACGGTGAGACCGTCGATATCGGGCAGCGGGTGGAACAGCCGGTCCAATTCGTTGGTCACGTCGTCGGGCTTGCGTTCGGCCAAACCGTACGCCTGCTTGAACGTGGCGAGCACACGTTTGCGCAGGGTTTCGCGCTGGGACTCCAGCAGCTGCTTCGCGCTGGTTCGGTTGTCGGGATTGAGGTGCTGGGCGTACTGGGTGTCGAACCGGTACGGGTCGGCGAGCGCCTTGGTGACCACCAGTAGGCGGCGGAAGTCTTCCCAGCGGGGCTTGGTCAGATGCGACGGCAACCACGCGACGGTGCGCGGATGGTTGTCGCCCTGTTCCTCCTTGAGCCGCCGGATGCGGTCGGCGTCCTCGACCGGCCCGAGGATGCCCTCGTCGTAGGGCAGGTCGATGACGATGCGCCAGCGGCCCTCGTAGGCGGGCTGCAAGTCGTGGTTGGGCAGGGCGTCCTCGTCGCTGACGTTGCCGAAGACCACTTCCGCGACGCGGTTGGACCCGCGCCAGACGAAACGCAACTCGTCGGCATCGAATCGGCCGTTGGCTCGATCCAACCCGAATTCCTCGGCGAGGAGGTCGCGGGCGAGTGCGAGCCGGTTGGCCGGGTTGTCGTTGACCTGCGCGTTGGCGATCACCGATTCCACGTCGACGCCGGAGAGTTCCAAACGCACACCCGGATTGGCATCGGTGCCGGTGGGCTTGATCTCCGGGAACCGGGCGGCCCACTCGCCGATCATGTCCTTGATCACGCCCTCTTCCCGCCCGGGAATCATGGTTGTGATCGAGCCGTGGTTGAGCGCGGCGAGACGGCGAATGGTCAAGTCACGCAGCGCCGGAACGCCAGGGGCCAACGCTGCCAACAGCACCGTGCAGGCGAGACGGTTCTGACCGACGAACTTCTTGCAGTTGCCTGCGAGTTTGGCGTCGGTGATGGTCTCGCGCCGATTGATGTAAGCGTCGATGTCGTCTTCGGTGACCTCGCACGTGCTGAGCAGGTACGGGCGCAGCCGCGTCTTGTACAGCTTGTCGGCGGCATCGAAGAGCACCTTTTTGTCGGCGACGAACGGCCGGTCGCCACCGCGGGTGAGCTGCTGGTAGAGATCGCCCAGCGGCACCAGATCACCGAGCCGCAGCTCGTTGCGATGATCGGCGAGCAACTGTCCCATCAGTTTCAGACCGGTGCGTGAGCGCTGCAGTGCGGCCGAGATGTGCACCAACGTATCGAGGAACGCCGGGGAGAACGGGTAGCTCAACCGGAACGACGCCTCGTCGGCGCCGGTGGTGCTCTCGTCGGAACCGAGCAGCGTGTCCCACACCTTCGGTCCGATTTTCTTGGTCTTCTCGAACGCGGCGTCGATCTGCGCGCTCGCGGCGGCATCGCGCGGCTTCAGCAATCGAGCGTGGGCGATCTGCGGTAGGTTGCGGTCTTCGAGACTGATCAGGTCGAACCGGCCGGAGGCATGATTGAGGGCGTCCTGGATCGCCGATTCCGCCGCGCCCGCGAGCTCTTCACCCACCAGCTCGCGCAGATCGCGCTGACGGGCGATGAACGAGACGATCGGGATCGCGCGGCGCGCGTCACCACCCTCACGGAAGTTGGTGATCTTGCTGGCCTCGCGCGCCACCCGCTTCTCATCGTGGATGAGGCTGGCGAGCCACAGGATCAGCTCGTCGAGGAACAGGATGATCGCGTCGTAACCGAGCGATTTCGCGTGCGCGGCGATGACACTGAGACCCGCATCGAGGGAGATGAAGCCGCTCTCGTCTTCGGCGGCGCGCTGGGCGAACCCAGGCAGCAGATGAGTGGTCGCGTCGTGCACCAGCTTGTTGCGCAGCTCCGGCGGCGTGGTCGGATTCACCAGATTCAGGCTGCCGCCGTCGTGCGATTCCGTCGCGGCCAACGCGGTGTCGACCTTCTGGGTGGTCCAGTGGAAGGTCGACTCACCCCATTCGTCGTCTTCGTCCTCGGCTTGATCCTGGTTGAGGACGGCGAGGAACCGCTCTTCGCCCATCGAGGTGCGCAGGGCCCGCAGATCGGTGAACATCGCGTCCGTGCGATACACCGGAGGAGTCGGCGCCTCCGGATGCTTCTCGCGGACGAATTCGACGTACTTCCCGAGTACGCGCTGCTCCATCGACTTGGCGTCGATCATGTGATACGGCACCATCAGGAACTTCTTGCCGTCCGAGAGCAGCCATTCGTGCTTGGTGATGATCGGATCGAACTCGCCTCGGGAGCGGGCGACCGGGTTGCCGGAGAGCAGGGCGTACAGCACCGCCATGAAGTGCGACTTACCGGCACCGAACGAGCCGTGCAGGAACGCCGGTTTCGAGGTGTTCCCGTCGAGTGCGGACTTGATCAGCGCAAGGGCTTCGTCGAAGTTGCCGAGCAAGCGGTCGGTAAGCACATAGTCCTCGACCGCTTTGGTGGAGCCTTCCTCGGTGACCGCATCGGCGAGGGTGAGCACGTAGTCCGAGCCGGCGACGTGCTCCTTGATATCGATGAGGTCGCGCAGAAGTGGGCGTTGGTCCATCAGTTGTCCCCCTCCGCCGCAACGGACTTCTTCGTGGTGCGTTTGGTGGTGGTGCGTCGGCCCCGGGCGGCGGGTTGCGGTCGCCAGTTGCGGAGGTCGTCGTCGGTGAGGCCGTGTTCGCCTTGCATGCTGCGGCGGTCGCCGGAGAAGAAGGCCGACGGGGCGATGCCGTAGTTCGGGTCGACCTCGTTGTGCCACTGGTCCAGCCAGGGCTGGAGTTCGAGCAGGCCCGCCAGGAACGGAGTGATCTCCTCGGTGGAGAGGCTGTTCTCGGCGAGGTAGATGGCGATGGCCATTGCCTGTTCGCGGTGGTCCCAGCCTGCCCAGCCGTAGAGCTCGGGGGTGGCGACGTTGGTGGAGCCGTAGGAGATGAAACGCTCTTTGGGCACGTCGAGCTTGCCGCGGGCCTGCCAGAACGAGGTGCGCAGGAAGTCGGTGGAGGTGTATTTGGGTGGTACTGGGATGGAGTCGCGGAACTTATTCTTCTCGTGGCCGTCGGGCATCGCGTCTTCCTGACGCTGCATGTCCCAGACGTGTTCCCAGTCTTTGCGCTTCTTCAGGCCGGAGGGTTTGTAGCGCAGGGCGGCGAGGAAGGGGACGTGCTCGTCGGTGATCAGGTCTGCTACGACCTGGGCCAGGTCGGTGCGGGGTGCGTACAGCGCTGCGACCGAGACGAAGTCTTGGTCGGCTGCGAGGCGGTCCGTGAGTCTCGACAAGGTAAGCATCTGGGGTTGACCGTTGTCGTCGAACCACAGATCGCGAGACTCTATGCGGTCCAGAAGCCATGTACGAAGTGCCTTCTCCTGGAGGATGTCCCAGCCTTCGGACTTCCAACGGCGCTTGTACTCCGGCCGCTCAATCATGCCGATCGCCCGGCTCGACTGGATCACATCGATGCGATGTTGGACGACATTCCGATACGTCTCTGGCCATGCAGATGGGATTTCGGTAGTTGGCGCGGCGCCGTGTCGGACAAACCATTCGTCTGATGCCTCGCCGTTCGCTAGACGCCGAGCCAGTACAATCTCGAACGCTCGTTGACCGAGTTCCAAATTGGGCAGTTCGGCATCCGAAATCGAGAGATCCTCGGGTTGCAGTCCATATATCGAGTAGACCTGCCAGTCGAGTTCTTCCTGCAGGGCGATCATTCGGGACCGGAGAGTCAGCCACTGCAGTTTACCGTTGCGGAGGGCTTCTGCCGTTGGGGTTGTATCCGTGCACAATGCTTGCGGGCTGACTGCTGCGAGCTCCGTCGCCAACCGATCGATTTCGGTACCTAATTCAATTGGAAAAGTCTCCGGCAGCGGGAACTCTTCAAGTTTAGTGCCGGTGAACTCAAACCGGTGCTCCCAAAATTCGTCCGAGATGCCACCGCCGATGCCGCCATTTCCCTTACTGTGGCTTACCATCTTGAGCCAGAAGCAGGCGGTGGAGCTGTTGAGCAGCCCGAGCAGCCGCAGATGCTCCTCCTCGCTCGCCCCCTCCGGCAACTTGATCACCGGCGCGGTTCGGTTGAAAGCGCGCGCCGCTCGGTCTAGGGCGAAGTGATTATGGGTGGATACGAAGGCAAAGCTGATTCCGGTACTTGAAGAGAACTTGCTTGGGTAGTTCTCAAGATGAACGAACCAAGGATGCTTCGCTGTGATCTTCTGGCTGAAGATTACTCGATTGCACAGCACTGTTCGAGCTGGCCAAAGAAAGCGCGACACCAGATGGCTATTGTCGGAAATGGGAAGGCTGTTCGCGTGGCCGGTGTATGGGTTGGCTATGAGTGCTGTGCCTAAGAATTGGTAATCGCGCACGTTCTCGCCGACTGCGATCTCGCGTACTCGGTCTTCGATGTGGAGGCGCTTGGCCGTTGCTTCATCGGCGATTAGGAAGATTTCGTCTGCGCCGCTGGAGGTTGTTCTTCCGATGCTGCTCGATATTGCCCCAAGCTTCTTGGCTCGCACTGACTCGATTGACTCAGTCAATTCCAGACCGCCATCCGTCAGAATCCAGGGTTGCTTGCTGAAGTAGCGGTTACGGTCTAGAGCATCCACAGACACCCACTGGCTAGTGCTGGGGACCGAGTCAATCTGGTCAACAATTGCCCGCCAGACATATCCTTCCTCGGGTTGCTCTGGCGAATTCGGCTCACCCTGTACGCTGCGTACCGTGCGAACGGTCACGCTCCTGCCGCTACCTGAACGACGGGTGCCGATCAGAATGACAGTGGGAGTGCCGTGTCCGGGGATGTAAGCTCCGGAGGTATCTATGACCTCAGTCAGCTCAACAGCGTGGGAGAAGAACTCCTCAATGAGTCTGGTGCCGAATTCGCGTTTCATGAAGGAGTTTGCGGTTATCTGTCCGACTCGGCCGTACCCATTACCCTGTGGGTCTCCCAATCTCGCAAGTTCGAAGAACCGCTGAGCGAAGGGGACTGACAGGGCATAGGTGCCAGCGCACGCGTTATATAGCCCGCGATAGATGCTGTTGAGGTTCTTGTCCTTCACCGTGATGTACGGTGGGTTACCCACCACGACGTGATAGCGACCCGAGTCGAGAATTCCGGGGTACTCGTGGACGTCTTCGGTGGCGTAGGAGAACTCTGCGAGCGGGTCACGCTGGTCGCCATCGAAGGTAAGCTCCAGCTGCCGTGCCTTGATCAGTGAGTCGCCGACTGCAAGTTTTATCGGCCATTCGTACCGCGCGGCCTCAGCGAGCGTGCGCACGTTGGCGGCGGCCATGGCAGCGACGAGCAGTCGGAAGCGGGCAATGGCGATCGCGAACGGGTTGATGTCGACGCCGTGCACCGAGTTCAACGCTGCGTAGACGCGCTCGTGCCGATCTTTCGTCGGCTGGTCGGTGGCCCACCGCTGCGTCAGTCGTCGGAACGCACCGAGGACGAAGTGTCCCGACCCGCAGGTCGGATCAATGAGTTGGATCGTCTCGTACCCGAACTCGCGGATAGCGGGTTCGAGGGTGCGGTCGAGGATGAATTCTTCGACGAATTCGGGCGTTTGGAGCAGCGCGTAGTTCTTGCGGATGTCCTCGGAGAGGTCTTGGTAAAGGTCGCCGAGGAAGCGGGTGTCCCAGCCGCTGATGCCGTCTTCATCGAGGGGATCGGTGAAGTTGTGGACGAGTACGCCGTGCTCGTCACGGGCGCGCCAGAATTCGATGAGTTGGCGGGCGCCGTCGTGGGAGAGGGGGATCTGGTAGAGGGCGTTGTGGTTGGGGTCGAAGAGGAGTTTGCCTGCTTGGCCCGCGCCGAGTTCGGCGAAGGCGTGTTCGAGCCAGCCGCGGTAGGTGGGATCGGGGTCGGTTTCGACGTAGGCGTCGTAGCGGGCTTGGGCGAGTTCGCGGCGGTCGTCGGTGGGGCCGGTGAGGTAGGGGTCGGCGATGAGGTGGTTGTCTTCGCAGAAGCGGACGAAGACGGTGCCGAGCACCCATGCGACGGCGACCTGGGTGATGCGTTCGCCGAGCCAGGAGGCCTCGGTGGCGGCGGTGCGGTTGAGTTTGCGAGCTTGCGCCCATTCGTCGTGCAGGCGTGCTTTGACCTCGGGCAGGATGCGCAGTTGCTGCTCTAGGTCGTTCTCGACCGCGGTGACCTGCTTTTTCAGGTCGGCGAGAAGTGCGGCGCGGTCGATCATGCGGTTACTCCTGTGTCGGTCGAGGCGCTGGCGCGATGAATATTGCGGATCCACGCTTCAGGCAAATGGATCCACTCGTTGAGAGCGGACTGGTAGGGCACCGCTTCCGCACCGAGGTGCGGCTGGCGCATGGGGTCGGACTGCGGGCACAGCAGCCATAGGCCGCCCTTGCCGCGGCGGGCCTGTTCGGCCAGGCGGGCGAGGACGCTCATGGCGTCGTAGCGGGCGAACACCAGGGTGTCGGTGAGCAGCAGCGGGCCGTTGCCTGCGATGTTGTCGGCGATCTCGGTTTCGATGCGGCCCCAGGCTGTGCGCGCGTATTCGCTGAACTTCAGCGCCGCGCGGGAGCCCGGCTCGGCGATGTCGGCGCGCAGAATGGTGTCCCAGGTGGGTTTGGTGCCCGGGGGGACCAGATCGTGCATGTTCGCCAGGAACAGTGCCGTCGCGGACATCGGGCGGGCCGAGAAACGTTCTCGCAGTTCGCTAATGGCGGCGAGAGTGGCCGAGGCCGGTGTGGTGGGGGAGGTGAGGACCCGGAAGCCGTCCCGTGGCGCGGCGCCGGTCAGCAGTTCCTCGGCGCGGGCGGCCTTGGCCAGGTTCGGGTCGTCGGAGTAGCTGCCCGCCGCGTGGCTGTTGAGGGCGGTCGACCAGCGCGGTGCGTGCGCGGTGTAGCTGGACAGCTGATCGGCGTGCTCGGGAATGTAGCGCTGGATGCGGGACTCGGGATGGGTCGCCACCACGAGGTCGAACCCGGCTTCGCGCAACGCTTTCGTCAACTCCGGGGTGGGCACGTCACGGTCGCTTCCCGCGATGGTCAATTCGGGGAACCGCGCCAGGATGCGTTCGAACACGCGCTCCGCCCGCAGGCCGGGCTGCTGCTTCAGCGGAACGCCGGGTGTGAGAGTGAGCAGGCCGGCCTGGGTCAGGCGGACTGCGCGCACCAGCGGGAGGTCGCGAGGATAGATCTCGAGCCGCGGCGTGACGGCGGCGTTGCGGGAGGCGCCGACGGCCACCTGCACCAGGCGGCGCTCGTCCAAGGTGGGGGTGCCCGCGGGCGGGTCGATCGCGCCCAGCCGGTCCAACACGGTCGCGGCTGTCGGCAGGGTCTCCTGCGCCGCTAGGGCGTCAGCGGTTCTCCCCAGGCGCAGAGCGTAGTTCGCCAGCGCCGGTGCGGCAGGGGTGTCCGGGTCGGCGTCCTCGCCTGCCTCGAGTGCCAGCACAACCACGGGATGTTCGCCGGAGTCGCGTCGCTGGGCGGTATAGATCGCGGCCTCGTCCGGCGTCAGTTGCTCGACCTCGACCACCACGCGCACAGCCGCCAGACCCAGCGCCCGGCGCTGGGCGCGCTCTTGCAGGCGGGTGCCGCGCCGCGCGATCAAGGCGTCGGCGAGTTCGGTGGCCGCCGCCACCCGGCCGAAGCCGTCCAGCAGTTCCAGTACCTGCTCGCGCAGGGCCTGTACTGCGGGATCCTTCTTCCACTGCTGCCGTTGCGCTTTCAGCAGTTGCGCGACTCGACCCGAGGTCAGGTTCAGGGTTTCCGCGACCGCCGACTGAGTGGGCCACGCATCGAGTTCGGGCAGATCGCCCGCGCCGGGAATCCGCAGCAGTCGAGCTACCGCATCGACCTTGCTGGCGTTGGAGCCGGTTCTGCGTTCCGGTACGAAAAGGGCGGCCAGGGTGTCCAGGCTCAGCGTGCGCAGCAGGCCTGCGCCGAGGTCGGCTTCGGCGGCGTTGAATTCCTCTTTCGCTTCCTTACGCGCTTGCGGTGTGAGAGGTGCGGGCTCGTCCTTGCCGAAGCGCCGGCCCCATTCCTTGAGCCGGTCTTGGATCTCCCGGCGGGCACGTGCGCCCAGGCCCGGTGCGTTGATCAGCTTGCCTCGACCGTAGTCGAGCAGTTCGCCGACGGTGTTCACACCCAGCCCATAGAGGAACTGCTCGGTGGCGGCGGTAAGACCCGCCTGTGACAGGTGGGTCTCGACTGTGGCCTGCTCGGAGATCAGACGCCGCTGATCCTCCGGCGACACCTCGTCCACATCGGCGGGCGGCGCCGGATGCGAACTGAGCGGTCGCGGCGGCACCGACCTGGTCATGTCGAGGAAGACCTTGCGCCAGGCGTCGCGCATCGGCTTCAAATCCGAAAAACGTTGTGCGACATCGCGATGCAGTGCTTTGCGGAAGAACCTGACCAGCCCGTCGCGCACCGACGGATCGAACGCGTCGGCGGCGATTTCCGGGTATGGGAACTCCGCGGGGTCCAGCTGGCGCGGCAACACGCTGCCGTCACCCCACCGCGGCAACTCGCCCGACGCCATCTCGTGCAGCGTCACCGCCAGCGCGTAGCGTTCGGCCTGCGCGTCATAGACACTGCGGGTCAGGGTGCCGATGAACGGATCCAGGTAGCCGTCGGTGCCTGCCTCGGTGTTCTGCACCGGGTACCCCGCCAGCGAGAAGTCGATGAGGACGAGTTCACGGGTCCGGTTGGGACGCACCCGGATCGCGATGTTGTCCGGTTTCAGGTCGCGATGCCAGACACCCTCGCCCTCGAGGAAGTCGCTGGCGGCGAACAGGTAGTCGCTGTAGGTCTCCAGGCGCCCGACCTGCAAGCGGCCGTTGTCGCGCAGCTCGCGGGCGACGGTCTCCTCGGTGCGATGGCCGGAGTCCTGGTCCAAGCCCTGCTCGTCACCGACATACTCCAGGACCAAGGTGGTGAGGCCGCCGAGTTCCAGCACGCCCGGATCGACCAGGTTGATCACGCCCGAATGCCGCCGCAGGCCGCGCAGCACACCGGCCTCGCGTTTGAGCACGTCGGCTCGGTCCTGGGAGAGTGCGACCTTCAGCACCACATAGGTTTTCGCGCCGCGCTTGTCGGTCTCGGCCTGCAGATCGCGCGCGAGCAAGGCGCGGCTGGTCGATCCGGTGCCCAGTCGACGGCGCACCAGCCAGCGGCCCGAAAGCACGTCGCCGGGAACGGCTTGGAGGGGGTCCTTCTCGTCGGCGACGGCCTCTTCCTCGTCGGGAGCGGTGAGCGCCTCTTCGACATCCTCGAGCAGTTCCAGGAACTCGTCCATGGAGGTGAGCCGTTTCGACGGTCGGTAGTCCGTCGCCGCGGCCACCAGAAGATCGACATCCTGCGGCAGATTGTCGACCAGTGCGCTCGGGCGCAGTTCCTCACCGGCCTCGAAGCGGGTCAGTAGTTCCGCTTGGGTAGCGGCGGGAGCTCTACCCGTCACCAGCAGGTAGGTCAGCATGCCGAGGCCGTAGACGTCCATGGCGATGGGGTCAGGGGAGGGCGCCGACACCTCGGGCGCGAGGTAGGCGTCCGACCCGCTCGACAGGTGATGCGCCGACAGCAGAGTCGGGGCGTGCCGAGTCATCGTCAGCGCGGTGCCGCCCGAGCGCTGGGTCGCCACCTGCCAGTCCGAAATCTGCAGCCGGGGTGAGCGCCAGCGCTGGGTTTCACCCGCACCGGGGCGGGGGACCACATGGATCGAGCGGGCGGCGAGCGCACGGTGATACAGCCGGGCCGAATGCGCCGACCGCAACGTTTCCGCGAGCTGTCGCACGAGTTCGATCCGGTCGCCGAGGTCAAGCGACTCGCCATGGCGGGAGAGGTAATCGTCCAGGTGCAGCGTGTCCGGGTGGTATCGGAAGATCAGGGCAGGACCGGCGATATGGCCCGACGGATCGAACAATTCCAGTTGCACGGCGCCCGGGTGCCGGAACTTGCGCAGCACCGCGGCTTCGCGTCGAGCGGCCGCGTCAACAGATCTGCGGGCTTGCTCGTCGGCTCCACGTTCACGCAGGTAGACGCGGACGCGGACGGGTTCACGCAGCTCTGTGTGCGCGGCCAGATAGTCCTGCCAGGTCGGACCCGCGTCGAAGGGTTTGCGTTCCAACAGGTAGGGGCCGACGGTGAAGTCCGCATCGCTGCGCCGGATGCCGACCTGCTCGAGAGCCTTCTTGATCGCCTTCGCACGCTGGGCGCTGATCGTGTGCTTGATGTCGCGGACCGGCGCATCGAGCCGATCGATCAGCTCGCGGATCGTGTGCGTGTTGGCGCGGTCGCCCGCCGGGAGTTCGAATCGCAGACCCGAATTGGTGAGGCAGACTGCCGAGTTCAGAAAAACGCGTGCGCCGCTGTCGCCGAGCAGGCCCGCGAGTTCCTTGCTCTTCTGGTTCACCAAGTGGAGCGGGTTCCGGTGGAACCGGCGATCACCGCGCGTAGTGGTCTGGACCCAATCTCCGCCCTCGCCGGTGAGCCTGCCGCTCCAATCCTTGAGCTCGATCATGTGCACGCCGTTCGGGGCGATCACCAGCAGATCGACCTCACGCACGTGCCCGGTCTTGGCGGTGAAGGTGAAGTTCGACCAGGCGTACCACGGATCGACGTTCGGCAGCTGACTCCGGATCGCTTCCAGCCCCCGGCGCTCATGCTCGAAACTCGACTCGGTGACCGTTGTCCACCGACCCTCGTCCATAGATGCGCAGTCCTGTTCTCGTCGTGTCATACGTCGCTCGATCCCCCGCCGCCGCGACAGACCGTGCGATGCCCGCACCGCTTGTGCAATACGTCCATATCAGCAGTTCACCGCCGATATAGCCCACCTTTTGCAAGAAACACTAGTTTGCCCCGCGAGGCGCCGATGCATCGGAGGACCTGCTGGACCGTGCCGGCCCGCCAGGCTGTGTGCCGTTACTCAGAGGTGATCGGCGCGACACGCGGTTCTGTTTCGCATCGAGCCGATCCGCGCTCAGGAGTTCGGCCGCGAGCCTGGCCCAGTCGCGCTGCGACGCCAATCGGTCCGCCGCTCGGGATTATTCGTGGGTCCAGACGCATCCGGTGACATTGATGACGTCGCCGTCGTGCAACTGGACATATGACGCGCCCGTGTAGGACTGGATGTCGATGAGTTCCGACGATCTGGCTCCCTTATAGGGCAGCCATTCGATGAAGCAGGCGCCGTAGTCGTCGCGGCGTGGACCGGGCGTGTGGTAGACGCCGGCCTGGACATCTTGGCCGACGACCTGCATGCCCTCGTGGAGCCGGGCAGCGGGTTCGGCGTCGGCGATGCCGGTGGCGGCGAGGGCGGCGAGGGCGGTGCAGGCGATGGTGGTGAAGAACGTGCGGTACACGGTGTTTCGTCCCTTCGAACGGGTCAGAGCTGATGTTGCGGGCAGTAGGCGGTGATGGCGGCGTCGAGGAAGGTATAGGGGTATTCGACGGTGTCGCTTGTGCGCTTCGTGAGCACGGTCGGGTTGGTCAGCGGTTGCCGGAAATGAGGTAGTGGATCAGCCAGATCGGCAGCCACATACCGCACGTGACCAGCGAGAGCACCAAGTGCAGTCCGTGCGGGAAGGCCGAGCGCACCACGATCGGACCGGCGCCGAGGGTTGCGTTGTGCTGCACGACATTCACCAGCGGAGTCTGAGCAGGCTGGGGATATGGCATGGGCGGGTACTGCGGCGGTGCCGCTCGGTGCTGCGGGTAGTACGGGCCGGGCTGCGGCTGCGGGTGGGGAATCAAGGTCCGGGCGTCCGTGGCCTGGGTTCGGTGCGGTTGCGGCGTGTGGTGAACCGGCGCTTGGGCCATCGATTCGGGCGCGCCAGGTGTCTGGTGTGGACCCAGTGGCTGCGTCGACTTCCACAAGTCGAGCGGTCCTTGGGGTTCGGTGGTCACGGGAACTCCTCGTCGTGAGCGGTTGGTTTCGACGGATCAGCGTTCGGATAATGTAAGACCGTACGAGTGACTGAAAGCATTGTCAATATAGGCAGTCGATTGATTTTTGCTCACACCTGCGCGAAGGTGGCCTGGAAGTAACACGAGAGGAGGAGGGGTATGCCGGAGGTGAGTGCGGCCGAGATATCTCGGCTCGCCGGCGTCACCCGCGCGACGGTCAGCAACTGGCGACGCCGACATGACGACTTTCCCCAGGCCATCGCCGGCACCGACGCGCGCCCGCTCTTCGATCTGAACCAGGTGCAAGGGTGGCTGTCCGAGCACGGAGTCGAGGTGTCGGACTCGCCGGCGAGCGACCTGCGGACGCTGGTCCGATCGCGCGAACCCGAGCTTGTTCGCCAAGTGATGAAAGCTTTACGCCGCTCCGAAGACGGTTGGGTTGCGTCCGGCCTGAGTGGTGAGGAGTCGGCGTATGCGGCAGAAGTGGCGGAGGCGGTCGCCCGGACCGCCGAACGGGACGGCACTCGGGTTGCTGTCGACACTTTGGCGGAGCGGGCGATGGAAGGCACCCCCGCCACGGGGGTGTACACCACACCTGCCGAAGTGGCGAAACTAATGGCAGCACTGTCGGGGAAGTCGGCAGCGGCCGACGTGCTGGACCCCGCGTGTGGGAGTGGCTCGCTGTTGCTGGCGGCGGCCGAGGCAGGCGCTACCGAGCTGCATGGTCAGGACGTCTCGCAAATCCAGGTCGCTCGTACGCGGCTGCTGCTCGAGGCGGATACCGCACTCCAACCTGATATACGACTGGGCGACAGTCTCATGGCCGACGCGTTCTCCGGTCGTCGGTTCGGCTCCGTGCTCTGCAATCCGCCCTACGGTCAGCGCGATTGGGGTTCCGGTGAACTCGCGCTCGATACCCGGTGGGACTACGGACTGCCGCCGCGCGGCGAACCGGAGCTCGCCTGGGTGCAGCACGCCATCGCGCACTTGGAACCTGGAGCCGATGCGGTGCTGCTGCTTCCACCGGCTGTGGCCACTCGACCTTCGGGCCGAAAGATTCGGGCGAATCTTGTGCGGACCGGGGCACTGCGTGCGGTGATCGGCCTGACTCCTGGTGCGGCACAGCCGTGGCATATCGGGCTGCAGATCTGGATCCTGCGTCGGCCGGTGCCCGGCGCCACCGTGCCCGACGAACTGCTTTTTGTCGACACCACTCCTTTGTCCAAGGAGGCCGCGGGCGAGGATCGCGTCGACTGGGACCTGATCACCAATAGCGTTGTCGAGGTGTGGCGAGCATTCGATGCCGGGGAAGCCGATCGGGCGGAGGTCTCCGGTATGGCGGCGGCGGCGCGATTGGTGAATGTGCTCGATGACGAAGTCGATCTCACGCCGGCGCGATATGTGCGCTCGTCGCTGGATGCGGGGGCGGTCTCCCATCAGGTCGGTGACGCGATGAGCAGACTCGCCTCCGCGGCGTCCGAGCTGACCTCATTGGCCGCGGAGGTCACCGGCTGGTCCGAGGCGGCCGGCAAATCCTGGCGGTTCGTGACGGTCGCCGATCTGGCGTCGCACGGCCAACTCGAGTGGATTCGCGCGCGACCGACAGGCGCGGATCGCAGCGAGTCCACCGATACCAGACGTGTCTTGACGGCGCCCGATGTCGCCACGGGAAACCCGGCATCGGGAACGATGGCGACCGCGCGGCCGTCCGAAGCGATCGAGGTCCGAGCCGGAGATATCCTGCTTCCGGCCGTGCGCAGTGATCGAAGTGCAGGGCGCACGGCACGGGTAGCCGTGGCGGAGGACGCGGGTGCGGTGCTGGGTCCGCATGTGCACGCGCTGCGTGTCGATGGCGAACGACTCGACCCATGGTTTGTCGCCGGCTTCCTGACCGGGGCCGAGAATGTCTCTGCGACGAGGACATCCACCGTCCGGTTCGATCCGAGCCGACTTCGGGTGCCGGTACTCCCACTATCGGAACAACAACGATATGGGGTCATTTTCCGGAGACTGTTCCTGCTACGAGTTACCGCGGGCCGCGCTTTCAACGCCGCCGAGCATGTCATCGAACACATGACGACCGGACTGACGGCGGGCGCTCTGGTTCCCGACGACTCGATGGATGCCGGCTCGATCGCCGTCGGAAAGGTGCGACCGTGACCGACCGCGACGACTACGCCACGCTCCGTGCGGCGCTGCTCGACCAGCCGGTGTCGATGCCCCCTGCGCTGCTACCGAACTCGGCGTCGCACGGCACGGTTCTGCTCGAGGACTTGGTCGAGGCCGAGGCAGTCTCCGTGCACGAGTCCCCACTGGCGGTCGAGTCGGTCAGCGGCGATCTTCCTATGCTGTCGGCGAAGGACGTACGGCTCGATCGGCCACCGTCGAGATGGGGCGCGGCGGATGCTCCAGGGGCCGTCACAATGCGCGCCGGGGACGTGGCGGTCGTTATCGGCGTGGGCGCCGCGGTCAGGGTGTGCGTAGCCGACGGCGTCCTGTTGGGGCCGGGCATTCATCTCGTCCGCGGGAACCCCGACACGTTCGATCCACGGTTTCTCGCTTGTGTGCTGCGGAGTGCGGTCGATGCCGCCGACGGCTTTTCGTTCGATCTGTTCCAGGTCGAGGTTCCTCGCATTCCGCTCGCCGAGCAACGCCGTTATGGCGCCGCGTTCGAGCAGCTGACCGAACTCGAGTCGTCTTGGCGCCGCCGACGTGCGAGCATCGAACAATTGGTGCGCGTGGGCATCGGGGGACTGGCTGGGGGAATGCTGCGGCCCGGCCCCGGCGAATAGCGCGGCGAGGCAGCACATCAGGACTCACGGAGGTAGCCGCGGTGCAACCGCAGGTTGTCGGAGATAGGTACGAACTCATCGAGGAGATCGGCTCCGGTGGGATGGGGCAGGTCTATGAGGGATTCGATCGCCACCTGAAACGGCGCATCGCGGTGAAGTTCACGCAACCCGGCCTCGATAGCGATCCGGATTGGACCAAGCGCTTCTTCCGGGAGGCCGAACTCATGGCGCGGCTGCGTCATCCAGGGATGCCGGTGATCCACGATGCGGGCACGGTCCCGGGTGATCCCCAGCGGCCCTACCTGGTGATGGAGTTCATCGAAGGAGTCACCTTCGGCGAACTCCTGGACCGACGCGGGCCGCTGGCGATCGGAGTCGTAGCGACGCTCGGGGCGCAGGCGGCGGCCGTGCTCGCGGCGACTCACCGAAACCGCATCTACCACCGCGATCTGAAGCCGTCGAACCTGATGCTGTGCGCCGACGGGACCGTAAAGGTCTTGGACTTCGGTCTCGCTGTCATTCTCGATACCGACATGACCCGGTACACCAGCACCGGACACACTCTCGGTACGCCTGCTTTCATGGCGCCCGAACAGGTCGAGGGCCGACCGGTCGTGCCGCAGACCGATCTTTATGCGCTTGGGCTGGTACTGCACGAGCTGCTCACCGGTGATCGCGTGATGACCGGTAGTACGCCGTACGCGGTGTGGCAGAACCAAGTGCATCTGCCCTCGCCTGACATTCGCGAGATCCGTCCCGAGATTCCCGACGATATGGCCGATCTCATCATGAGCATGCTCGCCAAGGCGTCCGACCAGCGGCCGGAGGATGCCTCGACGGTGTACGCCGTACTCCTACAGCATGCGAGCGAGTTGGGGTCACTTCCGGAGATCGATGACCTCCACGGCCCGGCTTTCATGTACGCCAGAGCCGTTGGTGCGACGGGTGCGTCACCAGGTGATGCGGCGGACCACGCATTCACGCCGCCGGTCGGCCCGCCGGTCGAAGTCGCGACGACTACCGATTTCAGCCGCGGCGATCTGCAACGGGCAGTCGAACGCGCACGTGAGCTCGCCGACGACTCGCAGTACGATCCGGCACTTCACGCGCTGGAAACCATGGTGGACTGCGCCGTTCCACTGTTCGGGGCGCGGGATGCGGATGTGGTGGAAGCACGGATGCAGCTCGCTGACCTCCGCTTCGAAGCCGGCGAATACTCCAATGCTGCCGAGACATACCGCAGCCTTATCGACGACATCATGACGGAGCGCGGGCCGTATGACGATCAGGTCATGTACTGCCAAAGGAAGCTGGCGAGTTGTGACATGCAGAACGGTGATCTCCAGGCTGCCGTAGCCAGGCTCCGGCGCCTGCACAGCCAGATGGCGGTTCGGTACGGAGAGCAGGATCGCCGCGTGATCGAGCTGGCGCAGTTGATCAGAAGTACTGGAGCCGGATGATCCTCCAATCGCATCCGGGCGCGTAGCTCAGCGCTGTACAGCGACCGCTTGACCTCGTTTGCGCCTGATCGAACCCGACTGCCCCCGATCAATTCCTGTGCACGGCGCGACACCGAGTTAGCGCGGTGCCGCTGTCTCGCAGGCGGAGTGGGGTCGACGAGTCGCACCTCCAGAGGGGCCACGTTTGCGTCGAGACGTACGGCAGGACTGTAGACGCTGTCGGGAGGAGGATATCCGCGGATGTACGCGGCTCGTTGCACCCAACCGTCCTTCGTGAAAACGAGAATTCCGCACGGTAGGCGAATAGGGCAACTCCGTGTGAACCGTCGAGCATCGCCGCCGGCCCTACATCGTGCAGGACGGCGCGGGCTCTGCCGTACATAGTGCACCCGCTACGTGCGGCAGAGGCTGAAGCGACAGAATCGTTTGCGCCGGTGGATCAGCGCGATCCGCACCGGCATTCGGGGTCATTTGCCCGACGTCGGCAGACCGCGCACGGCTGGTAATACAGGCGTTCGTCGACCTGAATCTGGGGTGGGTTCAGTGCCCGGCTGAAATAGGTGGAATTGTAGGTGTAGAGCAGTTCGCCTGGCACGTAGTAGTCGTTCTTCTTGTCGGCGATGTTCGAACGTACGACGACGCTGCCGACTTCGGGTGCTTGGTGTTCGAGCTGCGGGCCGGGATCGTCGGCGACGCCCGTGTTCGTCTTTCCTGAACCGAGCGAGACGCTGAATTGGAGATCATGCAGCGACTTTCGCTCCTGATCACCGCGCAGGTCTGATCTCGCCGTGACATGGACGATGCCGTCCGGGTCGAGGGTTGTTTTCAGTGTCAGGCGCTCGATGAATGGCCGCGCCGCAGTGTCGACCGCGAGGCTGAGTGTTTCCAGGTCGTCACGGGGATCGGACCGCTGGGTGTCGGAGCCCGGCCGGGTCGGGGTACAGAACTGAAACTTCGCGTGGCCGTCGCGAGGATCGGCGCAGTACATCTCCAGCGACTCGTCCGAGAGTTCCTCGCCCTCGAACGGAACATGGGTGCCGGCCTTGAGGAGCTGATAGTACGAGCCTCGCGCCAGGCGGACCTCGATGTCCTTGGCCAACTCCAACTGCTGCCGGTCATGGGCGATCCACGCGGCGCCCTGAGCGATCAGCGTTGCGCTGTTCTGCGACACCTCGACACGGTGTGCGCCGAAGAACTCCCGCAGCCGGGAGGAAATCGCCGGCATGCGTGACATGCCACCGGTCACCAAGCACATCGCAACCTGCGAATCGCTCACGTGAGCGGCGTCCAGCAGTGCCACGATGTGGTCCATCGCTCGGTCGATCATCGGCTTTGCGATCGTCTCGAGTTCGTCCCGGGTCATCTGATGCATCAGCGGAGCGCCGGTGTGGGTATCGAAGTTGCGAAGGTACAGTGTCGCCGACTCTTTCCTCGACAGGGAGATTTTCAGCTGCTCACATCTGTGACGGACCTGGCGGCGACGGTCGGGGTCGACATCGAAGGATCCGTCGGTTACCTGGCTGAGAATCCAGTTCCGCAGAGCATCATCGAATACGTCGCCGCCGAGCTCACCGGTGCCCGCGTTCTGCAACTGGACCACGCGACCGTCTATCAACCGGCACAGCGTGAGGTCCAGCGTGCCGCCGCCCCAGTCCACGACCAGGACGTTCTTGCGGTCGAAACGCTGTACGAAATCGGTGCCGATTCGTGGCCGGAAGTGGCCGTAGAGCGCGGCGAACGGCTCATGAACGAACTGGACCACGCGAATACCCGCACGGGCGTAGGCTTCGCGCAGTGCTTGGCGTCGCCGCCCGTTCATATCGACGGGAATGGTGGCGACCGCAGCGGTGATCTCGGACAGAAGACGGTTGTTCCTGGGTGAGGCCAGCGCGCGTTGTCGCACATGCTCGATGACATCGTAGGTGACGTCGACGGGACTGCGTTCCACCCCGTCGACGTTGATCGTCTCCTCACCTAGGTAGGTCTTGGGTGACTTGACGAAACTGCCGTGTACACCGAGACCACCAGCGTCGAGTTCATCCTTCGCGGCCTGCCCGACCACCTTTCGGACACCCTCGTATTTGACGACGGAGGGCACCGGTCGGCCTTCTTCGTCGAGGAGATCGAAGACCAGTTCGTTATCGACGACCGAGACGAGGCTGTTGGTGGTGCCGAAGTCGAAACCTACGACAGTCATTGTTGTCCCCCTGACGTATCCTTCGCGGAACGTGGTTGAAGCGATGCCAAACTTCGCCGAAGATTCTCGACGGAGTTTCGGACGAACTCGTCGGTTATCTGCGGGTGCCCGTGTTGGAGAGCATCGACAGCGTCTTCGAGCGATTCGATTTGCTGGGAGATGACCCGCGCGGTATCGATTCGCATCGTCTCGAAGTGTGATGTGGCGACCATACGTTCGCTACGTCGAGCGGTGACTTCCTCTTGGAGCGCGGCTTGGACCTTCGCCAGTTCGGCCTCCAATTCGGCAGTTCGCGCACGGGCGGCGGCCAGGTCCGCCGCGGATCGCCGGATCTCTGCCTGCGCCATGTCCAGGCGATGGGTCTTCTGGTCCCGGTCGGCTTCGACGGCCTGCAACCTGCGACGTGTGGTCTGGACGATGAGGGCAGCCGCTTTGCGTGCAGTTTTCGGCAGGGTGGCCATCATCTCGCGGCCGGTCGTGGAATCGGCGAACGACTCGTCGGCACCCCAGGTGGTGTCCGCGAACGCGCCCGCACAATCGGTGAGGTCCCAATTTCGAGCCGACGCCGCGATGAGCACGAGGGTATGTGCCGCATTGTCGGACAAGGACTGCAGCGAAGAACCTTTCATCGAGGCTTTGCCGTCGAAGTCTTGGCTGAGCAGGTTCTGCATCCGCACGACCGACAGCCGCAACGTCTTCTGCTCGGGATCACCGGCGACGAGCCGGGCCAGTCGCACCCCGAAAGCGGAGTCTTCGGCGAAGGCCGGATGCCGCTGCATGATCCGCGCGGCCAGCGCGGTGACATTCTGTCGCGCGGTGCCGCGCAGATCGGACTTGTCGGCGGTCAGCATCAATGCCAAGGCGGTGGCGAGCTTGGAGTCGCGCGCGGCGATGTCGGCGATCAGATCATCGAAGTCTTCGAACTCGACCGTTTGCGCCAAGGCTTTTCTCGGAGAGGAATTCTGCGCCAGTTCGATTGGCTTGAGGTCCTTGTCGAGACCGCGTAGGTAGCGGAGGAAATCGGCGAACGTCTGGACGTTGTCGATTGACAGCGGCGCAACGGGATGTGGCTGGGCGGCAGAGATGGGCGACGGTGCCGGATCATCCTCGGTAGCGGCGTTCGCACCCTGATTTGTCGCAACGGGGAGTACGGGTGGTTTCTCGGTGGCCGCGCGCTCGGTAGGCCCGCTCGTGTCAGCGGAGCTCGAGGGCTTCGGGTTTCCTGCTGTCGGGGCTGCTTCAGAACGGTTCGCCGCTGTGGGCTGCTCCGCGCTGCCCGCGCTGGTGATTACATCCGGGGTCTTCGCGGCGTGCACGGAGGAAAGATTGTCCCGGGTGGTGTCCGTGTCCTCGACGGCGTCGGTCGGGTGGGGCGCGTTCTGGCTCATCCTCCCCGTCTCGACATCAGGCGTGGTCTCGCTCGTCGAAGCGTCGGGCATGGTGCGTGCTACCTCCGTCGTCGGTGAAACAGCCGCCGCCACGGCTTCTGCGGTTCGTCGTTCTCGCTTGACGCGTCGTTCTTTCCGGGTACCTCGTTTGCTGGGCCGTCGTTGTGGTTCGGCGTCGCGCCGCGTGTCTCCCACGGTGGAGTGTCGGACACCTGCGGAGCCGGGATCGAGGCGTTCGATGTTCCGGTGGCCGGAGCCGCTTCCTTCCGCGCGCGTGCCTGTGCGGCTGCGGTCGAGTGAGCCGGGGTGGCGGCGAGCCGGTGCTTTCGTGGTGTGCGGGCCCCATTCGAAGTCGCGGGGGCCTCGCTCGTCGGATGCGCCGTCGTTCCCGAGGCGAGGCCGGTAGTCCGTGGCCCGTCGGTTGTGCCCGCCCGCTCGGGGTACAGGTTCGCCGGTGTGGTCGCGATCCTCGCGGGATCGCTCGGTGTCGCGGCGGCGGCCGGGTTCTCCTTCAGCGGCACGCCCGCCAAGTCTCCGGTCTCGGTGCGAGGACTTGTTCGCTCGCTTCGGAGGTTTCGGCTTCTTGTCGCGGGTTTCGCTGCCGGTTGCGCCCCACCGGTCTTGCCGATCCTTGCGGTGGCCGTCTCTGCTGCCGTCTGCCACGTCGATCCTTCGTTGGTAGTGAGGTCCAGCCGGGAGTCCGCCCACTGCTCGGGCAAACCATTCTGACTGGCCTCCCGCACGGCGGCCACAGCGCGGGGGTCGCCCGTGGCGATGTGATGCTCCGCGATGAAAAGCGCCGCCTTGGCTCGGTCATAGGGTTCCGCGCTGCGGTAGTCGAAGCTCGCGACCGTGTCGCTCGCGGCGCCAGCGAGGGGCTGGCTGCACAGGTCCACGAGCGAAGCGGTGTAGTCGTCCATCAGCAGTTGTTCCAGGTGTGCGAGCCCACCGCTGATTCGGCTTCTGTCGACGGTCTCTGTCTTCGTCGCCCACATTCGTGCCAGACGGCCGGAAACGGCACGCAGCCGAGGGCTCAACGCACGATGCTCGGCATCATCGAAATGGTTGAAGTGAAAGCAGATCACACTGGTGATGGCATGGGCGAGCGGACGATGCACATCGCCCAGCAGGTGCGCGGCACGATTGAGTTTCTCGCGATTGCGGACAGCCGTGGCCGGGTCCACACCTGTTCGTCGGCCCGCCAGCCAATACAGGTATTCGGCGATGCCACCGGCGTAGTTGCGCGCTGTTTCGAAGGCCAGTGCCCGGTCGTAGAACGCGCTGATCGCATTCGCGGTGAGGACGTCGCTGGCGAGCAGTTGCTCGGCGGCGGTGTCGACGCCGTGTAGATCCCGGTCGGAGGCGATCGAGAAGTCGAATTCGTACGTGCGCTCGGATCGCTTATTGCCGGCCCGCACGTTGACGATGCCGCGCGCCGCAGTCAGCCGGGCACCGAGTTCGGCCGGATCAACCTCGATGTCATCGACGCGCGCCCACGTGCAGTGGGAGACCTCCCAGTCGCTCGGCTTCGTGTGCTGCTGCACCAGTAGCCGCGCATCACCGCACACCACACCGCGGTAGACGAGAACCGGTCGGGCGACGGGATGGCTGCTGAAGATGTGCTCACGCAACGCGTCCAGCTTCGGGAAGGTGGCGTCGCACTCACGGCAAGGCAGTCGCAGCGGCCCAGAGGGTTCCGGTAGCAGCGCCCAGATCTCCTCATGGAAGTCGGCATAGCCCGATGACCAGTGAGCCAAGGTCGTCAACTCCGTTCGTCGCGGCCCGAGAGTTCTCGATGTCGTATCGGCGTCAAGCCCCGGCGCGCAACAGGGAATTGATTCGAATCAGGCGACCGTTCTGCACACCCAGATCTATGCATGCTGCAAGCCGGGTGCGGCTGGGGGCCCTTAGGCGACTTTGATTGAAGACCGTCATAGTCTCACGCATCAGCGATTCCTCATCGAACTCTCGTCCGGCGCACACGGCACTCATCGCGTTGATGATCTCCTCGGGAGCAATGTCGCTCAATGGCCGCCCGCCATCGGCCGGGGTGGTGCGATAACCCCTCCACGCCATGCGATCGATCTGGCGAGGCCAGACGAACGTTCCGAGTGGGCTTTTGTGCACGAGCTCCGCGGGTACGCAGTTGGTGATGAAGTACTTGCGTGTTGCCGAGACCCGGTCATAACCGAAACGTTTGCCGAGCCCGCGTGCCAGCCTATCCAGTTCGATCGGGCCTTCGACTTCGACAGTCGCTCGCACAGCCTCGGTGATGATGCGCCGGATCGACGGTGAGTTCGTCCGGTCGAGATCATCCCGAGTGCCCAGCGTCGTCGTCGGGGCGCACTGGTAGGCGATGCCTTTACCGTGCCAGTCACGAGAGACGGACGGCTCGACTGGGCTGGTGTCGACATCGAAGGTCAGTGCCGGCGCCGCATTCGCCAGTCGCGAGGATTCGGCGGGCTCCATCGGGAGCTCGACAGGTTCGGTGAGTGTGGGTAACGGTGGATCAACGTCGATCTCGGCGACGAGTTCATCGACGGACGACTCGGCCACCGCCCGAGCTTCGGCCTCTGCGATCTGCGCCGCCCGCGCCGCGGCCGCGGCCGCGAGCTGCTCCTCGAATGCCCGGCGACGTTGACGCGAGTTCTCTATGGCAGCCTCGATCCGGTCGAGGACGGCATTGGGATCGTTGATCCACTCGGGCAGCCACACCCGCAAAGACGAACCCCAATGCATCATCGTTTCCAGCAACCGCGGTGTCAGATCCCGGTCGGCGACCGTCGGCCGCTGCGCCCACCTCGGGCCGTCGAGGACGAGCGCGACTTGCCAATGATCACAGTCTGATTCGCGGACGACGACATCCAGGAGGAAATCCGACAGACCGTAGTTCGCCTCCACCTCGTAGCCGCGTTTCCGCAACTCCGCACAGAGATCCTTCTGGACCGGATCGACGACAGCACCTTCTCTTGCCCGTACTGCCTTTCCAGACTTGTGCTCCGCCATCTCGAGGTAGCCGCGCAGATGCGCCATACCGACCGACTTGGTCCGCGACAGGTCGATGTCGGACGGGGCGAACGACGTGAAGACGACGACTTTGCGGCGGGCCCTCGTGATCGCCACATTGAACCGCTTCTCTCCGCCCGTCCGGCTGAGCGGACCGAAATTGAGGGGGAGCTGGGACTCACCGGGCTTCGCCGAAAACGCCGCGGTGAACAGGATGACGTCACGCTCGTCGCCCTGAACGTTCTCGAGGTTCTTGACGAAGATGCCTTCCTCGGCGTCGGGTCGCAGTTGCTCGTGGACGAGGGGATCGCCGCATTCCTCCAGCAGGTCCTGGACCAGATCGCGCTGCTGGGCATTGAAGGTCACGACGCCGATGCTCTGCCCGGCCAGGTGCGGCGTAGCCAGCCGCGTACGGATCTCCTCGACGACAGCTTCGGCCTCGACGCGATTCGTGCGCAGCTCCTTACCTCTCTCGCGGTTGAAATGGCCGTTGACGCGCCGCCACTCGACACCGGCGGTGACGTCTCCACCCGGAGAGGGCAAACTCGCGAGACGTCTCTCGTAGTACTTCTGGTTGGAGAAGTGGATGAGGGCTTCGTCTTGACTGCGGTAATGCCACGACAACCACAGACGCGGAATACCGGATTCGACACACTCGGTGAGGATGCTGTCGAGATCTTCGGGAGCGAGCTCACTGTCCTCGTCGGCTTCGTCGGCGGCGGCGGTGACCTGACCGAAGGAGGTCGGCGGCATCTGCTGGGAATCTCCCACGATGACTGCCGAGCGTCCGCGGCCCAGTGCGCCGATCGCCTGCGCCACCGTTACCTGCGACGCTTCGTCGAAGACGACGATGTCGAACGTCGCCGAGCCCGGTGGAATGAATTGCGCAAGCGAAGCGGGGCTGACGAAGACGCACGGCGTAGCGGCGAGGATGTGGTCGGCGTATCGGAGCATCAACTGCCGGAAGCTGGCGCCACCGCGTCTCCTGTCGAGCGAGCGCCGGAGCTCCCCGACCTCGCCGGTGAGCGCACTCGCCTTGAAAGGTCGCCTGCGCAGCAGGGCGGCCGGTAGCGCTTTCACCTGCTCCTCGCGCAGCGCCTCGGCGGCCCGCACGAAGTCATCGATCTCCCCATCGCGCATACTCAACTGGAAATTGTCGAGACCTTTGGAGCGACGCCGTTCCTCGAGCGATCGCTGCGCAGTCCCCCGGATGAAGGCTCCGATCGCCTCCGCGGGGGGGATCGCGCCGGTAAGAAGTTGTTCGACGAACGCACTCAGACCGGCGCGGCGAAGTGGAGCGAGATACTTCGACATATGAGACCACCCGAGGATTCGCTGGGCTCCGAAGTCTTCCGCGTCCTCGATGAGAGCGGCATGGGTGCGTTCCCAGGCAGCCAGCCAGTGCTCACCGTTCTTCCACCGCAGCAGATCCTCGTCCGTCGTGCCGAGGCACGACCGAACCTGCGCCCAGGTATCGCGCACTTCCTGGAGCACTCGTATTTCGCCCTCTGACAGGAAGCCCACCGATTCCAGCAAAGTCCAATCGTCCGGCTGGCGGCCGACGAATGTCACGGTGTCGGCGACGTAGTCGAAGACAGGGCGCAGGTCGTCGGCACTGTTCGCAGAGAGAGGAGTCCATCGCGGCGGGGCCCAAGGGCCGAGGAGATCCTTGGCGTGATCCTGTGTCCGTGACAGCCCCTTCCTCACGTCCGGGATCGCGCGCAGGAGGGGCAGGACCGTGGTGGGAGCCAGGTCCACACCGGGGTGGGCGAAGGGAGCCAGGTTCTGTTGGAACTGTTCGCCCCTCTTCTTCTTGCCGAACATACCTTTGCCACTGGCTTCGGCCTCGGCGATGAACCGATCGACATCACCGGATTCGAGGAACATCGGCGTGAATGTCGCCAGGATCGCGGCACAGCTCTGCTGCAGTTGCGCTATCTGGTCGAATAATTCGCTGCGCGACGCGGCGAACTGGGGACCGCGCATCCAGGCAAGAGCTGCGGCGTCCGGAACGGGATGTCCGACCTGGCGCTCTGCGGCGGGAACCAGAAGATCGATGCGTGCCGGGTCTTCCATGCCTTCCAGGAGTCTGCGAACCCGGTCACTGGTTCGGGCTGTATCCAACGCGTCGGCAGCGCGTCGCAGGGCTGCGGGGATCTGCTCCATACCGACCTCCGGCGGGATGGATCCAGCAAGCGACCACGCAGCGTCGCAGCGGACATCCACATTGCGAGCCGCCCTCGAGAATAGTTGAAGAGACTGTCTTACGTCTCCCCAGCTCACCGGTGGGCGTGTCACATACGAAATGGGAATGTCCGCCGCGAGCCCCTCACCGGCTTCAAGGAGCTCCTCGAACGCGCTCCACAGCGACTGGTCGATGCCGTTGCGATCGTGAACCTTATCCGGGTAGTCGGACAAAGGCAGGAGATGCGTGCCGTAATCCCCGAGGCGCATCTCCCACGTGCGTTCGTTGTAGTGGAGCGAATTATCGATCGCCTCTCTGAGCTGATCCCGGATGGCGTTAGGACTCTGGCTTTTGCCGTGCAGATCGAGGCTGAAGTTCTGCAGTCCCACCTTCTCGAGCCGCCTCTTCACCACGTCGAGGGCGGCCTGCTTCTCCGCGACGAAGAGCACGGTCTTCCCGAGGTCGAGAGCGTGCGCGATGAGGTTGGTGATCGTTTGAGACTTGCCGGTCCCGGGAGGGCCTTCGAGGACGAACGTCCGGCCCGCCGCAGCGAGCGCGATTGCCCGCAGCTGCGAACCGTCGGCCGGTATGGGCACAGGAACAGCGCTTTCGTCGACCTCGATGTGGTCGAGACCGATGTCACCTTCGGCGTGCGGATCGCGGAACGATTCTCCGGCGCGATGGGTCAAGTGCCGGACGACAGGGCTCTGTTCCAATGTGTGCCAGCAATCGCTGAGATCCTTCCACATTCCGAAGGTGCCGAACTGGCAGATCGCGAGTGTCGCCACCTCATCAATGCGCAGATCGAGGTTGTGTTCCACCAGCGCGGTCCGGATGCCGCGAAGCGCAGCGGTGACGTCGAGGCCGCTGTGGTCAAGCTTCGGCGACTCCAGCGCGTCGATCGATACGTGGTGCTTGAGCCGCAGCCACTCCACTAGGCAGTGGTTCGGGGTGGCGACCTCGGTCGTGTCCACGATGATCTGATACGGCTTGCGTCCTGTTCCACCGATGATCTTCACTGGCAGCAGGAAAAGCGGGGCCCTGGCTTCTGCGCCGGTGGAAGTGTGATGGATCAGTGCGCCGAGCGTCAGATAAAGATTCGCGCTTCCCGTCTCTTCGAGCAAGGTGCGTGCGGTGCGGGACAGGTTCTTGAAGCGACGAACGTAGGTCTCTTGGGTGACGGCAGCAAAGATCTGATGATCGGCCGAAAGATAGGTGTGCAGAATCTCCGGGTCGATGTCGGCGGCACGGCGTGCGCCTTGCAGCTGATGTATGGACGATAGGTCGTCATGTGGAACCAGCGTGATGGCGGTTCCCGCGTGAATGATGTCGTCCAGAACCGGAAGTCCATTTCGTGGGACATGCAGATCGATAACTTGCACCGATGACTTGAGGTTCAGCAGCCGATTGCGCGTGCTCAGATCGAGCAGAGCCCGCTTCCATTTGCGGACCCGGGCCGGAGCGTTGTCGGTGACGTCGAGGACGTCGTCGTTGTCCGGGGCGGTTCGCAGTTCCTCAGGCAGCTCGAGGACAACGGCGCCTACGGTCGTTGTGGCCTGGGGTGAGCGGTCGGGCACAATGTCGTCCGTGCTCGGCAGCGGAAGCACGCCACTTTTCCTGGCGGCGGCGATATCCACAACGCCCGCCAGTTTTTCTGGCGTGCTGAAATGCCGGTGGGCCTGAGCAACCGCATTTTTGAAGGATCCGTTCGCCGACTCGTCGTAATACACCGCCTCGACGGGTACGGCTACACCGGACTCGACGAGGTTGACCAGGGCGTTCTGCTCGGTCAGCGAAGGGTGGGACAGGGACGTTTCTTTACTGAGGAAGCCTGCGAACGCGTGATCGTCCAGCAGCCACACCAACGGGCGCAGCCCTGCGGCTTCCAGGCACGCCGCATAGGTCACCGACAGATCGATACAGGTGCCGAAGCGCTGTTCCAGCACCTGTGCGGTGGAACGGATCTTCTGTCCGGTCGCCTCGAAGGAGGCGGGGGGAGTGATGTAGCGGATGCGTTGGGCGCGAAGCGTTTCGTAGATGGCCGCGGCGATCCACCCGGCGCGCTCCTCGCCGCCTTGGTAGCCACTGATCGAGGAATCACCGGTACTCGATCGCAGCAGTTCGGCGGCGCAGTCGAGCACCGACTGCACTGCTCGGGTATTCGGCTGGACGAAGGCCGCCAGGGAATCGTAGAAGATGGGTGCGTTGAACCACTCGTTGTGGGCAAGGACCTTCACCGGAACTGTGAGATGAAGATCCTGGCTCCACAGCCGGCTGACGGTAACGCTGACGGTCGCGGGGTGGCTTTCGTCCAGACCGCGGAGGTACGGCATCTGCGGAGCGAAACCGGCAAAATCGTCCCAAAATACGTCTTCTCCGTCGGAAAGCTCCCCATCGTGCGTGCGGGCCCAAGCAGGCGTGAGTTCGGAGCCGTTGCCATGCAACCGAACCGTCACCGTGACGTCGACTGCCGCCGACCCCGTGGTGTTCGTGACGCGAACTCCGGCAATCAGCGGGACGTTGTTGTGGACGAGCGCAAGATTGATCGCGGGTTGGGTCAATACCTGCACCCTGAATCCCGAGTCCGCCGCCGTGCTGTCCTCCCACAGCCGCGTATGCGTCACATCTTCCTCCGCTTACTTCGAACTCGCTACGGCCCCCAGGCGGGTGGATCCCCCCGGTGAAGCACTGACCCCTCATCGGCGCTCGATGATCAATCGTGACATGTGGCGCACATCGTTTCAGCCTGAATCAGTAGATGGGCTGAGGTTGTCTGGTTGATCGCGGAATCGGCGTCTGTGTTGGAGGGGTGCTTTCCGCGTACTGACCTGCACCAACTTTCCAACAGGTAGGTCTCCGATCGGGCCTGTGATGCCGCGTGGGCGGGACGGAAGCTGGCCAGCCAGCCGCGTCTTTTCGGTCCCCGGGCGACCGGGTTGCGTGGCGGGTCCTGCCTTGGCGGTCGCTTGGTGACTAGGTACGGTTGCGTCTGGTGCGGCTTCCCGCCATCCGTGTCAGCTGGACCTTGGCGTTCCAGCCGCGATTCCCTCTACGACCAGGGCATTTCTCGTTGTAGCAGTGCCAATGCCAACCTCCCTTCTTGTACCATCTGAGATCTACACCGTCGGACTTGCAGTGCGGGCAGCGTGGGGGCTTGGCGAAGTCTTCGGCATGTTCGTGGATGAGTACTCTGCGTGCGAAATGGCTGCCATGGATGGCCAGCATGACTTCGCGACTGTGGCTGTGGGACAGCGTGTTCAGACTGCCCAGCAGAACGATTCGTTCATCGATCACGACGATCTTCTGGTGCATGTAATTGACCGCGACCACGGTGGGCGCGACGGTCTTCAACTCTTCTACGAAGTCGAGAAACTTCTGCTGTTTGGCGCTCCCGGGATCGCGAACAAAAATGGTGATCCGCACGCCGCGCCGGTTGGCCGCCTCGAGAACGGGCAATAGCGAGCGGACGCGGTTGGCTACCCAGGGGGACCAGATCCAAATAGAGTGCCGTGCCTGGTCCAGACGTCCGGCGAGCGTCGCGTAGAACGAATGCTCGTCGTCGATATCGGACACCTCGACGTGACGGCCCAGCACTTCGGCCAACTGTGCGCCGACCGGTCCGAGTTGGGGTATCGATGTGCCGGGCGGTGTGATGAGCTGTGTCGCGGGGATGGTGCGGACCCGGCGAGCATCGATCAGTTCCCGCAGCGCTCCGAAAGCGGTGTCCGGCGCGGCCTTGGCAATCCGACGGCGGCTTCCTACAAGGTACAGGCGGTGTTGTACGCGGGTGACAGCTACGTTGAACAGGCGCAGCCCGCTGCGTTGCCATGTCTCCGCATCGGATCGAATGGATGCGTTGGCCATCCACATGCCATCGCCGTCGCCGGTTTCTACCAGATCGAAGATGACGACGGAAAACTCGCGACCTTGGAATCGGTGCGCCGTGCCGACGTCGGCGATCATCCCGTTATCGTGCTCGAGCTCACGCATCGCCTCGAGGGTCGCGTCGGCTTGCGCGGTGTACGGGGTGACCACTCCGACGGTGTCGCCCGCACTCCGGTGGAGATCAGCCAGCGCGCGAGACAACAGCATACCGGCCGGCCACCATCCTTTTGCCTTACCGAGCCGGTAGATCTGCGCGAGGTCGCCGAGGCCGTCGGTGTCGACGATGACGATTTCCGCGTCGCCCGCGTCCGCCGCTCGTGCGCGGGCTTCGACCACGTCACCTGCAGTCAGCACACCGCCGTAGGCGAGCGAGTTCGCCAGTCGCATCACGTCGACGCCGAAACGATGCTGCGTGTGCAGGGTGATGCAGAACGGCTGGTTCTGTGCGGCATCGGGGCTGTCGATGCGGCAGTGTTCGAAGACCTCGGTCAGCAGCCAACGCCGGACATCAGGTCGGCGGATGTCGCGCAGTTTTTCCGGCAGGACTGGGCCGAGTTGCATGAAATCGCCGAGTAGAACCGCGGTCGTCCTGGCGACCGCGACCGCGAGCAGCACCTCGGGCAACGTGGCGGCGCCGACCTCGTCGACGAGCACTACATCGTAGGGGCCCTCGAATGCCGCGGTATTGGTACGGAACCTGGCAAGGGTGGTCGCGACCAACCGGGCCGAGCGGATGATCTCGCCCTGTGCGTCTTTGGCGAGCTGGTCGTACTGCTCCTGTGCTGCGCGATACTGTCGGAGCAACTCGGAGTGACAAGTCGTGTCGATCGCGACCCGTGGTCGCAGGAGTTCGGCGTCGTGGTGGAAATCGGGGTATCTGTGCCGTGCAGCTTCGGCGACGATGTCAGCGGCCATGACGGACTCGCGCAATTGGTTGTCCAGCAGCAATAGCCGTGCAGAAAGTGCATGCTCCTGCGTCCGTAGTCGACGTGCTGCCGCGGAGGTCTGGCGGAGGTCGGCGTCTATTCGATCAAGAGTGTCGCGGTCCGTTGAGATCCGTCTGGTCAACTGCTCGATCTCTGCGTCGATATCAGCAAGACGACGGTCTGCCAGATCACGGGCGTGGCGCGCGCTTTCGGCCTTCCCCTCGTAGTGCCTCCTCGCCTCTTGCAAAGTCGATTCAGCCGCGGCGATAGCGGCACGGGACCGGAATCTAGCCAGTTTCGATTGCGCCTGAAGGCGTGCCAGCTCCCGACTCGCTTCCCGCACCGGCTCCTCGGCGAGCAGGGCATCGGACTCCGCCTTGGTGGCCGCCTGTTCGACCCGGGCCGACTCCTGGCTCAATTCGTCGACCTGCGCCCATGCTCGGCGATCTTGTGCGACCGCCGCCTGTCGGTGTTTTGCCTTTTCGGCCCGGCGGTCGGCGGCTGCAGCGGCATCGGCTACCGCGCGTTGCTGTTCGGCGATGTGGGTCAGCTGTGCGGTCAGGTGTTCGACGGTGAGTTCGGGATTCGTGATCCGTGCGTGGGCATCGGCGTAGCGGGCGGCATCGAAGCCGGTGAGTTGTGCGTCAAGCGCGTCCAGCCGCTTCTTGCGCTCTGTGATTGCGGTGATTTCGGCGGCCAACGATTCGCGTTGCTGGTCTACCGCGGCGAGCCTGTCCCGTATGAGCAGCGGCAGACAGACATCACGGTCCTCGGCGATCTCGCGCAGATGTGGCGGGCCGACGCGCACCAATTGACCCGGCGCGTGGCGATGCTGGCTCACCACCCCCAAAAGGGCGTTGTCGACAGCGATATTCGTCGCCGATACCAGCAGGACACGTTTGCCATCGGCGATCAGGTCGCTGATCGCTCGTTTCAGCACCGTAGTTTTACCGGTCCCCGGCGGCCCCCAGACCAGCCACAGCCCCGTGCCGAGACACGCCCGGTATGCCAGTTCCTGGGCAGGTGCGAATATATCGGTGGCCGGGCCGATCGGAGCGGGCACACCTGCGAGCTCGCCACGAGCCAGAAGACCCGCCAATCCGTCCACGGTGAGGCCGGCGATGCCTTTGCGCAGTGACTCGATCAGGAATGTCGGCGGCTGTTGGAACAGCCACAGCGTGGGATCGAGCGGATCGGCGAACTCCGCGACACGTACGCGCAATGTCGAACCGTCCTGAGCGACATCCATGATCGGATGACCGGAATCGACGTCGGACCCGTCCGGGCCTGCCAACCGCAAGCTGTCCGCCTGCACGTGGTCGGCGTTGATGTTCAGGCCGCGTATATCGACGGCGAAGGTCCCCGGGGTGGCCGTCCGCACCGCTGCGCCAACTCGTCGCCAGTACGGCTTGTCAGGGCCGGCGCCTTCGACGGCCAGCCAGGCGTCCAGTGCGGTAGCTACCTCTTCGCGCCAGCCCACGAACACCCCCTCCTGAGTTACCGCAGAGAATGATAGGTCGACTGGGTCCGAGATGTCCGTCGATCGCCATGTGACGAAGGCGGCGGTGTGCTTGCCTCGGTGGGCCAGCGCGATCCGGAACGGCACTTCGGGCCGCTGGCCCAACGTGGACAGACCGCTCACTTCTCGTAGTACATGCGTTCGTCGACCTGGGACTGGCCAGGGGTCTCAGAGCCTGACTGGAAGAGTCGGCTTGTACCTGTAGGCAGTTTGCCAGGAACGTAGCAGTCGTTTTCTGTCGGCGACCTCGACAGCACGACGACACTACCGATCTCGGTGGGCTCCTTTTCGAGCGGCGGAGCATGGTCGTCTGCGACACCCGCGTCCGTCTTCCTGCACCGAGCGAGATGCAGATACGCTCCGCTATAACAGCGAAAGTGGATTCGGCATCCGAAACTGTCTTTGTTCGAGAATGCGAATCCGGGCCGGATCGCTCTATGTAACAGTGCGATCCGGCCCGGTGTCAGCTCAAGAAACTAACTAGTCGGCTCGAACGCCTCCGCGATGATCTCCGCCTGTTCCACAGCGTGCACCTTGCTCGAGCCCGAGGACGGGGCCGACATCGCCCGGCGGGAGATGCGGCGCAGGCGGGTGTTGGCGAAGCGGGCGGGGAGGGTTTCGGGGAGGTTGAGGCCGAAGAAGGGCCAGGCGCCCTGGTTGGCCGGTTCCTCCTGGACCCACGCCAGGTCGGTGGCGTTGGGGTAGCCCTCCAGGGCCTCGTTGAGGCGGCGGACGGGCAGCGGGTAAAGCTGCTCGATCCGCACGATGGCGACGTCTTCGCGCTTCTGCTTGGCCTTTTCGGCGGCGAGTTCGTAGTAGAGCTTGCCGCTGGTCATGAGGATGCGCTTGACCTTGCTGCGGTCGCCGATGCCCTGCTCGTAGGCCGGTTCGTCGAAGACCGAGCGGAACTTGCTCTCGGTGAAGTCCTTCAGGTCGGAGACCACGGCCTTGTTGCGCAGCATCGACTTCGGGGTGAAGACGATCAGCGGGCGGCGGATGCCGTCGAGCGCGTGGCGGCGCAGCAGGTGGAAGTAGTTCGCCGGGGTGGACGGCACCGCGACGGTCATCGAGCCCTCAGCGCACAGCTGGAGGAAGCGCTCGATGCGGCCGGAGGTGTGGTCCGGGCCTTGGCCCTCGTGGCCGTGCGGCAGCAGCAGCACGACGTCGGAGAGCTGGCCCCACTTGGCCTCACCGGAGGAGATGAACTCATCGATGATCGACTGCGCGCCGTTGACGAAGTCACCGAACTGCGCCTCCCACAACACCAGCGCGTTGGGGTTGCCCAGCGAGTAGCCGTATTCGAAACCGACGGCGGCGTATTCGCTCAGCGCGGAGTCGTGCACGGCGAACCAGCCCGGGTTCTCGCTGCCGATGTTGTGCAGCGGGGTGTACTCCTCGGCGGTCTTGCGGTCGATGATCACCGCGTGCCGCTGGGTGAACGTGCCGCGGCGGGAGTCCTGACCGGTCAGGCGCACCGCGCGACCCTCGTCGATCAGCGTGCCGAAGGCGAGCAGCTCGGCGAAGGCCCAGTCGACCTTGCCCTCGTAGGCCATCTCGCGGCGCTTCTCCAGCACCGGCTTGACGCGCGGGTGCACGTTGAAGCCGTCGGGCACGTTGAGGAACGCGTCGCCGATGCGCTGCAGGATGGACTTGTCCACCGCCGTCACGACGCTCGCAGGCACCGGCTGGTCGCCTTCGACCGACTCGCTCGGCCCAGGCGAGTATTTCTCCAGCTCGCGGACCTCGTTGAACACCCGCTCCAGCTGGCCCTGGTAGTCGCGCAGCGCGTCCTCGGCCTCTTTCAGCGAGATGTCGCCACGGCCGATCAGGCTCTCGGTGTACGCCTTGCGGACCGAGCGCTTGGTGTCGATGACGTCGTACATGTACGGCTGGGTCATCGACGGGTCGTCGCCCTCGTTGTGGCCGCGACGGCGGTAGCAGATCATGTCGATCACGACGTCCTTGCGGAACTTCTGCCGGAAGTCGACCGCAAGGCGCGCCACCCAGTCACACGCCTCCGGGTCGTCGCCGTTGACGTGGAAGATCGGCGCGCCGATGAACTTCGCGATGTCGGTGGAGTACTCGGTGGAGCGGCTGTTCTCCGGCGCGGTGGTGAAGCCGATCTGGTTGTTCACCACGATGTGGATGGTGCCGCCGACCCGGTAGCCGCGCAGACCCGACAGGTTCAGCGTCTCGGCGACCACGCCCTGACCGGCGAACGCGGCGTCACCGTGCAGCATGAGCGGCACGACCGAGAAGCCTTCCGCGCCGTCGCCCTTGTCCAGCAGATCCTGCTTGGCGCGCACGAGGCCTTCGAGCACCGGGTCGACCGCCTCCAGGTGCGAGGGGTTCGCGGTGAGCGAGACCTCGATCTCGTTGTCGCCGAACATCTGCAGGTAGGTGCCCTGCGCACCGAGGTGGTACTTCACGTCGCCGGAGCCGTGGGTGGCGGCCGGGTTCATGTTGCCCTCGAACTCGGTGAAGATCTTCGAGTACGGCTTGCCGACGATGTTGGCCAGCACGTTCAGCCGGCCGCGGTGCGGCATGCCGATGACGACCTCGTCGAGGCTGTGCTCGGCGCACTGGTCGATGACGGCGTCCATCATCGGGATGACGGCCTCGGCGCCCTCCAGCGAGAAGCGCTTCTGCCCGACGTACTTGGTCTGCAGGAAGGTCTCGAAAGCCTCGGCCGCGTTCAGCCGGTTCAGGATGTACTTCTGCTGCGCGACCGTCGGTTTCGCGTGCTTCTGCTCGACCCGGTCCTGGATCCAGCGCAGCTGCTCCACGTCCAGGATGTGGGTGTACTCCACGCCGACGTGGCGGCAGTAGGCGTCGCGCAGGACGGACAGCACGTCGCGCAGCTTCATCCGCTCCTGGCCGTGGAAGCCGGCCACGTTGAACGTGCGGTCCAGGTCCCACAGGGTCAGCCCGTGCTGGGTGACGTCCAGGTCCGGGTGGCTGCGGAACTTGTCCTTGACCAGCCGCAGCGGGTCGGTGTCGGCCATCAGGTGGCCGCGGTTGCGGTAGGCCGCGATCATCTCCAGCACGCGCGCGCTCTTGTCGACGCCGCGTTCGCGGACGTCCTTGCGCCAGCGGACCGGCTCGTACGGCACGCCGAGACCGTGGAAGATCTCGTCGTAGAACTCGTCGGCGATCAGCAGCTGGTGGATGGTGCGCAGGAAATCACCGGACTCCGCGCCCTGGATGATGCGGTGATCGTAGGTGGAGGTGAGCGTCATCAGCTTGCCGACGCCCAGATCGGCGATGCGCTCGTCGCTCATGCCCTGGAACTCGGCGGGGTACTCCATCGCGCCCGCGCCGATGATCGCGCCCTGACCGCTCATCAGGCGCGGCACCGAGTGCACGGTGCCGATGGTGCCCGGGTTGGTCAGCGAGATGGTGACGCCGGAGAAGTCCTCGGCGGTGAGCTTGCCGTCGCGGGCGCGGCGGACGATGTCCTCGTAGGCGGTGTGGAACTGCCCGAAGGTCATCGCCTCGCAGCCCTTGATGGCGGCGACGACCAGCGATCGGCTGCCGTCCTTGCCGGGCAGGTCGATGGCAAGGCCGAGGTTGGTGTGCGCGGGGGTGACCGCGTTCGGCTTGCCGTCGATCTCGGCGTAGTGCCGGTTCATGTTCGGGAACGCCTTGACCGCCTGCACGATGGCGTAGCCGAGCAGGTGGGTGAAGGAGATCTTGCCGCCCCTGGTGCGGGCGAGGTGGTTGTTGATGACCAAGCGGTTGTCGATCATCAGCTTGGCCGGGATGGCGCGCACGCTGGTCGCGGTGGGGATGCTCAGCGAGGCGGACATGTTCTTCGCCACGGCGGCGGCGGCGCCGCGCAGCACCTTGGCCTCGTCGGCGGCGGTGTCGGCCTGCTTCGGGCCGGAGGTCGGCGCGGCGTTCGACGTCGGCGCCGGGGTGGTCTGCGGTGCGCGGGCGGTGACAGCGGCGGGCTTGGCGGCGGCCGGTGCGGGCTTGGCGGCAGCGGGGGCGGGCGCTTTCGGGGCCGCGGGAGTAGCAGGCTTGGCGTCGTTGCGCGTGGCGGCGGCGGGCTTGGTGGCCGTCGGAGCCGGTGCGGGAGCGGCAGCCTGCGCGGGCGCGGGGGCGGACTGGCTGTTGCCGGAGTCGCCACTCGCGTCAGGCGTGTAGTCGGCCAGGAACTCGTGCCAGCTCTCGTCGACCGATGATGGATCTTGTTTGAACTTCTGATACATCTCGTCGACTAGCCACTGGTTCTGTCCGAACTGGGATGTTGAGCTGCTCACAGCAGGTGTTCGCCTCATTTCGTTCTTCGCGCTGCGACGTTTGTGACGTGCCCGGCACGGGGATCAGCGGATTGCGCGCCGATGCGCCCTATCTGAGGATAGGCCCAGCAGCAAATCGGCGGATTCACTGACCACCCGACACCCCCGACCCTATTGGTGATGACCCGGCGTCATCCGAGAATATTCCCTCCGACGCCTGCGCCGCTGCCCAGAGCCGGGCATACTGCCCGCCCGCCGCGAGCAGTTCGGCGTGCTCGCCGAATTCCACGATCCGCCCATGGTCGACCACCGCGATCCGGTCGGCGCGCGCGGCGGTGCCGAGCCGGTGCGCGACGATCACGGTGGTGCGGTCGCGGCTCAGCGATCGGCTCGCTGCCAGCACCGATGCCTCGGTGTCGGGATCGAGCGTCGCGGTGGCCTCGTCGAGCAGCAGCAAGTCCGGAGCGACCAGTTCGGCGCGGGCCAGCGCGATCAGCTGCCGCTGCCCGGCCGACAGGCCGCGGCCCCGCTCACCGACCGGCTGGTTCATCCCGAGCGGGAGGCCGGCGATCATCTCCGTCGCACCGACCGCGTCCGCCGCGGCGGCGATCTCCTCGTCGGTCGCGAATGGTTTCCCGAATGCAATGTTGCTCGCCACGTCTCCGGTGAACAGGTGAGCTTCCTGCGGGACGATGCCCAGTCGCGAGCGGTACTCCGCGAGGCGATAGTCCCGCAGGTCGACGCCGTCCACCCGGATCGCGCCCGGAGCGGTTTCCCCGGGGAGTTCTCGCGGGTCGGTGCGATCATCCGCGGGCAGGTCGTAGAGCCGCGCGAGCAGCTTGACCACGGTCGACTTGCCCGCGCCGGTCGGACCGACCAGGGCCAGGGTGGAACCCGCCGGTACGCGCAGCGAGACGCCGTCCAGCGCAGGAACGCGACTGCCCGGGTAATGGAAGCGGACGCCGTCGAACGCCACTTCACCGCGCAGGCGCGACCCGATGGGCGCCGGGTCGGCCGGATCGGCGGCGATCGAGGACGGTGTGCGCAGCAGGTCACCGATCCGGCGCAACCCGACCCTCGCCTGCTGGTAATTGTCGAAGACCTGGGACAACTGCAGGATCGGCACGAACAGCAGCTCGAGATACAGCACGAACGCGACCAGGGTGCCCGCGCTGGTCGCTCCGGTGGCGACCTCGCGGGCGCCGAAGAACACCACCACCGCCAACGCCACGTCGGCCCATCCGACGACGAACGCGAAGTACAGCGCGATCGCCCGCTGCGCCCGCAACCGGCTGTTGCGGTAGCGCTGCGAGTACTCGGCGAAGCGGCGGGCGGCGCGCGGCTCGTGCCGGTTGGCCTGCACCGCGCGCAAGCCCGTCACGTTCTCCTGGAAGTCGGCGTTGACCGCCGACACGTGCTCCCGCGACACCGTGTACGCGGCGGAGGACACCCGCCGGAACAGCACCGTCGCGATCGCGAGGGCGGGCACCGTCGCCAGCACGACCAGAGCCAGTGACGTATCGATGACCAGCAGCGCGACCGTGATGCCGACCAGCGTCAACAGCCCGACCAGGCTGGTGGCGACGCCGGTCTGCAGGAAGGTCGACAGCGCGTCGACGTCGGTGGTCATCCGCGTCATGATCCGCCCGGACAGCTCGCGCTCGTAGTAGTCGAGGCCGAGCCGTTGCAGGTGCGCGAAGCTGCGCACCCGCAGGGCGAACAACACCCGTTCCCCGGTGCGCGCGGTGAGCAATGTGGTTGCCGCGCCGACCGCCAAGCCCGCCGCGGCCAGCGCCGCGCCGAGCACGGTCGCGCGGACCAGCGCCGCGGCGTCGTCGCCGAGCACGCCGCCGTCGATCGCGTAGCGCACCAGCGGCGGGAACGCGATGGCGATCGCCGCGTCCGCGGCCAGCAGCGCCATGACGGTGAGCACCAGCCCGCGGACGGGACGCAGCAGGCGGGAAAGCCGGAAGTGCGGGTCCGGTTCGCGAATGCGTTCGGAGTCCATGCCCGGCTGCTCGGTGGCGGGCGGCAGTTGCTCGATGGTGCGGCGCAGCTCGGGGGTCTCGCTGATGTCGGCCGCCGCGGCGCCGAAGCGCCGACCGGCGGAATCGTGGGCGACTAGCCGGTCCGGAGCGGACGTGGCGCCGGGCTCGGGAACGAGGTGCCCGGCGGGCGCGGGCAGCCGGATCACGCGGTCGGCGTGCGCGAGCGTCGACTCCCGGTGCGCGAGGATCAGCGTGGTGCGCCCGCCGCGGTCGGGCAGCGCGTCGAAGATCGCGGCCTCGGTCACCGCGTCCACCGCGGAGGTGGCGTCGTCGAGGACCAGGATGCGCGGACGGGTGAGCAGGGTTCTGGCCAGCGCGATCCGCTGGCGCTGGCCGCCGGAGAGGGTGAGGCCGCGCTCGCCGACCACGGTGTCGTAGCCGTCGGGCAGCTCGCCGATGAATTCGTCGGCCGCGGCCTGCACGGCCGCCTGCCTGATCTCCTCGTCGGTGGCGTCCGGCCGCCCGAGCGCGATATTGGCCGCGATGGTGTCGGAGAACAGGAACGGATCGTCGAAGACGACGCCGATGGCGGCACGCAGGTCGGCGGCGCGCACGTCGGCGATGTCGACGGTCTCGGCGCGCGCGTCCCCGGTGCCGACCGGACCGGCGTGCGCCGCGCCGGCTTCGGTGAACAATCGGATCCGGCCCGCGTCGGGCGCGTAGAACCGCGGAAGCAGCAGGGCGAGCGTGGATTTGCCCGATCCGGCCGGGCCGATGACCGCCACCGTCTCGCCGGGGCGCACTCGCAGGTCCAGTTCGCGCAGCACCGGACGGTCCGGATCGAAGCCGAAACTCAGCGCGTCGATCTCGATGCCGAGCGGGCCGTCCGGCAGTTCGACCGGGCGCTCGGGTTCGGCGATGACCGGCGCGGTGTCGATCACCTGGAAGACCCGCTCGGCCGCCGCCCTGGTCAGCTGGGCCATGACGATCACGGAGGAGAGGATGCGCGCGGTGCCGGTCATGACGGCGACGTAGGCGGCGAACGCGACGAAGGTGCCGATGCCGATATCGCCGTGCAGCGCGAGCAGCCCACCCAGTGCGATGACCGCGACCATCCCGAGCTGGGGAATCGCCGCGACGGTCGGCGCGAACCGGGCGTCGATCCGTGCGGCGCGCATCCGCTCGGCGAACAAGGTACGGCCGTGCCGCTCCAGCAGGTCGACCATCCGCGCTTCTTGACCGAAGCCTTTGACCACCCGCACCCCGGTGACCGTCTCCTCGACGTGCTGGGCCAGGTCGGCGGCGCGTTGCTGCGCGGACCAGGTGGCCGCGTGCAGGCGCGGCCGCATGCGGTAGACCACCAGGCCGATGGCGGGCACCACCAGCAACGCGACGGCGGCCAGCGGAGGGGACAGCCAGATCATGACCGCGGCGGCGAGCCCGAATTCCAGCAGCGCCATGCCCGACAGCGGCACCATGGCCAGGAGTCCTTGGACGAGTTGCAGGTCGGTGATCGATCGGGACACCACTTGCCCGGTGCGCAGGGTGTCCTGCCCCACGCCGTCGAGCCGTTGCAGCGCGCCGAGCAGCCGCACCCGCAGCGCGTGCTGCACGTCCAGCGACAGCCGCCCGGCCAGCCAGCGCCGCCCGAACCCGGCCGCGGACCGGCTCACGGCCAGCACCAGGATCAGCCCGGCGACGACGCTGATGGCCGCCGTGTCACCGACCCCGGCCGCGTCGACGGCCCGCTTCGTCAGCAGCGGCCCCGCGGTCTCGACGAGCGCCCCGCCGAGCACCGCCGCGGCGAGGCCGCCGAGCACCGCGCGGTGCGGTAGGCATTCGGCCCACAGCCTGCGTATCCAGCCCGGACTGCATCCCCCGTCCACGTCGCTCGCCCGTCCCCTTCGTCGTACCGTGTTCGTCATCGACGGTACCGACACCGGCCGACAAGTCGTTGTTCCCGGCGCCGCCTCGGATCACAGGTCGCGGGTGCGCAGGTTCCACCAACTCGCGGCGCCGAGACCGATGGCCCACAGCAGCAGGACCACCACGGCGGCCGGGGTGGGGGCGAGGAAGTCGCTGTCGGGATAGGAGCCGACCGCGACGGTGCCGACGGTGGCGGAGACGGGCAGCAGGGTGACCACTCCTGGAATCCCGAGACCGCGCGCGATCAGCCAGATCAAGGGCTCGGCGACGACGCTCCAGCCGAGCAGCAGCGCCACCGTTCTGGTCGAAGACCGCAGCAGGATGCCCGCGCTCGCGCCGATCAGCGACCAGCACACCGCGGCGAGCAGTCCTCCGCCGAACACCGCGAACAACTCCCCGGTGACGGGGACCTTGCCGCGCCCGACGCCGAACAGCGCGCCGGCCGACACCAGTTCGACCGCGACCGCCGCCGCGAGCGCGCAGCATCCGATGACGATGAACTTCGCGGCGGCGAGCCGGTCGCGGTCGGGGCTGAACAGCGCGGTCACGGCCATGCTGCGGTACTGGTACTCCGCGCCGGTCGCCACCGCGCCGAAGATCGCCGCCGCCAGCACGACGAAGGCCAAGCCGACGTAGAGCCCGATCGTCGCCGCGCCGGTGGCGGGGTGGCCGCGCGGATCCGGCGGTCCGGCGAGGCTCGCCGACGCGACGCTCGCCAGCAGCGCGACGACCAGCAACGCGGCGGCGAGTGTCCGGCCGCGCGGCATGGTGAGCACCTTGCGCACCTCGGAGTTGACGTTCGGTACCAGGTCCGCGGGCAGCGTGGCGATCATCGTGGGATTCCGTACGGCGTCGGCGAGGGTGGCTGGGCGGCGAGGCCCGGGTAGTGCGGCGCGGGCGTGGCGGTGGGTTTGGTCAGCGACGCGAGCACGCGGTCGGGGTGGATCGGGTCGGGCACGATGCTATCGATCCGCACCTGAGCCGCGGTGGCCGCCGTCCTGATCTGCGCTTCGCTCGCTTCGGCGACGGCCAGGCGGCCGTCCGGCCGGATCACCGCGTCGGTGAAGCCTTGGGCGGCGAGCACGGTGGCCAGCGCGATGGGGGTGGACGCGGCGACGACCAGCCGGTCCGGATGCCCGCGCCGCAAGCGCGCCGGAGTGCCCTGATACACCACCGCGCCCTCGCTCAGCACGACCAGCTGGTCCGCGGCCGGCAGCACCGCGCCGAGACTCTCGCTGGTCAGCAGGACGCTGCCGCCGCGACGGGTGTGCTTGCGCAGGAAGTCGTGCAGCCAGCCGCGTTCGGCGGGATCGAGTCCCTCCATCGGATCGTCCAGCACCAGCAGCGGCGGGTCGCCGAGCAGTGCGGTGGCCAGCGCCAGCCTGGTCTGCTGTCCGGCCGACAGGTTGCGTATCTGCGTCCTCGCGTGCGCGTCCAGCCCGACCAGTTCGAGCACTTCGGTCGCCCTGCTGTCGACGACGTTCGCCGCGGCCGCGTGGATCCACAGGTGTTCGCGGGCGGTCCGGGACGGATGCAGTCCGCGCGGCGAGAGGACGCCGCCGATCACGCTCGCGGAGCCCGCGCCGTCGCGCCGGGAACCGGGCCCGCCGACGGACGCCGTCCCCGAGGTCGGGGCCAGCAGACCGAGCAGCACGCGCAGGATGGTGGTCTTGCCTGCGCCGCGCGGGCCCACGAGCGCGGCGATGGTCCCGGAGGGCACGGTGAAACTGACGTCCGCGACGGCGGTCGCCAGTTCGTACCGCTTGGTCAGTCCCCGGACCGCGAACGCGATCGGCCGCGTCCCGCTCATCGCGGCGTGGCCGGAGGGCGCGGCTTCGCCGGGTCGATCGCGGTGAGCGGATCGGCCTCGACGACCAGGTGGCGGTCGGCGGGCCAGGTGCTGGGCGGCGGCCCGAATGCCTTGCGCGCGTTGGTGATCGTGGCCTTGCCCAAGGCGCGGTTACCCGCGCCGCCGATCACGGCGCCGATGCCCGCGGGCAGCACCTTGCCCGCCATCAGCGCCGCGCGCTTGGTGATGAACCGGATGATGAACCGCTTCAGCAGCGAATCGTTCATGCTCGACAATCCGGGGATGCGGTTGGCGAAGGCCGTGCCCCAGTTCTTCGCCGACGTGCCGACGCTCTTCTGCACGATCTGCATGCCGCTCTCGCCGAGCACGACCGCCAGCACGAGCGCCCTGCGCTGCTCCTGGTCTTCCGGCGTGATGCCGTGCACCGACGCCACCGCCAGGGTGAACACCGCCGAGGCCTCCATGAAGAAGGTGGTCTCCGCGCTCACCGCGGCGATGGCCGCGACGGTGCCGACGCCAGGGAAAGCCGCGGTCGCGCCCACCGCGCTGCCGCTGCCGGTCACGGCGAGCAGATACTGCTTCTCCAACCGGTCGATGATCTGTGCGGGGCTCTCGCCGGGGTGCGAGCGGCGAATGCGGTCCACGTACTTGGCGACCGCGGGGGCCTGCAGGCGGGACCCGGTGTCGAGCAGTTCGACCACCGTCTTCTCGAACGCGCCTTTGAGCATCGGCGGCATCCTCCTCTTCCGGTCTGCTGGGTAGAACTGTATGGCACCGGTTGCCGTCAGCTCGTCATGACAACGAAGTACCCAGCCGCATCGGTTCCACCGGCGGCTGCCTCGCTTTCGACCCGGCCGGGTGCGCTCTTACCCGGGAGTGTGGATCGCGGGCACGCGTTCGCCCGGCGCGGGAGGGGGCGGCGGGGTTCCGTCGCCGAACGGCCTGCCCCCGAGGGCTTCTCGGCCGTGCGGAGTGAGCCAGTTCGACAGATCTGGACCCTTGGGGACGATGCCGGTGGGATTGATGTCCCGGTGCACCACGTAGTAGTGGGTCTTGATCTGCCCGAAGTCGATCGTGTCGCCGAAGCCGGGGGTCTGGAACAGGTCGCGCGCGTACGCCCACAGCACCGGCATCTCGTCGAGCTTGGACCGGTTGCACTTGAAGTGCCCGTGGTAGACCGCGTCGAAGCGGACCAGCGTGGTGAACAGCCGGACGTCGGCCTCGGTGATCGTGTCGCCGACCAGATACCGTTGTGCGGCAAGGCGTTCGGACAGCCAGTCCAGCCGGGCGAAGAGCCGGTCGTAGGCGGCGTCGTAGGCGTCCTGCGCCCCGGCGAACCCGCAGCGGTAGACGCCGTTGTTGACGTCGCGGAACACCGCGAGGTTCACCTCGTCGATCTCCGCGCGCAGGGGTTCCGGATACAGCTGGGGCGCACCGGGGCGGTGGTACTCGGTCCACTCGGTGGAGAAGTCGAGCGTGATCTGCGCGTAGTCGTTGGTGACGACTCGGCCGGTGGGCACGTCCACGACGGCGGGCACCGTGATGCCGCGCGGGTAGTCCGGGAACCTGGCCAGGTAGGCGTCGCGCAGCCGCGGGATGCCGAGCACCGGGTCGACACCGCCGGGATCCAGATCGAAGGTCCAGCTCAGCTTGTCGTGCGTGGGTCCGCACAGGCCGAGGGAGAGCACCGGCTCCAGCCCGAGCAGGCGGCGCACGATCAGCGTGCGATTGGCCCACGGGCAGGCACGCGCCGCGACCAGGCGGTAGCGCCCCGGCTCGACCGGGTAGCCGTCGCGGCCGTCGGCCGTGATCCGGGTCGTGATGTAGTTCGTGTCGCGTTTGAACTCGCCGGGCTCGACGTAGGAACCGCTTGCGCTGGCCGACTTGGTCACATCGACAGTCTTCCAGATCGACCTCGTACGCTGACCGGATGAGTGAAACGAAGGCCACCCGCCTGGAACGAGACGTCACCGAAGGCGGAGCGGAGGTGGCGACCCTCACGCTCGCCCACCCGCCGCTGAACCTCTTCGACCGGGCGATGCTGGACGCTTTGATCGCCGACATCGCCGAGCTGTCGGCGCGGCCGCCGCGCGCGGTGCTGCTGCGCGCCGAGGGCAAAGTGGTCTCCGGCGGCGTCGACGTGCACGTCTTCGACGGCCTGACCCCCGAGCAGGGCGCCGAGTTGTGGCGCACCCTGTTCGCGCAGATCATTCATCCGCTGGAGGCGCTGCCGTGCCCGGTGGTGTTCGCCGCGCACGGGCTGACCCTGACCGCCGCGTTCGAGATCGCGCTCGCCTGCGACATCCTGCTCGCCGCGCCGAAGGCCAAGTTCGGGCTGGTGGAGATCGTGGTCGGACTGACCCCGTCGATGGGCGGTCCGCAGCGTCTCGCCGAACGCGCGGGCTCCGGACGCGCCCGCGAGTTCGTGATGACCGGCGACCTCTACGACGCGGCGACCATGGCCGAGTGGGGCGTGGTCAACGCCGTGCACGAAGACCTCGACACCGCGGCGCGCGCGCTGACCCACCGGCTGGCCGACGGCCCGACGAAGGCCAACGCGGCGACCAAGAAGATCATCGAGGCCTGGCGCTCCGGCGGTGTGGCACATGCGGATTCGGTGACCCCCGAGGTGTCCGGCGTGCTGTTCGGCACCGAGGACCTCCAGGGCGGTGTGCGTACTTTTCTCGAGCAAGGTCCGGGGAAGGCGCGCTACGCGGGCCGGTGACAGCTGGGACACGTTCGTCGCCTATTGCAGCGAAGTTGTGACATGCGTCATATAGTCGCAATGCCTGATAACTCGAGGCACGCGGAGGACGAATGTCGCAGTTGCTCGTCGAATATCCCCTCACCGGCCCGCTCGTCTGGGACAACCCGCTAGCCCGGGGCGCCGACGGAGTGCTGCGCTACGGAAACCTCACGCCCGCGCTGACCGAACTACTCGATCTGCAAGTGCATGCCTTCGGCGGTCGCGAAGCCGTGGTCGAGGTCGGCGGCCCGCGCCTGACCTACCGGGAGCTGTGGCACTCCGCCTCCCGCATCGCGGGCGGCTTGCAGGAGCACGGCATCGGATACGGCGACCGGGTCGCGATCCGCATGCCCTCGGGCGCTCGGTGGGTGCAGGCATTTCTCGGCGCCCTGCTCAGCGGCGCGGTGCCGGTGCTGGTGCACGACGAGCTCCCGGAGGGCGTGGCCGAACGCGTGATCGCCGACAGCCGTGCGGATTTCGTGCTCGGCGACACAGGCCGCGAGACCGACCTGCCCGACGGCGCCGCCTACATCGATGACGGCGCGGCGCTGGGCGACCTCGCGCTGCTGTGTTACACGAGCGGTAGCCGCACGCCCAAGGGCGTCGAGCTGACCAACGAGAATCTGCTGTCGGCCGTGCGCTCGGTGGTCGCGGCGCTCGACCTGCCGACCGACGGTCTGCGCAATCTGGTGCTGTTGCCGTTGGCGCACGCCAGCGGCTGTGTCGACCAGCTGCTGCCGACCTTCGCCGTCGGGGGCACCGTGGTGCTCACCCGGGACACCCGCGGCATGGCCGAAGCCATCACCGCCGAGCGCGTCGACATGGTCTCCGCGACGCCGCGGATCTTCGCGGGCCTGCTGCCCCGGCTCGCCGAACTGCGCGCGGGCGGACTACGCACCGATCGCATCGCGCGGATCAGCAAAGCCGGTCATCGCGCCGAGCGCGCCGCGTCTCCGGTCGCTCCGGTCGCGCTCACGGCCGAACTGCGCGGCGTGTTCCCCGCCGCAAGGCAGTGGTCGGTATGGGGCGCGACCGAGACCAGCGGGATCGGTCTCGCGGTGGACGACGCCGAGCGGGCGGACTCGCCCGACACCGCCGCGGTACTCGGTTTCCCTTTCGGCGGAACGGAATTGGCGCTGTGGGGCCCACGGGCGATCGCGGGACACGGTGAACTGCTGTGCCGCGGGCCGAATGTCACCCCGCGCTACTGGGACGACCCGACCACTACGGCGGCGCGGTTCACCGGAACCTGGTTCCACACCGGCGACCAGGTGACGATCGACGCCGACGGCTTGGTGCGCAGGCAAGCGGTGCCCGTCGAGTGAGCTCGGCTCACTCCAGCATGCGCTCGCGCAGCCGCCCGAGCAGGCCGGGCGTCAGCCCGATCGTCGCGAGATAGCCGTCCAGATCGCCGTGCAGCTCGCGCATCGAGGCGGTGGCGATGTCCAGGTATTCGTCCCGCACGCCGAGCAGGTCGATCGACAGCTCCTCGCCGCCGAGCAGCTTGTCCGTCATGAGGGCGCGCAGCGCGGGGACGGCTCCGTTGCTGAGCAGGTAGTCGGCCTCGACGTCGGCTTCGGTGACGCCGACCGCGCGCAGCAGCGTCGCGACGGCCCATCCGGTGCGGTCCTTGCCCGCCGCGCAGTGCACCAGCACGGCGCCGTCGCCGCGCAGGATGGACTCGGCGAGGGAGGCGATGGCCGCGTGCGCCTCGGGGAGTGCCGGGAACATCCGGTACACCTCGAGCATGTGCGTGTAGGCGGTCCGCGCGCTCGCCTCGTGAGGTGGCGCCTCGGCCATGCGCGAGTCGAACGGCGTGATGGTCAGCCGGACGTCCGCGGGCAGCCGGTCGGCGCCGATGTGGTCGATCTCGCGCTGTCCGCGCAGGTCGTGGACGGCGCTGACGCCCAGTTCGCGCAGCGCGGCGTGGCCGGCGTCGTCGAGCCCGCTCAGTTGCGCCGAGCGCAGCAGGACGCCGGGGCGGACCTTGGCGCCGTCATCGGTGCGCAGCCCGCCGGTGTCGCGGAAGTTGAACGTGCCGGAGAGGAAGTACTGGTCGGCGGGGGGCGAGAGTGTCACCGATCCAGGCTATCCCCAGCGCGGAACGGAAACGATGGCGATGGCGGATCGAACCCGGCACGATGAGCTGACCGTTTTGGGCGGGTTCGGCTGTGGCATTCGCCACAGGATTTGGGTTGCCAGACCCCCGGACCGTACCGTTGTCAACGGTCTGCCAGCGTGCGGGCATCGTCCAGATCCACCGTCATAGCGCGTTTTCCAGGCGACACGGGCCGATCGCATACCGATCCCGGTTGGGTAACAAAACATTCTTTCAGTCTGGAATTACCCATCGAACCCGTTCTCAAACCCCGAAAAATGTCTACCATTGGTGAACGTTGGACCGGGCAGCCAGGTGTTTCCCGAAGTTGCCCGCCCTGTTCAGCGAGTCGCGCCGACGCAGGTGCGTGAGTTCTTTCGCCGAGAGGGAGTCGTCGTTGAGCGCACGTGGAGAAGTGATAACAGAAATCCGGCTACGACCCGCCGTCATCGAGGCGGTCGAAGCGGCGGCGGCCACGCTCGACTACAAGGGCCTCCGCGCGCTGCGCGTGCTGCTGCACGCGGGGGTCAGTGCCTACTGGCCGCTGGTCAAGGCCACCCCGGAAAAGCAGATCAGGTCGTATGAGATGACCCTGCAGGCGCTGCGCGCCCGCTGGGCGGTGAAGACCGATTGCTTCCCGGATCCGATCGCCACGGACTTCTACCGGGAGAAGGACGCGGAAGTCACCGCCTTCTTGGAGATGTGTGCCGAGTTGTCGGACACGCAGTGGCTGGAGCCGGTGGAGGCGATCGCCTGCAATGTCGTGTCGATCGTGCAGGGCACGGTGCTGCGCTGGCTGGCCGATTGCAACGACGAGACCATGCTGGTGGTGCTCGACGAGATGGTCAGCGGGCTCGCCGCGAAGGCCGCGGAGCTCTGACAAATACTGGACGTTTGACCAACTTGGTGGTTGAGTTGTCCTGGTGACCGAGACGTCGCCGATCGCGGGGCTGCACGCGGCCACCGCCGAACTCGACCCGCCGCTGGCCGCCATCGACCTGTCCACCCTGCGCGCGAACGCCGCCGACCTGGTGCGGCGAGCCGGTGGCACGCCGGTGCGGGTGGCAAGCAAATCCGTGCGCTGCCGCGCCGTACTCGCCGAAGTCCTCGGCGCCGAGCTGACCGCGGCGGGCGGCTTCGCGGGCATCATGTCCTACTCCCTGCGCGAGGCGCTGTGGCTCGTGCGCCACGGGGCGCGCGATTTGCTGCTCGGCTATCCGAGCGTGGATCGCGGCGCGCTGGCCGAACTGGCCGCCGACGACATCGCGTTGCGCTCGATCACGCTGATGATCGACGACGCCGCGCAACTCGACCTGATCCGCGCCGCCGTCGGCTCCGACCTGGTCCGGCCACGGGTCTGCCTCGACGTGGACGCCTCCCTGCGACTCGGCCCGCTGCATCTGGGGGTGCGCCGCTCGCCCGTTCGCACGCCGGGACAGGCGGCCGCGCTCGCGGGCGAGGCGCGGCGGCGTGGCTTCGACGTGGTCGGCGTGATGACCTATGAGGCGCAGATCGCGGGGCTGCCGGACACGAACGTCGCGGTGCGGTTGGTGAAGCGGGCGTCCGCGGCGGAGATCCGCAAGCGCCGGGCCGAGGTGCTCGACGCGGTCCGCTCGGTGACCGGCGCGCTGGAGATCGTCAACAGCGGCGGCAGCGGATCGGTCGAGGTCAGCGTCGCCGATCCGGACGTCACCGAGGTGACCGCCGGATCCGGGCTGTATGTGCCGACGCTGTTCGACGGCTACCGGTCGTTCGAGCCGAGGCCGTCGCTGTATTTCGCGCTGCCCGTGCTGCGCAGGCCCGCGTCCGGCATCGCCACCGTCTTCGCGGGCGGCTACATCGCCTCCGGTCCCGCCGGGCGGTCACGGGTGCCGAAGCCGGTGTGGCCGCGCGGGTTGAAGCTGCTCGGCGCCGAGGGCGCGGGTGAAGTGCAGACCCCGTTGTCGGGCGCCGCGGAACTGCGGATCGGCGACCGGGTGTGGTTCCGGCACGCCAAAGCCGGTGAAGTGTGCGAGCGGTTCGACACCGTGCACTTGGTGGAGGAGGACGGCTCCCGCGTCAGCGTGCCGACCTATCGGGGCGAAGGCGTCTGCTTCGGCTGACCCGCGCCGGTCAGCCGCAGGAACGCGCCCAGATCGGCGAGTTCGTCGGGGTTCGCGGGCAGATACTCGGTGAGCAGCGGTGAGCGGATGACGATCGCCTTCCACATGGCGCGGCACAGCGCGTGGATCAGGCCGCGGGCCAGCAGCGACGGCATGCCGTAGGGGGCGTCGGCGGGGGAGGAGGTGGTCATGGACAGCAGCACCACCGCCGCCTCCCGGCCGCGGAAGCGCTCCGGCGTGCCGACCAGGACGTCCTCGATCTTGGCGCGGGCCAGCAGCGTCCGGATGCGTCCCACCTGAGCGGCGTACGGAGCCACCACGAAGATGTCGTGGGGGTGCATCCGGCGGGTGGTCGCGCCGCTGGTCCAAGACCTGCCGAGCAGCGCGCGCACCCGGCGCACCACTTCGCGCGCCTCCGCGGGCGACTCGGTGGCGTTGCCGTAGTGGTCCACCAGGACGGTCTCCACGCCGGGGTCCTCGCCGTGCAGTCGCCGGGCCAGGGTGACGGTCTCGTTGGCGCGCAGGCGGCCGTCGTAGTAGAGGCGGGAGACCGGTTCGCACACCGCCGGATGCATTCGCCAGGTGCGGTCGAGGAAGTAGCCGCGCTCGGTGGGCAAGGTCTGGCGCCCATCGGCCAGCCAGCCGAGCACCGATTCGCCGACCGGGGCCGGATGGGCGCCGCGCGCGGCCGACGCCACCGGGTCGCCGAGCAGCAGCAGATTGCGGGCGCACCCGGCGACGGACACGGTCTCGGCCAGCGGGAAGCGGCCGGCGTCGGCGATCACCAGCAGGTCGAGGCCCGCGCGGGGCACCAACTGCTCGTTCGCGAAATCGGCCGGTTCGCCGCCGAGGACGCAGCCGCTGATCGCGTTGTCCAGGAAACGCCGATAGCGGGCGGCGTCGATCACCACCCACTCCGGCGCGACGGTCGCCGCGTCCTTCTTGGCGACCAGTTCCGGCAGCACACCCGCTCGCACCACCGCGTCGAGCAGGTTCTCCACGGCGGCGGGCGTCTGCGCGACGATGCCGATCCGCCACTTGTTCCGGGTGATCAGCCGCTCCAGCACCCTGGCCGCGGTCGCGGTCTTTCCGGTGCCCGACGGGCCCTGCACCGCGACGTAGGAATGGTCGAGAGCGCCCAGCGCCGCGGTGATCGCCGCGGCGTAGTCGCCGTGCACCTCGGGCAACCTGGCGTCACCGCGCAGCCGGGGCCTGCGGCGCGCGAGGAGGTCGAACACGGCCGTACGCGGCGTGTCCGGCAAGGTCATCAGCAGTTCCTGCGCCGCGAGTTCGATCGCGAGTTCGGCGTTCTCGTCCCACGCCGGGAGGCCGGGCGCGATGGCGGAAGGCAGTTCGTCGTAGGGTTCGCACCCCTCGGGCAGCGATTCCTCCAGCCGGACGGCGTCGTCGAATTCGGTGTCCACCGAGCAGCCGAGCACCGTCGCCGTCGCGGTGGCCCGCCGCCCCGCGTCGGTGACCATGCCATCCGGCATCGGCTGCTCGTAGAAGGTATAGACGGCGGTGCCGGGAGTGAGCGCGCTCGGACCGGGAGCGCCGCTGGGACCGGTGCCGATCCGTCCGGTCAGGGTGAGATAACGCCGCATCGCCGGGCGGTCGGGACGACGATGCCATTTGGTGTCGACGGTGCCCCAGTCGGCGACCAGCACGCCCGGCGCGTCGTCCCATTCCTCCACCGGGTGGGTGAGCCGGTCGGCGTGCGCCCACCACAGCGGCTGCCGCTCGCGGCGGTGATAGCCGAGCGTCGCGGCCATCAACGCGGCGGGATGCAGCGGATCACCTTGCGCCGCGGCGTATTCCGCGAGCGCGGCCTCCAGTGAGGACGGCCGCGACGACGGCGGCGCCGGCTCGCCGGGGACCCACCGTGCGGCCGGTGCGCCGGTCCGCGTGGCGACGCGCTGCTCGGCCGCGCGATCGAGCAACCAATCGCGCAACCGCAGCACCGCCCGGCAATCATGTTCGTCGGCCGGGTCGGTTCCCGGCAGCACTCGGCGCAGCCCGCCGAGCCGGTAGGAGGACTCCCCGATGAGCAGCGCGCCGCGGACGATCGGATACAGATCGACCAGGACGCCGTCGCGCAGCAGCTCGTCCACCAGTTCCTCGTTGACGCCGTGCCGTCCGGTGCAGCGCAGCAGCGCCGTCCGCACCGCCGCGGAGTAGTGGTAGACGTGCAGATCCGGATCGATCCGGCGCCGCTGGGTCAGGTAGTCCAGCACTTGCTCGAGCACGCGGCGTTCGGCGGCCGCGGCAGGGCCGGGTTCGCTCGACCCGAGCGGCCCGCGCAACGAAAGATGCACGGTGTCGGCGCCGCCGACCTCGACGACGAGCGGGGTGCGGCCGCCGCCGGCGATGGTGAGCGACAGATCGCCCGGGGAGGGCGCAGGCAGCGCCGCGAGCACGTCCGCGTCGAGCACCGCGTAGGTCGGCTCGCCCGAAACTTCGCGCCGCAGCTGGATTTCCGCTTGGTGGCGCAGCGCGGCGACGGTGCGCGGCGGCACGCCGGGAACCGTGATCTCGGTGGTGGCCAGCCGATCGATGGTGTTCACGCCAGCTTCGCGCAGCCGGGCGCGGGCAGCGGGCGGCATGCCTGCCACCAGCAGCAGGTCACGCGCGGCGGACAGGGCCTCGGCGCAGGTGCGGCAGCGGCCGCAAGCGAGGTAGCGGGGATCGCCCCACTGCACGGGCAGCAGTTCACCGAGCTTCTCGTCCACGATGCGGTCCACCCGGCCCCGGCGCGCCCGGTACAGCGGGAGCAGTTCGCTCAGCGCTTGCGCGCTGCTCTGGGCGCCGAGATGCAGCCGGACCAGCGGTGCGGTGAGCGCGCCCGCGTGGTCGAGCGCTTCGGCGCAGGCGGCGAGTTCGAGCGCGGCGGCCACCCGGTCGGCGGTCGTGGGCGCGATGCCGTGCACGGTGTAGCGGACGCGGTGTTCGGCACGCACCAGAAAGTCGGCGGAACAATGGAATCGGCCGTCGAAGAACGTCGCGCCGTGCACCACGTGTGCGCCGGAGCGCAAGGCGGCGACCGTGTCGGCGTGCGCGGCGGTCAGTGCCGCGACGCGGCGGCCCGGGTCGCCCGGTTCGTCGGGCGGGCGGTCGATCTCGACCACCGCGCCGCCGAACCGCGTGCGGTAGTCGTCGAGCAGGCGCCGCCGGACGTCATCGTTTCCCGACGCTGGCTCGTATCCGGATGCGGTGCCCGCGGCGTCGGCCGGGATGGTGCCGAGTTCGGCGTCGAGGGCGCGCAGCAGGGCGAACTCGCAACGCGCCGCGCGGACGAGATCGACGGCAGTGCAGACGACACGATCACCGAACACGAACAAACGCGGCCCTCCTGTGTCTTCGCGGGACACCCGCTGCCGGCGTGCGCCGAATTACACACGGACCGCAACACTGTAGCTAGCGCGCCTGACCTCGGCCTACCCTGCCCGGCTCAGGAACGCGGCTTACGGCGCTCGGGCCGCTTGCCGCCTTCGCGCTCGCGGCGCTGGCCGCGGCTGAACGCGCGATGCTGCGGCGCACCCTGATCCAGTTGCAGCTGGATGAGCACACCACTGATCCGTGTGCGCCGCAACGCTTCCAGCGTTTCCTCCGGCAGCTGCGCGGGCAGTTCCACCAGGCTGTGGTCGGGGCGGATGCTGATGTGCCCGAAATCGCTGCGGCGCAGACCGCCTTCGTTGGCGATGGCGCCGACGATCGCGCCGGGCACCACACGATGCCGTTTGCCGACGCTGATGCGGTAGGTCGCCAGCTCGGTGCCGGTGGCGCGGTGGTGCGTGGCACCCTGCCGCTCCTCGTCGAAACGCCGGACGGGCCGCTCGCGCGGCGTCCGGTCGCGCTGCGGGCGCTCCACCGGCTCCGGCTCCGGCTCCATGAAGAAGTTGTCGCCGTCGTAGGAGCCCACCGCCAGCGCCGCGGCGATGTCGGCCAGCGGGATGTTGTGCTCGCGCTCGTAGTCCTCGATCAGCTTGCGGAACAACGGGAGGTTCGACGAGGTGAGGTTCTCGGTGATGGCGTCGCCGAACTTGCTGACGCGCTGGGCGTTGACGTCCTCCACGCTGGGCAGCTGCATCTCGGTGAGCGGGTGCCGGGTGGCCCGCTCGATCGACTTGAGCAGATGCCGCTCGCGCGGCGCGACGAACAGCAGCGCCTCGCCGCTGCGCCCGGCCCGTCCGGTGCGGCCGATGCGGTGCACATAGGACTCGGTGTCGTGCGGGATGTCGTAGTTGACCACGTGCGAGATGCGGTCGACGTCCAGCCCGCGCGCGGCCACGTCGGTGGCGACCAGGATGTCCAGCGCGCCGGACTTGAGCTGGCCGATGGTGCGCTCGCGCTGATTCTGCGCGATATCGCCGTTGATCGCCGCGGCGGAGAACCCTCTGGCGCGCAGCTTCTCGGCGAGTTCCTCGGTGGCCTGCTTGGTGCGGACGAAGATGATCATCGCCTCGAACGACTCGACCTCGAGCACCCTGGTCAACGCGTCCAGCTTGCGCTGGTGCGACACCAGCACCCAGCGCTGGGTGATGTTGGTGGCCGTCGAGGTCTTCGCCTTGACCGTGATCTCCACCGGATCGTGCAGGTACTGCTTGGAGATCTTGCGGATCGCGGCGGGCATGGTCGCGGAGAACAGCGCCACCTGCTTGTCCGACGGAGTGTCGGCGAGGATGCGCTCGACGTCCTCCTGGAAGCCCATCTTCAGCATCTCGTCGGCCTCGTCGAGCACCAAATACTGCAGCTGGGACAGGTCGAGCGTGCCCTTCTCCAGGTGATCGATCACCCGGCCCGGCGTGCCGACCACCACGTGCGCGCCGCGGCGCAAGCCCGACAGCTGCACGCCGTAGCTCTGCCCGCCGTAGATGGGCAGCACGTGCAGGCCGGGAATGTGCGCGGCGTAGCGGCCGAACGCCTCGGCGACCTGGATCGCGAGCTCACGGGTCGGCGCGAGCACGAGGGCGCGCGGGGTGCGACCGGTGGCTTCGAGCCCCATCAGGATCGGGATGGCGAAGGCCGCCGTCTTGCCGGTGCCGGTCTGCGCGAGACCGACGACGTCGGCGCCGGAGAGCAGCGGAGGGATCGTCGCGGCCTGGATCGGCGACGGCGATTCGTAACCGACGTCGGCGATGGCCGCGAGGATGCGGTCATCGATGCCCAGATCGGCGAAAGACGGGCCGTCGGTGTCCCTGTCGTTGTCGCCAGAAACGCTGTCGACCTGATTGGTGCTCATTGACCAGGAGTTTACTGCCTCGTGCTGGTCGTCCCGGCCACCGCCCCAATACGGTGAGACCTATGCAACTGGACAACTCGCCCGCGCATCGCGATATGACGCCGGATCAGCTGGACGTTGCGGTCGTCCAGTTCGCCCCGTCGACCGACCCGGCGCAGAACCTCGCCACGGTCCGCGAACACGTGCGGACGGCCGGTGAACGGGGCGCGCGCGTGGTCGTCGCGCCGGAGTACTCGATGTTCGCCGTGACCCGGCTCGACGAGCGGGTGGTCGCCGTCGCCGAGCCGCTGACCGGCCCGTTCGTCACCGGCCTCGGCGCGATCGCCCGCGAGTTCGGCGTGTTCCTGGTCGCCGGAACGGTGGAACAGATCGCGCCCGGCGGCGACCGCATCCGCAACACCTTGGTCGTGCTCGGCCCCGACGGCTCCCTCGTCACCCGGTACCGGAAGGTCCACCTCTACGACGCCTTCGGCCACCTCGAATCGGACGTGGTCGAGCCGGGCGTGATCGAGGCGCCCGCCACCTTCACCGTCGGTGATGTGACATTCGGCATGCAGACCTGTTTCGATCTGCGCTTCCCGGAAGGCGTGCGCCGGGTCGCCGCCGCGGGCGCGCAGGTGCTGCTGCTGCCCGCCCAGTGGATCCCCGGACCGGGCAAGGTCGACCAGTGGACCACGCTGGTGCGGGCGCGGGCGATCGAGAACACGATCTACGTCGCGGCCGCCGACCAGGCCGCTCCCCGGGGCGCGGGCGCGTCGATGATCGTGGATCCCGCCGGTGCGGTGCTCACCGAACTCGGCGACGAGCCGGGCGTGCTGACCGCGGGCATCGACCTGGCGTACCTGGGCAAGGTGCGCACCACGAACCCCAGTCTCGCGTTGCGTCGATTCGCGATCACCGAGCGCGGACCGGAGTAGCGTTCGGAATCGATGGTCTACACCGATCGGACCTCGGCGGGTCACGCGCTGGGTGCGCATCTGGAACACCTACGCGCGGCGGACCCGCTGGTGCTGGGGCTGCCCCGCGGCGGGGTTCCGGTGGCCGCGGCGGTCCGTGCGGTGATCGGCGGCGACCTCGACATCCTGCTGGTCCGTAAGCTGGGCGTGCCGTGGCAGCCCGAGCTGGCGCTGGGCGCCATCGGGGAGGACGGCGTGCGGGTGCTCAACCAGGACGTGCTGGCGCACACCGGGATAACGCCGAAGAAGGTGGACTCGATCGAGGCGCGGGAGCGCGCCGAACTGGAGCGGCGCAGGCAGGTGCTGCGCGGCGCGGCGCGGCCGATCCCGCTGACGGAGCGCACGGTGGTGATCGTCGACGACGGCATGGCGACCGGCGCCACGGTGGTGGCGGCCTGCCGGGTCGCGCGCTTGCACCGGCCCGCGCGCGTCGTGGCCGCCGTCCCCGTTTCCTCGACGGAGGCCATGCGCCGGGTCGCCGACGAGGCCGACGAGGCGGTCTGCCCGTGGGTGCCGCGCTCGCTCGGCGGCGTCGGCGGCGCGTACCGCGACTTCCACCAGCTGGAGGACGCCGAGGTCACCGCGCTGCTGTGCTGATCAGATCTCCCTGATGCCCTTGCGGTGGCGTTGCGCGAGTTCGGCGTAGAAGCCCGGATTGAGCTGGACCCACATCTGCGCCTGGGTGCCTTCGATCGGCCGTTTCACCTCGGCGGGGGATCCCGCGGCGAGCACGCCGTCGGGAATCTCCGCCCCCGGCGGCACCAGCGAATGCGCGGCGATCATGCTGCCCGCTCCGATCTCGGCCAGATCCAGCACCGTGGTCCCGTTGCCCACGATGGCCTCGGCGCCGACGGCCGCGCCGTGGAACACCACGCTGTGCGCGATCGTCGCGCCGGGGCCGATCTCCATCGGCACGTCCGGCGGCACGTGCAGCACCGCGTTGTCCTGGATGTTGGCGCGTTCCCGGATGACGATCGGCGCCAGGTCCGCGCGCAGCACCGCGCCGTACCAGATGGAGGCGCCCGCCTCGACCCGGACGTCGCCGATCAGGGTCGCCGTCGGCGCGACGAACGCCGTCGGATCGACCTGCGGCCGTTTGCCTTCGAATTCGTAGAGTGGCACTCGTCCACCGTAAATGGTTCGGTCGCGCCGGCCCGGAGCGGTGTGCCGCGTGACTCGGCGACGAATCCGATGTCGGCCGAGGCGGCGCTGCCCCACCGTCGTTGCAGGCCGGACTCGCATCGGGCCTGCGAATGGTTCAGCGCGCGGCGTACGCCGTAGAGGTGCGCGCGGCCGCTGCCACCAGCGGCCGCAACTGGGCGGCCAGTCGTTCCGCGGTCACCGCGACGACGTCGACGTCCGGGCCGGTGCGCACCGCGTACCGGCCGTCGGCGACCACGTCGATCCAGCACAGCACGCCGAACGGACGCAGTTCCCCCGCGCCCCGGCGGGCGGAGACGACCATCTGGCCGATGCCTTCGCGCGGCTGCCGCAGCAGCCTGCGGATCCGGGACGGAGTGGACGGACCGGCGACCGGGACGGTGACCAGGTTGCGGCTGTCCTCGCCGACCTGGGACAGGGGAGCGGTCAGGCGCGGGAGCATGCCGGGGGCGTTCTCCGGGAGCATCGAGACGATCCGCGGGCACAAGGTCTTCGAGCCGCCCGCGAACAACCGCACGTCGCCGCCGCGATCGGGTGTCGCGCCGGGGCGCTGCGCCGCGACCACCGCGATGTTCCCGGCGGCGGCGCCGAGGATACGGATCGGCCGGGGTTCCGGGCCGCTGTCCGTGGGCGGACGCGTTCCGCCCCTGTCGCGCGGCGCAGGGTCGGGCGCGTCACGCTGACCGAACACCTCGACCCGCAGGTCCGGCTGGGCGAGGATGCGCAGCGCCGCTTCCAGATCGGCGTCGAGCACCTGATCGCACCAGCGATCGAGCGCGGGAAGCTGTGCGGCGCGTTCCGCGGTGTCGCGTGCCGACAGGCGCACGGCGAGTGGATAGGGGATGCGATCCCCGTCGGTGCGTGACCAGGCCAGTGCGAACTGGTCCGGGGTCAGCGTCCAGTTCACTCGTACTCGGTCCATTCGCCGAGCACGGGCGGCGTGGTCGGATCGAGCGACCCGATCAGTTCACCGCCGTCGTCGGAGGGCTCGAGGAAGGTGGGGAGATCGTCGAGGTCGAACTCGTCGTCCTCGTCGTCGATCGGCGCCAGCCGTGCGCTCGCGGCGTTCGCGGCCACGCTCGAACCCGAGCGCGGGGTGTCGGCGGCGGCCACCGCACCGCCCATCAGGCCGCCCACCGCTCCGGCGCCCAGACCGGTGACCGCCGCGTCGGAGCCGTCGTCGTTCTTGCGCCGCTCGTCGCGCTTGCGCTGTTCCTCGGGCGGAAGCTGGTTACCGACGCCGGGAACGGCGGGCACTGTGACGGGCTCGCTCGTCACCGAAGCGGGTGCCGTGGCCGGAGCCGGAGCGCCCGCGGCGGGCGCGGTGCGGAGGACGGAGGCGGCCGCGACCGTCGGGAACGCTGCCGCCGCGGCGGGTGCGACTCCGGGCGCGGTCGGAGCCGATGTCCCGGCCGCGACCGTGGCGGCGGGTGTCGGCGCGGCAGGCGGCGGCTGCGGCGACGTGGCGGGTGGCTCCGCGGCGGGCGCCGGATCGGCAGGCGTCGCGGAGACGCTCTGCTCCACCACGTGGATCGGCTTCGGCGCGTGTGTCCCGGACCGGGTGGGTTGCGCGTCCGGTGCGGCCTCGGTGGTCCCGGCGATCTTGCTCGTCGGCGCGGCGGTGGGAGCAGGGGCGGCGGGTTGGTCCGATTCGTCGGGGAAGGCGGGCACGTCGGTGCCGGTCCGGATGAAAACTCCCGCGTAGATGTCGTTCATCGCCCGCACGACGTCTTGCCGGGCGTGCTCGCTCGCCTTCTGCCCCTCGACATTGCTGGTCGCCCGGGACGGATCCAGCAGCGCCGCCCCCAGATCCGGTGCGCCGGCGCTCGGTTCGGTCACCGCGGCCCGCAGCGCTTCCGCCGCGTCGCTCGCCTGCCCGAGGCGCTGCGAGACGACCGCGAACACGTCGGCCAGATCTTGCCCGCTCTGCTCGAACACGCGCACCACCGCGTCCGCGCTCTTGGCCGCCGAGCCGCGCCAGCCGTCGGCGATGGCCGCGCGAATCTCGGTGTGCGCCTGGAAGACGGCGTCGGCGAGGTGCGCCGCCGCGTCGCTCCACGCCTGCTGGCCGCCCGCGAGCACGGCCGGGTTCAGCAACTGGACCTTGGCGTGGATCTCGTCGTGGGTGAGGTTGTCGAACACTTCGACGTTCGGGGCGTAAGCGGGGTCGGTGCGCCGGTGGGTGGCCCGCTCGCCCGCGCGCGGCATCTCACGCATGCGCGACTCCCGTCGCGTCGATCCGTTCGACCGCCAGTGCGAGCGCCTCGTCGGCCTGCCGGTAGACGGCGGCCGCGGCGCGGAAGGTCTGGGCGAGTTCTCGTGCGGCGGCGGAGTATTCGCGCAGCCGGGCGATCGCGCCGTCGGCCTTGCGCTCGAAACCGGCGCGCAGCGCGTCGCCGGAGGCGAAGCCGCCGAAGCCTGGCAGCGCGGTGGCGGCGCTCAGGACGCCGATCTGCTCGTCGACCCGATCGGCGAGCAACTCGTATTGGCGCGCGCACCGTTCGTGCGCGCCGTCGGCGACCAGCAGGCCGTCGATCCAGAGCGAGCCGTCGTCGACCGCGCGGTTCAGCGCGGCGATGTCGACGCCGGGAGCGGTGACCTCCGCGGGCGGCTCTCCGCCGTACCCGTTCTCCTGCGATGGCATCTGCGCCGTCCCCCTTCCTCGTCCGAAGTGCGGTTCACGGATGTCGTGCCAACCCCACGACGACACCCTGCATCCAATCCGCGATGTCGGCAGTGACCCGCGCGTGCACCGGCTCGTGCAGCAGGTCGTGCCCGGCGTCGATGTACTCACGTAAATGTACCGATTCGTGGCGGCTAGTCCAGACCCTGATCGCATCGATCGGAGCGCGCCGATCGTCGATGCCGTGCACCGCGAGCACCGGAAGACGCTGCGGCAGCGGCATTCCCGGCGCGCCCGGCGCACCGCCGCCGAGCGCGCGCTTCGGAACGCCCGAGAGCACCAGTCCCGCCAGCGTTTCCGCGGGCGGGGCGGGCCGCAGCGGATAGTTCCGTTCCAGCACCGCCGGACTCGTCGCGTCCGCCGGTTCCGGCACAGCGGCCCCGAGCATGCCCAGCGCGGTCACCGCGCCGAGCGAGTGGCCCATCAAGATCAGCGGCTGATCGCCGCGCGCCAGCTCGACCAGCCGCGCCGCGTCCGCCACCAGTTCGGCCAGCGTGCCGGGTTGTTCCGGATCGCCCTCGCTCAACCCGTGCCCGGCGGTGTCCAAGGCCCACACTTCACCGGCGGGGCGCAGGGTGCGCGCGAACCGGTGGTAGTGGCCGCTGTGCTGGCCGATTCCGGGCAGCAGGACCACGGTGTAGCGGGGGTGTTCGATCGGCCACCGCCGATAGTGCATCCGGCCGCGGTCGCCGTCGAAGAATGGCATCCACCGATAGTGCCAAAGATCGTGGCGCGGATGTGACCGCCCGATTCCGCGCCGGAAACGGCTAAGATCCGCGACGACTCATACCGACCCGAGCCCGAGGTGCCCGCGTTGCGAATTCTCCGCCGTCGAGGCGTCTTCCTCTTGTCCGCCGCCGCGCTCGCTCTGACCGGAGTGCTCACGCCGGTCGCGGGCGCCGCGCCGCCGATCGCCGCTTGTGACCCCGCGGGCGCGGTCACGGCCGTCGCGGCGCGAGTGCCGGTGCTCGACTGGGCGGAGAACCTGGGCTACGACGCGCAGGGCAACCTGTGGGTCTCCCGGCTCTACCGCAACGAGGTGCAGCGTTACGACGCCGCGGGCACGCTCACCGCGACCGTTCCGGTGGAGTTCCCCGGCGCGGTCCGGCTCGGCCCCGACGGTCTGCTCTATGTCGTCTACGGCGATGCGCCGGTCAGCGTCGTCCGTCCCGGCGGCGTGATCCGGTTCGATCCGGCGGCGGCCGTGCCGCAGCCGGAGGTCTTCGTCTCCGGTCTCACCATGCCCAACGGCGCGGCCTTCGACCCGAGCGGCAACCTGTACGTCGCGAGCATTTCCGGTGTGGTGAAAGTTCGTCCCGACGCATCCGTCGACACCGCATGGGGCGCGCCGTCGGCCGGACTGGCCGCCAACGGCGCCGTCGTGCACGACGGCGTGCTCTACCTGACCGCCAACGGCGGCCCGCTCGGCCGCGTCGTGCGCGTCCCGCTCGACGCGCCCGCGTCCCGCAGCACCGTCGCCGACCTGTCCGTGCAGCTGGCGGGCCTGCCGGATTTCGCCGACGACCTCTTGGCCGATCCGAGCGGCATCCTCTACGTCACCACCCTCACCGGCCAATTGGTCCGCGTCGATCCCGCCACCGGCGCCACCTGCGCCGTGCTCAACGGCCAGCCGCTCACCGCGGTGGCCGCCGTCCCCGGCCGTCCCGGCGAATTGATCGCGAGTACCGAATCCGGGGCTCTGCTTCGAATCACCCTGTCCCGCTGAGTCCGAGCCGCGGGCGGGCTAGAACTTCGCGGGGGAGTATGCGCGGCGGTCGCCCGACTGCTCCGCGTGCTGTCGCTACTCCAGACGCCCTGCGAACAGTCGGCAGCGAATCGGGCGAACGGGGGCCGGGCGCCGGGGGTGTAGGTTCAGGCGCTGCCGCGCGATCCTCAGCGCGCTGACACGTCTTACCTCCGATTCGACAGACACGGCGCGTATGACCAGTGCCGTCACCGGGTAGCGGCGCATTGAGGTCATCGGGGTGCGTTGCGGGTTGCCCGCTCGGCACGACCGGCGATGGTGCGCAGGTGGGCGATGAGTTCCGGGGGCTCGTGGACTTCGAAGTCGGCTTCCAGCGCGAGCAGCCGGTGGGCCAGCCATTCCGGCGCGTCGTCGCGCAGGGCATCGATCCGGCAGGTGTCGGCGTCGATCGCGACGACATCGCCGGGGTGCTCGCCCAGCCGTCCCGTCACCCGGTCGGCGGAGTCGTGGATGGTCACGCGGAGCCGGAAGGACGGTGTGCCCCAGTCGGTGCGGCGGCCCGCGACGTAGGCGGCGGCATCGGCGGCGGGCAGCGGGCGCGGGGTGAAGCGGGCGGCGGTGGGCTGCGGACGGTCGATCCGGTCGACGCGGTAGACGCGCCAGCCGGCCCGGTCGAGGTCGTAGCCGACCAGATACCAGCGCCGCCGCGCAGGCACGAGGCCGATCGGCTCGGTATGGCGCTTGGTCTCGGCGCCCGCCTCGTCGCGGTAGGCGAAACGCACGCGCTCCCGGTTGGTCACGGCCGCGCCAGCGTGGCGAGCACGCCGGGATCGGCGGCCGGCCCGTCGGCGGTGGGCGGGGTCAGCGCGACGGCGAGGACCCGCACTCTGCGCCGCAACTTCGCGGGCAGCACCTGCTCGACTTTGGCCAGCGCCCGCACCGACGCCTCCTCGATCCCCGCCACCGCTGACCCGGCGGCGGCTCGCAACCCGACCGCGATGGCGACCGCCTCGTCGTCCTCGACCAGTAGCGGCGGCATGGCTGTGCCCGCCGCCAGGCGGTAACCGCCCGCCGCGCCGAGCGTCGCGGTCACCGGATAGCCGAGTTCGCGCAGCCGATCGATGTCGCGGCGCACCGTGCGGTCGGTGACGCCGAGGCGTTCGGCCAATTCGCTGCCCGGCCATTCGCGGGGCGTCTGGAGCAGCGACAGCAAGCGGAGCAGCCGGGCGGGAGTGTCGTTCACGACTTCACAGGATGCCGGAAATATAGGACCTGTTCGGTCCTAGTTGCTTCCTAACGTCGTCGCCGTACCGCAGCACCGACCGCCGAGGAGGCACCGATGACCACCGCCATCCGCCCGTTCCGCATCGAGATCCCGCAGTCCGATCTGGACGACCTGCACGACCGGCTCGCTCGCACGCGCTGGGCGGCGCAACTGCCCGGCGCGGGCTGGGATCGCGGCGTGCCGGTCGACTATCTGCGCGAGCTGGCCGATTACTGGCGCACCGGATTCGACTGGCGGGCCCGTGAAGCGGCGCTCAACGAGTTCCCGCAGTTCAAGACGCGCATCGACGGGCTCGACGTGCACTTCCTGCATGTGCGCTCGCCGGAGCCGGACGCGATGCCGCTGATCCTCACCCACGGCTGGCCGAACTCGTTCGCCGAATTCGCGCGGACCATCGGCCCGCTGGCCGATCCGCGTGCGCATGGACTCGATCCCGCGCAGGCGTTCCACGTCGTGGTGCCCTCGGTGCCGGGCTTCGGCTTCTCCGACGGTCCGCGCGAGCCGGGCATGACACCGGCGAAAGTGGCCGCGATGTGGCTGACCCTGCTGGATCGGCTCGGCTACCGGCGCTTCGGCGCGCAGGGCGGCGATCTCGGCGCCTACGTCGCGCCCGAACTCGCCATCGCCGCGCCGGACCGGGTGATCGGCGTGCACATCGACGGCGGGATCGGGATGCCGACCGAGGCGGACGTGCCGACCATGACGTCGGACGAGCGCGCCGAGTGGGACCTCATGCAGCAGTGGATGACCGGGGGCGTGAACCATCACGTCCTGCTGCGCGCTGCCCCGCAGACCTTCGCCCACGCGTGGACCGATTCACCGGTGGGCTTGCTCGCCTGGCTGATGCAGAAGTTCACCGAATTCGCCCCGCTCGCCGATCGGGTGGAAGACGTGATCGACCGCGACCAACTGCTGACCAACGTCAGCCTGTACTGGTTCACCGCCACCGCTGCCTCGTCGTCATGGCCGATGTACAACGGCCTCGGCAACGGCGCATTCACCTGGCCGAAGGGGCAGAAAGCAGTGCCGACCGGCACGTACGGCGGCGGCTCCGCGCTGATGCGCAGGCTCGCCGAGCGTGACAACACGATCGTGCACTGGCCGGAGGGCAACACGGGCAATCACTTCATCGCGATGGAGTGCCCGCAGGCGCACGTCGCCGACATCCGCGCGTTCTTCGCCACCGTGCGGTAGGGAGTGGCCTACGGGGTCGGGGTGGGTTCGCCGCCGGAGCCGCTCGGGGCGGGTTGGGCCGGGGCGGGAGCCGGGGCCGCGGGCGGCGGAGCCGGGTTGTCCGGGACCGTGAACAGACCCACGGTGGGAGTCATCACGCAGTGGGCGAACGGGTAGTCGATGATGCCCCACATCGAGGCCAGCACGGTGCCCGGTCCGCTTCTGACCGTCTTGGACAGCGTAGGCATGCGGTACTCGGTCAGGTCGTCGAGCGGGTCGATGCCGCTGGCGCCGGTGTTCGCGTTCACCCAGGCGACCACGAGCCCCGAGGCCAGCGGTGCGCCGGAGTGCGAGGGGGTCGCGCTGAACCGCAGCTCGCCGGGGGCGACATTCAGGTCGCGGCCGGTGCCGGTCCCATCGGTCGTCGCGGCGGCGATGATCGTGGTGATCGGCCCGTTGCTGCCGCAGCCGAAGGTGGGCGCGGCGTAGGAGAACGGGGTGAACACGCTGGATACCTCGCGCAGGTGCGCGGCGCCGATCAAGCCCGCGTAGCGCGTGAGCGCGGCGACGCCCTCCTGGGCCGACGGGTCGGTGCCCGCGATGTCGGCCAAGTGGGCCAGACCGGTGTCCACCGGCTCGGGAGGCTGGTCGGCGGTGGCGGGCGCGGAGAAGGTGAGAACCGCGCCGATGCCGAGGGATGCCGCGGCGGCCGCGGCGCGTGCGATGGTCCTGCCGTTCACTCGTTCTCCTCGATACCGAACCCTGTGGGCACCCCGGCCCACCTGCAGCAACGTACCAGCTCGCCGCGGTCGCCGTCCCGGGGAGCGGCGCGGAATCCGGCGCCGCGAACGGCGAGTGTGTCCCGCACCTGTGATCCAGTCGACAGGGGAGGATTACCGGGGGGTAGTTTGGACTCGGACGTACGAGACACGCAGGGAGATGCGTATGAAACTATCCTTGTCCCCCGACGACGTCGCCTTCCGCGACGAACTGCGCAAGTTCTATCGGACCGAGATCCCGGCCGACATTCGCGAGCGCGTCCGGGACGGCCGTGAGCTGACCCGCGACGACATCGTCACCGCGCACAAGATCCTCAACGACCACGGCCTCGCGGTGCCCAACTGGCCCGTGGAGTGGGGCGGCAAGGATTGGACGCCGATGCAGCGCCACATCTGGCAGGACGAGATGCAGCTGGCCTCGGTGCCGGAGCCGCTGACGTTCAACGCGCAGATGGTCGGCCCGGTGATCGCCCACTTCGGCTCGCAGGAGCTGAAGGAGCGTTTCCTGCCGCCCACCGCGGCGCTGGACATCTGGTGGTGCCAGGGCTTCTCCGAGCCGGACGCGGGTTCGGACCTGGCGTCGCTGCGCACCACGGCGGTCCGCGACGGTGATTCCTACATCGTCAACGGCCAGAAGATCTGGACCACGCTGGCCCAGTACGCCGACTGGATCTTCTGCCTGGTGCGCACCGACCCGAGCGCGGCGAAGAAGCAGGCGGGCATCTCCTTCCTGCTGTTCGACGTGAAGTCGCCCGGCGTCACCATCCGCCCGATCAAGCTGATCGACGGCGGGTACGAGGTGAACGAGGTCTTCTTCGAGAATGTGCGGGTGCCCGCCGACCAGCTGGTCGGTGAGGAGAACCGGGGCTGGACCTACGCGAAGTTCCTGCTCGGCAACGAGCGCACCGGCATCACCGGCGTCGGTCGCACCAAGGTCAAGCTCGGCGTCGCGAAGCAGTACGCGGCGAAGACCAAGTCGGGCAACGGCACCCTGCTGGAGGACCCGGTGTTCGCGGCGCGGGTCGCCGAACTGGAGAACGAGCTGCTCGCGCTGGAGCTCACCCAGCTGCGGGTGGTCTCCAACTCCTCCGACGGCAAGCCGAATCCGGCCTCTTCGGTGCTGAAGCTGCGCGGTTCGGAACTCCAGCAGGCCGCCACCGAGCTGCTGCTGGACATCGCCGGACCGGATGCCATCCCGGTGGGCGCCGACGACATCGCCTCCCCGGGCTGGGCGCAGCGCAGCGGCCCCTCCTACCTGAATTACCGCAAGACAACCATCTACGGAGGCTCCAGCGAGGTGCAGCGCACCATCATCGCCTCCACGATCCTCGGATTGTGAGGCGCCACCATGGATTTCGATCTCACCGATGAACAGGTCATGCTCCGCGACACGGTCCGTGACCTGCTCAACCGCAACTACGACGCCGAATCCCGGCTGAAAGTGGTCGATTCGGAACTGGGCTGGAGCCGCGACGTGTGGCGCCAGCTCGCCGAACTCGGCGTGCTCGGCCTGAGCTTCGCCGAGGAGGACGGTGGCGTCGGCGCCGGTCCCGTGGAGACCATGGTCGTGCTCGAGGAGGTGGGCCGCAGGCTCGCGCCCGAACCGATCCTGGACGCGGTGCTGATCCCCGGCGGCCTGGTCGCCGCGGCCGGCAGCGCCGAACAGCGGCAGCGGATCCTGCCCGAGGTGGCCTCGGGTGCGAAGCTGCTCGCCTTCGCCCATGCCGAGCCGGGGGTGCGCTGGCCGGCGGCCGAGCTGGCGACCACCGCGACGGCGCAGGGCGGTTCGTACACGCTGACCGGTGTGAAGAACCCGGTCGCGCACGGCGACAGCGCCGACGAGCTGGTGGTCAGCGCCGCGCTGCCCGAGGGCGGCGTCGGCCTGTTCCTGGTCGCGCCGGACGCCACGGGTGTGGTCCGCAAGTCCTACCGCACGGTGGACGGCCAGCGCGGCGCGCAGCTGGAGCTGACCGACGCGCCCGCCGAGCGGCTCGGCGAGGCGGACGCGGCCGGGGCGATCGAGTCGGTGCTCACCCACGCGCAGGCGAGCCTGTGCGCGGAGTCGGTCGGCGCGATGGAAGAAGCGTTGCGGCTGACCACCGACTACCTCAAGCAGCGCAAGCAGTTCGGCGTCACGCTGTCGAAGTTCCAGACGCTCACCCAGCGGGCGGCCAACATGTACGTCTCGCTGGAGCTGGCGCGCAGCATGAGCCTGTACGCCACGGCGTCGCTGGCCGACGGGGCCGACGATCCGGTGATCGCGTCGCGCGCACGGCTGCAGGTCGGCCGCGCCGCCAGGCACATCGGGCAGGAGGCGATCCAGATGCACGGCGGCATCGGCGTCACCGCGGAATACCCGGTGAGCCATTACGTGGCCCGGCTGACCGCGATCGAGCGCACCCTCGGCAGCGGGCTGGAGCACCTGCGGGTGCTCAGCTCGCGGGTCGGCGACTACGAGCTGCCCGAACTGTAAGGAGTGGCGCGGTGGTGCGTGCCTGCGCACCACCGCGTCTCACCGCTCGTCTGCCGGGCCGGTCCGCAGTTGGGTGGGCGCCTCGTCCGTCGAGTCGCTGCTCGGCGCTCGCGCTGCGGTCGGCCTCGGCTCCTCCGGCGGTGCGGGCTGCGTGGTGTCCTCGCGCGGATTCCCCGGGGACGGCTCGGCGGTGGTACTGCTCATGAACCCCGCGAACGGGGTCGGGCGCCGCTGGTCGGCCGGTGCGATCCGCCAAGTCGGCGACGGCGGGATGACGACCTTGGGGGTCGTCGAGCCGGTGCCGCTCTCGTGGACAACGGGTTCGGCGTACTCGCCCGCCTTGAGCGGTGGGGGCGGCACGTAGGTGTCCTGTCGACCGACGCCGCAAGCGCCGATCAGGACGAGTCCGATGGAAACCGCTCCCGCGGCGATCGCCGGACCGGCGATCTTGGCCCTGCTGCTTTCCAACGGTGACGCTCCTCGTGTGTATCGAGTGGACTCACCTTACTCGAGGCCGGTCGGTCCGGCGAGGCGAGTGGTCGCTGGGGATACGCCAGGCGGCGTATTTAAAACAGTTCTGATTCAGATATCGAATTGGTCTCTTCGGCGTGTCGTGGGCACGTGTCGCTATCCTCCGGCGTCCCGGAGTCGTAGCGTGTGTGAGCAAAGTTACGCGTGAGACGCCGGTTCAAGGATGAGAGACACGTTGTGTGAGAACGTGATAGTGGTTCTCTGACCGGCGTCATCGAGGAGTAGATGATGGGAGCTTACTCGACAGCGTCGCGGCGTGGTTCGTCCCGCGCCGCAGAAGATGGCGTGTCGGCAACGGCACAGCATCTCGCGTCGAACCAGCAGGGCCGTTCGCTGTCCACGATCGTGTCGCGGACGCTCGCCTGGCTGATCTTCATCGGCGGACTCGTCGGGGCGGTGCTCGGCATCGCGGGCCTGCACGTCGAAATCACGGTCGCCGGACTCATTCTCGCCTGCACCGCGGGACTGGTTCTGCTCAAACTCCGCGCGGGTGGCGGCGAAGCCGACTGACCGCAAACCGGCCGGTCGCCTGCCGACCGGCTCGGCGCCGAGCGTGAGAAACGTAGGCGCGCAACATTTCAGGCGCCTACCGTGATCTGTATGAGGATCGAGATCACCACCGACGCCGCCGAGTTCCGCTCGGTCGCGGGGGCGTTCCTGCTCCGCGATCCGCTGCGGCACACCGTGCTCACCACGAGCGTCGCCAACCACGTCACGGGCCTGGACGCCCCGGCCGAAGCATCGCGTTTTCTGTCCGTCCTCGGCGAGGACGCGGCGGTGATCGGCGCCGCCATGCGCGTGGCCGGTCGCGACGCGTATCTCGGTGCGCTACCGCCCGACGGGATTCCCGCGGTGGCTCGCGCGCTGGCCGAGGTCGTCCCCGAGAACGCGGGCGTCGAGGGCGTGGTCGCCGACGCCACCGCTTTCGCCGAGCAGTGGCACGGCCTGCTCGGCAGGGACTTTCGCGAGTCGTACCGTGCCCGGCTGCACCGGCTCGGCGCGCTGCGGATCCCGGACGTGGCCGGAGCGCCGCGTCGCGCCCTGGTCTCCGATGTCGCGCTGTGCGCGAAGTGGATGGCGGCCATGGAGGAGGAGTCCGAAGCGGGACCCCGCCTGGACGAGGCCGCGATCCGGCGCCGGGTGGAGGCGGGCCGCTGGTGGCTGTGGGAACGCGAGGGAGAGCCGGTCAGCCTTGCCGCGCATCAGATCCCGATCCAGGGTTGGTCGCGGATCGGGCCGGTATACACCCCGCCCGACGCGCGCGGCCACGGTTACGCCTCCGCGGTGACCGCGCACGTCGCGCGGCTGCTGCGGACCGAGAACCTCGACGTATGCCTGTTCGCCGATCCGGCCAACGCTACGGCCAACCGGATCTACCGTGCGCTCGGCTTCCACCCGACCCACGAGTTCGCCCACTACGTCTTCGAATAACCGGCCGGGTACGCAGGGGCGGCGGCGAACCCGGCGAACGGACTCCGCGGTCCTGGTCATCCATTCCGCAGGGAAGAACTCAGTTCAGCGGCGCGGACCTCCACCAATCCATGAACTCCGCTTCAGTGGCGATGAATCCGGCGCTGTACATCAGCATGGCTGCTCGGCCGGGGTCCGTCGGGAAGGCGGTGACCATGCGCGGGCGCAGGTTGCGGCTGCCGCGCAGGGTGTAGTTGGTGTAACTGTGACCGCTGTCGTTGGTGGCGTTCGCGCGATCGTTCGGCGGTAAGGTCGCGAGGACGCCCTGCGCGTCAGCGGGCGAGCCGTAGAGGTAGAAGTCGAAGGACGCCTTGTTCGGCCCGCCGAAGCAGCTCCACATCATCAGCCAGGGGCCGAAATCCGGATCGTCGTGGTCGCGTGTCGTCGCCTCGTCCGGAGCATGGGCGAAACAGCCCGCCTTGTTGTATCCGGTGCCGGAGTGCACCAAGCGGTCGGCGGAGGTCTCCGGCAGCATGCCGGGGAACGCGGCGCTCAGCGCGGCCGCGCGTGCGCCGATCGTGGCCCGGTCCGTGGTGGCCGAGACACTCGTCGCCGGTCGCCCGGTGGTCGGCGAGGCGGTGGCGTCGGTGTGCGGCGCGGACACCGTGGTGGTCGGCGCGGCGGAGCCGGACGGGGTGTCGTAGAAGGAGGGCGCGGCGAGTGCACCGGCCAGACCCAGTGCCAGCGTCAGACCGATCACGGCCCCCAGCCGATCTCTCCGCCGGGGGCGCCGCTGCGGACGACGGCCCCCACCCGCGCCGGGAAGCGGTGGGTCCGGGGGCGGATGATTCGGCGGAAGCCACCCAGTGGGTGCGGCCAGCGCCTGCCGTGCGGCGGCGGCGAACTCGGCGCACGAACCGAATCGATCGGCAGGCCGCTTGGCCATCGCTGTGGCCAGCACGCCGTCCAGCGCTCGCGGCAAGCCGGGCCGCAGCCTGCTGACCTCGGGCGGCGGCGCGCCGAGATGCCCCTGGATCACCGCGACCGGATTGGTGGCGTCGAACGGCACCGTGCCGGTCAGCAGCCGGAACAGGGTGCAGGCCAGTGAATACTGGTCGGCGCGGTGATCCAGCGGCGCACCGGACAGCTGTTCCGGTGCGGCGTAGGCGAGGGTGGCGGTGAAGGTGCCGGTCTGGGTGAGCCGTCCGGTGTCGTCGCGGAACCGGGCGATGCCGAAGTCGGAGAGGTAGACCCGCTCCTGGTCCCCCGCGACGCGCTCCAGCAGGATGTTCGCCGGTTTCACGTCGCGGTGCAGCACGCCGCGGCTGTGCGCGAAGTCCAGCGCCTTGGCCGTCTCGGCGATGATCTGCACCGCCCGCTGCGGCGGCAGCGCCCACGCCTCCAAAGCCGCGGCGTCGGTGCCGTCGATGTAGCGCATGCAGATCCACGGCTGCTCACCTTCGACGCCGCGGTCGAACACCGTGACGATGTTCGGGTGGTCCAGCCGCGCGACGAGGTCGGCCTCCCGCTCGAAACGGGTGCGGGACTCGGTGTCGTCGAACAGGTCCGGGTTCAGCAGCTTCATCGCCGTCAACCGGGGCAGCCGCGGATGCCGGGCCAGGTACACCGATCCCATCCCGCCGCGGCCGAGCAGGCGTTCGATGGTGTACCCCGCGAAGACCTCACCGGTGTGCGGCATCGGTCAGTTCAGCGGAGCCGAGCGCCACCAGCGCAGCAGCTCGTCGACCGTGGTGTGGGAGAAACCGTCGGTGTACATCAGGTACTGGGTCCGATCGGGGTCGCCGGTGAACGCGGTGACCATCTTGGCGCCGTCGTCGACGTACTTGTAGTTGGTGTAGGACTTCCCGCCGTTGGTGTCGGTGGATTTGGCGGCCGACGAGGGCAGGCCCTTCAACACCGCCTGGACGTCGGCCGGCGTCTTGTAGACGTAGATGCGGTAGTACGGATCCTCGTTGTTGCCGCCCTTGAAGCAGCGCCACTGCGCGGCCCAGTCGCCGAAGTCCGGTTCGCCCTTCGACGGTGACGGCGGCGAACTCGGCGAGGCCAGCCAGCACTCGGCGCCGTTGTACCCCACCTCCTCGGTCTTGGAGGCGGGCACCATCCGCGGGAACTCCGCGCTGACCGACTCGGGGGTCGCGTCGACGAGATTCGGTTTCACCGCCGAAGTGGTCGTCGTGCCCGCGTTGTTCGAGCCGGAATCGGAGACGGCGCCGATGATGCCGAGCACCACGACGATCAGCACGACGACGCCCACCACCACACCGATGATCAGGCCGGTGTTCTTCTTGGGCGGCGGCGCGGCCGAGGGGTGGACGTGCGCGCCGTGCGGCGGGGCGAAGGTGGAGAACCCGGTCTGCTGCTGGGGAAACGGGTTGGCGGCCGTCGGCTGCGGCGCGGGACCGGTGTGCGGGCGCGAGTTCACCACCGGCGCGGGCGGCGGAGTGGCGGGCGACCCCGAGGCGAGCGCGTTCGGCCCGCTGGTCTGCGGCGTGTGCACCTGGTGGCCGGGCCCGCTGACGTAGTGGCCCTGCGCAGCCGGATACGGCGATCCCGTGGTCGGGATCTGCGGGCCGGTCGCCGGGCGCGGTCCCGCCGTCGCGTGCGGCGGACCGGTGACCGGGCGCGGACCGCCCACCACCGGCATCGACGGCACGCTGGAACCGGTCAGCGCCTGCTTGGCGGCGGCGGCGAATTCCGCGCAACTGCCGTACCTGTCGTCGGGTCGCTTGGCCATCGCCTTGGCCAGCACGCCGTCCAGCGCGAAGGGCAGGCCAGGCCGGACGCTGCTCAGCGCCGGCGGTGTGCCTTGCAGATGCCCTTGGATGACCGCGGCGGGGTTCGTCGCGGAGAACGGGCCGGTGCCGGTGAACAACCAGAACAGCGAGCAGGCCAGCGAATACTGATCGGAGCGGTGATCGAGCGACGCGCCGGTGAGCTGTTCGGGCGATGCGTAGGCGAGCGTCGCGGTGAAAGTGCCGGTCTGGGTGAGATGACCGGTGTCGTCGCGCAGCCGCGCGATGCCGAAGTCGGTGAGATACACCCGTTCACCGCGACCGGCGGTGGAGCGGGCCAGCAGGATGTTCGCGGGTTTCACGTCGCGGTGCAGCACCCCGTTGCCGTGCGCGTAATCCAGCGCGTCGGCGGTCTCCTTGATGATCTGCACCGCGCGCTCGGGCGGCAGCGACTTCGGTTCCACCGAGGCGGCGTCGATGCCGTCGACGTACTGCATCGAAATCCACAGCTGCTCGTCCTCGAGGCCGCGGTCGTAGACCGTGACGATGTTCGGGTGATCGAGCTGGGCGACCAGATCCGCCTCCCGTTCGAACCGCGCCCGCACCTCCTTGTCGAAGAACATCTCCCGATTCAGCAGCTTCAGCGCGGTCATCCGCGGCAGCCGCGGATGTTTCGCCAGATAGACCGAGCCCATGCCACCGCGGCCGAGTTGCCGCTCGATGACATAGCCGGCGAAAACGTCACCGCTGGCCAGCATGACTGCTCCACTTCCCGCCGCCCGCCGGGACCCACCGGCGAACAGGCGTACAGCAAAAGAATGCGTGGCCGGAGATGGGCCCGACCACGGAAAACATCGAAACCATAGCAGTAGTCGCGCCTTGCCTATCGCTCGTCGAGCGTGGTGACGCGTGGGCGATCGACCTGGGCCGCGCCGTCCGGCGGAGGCCGGGGGTCCGGAGGTTGCTGGTGCGGTCGCACCGCGGAGCCCGGACGCATGGGAAGGTTGGGCAATTCGATCAGGCCGGGATGCGCAGGGCGGCGCGGCGGCAGGAAACTCGGGCGCGGCGCGGCCGGGCGCGGGGTTCCCTGCGGGATCGGCCGGTGCTGCGGCGCGGCCGGGGCGGTGCGGTACGTCGGCGCGGCCGGGTACCCGTCGGGGCGGATGCCGTGCGGCGCCGTCCGGGGACCCGCATGGTCGGCGATGGCGTGTTTCGCCGCGGCGGCGAACTCGGCGCAACTGGTGAAGCGATCGTCGGGCCGCTTGGCCATGGCGCGAGCCAGCACCGGATCCAGCGCGGGCGGCAGGCCGGGACGTGCACGGCTGAGCACCGGGATCGGCGCGTACAGATGGCTGTTCACCACGGCCGCCGGGTTGGCACCCGGATACGGCGGCGCGCCGGTGAGCATCCAGAACAACGTGCACGCCAGCGAGTACTGATCGGCGCGGTCGTCCAGCGGCCTGCCGATCAATTGCTCAGGGGCGCCGAAGGCGAGCGTCGCGGTGATCGTGCCGGACGAGCCGATCGTGCTCTCCGCGCCGCGGATGCCCGCGATCCCGAAATCGGTGAGCAGCACCCGTTCCTGCTGCCCGATCGGCGCCTTGGCCAGCAGGATGTTGGCCGGTTTCACGTCGCGGTGCAGCACCTGGTTCGCGTGCGCGAAGTCCAGCGCCGCCGCGGTGTCGGCCACGATCTGCACCGCGCGCCACGGAGCGAGCACGTCGACGTCGGCGCAGGAGGCGTCCGCGCCGGGCACGTACTGCATCGAGATCCACAACTGCCGGTCCTCGGCGCCGCGATCGAACACCGTGACGATGTTCGGATGATCGAGGCGCGCCACCAGATCGGCCTCGCGTTCGAAGCGGCGGCGGATGTCGGTGTCGGCGTACAGTTCGCGTTTCAGCAGCTTCAGTGCCGTCAGTCGGGGCAGCCGAGGATGCTGGGCCAGGTACACCGTGCCCATACCGCCATGGCCGAGAACGCGTTTGACGACGTAGCCCGCGAAGATCTCGCCGGTCTGCAACACCTTTACACCCCCTTGTCGAGTCGAGCGCGCGGACGCTATCCATGTATCTCGATCAGCCATCGGGATGCAACAGTCGCGGCGCGACATCGATTGTCGTCGGTAGCAGCCAGTACTGTGACCCGCATGCGCATTGGAGCACACGTCCGGCTCGACAGCGACCCGATCGGCTTCGGGGAGAAACTCGGCGCCGACGTCATCCAGATGTTCGTGGTCGATCCGCAGAGCTGGGACAAACCCACCCCGCACCCGCGGACCGAGGAGATCCTCGCCAGCCCGATCGAGGTCGTGGTGCACTCCTCCTATCAGATCAACGTCGCGAGCCTGAACAACCGGCTGCGCATGCCGTCGCGCAACGCGGTCGCCCAGCAGGCGAAGGCGGCCGCCGACCTGGGCGCGTTCGGTCTGGTGGTGCACGGCGGGCATGTGCGTTCCGACGCCGAGCTCGAGACCGGAATCGACAATTGGCGCAAACTGTTCGAGCGTCAGCAGGACAAAGGCGGCTTCGCGGTGCCGATCCTGATCGAGAACACCGCGGGCGGCAACCACGCCATGGCCAGGCATTTCGACTCCATCGCCCGGTTGTGGGACGCGGTCGGCGATTACGGCGCCGGATTCTGCCTCGACACCTGCCACGCCTGGGCCGGCGGTGAGGAGCTGATCGGCGTCGTCGACCGGATCAGGGCGATCACCGGCCGGATCGACCTGGTCCACTTGAACTCCTCGCGCGACGAATTCGACTCCGGCGCCGACCGGCACGCCAACTTCGCCGACGGCACCATCGACCCGCAACTGCTCGCCGAGGTGTGCCGCACGGCGGACGCGCCGGTGGTCCTGGAGACTCCGGCCGACGGCCTCGCGGAGGACCTGGCCTACCTCCGCGAGCACTGTGGTTGATCTGCGGCGCTGGTTGTTCGGTGCGTGAGCCCGACCGCAAGTCGGTGCTCGGATCGGCTTGCGTTCGGTGGGCCGAAGTGGCCGTTCTTGCGCGCCGTTTGCGATCAGGGCGACGAAAACCCTGGTCAGCGGGGTTGTTCGGGTGGTCTGCTCTCTGGAGCAGTAACCGATCTCGACAGCGAAGGTGATCTCATGACGGTCGCACCCGCCACCCCATCCACGGCCTCGGTGACCAGGCTCGGCGCTCGTATCGGCGCGCGGATCGACAACGTCCGGCTCGGCGGCGACCTGGATCCGGCCACCGTCGACGTGATCCACCGCGCGCTGCTGGAGCACAAGGTCATCTTCTTCCGCGGGCAGGACCACCTGACCGAGGACGGGCAGTACGAGTTCGCCCAGCTGCTCGGCTCGCCGACCACCCCGCACCCGACGGTCACCTCGCACGGCGTGAAGAGCTTGGCGATCGATTCCGAGCACGGCCGCGCCAACAGCTGGCACACCGACGTCTCCTTCGTCGACCGCGTCCCGAAGGCGTCCATCCTGCGCGCGGTGCGCCTGCCGTCCTACGGCGGCGCCACCACCTGGGCGTCCACCGTCGCGGCCTACGAGTCGCTGCCCGAGCCGCTCAAGCGGCTCGCCGAGTCCCTGCGCGCCGTGCACACCAACGTCTACGACTACGCCCGCGTCGAGGAGACCCCGCGCCCCAACACGGCCGCCTACCGCGCCGAGTTCGAGTCCACGTACTACGAGACCGAGCACCCGGTGGTGCGCGTGCATCCCGAGACCGGGGAGCGGGCGCTGCTGCTCGGCCACTTCGTCAAGCACTTCGTCGGGCTGTCCAGCACGGAGTCGCACGCGCTGTTCCGGCTGTTCCAGGACCGGGTGACCCGCCTGGAGAACACCGCCCGCTGGAACTGGGAGCCGGGCGACGTCGCCATCTGGGACAACCGCGCCACCCAGCACTACGCCATCGACGACTACGACGACCAGCCCCGCAAGCTGACCCGCATCACCCTGGCCGGCGACGTCCCGGTCGGCGTCGACGGCGCGTCGAGCACCATCATCGCGGGCAACGCCGAGCACTACTCGATCGTCGAGGACACCCAGCTGCTCGCGTCCTGAACGAGGACCCCGCATGGTTGCCGGTCCTCCGGCCGTTGAGGGGCCATGCGGTGTCCTTGCGTCAGCGGTGAGCCGTCGCCAAGCGGCCCGACCCGCCATACCGGCAGGTCGGGCCCACGAAACGTCGTAAATGACCGAACCGTGAGGCGTCGCTCGGGTGCGAGACTTCCCGGGGCCGCGAACACGCAGCGCCGCAGGCGCTGCAAAAACCAACACAGCCCATACTGGTTGCCATGAGTATTCGGCCGCTGGACGGGGTGCGCGTCCTGGAACTCGGCAATTACATCGCCGCGCCGACCGCCGGGCGCATTCTCGGCGACTTCGGCGCCGAGGTGATCAAGGTGGAACGCCCGAAGGCGGGCGACGAGCTGCGCAACTGGCGGCTCTACGGCGGTGACACCTCGATGCTCTACCGGACGATCAACCGGAACAAGAAGTCGATCACCCTGGATCTGCGCACCGACGCGGGGCGCGGGATCGTGCTCGACCTGATCCGGCGCTGCGATGTGCTGCTGGAGAATTTCCGGCCCGGCATGCTGGAGAAGTGGGGTTTGGGCCCGGAGGTGCTGAACGAGGCGAATCCGGATCTGGTGATCACCAGGATCTCCGCCTACGGCCAGACCGGGCCCATGTCGGAGCGTCCTGGGTTCGCCGCGGTGGCCGAGGCGGTCGGCGGTCTGCGCGAACTGGTGGGTGATCCGGATCGTCCGCCCGTGCGCACCGGCGTCTCGATCGGTGACTCCATCGCGGGCATCTACGCCGCGTTCGGCACCGTGATGGCGCTGTTCCAGCGCGAGCGCCGCGCCGAGCGGGACGGGCCGGTCCCGTTACGTGAGCGCGTCATCGACGTGGCGCTGAACGAGGCGATCCTGTCGGTGATGGAATCGCTGGTGCCGGATTATCTCGCCTACGGTATCCAGCGCGAACGCGTCGGCGGCCGGATGGAGGGCATCGCGCCGAGCAACGCCTACCCGTGCGCGGACGGGACCAGCATCATCATCGGCGGCAACGGTGACGCCATCTTCCAGCGCTACATGGCGGTCATCGAGCGGCCCGATCTGGCCGCGGATCCGGACCTGCAGGACAACGCGGGCCGCTGGCGCAATCGCGAGCGGCTGGACGCGGCGATCGGGGAGTGGACGGTCAGGCACACCCGCACCGAGGCGCTGAAACTGCTGGATGCCGCCGCGATCCCGTGCGGGCCGATCTATACCGCGGCCGACATCGTGGCCGACGAGCAGTACCGGGCGCGCAACATGATCCAGTCGTTCACCGTGGACGTCGGCGCGCCGGAGCCGAAGGAAGTCGGCTTTCCCGGCATCGTCCCGGTGATCGGCGAGCGATCCCTGCCCATCCGCAGTGTCGGGCCCGACCTGGGCGAGCACACCCGGGAGGTGCTGTCCGGTCTGCTCGGCATGAGCGAGGCCGAGATCGACGCGTTGGAGGCGCGATGAACACGCGACCACACGACCGGAGGCGTCCGAAGGGACGCGATGCGGGGGAGTTGCGCTCGCCGGGCGCCAGCAGGCCCGTCGTGCAGCCGAATCCGACCGGCGCGGGCGAGAAGCCGTGGGGCGGCGTGATGTGCGGCCACCACCGGGCGCGGGAGCAGCGATGACCGCGCCGGTGTTGCGCGATGTCACGTTGCGCGACGGACTGCAGCTGACCGGCAAACTCCTGCCCGTGCAGCGCAAGGTGGATATAGTGCGGCGCTTGCTCGCGCTGGGGGTGCCCGCGCTGGAGATCGGCTCGATGGCGCGCCCTGACCTGGTCGCGCCGATGGCGAACACCATGGAGCTGGTCGCCGCGTTGACGCCGGAGGAACTGCGCCGCTGCTGGGTGTGGGTGGCGACGCCGCGCCACGTGGAGAAGGCCGCCGCGGCGGGGGTGCGCAATTTCCAGTACTGCTTCTCGGTCTCCGACGCGCACAACCGGGCGAACATCGGACGCGACACCGAGGCCAGCGTCGCCGCCATGCCGGACGCGGTGCGCCTGGCGCAAGAGGTGGGCGGCTCGATCCAGCTCTGCTTGGCCACGGCGTTCACCTGCCCGTTCGACGGCCCGGTCGATCCGGAGCGGGTGCTGGCCATCGCCAGGGACCCACGCACCGAGGGCGCGGACGACATCGTCCTGGCCGACACGCTCGGACAAGCCCATCCCGGCGAGGTGTCCGCGCTGGTGACGGCGGTGCGGGAGCGCACGCCCGCACGGCGCGTCGTGTTCCACGGCCACGACACCTGGGGCATGGGCGTGGCCAACACCCTCGCCGCGGTCGCGGCGGGCGCGGACATGGTCGACGGCGCGCTGGGCGGCCTCGGCGGCTGCCCCTTCGCCCCCGGCGCCAGCGGCAACACCGCCTCCGAGGACATCCTGTTCGCCACCAGACCGGACTGGTTCACCCCCGCCGCCTTGGCCGCACTGGTCGACCTCTCGGAAGAACTCCTGGCCGAACTCGGCGAACCCAACCGCTCCCGCACCCTGGAAGGCGCCCGCTCCGAGGCATCCGCCTTCGAGTGGGTCGTAGGTAGGGCTTGAAACACAGGGTGTTCCCTGATGGCGTGTGAGGGCTCAGCCGGTAAGACTGGACGGCATGACTTCGCAAGCCTTGGGCGCCGACACCGCCGAACTGGCGGCATCGACCGATGTCGCGGCCCACGCCATCGAACTGACCAAGGTCTACGGATCGGGTGATACCCAGGTCAGGGCATTGGATGGGGTGTCGGCCGAGTTCGCGAAGGGCGAGTTCACCGCGATCATGGGGCCGTCCGGATCGGGCAAGTCGACGCTCATGCACTGTCTGGCCGGGCTCGACAGCGCCAGCTCGGGCGCCGTCCGCATCGGTGACACCGATCTCACCACGCTGTCGGACAAGCAGATGACGCGCCTGCGCCGGGACCGGATCGGCTTCGTCTTCCAGGCGTTCAACCTGGTGCCGACGCTGACGGCGCTGGAGAACATCACGTTGCCGCTGGACATCGCGGGCCGCACACCCGATCGCGAATGGCTGGAGACGGTGGTGCGGCGGCTGGGGTTGGTCGGCCGGCTCACCCACCGCCCCAGCGAGCTGTCCGGCGGACAGCAGCAGCGGGTGGCCTGCGCCCGCGCGCTCGTGGGTAAACCGGACATCATCTTCGGCGACGAACCGACCGGCAATCTGGACTCGCGCTCCTCGGAGGAGGTGCTGTCGATCCTGCGCGCCGCGGTGGACGAGTTCGGGCAGACGGTCGTCATCGTCACCCACGAACCGCACGCGGCCGGGTTCGCCGACCGGGTGGTGTTCCTCGCCGACGGACGCATCGTCGACGAGATGCGCGATCCGACCGCCGACACCGTGCTCGACCGGATGAAAGCGTTGGAGCAGGCGTGAGCGGGGGTTCGCGGAAGATTCGGGGGCGGGCGTGATGGCCGGAAGTCCGATGCGCAAAGTCGCGCTGCGCAATCTCGCCGCCCACAAGGTGCGGCTGGTGCTGACCCTCTTGTCGGTGGTGCTCGGCACCGCGTTCATCGCGGGTTCGTTCGTGTTCACCGACACCTTGCAGAGCACTTTCGACGGGATCTTCGCCAACGAGGCGAAGGGCGTCGACGTCCGGGTGAGCCCGAAAGAGCGCCAGGCGCAAGGTGTGCCGAACAACGTGGTGGACGAGCTGGGGAAGTACCCGGGCGTCCGCACGGTCGCGCCCGGCGTGAACGGGCCGGTGGTGCTGCTCGATCCGACCGGAAAGAAATCCGTGCAGACCGGCGGCGCGCCGACGTTCGGCAAGTCGTACGTGCCGCCGGAGCGGGCCGTCGCGGAGCCGGAGAAGTTCCTGCAGGGCGTCCCGCCCGCCCGGCCCGGCGAGATCGCGCTGAACACCGGCGGGGCCGAGCGGGCCGGGCTGAAGATCGGTGACCGCACCAAGATCCTCATCCCGTCCCAGCCCGATCCGATCGACGTGACGCTCACCGGCATCTACGAAATCCCGTCCGACACCGGCGGTCTCATCGGAGTGCTGTTCGACGACACGCAGGCGCGCAAGCTGTTCACCGACGGCCTGCACGTCGCCTACGTGGACCTGGCGGTTACCGGCATCCCCGGCGACGAGTTGCGCGACAATCTGGCGAAGGCGCTGCCCGGCTACAAGGTGCAGAACGGCGATCAGGTGCGGGCCGACCTGAAGAAGGAAGTCTCCAACGCGCTCAACTTCATCAACTACTTCCTGCTCGCCTTCGGCGCGATCGCGCTGATCGTCGGCACGTTCATCATCTACAACACCTTCTCGATGATCGTCGCGCAACGCCTGCGGGAGCTGGCGTTGCTGCGCGCGGTCGGCGCGAGCAGGCGGCAGGTCGGCACGTCGGTGGTGGCGGAGGCGTTCGTCATCGGGTTGATCGGCAGTGTGATCGGTCTGGCGGGCGGCGTCGCGCTGGCGTTCGGATTGTCGGCGGTGCTCAACGCCTTCGACCTCGGGCTGCCCACCGGATCGATGGCGGTGCGGCCGCGCACCATCGTGGTCGGGCTGCTGGTCGGCCTCGCGGTGACGATGGTGAGCGCCTACGCGCCCGCGCGGCGTGCCTCGCGCATCCCGCCCGTGCAGGCCATGCGTGAGGAGTTCGCGTCCACCGGTGACTCGCTGCGCCTGCGCACGATCTTCGGCGCCGTGCTCGCGGTGATCGGTGCGGCCCTGGTCGTGCTGGGCGCGCAGCGCACCGGCGGCACGGCGGCCGCCACGGTCGGTGTTGGTGCGCTCGGGCTGGTCTTCGCGGTGCTGCTCGCCTCGCCCGCACTGTCGCGGCCGCTGGTCGGCGGGCTCGGGACGCTGGTGCGCCCGTTCGGGCCGATCGGCCGGATGGCGCGCAACAACGCGGCCCGCAATCCGCGTCGCACCGCCGCGACGGCGTTCGCGCTGACGCTGGGCCTGATGCTCGTCTCGGCGATCGGCATGCTGGGCGCTTCGGCGAAGGAGAGCGTCGGTGTGCTGGTCGACAAGGGCGTGCGCGCCGATTACGTGCTGGCCGGACCGCAACTGCTCGGTGTGCCGTTCGGCGCTGTCGACGCCGTGCGCACCAAGGTGCCGGACGTGGCGCAAGTGGCGGGGATGCGCGGGGCCGCCTTCAAGCTCGGTGACGAGCAGGTGTTCGCCACGTCGCCGGACGCTCCGCTGGCGGGTGTGCTGAACTACGAGATCGTGCGCGGCAGCGACACGCTCGGCGCCAGGGACGTGCTGGTATCCGAGGACGAGGCGAACGACCGCGGGTGGAAAGTCGGCGACCAGGTGACCCCCACCAGCGTCGACGGCAAGAAGGTCCCGCTCACCGTCACCGGTGTGTACAAGAAGAACCCGCTGCTGGGCCCGATGGTCGTGTCGCAGACGGTCTACGACGAGGTGGTCCCGCTCAACTTCCGGACCAACTTCCTGGTGCTGATCAAGGCGCGACCGGGCGCGGACCTGAGCGCGATGCGCGCCGGCCTGGAGCAGGCCACCGAACAATTCGTCGTGGTGCAGGTGCAGGACCGCGAGGAGTTCAAGGGCGCGCAGGGCAAGCAGATCAACACCCTGCTGGCCATCCTGTACGGCCTGCTCGCCTTGGCGGTGGTGATCGCGATCCTGGGCATCGTCAACACTCTGGCGCTGTCGGTGGTGGAGCGCCGTCGTGAGATCGGCACGCTGCGCGCGGTCGGTATGCAGCGCGCCCAAGTGCGCCGCACCATCTACTTGGAATCGATGCTGATCGCGGTGTTCGGCGCGATCGTCGGCATGGTGCTCGGGCTCGGCCTCGGCGTCGGATTCCTGCGCACGCTCCGCGATCTGGGACTCGACCAGATCGCCATCCCGTGGAACCAGCTGGTCCTGGTGCTGATCAGTTCGGCGGTCGTCGGAGTGCTGGCCGCTCTCTGGCCCGCGGTGCGGGCGGCGCGCACGCCACCGCTGGCCGCCATCGCCGATCTCTGAGTGTCCGTGCGGCGCGTGATGATCGCGCGCCGCACGGAACGAGCCCCCGCCCGGCTCGGGTCGGCTGGACGGCCCCGCCGAGTCGAACGGCGCTGCTTCGGAGAGCGGGACAGACGGGTATCCCCGGTATCTCGACCACGGGGCAGCATGTCGCGAGTTCGTCCGGAGGGCCGATTCGGTGGCGGCGACCGCGACTCGAGGTGCGCCACAGGTAGTCTGGCGTCGGAGGGAGGGGGCCTGATGCTGATCGATTTCGTTCCCGACGGGAGGCTGTACCCTTTCGAGTCGCGCTGGTTCGACTCGTCCGTGGGTCGGGTGCACTACATCGACGAGGGGACCGGACCACCGATCCTGTTCTGTCATGGCGCTCCGACGTGGAGTTTCCTCTACCGCCACCTCGTGCGGGGCCTGCGCGACCGGTACCGGTGCGTCGCCGTCGACTACCTGGGCTTCGGATTGTCCGAACGTCCCCCTGGCTTCGGCTACACCATCGCCGAGCACACCGCGGTCCTCGGCGAGCTGATCGATCATCTGCGGCTCGACGGCTTCGTGCTGATGGGACACGATTGGGGCGGTCCCATCGGTCTTGGCGCGTCCACCGCGCGCGCGGATCGGGTGCGAGGGCTCGTGCTCGGGAACACCTTGTTCTGGCCGACCGAGGCGATGGCCAATCGGGTCTTCAGCATGATCATGAGTAGCCCTCCGATGCAGAAGCGGATACTCGAGCAGAATTTCCTCGTCGAGCGCGTCCTGCTCGCGGAGCTGGGAAGCAAACTCACCACGGCCGAGGCCGACCACTATCGCGCCGTGCAGCCCACCGCGGAAGCCCGTCGCGGACTCGCCGTGCTGCCCAGGGAGATCCGCGCCGCGCGCCCGCTGCTGGACCAACTCGCCCGAGACGTGCCCGCCCTGCTCGGCGACAAGCCGGCCCTGCTGGTGTGGGGGATGCGAGACATGGCGTTCCGTCCGAACGCCTATATCCCGCGAATGCGCGCCACCTTCACCGATATCGACATAGTCGAGCTGCCGCGCGCGGCACTTCGTTCAGGAGCACGCACCGGATGTGATCACGGCGGCGATCGCGAAGCGATTCCCGTAAGCACGGTCGCCGAACGTCAAGCTCGCCGACCAACCGCCGCCGATCCCGGCCGAGCAGCCCGATGAGGCTGAAAGTGGCACGTCGAATGGCTCGCTGAGGGGGACGTGGGCGCCGCGACGGATGGCCAGATGCTGTGTTCCGCGTGCGCGGCGGTGCCCTGCGGTGCGCAGCAGGAATCGCGAGATTGCTTGTGGGACAAGCAAACTCGATTCGGCGCGCGGTGCTGTATGCCCCGTCACATCTTGCTGAAGTTGTCCGGCCGGTAGTGCTAGTTTAAACGGAGGTTACCACTCCACTTAATTCTCGGTAAACGGCCTGATTCAACGGGGAAGGAGGCCGAGCGATGGTCGCTGTGGACTTCGGGGGTGCGGGCGCCGGACTCGGGGTCGCGCCGGGCGGAGTCGTCGAACGGGTGCGGGCGGCCGTGCGCGGGCGCGGCGGCGAAGCGGTCGGGCAGCTCGTGCTCATCACGGTGCTCTACCTCGGCTACCGCGCCGGGCGGTTGATCACCGCCGACGACACCGGGCGCGCCCTGGTCAACGCCCACCGGCTGCTCGGATTCGAGGACCGGCTCGGCCTGACGGACGAGCAATCGGTGCAGGCGTTGTTCGTGAACCGGGAATTCCTCGCCGTTCCGGCCAATTTCTATTACGCGAGCGCGCATTTCACCGTGGCCGTCGGAGTCCTGCTGTGGTTGTGGACGTTCCGTCCGGAGCACTATCGGTGGACCAGGAATCTCATGGTGGCGCTGACCGGTGCGGCGCTCGTGGTGCACATACTCTTGCCGCTCGCACCTCCGCGCATGCTGCCCGACCAAGGGTTCGTCGATCTGGCCGCGCGATACGGCCAATCCGTCTACGGCGACGCCGATTCCGGCGGTCTGTCCAATCAGTTCGCGGCCATGCCTTCGCTGCACGTCGGCTGGGCGCTGCTGCTCGGTGTGGCGGTGGTCGCCGCGACCCGCACGCCGTGGCGCTGGCTCGCCCTGGCCCATCCCGCGCTGACCACGCTCGTGGTGGTGGGCACCGCCAACCACTACTGGCTGGACACCGTCGTCGCCGTCCTGTTGCTGGCGGTGTCGGCCGTTCTCCATCCCCTCGTCGTGCCCGCAGCCGCGACGGCATGGGGCGTGATGGGTCCCGTTCCACCGAAAACCATGCTGACCAGCTCATAACTGCCCGCCACACGCCCGGCGGCGCTGACCGGAAATGCGCTGCGCCGCGCGTACGATCGCAGCCGTCCTAGTTCGCCCGTCCGGACAAGGAGTTGCCATGGAACTGATGACCATCGCGGATTTGCTGTCTTCGCTGGCGATTCAAGTGTTCGCCCTGTTGGGCGGGTTCCCCGGGGGTTACCCCGGCTGACCCGCTCCGGCCGTGGCCTTTCGCGCCGCGCTTCCTCGTGGCGAGTGTCTCCCGCATGAGCGCGGACAGGTCCCGACCGGTGAGTGCCGATTCCGATGAAGACAGTGGGCCGCGGTGGGCTGGAACGAGTAAGTCCAGGTCACTGCGGCCCGGGCGTCCTGACAGGGGAATACCGAAGGCGCGGCCGCAGCGTTGCGGACCGTGATCCGCAGATCGTGTAGCGGAACGGGGGCGCACCCACGGGTCGACACCACCCACGCCGAGACGTACTTGTCCCTGCGGCGGCGCTGCCGCACCACCGTGCGCGACGACGCTGGAGACCGGGCCGGAGCGAACTACCGGCGCAGGTTGCGGTCGAACAGGGCCAGCAGTTCCCGGTAGTGCCGTTCGTCGGCCTCGGGGTCGTAAGCGGAAGTGTCGGCCTGGGTGAAGCCGTGCTGGGCCCGCTCGTAGACCTCGGTCCGGTGCCGGACGCCCGCGGCCTCGAGTGCCTTGTCGAACTGGGCGATGTGCTCCGCGGTCATGTGGTGATCCTCGCCCGCGTGGGCGAAATACAACTCGCCGGAGATGTTTCCGACGATCAGGTGCGGACTGTCCGGGGTGTCGGTGACGAGCGGTCCGCCGTGGAACCCGGCCACCGCGGCCACCCGCTCGGGGAACATCGCGGCGGCCAGCACCGCCAGCCGCGCACCCATGCAGTAGCCGGTGACGCCGATCTTCCCCGCGGCGACCAGCGGCGAGTCCGCCAGCCACGCGAGGTAGGCGGCGACATCGGAACGCAGGAGTTCCGGTGTCAGCTCACGAATCATCGGGAAGACCTGTTGGAAGATCTCCGGCCGCTCCGCTGGATCGATGAAATCCGGCAGGTCGACCACGGGCGCCCGCCCGTGCCGGTAGTAGGCGTTCGGCAACAGGACGGTGTAACCGTGACCGGCGATGCGATCGGCCAACGACCGCAGGCTGGGCCGCACCCCGAAACCGTCCTGGATCACCAGCACGCCCGGATGAGCGGCGCCGTCGTCGGGGTAGGCGACATACGCGTCTGCGACACCATCGGCCGTGTGAATGTCGATCGTCCTACCGTGCACCGCAGTCATCGTCGAATTCTCCTGTCGCCTGGATCGTTTCGAACCTACCTCGAGCGGGATCGGCCGACTCGACGCGCTACCGTTGCCGGTGCATCGACCGTGGCCCCTTTCTCTGTCAGGCACCTGTGGCGGAGCGGACGATGCTCGTTCCTCCGCCGATCCAGGTAGCGCCCTCCGTGAAACCCGGTGTGGCACGGAATGAGCGATTACTGCTGCTGGTGTTCGTAGAAGGCGCGAACCTGGGCGGCGTGGCCGTGCTGGTCCAGCTCGACGACGTCGAGTACGCGATTGCCGTTCTCGCGCCGGTAGAGGAGGGCGTACCCGCCGGGGTTGGTCAGTAGTGCTTCTTCGGTGAAGGACAGTTCGGGCGCGAGTCGCAACCCCGATTCGAAGTGCTTGCGCAGTTCGGACTTGCCGCGCAGTCTGCCATCGGGTTTGCCCCATCGGCGCGTCACTGTGGAGGCGACGAAGTCCACGTCGTCGGCGTAACAGGCCATGATGGCATCGAGGTCGCGTGCGTTCCATGCTGCCAGCCAGGCGTCGGCGTGGGCTCGAGCTTCCATATCCGCATTATCGACCACGCCGCCTGCGCTAGTGCTGGGCGGCGTTGGCGTTGGCCCAGGTCTGGACGTCGCCGCGGTCGAGAGCCAGTGCCAGGAGCTCCGGGAACTTGTCGGGTGTGCAAGCGAAGGCCGGGATGCCGAGTCCGGCGAGGGCCGCGGCGTTGTCGTGGTCGAAGGCGGGGGCGCCGTCGTCGGAGAGCGCCAGCAGCACCACGACCTGGACGCCGGACCCCTGCAACGAGCGGACGCGGCGCAGCATCTCGTCGCGGATGCCGCCCTCGTAGAGGTCGGAGATCAGGACGAAAAGCGTGTCGGCCGGGCGGGTGACCAGGGTCTGGCAGTAGGCGATGGCCCGGTTGATGTCGGTGCCGCCGCCGAGTTGCGTGCCGAACAGCACCTCCACCGGGTCGTCGAGTTTGTCGGTGAGGTCGACGATCTCGGTGTCGAAGACCACCAGCGCGGTGCGCAGCGACCGCATCGACGCGAGCACCGCGCCGAACACCGACGCGTACACGACGCTGGCGGCCATCGAACCGGATTGGTCGATGGCCAGCACCACGTCCCGCCGCACCGCCTGGGCCTTGCGGCCGTAGCCGACCAGGCGTTCGGGCACCACGGTGCGATGCTCGGGCAGATAGGTGGCGAGATTCTTGCGAATCGTGCGGTCCCAGTCGATATCCCGCAATTTCGGCCGGGTGACACGGGCGGCGCGATTCAGCGCGCCGGAGACCGCGGCGACGGTATGCGCCGCGATGCGCTGCTCGATCTCCCGCACCACCTTCTCCACCACCATGCGCGCGGTGGCCTTGGTGGTCTCCGGCATCACCCGGTTCAGGCTCAGCAAGGTGCCGACCAGGTGCACGTCCGGCTCCACCGCCTCGAGCAGCTCCGGCTCCAGCAGCAATTGAGTGAGATCGAGTCGCTCCACGGCGTCGCGTTGCATGACCTCGACAACGGAGGCCGGAAAATAGCTGCGAATGTCACCGAGCCAGCGGGCCACGCGCGGCGCCGAACCCTGCAAACCGCCGGTGCGTTTGCCGGGTGAGGTCTCCTCATCGGTGTTGTACAGCGCCGACAGCGCCCGGTCCATGGCCGCGTCCGTGCCGGAGCCCAGCCCGCCGAGTCCTTCTTCCGCGGCCGCGCCGAGCACCAATCGCCAACGCCGGGACTGCGCTTCGTCGGTCATGCGGCGCCCTTCCGAGTATGAGCGGCGATCTCGCTGCGGTCTCGCCGGACTGCCTGTTCCCTCATGGTGTATCCGATCTCGGCACCCGGCGTGGTCGCGCTCCGCCGCCACCTCAGGGCCGGACTGCTCGTGCCGCGTCCTTTCCGGTATGCGCGGACGGCACGTGCAGACGCTGAGCTGCCGCCTCCGGTCCTGATCCGCTCGGACTCCCCGCCTTCGGGTGTGGGCGGAGCCTGCGTAGCAGTGCTGCGCTGCCGTCTGCGGGTCCGCTCGCTGGTGCAGGGCGCGCTTCGGGGATGGGCGGGGCCTTGCGCGGTGGTGCTGCGCTGTCGTCTGCGGACCTGGCGGCTCGTGCTCTGTGTGCTTTCGGTAGGGACGGCGTGGTGCTGCCGCGAGGCCGACCTCCATGCTCGGCCGCTCATACCGTGACCCCCAGAATCTCCGCTGCCGCCCGCACCGCGACTGTGGCGCGATCGACGTCGATGCCCGCGGCGGCCGCCGTGGGGGACACCGATCCGCCGTCGCGCACCGCCTGCCCGATCGCGCGGCGCTCACCCGATTCGAACGCGCCGAAGGTGCGGCGTAGCAGCGGCAGCGTCTCGACGAACGTGTCGTCGCCGAGGCCGCGCAGCCAGTCGTCGATGAGCCGCAGCAGTTCCCGATCGTGTACCAGCAGCAGGCCGCGACCGCCGAGGAAACCGTCGATCCACGCCGCCTTCGCCGCGGCGGTGGCGCCCACCGACAGCGCGGCGGCGAGCCTGCGCGCGGATTCGGCGTCATCGATGCGGCCCGCGTCGGCGAGCAAGCGGACCGCGCGCCCCACCAGCGCGCCGTGCACGTCGTCGCGGTCGGCGATCCGGCGCAGCGCGGCGAGCCACTCACCGGTGGCCCAGCCGTCGTCCCTGGTGTGGATGGCGGTGTGCGCCGCGTCCAGCAGACCGCGCAGTTCGGTGGCGGCGTCGGTATCCAATCCGGTGACCGCCGCGGGCAGGCCCGCGCAGATGCGCACCAGCAACCCGTCGGCCACGTGGGCCAGGGCTTTGGTGTCGGTGCCGCGCACGTCGCCGTAGCGCAGCGTGCGGATCAGGCCGGGCAGCGCGGCCAGCAGGTGGGTGACGTCGTGGTCGAGCGCCGCGGTGGATTCCAGCCGGGCGATCAATCCGTCGGTGGCGCCGCCCAGATCGGCCAGCAGCGCGACTTCCAGCGCTGCGGTCAATTCGCCGACCGAACGGTCCGAGCGGGTGGCGGTGTCGAGAATCTTCGCCTCCGCCGCGGTGCGGATGGTCGTGCCCCAGCGTGAGGCCTCGATGATCGAGATCGCGTACTCGGGATGCCATTGCAGCGTCCAGGTTTCCCGGAAGGTGCCGGTGCTGCGCACATCGCTGGTGGTGAGCGTGCCCCACTCGATGTCGAGCACCCGCAGCCGGTGCAGCAGGCGCGACCGCGCGACCTCGCGTTCCTTGCGCAGATCCAGGTCGACGGTGCGGATCGAAGGTTCCTGCTTCATCCGCAGCGATCGGATGGTGGCGCGCAGGTCGGCGTCCAGCGGCACGGTCGGCGTCTGCTCGGGAACGGCGCCCAGCGCCTCGCCGACGACGAGTTCGCCGATCACCAACCGCAGCATGGTCTCGTCGCCGCCGCACAGCACCGACCGGGTGGCCTCGGTGACCTCCGACAGACCGGCGAGCGGGCGACCGCGCAGCGCGGCGAGGGTGTCGGCGAGCCGGACGGCCTCGATGACATGCGCGCTGGAGACCGGCAGATCGTGAGCGCGCAGCACACCGGCGACCTTGGTCAGCCAGCGGGCGATCGGCCGCTCGGTGGCGGTGAACAGGTGGTGGTACCAGCCCGGCGAGGTGACGCCCGCGCCGTAACCGGACGTCGTGGACAACCGCGAATGCGTCCACGGCACCCAGGTGAGCTTGGCTTTGGCCTTCGGCAGACCCTTGAGCAACCGGGCATCGGGCGCGGCGGGACCGAGCGCCCCGGTGAGCGCGGGCGCATGCCACGCACCGCACACCACCGCCAGCCGCACCGCGCCGTCTTTGAGCGCCTTGCGCATCGTCTGGCGCATATAGGCCTCGCGCCGCAGGGTGTGGGCGTCGACGACGAGGGGCTCTGGCGGTTCTGGCACGAGGGTCGGTTCGGCGACCGCCTCCGCGACCGAATCCAACTCCGGTGCGGTGGCATTCGTTGATCCATCCGGTGCCGGCCGCACGGTCGGAGGTCGGTCGCTCGCGGCGCGACCGCCACCCGATTCGGCAGATTCCCGCAGCGCCCCCATCGCCTCGGTGATCGCGTCGAACGCGTCGGCGTCCGGCACCGATTCCACGACGGCGTCCCACCAGCGTTCGGCGTCGTCGTAGCCGCCGGCCGCGGCGAGCGCGGCGAGTGGATCGAAGCGGTCGCCGGGCTCGTCCTCCGTCGCGAGCGTGACGCTCGCGGGCAGATCGCAGAACCGCACGGGCACCTCGTGGTCGGCGGCGTAGCGCAGCGCCTGCCATTCGGGGGAGAACACCGCGTACGGCCAGAACGCGGCCTTGGCGGGGGCGTCGGGAACGTACGCCAGCAGCGCGACCGGCGGGGTCATCCCCTCCGCCGCGACGAAGCCGACCAGCGGATCGGCGTCGGCGGGCCCCTCGATCAGGATCATGTCGGGGCGGAACCGCGCCAGGGCCAGCCGCAGCGAGCGCGCCGAGCCGGGACCATGGTGGCGGATGCCGAAAACCCTGGTCACGGGGGCTGGTTCGGAGGTCACCCGGTGACCTCGCGGCAGGCGCGGTAGAAGTCCGCCCAGTCCGGTCGCTCGCGAACCACGGCCTCCAGATACTCCGTCCACACCACGGCGTCGGCCACCGGATCCTTGATCACCGAGCCGAGCACCGCGCCAGCGATATCGGAGGCGCGCAGCACACCGTCACCGAAGTGCGCCGAGAGCGCGATGCCGTTGGTGATCACCGAGATCGCCTCGGCCGTCGACAGCGTCCCGGACGGCGACTTCAGCTTGGTCCGGCCGTCGGCCGTGCTGCCCGAGCGCAGCTCGCGGAAGACCCGCACCACCCGTCGCACCTCTTCGGCCGCCGCGGGCACGGCGGGCAGTTCCAGCGCGGAACCGAGTTGCTCGACCCGCCTGCTGACGATGGCGACCTCCTCGTCCTCGCTCGCGGGCAGCGGCAGCACCACCGTATTGAACCGGCGGCGCAACGCGGAGGACAACTCGTTCACTCCGCGGTCGCGATCGTTGGCGGTGGCGATGACGTTGAAGCCCTTGGCCGCCTGCACCTCCGTGCCGAGTTCCGGCAGCGGCAGTGTCTTTTCGGACAGGATGGTGATCAGCGCGTCCTGCACGTCCGACGGGATGCGGGTGAGCTCTTCGATCCTGGCGATGGAGCCGGTCCGCATGGCCGTGAGCACCGGCGACGGGACCAGCGCCGCGTCGCTCGGCCCTTCCGCGAGCAACCGCGCGTAGTTCCAGCCGTAGCGGATCGCCTCCTCCGCCGTGCCCGAGGTGCCCTGCACCAGCAGCGTCGACGCACCGCTGATGGCAGCGGAGAGATGCTCCGACACCCACGTTTTGGCGGTGCCTGGCACGCCGAGCAGCAGCAGCGCCCGGTCGGTGGCCAGCGTCGCGACCGCCACCTCCATGAGCCTGCGCGGGCCGACGTACTTCGGGGTGATCACGGCGCCGTCGGGCAGGGTGCCACCGAGCAGGTAGGTGACCACCGCCCAGGGCGACAACCGCCACGACGGCGGGCGGGGCCGGTCGTCGGCGGCGGCGAGGGCGCGCAGCTCGTCGGCATACGCCTGTTCGGCGTGGGGGCGCAGCAGGCCGGGCGTCGGGTCGGTGGTGGTCACTGCAACTCCTCGAGCATCATCGAGCGGTGGTTGAGGTCATGGGCGAGCTGGTCGAAGGCCCGCTCCCAGGCGGGATCGTCGCATTTGCGGGCCACCGCGGACAGCGTGCTCGCGGCGGCGACGGGGAGGTGGACCGAGGCCGCGGCGAGCAGTGACCGGTGCGCGTTCGGCGCCGCGCCGTGCGTCTCGGGCCGCCGCGCCGCCGCCCGCGCCCGCTCGAACAGCAGCAGCACCACGTGCTGGGCCAGCGCTTGCGGCCACGGATGGCCCATCGCGGGCAGCAGCGCCTCGATCTCCGACAGCCACGAGCCGTCCAGCCGCACCAGGTGCGCGGTCCGGTCCGGCAGCGGAAGCAGCGCGAACAGCTCGCGCCTGCGCAGCATCGCCAGGTCGGTGGGCACGCCCGCTTCGAACAGCGCTCGCGCCCACGCCGAGTCGCGTTGGGCCAGTGCGGCGTCCACCCAGCCGTCGAAGATCGGCTGCCGGAACCGGTCTTCGATCGTGGCGCGCACCGCCTGCTGTGGCGTGCCGAGCACACCGGCCCAGTGCGTCAGCGGGGTCGCGGCGACCACCTGCCGCAGCCGGGCCGCGGACACGTCGGGCGCGCCGTTCCAGCGGTAGGCGAATTCGACGGTGCGATCGGTGATCCCGTCGCGCTGCGCGGCGGCGTCGGGCCGGTCCGGCATCGTGAGCACCACGTTCGTGTGCCGCATCCGGTGCTCGGCGCGGATCCATGCGCTCGCCCGCGCGCGCATCCGCTGCGAGAACGCCGATCCCGGCAGCAGCGCGAGCAGTCCGGCGGCGGTGCGGCGCACGTCGGCGCGCCGGTCGTCCAGCGCCGTTTCCAGCAGGGGCTCGTCGTCCTCGCCGAGTCCGTCGGCGAGCACGGCCAGCAGTTCGGCCTTCAGCGGCCCGGATTCCTTCGGCCACGCCGCGGTGAGTTCCGCTCGCGCCGCGCCCGGGTCGGCGCGCCGGAGGTCTGCGAGCCAATCGCGCCGCTCGGGTGGCCGTCCGAAAAGCCAGGTGTCCGAGGATGATTCGGCGGACGGCTGCCGCACCAGATCACGCCACGCCGGATGCCGGGCCGCCAGCCAGCTGCCGCGAGTGCCGGCGAGGCGCAGCAGCGACTCGCGCAAAGTCGCGTTGATCCGCGCGTGCTCGAGCAATTGCTCGCACAGCGCGTCGGGCGCTCGATAATCGTGCGGTCGCGCCGCCTCGAACCATTCGGGCAGGAACGCCGAGCGTTCCCGGAGCATGCGCGCCAGGCGGTCGGCTGCGGGGCGCGGAAGCGACGGACGGGGATCGTCCGCCGCGGGCTCCGGCGCCGCCGCGGTGGCAGGCGCTACCCCGCCGCGCGTGTAGAGGTCGTGCAGCGCGGCGGTTTCGAGCAACCGCAACGCGGGATCATGCGGCAACCGCTCGGCCGCTCGCGCGATCGGGGGCGCCAGCGTCGCGAGATCCGGGGCACGACGTGCGGTGCCGAGCAACGCGACGGAGGTGAGACCCGCGCTGCCGGTCGGCGCCGCCTGCGGAGGGGCCGTGTCGGGCACGAAGGTCTCGGTGTTCGCCAGATCGATCACCTCACCCGCGGTGAACACCGAGATCGGCTCCAAACCGTCGGCGCTCCACTCGCCGGCCACCGTCACCGGATGACCGCCGGAGACCGCCAGCAGCGTCCACGGTTGTTCACCGGGCCGGATCGGCAGCGCGGTTCCGTCGGATTCGGTGACGTACCAGCCCTGTTCGGTGCGGGTGGGCACCACATCGGTCAGCAGCATCGGCCACGAGCGCAGCCACGGATCGGCGCCGAGCGCGGACGCGTGCGCGGCCAGCGCGGCGGCGACGGTGGCCCGGTGGTCGCTGTCGGCGGGCAGCGTGGTGAACGGTTCCGCGGCGCTGTGCCGTTCGCCCCACAGCGCGCGCAGCGGCGCGGCGCCCGGATAGAAATGCAGCTGCGCGTCGGCCAGTTGCCCCAGGGCGGGAACGTCGGCGGGAAAACCAGGGGAGCCGAAGGAATGGTCGACCACCACCGCCCAGCGCCTGCTTTCGCGCCCGTACAACCAGGTGCGCCGGGTGTAGAGGCGCTCGTCCTCGGTGATCCGCGAGCCGAACACCATCCATCGGTCGCGGACCGGAGCTTCGGCGCGCACCGCCTCGGCCGGATTGGGATAGCCGACGTGGGTGCGGATGCTGGCGCGCAGCGCGGGCGGCGCCGCGTCGAGCTGCCGGTGCGCGGCGACCAACAGGTGCATGCGCGCGTACTCGCGCAGCACCACCTCCGGCCAGTCGGTTCTGGTGGCCACGGCGGCCGGGAGCCTGCGCAGGGCGGAAGCGAGGCCGGGAGCCTGCGCGTCGACCATCCTGGCGGCCACGGCCTCGAAGGCGCGATAGGAGCGATCGACCTGCGCGAGCCCGGTGCGCACCTGATCCCCGAGCCAGACGTCGAGTTCCTCCAACCCCGCCGTCACCCGCACCCGGCGCTGTTCGGCCGTGGCCGGGCTCGGGATGCGTGGCCGGTCGGCGGTGGCGGCGGCCCGCGCCGTGCGGCCGCCGATCCAGGCAGCCGCGTAGTCCGCGGTCTCCGGCGCGACGGCGACCTCGCCCGCGGACCAGCGCAGCAACAGCGACAGCGCGTGCTTGCAGGGGAACTTGCGGCTCGGGCAGGAGCACCGGTACGCCGGGCCGGACAGGTCGACGATCGTCTGATAAGGCGTGGCGCCGCTGCCCTGGCACCGGCCCCACAGCGCCGTGCCGTGCTGCCCGCACTCGCGCCAGCGGCCCACCAGCTTGCGCGCCGCCGACAGCGAATTCGCGTCCGGCGCCAGCGCCGTGACCTGCGCTTCGGTCCACGGCGTTGTCATCGGCCCGCTCCGGCTCGCTGCTGCCTCATCGCCTTCCTTCGCTGCTCGGTTGACCGGATTTCTACCCCAGCGCACCGACAAGTGTCGCCACCGGTGCGGCCGCGCGCACGGAACCGCTTGTGCCGGTTCCGCATTGACCGTTCGCGAAAATCTTGCGCCGATCGGGACGCTCTGGCATTCTGTCCTGTTCGGCTCGACCGAGCCACCCGGAACGGGTGTAGACACCATCGAGGCTGCCCGCCGGGGTTGGCGCGAGGGGTGGACATCGAGACGCGGCGCAGACGTTTCGATGACCATATCCATCCCCGCGGGCAGATTCGCTCGGGCGCGATGCGCGATCCGGACGCGATCGGGTAGCGTTTCGCACAGCTTCGACAAGGCGCCGCACACGGGGTCGGAGGACGTGGTGCGGCTCGATGGTGGAGGGGATTTTTCGCATGCGCCTGGATCCCGACGCTGTCCAGGCCGCCGGTTCCGCGGACGCGCCGCTGCGGCTCTCGGAGGTGGTGGCCAGGCGCCTGGCCGAAGATCCAGCGGTCACACCGTCGGTCACGCGGACCGTGTTGCGCGCACTCGGCGCCGCCGAATCGGACGACGCGTCAACGGCTTTCGATCACTCCGGAATCTTCCTCAGCGCCATCCGGGTGTGCGGCTTCCGCGGCATCGGCCCGGAGACCACGTTGCAACTGCCGCCCGGCCCCGGCCTCACGCTCGTGGTCGGCCGCAACGGCAGCGGCAAATCCAGTTTCGCCGAGGCCGCGGAGCTGGCCATGACCGGAGGCAACCGCCGGTGGGACGGTCGCTCGGCGGCGTGGCGGGAAGGCTGGCGCAACCTGCACGACGGCACGGCCGCCCGCATCGAGCTCGACTTGCTCACCGCGGGCGCGGCGCCGCGCCTCACCATCGCCAAGGAATGGGCGGCCGACGCCGACCTGCCGGACGCGCACTGGACCCAGCGGTTTCCGCCCGAGCCGCCGACGGAGTTCGACGCCGACCGCTGGGCCGCCCAGCTCGAGCTCTACCGCCCCTTCCTGTCCTACAGCGAACTCGGCGCGCTGGTGGACGGGAAGCCGAGCGACCTGTTCGACGCGCTGCACCAGCTGCTCGGCCTCGACGAACTCACCCTGGCGCAGGAACGGATCCGGATGCGCCGCCTCGAGCTGGAACGCGCCGTGCGGGATTCGCGTCAGGAACGCCTGGAGCTGCTCGAACTGCTCGCGTCGGTGGCCGACGACCGGGCGGTGCGGGTCGCCGGGCTGCTGCGGCCCGCCCAGCCGGATCTGGCCGCCGTCGCCCGGGAAGTGCTCGGCGCGGTGGACGACCCGGCCGGACCGGACGGTCTGCGCGCGATCGTGCGGCTCGCGCTGCCCGAGAACACCGAAGTGGAGGCGGTGGCCACCCGGCTGGAGGAGTGGGGCGCGGCGCTCGCCGCGGGAGCTACCGCCGACGCCGAAGCCGATCTGCGCCTGCTCGAACTGCTGCGCAAGGCACGGGAACATCAGGCGGCGAGCGGGCCGTGCCCGTGCCCTGTGTGCGGCGGCGGCGCACTCGACGCGGCGTGGGCGCGGGAGACCGATGCGGCCATCGAGCGGCTGAGCGCCCGGGTGGACGCGCTCACCACCGCCAGGGTCGAACTCGGCAAGGCCGTGCGCGCCGCGCGGGCGCTCCCCGACCTCGTTCCCGCCGAGCTGGATTTCGACCCGCGCAATCCGCCGTCGGTGGACACCACGGCGGTGCGCGAGGCATGGGCCGAGTGGGCCGCGTTGACCACCACCGAATACACCGATGACCTGCCCGCCCGGCTGCGCGCCGCGCACGCCCGGCTGGTCGGCGAACTCGACCTGCTGCAACAGGGCACGCGCAAGGAACTCGACCGCCTGGACGAGGTGTGGACGCCGCTGGTGCCGCGGATCGTGGCCTGGCTGGAAGGGGCGCGTGAGGTGGCCGCGCACGCGCCGGAGCTGCGCACGGTGAAGAAGGCCGAGGACTGGCTGAAGTCGGCCACCGCAGGCCTGCGCGGCGAGCGCATGACCCCGCTGGAGACGACGGCCAGGTGGGTGTGGCGCACGCTGCGGCAGCAGAGCAACGTCGAACTGGGCGCGATCCGTCTGCAAGGCAACGCGGGCACCGCGCGCCGCGTGCTGCTCGACGTGACCGTCGACGAGGTGGACGGCGCCGCGCTCGGCGTGATGAGCCAGGGCGAGCTGCACGCGCTCGGCCTCTCGCTGTTCCTGCCGCGCGCCACGGTGGAGCAGAGCCCGTTCCGCTTCGTCATGATCGACGACCCGGTGCAGGCGATGGACCCGGCCAAGGTGGACGGCCTGGCCCAAGTGCTCGCCACGGTCGCCTGGAGCAGGCAGGTGGTGGTGTTCACCCACGACGAGCGCCTCGCCGAGGCGGTGCGGCGCATGCAGCTCGACGCGACCGTGCTGGAAGTGCAGCGCCGCGACCGCTCGGTGGTCGAGGTGCGGGTGTCCAGCGACCCGGTTCGCCGCTACCTCGACGACGCCCGCGCTCTGGTGCGCACCCCGCAGCTGCCCGCGGCGATCGCCGACGAACTGGTGGCCACGTGCTGCCGCTCCGCGGTGGAGGCGGCCAGCCTGGCCAGGGCGCGGCGCAGCTTGCTCGCCGCGGGCATGGATCACCACGAGGTGGAACGCCACATCGATGCCGCGCATTCGACGCGGGCGAAGGTGGCGCTCGCGGTCTTCGGGGTCGGCAGCAGGGTCGACGACTTGAACAAGAACCTCATCGCGCGCGAAGGACGGTGGGTGGTGGACGCACTGCGCGACGCCACGGCGGGCGCGCACGTTCCGATCGGGCGCGATATGCGCGAGCTGATCGGTGAGACCGAGAAATTCGTCGCGTGGCTGGCCCGGTGAGGCGCCGATGACCGGGCGGCGTCGGCCGGTCGGCGCACGCCGTGGACCCGCGGGCGGCGGGCGCGCGACCCGGCACGGGCAGCGTGGGCGGAACAACGGCGCGCACCGCTCGCACGCGAATCGGCCGTCGGTCGCCGAACGGCTGGAGACCGTCGATCTGCTGCTCGCCGGATCGGTGACCGCGGCGGGCGGGCTCTGGTCGAGGGCGACGGCCTGGATTCTGCGAATCGCCCTCGAGCAGGCCGTGGACGAACTGTGGCTGCGGCTGGCCCCCGCGCTGGTCCGCTGTCCGATGCGGGCCCAGCTGATCGCGCTGCGCGCCTTCGCGGGACCGGACGTGGCGGCGCGCGTGGCCGTGCTCTGGGCCGCGCTGTCGCGCGCGGCCCACCACCACGATTACGAACTCGCTCCCAGCGTCACCGACCTGCGCCGTTGGCGGGAGCAGACCGTCGCCCTGGCCGCGGACCTCGAGGCCGTGCAGGCGCGCCGGGATTGATTCCGGGTGGGCGCCAGGTCGGCAAGACCGGCGGCGTGAGCGGATCGGCTCGGAAGCGGTGGCGACGTGCCTGCGGCGGGCGCCGTTCAGGCCGGAAGGACAATCATTACCCGGAGATGGCGGGAAGCGTGTGCCCACGGAGGCGCCGTGCAGGCCGGACGGGCAAGGCGTGTGCGGATCAGGAGCAGTGATGGCAGTGGGGTTCGGAAAGGACGCGGCATGAATGCGACGCGGCGATGCCCGTGTGGGCGTGGTGAGGCTTTCGACGACTGCTGCGGCCCGGTGCTGAGCGGCGAGCGTCCCGCTCCCACCGCCGAAGCGCTGATGCGCTCGCGCTACACCGCGTTCGCGGTGGGCGACACCGGCTATCTGCTGCGTTCCTGGCATCCGCGCACCCGCCCGCGCGAGCTGACCCTCGATCCCGCCCAGCGCTGGTTGTTCCTGGAGATCACCGGGACCGAGCGCGGCGGACTGTTCGACGACAGCGGCACGGTGGAGTTCGTCGCGCACTACCGGGACGCCGACGGCCGCGGCGCCCTGCACGAGACCAGCAGGTTCACCCGAGCCGACGGCGCCTGGGTCTACCTGGACGGCACGCACGAGGACTGAGCGGTAGCGTCAGCGGGCATGGCACGCGTCGCGATCGAGTACTGCACCCAATGCCGCTGGCTGTTGCGGGCGAGCTGGATGGCACAGGAGTTGCTCAGCACGTTCGCCACCGACCTGGACGAAGTGGCGCTGCGGCCCGGTTCGGGCGGGGTCTTCCGGATCACCGTGGACGGCGAACAGATCTGGGAGCGCAAAGCCGACGGCGGATTCCCCGACATCGCGGTGCTGAAGCAGCGGGTGCGCGACCGGGTCGCACCCGAGCGCGACCTCGGTCACGCCGACCGGCGCGACTGACACCGCGCCGGAAGCTCAACCGCAGCAGCCGCCACCGCAGCAGCCGCCGCCCGCCGGTGGCGCCGCCGGGGTGGACGCGGGCGCGCCGCCTCGGGAGACGGTGGCGAAGGTGGTCAGCAGTTTGACCGTGTCGTCGTGGCCGATCGGGCAGGTCGCGGGGGCCGACGACTCCGTCATCGGACGGGAGACCTCGAACGTGTCGCCGCAGCTGCGGCACCGATAGCTGTAACTCGGCATTCGCCCAGTTTAGGGCTTTCGCCGCCGGTGCGTTCGGATCGGCCTGCGCCAAATTCTTCGCAGCCGCCCGCCGCGTCCGTAGCGTGGCTGGGCAGCGCGGCGATGAAGAGGTGACGGCGATGGCGGACGGCAGCGCGGGAGCGGTACTTCGAGCGTTGCTCGAGCTGGGCCCGGCGCCGCGCAGTTCGATCGCCAGGCACGCGGGCATCTCACCCGCCACGGTGACCTGGCAGACGCGCGCGCTGCTCGACGCCGGGCTGATCATCGAGCTCCCGGAGACGGCGGGCGCGTCCGGGATCGGGCGACCGCACAGCCCGCTGGCGCTCGACACCGCGGGCAATGTGGCCATCGCGGTGCACATCGCGGCCACCCACACCACCGTCGCGCTGGTGGACATCGGCGGCACGCTGCGGCACACGACGAAGGTGCCGCATCGCACGCACGCTCCGTACGACATCCTGGCCACCGCCGCCGCCGAGGTGTGCCGAGTCCGCGACGACTTCGGCGACCTGCGGATCGTCGGCTTGGGCGTCGCGACCGGCGGCCGGGTCGACCGCACGGCCGGATCGGTCGTCGACCACGCGTTCCTGCGCTGGCGCGACGTCCCCGTGCGGGAGTATCTCGCCGCGCGGACCGGGTTGCCGACGCAGCTCGACAGCCACACCAGAGCGCTGATGCACGCCGAGCAGCTGTTCGGCCGCATGGGCGCGACGGCGAGCTCGGTGGTGTTGTTCGTCGGCAACGTGATCGACGTGGCCATCGCGGTGCACGGGCAGGTGCACTACGGGCCGAGGTCGGGCGCCGGTTCGATCGAGTCGCTGCTCGGCCTCGGCGCGGGCAAGAGCGCGCAGGGGGATTCCTCGCTGAACGATTACTACTCCGATCACGCGCTCCTCGAGCGCTACGGGTTAGCGTCGACCGTGCCGGAGCTGGTGGCGGTGGCGGCCGAGAAGACCTCCGTGCGGGACATGTTCCTGGAACGCGCCCGCGTGCTCGGCCGGGTGGTCGCGGCGCTGATCGATCTGCTCGATCCGGAATCGGTGGTGATCGTCGATCGCGGCCGTCGCATCGGCGGCGTCTCGGAGACGTATCTCGCCGCCGTGCGCGAACATTCGCTGCTGTGCGCCGACCCGGCCGAACTGGTGGCCTGCTCGTCGTTCGAGGGACGAGTGCTGGAGATGTCCGCGGGCGCGGTGGTGTTGCACGGCCTCTTCCACACCCCGCTGCGCGCGCTGGAGGCGGCCGTTTGACTCCGACTTATTTTAAGTAGAACGAATATTGACGTGCGGCAGTGGTATTCGGGAAAGTTCTTTCATGAAAGAAACGCACCGCGCCGTTGCCGGGATCGGATCGCCGCGGCGGTGTTGTCCGGGAGCGAAATATCCCCGACGACACCGGATTCGACCCAGGAAATCACCGTGCGCAATTCTCTCCGGCGATTGACACTCCTCACCGCCGCCACCGCTCTGCTCGCCGTCTCGTGTGCCACCGATGAGGGTGGCGACACCGATCTGGAATCCGCTCTGCCGACCACCGTTCCGGCGGGCACCTCGTTGTCGGTGGCGGTCCGCACCACCCGCGTCGCACTGGAAACCTCCGGCGAAATCGCGAAACTGCCGTTCACCGTGTCGGCCTGGCCCGCCGTTCAGGCCGGTCCCGACGTCATCCAAGCCTTCCGCGGCGGTTCGGTGGACATCGCGACGAACGCGGGCATCCCGCCCATCCACGCCCACGCCACCGGCCTGGACGCCAAGATCGTCGGCGTCAAAGTCCGTGACATCCCGAACTATCAGCTGGCCACGGCGCCGGGCGTGAGCGTCAACTCGATTCAGGACCTGCGCGGCAAGAAGATCGGCTTCTCGCCCGGTCAGGCCCAGGGCGTCGTGGTGCTGCGCACCCTGCGCGCCGCCGGCATCGGCCTGAACGAGGTGCAGTTGGTGGAACTGAACAGCCCCCAGTTCCTCACTGCCTTGCAGGGCAAGCAGATCGACGTCGCCCCGCTCGGTGAGCCGTCGCTGACCAAATATCTGGACAAGTATCGCGGGCAGGGCGCCACGGCGGTGGCGACGCCCGCGGTGGACGCGCTGAGCGTTCTTTGGGCGCCGACCGCCGTCCTGCGCGACTCCGCCAAACTCGCCGCCGTCCGGCAATTCGTCGAGTTCTGGGCGCGTGGCGAAGTCTGGGCCTGGGAGCATCCCGAGGAATGGATCTCCTCGTATTACGTGAAAGATCAGGAAGTGTCCGCCGCGGACGGCCGCCGAATTCTGGAGACCACTCAGAAACCTTATTTCCCGGACAATTGGGACAAGGCGATCGCATGGGAGCAGGAAACCGTCGACTTGCTCACCGGATCCGGCTTTTTCGGCAAGCCGTTCGACGCGAACGAGTTGTTCGACCGCCGCTTCGAACGAGTCGCCGCCGAGGCGGTGACCGCGAACTACCGCACCCAGGACAACCGGTGAACCGCCCGAGCGCCCGTAACCGTCAGGAGTCGCCATGACCATCGCACTCACTCGCGCCGTCGCGGCGCCGCCGTCGCGAACCGACGGCTTCGTCGAACGCAGGCAACTGCGCAGGCTCGGCCTACGCAAGTCCGTGCCGTTCGCCAGGATGCTCGGCGTTGTGGTCGTTCTCGGCCTCTGGGCGGCGGGCGCGCACTTCGGCTGGCTCGACGAACGCAAGCTGTCGGCGCCGTGGACCGTGCTGGAAACGGGCTGGGACCTGCTGGTCAACGGCTCGCTGGTGGACAACATCGCCGCCTCCGTCCAGCGCGCAGGCATCGGCCTCGGCATCGGCGTGCTGGTCGGCACCACGCTCGCCCTCGTCTCGGGCCTTTCCCGGTTCGGCGAGTCGCTGGTGGACGGCCCCATCCAGGTGAAGCGGGCGATCCCGAGCCTCGGCCTGATCCCCCTGATGATCCTCTGGCTCGGCATCGGCGAATCGTTCAAGATCGTGCTGATCACCCTCGGCGTCGTGATCACCATGTACATCCAGACCCACGCTTCGCTCACCACCATCGATCAGCGGCTGGTGGAACTGTCGGAGGTGCAGCGGGTTTCCCGGGCGACCTTCATCAGAAAGGTCGTGGTGCCGGGTTCGCTGCCCGGCTTCTTCCTCGGCCTGCGGCTCTCGGTGACCGGCGCGTGGCTGGCGCTGATCGTGGTCGAATCCGTCAACGCCATCGACGGGCTGGGCAAGATGATGCAGAACGCCCAGAACTACGGCCAGGCCGACGTGATCCTGGTGGGCCTCGCCGTCTACGGCACGTTCGGTCTGGTGTCCGACGGCGTTATCCGGCTGGTCGAGCGGAAGGTGCTGTCATGGCGACGGACGATCGCGGGGTAGGCGTCCAGATCCGCGGCCTGACCCGCGGTTTCGGAGAACGCACCGTGCTCGACGGCATCACGCTGACCATTCCGGCGGGACAGTTCGTCGCACTGCTCGGCCGCAGCGGGTCGGGCAAGAGCACCCTGCTGCGCGCGCTGGCCGGGCTCGACTACGACGTGACCGGCGCCGGGACGCTGCGGGTGCCCGCCAAGACGTCGGTGGTGTTCCAGGACTCCCGCCTGCTGCCATGGCAACGGGTGCTGGCCAACGTGCTCTACGGCCAGCCGCGCTCGCGCAAGGCCGCGGCGGTGCGCGTGCTGACCGAGGTCGGTCTCGCCGGACGCGAACGGGCGTGGCCGAACGAGCTCTCCGGCGGTGAGCAGCAACGGGTTTCGCTGGCCCGCTCGCTCGTCGGCGAGCCGGACCTGCTGCTGGCCGACGAACCCTTCGGCGCGCTGGACGCGCTGACCAGGATCAAGATGCACGAACTGCTGCGGCAGCTGATCCGGCGCCGCCGCCCGACCGTGCTGCTGGTCACCCACGACGTGGACGAGGCGATCGCGCTCGCCGACCGGGTGCTCGTGCTCGATGAGGGGCGCATCACGGTGGACGTGCCGGTGGACCTGCCCGCCGAACGGGACCCGAGCCTGCCCGAATTCCAGCGCGTGCGCCGCGCATTGCTCTCTTCGCTGGGCGTCGCCCCGGCCGCTGTCTGAAAGGACCCGACCATGTCCGGTAAACAACTGCACCTCAACGCCTTCCTGATGTCGGTGGGACACCACGAGGCCGCCTGGCGGCTGCCGGAAAGCGATCCGTACGCGCACACCGACATCAACTACTACGTCGAGCTGGCCCGCACCGCCGAGCGCGGCAAGCTGGACTCGATCTTCTTCGCCGACAGCCCGGTGCTCATGGGCGATCCCGGCCGCAGGCCCAGCGGCAAGCTGGAGCCGACCGTGATCCTCACCGCGGTGGCCGTGCAGACCAGCCGGATCGGCCTGATCGCCACCGCGTCCACCAGCTACAACGACCCCTACAACCTGGCGCGCCGGTTCTCCTCGGTGGACTGGGTGAGCAACGGCAGGGTCGGCTGGAACATCGTCACCACCGCGGGCGCCGACGCCGCGCGCAACTTCGGCCTGGACGACACACCGGACCACCAGCTGCGCTACGAGAAGGCCGCCGAGTTCGTCGAGGTCTCCACCAAGCTGTGGGACAGCTGGGACGACGACGCCATCGTCGCGGACAAGGCCCTCGGCATCCATACCGACGCGAGCAAGGTCCGCAAGATCGCCCACCACGGCGAGTTCTTCAAGGTCGACGGTCCGCTGAACGTGCCGCGCTCGCCGCAGGGCTACCCGGTGCTGGTGCAGGCGGGCTCCTCGGAGGACGGCAAGAACTTCGCCGCCCGCTACGCCGAAGCGGTGTTCACCGCCCAGCAGACGCTCGAGGACGGCAAGGCGTTCTACACCGACCTCAAGCAGCGCGCGATCGCGCTGGGCCGCGATCCGGAGACGATCAAGATCCTGCCCGGCATCGTGCCCGTCATCGGCGACACCGAGGAGCAGGCGCGGGAACTGGACGCCGAACTCGAGCGCTTGATCTCGCCGGAGTACGCGCGCCGCCAGCTGGCCGCGCACTTCAAGCTCCCCGTCGAGCGGCTCGACCTGGACAGCGAGCTGCCCGATGAGCTGCCCACCGAGGACGATATCCAAGGCGCCAAGAGCCGGTTCACGCTCATCGTGAATCTCGCTCGCCGCGAACGGCTCACGCTGCGCCAGCTGATCGGGCGGCTCGGCGGCGGACGCGGGCACCGCACCTTCGCGGGCACGCCCGAACAGGTGGCCGACACCATCGAGCACTGGTTCCGGGAGGGCGCCGCCGACGGGTTCAACATCATGCCCGCCGTGCTGCCCTCGGGCCTGGAGCGCTTCGTCGACCAGGTGGTACCGATTCTCCAGCAGCGCGGGCTGTTCCGCACCGAGTACACCGAGACCACCCTGCGCGGGCACTACGGCCTGGCTCGCCCGGCCAACCAGTACGAGAACGCGGACACGCTCGCGGTCGCCCGATGAGCTCGGTGCAGCCGGATCCGTCCCAGCCGGGATGGATCCGGTACCTCACGCGCCGCTGTCTCGAGCACCGCCGCCTGGTCGTTGCCGCGGGCGCGGGTGCGCTCGCGGCGGCGCTGCTGACGGCGGTGCTGCCTCTCATCGTGCGGCACGTGGTGGACACGCTCACCACGACCGCGGCGTCGGTGACGCCGTGGGCGGCGTTGCTGCTCGTCGTCGGCGCCGCCCGGTTCGGGTCGTCGTTCACCCGCCGGGTGGCGTCGTCGCAGCTGTCGCTGGGCGTGCAGCACGATCTGCGCCGGGACCTGTTCGCCGCGCTGCTGCGGCTGGACGGCCGCGAGCAGGCGGACCTGCGCACCGGTCAGGTGGTCAGCCGGGCGATCACCGACGTCACGCTGATCCAGATGTTCCTACAGCTCATTCCCATGGTGACGGGCAATGTGGTGCTGCTGGCCGGTGCGCTGACCCTGATGACCCTGATGTCGCCCGCCCTGACGGTGATCGCGCTGCTGGTTGTTCCGGCCTTGTGGATCATCACCCGGCGCAGCCAGCGCAAACTCTTCCCGGCCAACTGGGACGCGCAGGCCCGCGCCGCCGAGGTGGCCATGCAGGTCGAGGCCGCCGTCGCCGGGGTGCGGGTGGTGAAGGGGTTCGGCCAGGAGCGGCACGAACTCGACGGATTGGCGGCCAAGGCGCGGGAGTTGTACCGCTCCCGGCTGCGCGTCGCGCGGCTCACCAGCCGGTTCACCCCGGCCATGCAGGCCGTGCCCGCAGCGGGGCAGGCGCTGATCCTCATCGCGGGTGGGCTGCTGGCGTTGTCGCAGTCCATCACGCTGGGCACCTTCTTGGCGTTCATGACCTATCTCGGCTCGTTCGTCAGCCCGATCCGGCAGTTCGCCATGCTGCTGACGGTCAGCCAGCAGGGCAAGGCGTCGCTGGACCGGGTGCGCGAGGTGATCGAGGCGCCTGCGCCGGTGGAACGTCCTCAGGTCGAGGCGGTGCGCGGCAGCACGCCGCCGCGGGTCGAGTTCCGCGGTGTCGGTTTCGGTTTCGACCGCACGCGGGTGCTCGACGGGTTGGAACTGACCGTGGAGCCGGGCGAGACCATGGCGATCGCCGGCGGGGCGGGCAGCGGCAAATCCACGCTCGTGCAGCTGCTGCCGCGCTTGGTCGACCCGGACGCCGGGGCCGTCCTGTTCGACGGCGTCGACATCCGCTATCTGTCCGACGCCCGCGACCAAGTGGCGATGGTGTTCGAGGACACCCACCTGATGGCCGACAGCATCCGAGCCAACGTGGCCTATGGACGCCCGGCCGCCACAGACGATGAGGTCTGGCACGCTCTGCATCTGGCCGCCGCCGACGGGTTCGTCAAGGCATTGCCACAGGGACTGGACACCAGGATCGGCGAGCGCGGGCAGCGGCTGTCCGGTGGACAGCGGCAGCGCATCGCGCTGGCCCGCGCGCTGCTCACCGACGCGCCCATCCTGGTTCTCGACGACGCCACCTCGGCCATCGACGCGCAGGTGGAAGAACAGATCTACGCCAGGATCGCGGCCGAGATGCGCACTCGCACCACCATCGTCGTGGCGCATCGACTGTCCACCCTGGCGCTCGCCGACCGGGTGGCGGTGCTCGACGGCGGCCGGGTTGCGGAACTGGGCACGCTGCGCGATCTGCAACGCTCCGGTGAGCTGTTCCGCGCGCTGTTCACGCCGCCGGAGGTGACGGGGATCGGCGTGGACGCCGGACTCGCCCGTCCCGGCGCGCCGACCTCCCCGCTGTGGGTCGAGCCGGCCGAGGACGACGATGACGGCGCACGCACCCTGGAGCAGGTGGCGAAGGCCTTCTCCCAGCGTGCCGCCGGTGCGCCGACGGGAGCGGGCCGGGCGGCGGGGCCGGGGATGCTCGCCGCCGCGCCGCCGAGCGGTGACGTGCAGGAACTGATCGACCGTCTCCCGCCACCGACCGGCGAACCGGAGGTCCCCGAATCCTTCTCACACACACCCGATCCCCGGTTCTCGCTGCCGCGGCTGCTGCGGCCGTTCGCGGCGCCGCTGCTGGCGGGGCTCGGCCTGGTGGGTCTGGACGCGCTGGCGCAGGTGCTGATCCCGTTCCTGGTGCGCTACGGCATCGACCACGGCGTCCTGGCCGGCGCGCGGGACGTGCTGCTGGTCGCGGCGGCGCTCGCGCTGCTGGTGGTCGCGGTGGACTGGGCGATCAGCGTCGCGCAGGTGCGGGTCACCGGACGCGTGGGCGAACGCCTGCTCTACGGCCTGCGGGTGAAGACCTTCGCGCAGTTGCAGCGGCTCGGGTTGCAGTACTACGAGCGCGAACTCGGCGGCCGGATCATGACCAGGATGACCACCGACGTCGACGGGCTGTCCGCTTTCCTGCAAACCGGCCTGGCCACCGCGCTCACCAGCACGGTGACCATCGCGGGCGTGGTGATCGCGCTGCTGGTCATCGATGCGCGGCTGGCGCTGGTGGTGCTCGCGCTGCTTCCGGTGCTCGTGGTCTCGACGGCGGCGTTCCGGCGCGCGTCGGTGCCCGCCTACAACCTGGCGCGCGAGCGGGTCAGCATCGTCAACGCCTACCTGCAGGAGAACGTCGACAACATCAAGGTGACCCAGGCCTACCGGCGCGAGGAACGCAACCGGGCCGAGTTCGAGCGGCGGTCATGGGACTACCGCGACGCGCGCCTGCGCAGCCAGATCCTGATGGCCGTGTTCTTCCCCTTCATCGAATTCATGTCGGTGGTCGCGACGGCAGCGGTGCTCGCGGTGGGCGTGCACCAGGTGCGCGAGGACGTGCTCACCGCGGGCACCTTGATCGCCTTCCTGCTCTACGTGGATCTGCTGTTCGCCCCGATCCAGCAGTTGTCCCAGGTCTTCGACAGCTACCAGCAGGCGGTGGTCGGCGTCGATCGGCTCGGCGAACTGCTGCGCACGCCGGTCGCCACCCCGGACGCCGCCGACGCGCTTCCGGTGACCAGGCTGAACGGTGCGATCGAGTTGCGCGGCGTCGGGTTCACCTACGACACCCGCGCCGAGCCGGTGCTGTCCGGCATCGACCTGCGCATCGAGCCCGGACAGAAGGTGGCGCTGGTCGGCGAGACGGGCGCGGGCAAATCGACGCTGGTCAAGCTGCTGGCCAGGTTCTACGACCCGACCGATGGCGCGGTGGTGGTGGACGGCGTCGACGTGCGCGACTATCGCTTGCGCGAGTACCGCAAGCGGCTCGGCGTGGTCCCGCAGGAGCCGTTCCTGTTCGGCGACACCGTGCGCGCGGCCATCGCCTACGGCAAGCCGGAGGCCACGCCCGCCGACATCGAATGGGCCGCGCGGGCGGTCGGCGCGCACGAGATGATCGCCGCGCTCGAGCACGGGTACTACCAGCCGATCGGCGACCACGGCCGCAGCATGTCGGCGGGCCAGCGCCAGTTGCTCGCGCTGGCGCGGGCCCAGCTCGTCGAGCCGGACATCCTGATCCTGGACGAGGCCACCGCCTCGCTGGACCTGGCGACCGAGGCCAGGGTGCGCGCCGCGGTGGACGTGCTCACCGCCGGGCGCACGACCATCGTGGTGGCGCACCGGCTCGCCACCGCGGCGGACGCCGATCTCATCGCGGTGGTGGGCGAGGGACGGTTGTTGCAGACCGGCACGCACGCCCGGCTGCTCGACGAGGACGGGCCGTATCGCCGGTTGTGGGCCGCGTATGTGGGCGACGACACGGCGCCGGTCGGCGACCGGGAATCGGAGGCCGCGACCTGATCCGGCCCCGCGGCATGGGAGCACTTTCCTGGCTATCACGGGTGGCGGTGGGCGGCGACCGTCGCCGTGACCGATTCGACACCGCTGGGCCGACCGACGGCCTGAACAGCGGATGAATGCGAGCCGACGCGGCAATGTCATGGCATCGCGACGTTGTCGTACTGATCTTCGACGTACTCTCGAAAAAGAAGTATGAGGAGGTCCGCGATGCGCGCTCAGTTCTCCGAGGCGGTGCCCGGTCCCGACGGCTCCGAGCCCATCGCGCGGACGGAATACGGCGACGTGCGCGGCGTGCGCGAAGGAGCGGTGTCCGTCTGGCGCAGCATCCCGTACGCGGCGGCTCCCACCGGACCGGCCAGATTCGCCCCGCCGCGGGCCCCGCAGCCCTGGGACGGCGTGCGCGACTGCACCGCGTTCGGGCAGATCGCCCCGCAGACGATGGGCACCATGGTTCCCGTCGACTCGGGCCTGACCATGGGCGAGGACTGTCTGTGGCTCAACGTCTGGTCGCCGCGGCCGGAAACCGGCGATCCGGCCCGTGTCCACGAAACCGAGCCGCGCCCGGTGCTGGTCTGGCTGCACGGCGGCGCGTACTGCCTCGGCACCGCCGCGCAGCAGATCTACGACGGGCGCAAGCTGGCGGCGACCGGTGACGTGGTGGTCGTCGGGGTCAACTATCGGCTCGGTGCCCTCGGCTTCCTGGACTTGTCCTCGCTGGGCGACGACTTCGCGCCGAATCTGGGCTTGCACGACCAGATCCGCGCCCTGGAGTGGGTGCGCGACAATATCGCCGCGTTCGGCGGCGACCCCGGCAACGTCACGCTGTTCGGCGAGTCCTCCGGCGCGGGTTGCGTCACCGCGCTGCTCACCGCGCCGCGCGCCGCCGGGCTGTTCCATCGGGCGATCGCGCAGAGCCCGCCCGCCACCACGGTGTTCGGGCAGGAGCGGGCCGCGACGGTGGCGCGGCGGTTCCTCGAACTGATCGAGCTGCCCGCGACCAGGGCGAAGGAACTCCTGGACTGCCCGATCGAGCGCATCGTGGCCGCGGCGGGCGTCTTGCTCGACGAGGTCCCGCTGCGGGAGCCGGGCAGGCTGGCCGCCGCGCCCGTGGTCGACGGCGATCTGCTGCCGACCTACCCGATCGACCGGTTCCAGCGCGGACGATCGCACCGGGTGCCGTTGATCATCGGCACCAACAAGGACGAGGCGTCGCTGTTCCGGCTGCTGCGCTCGCCGATCATGCCGGTGACGCCGGACGCGGTGAACGCGATGCTGCGTGACGTCGCGGCGAGCCACCCGGAGCTGTCCGCCGAGCGCATCGCCGAGATCACCTCGGCCTACCCGGACCTGAACAAGGCGCGCGGCGCGCTGGCGATGTCCACCGACGCGGCGTTCCGGATGCCGGCGCACTGGGTGGCCGACGGCCACGCCGAGCACTCGCCCACCTGGATGTACCGCTTCGACTACGCGACCCCGATGCTGAGGGCGGCCCGGGTCGGCGCCGGTCACGCCACCGAATTGCCTTACGTCTTCGGCAATTTCGGCACGCTGAACCTCGATCCGACCTTCTGGCTCGGCGGGCGCAAGGCGGCCATGGAGGTCTCCGGGCGCATGATGCGCCGCTGGCTGGCCTTCGCCGCGCACGGCGTCCCCGCCGCCCTCGACGGCTCCAAACACTGGCGGCCGTATCGCCTCGGCGCCCGCGCCACCCTGCTCATCGACAGCGTCGATCGGGTGGTCGACGACCCGGACCGTGACCTGCACACCGCCTGGGGTCAGCACGCCGTGGGGTTCTCCTAGCCCGAGCGACCCGATCAGGTTCTGCGCGAAATGAACATGATGTATTCGCAGGGAGCGTTCGTTCGGTTGGCGAAGCCGTGATCCGCGTCGGCCTGGAAGAACAGCGAGTCGCCTCTGTTCAAGGTCTCGCTGATCCCGCCGATCGCGACGGTGACGGTGCCTTCGAGCACCACGAGTTGTTTCTCCGTACCCGGCGGATACGCGGGCAGCAGCCCGGTGGAGACCTGTGCGGGGAGGTAGTGGACGACCATCTCGGCTCCTCCCGCGCCCGGTGCCGCCGACACCATGTGCCGCTCGAAGCCGGTTTCCGGGTCACGGAAAACGGGGCGATCGTCCTTGCGCAGCACAACGGCCACGCCGGGCGCGGCAGCAGCCGTCCCACCGATCAGGTCCGAGAGCGACGCGTCGAGCGCGTCGGCGATCCTGGACGCGACGCCGATCGTCGGGCTCTTCTCACCGCGTTCGACTTTGGACAGCATCGCCCTGCTGACCGACGACTGGGTGGACAGCTGCTCCAGCGTCAGGCCCGCCTCCTCGCGGCGTCGCCGCACGTTGCCGCCGAACGCGCCGGCCAGGTCGTCGCCGTGCTGTGGTTCGGTCGCGTCTCCGTCTTGCTCGACCACCGTGCTCCTCGTTCGATGGGTATCTGGCCGCCCACAGTGTATGTTTCTCCTAAAGAAGAATAAGTCTTCTATCGAAGACGAGTCCATACGATGGAGAGTTTCATGCGTTTGATCTCGAGTGGCCGGCACCATGCCAGGTTCGAATTCGGCGATCTGCAGGTGATCTCGTTGCGCGACGGGTACATCGACATGCCGCCGACCCGGCTGCGCGACGAGGACGGGCGCACGCTCGACGAGCTGCCTGCCGCCGTGCCGCTGGCCGGCGACAACTTGCGGCTGTCGGTCAACGCCTTCTTCGTCACCGACGGCATACGGTCGGTTCTCATCGACACCGGCGCGTCCAACGCCTGGCACGACCCAACCATGGGATTGATCTACGACGCGCTCGACGAGGCGGGAATCGACCGCGCGCAGGTCACCGACGTGGCCATCACCCACAAGCACGAAGACCACGTGAGCGGGCTGATCGCGCCGGACGGTTCAGAGGCGTTTCCCGAACTCGAGCGCGTGTGGATCGGCGCGGGCGACACCTCGGTGTTCACCGGGCGGCTCGAGCCGATCCGCGACCGAGTCGTACCCGTGTCGGAGCAGGTCGGGATCAACGACTGGACCACCGCGATCCCGGCACCGGGCCACACACCCGGGCACACCGTCTACGAGGTCAGCAGCGGCACCGGCCGCTTGCTGGCCTGGGGCGACACCGTTCACGTTCCCACGCTCCAATTCGATCGGCCGAACGTGTCATGGGAACTCGACGGCGACCAGTTCCAGGCCCGCGCCGCGCGAGCGGCCCTCCTCGAACAACTGATCCGTCCACACCACTTCGTGGCAGGCGCCCACCTCGACTCACCCGGCATCGCCCGGGTGACCGCCTCCGGCGACGGTTATGCGCTGGAGTACCTGGCACCACCGATCGGCTGATCGAGCTGTCGGCTCTCGGACAGCACGACAGCGTGTCGCGCATGATTCGTGCCGGATCGAGCGGTTCGCGCCTCAGACGTCGGTGGAGAAGCGGATGCCGCCGTCGGGAATCTCCACGCCGGGCCAGACGCGGGCGCCGCGCAGCAGCTCGCAACGAGCGCCGATGTTCGCGCCGTCGCCGATGACGCCGTCGCGGACCAGCGCGCGGGGGCCGATGCGCGCCCCGAAGCCGATGATGGTGCGTTCGACGGTGGCGCCCGCCTCGATCACCGCGCCGTCGAAGACGACCGCGCCGTCCAACCGCGCGCCCGCCCCGATCTCCGCGCCGCGGCCGACGACCGTGCCGCCGATGAGCAGCGCGCCAGGAGCGACGCCCGCGCTGGGATGCACCAGCGATTCACCGCGCTGACCCGGCAGGGCGGGGGAGGGCGCGATGCCGCGAACCAGGTCGGCGGAACCCCGGACGAAGTCCTCGGGGGTGCCCATGTCGCGCCAGTAGGAGGCGTCGACGTACCCCTGGACGCGGGCGCCTTCGGTCAGCAGCGCAGGGAACACCTCACGCTCCACCGACACCGGACGCCCGGCCGGGATCTTCTCGATGTACTCGCGGCGAAAGACGTAGCATCCGGCGTTGATCTGGTCGGTCGGCGGATCCTGGGTCTTCTCCAGGAACGCGGTGACCCGGCCGTCCGCGTCGGTGGGCACACAGCCGAACGCGCGCGGGTCGCTGACCCGGACCAGGTGCAGCGTCACGTCGGCGCGGGTGGACTCGTGCGTGTCGAGCACCGCGCCGAGGTCGGTGCCGCCGAGCACGTCGCCGTTGAACACCATCACGTTGTCCGCGCGCAGCTTGGGCAGCACGTTGCGGATCGCGCCTCCGGTGCCGAGCGGCTCGGTCTCGGTGACGTACTCGATCTCCAGGCCCAGCTCGGCGCCGTCGCCGAAGTACTCCTCGAACACCTCCGCCTTGAACGACGTGCCCAGCACCACGTGGGTGATCCCGGCCTCCGCGATCCGGGCGAGCAGGTGGGTCAGGAACGGGAGCCCGGCCGTCGGCAGCATCGGCTTGGGCGCCGAGAGGGTCAGCGGCCGTAGCCGGGTTCCCTGCCCGCCGACCAGGATCACCGCGTCGGTGCCTGCATTTCCTGCCATCGAGCTCCCCTGTTCACAAGGTCGTTTTCCGCCGCCGACGCCGGTTACCCGGCGTCGCGCGCCTGCTGGCGCAGGGCAGATCGAACCGCAATCCGCGAGCGGATCGCAAGTCCGGCCCGCAGCGCCAGCCGCAGCGGAGCCTGCCACCAGTGCGGATGCCGATCGGCCTGGAACCGGTAGGCGCTGGCGTGGTGGGCGGGCAGCATCTTCTCGGGATGACGGCCCGCCGCGTGACCCTTGGCATGGGTGACCTCGGCGTCCGGCACGAAAACGTTGTGCCAGCCCGCCTTGCCCATCCGGTCGCCGAAGTCGACGTCCTCCATGTACATGAAGTAGCGGGAATCGAAGCCGTCGATCGAGTCGAACGCCGCGCGCCGCACCAGCAGGCACGACCCCGACAGCCAGCCGACGGCCCGCTCGGAGATCTCCTCGTTCTCCTGCCGGTACCTGCGGGTCCACGGGTTGGACTTCCACACCGTGCCCAGGATCGCGTGTCCGGCGCCGTCGAGCAGGCCGGGCACCCGGCGGGCCGACGGATACACGCTGCCGTCCGGCTCCAGCACCAGCGGTCCGAGCGCGCCCGCGCGCGGCCAGCGCTTGGCGGCGGCGAGCAGCTTGTCGATGGAATCGGTGCCCCAGCGGATGTCCGGGTTCGCGATCACGACGAATTCGATGGCCGGATCGATCTCCGCGACCGCCCGGTTGATCGCGCCGCCGTAACCGATGTTGCCGCCGGTGCGCAGCAGCCGCACGTGGGAATTGGCCTCGGCGACCAGCTCCGGCACACCGTCCACCGACCCGTTGTCGGCGAGGATCACCTGAGGTTTCTCGGCGGTGGCCCCGGCTAGTGTGCTGATGAAGTGCTCGAGGTGCTCACCCGGCGAGTAGGTCACCGTGACGACGGCCAGGCCCGCGGGCGCGGCGGATGCGGAATCACTCACGACAGCCAACCTTAACGGGCGCGGGCGCGCGCCGTCCGTGCATGGTTGAGGGGACCGCGGAGTACGCCTGGTGGACGGAGCCGGACGTCGCTTGCCGATGACTCGCGCATGGCCCGCGACGGCGCCGGGAGACCAGATGGGCGTGGCCGGAGTGCAGGTGGATCACCTCAACCCGACCGCCGCGCCAGCGCGTCACCCAGTGCGGTGCGCCAATCCCGCAGCGGCGTGAGACCGGCGTCGTTCCAGGCTCGCGGCGACAGCACCGAAAACGCCGGCCGCCGTGCGGGTCTGGGGAACGCGGAGGAGTCGCACGGCCGGACGCGCTCCGGATCGGCGCCGACCCCGGCGAACACCGCGCGGGCGAGTTCGAAGCGACTGGCCCGCCCGGCGTTGGTGGCGTGCAGCACCCGTGGCGCGTCCGGCCTGCCCGCCAATTCCAGCAGCGCGGCGGCCAGGTCGGCGGCGTAGGTGGGGGAGCCGACCTCGTCGTCGACCACGTCGACGGTGTCGCGTTCGCGCTCCAGCCGCAGCATCGTGGCGACGAAATCGCCGCCGCGCCCGGTGTATACCCACGCGGTGCGCACTACGTGCGCGTCCGGGCAGCGGCTCAGCACCGCCTGTTCGCCCGCGAGCTTGGACGCCCCGTACACGGAGGTCGGTCCGGTCACATCGCCGGTGTCGTACGGGCGATCGTGGGTACCTGGAAAGACGTAATCGGTGGACAGATGGATCAGCCGGGCGCCGACGTCAGCGCAGACGCCGGCGAGCACGGCGGGTCCGGTGGCGTTGCCCGCGTACGCCGCCTCGGCTTCGGTTTCGGCCAGGTCGACGGCGGTATAGGCGGCGCAGTTGAGCACCACGTCGCCGGGCGCGAGCACCGCGCGCACGGCGGCGGGGTCGGTGATGTCGAGTTCGGCGCGCCCGTAGCCGCTGGCGGCAGGAGCGAGACGTCGCAGTTCCCGGCCCACCTGTCCGCGCGCCCCGGTGACGACGAGGCGAGCGGGCACGGTGGATTCGGGCGCGGTGGGGTCGGTCACGGGCGCAAGTCTGGCACGCCGCCACGTTCCCGGTTACGGCCGTTCGCGAGCACTGTTCGATAGCCTTGTGCTATCGGGGGATCCCCAATCGGGCGGGGCGAGCGGCAACAGGGTGGCGGATCGGTTGCGCACGCGTCGCCGGCACACCGAGTTTCGGCGAGAGGATGCGGACTTGTCGCAGCGGAGGGGCACATCGGCGGCGTCGCGGGCGACCGGACCTGGCGACCGGGCCTTCGGGCCGTTGCGCTCGCTCGCCGTGGCCGCCGCCGTGATCGTGCTGGCGCTCACCGGTTTCGCATGGCACAGCGTCGACGGGCTGGTCGCGAACATCGAGCGCCTCGGTGATCTCGGCCTGGGCGGCAGCCGCGACGGCGCGGTGGACATCCTGCTGGTCGGTGTGGACAGCCGCACCGACGCGCACGGCAACCCGCTGTCGGACGCCGAGCGCGCGATGCTGCACGCGGGCGACGAGGTCGGCACCAACACCGACACCATCATCCTGCTGCGCGTGCCCAACGACGGACGCTCGGCCACCGCGATCTCGATTCCGCGCGATTCCTACGTCACCATTCCCGGGCTGGGGATGGGCAAGATCAACTCCGCTTACGGCGCGACGAAGGCGACCCAGTTCCAGAAGCTCCTCGATCAGGGGGTCTCGAACGCCGACGCGGAACGGCAGTCCACCCAGGCGGGCAGGCAGGCGCTGATCAAGACGGTGGCGGGACTCACCGGCATCACCGTCGACCACTACGCCGAGGTGAGTCTGCTCGGCTTCGCGCTGCTCACCGACGCCGTCGGTGGCGTCGAGGTGTGCCTGAAGAACCCGGTCGACGAGTGGATGTCCGGCGCGAGATTCCCCGCGGGGCGTCAGCGGCTGGACGGCCCACGGGCACTGAGTTTCGTGCGCCAGCGCCACGACCTGCCGCGCGGCGACATCGACCGCATCGTGCGCCAGCAGGTGTTCATGGCCCAGCTGGTGCAGCAGGTGCTCAGCGCGAAGACCCTGGGCAACCCGGTCAAGCTCCAGCAACTCAGCGAAGCGGTGGGGCGGACCATCGTGCTGGACGAGGACTGGGACGTGCTGGCGTTCCTGCAACGGTTGAAGGATCTGTCCGGCGGACAGGTGAAATTCGAGACGATTCCGGTCGCCGACCTCAACGGCGAGACCGGCAACGGCGAATCGGTGGTCAAGGTCGAGCCCAAGGCGGTCAAGTCCTACGTCGCGTCGCTGGTCGGCGACAACCCGGCCCCGCGCAACGCCGATACCGGCTTCGATCCCGCGACGGTGACGGTCAGCGTCTACAACGCGGGCGGCATCGGCGGGCTCGCGGCCGAGGTCGCGCAGGCGCTGAGCGCCAAGGGTTTTCGCCAGGGCACCGTCTCCAACTACAGCGGCAGCCGCGTCACCAGCAGCCGGGTGCTCGCGGCCGACACCGCGAGCCCGAAGGCGCAGGCGGTGGCCAAGGCGCTCGGCGGGCTGACGGTCATCGCCGATCCGGCGCTGTCCCCGGATTCGGTGAGTGTCGTGCTGGCGAGCGACTATTCTGGTCCGGGCTCGTCGGCGAGCCGGATGTTCGATCTGTCCGGAACGTCGACCGCGGCCACCCCAGTCCCGCCCGCTCCACCGATCGACGCAGGCCAGAACGGACCGAAATGCGTGAACTGAACCATGCGTGACATCGACCAGGCACATACGCTCACCGAAGCGGTACTCGATCCCATCCTCGCCCGCGAACCCGCGGGCCCGCGCGTCACCTACTACGACGACGCGACCGGCGCGCGCATCGAGTTGTCCGGCGCGACGCTGGCGAACTGGGCGGCCAAGACCGCCAATCTCGTTCGCGACGAGTTCGGCCTGAGCCCCGGCGCACGAGTCGCCGTGCTGCTCCCGGCGCACTGGCAGACCGCCGCGGTACTGCTGGGTTGCTGGTGGGCGGGCACCGAGGTGGTGCTGCATCCGGACCGGGACGCCGATCTGGCTTTGGTCACCCCGGACCGCCTGGACGACGCCGACGGAGCGGGCGAGGTCGCGGCGCTGTCGCTGGATGCCATGGGTTCGCCGGTGCGCGACCTGCCGGCGGGCGTCACCGACTTCGCCACCTCGGTGCGCGTGCACGGCGACCAGTTCCTCCCGCGCGGCGCGGGCGTCGCGCTCGACGGGATGCCGGTCGCGGAGGTACTCACCGAGGCGCGGAAATCGGCCATGCGCCAGGGCTTCGCCGAAGGGGACCGGGTGCTGTCGAGCACGCCGTGGGACACCCCGGCCGAACTCATCGACGGATACCTCGCGGTGCTGGCCGCGGGCGCGTCGCTGGTGCAGGTGGTCAACCCCGATCCGGCGCTGCGTGATCGGCGCATCGCTTCGGAGCGGGTGACCGCGCAGCGCGGCTGAGCCGCTCCTACCACGGTATAAGCGCCGAATCCGACCTGAGGACGTTCCACAACCCGGCAGGGTTCCGTACGGTGGACTCATCGCCACGACGACGAGGTTGGACTATGAAGCCGCATTATTGGTTCCGCTGGTTGTCCGTGCAGGGCGCGCCTCGTCTCGTCCTGCGCATGCAGGCGCGCCGCGGTGATCCGTTCGCCGAACTGATGGCCGGTCCCGCCGGCTTCGACGACCCCTATCCGCTGATCGAGCGGATGCGCGGCGAGACGAGGCTGCTGCGCACCCCGATCGCGTTCGCGACCTTCGACCACGAGCTGTGCCGCTCGATCCTGCGCGACAGCCGGTTCGGCGTGCGCACCACCGAGAGCTTCAACATTCCCAAGCCGTTGCGCAAGCTCGCCGAGCGTTTCCCGCTGCCGCCGAATCCGGTGGAGCCGCCGTCGATGCTGGTGATCGATCCGCCGGAGCACACCGCGATGCGCAAACCGGTGGCATCGGCCTTCACCCCGCGCGCGATCCGCAGGCTGCGCGACCGCGTCGAAGCGGTCACGGAGGAATTGCTGGACGGTCTGCCCTCGCACGGTTCCGCGGACCTGATCCACTCGTTCGCCTCCCAGGTGCCGATCGCCATCATCTCGGAGATGCTCGGCTTCCCGGACGAGGACAAGGCGCTGTTCCTCGACTGGGGCGATCAGATGACGCCCCTGCTGGACGTCGGTATCCCGTGGCGTGCGCACCGGACAGCGATGCGGGCCATGGAGGTGATGAACGACTATCTCGACCGGCACATCGAGCGGTTGCGCCGCGAGCCGGGCGAGGACATCCTCAGCAGCCTGGTCGCCGCGGGGGAGCTGGACTCCTACGCGCTCAAGGCCACCGCGAGCCTGCTCATGGGCGCGGGCTTCGAGACGACGGTCAACCTGATCGGCAACGGCGCCGCGCAGTTGCTGGCCCATCCGGATCAGCTGGAGCGGCTGCGCGAAGAGCCCGAGCTGTGGCCCAACGCCGTCGAGGAGATCCTGCGCTTCGACTCCCCGGTGCAGACCACGGCGCGCACCGCGCTGACCGACGTGGAGATCGACGGCATGCGGGTGCGCGCGGGCAACACGGTGGTGCTGTCGCTGGCGGGCGCCAATCGCGATCCCGCGGTCTTCACCGATCCGGGGCGATTCGACGTCGGACGCGAGAACGCGAAGGACCATCTGTCGTTCAGCAGCGGCGTGCACGTCTGCCTGGGAGCGAGTCTGGCTCGGATGGAAGGCGTCCATGCCCTGCGGGCCCTGTTCGACCGGTTCCCTGACCTGCGCCTGGACGGCCCGCTGCGGCGGCGCGCGTTGTTCACGCTGCACGGGTACGAGCGGATGCCGGTGCACCTCGGCCAGCGCGCGCAGGCCCCGGAGCCGGTCTGATCAGCCCGTGGTCTTCCAGACGTAGCGGGTCTTCGGGCGTCCGGCCCGGCCGTAGTCGGAGCGGCGGACGACCAGTCCGTCGTCGGCCAGCTTCTCCAGATAGCGCCATGCGGTGATGCGCGAGACGCCGATCGAGGTCGCGGTGTCCGCGGCGGTCACCCCATCGGCTTCGGCCGCGCGCACGGTGCGGGAGATCTCGTCGAGGGTCTGCGGCGCGACCCCCTTGGGGGTCGTCGCGCGCTGGTCGGTGGTGCGCAGGGCGCTCAACGCCCGGTCGATGTCGTGCTGGGAGATGGCGCTCTCACCGGCCGGCAGCGCGGTGCGGAACTCGCGATAGCGGTCCAGTTTGTCGCGGAAGGCGGCGAAGGTGAACGGCTTCAGCAGATACAGCACGACGCCGTGCGACACCGCGGTGCGCACCATGGCCAGATCCCGGGCGGACGTGATCGCGATGACGTCCGGGCGCGGCGCGAGGCCGGTCAGCGCGGCGGCGACGTCCAAGCCGCTGGCGTCGGGGAGACCGATGTCCATCAGCACCAGGTCGATCGGTGTGCCCTCGGCCGCGGCGTCGGCCGCCGCGCGCATCGCCTCGCGTCCGGTGTGGGCGATGCCGACGGGTGTGAATCCGGCGATGCGCTCCACATAGGCGCGGTGCGCCTCCGCGATCAGCGGCTCGTCCTCGACGATCAGCACACGGATCATCGTGCTTCCTTTCGTGGGATCGTCACGGTCACCGCGCTTTCGGGATCCCGTTCGGTGTGAATGCTTCCCCCGTGCCTGGCCACCAAACGGTGGACCAGCGCGAGACCGAGCCCGTGGTGGTCGGCCTTGGTCGAATAACCACGCTGGGACGCGCGGGCGAACATCTCCGCCGACATCCCGGGACCGCTGTCGGCGACCCGGATGTAGAGCGTCGACCCGTCCCCGGCGTCGCCTCGCTGGTGGCGCAGCGTGACCTCCACCCAGCCGGATGTGCTGTCCGCCGCCGCATCGATCGCGTTGTCGACGAGATTGCCCACCAGCGTGACGGTTTCGTGCGGCGACAGCGGGTCCACCGAATCGAGCGCGGTGTCGTCGGTGATGGTCAGCTCGATGCCGCGTTCGGCGGCCTGGTTCACCTTGCCGAGCAGCAGCGCGGCCAAGGCGGGCGCGCCCACCGCCGCGAACAGCCGATCGATCAGCGACTGGGACAACTCGAGTTCCGCGGTGGCGAACTCGACGGCCTCGCGGTGGCGGCCCAGCTCCACCATGGTGACCACGGTGTGCAACCGGTTGGCCGACTCGTGCGCCTGCGCCTGCAACGACGCGGCGAAGCTGCGCACGGAGTCGAGTTCGCCCATCACCGCCTGCAATTCGGTGTGGTCGCGGATGGTCATCACGGTGCCGATCGCCCGGCCTTCCCATTCCACGGTGTCCTGGTTGACCAGCAGAATCCGGTCGGTGGTCACGTGCATCTCGTCGCGGACCGTGCCCCAGCTCATCCGTTGCAGCGACAGCGGCAGGTCGCTGCGGCGCACCTGGCCCGCGGGCAGATCGAGCAGGCGGCGTGCCTCGTCGTTGACCACTTCGGCGTCCTCGCCGGACGCGCCGAACACCACCAGGCCCTCGTGCACCGAGTGCAGCACGGCGTCGTGGTGCTCGTACATCACGCGCAACTCGTCGGGCGCGAGACCGTGCGTTTGCCGACGCAGCCTGCGGCTCAACAGGAACGATCCGCCCGCGGCCAGCACCAGCCCGGCCCCCGCGACGCCGAGGATCACCGGGAACTGGGTGGCGACCTGGTCGCCGATCTTCGCGCGGGTCACGCCAGCGGAGACCAGCGCGACGATCCGCCCGTGGTCGTGCACCGGCGTCACCGCCCGGATGGACGGACCGAGGGTGCCGGTGAACGTCTCGGTGAAGGTCTCCCCGGCCAGCGCGCGATCGATGGTGCCGCTGAACGGCAGCCCGATCATCGCGGGGTTGGTGTGCGTGAAGCGGGTCCGGTCCGGCGCCATGACCACGATGAAATCCATGCCGGTCTCGCGCCGGATCTCCTCGGTCACCGGCTGCAACAGCGCTGTCGGATCCGAGCTGCGCAGCGCGTCGATGGTGGAGGGCGCGTCGGCCACGCTCACCGCGACGTCGGTGACCTCCCTGGTGGTGGTGACGTCGCTGTCGTGCCTGGCGTCCAGGACCGCGAGCACCACGCCGATCCCGATCATCACCGCGAGCACGACCAACTGGAAGACGAACGCCTGCCCGGCGAGGGAGAGCCGACCGCGTCTCACAAGCTCTTCCTCCGCTGAACGTAATGCACCAAACAGTGACCGGGATCACCCGGCCGACCATCATTCTGCCTGGAAGGCGCGAGCCGCCTCGCGCCGGTACCTTTCGAAGGGAAATCCTCGCTATGAGCGACTCGACTCGAACGCGGCACGACCGCACCCATTGGCTGTATCTGGCCGTTATCGTGGCGGTGGTCGCCGGCGTTCTCGTCGGCTGGCTGGCGCCGGGCGTCGCGCAGTCGTTCGCTCCGCTGGGAACCATCTTCGTCAACCTCATCAAGATGATGATCGCTCCGGTCATCTTCTGCACCATCGTGCTCGGGATCGGCTCGGTGCGCGCCGCGGCCACCGTCGGCAAGGTCGGCGGGCTGGCCATCGGCTACTTCCTGGTCATGTCGACCATCGCGCTGGGGATCGGCCTCGTCGTCGGCAACCTGCTGCAACCGGGGGCGGGACTGAATATCGCCACATCGGCCAAAGCCGGTCACACCTTGGCCGACACCGCGCACGGCGCGGGCGGGACCTGGGAGTTCATCCAGAACATCGTGCCTGCCACGCTGCTGTCCTCGCTCACCACCGGCAACGTGCTGCAGGCGCTGTTCGTCGCGCTACTGGTCGGATTCGCGGTGCAGGCCATGGGCGCTCAGGGCGAGCCGATCCTGCGCGGCGTGGCGCTGTTGCAGAAACTCGTGTTCCGGATCCTGGTGATGATCCTGTGGCTCGCGCCGATCGGCGCGTTCGGCGCGATCGCCAACGTGGTGGGCAAGACCGGTCTGGACGCCGTGGCGAAGCTGGGCACGCTGATGCTCGCGTTCTACCTCACCTGCGTGGTCTTCGTCTTCGGTGTGCTCGGTCTGCTGCTGTGGGCCGTGTCGAGGGTGTCGATCTTCAAGCTGGTCCGCTACCTCGCGCGGGAGTACCTGCTGATCGTCGCGACCTCGTCGTCGGAATCGGCGCTGCCGCGGCTGATCGCGAAGATGGACCACATGGGCGTCGAGCGCACCACCGTGGGCGTCGTGGTCCCGACGGGCTATTCGTTCAATCTGGACGGCACCGCCATCTACCTGACCATGGCGTCGCTGTTCATCGCGGAGGCGATGGGCAAGCCGCTGTCCATCGGGGAGCAACTCGGGCTGCTGGTGTTCATGATCGTCGCGTCCAAGGGCGCGGCCGGCGTCACCGGCGCCGGGCTGGCCACCCTGGCGGGCGGGTTGCAGAGTCATCGGCCCGAGTTGCTCGACGGCGTCGGCTTGATCGTCGGCATCGATCGCTTCATGTCCGAGGCGCGAGCGCTGACCAACTTCTCCGGCAACGCGGTCGCCACGGTGCTGATCGGCACTTGGACCAAGACCGTCGACGTGGACCGGGTGCGCGAGGTGCTCGATCGCAAACTCCCCTTCGACGAGCGGACCATGGTCGACGACGGCCACGGGACGCCCGCGCAGGCGCGGGAATCCGAGACCAAGGATCTGGTCGAGGCGTAGCGCGCGCACGACGAAGGGCTCGCGGGATCCGCGGGCCCTTCGTGACGTCCGGAGTCAGGCCGTCCATCTCTCCGGGTGCAGGTAGTGCTGGGTGAGGGCGCCGGCGTGGCCGTGCCCGAATCCGTGCTCGGTCTTCAGCCACTCGACGAGTTCCTTGTGCGAGCTCGAGCCGGTCTCGCGCATGGCGGCCTTCCATTCGTCGATGGAGCGACCGTACTTGGCCTCGATAGAGGGGAAGTAGGACGCGGGGCCGTGCGGCTTGGTCGCCATGGTCGATCTCCTTGCTCGTCGTGCGTTCGATGGTGCAGACGGGACGGACTCCGGGAATTCACCGGATTGCCGGGAGAGTGATCGGGATCATGGTCGTGCGGAACTCCCTGTACGGCCTCGCCGCACTGGGCTCGGCGCCTGCCCATGTCGGTGGCGGAACAGGCTCGCCGCCGTGGGCGCGGCGCGGGCCTGACGGCCGCGCCGGCGAGCCCGTCGCCGGTAGCGTGGGGGTATGGCTGATGTGGTGGTGGTCGGTTCCGGACCGAACGGCCTCGCCGCCGCGGTGATCCTGGCCCGTGCCGGGCTCGCCGTGGAGGTGTACGAGGCCGAGGCGACGGCCGGCGGTGGATCCCGTACGGCGGAGCTGACTTTGCCCGGTTACCGGCACGACGTGTGCGCGGGCGCGCATCCGATGGCGGCGGCCGCACCGCTGTTCCGCGCGTTCGACCTGACCGCGCACGGCGTCGAGTTGCTGGCCCCGGAGGTCTCCTACGCCCATCCGCTCGACGGCGGGGTGGCCGGACTGGCCTGGCGCGACCTGGATCGGACGGTCGACGGGCTCGGCCCCGACGGTCCGGCGTGGCGAAAACTGTTCGCTCCGCTGCTGCGGCACTGGCCGGACGTGGTCGACCTGGCGATGTCGGATCTGCGCCGCGTCCCGTCCGGGCTCGCGACTTCGATCCGTTTCGGCCTGCGCACCCTGGAGCAGGGCTCGCCGCTGTGGAACGTCAGGTTCCGCGACGAGGTCGCACCCGCCTTGCTGACCGGCATCGCCACCCACGCGATCATTCCCCCGCGCGCGATCACGGCCGCGGGCGCGGCCCTGCTGCTCGGCACGCTGGCCCATGCCGGAGGCTGGGTGATTCCCCGCGGCGGCAGTCAGGCGATTCCCGACGCCCTCATCGCCGAATTGGAACGTCTCGGCGGCCGCGTGCACACCGGGCACCGCGTCGACTCGATCGACGAGTTCGCGGGCGCCCGCGCCGTGCTGCTCGATCTCGCTCCGGCCGAACTGTTGCGCATCGCGGGGCACCGTTTACCCGCGCGGTACGCGAACCGGCTGCGGCGGTTCCGGTACGGCGGCGCCGCGTGCAAGATCGACTTCGCCCTCTCCGGACCGGTGCCGTGGCGGGCCGACGGTTGCGCGCTCGCCGGAACGGTGCACGTGATCGGCACCCGCGCCGAGGCCATGGCCGCCGAGCACGCCGTGGCCATGGGAAAACACGCCGAACGGCCCTACGTGCTGTCCATCCAGCCCGGCGTGGTCGATCCGACCCGCGCGCCCGCGGGCGGCCACACCTTCTACACCTATGCCCACGTGCCCAACGGTTCCACCCGCGACGTGAGCGAGGAGGTGATCGGCCAGATCGAGCGGTTCGCCCCGGGTTTCCGCGACCTGATCATCGCGAAGAACGTGATCACCGCGGCGGAAATGCCCGCGCACAACGCCAACTACATCGGCGGCGACATCTCCGCGGGCGCGATGACCCTGCGCCAGTTCGCGTTCCGGCCCGCCCCGCGCTGGAATCCCTACGCCACACCGATTCCCGGCGTCTATCTGTGCTCGTCCGCGACGCCGCCGGGCCCGGGAGTCCACGGCATGTGCGGGTTGCACGCCGCCCGGCACGCCCTGCGCGACCGCTTCGACCTCCGCACCGATCCGCTCGACCTCTTACGCGCCCCTGCGGTCCAGTACCGCTGAGCCCTGCCCGCGGTCGCCGAGTCGCTAAGTCTGGGCGGGCTGGGTGCGGTAGAGATCGGGTTCGAGGTAGATGACGCGCGCCGCGGGCACCGCGGTGCGGACGCGGGATTCGGCGTCGTCGATGGCACCGGCGATCGCCGCGATGTCCAAGCCGGGCACGACGCCCACCTTCGCGGCCACGAGCAGTTCCTCGGGTCCGAGGTATTGCGTCTTGAGATGGATCACCCGATCGATGCGGGTCTCGTCGATCAGGTTCGCGCGGATCAGCCGGTTCTCCTGCGGCGTGGCGCCCTCGCCGATCAGCAGGCTCTGCATCTCCACGATCAGCACGACCGCGATGACGCCGAGCAGCCCACCGATGGCCAGCGTGCCGATGCCGTCCCAGACCGGGTCGTCGGTGAGCATGGTCAGGCCGACGCCCGCGAACGCGAAGATCAGGCCGATCAGCGCGCCGGTGTCCTCCAGCAGCACCACCGGCAGCTCGGGGCTGCGCGAGTTGCGGATGAATCGCCACCAGCTCGCGTCTCCCTTGAGCGGGGCGGACTCGCGCATCGCCGTGGTGAAGCTGTAGGACTCCAACGCGATCGCGATCACGAGGATGACGACCGCCACGATCGGCGAACTCAGCTCCTCCGGGTGCTGGATCTTGTGGATGCCCTCGTAGATGGCGTAGCCGGAGCCGAGGGTGAACAGCACCAGCGCCACGATGAACGAATAGAAGTAGCGGTTGCGCGCGTAACCGAACGGGTGCAGCTCGTCGGCTTCCTTCGCGGCGCGCCGCTGGCCCAGCAGCAGCAGTCCCTGGTTGCCCGTGTCGGCCACGGAGTGCACGGCTTCGGCGAGCATCGATCCCGAACCCGTGATCGCCGCACCGACGAACTTCGCCGCGGCGATCCCCGCGTTCGCGGTCAACGCCGCGACGATCGCCTTCTTGCCACCGCCAGCCGACATGGAAGCATGTCCTCTCTGTTTACGAGATACCAGCGAACAGACTAGGACACTCCGAATCCGGCGTTCCGGATCGGTCAGCCGGTCGCGCCGACGGACGCGCAGAACAGCTGGACGTCACCGTCCACCGCCTGCGCGCGAATATCGGTGTCGGCGGCGGAGATCCACGCCGCGCCACCCCGGGTGAGCTCCAGCGACGAGTCGTTCCGCAGCAGCCGCACCGTGCCCGCCGTGCACAGCACGATCGCCGGACCCGCCGCGGTCAGCGGCACCCGCGCGGAACCGGCGACCAGATCGAAACGGCGCAGCGCGAACTCCGATACCGGCGTGCGATAGCGCACCGACCCGTCACCGGCGGGCTCGGGCAGCACCGTGGGCAGGTCGATCGGCTCGAAGTCCAGCACGCGCAACAGCTCCGGCACGTCGACGTGCTTGGGGGTGAGTCCGCCGCGCAGCACGTTGTCGGAGTTCGCCATGATCTCCACGCCGACCCCGCGCAGGTACGCGTGCAGATTCCCGGCCGCGAGAAACAATCCCTGGCCCGGCTCCAGGGTCACCCGGTTCAGCAGCAGCGCCGCCAGCACGCCCGCGTCGCCCGGGTACGCCTCGGCCAATTCGAGCGTCGTGCGCGCCTCGGCCGTGAACTCACGGGCCCCCTTGCCCGACAGATACCGCACGCAGCCGTCGAGCACCTCGGGCAGCAGCGTGGCCAGCACGTGCTGCGGCAGCGTGATCCACGTGGTGAACAGGGTGCGCAGGCCCGCCTTGTCCGGCTGCGCGGCGAGCAGTTCGCAGTAGGAGCGCAATCCGTCCACCGCCAGCGCGCGCAGCAGTGCGACGGTGCGATGCGGATCGCGGAAGCCGGCCAGCGCCTCCAGCCGGTCCAGCGCGACGACCAGCTCGGGTTTGTGGTTGTCGTCGCGGTAGTTGCGCAGCGGGGAGTTCAGCGGCACCTTCGCCCGGTTCTCCCGCTCGAAACCGGCCCGCGCCTGTTCCGTGCTCGGGTGCGCCTGCAGCGACAGCGGCTCCTCGGCGGCAAGGACCTTGAGCAGGAACGGCAGCTTCTCGCCGAATCGCGTTGCGACCCAGCCCAGCTCCCGGCTCGGGTCGGCGGCTATCAGCTCCTGCAGCGAGACGGCGCCGGCGCCGGTCTTCACATACGCCGGATCGGCCGGGTGGGCGCCGAACCACAGTTCGGCCTCCGGATGCGCCGACGGCACCGGCCTGCCGCACAGCTGAGCGAGCGCGGTGCGCGAGCCCCAGGCGTACGAGCGCAGCGCACCAACGAGTTCGTGCACTAGTAGCTTCCCCCGAACTGCTCCTGGCTGTCGGCCGGTGCGGTGCGCGAGCCGATCAGCCGCAGGTAGGCGGCGGCCATCTCCAGTCGCAGCGCGAGCACCGCGAGCTGCTCGAGTTCGGTGCCGTTCGCGGGCACGGCCTCCTCGGCGTGGGTCGGCGCCGGCGCGGCCGGGTCGGTCATCTCGGTCTGCAGCAGGTCGACGTCGGCGTTCACCAGATCGGCGTCGACCAGGTTCGCGCCATCGCCGCCGAACACCGCGATGCGGCGGCGCGCGGCCGCCCGATCGCGATCGGCGCTGAGCACGAACACCCGGATGCGCTCGACGGGCGCGGGTCCGTCCAGTTCCTCGTCGTGGAACAGCGGGTCGAAGTCGGGCGCGGATTCGCCTGCCGCCTCGGCCATCCTGGTCCGCGCGGCCACAGCCTCGGCCAGATCCACCGCGGTGGCGACCTTGCCCGCGGACTGCAGCAGCACCTCGGCGCCGTGCTCGGCCAGTTCGGCGGCGGCGGGCGAATCGCCCGCGAGCACGATGCCCCGCTGCTGCATCCGGGCGGCCAGCGTCTTGGCGGGGTTGTGGAAGACCTCGTTGTGCGGACCGTCGCGCAGCGCCTCGGCGTCGAGCACGTCGGCCAGGTCGGCGAGTTCCGGGACCACGGCTCCGGTGCGCTGGGGGTCGACCGCGCGCAGGACCGCGATTCCCGCGGCCAGGAAGCGCAGCAGGCGGTTGTACCCGAGCACCTGCACCCGAGGTTCCAGCACGGCGGCGCGCCCGGCCGCAGCGGCCCGCAGCGGGCCCTCGTGCGGCGCGGCGACGACCACCTCGGCGCCGCGGCGCAGCGCCCGGTCGACGGCGTCGATCAGGCGCGGATCGCCCGCGTCGTCGCCGGAGACCAGCACGACGTCCAGCGGCCCCACCCACGGCGGCAAGGCGGCGGCGGGCACGACGGGCAGACCAGCCCGGTCGCCGAGCGCGGCCACGAGCAGTCCGGCGGCACGTGCGGCACGCCCGGAACCGGAGACGAGCACCACGCTGCGCGGTCGCAGATCGGCCAATCGGGCCAGCGCGTCCTCACCGACGGCCGCCGCGGTGGCGCGGACCTGGGCGCCGCCGGAAGCGGCCGAGCGAAGGGCGCCGCCTGCGTCGGCGGCCTCGAGTGAAGCGGCATCGTCGAGGTCGAGCACCGGTGTTCCAGCGATCATCGGGCGTCCCACCTCCCCTCATCGCGCTGTGTCTTTTCCGCCCCCGCGCCCACCCGGTCCAGCTGCCACACCGAGACCGAGACGGACGAATCCAAGGCCTGTGATTCCACTATTCCAGTCAGGAGCGAACGATGCCCAGGATCTCGGTCACGAGTGCGTCTACTTCCTCCGCCGATCTGGCCTCGACGTTCAGCCGGAGCAACGGCTCGGTATTCGACGCGCGCAGGTTGAACCAGGCGTTGTCGGCCAATTGCACGGTCACCCCGTCCAGCCGGTCCACCGAATGCGCCCGGTCGGCGAAGGCGTCCACGACGGCCAGCGTCCGCTCCGCGGCGTCGGCCACGGTGGAGTTGATCTCGCCGGAGGCCGCGTAGGTGGCGTAGGACGCCATCAGCTCCGACACCGGCCGGTCCTTCTCGCCCAGCGCGGCCAGCACGTGCAACGCCGCCAGCATTCCGGAGTCGGCGCCCCAGAAGTCGCGGAAGTAGTAGTGCGCGGAGTGCTCGCCGCCGAACACCGCTCCGGTGGCGGCCATCTCCTGCTTGATGAACGAATGCCCGACCCGTGTGCGCACCGGCGTTCCGCCCAGCTCGTGCACCAGCTCCGGCACGGCGCGGGAGGTGATCAGGTTGTGGATGATCACCGCGCCGGGTTCCTTGGCCAGCTCGCGCTCGGCGACCAGGGCGGTGATCGCCGAGGGGGACACCGGCTCGCCGTTCTCGTCCACCACGAAGCAGCGGTCGGCGTCGCCGTCGAACGCGAGGCCGATGTCAGCGCCGGACTCGCGCACCAGCTTCTGCAGGTCCACCAGGTTCGCCGGGTCGAGCGGGTTGGCCTCGTGGTTGGGGAAGGTGCCGTCCAGCTCGAAGTACAGCGGCACGATCGTCACCTGGGGCAGCGCGCCGAGCACCGCGGGCACCGTGTGCCCGCCCATGCCGTTGCCCGCGTCCACCGCGATGGTGAGCGGGCGGATGCCGCCGAGATCGACCAGGCCGCGCAGGAAGTCGGCGTACTCGGTGAGCAGGTCGAGTTCGGTGGCGGTGCCGCGCTCGCCCGCGTACCCGGGCACGCCGTCGATCAGCTCGTTCTTGATGGTGGCGAGCCCGGTGTCCTGCCCGACCGGAAGGGCCTTGGCGCGGCACAGTTTGATGCCGTTGTAGCGGGCCGGGTTGTGACTGGCGGTGAACATGGCGCCCGGACAATCGAGGCGCCCGGAAGCGAAGTACAGCTGGTCGGTCGAGGCCAAGCCGATGTGCACCACGTCGAGGCCCTGGCCGAGCGCGCCGTCGGCGAAGGCGGCCGACAGCTCGGGCGAGGAGTCGCGCATGTCGTGCCCGATGACGATCCGGCGGGCGCCCTCGGCGCGCATCAGCCGCGCGAAGGACGCGCCGACGTCCCTGACGAATTCCGCGTCGATTTGTGTACCGACAACACCGCGAACGTCGTAGGCCTTGATCACCGCGTTCACGAATTCGGCAGAGCGGGCGACTGTCATGCCCAACACCCTAGTGGTTGCGCCGGACCGGTCCGACACCGTCCTGGTCCGATCAGGACGGGGGGTCCGGCAGCACGCGCAGATGGCCGCGGCGACCCGTGCGTGTGGTGCGCGGCGGCGGGGGAGCGTAGTCGCGATAGCCGCGCTGCTCGCGCTCGGGAGGGCGGCGGCGTAAACCCGCCTCCCGCACCGCCTCGGCGAGCGCGGTCAGATCATCGTCGTCCGGTGTGCTGGAGGAGAAACCGCCTTCGTGGCGAACCAGTTCCCAGCCCTTCGGAGCGGTGATGCGTGAGCCGTGCGTTTCGCAGAGATCCCAGGAGTGCGGTTCGGCGACCGTCGCGAGTGGTCCGACCACTGCCGTCGAGTCGGAGTACACATAGGTGAGCGTCGCGACGGCCGGATTCTTGCAGCCTGGTCGGCAGCAACGACGCATGGGAATCACGCCGATGAGAGTAACCCCCCTGGCGCGTCGATGGGGACAGACACGCTTGAAGAATCTCGGTCCGTGCGTCGCGGAACGAGGGCAGCACGAGGTTCCGCGGGGCCACGACGTGCCCCGCGGTGATCCGGACGACATACCTCGCCACGCGCGGATGACGGTGTCCGCATGCGCGCCGACGGCGGTTCGTCACGGCGTGGGTACCGGGATACCCAGCCGGCGACCGCCTACACGCGCGTGCCCGCGCTTGCCCCGCAACGCATTCGGGGGCCGCCGCCGGGTGGATGGGTGCGATTCACTCCGCTTCCGGATCGATCACGTCCGGATCGACGCCGAGGTAGGTCGCGACCTGCTGGACCAGCACTTCGCGCAGCAGATCGACGAGGTCGTCGGGGTCGCTGGCGCGCAGCTCGAGCGGCTTGCGGAACAGCACCACCCTGGCCCTGGTGGCCGCGCCGTGCCGGTCGACGCCCGCCGGGATGAGCCGGGACAGCGGAACCGGGCCGTCGGCGACGACCTCGTCCGGCCAGGTGACCGAATCGGGATGCAGCGGACGGATTTTCGGAACGTCGTCGACCGCGATGTCGAGTTTGGTGAGCCGGTCGTGCCAGCGGGAGTCCAAGGGGGCGAACGCCTCGAGCACCAGCCGGTCGAACTTCTGGCCCCTGGTCCGCCAAGCGGGCACGGTGGGTGGCAGCATCGGTCCGCGCACTCCGCGGCCGCGGCGGATCACCGACCGCGCGGTCGGCGGTCGACGCTTACGGGAACGTGCCATGAGAGAAAATCTAGGCCAGTCGGCTCCGGCCGTCCGCACCGAGGCGGTTGGAGATCTGTCGGCCGTGTCGCGCGTGCCCGGAGCGCCCCGGTGGGGCGGGCGGCTCCGGGCATCGCGGATGTCTGTCAGCCGATGCCGCGCTTGAGGCGGCGGCGCTCCCGCTCGGAGAGGCCGCCCCAGATGCCGAAGCGCTCATCGTGCGCGAGCGCGTATTCCAGGCACTCGTCGCGGACCTCGCAGCCCATGCAGATCCGCTTGGCCTCGCGGGTGGAGCCGCCCTTCTCGGGGAAGAACGCCTCCGGATCGGTCTGCGCGCACAAGGCGCGCTCCTGCCACTGCTCTTCGATGGATTCGAACATCTCGTCGAAGCCGGTCACGACCAGGCTGAGCCGAGGCGCCGTGACTCCGTCACCCCCCTCTTGGTCCTTCCAGCCGCCGTTATCTGCGCAGACGCCACGTGCTGCGCCTGCTGTGGAATCGGTCGGCGAGACCATCTCGTTGGCCATCGCTCCGCCTCCTCACTGTGTGTTAGCGCAGAATGATTCTTTCCGTCGGACCAACACGCGCACCGACGGCCATACCCCGCGACGTTGTCCCGCGGACGTCCCCGAGCTTGTCACACCGATGCGAACGTCTGTTCGAAAAGTCGCTCGCGCGTTGATCTCTCGCGCGAACCCGGAATGACATGACTGTGATTAGACACGCCGGACGCGTCGATGGTCAAGCCGCCGTCGCTATTCCGTTACTATCCGCAGCCGCATTCCGAGTCCCGCTTGTGATGTGCGTTAGCAAATGTATAGCAAATTTGTCGCGAACGGGAGACTTCGCGTCAGCGCATAGGCTGTGCGGATGTGACTGGACAACAAGCGGACGCCACGCCCGCGAACGGACCCCGGATCGCCGTGCTGGTCGGCGGTGTCGGTGGCGCGCGTTTCCTTCAGGGCGTCCGGGAACTGCTGCCCGAGGCGGACGTCTCCGCGATCGTGAACGTCGGCGACGACGTCTGGATGCACGGGCTCAGGATCTGCCCCGACCTCGACACCTGCATGTATACGCTGGGCGGCGGCATCGATACCGACCGGGGCTGGGGCCGGGTCGGCGAGACCTGGCACGCCAAGGAGGAGCTCGCGAAATATCACGCCCAGCCGGACTGGTTCGGCTTGGGGGACCGCGATATCGCCACGCATCTCGTCCGCACCGAAATGTTGCGCGCCGGATACCGGCTCTCCACCGTCACCGAGGCGCTGTGCAACCGGTGGCAGCCCGGCGTGAAACTGATCCCGGCAACCGACGATCGCTGCGAAACGCATGTCGTGGTGTCCGATCCGGACAACCCTGGCGAACGGCGCGCGATCCATTTTCAAGAGTGGTGGGTTCGCTACCGCGCGAACATCGACACCCATGGATTCGCCACAATTGGCGCCGATGAAGCCAAACCTGCCCCAAATGTGATCGATATCATAGAATCCGCCGACGTGGTCCTCCTCGCGCCGTCGAACCCCGTCGTGAGCATCGGCGCCATCCTCGCCGTGCCCGGTATCAGGGGCGCGCTGCGCACCACCCCGGCGAAGGTGATCGGCGTGTCGGGGGTGATCGATGGCAAGCCGCTGCGCGGTATGGCCGACGAGTGCCTGTCGGTGATCGGGGTGGAGACGACGGCCGAGGCGATCGGCCGGTACTACGGCGCCCGCTCGGCCACCGGGATCCTCGACGGCTGGCTGATCCACAGCACCGACACCGCCGATGTGCCCGGCGTCGAGGTGCGTAGCGTCCCGTTGTTGATGACCGACCCGCCGACCACCGCCGAGATGGTGCGTCAGGCATTGGATCTCGCTGGAGTCGCCCTGTGAGCACACCGACCGACCACGCGGCAGGAGAGCTGCGCATCCTGCCCGTCACCGGGCTGCCCGAATTCCGGCCCGGCGACGACCTCGCCGAGCACATCGCCCGCCGCGCGCCCTGGCTCGCCGACGGTGACGTGCTCGTGGTCACCAGCAAGATCGTCGCCAAGGTCGAAGGGCGCATCGTGGAAGCGCCGCTGGATCCGGAGGAGCGCGACGCGGTCCGGCGCAGTCTCGTCGACCAGGAGGCGGTGCGGGTGCTCGCGCGCAAGGGCCGCACCCTGATCACCGAGAACAAGCTGGGCATCGTGCAGGCCGCCTCCGGCGTGGACGGCTCGAACGTCGAGAAGGGCGAGCTCGTGCTGCTGCCCACCGACCCGGACGCCAGCGCCAAGGCGCTGCGCGCGGCGCTCGCCGACCGGCTGGGCGTGACGGCCGCGGTGGTCGTCACCGACACGATGGGCCGGGCCTGGCGCAACGGGCAGACCGACGCGGCCATCGGCGCGGCGGGCCTGCGGGTGCTGCACGATTACGCGGGCGCGGTGGACGGCCAGGGCAACGAGCTGTTCGTCACCCAGGTGGCCGTGGCGGACGAGCTGGCCGCCGCGGCGGACCTGGTCAAGGGCAAGCTCGGCGGCGTTCCGGTCGCCGTGGTGCGCGGGCTGCCGATCGTCGACGACGGTTCCGGCGCCGCCGATCTGCTGCGCGGCGGCACCGACGACCTGTTCTGGCTCGGCACCGCGGAGGCCATCGAACGCGGTCGCAAGGAGGCGATCCTCCTGCGTCGCTCGATCCGCCAGTTCTCCGACGCTCCGGTCGATCCCGAACGGATCCGCTCGGCGGTGTCGGTCGCGCTGACCGCCCCGGCTCCGCACCACACGCGCCCGGTGCGGTTCGTGTGGTTGCGCACGCCGGAGCTGCGCACCCGGCTGCTCGAGGCGATGGCGGACAAGTGGCGCGCCGATCTGACCGCGGACGGCCTGTCGCCGGAACGGATCGAGCGCCGGGTCGCGCGTGGACGCATCCTGTTCGACGCGCCCGAGGTGATCATCCCGTTCTGCGTGCCCGACGGCGCGCACGACTATCCGGACGAGCGCAGGCGGGCCGACGAGCGCACCATGTTCACCGTCGCGGTGGGCGCGGCGGTGCAGGGCCTGCTGGTCGCCCTCGCCACCGAGGGCATCGGCAGCTGCTGGATCGGGTCGACGATCTTCGCCCCCGAGGTAACCCGGGACGTGCTCGGCCTGGCCGAGGACTGGAGTCCGCTGGGCGCCGTCGCCATCGGTCATCCGCTGGAGGAGCCGACCCCGCGGCAGCCGGCGAGCGCGGGCTCCGGGCTGGTCGAGCTGTGAAGCGCCCCGTTCCGGCGGTGGGAGAGCGGCTCCGGTGAGCGCGGAATCACTGCGCGCTTCGGCCACCGAGCTGCTCGAGACGTGGTGTCCGGGAACCGATCCGGAGCGATCGCTGCGTGAGGCGATGCTGGCATTCCTCGGTTCGGCGCCGCGTGGTTGCCTGCGCGAGCACGCGCCGGGCCACATCACCGCCTCCGCGGTCGTGTTCTCCGCCGACGGTCGCGAGGTGCTGCTGACCCTGCACCCGCGGGTCGGACGCTGGATCCAGCTCGGCGGCCATTGCGAAGAGCGGGACGAGACGGTCGCGGACGCCGCGTTGCGCGAGGCCACCGAGGAGTCCGGCATCGCGGACCTGCGGCTGGAACCGGGACTGTACGGCGCGCAGGCGCACCCCATCACCTGCTCCCTCGGCGTCCCCACCAGACACCTGGACCTGCTGTTCCGCATCACCGCCCCCGCGGGCGCGATCCCGGTGCGCAGCCACGAATCCACCGACCTGCGCTGGTGGCCGGTGCACGCCCTGCCCGCCGACGCCGACGTGCTGTTGCGCTGAGTCGCCTCTCGACGAGCCCCGGCCGGAGTCACCTCCGGCCGGGGCTTTCTCGTGGGACCGGTGCTTTACAAATCGCCGCATTTGTCTAGACAAGCGACAAATGTCCGTCTATCGTCCAGAGGTGAGGTAATGCGCGTCACATGTGACGTGCTTTCGGGAATGGAGACAACGATGTCGACGCACGCCGACGCGTCCGCTCAGCCGGTCGAGGTACCGGCCTGGCGGGATCGCAAGCGTTATATGTGGCTGTGGGGCCTGTTCGCCCCGGCCGGCCTGTTCCTCATCGGCCTGCCGCTGATCTGGGGCCTCAACGAGCTGGGCTGGCACCGCCTCGCGCAGGTGCCGTTCTGGCTCGGGCCGATCCTGGTCTACGTGCTGATCCCGATCGCGGACATCTTCTTCGGCCCGGACGGCGACAACCCGCCCGACGAGGTGATGGAGTACCTGGAGAACGACAAGTACTACCGCTACCTCACCTACCTGTACCTGCCGTTCCAGTACGCGACGCTGGTGATGGCGGCCTACCTGATCACCGCGGACCACGTGGGCTGGCTCGGCATCGATGGCGGGCTGCACGTGGTGGACAAGATCGGGCTGGCGATCACCGTCGGCATGATCGGCGGCATCGGCATCAACACCGCGCACGAACTCGGCCACAAGAAGGTGGACCTGGAGCGCTGGCTGTCGCGGATCGCGCTGGCCCAGTCCTGCTACGGGCACTTCTACATCGAGCACAACCGCGGCCATCACGTGCGCGTCGCGACGCCGGAGGACCCGGCGAGTTCCCGCGTGGGCGAGACCTTCTGGGCCTTCTGGCCGCGCACCGTGTGGGGCAGCCTGAAGTCGTCCTGGCAGTTGGAGAAGGCGCGGCTGGACCGGCTCGGCAAGAAGCCGTTGACCTTGCGCAACGAAGTGCTCAGCGCCTGGCTGATGTCGGCGGTGCTGTTCGCGGTCCTGGTGACGGTGTTCGGCATCGAGCTGCTGCCGTATCTGATCCTGCAGGCCGTGGTGGGCTTCAGCCTGCTGGAGGCGGTCAACTACCTGGAGCACTACGGCCTGGTGCGGCAGCGCACGGCGAGCGGCCGGTACGAGCGTCCCGCCCCGGTGCACAGCTGGAACAGCGACCACATCGTCACCAACATCTTCCTGTACCACCTACAGCGGCACAGCGACCACCACGCCTACCCGACCCGGCGCTACCAGACGCTGCGCAGCTGGGACGGCGCGCCCAACCTGCCGAGCGGCTATGCCAGCATGATCCTGCTCGCCTACTTCCCGCCGCTGTGGCGTCGCGTCATGGACAAGCGCGTGCTCGCGCACTACGACGGCGACATCACCAGGGCCAATATCGATCCCGGCAAGCGGGAGAAGGTGCTGGCGCGCTACGGCTCGCAGCGCGCCGCCGGGAAGGACGCGGCGTGAGCGCGTATCGCTGCCCCGTCTGCGACTACGTCTTCGACGAGGCGAAAGGCGCGCCGCACGAGGGTTTCCCGCCGGGCACCCGGTGGGAGACGGTGCCGGACGACTGGTGCTGCCCGGATTGCGGCGTCCGGGAGAAGATCGATTTCGAGCCGATGGAGGTCGGGAAATGACGGAGTACAAGCTGTATCAGTGCATCCAGTGCGGCTTCGAATACGACGAAGCCGAGGGCTGGCCGGAGGACGGCATCGCCCCTGGCACCCGGTGGGACGACATCCCCGACGACTGGACCTGTCCGGATTGCGGCGCCGCGAAGGCGGATTTCTACATGGTCGAAATCGAACGGTCGTGAGATTTTGACTGCGGCAGGCGCCCGTGACAGTGTCGCGGGTATGCCGCGCACCGGAACCAGGATTCCCTATCAGGAGGCCGCGCGGGACCTGCTGCGGACGTCGGTCCTGGACGCGATGCGCGAGCTGCTCACCGAGCGGGACTGGTCCAAGATCACGCTCGGCGACGTCGCGGCCAGGGCGGGCGTGAGCAGGCAGACCCTGTACAACGAGTTCGGCTCGCGCGCGGGTCTCACCCAGGCCTACGCCCTGCGCCTGGCCGACTTCCTGGTGGATCATGTGGACGCCGCCATCAATGGCAACGTCGGTGACGTCCGTGCCGCGTTCCGTGACGGCATGGCGAACTTCTTCTTCGACGCGGCGTCCGACCCGCTGGTGCAGTCGCTGATCGCGGGTGAGGTGAAGTTGGATCTGCTGCGCCTGATCACTCTGGACGCGGGACCGTTGCTGGAGCACGCGACCGAACGTCTCTCGCGTGCCTTCCAGTACAGCTGGGTGGCCTCGACGGCGGCCGAATCCGACGTCATCGCGCACGCGCTGGTGCGGATCGCCCTCAGCTACATCCCTACTCCGCCCGGTCCGGGGCGGGACGCGCCCGCGGAATTGAGCGCGCTGCTGAGTCCGTACGTCGAAGCGATCCTCGCCGCGCGCGTGCAGAGCTGAGCCCGAGTGAGCAACCGGCTCGCGACTGGCGCACATGCAGCACATTGAAAACCGACTGCGCGGCTTTCAATAGCGATCACGTCTCAACCGACAACACGGTTGTAACGGAGAACAAGTCTGCAAGTATTCTCATGCGACGGTGTTCGGGTCTTCTTCGAGTGGGGCAAAAGTGCAAACGGTTGGCAAACCGGTGGGATCGCCCGATCCCAAACGCCATCTGTGGCTTCTGGGCTTGCTTCCGCCCGCGTCCGCGTTGCTGCCATCGCAACTGGTGCTGCACACCGGCCTCGACGTCTTCTGGTGGATCGGCCCGATCATCGTGCTGATCGTCATTCCGCTGCTGGATTGGTCGATCGGCGTCGACGGCACCAACCCGAAGGACGAGGACTACGAGCGGCTCTCCAACGACCGGTACTACCGGTGGTGCACCTATCTGATGCTGCCCGTGCAGCTGATCGGCTTGGTGATCGCGAGCTACATGTGGGCCGGGGACGAGCTGAGCGTGCTCGACAAGCTGGGTCTTGCCGCCACGCTCGGATTCGTCAGCGGCATCGGGATCAACGCCGCACACGAACTCGGGCACCGGGTCGAACGGATGGAGCGCTGGCTGGCCAAGATCGCGCTCGCGCAGTCCGGTTACGGGCACTTCTTCGTCGAGCACAACCGCGGCCACCACGTGCGGGTGGCGACTCCGGAGGACCCGGCGAGCGCCCGCCTCGGCGAGTCGCTGTGGGAGTTCCTGCCGCGCAGCGTGTCCGGCAGTTTCCGCTCGGCGCTCGCGCTCGAGCGCGAGCGGCTCGCGCGCAACGGCAGGGGCTGGTGGAGCGTGCACAACCACATCCTGCAGGCCTGGTCGATGACGCTCGTGCTGTTCGGCGGCCTGATCGCGGCGTTCGGCTACCAGGTGCTGCCCTGGCTGCTGCTGCAAGCCGTGATCGGCTTCGGCCTGCTGGAGACGGTCAACTACGTCGAGCACTACGGCTTGCTCCGGGCCCGCCGCCCGAACGGCAGGTACGCCCGCTGTTCGCCGCGCGACAGCTGGAACAGTGACCATCTGGTCACCAACATCTTCCTGTTCCACTTGCAGCGGCACAGCGATCACCACGCCAACCCAGGCCGCCGCTACCAGACGCTGCGCACCTCGGAGCAGGCCCCGCAACTGCCCGCGGGCTACGCCGCGATGATCGTGCTCGCCGCCGTCCCGCCGCTGTGGCGGCGAGTGATGGACCCCCGCGTTCTCGCCCACTACGGCGGCGACATCACCCTGGCGAACGTCCAGCCGCGGAAGCGGCGCCGCTTGCTGGCGGCTCGCGGCATCCCGGCGGCAGCCGAGCCGGAGGCCGGTCCGCGTCTGGGAGGGACGGCCGCCTAGACCGCGCCCGGTCGTGAGCGACTAGCCTTGCCTCGGTACTTGCCGAACCAGGAGAGGCTGATGACCACCTCAGAACTTCCCGCACGCACGTCGTTGACCGCCGATGTCCGCAACGGCATCGACTACAAGGTGGCGGATCTGTCGCTGGCCGATTTCGGCCGCAAGGAGATCCGTCTGGCCGAACACGAGATGCCCGGTCTGATGGCGCTGCGCCGTGAGTACGCCGAGGTGCGGCCGCTGCAGGGCGCGCGCATCTCCGGCTCGCTGCACATGACCGTGCAGACCGCGGTGCTGATCGAGACCCTGACCAGCCTCGGCGCCGAGGTTCGCTGGGCCTCCTGCAACATCTTCTCCACCCAGGACCACGCGGCCGCCGCCGTGGTCGTCGGCCCGAACGGCACCGTCGACGAGCCGAAGGGCACCCCGGTGTTCGCCTGGAAGGGCGAGACCCTGGAGGAGTACTGGTGGGCCGCCGAGCAGATGCTCACCTGGCCGGGCGAGCCCGCCAACATGATCCTCGACGACGGCGGCGACGCCACCATGCTCGTGCTGCGCGGCGCGCAGTTCGAGAAGGCGGGCGTGGTGCCGCCGGAGGACGAGGACCACTCGGCCGAGTACAAGGTGTTCCTGAACCTGCTGCGCGAGCGCTTCGAGTCCGACCGGGGCAAGTGGACGAAGATCGCCGAATCGGTGCGCGGCGTCACCGAGGAGACCACCACCGGCGTGCTGCGGCTCTACCAGTTCGCGGCGGCGGGCGAGCTGGTCTTCCCGGCGATCAACGTCAACGACTCGGTCACCAAGAGCAAGTTCGACAACAAGTACGGCACTCGCCACTCGCTGATCGACGGCATCAACCGCGGCACCGATGTGCTCATCGGCGGCAAGAAGGTATTGATCTGCGGCTACGGCGATGTCGGCAAGGGCTGCGCGGAATCGCTTGCCGGACAGGGCGCCCGGGTGCAGGTCACCGAGATCGACCCGATCAACGCGCTGCAGGCGCTGATGGACGGCTACGACGTGGTGACCGTGGAGAAGGCGATCGGCGATGCCGACATCGTCATCACGGCCACCGGCAACAAGGACATCATCACCCTCGAGCACATGAAGGCGATGAAGGACCAGGCCATCCTCGGCAACATCGGCCACTTCGACAACGAGATCGACATGGCGGCGCTGGAGCGTTCCGGCGCAACGAAATTGAACATCAAGCCGCAGGTCGACCTGTGGACGTTCAAGGAGACCGGCCGCTCGATCCTGGTGCTGTCGGAGGGTCGTCTGCTCAACCTCGGCAACGCGACCGGCCACCCGTCCTTCGTGATGTCCAACAGCTTCTCCAACCAGGTCATCGCGCAGATCGAGCTGTGGACCAAGCCGGAGGAGTACGACAACGAGGTCTACCGGCTGCCGAAGCACCTGGACGAGAAGGTCGCCCGCATCCACGTCGAAGCGCTCGGCGGCGAGCTGACCAAGCTCACCAAGGACCAGGCCGAGTACATCGGCGTCGACGTCGAGGGCCCGTACAAGCCGGATCACTACCGCTACTGAGCCGCGGAACAATCGGAAGCCGCTGACACCGAAAGGTGTCAGCGGCACCGTTTCTCGCATCGGGCAATCCTCACCTGCTTCTGCGATAGGCCAGCGTTACAGTCGACCGGGCGAAAATCCATCGAAGCCGGCCTGCCGACCCGATATGCTTCTGGCCGGGGAGAGTCTCCACTGGTCATGTGATGCCGCTGCGGCGCAGCATGGTGCAGTGCATAGGAGGGGGAGTCCGAGATGAAGCACATCCGAGGACCGATTCGAGTGAGCCTCGCAGTCCTGCTGGGCGCTCTGGTTGCCGGCGGTGTAGTAGCGACCGCACCTAGTGCCTCAGCCCAGCAGGTGTGGGGTGCGTGCGGCATAAGTACGCCGGAAGATAAGGTCGTCGCTACATACAGCAAGGGCACGCTGCGGTGCGGCAATAGAGGCTGGGGTTTCCGGCATGTCCAAGGTTCACATCTGAACGATTGGCAACGGCTTGCCGATATCGAGGGCAGGAACTGGCGCGACATCGCTGACATAGCCATCGCTAAATCAATGGACAACCCCGACGTTCAACGCTCGGTGGGGAGTGACAGGTACTGCTACTCCGGCCAGATCTACCTGGTCAACAAGGTGCGTGGCACGATTGAGACGACCGCGCAGCCAACGGTTATCGTAAATACCGCAACGGGGAATATCGCGACCGCATATCCCGGAGGTGGTTGCCGTGCCTGACCCGACTGGTGACGATCTGGTGAGTTCGATCATCGAGGCGGGCCGAGATTGGGATCTCGGCATCGTTGAGCGAAACGGTTCGCTGTGGGTCGAACAACGCGCCGGAGAATCGGTCCGCCCGCCGGTGGAGATCCGGTTCACCAGAGACGAGCTTGCCGAGTACTACCAAAGGACGGTGAGTGATGGTGGACATGAGGCTTCGCCGCAATCGTCCTGGGAATGGTGGAAAAGCTTGGTCTCGACGCATCTCGCTGAGGCCATGTACAAGCTGGGTGGCCTTTCGAGGCCCGGCGTGATCCGCATCGGCGAGTACGGTCTTACCGCGGTCGGCTCCGACTGAGCATCGCGCCGAGACAGCTGGCAGTCGAGTTCGTTCCGCCCTTCGTCTTCAGACCAGAACGCCCTTCGGTGGGGCGGGTGTTGTGGGTTGGCGGAAGCTGCGCATTGGACAAGCGTCCCGCCAAGACCCGCGGGCCTGCCAGCCGGTCCACTGGCATATGTGCTGGTGAGGCGGTGTTCGCGCACGTCGACAGGAGGGGTAGTGTGCCTGGTCATGGGAGTGCTGATAGCGGTCGAAGGGCTCGACGGCGCGGGTAAGCGGACGCTGATCGAGCGGGTGGTCGCCGATCTGCGTGGGCGCGGGCTGCGGGTCGCCACGATGGCCTTCCCGCGCTACCGCGTCTCGGTGCACGCCGACCTGGCCGCCGAGGCGCTGCGTGGCGCGCACGGCGACCTGGCGGGCTCGGTCAGCGGCATGGCGCTGTTGTTCGCGCTGGACCGCGCGGACGCCGCCGACGAGCTGTCGAAGCTCTTGGCCGACAACGACGTTGTGCTTCTCGACCGTTATGTCGCTTCCAACGCCGCCTATTCGGCCGCCCGCCTGGGGCAGTCGGCGGACGGTGAAATCGTGGCCTGGGTGGGCGAATTGGAGTTCGGCAGATTCGCTCTACCGGAGCCCGCGCTCCAGGTATTGCTGGACGTGCCCACCGAGCTCGCCGCCGAGCGTGCCCGCACGCGTGGCGAACTCGACGCCGAGCGCGCGCTCGACGCCTACGAACGCGACGGCGGTCTCCAGGACCGCACCGGCGCGGTGTACCGTGAGCTGGCCGAACGCGACTGGCGCGGACCCTGGTGGACGTACCGATCCGACGACGGTCCGGCTGTGCTGGCCGCGCGCATCACCGAAATCGTTGGTCGATAAGGTTGGCTGTGCCGCGGGTTCGCACCAGTGTTGGCGTGGCGGCCCGATCCTGGCCTGGGAGATGACAACATAGTAGTTATGAAGCCGAAGATTCTGGTCGTCGACGACGATATGGCACTCGCTGAGATGCTCACGATCGTCTTGCGCGGGGAAGGGTTCGACCCGCATGTGGTCGGCGACGGCACACAGGCCCTGGCGGCGGTTCGCGAGATCCGCCCCGATTTGGTGCTGCTGGACCTGATGCTGCCCGGCATGAACGGCATCGACGTGTGCCGTGTGCTGCGGGCCGATTCCGGGGTTCCGATCGTGATGCTCACGGCGAAGACCGACACGGTCGACGTCGTGCTCGGTCTGGAGTCCGGCGCGGACGATTACATCGTCAAGCCCTTCAAGCCGAAGGAGCTGGTGGCCCGGGTGCGGGCCCGCCTGCGCCGCACCGAGGAGGAGCCCGCCGAGCTGTTGTCGATCGCCGATATCGTGATCGATGTGCCCGCGCACAAGGTCAGCCGTGGTGGCGCGCAGATCTCGCTGACGCCGCTCGAGTTCGACCTGCTCGTCGCCCTGGCCCGCAAGCCGCGCCAGGTGTTCACCCGTGAAGTCCTGCTCGAGCAGGTCTGGGGCTACCGGCACGCCGCCGACACCCGCCTGGTGAACGTGCACGTGCAGCGCCTGCGGGCGAAGGTGGAGAAGGATCCCGAGAACCCGGAGATCGTGCTGACCGTCCGCGGTGTCGGTTACAAGGCCGGACCGCCGTGATCCATGGCGTCATCGCGCGTCTGGAACGATCGCTGGCTCCGGTGGTGGCCTGGTTCCAAGCGGTCGGCATTGCCCTAGGCCACCTGTGGCGTCGTTCGCTGCAGTTGCGCGTCATCGTGTCGACGCTGACGTTGTCGCTGATCGTCATCACGATCCTCGGTGTCGTGCTGACCAGCCAGATCACCGACCGGCTGCTGGACGCCAAGATCAACGCGGCGGTCGAGGAGATGGACCGTGCGCGCAATACGGTGGAGAGCCAGCTCGCCGGTGTGCACGACATCGGCGCGCAACCGCAGCGGCTGGAAGAGGCACGCAACGCGCTGTCCAACCGCGGCGGCAGCGGCCAGTCCACCGGCGCGGCGGGCAGCTTCGTCTCGGCGCTGAGCGTCATCGGCGGTATGCCGCCGCAGCAGATCCAGCGCGGCCCGATCCAGGAAGTGCCCGACGAGCTGCGCCGGTTCGTGCAGCGCAACCAGGTCAGCTACCAGTTCGCCACCGTCGAGGACGCGGATGGCTACAGCGGTCGCGCGCTGATCATCGGCAGCCCCAGCGCGGAGATCCCGACCCTGGAGATCTACCTGATCTTCCCGCTGGCCAACGAGGAGCGCAGCCTGTCGCTGATGCGCGGCACCATGCTGGTCGGCGGCATCGTGCTGCTGGTGTTGCTCGCCGCGATCACCGCGCTGGTGACCAGGCAGGTGGTCCTGCCGATCCGTTCCGCGGCCAGGATCGCGGGCCGGTTCGCCGACGGCAGGCTCAAGGAGCGCATGCTGGTGCGCGGCGAGGACGACATGGCCCGGCTGGCCCAGGCGTTCAACGAGATGGCCGAGAGCCTGTCCAACCAGATCACCCAGCTGGAGGAATTCGGCAACCTGCAACGCCGGTTCACCTCCGACGTCAGCCACGAGTTGCGCACGCCGCTCACCACCGTGCGGATGGCCGCCGACCTGATCCACGGCAGCAGCGACGACCTCGATCCCGCCCTCGCCCGCAGCGCCGAGCTGCTGGTCAACGAGCTCGACCGGTTCGAGGGCCTGCTCAACGACCTGCTGGAGATCAGCAGGCACGACGCGGGCGTCGCCGAACTGCAGGTCGAATCGCTGGACGTGCGGATGTGCGCGCGGGCCGCGATCTCGACCGTGCGGCACCTCGCCAAGGACGCCGGCGTGGAGATCATCAGCGACATGCCGGAGGAACCGCTGGTCGCCGAGGTCGATCCGCGCCGGGTGGAGCGGGTGCTGCGCAATCTGCTCGCCAACGCGATCGACCACAGCGAGGGCAAGCCGGTGCTGATCCGGATGCGCGGCGACACCGACAGCAACGCGGTCGCGGTCGTGGTGCGGGATCAGGGCGTTGGTCTTCGGCCCGGCGAGGAGAAGCTGGTCTTCAACCGCTTCTGGCGTTCGGATCCGTCCCGCATGCGCCGCTCCGGCGGCACCGGCCTCGGTCTGTCGATCAGCGTGGAGGACGCCAACCTGCACGAGGGCAAGCTCGAGGCCTGGGGCGAGGTCGGGCTCGGCGCCAGCTTCCGCCTGACGCTGCCGCTGGTGCGTGGCAAGAAGCTCGGTCCGAGTCCGCTTCCGCTGGAGCCCGCGCGCAAGACGATGCACGTGGTGGAGCCGGAACCGCCCGCCGATCGCGACGCGACCGAATCCGGCACGGCGCGACCGGCCGCCGCCGAGACGGGCGCGGCGCAGGTGACGAACGCCCTGCCGCAAGGCGCGCAGGCGGACGCCGCCGAACCGGTCGGCGTCGAGACCGAGCCGGACGCGGTGCCCTCGGACAGCGTGAGTGAGCCGGCCGGGACGGACGCCGCGGACGCGGAGGGCGGCGCAGCCGCGGAGCCGAGCGCGAGTGGGCTGCCGGGAGCGGCCGAAAGCACGGCGACGTCCACCGACAACGCGCAGGCCGGAGAGCAGCCCGCGCCCGGATCGAACGGATCGCCCGCGTCGGAGTCGGCGCAGACCGGGGGCGGCGCGTCGCGCGAACCGGGGGACGTACAGTCATGAGAATGCGTGTCGGATCTGCGCGGATGCGGCGGCTGACCGTGCTGACAGCGGCGGTCCTCGCGGTCGTGATGCCGCTCACCGCCTGCGCCAGCCTGCCCGAGTCATCGGCGCCGGAGGCGCTTGGCACCATCAATCGCGAGCCCACCTCCGAGGGTCCGCCGCCCCCGGTCGCCAACCGCGATCCGGATCTGCTGCTGCGCGATTTCCTCCAGGCCACCGCCGATCCGGCCAACCGGCATCTGGCCGCCCGGCAGTACATGACGCCGGCGGCCTCCACCCAGTGGGACGACGCGGCGGGCACCGTCATCGTCGAGAAACCGGATACCCTGCGGGAATCGCGCTCCGGGGACAAGGCCAATTATCTGATCCGCGCGCGCAAGGTCGGCGAGCTGTCCGCGGACGGCGGGTACCGGCCCAACGACGACATCCCCTTCGTCGAGAACAAGATCGAGCTGACCAAGATCGACGGCGAGTGGCGCATCGACGAGTTGCCCGACGGCGTGGTCATGGACTCCGCCGCGTTCTTCAAGTCCTATCGCCGCTACACGCTGTACTTCGTCGATCCGAGCGGCACGATGGCCGTGCCGGATCTGCGCTGGCTCTCGGTGCCGAAAGCGCAGCTGACCCAGCGATTGATCAGCGCGCTGCTGGAGGGGCCGCAGCCGGCGCTGTCGTCGGTGCTGCACAGCGAGTTGACACCGCCGATCGCGCTGCGCGGGACGATCACCAAGGCCAACGGCGACCCCGACGGCGTCGGCATCGGGCTCGGCGGCGTCCGGATCGACTTCGCGGGCGCGTCGGCGCTGAATCCGCGCGAGCGCGAACTGCTGGCCGCGCAGGTGGTGCTCACGTTGTCCAGCGCCGACATCCTCGGGCCGTACATGTTGCTGGCCGACGGCAAGCCGCTGGACGAGCGCTTCGCCGCCACCGGGTGGAACGTGGCGGACGTGCAGCAGTTCAATCCGGCCGCTGCGCGCAGTCAGGGCGGGCTGCACGCGCTGCGCGGCGGCGGCCTGGTGCAGATCGCCGAGAACGGCGGCATCACCCCCACGCCCGGCTACTTCGGCGGTGTGAACAATCTGCAGTCGGCGACGCTGTCTCCGGACGGTCAGTTCGTCGCCGCGGTGGCGGAAGCGGGACGACCGCCGGGCGTGCCGTCGCGCACCCTGATGGTAGGCACCTACGGCGGCAACGCTTTTCCGGTGGCCGAGGGCTTCACGATCACCCGGCCCTCGTGGACCGCGGACGGCAGCGCGGCATGGGCGGTGGTCGACGGTGACCGGGTGATCCGTGCGGTCAACGATCGCGGCACCGGCAACGTCTCGGTACAGAACGTCGACATCTCGGGACTCACGGCGGCCTCATCGGCCACGGCGCCCCGGCTGCCGATCACCGAGCTGCGGATCTCCCGGACCGGGGTGCGGGCGGCGCTGATCGCCGACGGACGGGTGTACGTGGCGGTCGTCGTGCCGCAGCCGGACGGGAAGCTGGCGCTGACCTCGGCGCTACCGGTCGGTGTCGGGCTCAGCACGGCCGCGGTGTCGGTGGATTGGCTCGACGCGGACACGATCATCATCGCGCGCGAGGGCAATGTCGACCCGGTGAGCACCGTGTCGGTCGACGGCTCGGAGCCGACGCCGCTGACCTCGCAGAATCTCACGGCGCCGGTGCGCTCGGTGAGCGCGAGCCCGGACCATCAGTACGTCGCCGACTCGCGTGCGGTGCTGGAGCTGACCTCCGCGCCGGATCAAGGGCAGCCCTACTGGCGTGAGGTTCCGGGGCTGGGCGCGAACGCCATCCCCGTCCTGCCGGGCTGAGCGGCGATCGGTCGCCGGTACGGAGTCACTCTCGGGGCGGTCGTACACGAGGGTCGCGGGCAGCGGTCCGAGCGCGGCGTAAACGGCTTCGCCGCAAGGTGTCAACGCTCTGCCAGGCGCAACGTCGCCTGCCTGCTCGAGCGAATCTGTCGGAGCGCGGGCGCACACTCTTTCGATGCGAACCCTGCTCGATCTGGTCTTGCCCGCCGCCTGCGCGGGCTGCGGACGTTCCGGCGTCGATTGGTGCGCCGACTGCGCCGTCACGTTGGCCGGTCCACCGGTGCGGGTGTGGCCGCGCAGCGACCCCGGCGTTCCGTGCTGGGCGCTCGGGCCATATGCCGGGCCCGCGCGCCGGGCGGTGCTCGCCGCGAAGGAACGGGGCCGGCGGGATCTGGCGGTGCCACTCGGCAGGGCGCTCGCGGGCGCGCTCGCCGAGCTGCGTTCGCCACACCTGCCTTTGGTACTGGTGCCCGCGCCGAGCAGGCGCGTGGCGGCGCGGCGCCGCGGCGGCGATCCGGTGCTGCGCTCGGCCGCGGTAGCTACGCGATGGCTGCCCAACTGCCACGTGTTGCCTGTGTTGCGACTGGGGCGCGGGGTGCGTGATTCGGTGGGCTTGACACGCTCCGAACGCGCTCGCAACCTGAACGGGCGGGTAACCACGGCGCCCGCTCCCGCCGCGAACTGGGGAATACCGGCGAATGCCGAGGTGGTGCTGGTCGACGACGTGCTGACCACCGGGGCGACGGCCCGCGAGTCGGTGCGCGCGCTGGTGTGCGCCGGATTGCCGACACGTGGCGTTCTGGTTACTTGTGCTGCTTGACTCCGGGAAATTTGCGTGAACACTGGCGATCAGCCCGTCGGCGGACTAGCGTCGCGGACACACACCCGAACCGCAAGTTTGGAGGTGGCGCCTCGGACGTCTAGTGCCGAGCAATCGTCGTTCGGCACGGTTCAATCCCGCCGCACTGGAATCGGTCGGTGCGGCCAGATCCGGGAGGTACGCGTGACGACTTCTTCACGACCTTCAGTGAAAGATCCCGCTGCTTCGATGCTGGAATCCAGCACCAAGGAAGCACTCGAGCAACCCACAGCGGAACGACCACGGGCGCCGCGCGGCGACATCGTGGTGAAGGGTCGCAATGTAGAGGTGCCCGATCATTTTCGTATCTACGTCGCGGAAAAACTCTCCCGATTAGAACGCTTCGACCCGTCGATCTTCCTCTTCGACGTCGAGCTGTTCCACGAACGCAACCGTCGCCAGCGCAAGAACTGTCAGCGCGTCGAAATCACCGCGCGCGGAAAGGGTCCCGTCGTGCGGGCCGAGGCCTGCGCGGACAGCTTCTACGCGGCCTTCGAGTCGGTGACCGCGAAGATGGAGAGCAGGCTGCGCCGCACCAAGGACCGGCGCCGGGTGCACTACGGCGACAAGACGCCGCTGTCGGTCGCCCAGGCCACTGCCGATCTGGTGGACGACTCCCTGTTCGAACGGCTCGGTGAGTCCGGCGCCGCGCACGCGCACGAGGAGCAGGAGCGGGAGCCGGATTACGACGCCGGTCCCGGCCACATCGTGCGCACGAAGGTGCACTCGGCGACGCCTATGACCGTCGACGACGCCCTGTACCAAATGGAACTCGTCGGCCACGATTTCTTCTTGTTCCAGGACAAGGAGACCGACCGGCCTTCGGTGGTCTATCGCCGCCATGCCTTCGACTACGGCCTGATCCGTCTGGCCTGACCGAACCGAAACCGCACGTTCCCACTTCTCCGGGCATTCGGCTCACCGGCCGGATGCCCGGAGTTTTTCGTCGGGGCGAGGTTCACCGCCGCCGGTCGCGAAAGAACGTGCGGTGCAGCAGCGAATCGCGGCGCGGTGGACGCATGGCGTGCAGCATCACCATGTCGGCGAAGGTCTCCGCGTCGCGCTCGCGCATGGTGCCGTAGTCGGTACGGCCGAGCACGTGGGCGATCGACTCGGGCGAGATGGAGGGCAGCAGGTCGGCGACCGCCGCCACCGTCGGTGTGCTCGTGGGCGGCTCATCGGGCCGGTGCTGCTCCGGGCCGTGCCCGAGCAGCATGTGCCCGAGTTCGTGCACGATGATGTGCTCGGCGTGCCATTCGGTGGTGTCGGCGCCGTAGACGATGACATCGCTGTCCTGCTTCGCGATCCACAGACCGCTGCCCGTGCCGCAACCGGTGCCGGCGAGCAGGGCGGTGTCGATCGGCAACAGGCTGATGCTGCGGCCGCGGTGCGCCGCGACGGCATCGAGGTAGGCGTGCAGATTCCATGGGTGGGGTATCGGGAGGTCCCGGGTCAAGCTCCGGAACCGGGCCTGGATGGCCATGATCGGTCTCCTACAAAAGCTCAGTGGCCCATGTAGGGAAGCATGCTACCGACTCGGCGGCATCGACCCTTCCGTGCTCTGAATGATCTTGGCGAGCATGGCCCGATCGATGTTCGAACCGCGCAGCGCGATGCTGGCGACGTTCGCGTCGCGCATGGTGGCGAGCAGTTCCAGTTCGCGGTCGATCGCCTCCGCCGCGTGGCCGCGGGTGAGCAGGTAGTCGGCGGCGACGCCGAAGCTGCGCGCCACCGCGCCGAGGATGTCGGCATCCGCCGCGGCACCGGTGTTCCGGTCGAACTCGCCGTCGCGCAGGCGGGTCAGGTAACCGGGCGGCACCGGCCTGCCGAGGATTTCACTCACCTGCCCGGCGACGGACTCGGTGCTGCGTTCGGGGGAGTCGCGCGGATGCACCACGGCGAACAACCTGTTGATCTTGTGGCTGAGAGTGAGTTCGGTGGAGTTCGATTCCTGGTCGCTCATGGTCGCCTCGTCACTCGCCGTTTCGAAACGCGGGCGGGGCCATGTTCGCCGCCAGCCAGCGCGCGCGGAACCGGGCCTCGGTCGCCGCATCGATATCCTCCGATCGACCGGCCAGCCAGCGGCGGTACCGGCGTTCCTGTAGCTCGTCGGGATCGCTTGCCGCCGCGGGGACCGCGAGCAAGTGTGCGAAGGCCATCTCCACCAGCGGGTGCAATTGCCTGCCCGGTCCGCCGTTGCGTTCGAGCATGGCGGTCGCGTACCGCGCCGACAGCTTGGAGACCACCCGGTTGAGTTCCGCGATCGCGGCGACCACCTGCGGATCGGTGGTGCGACCGTGTTCGACGGCGTCGTTGAGCCGGCCCGACGCCGCGAGCAGGCCGGTCAGGTCGGAGATTTCGAAGCGGATCGCGTCCGGCCCGGCCACCACCGAGTCGCCCGCGCCGCGCACGGCGTTCGCGGGTTCGTCGGCGGCGGGTTCGCCGCCGGCATAGGTGCGTGCGGCGCTGCCCGGTAGCCATCGCAGCGGCGCGTCGAGCTTGTTCAGCGTCTGCATGCTGATGGTCGCCTCGCCGTCCTCGATCTTCCGGATGGTCGGCGCCGAAGGTCCCCCGAGGTCGCCGATCTGTAGCTGGGTGAGGCCGAGCTCGTCCCGGCGTTCTCGGATGATTCGCCCGAATCTCTTCTGCCGCGACAGCTCCGAAGGGCTATGCATAGTGAGTTAATGGTAAGCCGATGGGAGGTCTCAGGCAAATCAATAGAAACTATTTGGAAAATAAGTCGAAAGTTTGTTACGGTTCTTTGCGTCGGATGACCGGAGTGCATGCGACGGTTCCGGGACGGGCAGGGGCGTTCGCCGGGACGGGCGTCTCGGTCCGTCACGCAATGGCGCGTGGCGGACCGGTTCAGCGGCGGTGGAGGGGATCGCCGCTGTGTCGGGGGTTCACCGTCGGCGAAGGGGGTCGACGGTGAACTTACTTTGCAGTAAGTTTGGTGGTCACAGGCTTTCGAAAGGAATCGCATGGCCACCAAAGCCGCTCGCCGTGCCGTGATCGTGTCCGGTGCGCGCACGCCGTTCCTGCGGGCGTTCACCGGATACACCCGAATGGATTCCATCGCGCTCGCCGATGCCGCGGTCCGGGGACTGCTTGAGCGCACCGGGCTGCCCGGCGGGCACGTGGAGGCGATCGTCTGGGGTGGAGTCATCCTGCCCGGCGCGGCGCCGAACATCGCCCGCGAGATCGCGCTCGACCTGCGGCTGAATCCCGGCTGCGAGGGCTGCACGGTCACCAGGGCCTGCGCCTCCGGACTGCAGGCCGTCACGTCGGCGGCGGCCGCGATCGAGCGTGGCGAATACGACGTGATGATCGCGGGCGGCAGCGATTCCACCTCGAACGCCGAAGTCAAGCTGCCGCAGAAGGTCGTGCACGCGGCGGCTCCGCTGGCACTGGGCAAGCCGAAGCCGAAGGACTACCTGTCCGCGGTCGCGCGCCTGGCGCCGTTCACCGACCTGCTGCCCAGCAGGCCCAAGATCGCCGAGCGCACCACCGGCGAGGTGATGGGCGAGTCGGCCGAGAAGATGGCTCGTATCCACGGCGTGAGCCGCGCGGATCAGGACGAGTTCGCCGCACGCTCACATCACCGGGCTGCGGCCGCCATCGAGTCCGGCCGGTTCGACGACGAGGTGCTGCGGGTCCGCACCCCCGAAGACGCGGAGATCCTGCGCGACGGTCTGGTGCGCGGCGACACCAGCGTCGCGAAACTGGCCGCGCTGAAGCCCGTTTTCGCCGCCGACGGCAGCGTGACCGCGGGCAACGCCAGCCCCCTCACCGACGGCGCCGCCGCGGTGCTGCTGATGAGTGAGGAGAAGGCGCACGCCCTCGGGTATCGGCCGCTTGCGGCGTTCCGCTCGTGGAGTTACGTGAGCGTCGACCCGGCCGATCAGGTGCTGATCGGTCCGGCCATCTCGATGCCACGGGCGCTGGAGAAGGCCGGAATGTCGCTGGCCGACACCGATCTCGTCGATATCCACGAGGCCTTCGCCGCTCAGACTCTTGCGGTGCTGACCGCGCTGGCCAGCGACGAGTGGGCCAAGACCCGGCTGGATCGCGACACCGCCGTCGGCGAGGTGGACATCGAGAAGTTGAACGTGCACGGCGGCTCGATCTCGCTCGGCCACCCGTTCGGCGCCACCGGCGCGCGCATGGTGACCACCATGGCCAACGAACTCGCCCGCACCGGAAAGAACACGGCCTTGCTCGGCATCTGCGCCGCGGGCGGCATCGGCGCGTCGGCGGTGCTCGAACGGGTCTGAGACGACGCGTGCGCCCCGATCCCGCCGGGGGCCTCGGTCAGGCCTTGCCCCGCCGCTTGCGTCCCTCGTCGGCCAGGATGCGCAAACAGGTCTGGTGCTTGGTCTCGCCGGGGATGCCTTCCCGACGCAGGCGCAACGTCGCCTGTGCCAGATCGATGCCCAGCTCGCTCGACAGCCGAACAGCATCGACATTGGCCATTGCACAATCCTCCTGGAACTGACGAAACCACGATGAAGAACACTGCGTCAGAGACAGTTTCGCCCTTGTCGTACCCAGTGGGGATCCGATTGAACCATGAACGATCCACACAGTTGGGTAACGACGCGCGACGCGGAGGTCAGCCGCGATAGGTCTCGTGGTGCACCGCCTCCGTGAGCGGCCTGCCCGCGCGCCAGCCGAAGCGCTCCAGGTCGGGAACGCGCTGGAACTCGCGCACCGGCCCGACGCACAGCCAGGCGACGGTGCGGACGGTCTCCGGCAGACCGATCAGATCGGAGAGGAAGCCGGGATCGTAGAACGACACCCATCCCACGCCGATGCCTTCCGCGGTGGCGGCCAGCCAGAGATTCTGGATGGCGAGCACGGCCGAATAGATCCCGGTTTCGGGCACCGTCGCGCGGCCGAGCACCTGCGGTCCGCCGCGATCGTGGTCGTAGCAGACCACCACCCCGGTGCCGCTCTCCAGGATGCCCTCGATCTTGATCGGCTCGAACGTGGCGGCGCGCTCGGGCGGCAGGGCGTCGCGGAACTCGATGCGCTTGCCTGCCACGTGATCGGCGAACGCGCGCAGCGTCGCCGGATCGCGGACCACCACGAAATCCCATGGCTGCGAATTCCCGACGCTCGGCGCCCGGTGCGCGGCGTCCAGCAGCCGCCACAGTGTCGCGTCGTCGACCAGTTCGCCGGTGAACTCCGCGCGTACGTCGCGGCGGCGCCGGATGGCCTCGTAGACACTCAGAACCTCAGCATGCACCGCCCGAGTCAATCAAACCCGGTGAACTCGCCGCGCGCGGCGTCGGCCGGCGCGCGGCGACGTG
>NZ_BDBC01000030.1 GCF_001612785.1 Nocardia beijingensis NBRC 16342
AAACACCGTTGCAGCAAGTCGACGCTGCCCGCCATCGCCGCGAGGTGAATTCCCTCCGCGGTGGTTCCGCCCTGGATATCGGCGACGTCGGAGCCGAGCACCTGATCGAAGAACTCCACGGCGCGATCCCGGTTGGCCCGCGCCAGCACCCACGCGTGCACCAGCGCGCTGAGGGTCGAGCCGTGCGACGTGCGCGCCAGGTAGTAGTCGATGGTCCGCGGGATCATCTCGCCGGGCAGGTCGTAGCCGAGGTGGGCCAGCAGTTCTCGAAGTTCGTCGGCGGACAGCAAGTAGAAGAGCATCAGCACATCAGCCTGTTTGGCGGCCCGATAGCGGTTGACGTCGTCGCCCTCTGCCTCGAGTATCCGGTCCAGCCGCTGGATGTTCCCGTAGCGCCGCCGGTAATGGTCCCAATCCAGCTCGGCCAGTCGCTCGTATCCCTCGAACTGGCTGATCACTCCGTCATGGAACGGCACATACATCCGCCGAGCCACAACGGGCCAGTGCTCCGCTTCCGACGGCTGCACCGACAACTTCTCCAGCAACTCCGACCGCTCGCGCGGAGCCAGCAGGGCGAGCGCGTCGATCGCGCGCAGGATCACCCAAGCCGCCATCACGTTCGTGTAGGCGTTGTTGTCGATACCGGCGTCGGGCGCGTCCGGATAGCCGGAATGAAACTCGTCAGGGCCGATCACCCCGCGGATGGTGTAACGCTCGCGCCCAGCGTCGTAGGCGGCCAGGCTGGACCAGAAACGAGCTACCTCCACCAATACCTCCGCGCCGCACTCGACGAGGAACTCGCCATCGCCGGTGGCTTGGTAGTACTGCCAGACGTTGTAGGCGATCGCGATACCGATGTGGTGCGCGCGTCGACTCGGATCCGGATTCCACCGTTCGGACAACGGATTCAGGTGCAGCCGCTGGCTCTCCTCACGACCGTCGCTGCCGGACTGCCACGGAAACATCGCCCCGGCCAGTCCCGCGTCCGCGGCTGCCCGCCGGGCCTCGGGCAGGCGGCGATAACGGTAGCGCAACAAGGAGCGCGTCAAGCCCGGAAAACGTGGATTCAACACCGGAAAGACGAACAGCTCGTCCCAGAACACGTGACCGCGATACGCCTCGCCGTGCAAGCCGCGCGCGGGTACACCCACATCCATGTCTGTGGTGTTCGGCGAAAGCGTCTGCGTCAGATGCAACAAGTGCAAACGCACGGTCCGCGTCGCGTCTCGCGCACCGTGCAGATCGATGCGCAGCCGCGCCCACAAGTGCTCCCACGCCACGACATGACCCGCGAACAGATCCGCGTAACCGCCTGCGCCGGCGATCGTCCGGGCAGCTTCTTCCTCCGGGCCCGCGGCCGCGTTGTCGCGGCCGGTGAACACCGCCACGATTTTCTCCACCGTCACCCGCTCCCCGGCTGTGACGTCGACGGTGTACTCGTGGCCGATCAATCCGTCTCGGTCGATCAATTCCCTCGGCGGGCGGACCGGTTCCCGGCCGCGGCGCAAGGTGCTGCGCGTCGCGATCGCCACCGGTATGGCGGATGAGTTGGTCCGCACCGCGAGCAGCGCCGAATCGTCGGACCGGGCTACCGCGTGCTCGACGGTCAGGTGCGTTCCGGAGAGGGCGCTGTAGCGCTGCACCAAATGGTTACGCACCCTTCCTTCGATCGCCGAGCGGATTCGAACGGTGCCCGACCAGTTCTCGGCGGTGATCGTCGCTTCCAATCCGCCCAGATGCGGGCGGTGCATGGCGACGAAGCGGCGTTGCGATACCGCGGTGATCCGCCCCGAGGCGTCGCGAAAGCGGAATTGCCGTACGAGTTCGGCCCGGCGCAGATCCAGTTGCTGCCGGTATGACACCAATTCGGCGGCATCGATGTCGAACCAGTCGCCGCCGTCGATTCGGAAGGTCACCGGCAGCCAGTTCGGCAGATTCACCAGACTCTCGTTGTCGATGACGTGCCCGGCGATCTCGTCGGAGAGCCGGTTGTACACCCCGGCGACATAAGTACCCGGATAGTGGACCGCCCCCGCGACGGTTTCCGGTGCTGCCCCGCGGGTCGCGAAGTAACCGTTCCCGAGCGTGCACAGCGCCTCGCGCAGCTTCTCCTCCCCCGCGTCGTACCCGTCGAAGGTGAGCGTCCACGACTCCGGCACGATGGCATCCGATTCGGCGCGCGACAATTCCGCCAGCCGCTCGAGGAAAGCGCGAACCTGTCGCGGTCCGGCGACCGTGTAACGGGCAGCGGTGTGCCGGTCACCGGTCTCTTCGGCACGCACCACGATGGCGATGCCGTCGGCTTCGACGGCATCGAAAGCATCCTCGTCGGTCAGGTCGTCCCCGAGATAGATCGGCGACACCGGGACGGTGAGACGATCGAGTATCCACCGCAACGCGGCGCCCTTGTCCCAGTCCACGTCCGGTCGCAATTCGGTGACGCGACGGCCGTGCGTCACACGCAGACCCGCCGCGTGTCCGGCCTCGTGTACCGCGGCGATCACCCGCGCGACGTTCTCGGTCGCCACATTGCGGTGATGAACCGCGACCGCGAAGCGCTTGTGCTCGACCAGCGCTCCCGGGATGTCGTCCAATCTCCGGCGTAGTTCACCCGCGGCTTCGGCGAGGGCTCGCTCCGCTCCCGGCACGGCATCGTGAACATGCCGGGTGCCGTCGGGGGCCATCAGTTCGAAGCCGTGGCTACCGGCATACCAGATGCCGTCGACACCCACGCGGTCCCGCAGGTCGTCCAGATCACGTCCGCTGATGACCGCCACCGGGCATTGCGTGGCAAGCGTCGTCAGAGCCGCGGCCACGCCGTCGACGGGTTCGGCGGCGGTGGGATCGGCGACGATCTCGGCCACTGTGCCATCGAAATCCAGTAGGACAGCGGGCTTCTCGCCGCCCAGGAGATCCACGATGCGCGACCAGCACGCCATGGCGTCGGGGACCTCCGACATCCGCCGGAAGCCGCCACGTAACCGCACTTGCGCCAGGTCGGCGACAACGAAGTCCGCCCCATGCGCCAGGAGCCGATCGGCGCCCGCGTGCCGGTCGACGCCGAGAACCAGCGCGAAACCTCCGCTGCGACCGGCAGCGACCCCCGCCTCGGCATCCTCCACGACCACCGTCCGATCCGGTTCGGCGCCGAGCCGCCTGGCCGCCTCCAGCAGCATCGACGGATCGGGCTTCCCCGGCAGGCCCAGCTTCTCGGCATCGATGCCGTCCACTCGCACGGTGAACAAGTCGGAGACACCGGCTGCCGTGAGCACTTCCGCGCAGTTACGGCTGGCGGAGAACACGCCGGTACGAATGCCCGCCTCGCCGAGGCGCCGCACCAGTGCGACGGTCGATTCGAATACTCGAACTCCCTCTCGCGCGACCAGCGCCAGGAAAAGGTGATCTTTCCGGTTGCCCAGCCCGCACACCGTCTCAGCCCGGTCCGGATCGGACGGTCTCCCCCAAGGCAGTGCGATTCCACGCGCGGCGAGGAAATCAGCGACACCCCGATAACGCGGTTTGCCGTCCACGAACCGTAGATAATCGTCCCTGGTGAACGGTGAGCGGTCCTGCCCGGCACCCGCGGGGCGTTGGTTCAAGAACGAATCGAACAATTCCGTCCAGGCCGCGGCGTGCATCGACGCGCTGTCGGTGACCACCCCGTCCATATCGAAGATCACCGCGTCGTGCCTGCGTGCGTCGATCGGCGGGACCGCCGTGGCACCCTTTCCCACACATTCAGCCTGAACGGACCGAAGCCTCCCGTCTAGGGGCCGAGGTCCCATGGCACTCGGCCGACCGGGGACCACCTACAGGTGAGATTCGGGACCTACGACTCCTCCGGACGCCGCCTCTCGGTCCCTACCGTGACGGTATGAACCAGCCACCGCCCGGGGAAACCATCGAGAAGACCGTCTTGCTCGCCGGGCGGGCGCCGTCGCTGCACAACAGCCAACCCTGGCACTGGACATTCGACGGCCGAACCTTGCGTCTGTTCGCGGTACCCGAACGCATGCTTCCGGCGACGGACACATCCGGCAGGCAGATGCTCGCGCCGACGCCATCCTGCGACGGCACACCGACCGGCTGCCGTTCCAGGCGCCTACCGGATGGCCCGACCTCGAAACAGTCCTACGAGCCGGTCTACGCCGGACGTGCACTCGGCGCGAAACTCGGCAGTGACGAGGACAGATCCGACAGCGTTCTCCCGCAGGTCTGCACGGTGCCGTCGGGGCGGACGAGCACGGCGTCGGCGCGCCCGCCGCGCAGCCAGCGGTGCAGCGCGGTGCCCGGCACGGCCCGCACCACCACACCGCCGCGCTGTTCGACGGTCGCCGCCTCGACCGGTGATGGGGCCGATGTCGTGATGATGGCGTAGCGCCCGGCGATGAGGTCGTCGACCCGGCGCCCGTCGGCCATCCGTTCGTTCGGGACCAGCCGTCCGGCCAGACCTCGACGCAGCGGCGGTGCGGCCACCAGCGCGGAGCGGTGCAGCGGCGGTGACTCTCCGCTGATGATCGTCCGGGTCAGCCCGGGCAGTCGGTGCAGTCGCGGAGCGAGCAGGCCGCGCAGTCGATTGCCCAGTTCGCCGCCCTCGGTCATGGTGAGGCCGGTGAGCTTGGCCAGCCGGATCATCGTGTGCGCGTGCGGTTTGCGCTCGGTTTCGTAGGTGCCGAGTATCGACTCCGGCAGCTCGCCGCGCAGCACCCCGGCCAGCTTCCAGCTGAGGTTGGCGGCATCGCGCACGCCCGCGCCCATGCCCTGCCCGATGAACGGCGGGGTGAGGTGGGCGGCATCGCCGAGCAGGAATACGCGTCCGGCACGCCATCGGTCGGCCGATTGCGCGCGGAAGGTGTACTCCGCCACCCGGACCAGCTCCAAGCCCTCGCGGTCGGCGTCCGCCAGCCATGGGGCCAGCAGGGGCCACAGTCGAGCCAGATCACGGTAGTCGTCGGCGGATTCGCCGGGCCGCAAACGGAATTCCCACCGGTGGCGCGTCGTGCCGATGCGCATGTATGTCGCGGCTCGCCGCGGGTCGCATACCTGATGCACGCCGCCCCAGTGCCCAGGATCGACCGTGGTCGCGATGTCGACGACCAGCCAGCGCTGCTCGAATCGCAAGTCCCGCATGCGCGCGCCGATCGCGGTGCGCACCAGGCTGTTCGCGCCGTCGCAACCCAGCACGTAGCGGGCGCGCACCGACTCGGACGCGCCGGTGGCACGGTCTTCGAGATCGACTCGGACACAGTCTTTCTCCACCGTCAGCCCGGTGACTTCGACACCGCCGCGCAGCGAGACGGCCGGATGCAGTGCCAGATTGGCCCGCAACAGCGCCTCCAGCTCCGGCTGGTCGAACAGGTTGGCTTCGGGGAATCCATTGCGGCCCCCGGTCGGATCGCGGTCGAATTGCGCCAGCACCCGATGCCGCGGATCTACCAGGCGCAACCCCGGGGCGGGCCGGGAGATCGCGTCGAACCCCGGCCCGATGCCGAGACGTTCCACGATCCGCCGGATCTCACCGTCGAGATGGACCGCGCGCGGCTGCGGGTAGACGCCCTCCCACCGCTCGAGGACCAGCGATTCGATGCCGTATTGGGCGAGCAGCGTGGCCGCGGTGAGCCCGGACGGGCCCGCTCCGACGATCGCCACCGGAACTGTCGGCGAAGTCATCGGGATCCACCGGTCGACGTGGCCACGTAGGCCGCGGCGACCAGAGCCGTACCGGCCGCGGGCGCGATTTCGGTTGCGCCATCGCCGTGTCGGAGATGACTGGCGACCGCACCGGTCATCAGCAGCACCAGCCCCGCCCCGACAGCCCGGCCGATCGCGGGACGGACCGGTCCCAGCAGCACCCCACCGGCCGCGAGGAGTTCGACCGCGCCGATGCCGCGATAAGCGGTGGTGGAGTATCCGAGATGCACCGCACGCTCGCGCATCGACTCGACCGCCGCGACCTTGGCCGCCCCGAGGGACAGGAATTCGGCTGCGAGCACGCCCCCGAGCACCCTCGCAACGGTTTTCATTGCCGCACCCCGACTCTCGCGTCGATCGCATAGCGGCCCGGGATCGCCTCGGCCACGGCTGGGTCGGCACCGGAGTCCAGCACGACGGTGGCGACGATCGCGCCGTCCTCTACCGCGGCGGAGATACCGGCCACACCGGTGGTCTCGGCGAGCGCGTAGAGCAGTTCGCGCCGTGTGGCATCGGCGCGCAGGCCCAGCTTGCCGGGCTTTCCGACATCCGTGACGGGCAGCGAGGCGAGGATGGAGCCGTCTTGGGGGCGGCGGCGCGCTCGTGCAAGCCTCGGCACACCCGTCGTGCCGCCGGTGTGGAACAGCGCCGCCAGGTTCGCGTACCTGTGCACGTCGGCCGGCAGCACGTCCTCGGTCGAGGTCTCGAGGGTCGTGTTGTCGGTCATCGGGCGTACCTCACGACCGTGCGCTGGCGGCCCAGGTCGATGGCGCCGTCGTCGGTGCCGATCGCGGCCTCGACCACGTCCCCGTCCTTCAGGTACTTCGGGTTCTTGGCCTGGCCCTGGAAGAACAGCTTCCACTTGACCTTCGGCGGCAGCAGCGAGCCGATGATCTCCACCGGCTTGGGCGGGGCACTGAGCGCGGTGCCGATCGGGGTTCCGGTGAGCAGCAGATCCCCGGCGTCCATGCGCTGGAATCGGGTCAGCGCGCGCAGCGTCTCGACCGGGCGGTAGATCATGTCCGCGACCGTCATGTCCTGGCGCACCTGGCCGTTGACCCACAGCCGCAGCCGCAGATCTCCGAACCGCTTCAGCTCATCGGCGTCGAGCAGCACCAGCGCCGGGCCGACCGGGGTGAAGGTCGGATACGACTTCGCCTCGTAGAACTGGGTTTTCGGCAGCTGCACGTCGCGCGCCGAGATGTCGTTGGCAACCACCAGGCCCGCGACGTAATCGGCGAGGTTCTCCGCCGAGACATCAGAGCCGACCGGCATCTCGCGACCGAACACGAGGCCGATCTCCACCTCGTAGTCGAGCAGCCGCACATGCGCGGGCCGGATGACGTCGTCATGGGGTCCACTGATCGATCCGGACGCCTTGCGGAAGAACGTCAGCGGCACCGTCTCCGGGTCCATCCCCGAGTCTTTCACGTGGGAGGCGAAGTTCGTCATCTGCGCCACCACGCGACACGGCGCGGTCACCGGTGAGATCAGCGCAAGGCTCTTCACGGCCACGGTTTCCGTGCCGGATGCGGCTGCGGTGATCGCCTCACGATCGGCGAGCAGTTCCCGCGTGGTCGTCGCGGTGGTATCGATGCGGGCGGCACCGGCGGGGGTCTGCACCCACCAGGCGTCGACGGTGCGGAGGATGGATGTGCTCATGAGTTGGCCACTTTCAACAGGCCGCGCAGGCGGCGGATATCGAATTCGTTGTCCTCACGCAGCGCGTCGACGATCGAGCGCAGTTCGCGCAGCGATTCGGCTCCGGGCTTGATGCCGAGGAAGTCCTTGGTCACGGGCGGGCCCCACTGCGCAAGACCGGAAGCGCTCATCGGCGCCCAGCCCGGCTCCAGGGTGCAATCGAACATGTCCCCGTCACTGAAGTGCTCCACCATGAACCCGTCGGGATCACGCCAGTAGTCGAATATCTGGCTGCCCTGGATATGGCGGCCGATCCCCCACGATCGGCGGTAACCCTGTTCGCGCAGATACTCACCACCGGCAGCGAGCGCGTCCAGGTCGGCGACCTGATACGCGGAGTGCACATAGCGGTTCGACGGCCCGAGCGTCAGCGCGAGCGTGTGGTGGTCGGCCGGTACCGAACCTCGGTCGCAGCGCATGAAACTCATGACCGGACCGCGCTCCCGCTGGCCCGGGTAATAGAGGAAGTCGCTGACGATCAGGCCCAGATTCCGCAGATACCAGTCGAGGGTTTCGCGGTATCGCGTCGACTGGATCACCACGTGTCCGAGCCTGCGCACGCGTGCGGGTGCACGCAGCGGTCGCTGCGTGGCATTCACCCGGACCACCTTGTGCCCGACGTTGAAGATGTGGGGCCGCTGCGCCGGCGAAGCCGCCAGTTCGTGGGTCTCGGCGACCACTCGCACCCGCAGGCGGCTCGGATCGGCCAGGTCGACGGTCAGTCCGCCCACAGATTCCGGCAATGGCATGGCTCGCGCACCGGTCGCGGCGGCCAGTCGCAGCAGATCGGCGGAATCGGCGGCACGAAAGGCCGGACCGACGAAGCGCGAGCGGACACCACGCCGGATGAGCGCGCAGGGCGCGCCCGGATCGGTCCCGCGCAGCTGCAACTCGTCGGCCGTCCGCATGGCGGTCGCGAACCCGAAGGCGTGGGCGAAAGCCTCCGCCCCGTCCAGATCGGGCTTCTCGAACTCCAGCCACGCCAAGTCCAGCACCTTGATCACGGGGTTGCGCGCCCGGCCCGGATGCTCACCCGCGTGCGCCCCCTGCTCGCTGTGCAGACCGCTGTGTACATCGCGATGGCCGCTCATTCGACCACTCCCTTCCAAGTACTGACGATATCGTCACTCACGAGCGCGCCGTCAGTCAATACCATCTGACGATTCCGTCAAAATTGAATCGAGCGGCTATGATGGTGAGCCTGTCCAGTAGGAGAGATGCATCGATGACCACGCCCAACGGGTCCCAACCCAATCGCCTGGAACGCCGCAAGGCCCGCACGCGCGCCGCGCTGGTCGGCGCGGCGCAATCACTGCTGGCCGAGGGCAAGATCAACGTGCCGATCCTCGAGATCACCCAGGCCGCCGACGTCGGCATGGGATCGTTCTACAACCATTTCCAGAGCCGCGAGGAGCTGTTCCATGCTGCCGTCGAGGAGGCACTCGACCGGTACGGCGCACTGCTCGATCTGCTGTGTGAAGACGTCGAGGATCCGGCTCAGGTCTTCGCGCAGAGCTTCCGCCTCACCGGCCGCCTGCACCGCCTGCATCCCACCCTCAGCAAGGTCTTGCTCAATGACGGGCTCGGCCTGGCGAACTCGGACCGCGGGCTGGCGCCCCGCGCACGCCGCGACATCGAGGCCGCGGCCGCAGCCGGGCGCTTCGACATCCGCGACCCGGAACTGGCGATGACCATCGTCGCCGGCGCGGCCCTGTGCCTCGGACGCCTGCTGCACGACCATCCCGAACGCGACGACGCCGAAGCCGCCGACCAGGTGGCCGAGGACCTGCTGCGCATGTTCGGGCTCTCCTCCGAGGAAGCCCACGAGATCTGCCGCCGCCCGCTACCGCCATTGGACCTGCCGCGTGTCGGCTCGACTCCATAGACTCAACGGTCGTCAGCGCGTGAGCCTGCGGCAACCATCTCGAGGGAAAACGCTAGCTGGGCCATCGCGGCCGGAGTACCGCACGCTCTACCGGGGCCGCTGCAACGGATGCCGAGACTGGCCGCCAAGCGCCTGTACCGCGACGGCATGGTAGAGCGGATCGCGTACCCGACGATCCCACCGCAGGTCGAATACCGGCTCACCGAGACCGGCCAGAGCTTGGCCGCGGCCATCGGAGCACTCGCCGATTGGTCGCGCAAGCACAAGGACCGCATCGCCGACGCGCGCCGACACCGGGATGCCGAGCACGGCGACTGAACACCTGTCGCGGGCGGGCCAACAGCGCTTGAATGGAAGCATCCCCACTGGGAGGTTCCCGATGCCCCTTACCGCTCGTGACCTGCTCTACGGGATCCAGGCCGAGCTGGCCCCGCACGACGACGACAATCGCATGGTTCCGCTCATCTCGGTGGGCGAGGCGCCACGCGCGGTATTCGCGGCGATCGCCGCCGAGGAACAGCGCATCACCAGCAGCGACTGGCGCAGCTTCCACGCCATGGCGGCGCGGGCGGACGACCCGCACGTCAGAGCGTTCCTCGACGGCCTCCCGCCCGGCGAGCGGCAGGCACTGGCTCTGCTGGACGCACTCGTGGCGGCGGCCGGACCAGATCAGGGCATGGAGCCGCCCAGGGCGGGTTGTCAGGCCTATCCCGCTTATGTCGCGTGGCTGGCGCTCAACGCCGAACCCTCCGCAGCGACTGCCGGTATCTACGCGAATGTCGCCGCCTTCGGCCGCTACTGCCGTGTGGTCGCCGACAGCATGCGCACCAACTATGAGTTCGACGACCCGGCCTGCGCATTCTTCGACTTCTTCGCGGCCGATAACCACGAATACGAACAGCGGGCCCTCGCCGCAATCCAGGCCGGAATCGACACCGGACGACTGAATCCGAACGACGCCCACCTGTACGCCAGACTCTTCCAGAACTACGAACTCATGTTCTGGAACACCCTCGCCGACGAGTTCGCCGGATAGCAGCGCAACCGGTGGTGTTCCTCCGAGCAGACCGGTCGTCGGCAGCCGAACTCGCTCTCACTGTCGTAGACCACTACCGATCGGCGAATCTCGACATGCGTTACCCGCGTGCAAACCATCGCCGAACTGCCACACCCGCGGCCATTCGGTCCGCCGGGCGCTGTCGCAGGCGGCGGGCCGAACGGCCGCGCCGCCTCGGCTCAGTCGAGCGGCGTCGCGGCGGGCTCCACGGCCACCGGCTC
>NZ_BDBC01000031.1 GCF_001612785.1 Nocardia beijingensis NBRC 16342
ATCGGCCGTTCGGGCACTGCCGGGCCCGCTGCGAGCGGCTTCCGAGCCCCGGCCAGCCGCGAGTAGGCGAGGCAGACCAGCCCGCATAACAGATAGCCCAGCGCCACCTTCGGCGCCGCCGCCCAGGCGACCTGGGCGGCGTGGATCAGGCCGATCCAGCTCAGCGCCGCGGCGGCGGCGCACGCGGTGGCCGCGGCGACGAAGCGCTTGTCCAGGACGAAGGTCACGACCGCGCCCAGCACCAGACCGGCCAGCACGCCGCCCGAGCCCAGCGTCTTCAGCCCGTCGTACACCACGCCCGCTTGGCCGAGCGCGGCGTCACCGACCTTGTCGGCGGTGGTGCCGGCCGCCGTCAGCGCGTTGTCGATCTGGCCGACCGCCCACTCGGCGAGGTTCGGGATCAGCGCCGCGACCACCGCCACGGCGTGCAACTTGGGCACCGCCTGGAACGCCTGGGCGCCGATCAGCAGGCCGATGTACAGCAGAATCGGCACGATCGCCGGGATCGGCAGCAGGGTGGCGAGCACCCCGAACAGCCCCAGCAGGCACATCACGCCGATGGTGACGCCGCTGGCCAGCGAGTATCCGGTGCGCCCGCCGGCGTCCTTCCAGCCCGGATGGCCGATGTAGACCGCAGGCGGGAACGGCGAGCCGAAGCCTGAGCCGACGACGGCGCCGAGCCCGTCGGCGAGCAGTACGCTGCGCAGGTTGTAGTTGTCGCCCGCCGCCGCGGCGCTCTCCACGTTGCTCATCGCCTCGGTGAAGTTGTAGACGCCCAGCGGGATCGCCGTGGCCAGCAGCGGGCTCAGATTGCCGAGGCCGGTGAACAGCAAGTGCAGGTGCAGGGTCGGCAGCCCGATCGCGATGTCGTGCGCGGCCTTGCTGACGTCCGGCACCGACATGAACCCGCCGATCCAGCCGATCGCCGTGCCGACCAGCAGCGCCACCAGACCGACCGGGACGTTGCCGGGCAGCCGCACGTCGGTGAAGAAGCCGATCAGGATGATCGCCAGCACGGGCAGCGCGATCCACGCGGCCTCCCACATCTGCGCGGCCGGGCGCATGGAGATGAACGTGATCGAGATGCCCGCCAGGGTGCCGAGCATGGCCGCACGCGGGGTGATGCGGCGGATGTAGGGACCAACGAAGCCGCCGATCATAACGATCACGCCGATCAGGAACGCCCAGGCCAGGCCCGCCGACCACGCCTTCAGCGGATCGTGGCTGCCCAGATAGATCGGCAGCATGACCACGAACACCACGATGAACATGTGCGGCACGCTGGGTCCGTACGGCAGCGCCGTCACCGTCGCCCGCTGTTCGCGGCGGGCGAGGCGGCGGGCCAGCAGCACGTAGTACAGGTTGCCGAGCACCAGGGCCACGCCCAGCGCGGGCAGCACGCTGCCCAGCACGTCCCTGCTCGAGATGTTCACCACCGTGATGGACAGCGTGGTGAGGGTGAGCACGTTGACCAGGATGTTGAAGCAGAGCCCGAAGTAGGCGTTGGTGTCGCCGCGCGTCCACCAGGGCAAGCGGAGGGCGGCGGGTTCCTCGGCGGGTGCAGTGTCACCGGGTTGCGTTTCGAGGGACATCGGTTTTCCTGTTCACTAGACCGGGCGTATCGGCGGAAGGGTCGAGCTGGGCGGGCGTGGTCAGCGCGGCGACGACCGCGGCCGAATCGGCGACCCAGCCGAAGATGCCACCCTGTGCCGCGATCATCTCCAGTCCCACTCGCTGGAATTCGGGGAAATAGGAACCGACGCAGTCGGACACGACCAGGCACTCGTAGCCCCGGTCGTTGGCTTCGCGCACGGTGGTGTGCACGCACACCTCGGTGGTGACCCCGGTGACCAGCAGGGAGCGGATGCCCGCGCGCTGCAATTCGGCGGCGAGGCCGGTGGCGTAGAAGGCGCCCTTGCCCGGCTTGTCGATCACGACCTCGTCCGGCAGCGGTGCCAGCTCGTCGACGATGTCGTGGCCGTACTCGCCGCGGATCAGGATGCGGCCGAACCGCCCTGGGTCGCCGATGCGCTGGGAGGGGTTGCCGCGCAATAGCTTCGACGGGGGGCAGTCGGACAGGTCGGGCCGGTGACCCTCCCGGGTGTGCAGCACCGGCACCCCCGCCGCACGGGCGGCGGCCAGCAGCGCGCGCAGCGGCTCGATCACCGTGCGCAGCAGGCCGACGTCGTTGCCGAGGCTCTCGCCGAAGCCGCCGGGCAGCAGGAAGTCGCGCTGCATATCGATGATCAGCAGGGCCAGGGTGCCCGGCTCGTATCGGAAGGATCCCGGCCGCGCCGGAATGGACTGTGTGGTGGTCATTGTCGCTCCTTCGCTGCTCGGGCGGCGGTCACCACCGTGCGGGGTTCGTCGAGGATGCGCGCCGCGGCCGCCAGCACGGTGTCGTCAGCGAGCGCGGGACCGGCCACCATGACCGACAGCGGCCGCCCGTCGCCGGTCACGCCCATCGGCACCGCCACGGCGGTGAGGTCGAGCAGATTCCCGAAATGGGTGTAGTGCCCGAGCACGGTGTTGGTGGCGACAGGATCGGCCAGCACCTGCGCCACGGTGAAGGTGGTGCCGATGGTCGGCAGCACCAGCACGTCGAAGTCGGCCCACATCCGGGCCACCCGCGCGCGCAGCCGTTGTAGCCGCTGCTGCGCCCGGAACACGTCCACCGCGTCGAACCGGTAGCCGCCGGTGAGGATTTCGCGCACTACCGGCAGTATCGAGTCCGGATGATCGGCCACGAAGTCGCCGAACTCCACCAGCCGCTCGGCCACCCAGGGGCCCTGATAGAGCAGCTCGCCCGCCGCCAGGAACGGCTCGAGAGTAGTCGCCACGCAGTCGAATCCGAGCCCGGCCAGGCGCTCCCGCAGCGTCAGGTGCGCATCCCGGAACACCGTGTCGCCGAAGAACTCCAGCTCCGCCGCGGCGGGCAGCCCGGCGCGCAGCCGCCCGCCGCGGTGGCGCGGCCCGCGGGAACGGCTCCATGGATCGTCCGGGTCCACCGCCGCGATCACGTCGAAGACCCGGTCGAGGTCCTCGATCGAGGTCGCGGTGAGGGTGACGCAGTCCAGCGACTTGCAGGCCGGGACAAGCCCGACCGTGCTGATCAACCCGCGCGACGGCTTCCAGCCGACGATGCCGTTGAGCGCGGCCGGGACCCGGCCGGACCCGGCGGTGTCGGTGGCCACGCAGAACGGCACCTCGCCCAGAGCAACCGCCCGCGCGGAGCCGGAGCTGGACCCGCCGCAGACGAGGTCGCCGCCGAAGACGCTGCGCGGGATGGTGTATGGGGTGCGGGTGCCGTTCAGTCCGGTGGCGAACTGATCCAGGTTGGTCTTGCCGACGAACAGCGCGCCCGCGTCCAGCAGGCGCTGCACCGCCGGGGCGGTTCCGGTTGCCGTATAGGCGAAGTCGGGGCAGGCCAAGGTGGTGGGCCAGCCCGCGACATCGATGCTGTCCTTCACCCCGAACGGCACGCCGTACAGCGGCAGCGTGCGCGCGCCCGGCCGCCGCTCGATCTCGGCCGCCGCGGCCAGCAGTTGCGCGCGGGGCACCGGCGTGATCCAGGTACCGTCGTCGCCGTGTGCGGCGATCGCGTCGGCGACCCGTGCCGCGGTATTCGTCGGTGAGCCGCTACCGCTTTCGTGTGAAGACAGGATCTCGGCGACGCTCGGTCCCGTGCTGTGCATTTGTCGATTGTCGACAGAATGCGTGAAGCCCGGTGTGTTCGTGTGTTTCGGCTGCGTTGCCGATCAGCGGAATTCGAGATCGAGGTAGGCCGGCTCGCCGTGCGTGCGCATCTCCTCCAGCACGATGTCCCGGTCGTTGGTCTCCAGGGCGGCCAGCAGCGCGGCGTGCCGGCGCACCCCGTCGCGGCGGTGCGTGGCCCGCGCCTCCTCCCGCAGGTTTCGGGCCATCGGCAGTTGCAGCTTCAGCAGGATCGGCGCATAGGCCAGATCCAGCTGCCGCTGGCCGGCCAGCGCGACGATCGCGGCGTGGAAGCGGCGGTGCGCGTTGTCCCGCTCGAAGTCGTCGCAGCAGCCGTCGGCCGCCCGCATGTCGGCCAGCGCGGCGCGCACCGCGCGCAGCGGATCTCCCGTGGCGGGCAGCGGAAACGCGCTCTCCACCGCGTGCCGCTCCAGGACCCGCCGCAGCTCGAACAGTTGCAGCACGTCCGTGGCCGACCACACCACCACCCGGAAGCCGCGGCGCGGCAGATGTTCGATGAGCCCCTCCTGCACCAGCAGCCGCAGTGCCTCCCGCACCGGCGCCCGGCTGGTGCCCAGCCGAGCGCACAGGGCCTCCTCGCCGATGCGATCGCCCGGCGCGTACGCCCCGCTCAGTACCTCCGACCGCACATGCCGCACCGCCAAATCCACCAGGCTCGGCGGCAGCACGGTCTCCTCCGCACGCACCGTCATGCTCCGAGTCTACGAACGGGCCGGTCGGCGGCACGGCGGCCGCTGCCCCGGATCTGTGTGGTTCACCCACGTCGCGGCACCCAGCGGCGCGGAAGAAACGAGCCGGCCAGGTCGAGGCGGCTACTCGCGCGGCTCCGCTGTCGGCGGGCCGGGTGCGGGACTGCTGCACGGGCTGGCGGGCACCCCGAGCATCCCGTGCGGATGGACAGTAGTGAGCGTCGATTCGGTCGCCCGAGTGTCGCGGGTGGCTGCTGTGTAGCGAGCGGCGATGACGTCGACGGCCGCTGCGAGTTCCGGTGCCTGTTCGGTGTCGAGGTGGAAGTCGAGGTCCATCGCGGCGAGGTATGCCGCGAGCAGTTGGGGGGTTTGAGCTCCAGCTTCCAGCGCGCTGGTATGTGTATCGATCGGTTCGACGGTCCAGATGCCGAGGGGGATCCGGGCTGCGACGGTGTCGGCGGGCGCGTGAACAGTGACTCGTGCGGTGTAGTTCCACAGTGCTGCCATCCGCCCACGGGTCACGAAGGTCGTCAGATCCGGTCCAGGGAGTTCTCTGATCGTGAAGCCGGGCCCGGTCGGTGTCTTCGGGTCGATGCGATCGACGCGATAGCTACGCCAGTCCTGGCGATCGAGGTCGTAGCCGACGAGATACCAGCGTCCGCCGCTGTGCACCATCCGGTGTGGTTCCACGCGACGACAGCTGTTCGTCGCGTGCCGATCGGAGTAGTCGAATCGGAGTATCTCGCTACGTTCGATCGCCGTGGCGACAGCCCGGAAGACGCTGGTGTCCAACACGTTGCCCGCATCGGGCACTGGTTCGGTTGCCGAATGCACCGTATGCAACCGGTGACGCAACCGAGGTGGGAGCAGTTGCTCCAGTTTGGCGGCCGCTCGGGCGGCGGCGTCGCCGATACCCGCCACGCCCGCGCGCGCCGCGGTGCGTAGCGCCACCGCGGCGGCGACGGCCTCGTCGTCGTCGAATCGAAGGAGCGGCAGCGTGGCACCGGCACGGAGTCGATACCCACCGGCCACACCGGGCGCAGCGTCGATCTCATAGTCCAGCCGACGCAGTCGGGCGATATCGACGCGGATCGTGCGGGTGTTCACGCCCAGACGAGTAGCCAACTCCGCCCCGGTCCAGCGACGCTGGGTTTGCAGCAAACCGAGCAGCCGCAGAAGCCGGACACTGGTATCGACCATGCCGGTCAGCATCTCATCTATCGCGGAGCGATTCGCGCCGCGATAGATGCCACGGTTACCGACATGACCACTTCGATGAATCCCGCCGCCAGTTCCTCCCAGCCGCTGTCGGGTCGCGGCGCCCTGATCACCGGTGGATCGCGCGGAATCGGTCGCGCCATCACTACCAGGTTGGCCGCCTCGGGCGCCACTGTGGTGTTCACCTATCGCACGCGATCCGAAACTGCCGAGACGTTGGTTGCCGAGATCGCCGAACTCGGCGGACGCGCGGCGGCGGTGCGACTGGATCTCGGCGATCCCGACCAGGTCACCGCGGCGTTCGCCGCCGCGGACACCGTGTTCGAGCAGCTCGATGTCGGGCTCGACATCCTGGTGGCGAATGCCGGTGTGTTCGCCAGTGCGCCACTGGCCGATGCGGGCCTCGAGGAGTGGGACCGTGTGATGGCAGTGAATGCCCGCGGAACGTTTCTCACTCTTCAGCAGGCCGCGCCGCGACTGCGCGACGGTGGACGGGTCGTCACCGTCTCCACGGTCGGCACTTATTGGCCCAGCCCCGGGGAAGCGATCTACGCGGCGAGCAAGGCGGCGGTCGAGCAGCTCACACGCGTCGCCTCACGCGAATTCGGACACCGAGGCATCACGGCCAACACCATCTCTCTCGGTCCGACCGACACCGAGCTGCTCCGCCGCGGCGCCCAACCGGGCGCTGTGGAGGGAGCCGCGGCGATGACCGCACTCGGACGCATCGGCCGACCCACCGACGTCGCGGACCTCGTGGCCCTCTTGGTTCATCCGGACAACCGATGGGTCACCGGCCAGAACATCCGTGCGGACGGCGGACTGACGTGACAGTTCGCCCAGCTGCCCGAACGGACACGTCCGGCCGTCGACCACCTCGACCTGACACCGGTGGTCTTCATCGACCGCTGAAAGGACTGAGTGATGGTGAAGGATCTTTCCGCCCCACCACAGCCGGTGATCACCTCGGCCGGACTGCGCCGGGTGCTGGTGGTGCTGTGCGTCACCGAGATCACCAGCTGGGGAATCCTGTTCTACGCCTTCCCCGTGCTGCTCGGGCACATCAGCACCGACACCGGCTGGTCGGCCACCACGCTGACCGCCGCGTTCTCCGGCGGGCAACTCGTGGCCGCGCTCACCGGGATACCGATCGGGCGCTGGGTCGACCGCCACGGTCCCCGGGGAGTTATGAGCGCGGGGTCGATACTGGCCGTCCCGGCGCTGATCGTGGTCGCGACCGCATCGCACCCGGTGTGGTTCTTCGCAGGCTGGTTGTTGACCGGGGTAACCATGGCAGCGGTGCTGTATCCCCCGGCCTTCGCCGCGTTGACCCGCTGGCACGGCCCCAACCGGGTTCGTGCTCTCACCGCGCTCACGCTGGCCGGGGGCATGGCTTCGACGGTATTCGCCCCGTTGACCGCCCTGATATCCGAGCGCTTGGACTGGCGTGCAACATATTTGGTGCTCATGGCGATTCTGGCCGTGGTGACCGTGCCAGGGCACTGGTTCGGGCTGCGCCTGCCGTGGCCACACCGCCCCCTCGCGGAACCCGGGCACGCGCATCTCACCGATCCCTGGCCGATCGTGCGTAGCCGCCCCTTCTTGACGCTGGCGCTCGCCCTGAGTGCCGCGGGGTTCACGTCCTTCGCGGTGGTGGTCACCCTGGTTCCGCTGCTGACCGAACGCGGTCTCGACAACGGCTTGGCGGCGGTCGCGCTCGGGCTCGGCGGCGCTGGGCAGGTCAGCAGCCGTCTCGGTTACTCCGCGTTCGCCGCGCGCACGGGCGTCCGCACGCGCACCGTGGCGATATTGCTGGCCATCGCCGTGACCACCGCCCTGCTGGGGGTCTTCACCACCGCGTGGACGTTGATCGCGGCTGCGGTCGCCGCCGGCATGTCGCGCGGGGTCTTCACCCTGTTGCAGGCCACCGCCGTCAGCGATCGCTGGGGAACCGGGCACTACGGGCACCTCACCGGCCTGCTTGCGGCACCGCTGATGGTCACCATGGCCGCGGCGCCATTCGCCGCCACCGCTTTGGCATCCGTCTTCGGCGGCTACGCCACCACCTTCCTGTTCTTGGCCGCCCTCGCCGCCGCAGCCGCCGTTGTGTCGACCGCGAGCATCCCGAAAGCCATCTCGGAGTGAGTTGTTCATGTTGCCAGGAAGGTTCTGATGGCTTCGTCGCTGGAGAGATGGTTGGCGCTGACGGTGACATCGATCGTCGGGTAATTTCTGCGCACGGCATCGGCGATGCCGGAAAGGCGCTCGGCGACTACCGCGGGGTCACGTAAATCCTCTTGCCGGAGTCCGTCGAAGCCGGGAAAGCCGTCGGCCACCAAGGTTACATCGGGATTGTTGATGATGTCGTCGTAGGTTTGGAATTCCACGCTGACGATCTTCGATGTGTCCACGCGACCCGGGGTGGTGAAAACGCGGTCGCTGACGCCTTCGATGTAATTGGCCGCCGAATGCCCCTCCTCCAGCATCGGATTCACCCGGATACGGTTGGCGTCGACACCCAGCACCATGCCCGCGGGGTGGAACCGCATCGTTCCGTCGCGGACATCGGTCCAGCTCGTGATCGTGCCGTACACGCCGGCGATGTCACTGCCGTCGGTCAGGTATACAACATCTCCGGCAGTGCTGTGTGACGCGGTGCGAATATAGCCTTCCTCGGCTGCGGCTTCTCTTCCGCGAAAAGCTCTGGGAAAAACTTGGTCGACCTGCCACAGGCGTGCACCGTTATAGAAACGATCCGGCCGCGCGACTCCGGATTCGACCAGCGGATGCGGGAACGACGGATCGCCGGGATCGAAAGCGTGTCGAAAACCTCTGTCAGCGTCAGAGAATATCTGGGCCGCACCCCTCGCTTCGCGAGCGACGGGCCTGACGCCGTGTTCGGCATCAGCCCGCGCCAGCCTCCTGATCTCGTTGCTCAAGTGTTGGGCGAATCGTGCGTATGCCCGTGCGATCAAGTCCGATCTGGTCAACAAAACAACGCCCTCAGGCTGATCGCCGCAGCTTCCTCATTTCTTCTGGCTGCAGTCGTCGGCGTCCGTGTGGCGATGTGATCTGCAAGCGTCAGTGCAGCTTCTCCTTCATGGCAGCGGCCTCGATCGCGGCATATCCACCCGAATCCTGAGGCGGCATGGGCACATTCACCGCGTCCGCCACCCGGCGTACTACGTCGAGGTCGAGTCCGGCGCGAATGGCGGCGACTTGGCCTTCCATCATGCCGCACGGCGCCGCCGAGTGAGCTCCGGATTCCGCCTGTGCCACCGCGTTTCGCTGTTTGCGCGCAGCGTGGCGTCGTTGCCCACGTCGCCGTCGCCCCCCGGGGAACACCGACCTGACCATGCAGTTGGCCGGGCATCGCGGGAATGGGCCGAGGCTTCGTTATGTCCTCGCGCTACGAACAGGGCTGGACGGCATTCGAGGGGCAGCCCGGTCCCGGCCACCGACTTGCGAAGCGCGGCGCGATCAGCGTCCCCATGTTGCCAGGCAGCGGGCAGTTGAGACCGATGTCTTCCGCAGAGGCGGAGCTGCCTTTCCCGGTGCTGCCCAGGAGCAGTCGGGTACGGAAATGTGTCCTGTGTCACACGGCGGATTTGTTGTGACGTATTGACCACCGCCGATCCGTCCAGCATCGTGGCGGAGGTTAACAAGCGCTCAGTAATGTCCGAAAGGTCACAGTCATGCCCGAAGCCGTCATCGTCTCTGTCGCCCGGTCACCGATCGGTCGCGCCGGCAAGGGTTCGTTACGCGATCTCCGGCCGGACGACTTGGGAGCGCAGATCGTGCGGGCCGCGCTGGCGAAAGTGCCTGCCCTCGATCCGACCAGGATCGACGATCTGATGCTCGGGTGTGGTCAGCCCGCCGGTGAGTCGGGCTTCAATCTCGCACGGGTGGTGGCGATTCTGGCGGGCCTGGATCGGGTGCCCGGCACAACGGTCAACCGGTACTGCTCATCGAGCTTGCAGACGACCCGGATGGCGCTGCACGCCATCCGAGCGGGCGAGGGCGACGTCTTCATCTCCGCCGGAGTCGAAACCGTGAGCCGCTACGTCAAGGGCAACGCCGACGGCCTGCCCGGCACCGAGAACGCGGTGTTCGCCGACGCGGTGCGCCGGACCGCGAAATTCGCCGCGGGAGGCGAGATCTGGACCGACCCGCGCACCGATGATCTGCTGCCCGACATCTATATCGCGATGGGGCAGACCGCGGAGAACGTGGCGCAACTCTGCGGTGTGAGCCGTGCCGAACAGGACGCTTTCGGTGTCCGCAGCCAGAACCTCGCCGAGGCCGCCCTCGCCAACGGGTTCTGGGAGCGCGACATCACCCCGATCACCTTGCCCGACGGCACTGTCGTCTCGAAGGACGACGGGCCGCGGCCGGGAGTCACGCTGGAGAAGGTCGCCGAGCTGAAGCCGGTGTTCCGGCCCGACGGGACGGTGACCGCCGCCAACTGCTGCCCGCTCAACGACGGCGCCGCCGCGGTCGTGATCATGTCGGATGTCAAGGCCGCCGAACTCGGCCTGACGCCGCTGGCTCGGATCGTGGCGACCGGAGTCAGCGCACTGTCGCCCGAGATCATGGGCCTGGGACCGGTGGAGGCGTCGAAGCAGGCGCTGGCCCGGGCCGGTATGACCATCGACGACGTCGACCTGGTCGAAATCAACGAGGCCTTCGCGGCCCAGGTGATTCCCTCGGCGCGGGAACTGGGCGTCGACTACGACAAGCTCAACATCAACGGCGGCTCCATCGCGGTCGGTCACCCGTTCGGCATGACCGGCGCCCGCATCACCAGCACCCTGATCAACTCCCTGCAGTTCCATGACAAGCAGATCGGCTTGGAAACGATGTGCGTCGGCGGCGGCCAGGGCATGGCGATGGTGCTCGAGCGCCTGTCGTAACCGCTTACTGCGCAGAAGGACTCATTGATGAACAGATTCGAAGGCAAGACCGCGATAGTCACCGGCGCGAGCCGAGGCATCGGGCTCGGCATCGCGCGGCGCTTGGTGGACGAGGGGGCGAGAGTCGTGATCACCGCCCGCAAACAGGACGCCCTCGACGAAGCGGTGGAAACACTGGGCGGGCCGGACCGCGCACTGGCCGTCGCGGGCCGTGCCGATGACGTCGACCACCAGGCGGAGACCGTCGCGCGCGCGATCGACACGTTCGGCAGCGCCGATCTCCTCGTCAACAACACCGGCATCAACCCGGCGTACGGGCCGATGGTCGATCTGTCGTTGGAGGTGGCCCGCAAGATCGTCGAGGTCAATTGTCTGGCCGCGCTGTCCTGGGTTCAGCAGACCTATCGCGCCTGGATGAAGGACTTCGGGGGCGCGATCGTGAACGTGTCGTCGGTCGCCGGTCTCAAGCCGGCGCCGGGTATCGGCTTCTACGGTTCGAGCAAGGCGATGCTCACCCACATCACCCAGGAACTCGCGGTCGAACTCGGTCCGAACTTGCGGGTCAACGCCGTCGCACCCGCGGTGGTGAAGACGAAATTCGCCACCGCTCTCTACGACGGCAGGGAAGACGAGGTGGCCGCGGCATACCCGCTCAAGCGGCTCGGCGTACCCGAGGACATCGGCAGCGTGGTGGCGTTCCTGCTCTCCGACGACGCGAGCTGGCTGACGGGCCAGCTGCTGGTCGTGGACGGCGGCGTCACTCTGACGGGCGGAGTCTGACGTGGCGCGGATGAAGGCATGGCGGGTCCACGAGTTGGGCGAACCGGGCACTGTGCTCCGGCTCGATGACGTGGAAGTCCCGGAGCCCGGCCCGAGCCAGGTAGTCGTGCGAGTCCGCGGCGCCGCGGCGAACTTCCCCGATGTGCTGATGTGCCGCGGCCTCTATCAGGTCCGGCCGCCGTTGCCGTTCACGCCCGGCGTCGAATTGTGCGGCGAGGTGGTGGCGGTCGGCGCCGATGTGGCCGGGACTGCTGTCGGTGACCGGGTGCTCGGCGGGGCGGCGCTGCCCCACGGTGGTTTCGCGGAATTCGCCGTGCTGGAAGCCGCCCAGACCTTCCCCGCGCCGCCGTCATTGGATGACGCGGAGGCGGCCTCCCTGTTCATCGGCTACCAAACCGGCTGGTTCGGATTGCATCGGCGGGCCGGATTGACAGCGGGCGAGACCCTCCTGGTGCATGCCGCGGCGGGTGGCGTGGGCAGCGCCGCGATCCAGCTCGGCAAGGCCGCAGGCGCAAGGGTGATCGGCGTTGTCGGTGGCGCCGAAAAGGCCGCCTATGCCGAGGCTTTGGGCGCCGACGTGGTCATCGATCGTCATCAACAGGACTTCGTCGACGTGGTCAAGCAGGTCACCGACGGTCGCGGCGCCGATGTGATCTACGACCCGGTCGGCGGCGAGGTGTACCAGCGGTCCACGAAATGCGTCGCCTTCGAAGGCCGCATCGTGATCGTCGGGTTCGCCGGCGGCGAGATCCAAAAGGCCGCATTGAATCACGCGCTGGTCAAGAACTATTCGATCCTCGGCCTGCACTGGGGTCTGTACAACACCCAGGACCCGAGCGCCGTCGCCGAGTGTCACCGCGCGCTGACCGCACTTGCCGCCGACGGTGCGATCCGTCCCCTGGTCAGCGCACGGCTGGCACTCGCGAACGTTGCCGGCGCCGTGCAGCGACTCGCGGACGGCCAGACCGTCGGCCGCGTGGTCTACGCGCCCTGAGACCAGCCTTTCCACCGCACTCACATCTTCGAGGAGTATTCATGACCGATCCGACACAACGCACTGCGATCGTCACCGGCGCCGCTCGCGGAATCGGCGCCGCCGTCGCCCGGCGGCTGGCCGCTGACGGTATGGCAGTAGCCGTGCTCGACCTGGACGAGGCCGCCTGCAAGACGGTCGTCGGCGAAATCGAGTCGGCCGGTGGCCGCGCGCTCGCGGTCGGTGTCGACGTCGCGGAAGAGGCGGCCGTCACCCATGCGGTCGATCGCGTGGCCGCCGAGCTCGGCGCACCGACGGTGCTGGTCAACAACGCCGGGATCCTGCGCGACAATCTGCTGTTCAAGATGAGTGTCGACGACTGGGATGCCGTGCTCAATGTGCACCTGCGCGGGTCGTTCCTGCTGGCCAGGGCGGCGCAGGCGCACATGATCGAGCAGAAGTGGGGTCGCATCGTGAATCTGTCCAGCACGTCGGCACTCGGCAACCGCGGCCAAGCCAACTACGCGGCCGCCAAGGCCGGGCTGCAAGGATTCACCAAGACCCTCGCCCTCGAACTCGGCAAATTCGGTGTCACCGCCAACGCGGTCGCCCCGGGATTCATCGAGACGGAGATGACCGCGGCCACCGCCGCCCGGATGAACATCCCCTTCGACGAGCTCAAGGCAGCTATGGCCGCCCAGATTCCGGTCGCCCGCACCGGTACTCCCGCCGACATCGCCCACACCGTGTCGTTCCTGGTGAGCGAGGGCGCCGGATTCGTGTCCGGCCAGGTCATCTACGTGGCCGGCGGCCCGAGGAACTGAACGGAGGAGAGAGTCGTGCAGGTATTCCAGGGGCTGTCCGAGCTGGAGTCCGCGGTCGGAACCCACCTCGGATACAGCGATTGGCACACGGTGACCCAGGAACAGATCGATCGCTTCGCCGAAGCGACCGGGGATCACCAGTGGATCCACGTGGACCCGGTGAAAGCCGCCGCCGGACCATTCGGCACCACCGTCGCACACGGGTTTCTCACCCTCTCGATGGTGCCGATGCTGGCCGGCGAAGTGTATGCGGTGCGGGGCTTGTCGATGGGCGTCAACTACGGCACCAACAAGGTGCGATTCCCCACTCCGGTCCCGGCCGGATCCCGGGTCCGAGCCGGTGTCGAGCTGGTCTCGCTCGCGCCGGGCAGCATCGGGTCGCAGGCAGTGATCCGAGTGACCGTCGAGCTCGAGGGCTCCGACAAACCCGCGTGTGTCGCCGAGACGGTCGCGGTGCTGGTGCCGTGATGGACGATCGGGACGATCTGCGCGAGCGGGTGGAAAGCCTACTCGCAGAATATGATCCGGCCACCACCGATGCCGTGACCTTTCACCGGGCCAGGTTCGACGCGGGTCTGGCCTGGGTGCACTTTCCGATCGGGCACGGTGGCCGGGGTGTCGATCGGGAACTGCAACCGTTCGTCGACGCCCTGTTCGAGCAGGCCGGATCTCCGGACAACAACGCGGCGATCAACGGTATCGGTCTGGGTATGGCCGCGCCGACGATCCTCGCCCACGGCACGACGGAACAACGGCAGCGCTTCCTGCGTCCGCTGTGGAGCGGGGAGGAGATCTGGTGCCAGCTGTTCAGTGAACCGGGTGCTGGCTCGGACCTGGCCGCGATCGCCACTCGGGCGGTGCGCGACGGCGACGACTGGGTGGTCAACGGGCAGAAGGTGTGGACCTCGGTCGCGCACAAGGCTCAGTTGGCGATACTGGTGGCACGCACCGACCCCGGCGTGCCCAAGCATGCGGGGCTGACCTACTTCATCTGCGACATGACCGCACCTGGAGTCGAGGTGCGGCCGTTGCGGCAGATCACCGGCGAAGCGGAATTCAACGAAGTCTTCCTCACCGACGTCCGTATCCCCGATACGCACCGCCTCGGCAAGGAAGGGGAAGGCTGGCGAGTCGCCACCACCACTCTGAACAACGAGCGCGTCTCGATCGGGGGGCGCGCGCTGCCCCGCGAGAGCGGAGTGCTGGGTGTCGCCGCCGACCTCTGGCGAGAATGCCCGGAAAAGCGCACCGCCGAACTGCACCACCGGTTGTTGCGACTATGGGTGGACGCCGAGGTCTCCCGGCTGGCGGCGACCCGGCTGCGGCAGCAGGTGGCCGGCGGCCAACCCGGGCCCGAAACGTCCGCTGTCAAGCTGTCGTTCGCTCGCATCAACCAGCAGGTTTCCGGCTGGGAGGTCGAATTCCGCGGCGAGGACGGCCTGCGATACGACGATTGGACGATGGTGCGCCCGGACCGGGTAGATTTCGCCGGCCGCGGCGCCGGTTATCGCTTCCTGCGGGCCAAGGGCAATTCGATCGAGGGCGGAACCTCGGAAATCCTGCGCAACATCATCGCCGAACGGGTGCTCGGCCTGCCGGGCGAACCCCGTGCGGACAAGGACATCGCTTGGAAGGACCTGAGCCGATGAGCGACATCCTGCTGCTCGATACCGAGGTCGAAAGCTCCTTGCGGAGCGTGGTGCGTGACCTGCTCAGCACCCGATGTGATGCGTCCACGGTCGCACGGGCCTACGAAGGCGATCGGACACTGACCCGAACGCTGTGGACATCGATCGTGGACGACCTGGGGCTCGCTGGTCTGCTCATCCCCGAGGACCGCGGCGGGGCAGGCGGTACAGCCCGTGACGCCGCTGTGGTCCTCGAGGAGCTGGGGCGATTCGTCGCGCCGGTACCGTTTCTGACCAGCAGTGTCATCGCCACGACCGTCCTGCTCGCCGGGGACTCCGCGCTGGTGGGTCAACTCGGCGACGGAAGTCGCAGCGCGGCGCTGCTGACGCCGTTCTCCACTGCGCTCGCGACGCGAGTTCCGGCCTTGACGGCTGATGCGGATGGCCGGGTATCCGGCCGCGTCACCAGCGTCGCCGGTGCGCTCGACGCCGATGTACTGCTGGCCGCCGTCGAGACAGCGGACGGTACGGAGGTGCACGCCGTGACGGCCGCCGCGGCGGCGATCGAGCCGGTGGTCTCCCTCGACATGACCCGTCCGCTGGCCGACGTCGTCGTCGACTCCGTGCCGAGCCGGGTGGTCGTCGCCGCCGAATTCGGTTCGGGAGCCATGCAATCCGGCTTGACGATCGGCGCGGCACTCCTGGCGTCCGAGCAAGCTGGAGTCGCCGCCCGGTGCCTGGAGACGACCGTCGAGTATTTGAAGCTGCGACGCCAGTTCGGCCGAGTGGTCGGCGGATTCCAGGCGCTCAAGCACCGCCTCGCCGACCTCTACGTCGAGGTCGAGTCGGCCTCGGCCGCCGCGCGGCATGCGGCGGGAACATTCGCGGCGGACGACCCCGACAGCGTGATCGCCACCGCCGTCGCGGCGTCCTATTGCAGCGATGTCGCGGTGCGGGCCGCCGAGGAAGCCGTCCAATTGCACGGCGGGATCGGTATGACCTGGGAACACCCGGCGCACCTCTACCTCAAACGAGCCAAGGCCGACCAGATCGGGCTGGGAAGTCCCGGCCACCATCGGGGTTTGCTGGCGGACCTCGTCGGGCTGCCGTCGGAAGAGGCCTGAATGTCTCGGAACTCGGCGCCGGCCGGCCCGATCTGTTCGGCGAACGAAAGGAGATCCCCGTGACAACTACCCAGCAGGTACGGCTCGCGAAACGGCCGTCGGGGCTGCCCGACGCGGACACATGGAACCTGACGACCGAGGATCTGCCCGCGCTCTCCCCCGGGCAGATCCTGGTGAAGGTGGACTTCATCTCCCTCGACCCGGCCATGCGCGGCTGGCTGAACGACGTCCGATCATATGTCCCGCCGGTCGGTGTCGGGGAGGTCATGCGGGCGCTGGATATCGCCACCGTTGTCGAGTCGACGCATCCCGACTTCGCCGTCGGCGACGCCGTCAGCGGAACTTTCGGCGTGACCGAGTACGCGATCCATGACGGCCGGGGAGTGCAAAAAGTCGATCTGCGTTCGGCGGACGGTCCGACCTGGTTGGGTACGCTCGGAATGCCGGGAATGACAGCCTATTTCGGCTTGCTCGAAGTCGGCCGACTCCGAGCCGGGGACACGGTGGTGGTCTCCGCGGCCGCGGGCGCCGTCGGCAGCGTCGCCGGTCAGATCGCGAAGATCAAGGGTGCGAGAGTGATCGGGATCGCGGGCGGCGCTGAGAAGTGCCGGATGCTGACCGAGGAACTCGGCTTCGACGCGGCCATCGACTATCGGAGTGAGAACGTCCTGCTCCGGCTACGGGAGGTCGTTCCGGAGGGAATCGACGTCTATTTCGACAATGTCGGCGGTGACATTCTCGATGCCGCGCTCGCCGATCTCCGGCGCGGCGCCCGCATCGTCCTCTGTGGCGCGATCTCGGCGTACAACGCGGAGAAGCTCCCTCCTGGGCCTTCGCGGTACATGTCGCTGCTGGTCTCCTGGGCGTCGATGACAGGCTTCGTCGTTTTCGACTACGCGGATCGATACGGCGAGGCCATCGCGGAGATCTCCGGTTGGCTGGCCGAGGGCAGGATCAAGAGCCGGGAGCATGTCGTGCACGGCGGTGTCGCCCGATTCGGGGAATCCTTGAACATGCTGTTCACGGGGGCCAACACCGGCAAACTCGTGCTCGCTGTGTAGCGCCATACTGTCCAGGTGACCGATACAGAGGACCGATCGCGCGCGGACCAGACCCGAGCGCGGCTGCTCGACGCGGCGGTGGTCGCCTTCGCTGAACGCGGCTTCCACGGCTCCACGACCCGCGACATCACATCGATCGCCGGAGTGAGCACGGGGACGATCTACGTGTACCACCGTTCCAAGGAAGAGTTGCTCTATCAGATCTCACGCGCCGGTCACCTGGACACCCTGGAGCGGGTCCGCGCCGCCATCGCGTCGGCACAAGACCCCGCCGGGCAGCTGGTCGCCGTGATGAAAGAGTTCACGATCCATCACGCCCGCGCCCACACCGTCGCCCGGATCATCAACTACGAGCTCGCCGCTTTGAGCCCGGAACATCAAGAGGAGATCAAGGAGACCCGGCGTGCGATCGAGAGAGAGGTCAGGAGCTTGATCGAGCGAGGGGCTGCCGCGGGGGTGTTCGAGACCTCGAATACCCATATGGCCGCGACCGCGCTGCTCTCGCTAGGAATAGATATCGCGCGCTGGTACCACGAAGGCGGTTCGTGGTCACCGGAGGAGATCGGCGACTATTATGCGGACCTCGCGCTGCGGATCGTAGGCGGTCGAGGACCGAGTGCTCCCGAGTCCGCTCGATCGTGACGATCTCAGGATGAGCCCATGCACAGCGACGCCACGGAACTGCTCGCGAGGATCGCAGGAGGACTGAGCCGACATGCGCTGGCGCTGTCCGAACGTCTGACGGAGCAGATGCTCCAGATCGAGCCGGAACTGCGCGGCGACAGCCGGGTGGAGTCATTGCTGCGGGCCAGCGTCACCGGCAATGTCGTGACCGCGTTGCACATCTACGAGCTGGGACTGGACATCGATGAGCTGGAGGCTCCGACGGAGGCGTTGGAGTACGCCCGGCGCATGGCCCAGCGCGGCACGTCGATCACCGCGCTGTTGCGGGCGTATCGGATCGGACAGCGACTGTTCAACGACCACATGCTCGGCGAGCTCACCGCGGCGACCGACGACGTCGCGCTGATCACCTCCGCGGTGGCCGAGATGACCGACCGTTCGTTCGCGTACATCGATCGGGTCTCCCAACAAGTCGTGACCGCCTACCAGGACGAGCGGGACCGGTGGCTACAGAACCAGATGGCCGTCCGCACCGCTCGGGTGCGCTCGATCCTGTCCGGACAGCGCGTCGACCCGGGTGACAGCGAGCGTGCGCTGGGATATCGGCTCGACCGAACCCACTTGGGCATGGTGGCCTGGTCCGACGCGGGCGCCGACCAGCTGCGCGCGGCCAAACAAGTGGCGATGACCATCGCCGATCAGTTGTCCTGCCAAGGACCACCCCTGCTGATCCCGGCCGACGAATCGACCTTGTGGGCGTGGCTCCCGCAACCGGAACTGGATCTGGATCCTGCCGCGGTGCGCACGCCCGAGGCGACATGGGTGGCGGTGGGCAGACCCGCCACCGGGCTGGAAGGCTTCCGGCTGACGCATCGCCAGGCGACGCAGGCGCAGGTGGTCGCGCTGTCCGCACCGGCGCCACAGCGCGCGCCGATATGTTGTTCGGCTCAGATCGGGCCGATCGCGCTGATGTGCTCGGACCTGACCGCCACGCGGGCATGGATCAGCGAGAGCCTCGGGGCGCTGGCGCGCGATGACGACGCCACGGCGCAGCTCCGCGAAACCGCGCGTGTCTTCCTGGAGACGAACGGCAGCTTCCAGACCACGGCCGAGCGGCTGGTGCTGCACCGCAACACCGTCCAGTACCGGATTCGCAAGGCGGAGGCGGTACTGGGGCATTCGCTTCGGGAGAGACGACTGGACGTCGAGGTGGCCCTGCTGGCCTGCCGATGGCTGGGGTCGACAGTGCTCCAGTCCGTGGGGTGACCGAGACATCCCTCGTGCGGGGCGCACGATCCCTTCGGTCATCTTCATGCGCGCACAATATGGTCCAGGTCACATCGCCTTCCTAACGTGACGTTCACGCAAGTGAGCTGCTGCGTTAGCAAGGAGATCGACATGCACTTCGCTGCCCTCCCGGATGTACGCGCCGGGACCTCCCCCACCGGCCCGTGTCTCGCTGACGACAACCTGGGGCCTATCACCAACGCCGAGTTCCTCGACTCCGTGCGGAAGTATGCCGATCGGTTGTCGAAGGCGGGGATCGGTGTCGGCGATGTTGTCGCCGTGCGGCTGCCCAATCGGCTCGAATTGATCGTGGCATTGTTCGCGGCCTGGCGGTTGGGTGCCGCGGCGACGCCGATCGACCCGTCGTCCACCGCGGCCGAGGCCGACTATCAGCTGGCCGATTCCCGCGCTCGGGTACTGGTCTGCGTGGACGAACACGAGTCCGGCGAGGTCGATGGACCGGAGCGGATCTCGGTGCCGGAGCTGAATCGGCACGAAGGCCGCGCCGGCGTCGCGGACGCGACCGAGTTCTCGCACGACGCGTTGGCGTTGATCATCTACACCAGCGGTACCACTGGGCGCCCGAAGGGCGTGGAGTTGACGCACTCGAACATCATGGTGATGGCCGAGACAATGGTCGCGAGCATGCGGCTGACCGCTGACGACCACAGCCTGCTGATCCTGCCGCTGTTCCACGTCAACGGCATCGTGGTCAGCGTGCTGTCGCCGCTGCTCGCCGGCGGCCGGGCCACTGTCGCGGGCCGGTTCTCGCCACGAACCTTTTTCGACAGGGTCGCGGCGGCGCGGCCGACCTACTTCTCCGCGGTGCCCGCCATCTACGCCATGTTGTCGGCGCTGCCGGCCGACATCCGGCCCGACACCTCCTCGATCCGCTTCGCGCTCTGCGGTGCGGCCCCGATGCCGGTCGAACTGCTCGCCCGCTTCGAGGAGCGCTACGGTATCGCGATCTACGAAGGCTATGGCCTGTCCGAGGGGACGTGCGCGAGCACGGGCAATCCGCTCGACGGTGTCCGCAAACCCGGCACCGTCGGTCTCCCGCTGCCGGGGCAGGAGATCGCCATCGTAGACAGCGAGGGCAATTTCCTCAGCGCCGGATCGGTGGGCGAGGTCGTGATCAAGGGGCCGACCGTGATGCGGGGATATCTGGGTCGGCCCGAGGAGACGGCGAAGGTGATCGTCGATGGCTGGCTGCACACCGGAGACATCGGTCGCATGGACACCGACGGCTATCTCACCCTGGTCGACCGCAGCAAGGACATGATCATCCGCGGCGGGGAGAACATCTATCCCAAGGAGATCGAGTCCGCGATCTACACCCACCCGCAGGTGCTCGAGGCCGCCGTGATCGGACGACCACACCCGGTCTACGGCGAAGTGCCCATCGCCTACGTGTCCTATCGCGACGGCGCCACGGTCGAGCCGGAACAGATGCTCGAATTGCTCCGGAAGTCCTTGGCCCCCTACAAACTTCCCGAACTGATCGTGACCGTGGACGAGATCCCGAAGAACGCCGTCGGGAAGATCGACAAGCGGATTCTGCGCGGCCGCGCGGTCGAAGCGCGCCGCTGACCCCTTCCATTCCCTCTCGAAAGAACATCTGCCATGGGATTCACGAAACCGGATCTTCCGGACATCGACTATGCCGAATGGAAGACCCGCCCGCGCGGTGAACGACTTCGAACCGTCGCCGAACACTGGGTCGAGCACGGCTTCGGCACGCCGCATGCCGTCTATCTGCTCTATGTCGTCAAATGCGCCCTGTACGTCCTCGGCGCGGCCGCGGTGATCTCCCTGACCCCCGGTCTCGGAGCGCTCACCGATATCACCTCCTGGTGGACCGAGCCGATCGTCTACCAGAAGCTCGTCGTCTGGACTCTGCTCTTCGAAATCCTGGGATTCGGTTGCGGATTCGGACCGCTCACCATGCGATTCCTGCCGCCGGTCGGCGGGCTGCTGTACTTCCTGCGTCCCGGCACCCTGCGGCTGCCGCCGTGGCCGGGCAAGGTGCCGTTCACCCGTGGGGACGAGCGCGGGGTCGTCGACGTGGCTTTGTACGCGGTCGTCCTCGGCTCCGGAGTCCAAGCGTTGCTCGCGCCCGGTCGTGGCGTTCCGCCGGTCGACGGCGGTCACGTAGGTCTGCTCGATCCCAAGGTCGTCGTCGCTCTGGTCGTCGCCCTCTGCGCGCTCGGGTTGCGGGACAAGACGGTCTTCCTGGCCGCCCGCCCGGAGCACTACCTGTTGATGTTGCTGATGTTCTTCGTCCCCTTCGCCGACATGATGATCGGATTCAAACTGGTCATGCTGGCACTGTGGTGGGGTGCGGCCACGTCCAAGCTCAACCACCACTTCGGGCACGTGGTCGCGGTCATGATGAGCAACAGTCCGGTCATGCGACTGCGATGGCTCAAGCGCAAGATGTACCGCAATCCCCCACAGGATCTGCGCCCGTCACGCATTCCGACTCTGCTGGCTCACGGCGGCACCGTCGTGGAATACCTGGTCCCCGCCTACCTGGTCTTCCTCGGCAACGGCGGCCCGCTGACCTGGGCGGCGATCATCTTCATGGCCGTTTTCCATCTCCACATCATCTCCACCGTCCCGATGGGCGTGCCGCTGGAATGGAACATCTTCTTCATCTTCAGCCTGTTCTACCTGTTCGGACACTACGGCTATATCCACGTCCAGGAGCTCCGATCACCGCTGGTGCTCGCGCTGATCCTGTTCTCCGCACTGGTTGTCATCCTCGGACACCTTCGACCGCAATGGGTTTCGTTCCTGACCTCGATGCGCTACTACGCGGGCAACTGGGCCACCAGCGCCTGGTGTTTCCGCGGAGACGCCGAGCTGAAACTCGAGCGGCATGTGACCATGAGCGCCGGGCTGCCGGTCAGCCAGTTGACCAAGCTGTACGGCCCCGAGATCGCCGACATCCTCATCCAGAGCGGTCTCGGCTGGCGATCGATGCACACCCACGGCCGGGCGCTCAACGGTCTGATCACCCGCGCGGTCGACAACGAGGACGACTACGCCATCCGTGACGGAGAGATCGTCGCCGGCCCGCTGCTGGGCTGGAACTTCGGTGAAGGACACCTGCACAACGAGCAGTTGCTGGCAGCGCTGCAGCGACGCTGCCGATTCGAGGAAGGCGAGCTGCGCATCGTCGTGCTCGAGTCCCAGCCCATTCACCGGCAACGCCAGGCTTACCGCATCATCGACGCCAGGACCGGTGTCATCGAGGAGGGCTACGTGCTGGTCGAGGACATGCTCGCCCGTCAGCCGTGGCCGGAGCCGGGTGACCGGTTCCCGGTTCATCCGCTCCGCTCCGATACCCAGGAGCTGCCATCGGTGCGTGTGCGATGACCACGGCAATCGTGGTCGGTTCCGGGCCGAACGGACTGGCTGCCGCCGTCACGCTGGCCCGTCACGGGGTCGAGGTCACCGTGCTCGAGGGTGCCGCCACCATCGGCGGCGGCACCCGCTCCGGCGAGCTCACCCTCCCCGGCCTGCTGCACGACCACTGCGCCATGGCCCACCCCATGGCGGTCGGGTCACCGTTCTGGAGGGGGATCGATTCGGCCCGATACGGATTGACGTGGGCGTGGCCGGAAATCGATTGCGTTCACCCGCTCGACGACGGAACAGCGGCAGTGCTGCATCGGTCGCTCGAAGACACCGCGGCGGGCCTCGGGCACGACGGGCCGATCTGGCGCCGCCTGTTCGCAGGCCCCTCCGCTGGATACGAGGCGCTGGCGACGGATTTCATGCAACCACTCCTACGGATACCGTCGCATCCGCTGCGCTTGGCCCGATTCGGCATTCCGTCCCTGATCCCCGCCGCGACGCTCGGACGACTGTTCCGAACGGAACAGGGAAGGGCGCTGTTCGCCGGGAACATGGCCCACGGCTGGCAACCACAGCACCGGATCCTGTCCGCGGCGATCGGTCTCGGCATCACCACCGCGGGCCATCGCTACGGGTGGCCGGTCGCGGTGGGCGGCTCGCGCGCGATCACGGATGCCATGGCGGCCGCACTGCGAGAGCTGGGCGGAAGGATCGAGACCGGCTTCTGGGTCGAGTCCCTCGACCAGCTGCCGCCGACCGACCTGGTGATATTCGACCTCGCCCCGGCCGCGATCGCCGACATCGCCGGTGACAGGCTGCCGTCGCGGATCTCCCGAGCGTACCGCCGATTCCGGCACGGGCCGGCCGCCTACAAGGTCAGCCTGGCCGTCGAAGGCGGTATCCCGTGGACCAACTCCCACGCACACAAGGCGGGAAGTCTGCACATCTGCGGCAGCGCGGCCGACGTGGTCCGCGCCGAACACGCGGTGCACCAAGGTCGGCTCTCCGACCGGCCTTTCATCGTCGTCGGACAGCAGTACCTCGCCGATCCGACACGCTCACGAGGGAACGTGCACCCGATCGACCTGTACGCTCATGTCCCGCACGGGTATTCGGAGGACATCACCGAAGTACTGCTCGGTGCGGTAGAGCGGTTCGCACCCGGATTCCGAGACCGGATCCTCGCCACCACCGTGGTGGGCCCCACCGACATGCAGGCCTACAACCCCAACTATGTCGCCGGAGACATCCTCACGGGCGACAAGAACGTCCGCCAGCTGGTCTTCGGCGGACCGCGCATCACCAGGCGCCCCTATCGTGTAGCGGACCGGCTGTTCATCTGCTCGGCCGCCGTGCCGCCGGGGCCGGGAGCGCACGGGATGAGTGGATACAACGCCGCGGTCGCGGCCCTACGTGAATATCGGGAAGCCTCTTCCCTGGCCCGCTTCACGTTCCCAGCCGGGAGAGAAGCGACTCATGAACGCCGCGGCAATATCGCCCGGGGCGTCCAGTCCGGCGAGTAGGCGCAGCGCGTAACTCGCGCTGATGCCGGATTCGCCTCCTCCGTGTCCGTTGTTGCCAGACGTGGGCAGTGCTACCCGCCCGGAGAACCACTGTGAGTGCCTACGCTGCCCCCAAGCGGTCTGTGAACGAGACGCGAAGTGCTCGAGACCTTTCCGGACCGGCCCACGAAAGCCCTGGCGGCAACCAGGAGAAAGAGAGTGCGAAGTGAACTTCCTGTCGATTCTGTCGCTGCTGCTCAGCGCCGGAAGCAGCATACTGTCCCTCGGCAGCAGCGGGCTCTGACGGGTTGATGGGGTGGCACCGCGCACCGGGGCCACCCCATCAGTGTTTCGCTCCGACACTCGCATAACTGCCTCACCCTCCCGCCGGTCCCGCGATATCAACGGTCATGCCCGCTCCGCGCATTCGCTCGATGAGCACGTCACCCATCGCCGTCGCGGGAGTGAGGACTCCAGCGACGGGGCGCAACCGCGCATGGTCGAAGGCCAGGCACAGCCCGCTTTCGGCGAGCATCACCGCCGTCGCCTGATATCCCGGGTCGCCGTGCCCGGCGAAGGTCGCCACGTAATCCGCGCCCGAGGAGGTGTGGGCGTAGGTCGTCATACGGAACCATCCATCGGCCCGCGTCTTTTCATCCGGTCCGGTGCCGGGTTCGGGCAGCGCGCGATCGAGCAGTCTGCGTCCGGGCGACGACTTGGAAAGCAGCGCGACCGCACCCATTCCGGCGATGACACCAGCGGTCACCGTGGCCGCGATCAGCGGGGCCGCGCGCGAGGATCCCGCGTCCATGACCTCCCGGTAGCGGAAATCCTGGCCGTAGACCCACCCGAGCAACCCGTTGCTGCGCCGTACGATTTTCGTGTTGTGCGGCGCCATCACGAAGGTGCCCACCCACCCGTTCAGGCTCGGTTCGATGCTGTTCGCGCGCCGGAGCGCCAGGTCGGACTGAGGGCCCACCTTCGGCTCCCTCGATCTGTTCGGACTCAGCGAATAGGGGTCCGATATCACTGCCCGTAGCGCGCGGTCCGCGGCGATGGCCTCCCACATGGCGCGAGCGGAATCGATCGTGCTGCCGCCGACACCGCCTTTCACGGTCGCGACCAAGGTCGTATCCTCGAGTCCCCCGGCATCGTCGGCGACAACGGCCTGGTAGAGCCGGTAGACACTCAGATCCGACGGAATCGAATCGAACCCGCAGGAATGCACGATCTTCGCACCAGTACCGACTGCCAGGTCGTGGTATCGATCGATCGCGTTCCTGGTGAATATGGATTCCCCGGTGAGGTCGGCGTAATGGGTGCCGTGCTTCGCGCAAGCGGCCACCAGCGGTAGGCCATAGCGCTGATATGGGCCGACCGTGGTGATCACGACCGCGGTCCGTACGGCGAGGGTCTCGAGACCATCTCGATCCATCGCGTCGACCACTATCAGCTCCCAGCCCGCGGCGGCGGCTCCCAGCCTGGCGCGCAACGCGCTCAATTTCGCCTGTGAACGTCCGACGAGCGCGATTCGTGCGGATCCGGGCGCGACCTCCGCGAGGTATCGTGCGGTGGTCGCTCCCACGAAACCTGTCGCTCCGAAGAGCACGAGGTCGAATTCCCTGGTTTCGGGCATAGCCGTCCTGCTTTCGATATCGCACCGGGAGAGGTTCGGTGCTTAGTTGGACTCACGGTGTGGTGAGGGCGACGAGCGGTGGCATCCGAGTGGCGCGGAGACTCGTCGAGGCGGTCGCGGTCAAAGCGATCGAGAGACCCGCGCTGACGATGGCGGGATACATCCACCACGGGCCGGCCGGAATCGGCGAACCGGTCTTGGCGATGCTGTAGGGGACGATGGTGGCTGCCGCCGCGATGGTGCCGAGAACGATCGCGACGAGGGTCGCCGCGGTGCTTTCGACCGCCACCATGCCCAGCACTTGACGACGGGTCGAGGACGTCAGCCGGAGTAGGCCGAACTCCCTTCGGCGTTTCCAGGTCGCCGCGATCAGCGCGTTCACCACCGTGATCGAGCAGAATGCGATGATCATCGCTACGACAAGGTAATTCGCGGCCGCGAACTGTGGACCGATGTCATCCGGTGCGCGATCGGCGATGCTGTCCTCGGTGCTCTGCATGTAGAGCGTGCCGGTGGCGATGCCGATGAGCAGGGTCAGTGCACCGACGACCGTACTCGCGTCATCGGCGCGGGCAGCCAGATTACGCAGAGCCAGCCGAGCGAGACTGCTCGGGACCAGAACGGCGAGGCGGTCGAGCGGCGCGACGACCAGAGGACTCACCAATGCCGAGCCGATCGCGACACCGATGCATGCGGGTCCGGCGCCTGCGGCCAGCAGCGGCCCGTCCGCCATGCACAGCGTTCCGATCCCGGAGCCGAATCCCATCAGCAGGAACACTGCGCCGAGGATCGATTTCGCTCGGGTGACCGCGACCGCTTTGGCACCGGAGGCCTCGGCCAGCGCGAGCACCGATGGCACCATCGCCGCGCGACGGCCCGCCAGCGCCGCGGCGGCCAGCGTCGACAGCAACGAGACGGCCACGCTCACAGCGATCGTTCGTCCGTGCACGGCCGGCTGGATCTGCACGTCGACCACACCGAGCGCGACCATCCGATCGAGTAGAAACGCCCCGAGCCCGATTCCCGGCACTAGGCCGACGACCAACGCGGGCAACGCAATCGCGCTCGTCTCCACCAGCACCATGGCGCGCACTTGCCGGGGAACAGCGCCGATCGTCCTGATCAAGGCCAATTCGCGGGTGCGCTGCTGAACTACGAGCGTGACCGTGGAGGCGATGCCGAATGCCACTACCACGACGGTCCAGCCACCCATGATCGCCGCGAGAATCGCGAGCGATTCTCCCTGCGGTGCCGCGATTCCTGACTCGACCAGTGTCGCGAAGGCGGTCAGCAGCGCGCTTCCGGTTCCGATCACGCACGCCGACGCGATGTATGCGGAGCAGCGTGCTCGGACGGTACGCAAGGCGAACCGCCACATCATCGGACTCCTCCACGCCTGGTGGAGCGATCACCCAATCGGGCCATTCGTGCCGCCACCGTGTCCGCGCTCGGGCCGGGCAGTACGTCCACCACCCGCCCGTCGGCGAAGAAGACCACGGCATCGGCCACGGCCGCGGCGATCGGGTCATGGGTGACCATCACGATGGTGCGCCCCTCCCTGTCGACCGCCTCCCGCAACAGGCCGAGCACTTCCGCGGCGGCCCGGCTGTCCAGCGCACCGGTCGGCTCGTCGGCGAAGATTACGGCGGGGGCGCTCAGCAACGCGCGCGCTATCGCCACGCGTTGTTGCTGACCACCCGACAGCGCCGCGGGCCGACTTCCGGCATATCGCTCGAGGCCCAGCCGGGCCAGCACCGCCCGGACTCCGGCGTCCGGGACCGGCCGGGACGCGAACTCCAAGGGCAGTGTGACGTTCTGGGCCACGGTCAACGTCGGGACCAGGTTGTAGGACTGGAAGATGAAGCCGAAGCGATCACGGCGCAGGCGCGTCAACGCGTTCTCATCGAGCGTTGTCAGTTCGGTGCCCTCGACCGCGACCGAGCCGGACGTGGGCCGGTCCAATCCGGCCGCGCACTGCAGCAGGGTGCTCTTGCCCGAGCCGGACGGCCCCATGACCGCCGTGAAGGTGCGCCGCGGGAAGTCGATGCTCACTTCGTCGAGGACCCGGACTGCGGCAGGCCCGTCACCGTACACCTTCACCACCTGACGCAACTCGACGCAGTTTCGCGCCCGCGGCGCCTGCGGCACATTCCTTGAGTACACCGTACGAGTCATAAATGCATCGTACCGATGATGTCGCGACATTCCGCACCCGCCGGATAGATTGGCATCTACCTGCATGAATAGAAATAGCGCACAGCGTCGTCGGAGATCGACCCACCAGGGTAGACTTTCGTCACCGAGCAAGGATTCGTGACGAAAAGGGGCTGAGGATGCCGACCTGCCAGATCTGTGGCCGGGAACTGGCGGCCGCTGCACGCGGCAGACCAGCCAGATACTGCTCCCGAGCATGCAGGGCGCGGGCGTATCGCGAACGTGTAGCGGCGAAACAGCGACAAGACCCCGCGCCCACGGAGGCGGCAAGCGCCACCCTGTCCGTCGACCGCGTGGTGCGGGCGGCGATCGGCCTGGTCGACCGCGAAGGCGGCTCTCATCTCTCCATGCGCCACACCGCTGCCGAACTCGACGTGGGCGTGATGACTCTCTACCGCTACGTGTCGGGGAAGGAGGAACTCGGACGGCTCATGATCGACGCGGTGTTCGGCGATCATCCATTACCGGAACCGGGCCCACCGGGCTGGCGAGCGAAGCTGGAACTATCCGCATGGCAAGAATGGCAGATCTACCGCGAACATCCCTGGGTGCCGCAACTTTTCGCGTTGACCACCAGACCGCCGATCGCACCCCGGCTGATGGCCTACACCGACTGGCGCCTCCGCGCGGTCGACGACCTCGGCCTCGACTTCCCCACCATGGTCCGGATCGCGATCATGGTTTCCACTCACACCCAGAGCTCCGCGTACCCCCTGGCGCGCGAGCAATTCGCGACAAGCACTCGCGAGGAGTGGCTCGGCGCCCGCACCGGGAGAATCCAGGAAGCGTTCGCCTCGGGTGAGCTTCCGATGATCGCGCGCTTCGGGGCCGACGCCTTCGAAGCCTCTCAGCCGCAGAGCATTTTCGAATTCGGACTGCGGTGCCTGCTCGACGGTGTCGACAACATACTCTCCGCTCGCGGCGCACAGCGCTGAACAAGGAAGTGCCACTGACCAACGACAATCATGCGGGGACAATCGAATCCGTCCCGATTCAGGTCCCGATCCGCAACGGTGCCGAACGAGCACAAACGCCGGGCAGCCGTCGGCCATCCTGATCCAAGTGCGACGTGGTGGCTAGCGTCGAGTGCGCGAAAGGATGCTTCCGGTGGATGGCGGAATGGACTGGTCGGAGTGGAGCGTGTCGAATCCAAGTTGGTGCGTCACCCGGCTGCCGACTACGACACTGAGACGTAGCCGGATTGCCCGGAACGATCTGCGGCAAAGCCGGGCATCAGCGGTCACCGCCGCACAATCGATGCCTCCCGCGGCGGGATCGACCTTGGTCCGGCCGCACGGGGACCAAGGACTCTGCTAGCTGGACAACCCTCGCAGGCATGGTGATCAGGGGCGGCGGCATCCGCCCGGCCGCGGCCCGATTCACCGACTCGAAGGAATCCTCGTGAGCGATACGACATCCGGCCAGCCCTACCACGCCAAACCGGGAGAAAGCCTCGCCGATCCGTACAACATCCCCGGCATCGTGTTGTTCATCGTCGGAGTACTGGGCCTGGCATCCACCCTCACCATAGCCGGAGAAGGACTGACCGACTGGGTCGTTTTCGGCGCCATAGCCACCGTGTTGTGCTTCGTCTCGAGCGTCGCGGTGTTCTGGCTCGAGCATGAGCGCCTGCGTCGTCTCACTCGACGTCGTTCGCCGAGTGGGACGCAGCAGCATGCCCCCGCCTGACCGGTAGATACCACCATGTCGGCACAGGGGGCCCCACCACGCGAATGCGACCGGCACGGAATGCGATTCGCGTCGATCAGTCGAGCAGTCCGCCGAGACTGCGGCGAAAGGAAGCACACAATGAAGGTCGAAGACGTTCTCGCTTCGGCGAAGGATGCCATGGCAGTCGAGCGCGTCTACGCCGAGCCGGTCGAGCGAGACGGTACCACGGTGATCGCCGTCGCCGCCATGTCCGGCGGTGGCGGTGGTGGGAGCGGCAGCGACCAGGACGGTCCGGCGGGATCCGGCGTCGGATACGGTCTCAACGCAAGACCGGTCGGGGTGTACGTGTTGCGCGACGGCCGAGTGAGCTGGCGTCCGGCGACCGACGTCAACCGGCTGATGACCGTGGTCGGCGTCGTTGCTGTTACGGCATTGCTCGTGGGTGCGCGCATCGCTCGGATGAAGATGTAATTCGCTGAGAGGGTCGGCACGCCCCGGTTGTCCACAGGCAATCGGATGAACCGGGTTTCTTCCTCAACGCTCGATACTTCTCGGGACCATCGGCCCTGTCGGGCACGACGCTCGGTCTGCTGAGCTGAATGCGCGAAGACCGGACGGGAGGACACGACACATGCGATGGACCGTTCCCCTGTTGGTAGCGGGCGCGGCAGCGCTGGGACTGCGGCATCGGTTGTTGTGCTGGGGCGCCACCCCGGCAGAGGCGGCGGCCGAGTACCCCGGTGACACGCTCGTACCCGCTCCGACGGCCTGCTCGACGATGGCCACGACCTTCGAGGCGCCTCGGGAGGAGGTCTGGAGCTGGCTCGTCCAAATGGGCGCCGACCGCGCCGGCTGGTACAGCTGGGATCGTCTGGACAACGGCGGCCGACCGAGTTCGATGCGGATCGAACCGGAGTGGCAGGAACTGCGCGAGGGGGACCGGGTCGACGCGACGGTCGGCGGGCGCGCCTATTTCACCGTGGCGATCGCGGATCGCCCGACGACGTTGGTGCTGCGCAGCGACCTGGCGTTGCCCAGCGGCCGCCCCTTCGACCCACGCGGGCCACTCCCCCGGATGTTCACCCAGGGAGTGTGGGGTTTCCACCTGACCGAGCTGCCCGGCGGACGCACTCGCCTGGTGGTGCGCACCCTCGGGCGTGATGCGCCTCGGCCGATCATGGCGGTGGCCGACTTCCTGTTGGGTCAGCCCGCCCACCTGATCATGCAAACTCGGCAGTTCGCCAACCTCCGCCGCCGCCTCCGTGTCCAGGAGCGCAGCGCCGATCCATCGAATTCCGAAGGGCGACAAGCATGAACACGATGCCACCTGGAAACGATCCGCACCTGCTGGCGTCCGCGCCGGTGGTCGTCGGTGTCGACGGTTCCGAAGGTGGCGAGCTGGCCGTCCGCTGGGCCGCGCAGGTCGCGGCGCGGCGCGGCCGCACCCTGCACCTCGCCCACGGGCTGGACATGGCCGCACTGCGCTCGATGCCCGGCGGCCGTCTGGCGATGACGCCGTCGATCGTCGAAGCGGTGCGCAAACAGGCGATACAGATCATCTCCGACGCGCACCGGGTGGCTCGCGACATGGCACCCGACCTGGAGATCACCACCGAGATTTCCGAGGCGAGTCCGTCCGAGCTGCTGATCCACCTCTCCGGATCCGCTCGTCTCCTCGCACTCGGCGCGACCGGCACGGCGGGCGCCTTCGCCCACCTCGGCTCCACACTGCTCGCGGTCACCGGACATGGGCACGGCTCCATCGTCGTGGTCCGCGGCGCCGACACCGAATCGGGCCTCAGGAACGACGGCCCGGTAGTCGTCGGCATCGACGGCAGCCCGGTGAGCGAGGCCGCGATCGCCGCCGCGTTCGCCGAAGCCTCCGACCGCGGCGCCGAGCTGGTGGCCACGCATTCCTGGAGTGACTGGCACTTCGGCGAATTCGCGGGTGAAAAGCTCGGGGCAGACATGATGGGACCTGCTCTGGAGACCGCTGAAGACGCCATTCTGGCCGAACGACTCGCCGGGTGGCAGGAGAAGTATCCCAATGTGCGCGTCACCCGCAAGGTGTATCTGAGCGGGGCCGTCGATCGCCTCCAGTACTGGTCGAACAGTGCCCAGTTGATCGTCGTCGGCAACCGCGGCCGCGGCGGTTTCACCGGCCTGCTGCTCGGCTCGACCAGCAATTTCCTGGTCCAGCACGCGTATTGCCCGGTACTGGTCGCACATTCCGGATAGAACACCAGACAAGCGGTTCGTGTCGCGATGGCGCAGCTTCCTGCGCACAGGCTGCACCTGGTCCGGCTCCGGCCCGCAACGGATCAGAGTGTTCCCTCGACACCGCGATCTTCCGACCGCGTGCTCGGCACAACTCATCGGCTCGCCGAAGGGAAGTCAGGACACATGAGAAGAACAGCATTTGCCGCGACCTGCGCATCGGCCCTCGCCGTTGCCTACGGCGCCCGCTGGTGCGTCAGGTCCTCGACCTGGGGTGCCGCCGCCGACGAGATCGCGCGGACCATGCCCGGCGACGAGTTGCTCGCCGACGCCGACATCGTCACGACGCGGGCGATCACGATCGACACCGGTGCCGACGCCATCTGGCCGTGGCTGGTTCAGCTGGGGCCAGGCCGAGGCGGCGCATACACCTACGACTGGATCGAAAACCTGCTCGGCCTCGACATGCACAGTGCCGACCAGATTCTGCCGCAGTTCCAGAAGCTGAAGGTCGGCGATGGCTTCGCGCTCGGGAAGTCGGGCCCGCGCATGCGCGCCGCGACCGTCGAACGCGAGCGCGCCCTGGTCTTCGCCTCCGACGACGGCCACTGGGTCTGGGCATTCGGGCTGTATCCGGCAGGGAAATCCACCCGGCTGGTGAGCCGCAACCGCATCGGACTCACCGGTGCCTCGGACCTCACCCGCCGGTTCTACCGCTATGTGATGGAATCGGCGAGCCTGGTGATGGAACGCAAGATGCTGTACGGCATCAAACGCCGCGCCGAACAGCCGGCATTCCGACCCGGTGTGGCCACCGGACCCGTTCGCCGTCCGATCACTCCTCGCCGTCGTGTCAGTCGTTCGGCGCGGGATTGATTTTGTCGCCGTCCCAGCTCAGATCCGAATTCTCGGTGATCTCGAATGCCTCGAAACGGTCGTCGGCCACAACCGCGTCGATCAGAGCCCGTGAGCCGGCGACGATCGTGGAGTCGAAGTCGATTTCCGTGGCCACTACCCACGCGTGGTCGGCGGGCCAGAGCAGCTGGGGCGTCACTCCGGGGAAGTCGCTGGTCCATCCCAGGCCCGCCGCATGCACCCAGCTGGGGTCGGCGAGTTCGGACAGGCCGGTGTCGAAAAGCATGAAGTCGCGTCCCGGCCACCGCAGGAAAGGCCCTGCCTCGACCGCCTGTCTGACCTGAGGCGTGACAGAGGCAGCCAGCTCGGCGTCGATTCGAGCTCGCTCGCGCTCGATGTCCTGCGGATCGCCGTCGGTGGAGGCGATGAACACCGCACCCGAGGAGGTGTTCAGCTCACCGAATCCATTCCACACTCCGGCCGTCACCTCTTCCGGTGTCTCGGTGGCCGCACGGAGGTGACCGGTGAGCGCGGCCAGCAGGGATGGGTCGAACCACCCCTCGACGGTCTGGCCGACTTTCCAACCGTCGTCGAACGACATCGCCGCTTCGTCCTCACCGTCGGTGAGGTTGCGCCACTGCACCAGCGGATGGATCACTCTGCCGTTGCGCACGGCGACCTCGGCCCACGGCCACATCGCCTCCTCCACGACCTCGGGATTGCCCCACTCGTCGGTGACCGTGACGTCGCGGCGGGTCGCCTCGACCGGGTGCAGGATCCGCGCATAAGCCTCGAATCCGGTACCAGCGACGCTGCCGACTCCGTGTTCGCCGACGCGCGCCAGCAGCCACCCACCACGCTCGACATCCGCTGTGAACTTCACCCAGCCAGCCTAGTGAGCCACGCGCGTCGAGCGGCTCTGTCTCCGGCGGCTGCTGTAGCCGTTCGAGGGCCGACCGCGCGGGACCGGATCGCCGCGGTGCGTGAGCTGCTCGGCGCACTGGCGCGTCGCTGGTGCACCGCCATCAGCGGGAAGCGAGCGAAGCCTGCGGTATTCTCGCCGCAACCCGAAATGCCAACGGCCGGTTGGCGTTCGGTGGCTCTCTGATTCGTCTCTGTTGTGTCCTGCTCTTTCCCGGGGAGGTCGTCGTGCGTGTCGGACGGTTGGTAACGGTCATTGCCGCGGTGCTGCTCGCCGCGCTCATCTCCGGCGGAGGCCCAGCCGCCGGGCAGGGCGATCTCACCCAGGCCGGGCTCACCGCGCACAACAAGTTCCGGGCCCGGCACGGTGCCCCAGCCATGACTTCGGACCAGACCTTGGTCGGACTGGCGCAGAAATGCGCGCAGTATTACGCCGACAAGGGCACGATCGATCACAGCTGCCCCTACAAGAACGGGGCCGGGGAGAACCTCTGGCTGGCAACGGCGGGCTTCGCCGACGCCGTGCGTAGTGTCGAGACGGCCACACAGATGTGGTACGACGAGGCCAAGGACTACGACTACAACGATCCCGGATTCAGCACCGCGACCGGACATTTCACGCAGGTGGTGTGGAAGGCGAGCACGCAACTCGGCATCGGGTTCGCCGCCGCGGGCAACAGCGTCGTCGTTGCCCTCTACAACCCGCCCGGCAACGTACAGGGGCAGTTCTCCCAGAACGTGACGCGCCCACGCTGACCCCCGCGGCAGCGGATCGATATGCCCCCTCGCGGCGGCAGGCCGTTGCAGGCTGTCCCTGGTGCGAATATTTCAAACCCTCGATGTGCCAACACTTTTCATACGGCAATGGTGAAATGCTGTTGATCGGCTGTGTTGTGGATGAGCGATGTACCCGAGTTCAGGAGCGCGCGTGCCCAGTGAAATCGATTCTGCCGTCTTCCCGCATTTGGACGCCGACCTCGACCGCGTCCGAGCTGTCCTCGGCCCTATCCGGTTCGATGGCAGACCCGAACTGACCGCGCTCACCGACGAGAGTGCGGAGAGCACCCGTCGTCTGGTTCGTCCTACTTTGACCTTGTTGTCGTACTATCTGCTCACCGATCCGGCAGCCCCGGCCGATGACCGTGCCGTGCGTGCCGCTGCGGCGGTCGAGCTGCTGCATCTGGGATCGCTGTACCACGACGACGTCATCGATCATGCTCACCAGCGCCGGGGTCGCCCCAGCACCAACGCCGTCTGGGGTTCGCATCTGGCGGTACTGGCCGGTGATTGTGTGACGACCTCGGCCACGCGCTTGCTCGCCGAACTCGGTCTGCGCGAAGTTCTCGCGGCCACCATCGCGGGCGAGCAGATGTGCGCCGGCATGGTGATCGAGGCTGCGGATCAATACGCGGCATCCCGCAGCGAACAGGCCTACCTGGACTCGATCGACGGCAAGACCGCGGCGATCCTGTCGCTGGCATGCCGTGTCGGCGCCATGCAGGCGGGGCGAACCGAGGATGACGAAGAGGCTCTGGCATCGTTCGGTCGACACTTCGGACTGGCCTACCAGCTGTACGACGACATCCTCGACCTCACCTCCACCGCCGGAGAAATGGGCAAGCCCGTCAACGCGGACCTGCCCGAGGGCATCTACACATTGCCGGTGATTCGTGCGGCTGCCGTCGACCGGAACCTCGCCCGTCTGCTCCGCAGAGCGATGACCGCCGAGGAAGCCGCCCGTGCCCGGGAGCTCGTCCTCGCCTCCGGCGCCGTGACCGAGGCGCACGCGCTGGCCGACGAATTCATGGACCAGGCCGCCGGTCGGCTCGCCGCCGTGGCTGTCGACCCTCGCGCCCGCCACGAGATGATCGCCTATGCCCGATCCATACTCGACCGCAGAACACCAGGTGCCGCTGTCGCCGAGCAGTCGACGCGGCCGCAGGCCGACGGGGAGGTGTTCGCGCCATCGGTCACGAGCTGGCTGCGAAATTGGATGGCCGACAGTGGATTGATCGCCTCTGCGGAGGAGTTCGATCGTCACCACCGGTGGGCAGGGGCGTTCCGGTTACCGATGCGTGTCGTGGCGGCGGTGGACACGCCCCGAGAACAGGCTTTCGTCGGGATGGCCGCACTGGCCGTGGTGTGGGATGACATGTTCGAGGATCCCCGCTTGAGGGATCGCGAAGCTGTCACCGCGCTGCGGCGGGGACTGGTGGCCGTGCTGCGCCAGGACCCGCAGGCGCCGCGTTCCGGCGCGATCGCGACTGCGTGGGCGAGCGTGTGGCCGCGCCTGCGCGAGGGCCGCACCATCGGCTGGCAGGAGCGGTTCCTCGACAGCGTAGAAGACTGGTTCGAAGCCTGCGAACGCGAAGCGCACCATCGCATCGACGGCTACATCCCCACCACGGCCGATTACCTGCCGCTGCGGAAATCGACCTTCGGAGCCGATATCTTCCTCGCCTGCACGGAGGTTTACTACGACCTCGAACTGCCGTCGACGCTGCGTCGCCACCCGGTGTTCCGCCGTTTCGAGGAACTGCTCTTCGCGGTGACCGCTGCGGAGAACGATCTGGCGGGCCTGGACCAGGACGAGGCCGACCACACTCCCTACAACCTGGTTCGCGCGATCTGCCACGAGACCGGATGCGGCCGTGACGAAGCCGTCGAGCAGGTGCGACACCAGGTGGCCGAGAAGCGTACCCAGATCGACGCGATCATCCACTATATCCCGCCGCTGCTCCGCATGACCCCGGGTCTGTCCGGCCGACGGAGAGAGTACCTGGCGATCTTCGAGAACAGTAAGGACCTGGCGTTGCGGCTGCATCAGGCCGATCGGTACACCCCGACCACGTCTACCGGGACTCCGGACTTGGAACGCTTGCGTCGTCAGCTCTACTACTACCCGGCCACCGACCCGGCGCGTACCGGAGTGTAAGTCCGGCACTGCCCGGCGAAGCCGGTGATCCCGCACGGCGCATCGAACGGTGGTGTCGTGCGGGGCAACCGGTCATTGCTTCGCCGGTTGTCCCGGCATGCCGATCGGTGTCGTGGCGCCGAGGGCCGAACGGGTGCGCAGATGAAAAGCGACCAACCCGGCCAGGACACTCGCGGTGAACCAGCCCAGCTGTACAACCAACCCCGTGAACAGTGTGGCGTCGGAGAAGCCGGCCGCGGTCGCAGCCTGCATGGCGCCATAGGAAGGCAGCCACCGCACGACATCGCTGTCCGCCCCGATACTGGCGACGGGGTTCTGCACGACCATGTCGAAGCAGCTGATCATCGCGATCGCGAACATACCCTCCACCTCTCGGCGCAGCAGCGTGCCGAACACCACACCCAGCGCCCCGTAAGTCATCGCGTCGCAGAACAGCGCCACGGCCAGCACGATCGGCTGGTGCGGCGACCAAGACAAGCAGATCGCCATGGTGGCGTATGCACTGACCACGAACGAAGCCACCACCAAGCACGCGATTTTCGCCGAACCCAAAGCGACCCGGGGATACCCGGCCATACACAATCGCCGGTCGAACGCCCCGCTGCTGAAGGTCGCCGCGAACATCATGAACCCGATGATCAGACAGACAGCGGTCAGGGCACCCGAGATCTGCGCCAGCTCATTGCCTTTGGCCTGGAGGACCACACCGGTGTCCCGAAGCCGGAACGGTACCCGCGTATCGGTGATGATCAGACCCGCCAGTGTGACGAACACGGGGATGAAGACAGCGACCAGCAGCATGGCGAACCGGTTGCGAGCATGCTCCACCAGGCCGTAGCGGGTGGCTGTCACGAACAGCCGCACGTTCTGGTTCCTTCGACCCATTACTCCCTGCCCTGTAGGACACCGTCGTGTAACCGCCACACCTGATCCAGCCGATCGGTGTCGTAAGCCAGATGCGACACGACCAGAACCGCGCCACCGGAGTCACGGAACTGCGCGACCAGATCCCAGAAACGCAGATACGTTTCCCAGTCGAAGCCCTGATACGGCTCGTCCAGGAGCAGGACCTGTGGGTCGTGCATCACCGCCAGCGTCAGGTTGAGCTTCTGCCGGGTACCGCCGCTCAACGTCGCGACCCGCTCATCGGCGTATTCGGCGAAACGCAGAATCTCCATGGTTTGCTCGGCTCGCCGCAGGTCCGGCACGGAATAAGCTGCGGCGAAGAGATTCAGGTGCTGACGAACGGTGAACGCGTCGTTCAAGACGACCCGCTGCGGGCAGTACCCGAACCGCCCCCGATGGCGGACCACACCCCGATCCGGTCGCAGCTCTCCCGAGAGAACCTTCAACAGTGTCGACTTGCCCGTCCCGTTCTCACCGACAACGCCGGCCACCATCCTCGGTGACAGGGCGAAATCGACGCCACGCAGCACCGACCGCCTGCCGTATGAGTGGTGGACGCCCACTACTTCCATCAACACCGCCCCGCCGATGTAGTCGCCCCACCGATGCTCGAATACTACCCGCAATTCACGAACCATTTTGCCGGAAAGGCGAATTCGCAAGTCCGCAGCGTTCACGCCCCGGCGCGTGACGCCGGTTCTGGACGGCCAGCACCCCTATCGACGTGGGCCGTCGATCTCGACACGCACCTGCCGCGACCGCACCTCCGCAAATGTCTGTGCGGCGCGTTCGTGGCGAGTGACCGAGCAGGGTTCGGGTCCACGCCCTACCAGATCGACTGGGCGTCGGCCGATGAGCTCCTGTGCAGGAGCAGCAGGATGCGGGGAATTCCTCGCCCGTTCGTATTCTTCGCGCGATGATCGTTGGTGCAACGCGTGCTGGTCCCGTGTGCGTACACCAACGCTCGATGATGATCATGTCCGGAGGGAGGGAAATGTTCATTCGGCGGATGATGATCGTGGGTGCGGTGACAGTCGCGATCTCGGCATGCGCCACGTCGATACCCGACCCGGAAGCGGTCACTGCGACGACAACCCAGCTGCCGTCCGGAACCGATACCCCGCCAGACGAGAACGCGCCGGGAAGGCCGGGAAAGACCGATGCGGGCAAGGCGGCGGGTGCGCCGTTTCGCATCCCGGCCTTCACCGAACTCCAGGGGGCACCGATCGTCGAAGTCAAGGACTTGGCCGTGCGTCGCATAGCCGCGGCGTGCGGTGGCTGCGCCAGCGTTGCCATCGCGCAGGACAAGGCCGACACCGAGCGCAGCGTTTGCCAATACTCCGGATTTCGCGGTGCGAAGCAGGATTCGACCCCGACCGAACAGTCGGCGAACGGGTCGCTGATCCTGACGTCCGGCTCGACGCTGACCCTTCTCACCGGGACACTGCCCCCGCGGAGATCGCCGTGCGGCACAACAGGCTTCGAACCGGAGACCGGCTCCACCACCGAGGCGGCTCCCCATACCGGAACCAACTCGACCACCCGAACACAAACGCCCACCGAGACGGTGACGAGCAAGCCACGTGCCACCACCACCAGATGAGCAGGCACCGACACCCGCGGCGGGGTCGGCGTTCGACGGATTCGGCCACGTCGCGCGATCCATCGGGCAATTGATCGCCCCGACAACGCTGCTGACCGCCGTCCTGTTCTATTTCGGCTGGGCACACGTCTACTGGTATTTCAACTACTTCGGTGTCGACTCGACCACGCTGAATCCGAGCATCCGCGAGTACTTGATGCGCACCGTCGACGCCCTGTTCGTGCCCTTGACGCTCGCCGGTCTCACCGGCATGGCGGTGCTGTGGGGATATATCGCGCTGCCGGATTCGGTGCGTGCGCGTCGACCGGGGCGGTGGGCCACCCTCGTCCTCGCGCTGATCGCCGGAGCGGTCCTGGTCAATGGTCTCTCCCGCATCTATGTGGTGACTCCGCTCAACAAAGGATTGTGCGTGGCACCGGTCTCGATCATCGCTGGTGTACTGACGTTCTGGCTGCTGGTCGTGCTGCGGCGCGAACGTCTGCGGGAAAGCAGGCCCAGCACCGCGCCGCCACCGGCGCAGGCGGTAGCGGTCGTGGAGTGGGTGATCCTGTTTCTCATGGTCGGCATCAACTTGTTCTGGATCGCCACCGATTACTCGGTCGCGGTCGGTCAGACCCGGGCGCGGGAATGGGCCGCGCAACTGCCCACCAGTCCGCAGGTCATCATCTACAGCGAAAAAGAACTGCACTTTTCCGGCCCCGATGTCCGCACGACGACCTGCGCCACCGATCCTGGTACCGAATCCGCCTACCGGTTCCGTTACGACGGGTTGGCGCCACTGAGCCGCATCGGTGACCACTACGTCCTGGTCCCCCGGAGCTGGAGGGCAGGGCACGGCGCGGCCATAGTGCTGCCCGCGCAGAGTCCGGGCGCGATCCGGTTCGAGTTCCGGTTGGCGGGCGACACGGTGCCCGCCACCTGCTGAGGCGGCGACCACACGCAAGGTCACCGCGAATATCAGCCTCACCCCCGACGGGCGCTACAACGGCCCCGGCGGCCCCGGCAATGTCGGCGCGATCGTCCCCTACGGCAGCACCGAGGTCGCGCGCAACTACCTCACCCGCATCTGGGAGAACGCGCACCCTCTCGCGGCCCCTGATCAGAACGGGGTGTCCGCACCCGCAGGGGCCGGTACCCGGTAGGGCCTAGCTGGGCGAGTTCGGCACCGATTTCGGCGGCCTCGCCATCGCAGAAGTCTGCCTCGCTCGACCTCTTGCGCGTCAGTCCTGCAGCCAGTGCAGCTCGTGCGCCAGGGTTTTGGCGACGGCGCGGATGCGGCGGTGTAGCGGCGACTGTTCGCGCGGGAGCACCAGGTGGATCGTCAGGCTGGGCGCGCCCCGCAGCGGTCGCCACGTGAGACCAGCCGGTTGTGTCGTAGCCGCGACCTCACCGGCCGGAGCGAGGGTGAGCCCGTCGCGTAGGTCGCGCTGAGACATGTCGAAAGAGACTGCGGGTGTATGGAATCGGGGGCTCGGCCATATGCCGCGGAACAGTGCGGACAGCTGATCGTGGACCACGGGGTTGGCCGCACGGTCGGGCAGTCGTAGCGGATACGCGGCCGCATCGGCGATCTCGATCTCCGAGCGTTCGGCCAGCGGATGATGCTGCGCCAGCTGGACCCCGATGCGCATACGCCGCAGCAGGAACCGGCGCACGCCACGACCCGGCTGTTCACCGCGGGTGATCCCCGCATCAATGCGGCCGTCGGCGACCGCGGGAGAGATCTCCGGTGTCGCCATCGGGACCGCGCCGACCTCGAGTCCGGGGCTGCTGCGAATGAGCCTGTCCACCAGTGCCGGTGCCGTCCCGGCCCCGGCGCTGAGGCTGTATCCGATGCGCAGCGTGCCCAGTTCACCGGCCCCCGCGCTCCGGGCGGTGTCCCATGCCCGGTCCAGCGCCGCCAGCGCTGGCGGCGCGGACTCCGCCAAAGCCGCACCCGCCGTGGTCAATACGACGCTACGCGTGTTGCGGACCAGCAGTGCCGTACCGAGTTCTGCCTCCAATCGACGCATCCGGGCGCTGAGTGCGGGCTGTGCGATACCGATCCGTGCGGCGGCGCGGGTGAAGTTCAACTCCTGCGCCAGCACCAGGAAGTACCGCAGGCTCACCGTATCCGGCGCCACGAGCCCTCCCTGTCGATTGATAACGATCCGTTCTGAGTCTAGCGCGTACCGATCCTTCCCCCGACCGCACATCAAGCCCTAACCTGCGCATATGACGATTCCACCGACCGCAGGACGCGTCGCCGGGATCGATCGCTTCCAAGTCGGACGTGTCCGGCCGAACACAGGAGGTTTCCATGGCCAAGGGCTACTGGGTCAGTGTCTACCCCGCCATTTCCGACCTCGACAGGCTGACTGCCTACAACGAGCTGGCCCGTCCGGCTGTCCAGGCTGGGGGCGGGCGTGTCCTGTCCCGTGGCGGTCGAGTCGTCGCCCACGAGGCCGGAATCACGCAACGCGTCGTTCTGATCGAGTTCGACAGCTTCGAACAGGCCGTCGCGTCATACGAGAGCGAGGCATACCAGCAGGCGCTGGTGGCCCTCCCCGACGGCGTCGCGCGCGACTTCCGCATCATCGAAGGCATCGACTGACCGGCGGGCCCAGCCATCGTGCCGTAGAACCGCTCCCTGTGGCAAACCGAAGACCGCGCCCGGCGCCGAGATCGCCCGCTACGACCTCAGCACGGAGGCTTCCCACACTGGGCAAGGTATCCCGGCTCGGGGGACATGGCGCTTCGAGCCGATCGGCGAGGCCATCCGCGCACAGCATCCTGTCGAGGCGCTCCCGCACATCACCCGATTCGCGTCGAGCGGATAACTCACCCGCAGCGGACACGACACTGGAACTCGGGCGAACACAACCGCGCTCGGTTCGCATTCATGGTCTTTCGGCCTCACTCGAGGTGACCATCAGCCACGCCGAGGGCCCCCGCACCGGTCGTACGCTTCGACGGTGCCCATCGGGTACGTCACGACCACGGTAGAGGGAGAGTTCCATGGGCCAGCAGCAATTCGACGATCCGCATCATATCGCCGCCGCCAAGGTCGTCGTCGGCGTGGACGGATCGGAGGGTTCGTGGACAGCCTTGCGGTGGGCGGCGGGATTCGCCGCTCAGCGCGGGCGCGAACTCGAGATCGTGCACGGACTGGACCTGGTCGGCACCAGCTGGGTGCTCGGGGGCTACGAAGTCCTGATGCCGTCGGTGGTCGACGCGGTCCGCGAGCACGGAAAGGAAATGCTCGCCCGCGCAGAGAAAGTGGCGCTATCGGTAGCGCCGGGCTTGCGGGTGTCCACCCGTACCTCCACCGACACCGGCAAGCAGCTGCTGATCGACCACAGCCGCGAGGCCTACGCGGTCGTGCTCGGGGCAACCGGCAACACCGGGACGGTGGCGCATCTGGGATCGACGCTGCTGGCGGTCACCGCGCACGCCAAGGGTGCGGTGATCGTCGTGCGCCCCGATTCCGGCACCCAGGATGAGGTCCACCGCACCGGCCCGGTGGTCCTCGGCGTGGACGGCAGCCCGGTTGGTGAATCCGCCATCGCGGCTGCTTTCGCGGAGGCTGCCGCGCGTGAAGCGGAGTTGGTCGCCGTACACGTCTGGAGCGACTGGGATGCCAGCCGCTTCGCCGGCCAGCCGGGCCGGCTCGACGCCGTACGCGAGGACGTCGAGCGTGCGGTCCTCGCCGAGCGGCTGGCGGGCTGGCAGGAGAAGTACCCCAGCGTGCGCGTGACCCGCGAGGTGGAGATGGCCGCCCCCGGTGCACATCTGCTGTCGCGGTCGAAAGATGCGCAGTTGCTCGTCGTTGGCAGCCGCGGACGCGGTGGTTTCGCCGGCATGCTCCTCGGCTCCACAGCCAACGACCTCGTGCAACACGCCTCCTGCCCCGTCATGGTCGTCCACCCCGCGCCGGGAAGCGACTGACGAGAAGCGGCGGTTCCGTGCGATCACCTTCGCCGACCTCGGCTCCCGGCTTTCGACGCAACAGCTGCGATCAGGGCCGACTCGATGACGTGATCGGGATCCGTCCGGAGGGGCTACAGACATGAGCGGTGCTGCGCACGAAGCCGGTGACCAGATGCGGGCGGTGGACGCTTCTGCTACACGGTCACCGGATTCGCCGACAGATGGTCGGCCGGTACCGGATTCGGGGGACAGCGGCAGCGCAATCCCCGCCGCACGGAAAGACCCCGTCCGGGGTGTGGCCGGACGGGGTCGGGTGTCCCCCAACGAACGAGACGTCGGGTTCTTCGCCGCTATCTACTTCGCCTGCACAGGAGGCTGGTTGATAGTGGTGAAGTACTGGATGGCGGCGCCGATCGCCACCGGGGCGGTGACCAGGATCTGGCCCGCGATGGTGCCCAGCGCGCCGACGGCGATGATGCCGCCGAGGCAGCCGATGGCCGCGGCTGGGATGAACGCGCCGAACAGGCCGACGATGGCGGCCGAAGCGACGGTGGCACCCGCGATGCCGCCGAGGACGCAGCCGACGGCGCCGCCGCCGATGCCGCCGATCAGGGTGCCGAGGGTGGCGCCCATGGTGATGGTGCTGGTCATGCGAGACCAGGCGGCCTGCTCGCGGTCGTATTCGTTCTTCCAGGGCGCCTTGTCCTCGAACGGCAGGGCGACCGGTTTGTAGGCCGCGTGCGCCAGGTCGAACTGCGGGGTCAGGGTGGCGGTGTGGTCGGCGATGTCGGCCACGATCGGGAACTCGAAGTCATCGACCCGGAACTTCAGCGGCATGCCGGTGAGCACGGCGCCGTTGGCGGCCTTGATCTTGAACAGCCCGTCCTCGACGACCATGGAACCGGCATCGGTCGTGACGATGGACTGGGTGTCGGTGGCGTAGGCGGTGAAGTCGACGGCGTCGTCGCTACCGGGCTGCGCACCGGCCGAGCCGGCGGCGATCCCGACTGCGGCGACCAGACCAGCGGCCACCGCAACGATTTTCCTCATCCTCGGTTGTTTCCTCTCGGTTTTCTCACAGGAAGCGGTCACGCCGAGCGCGCCGCACACCCGCCGCGGCCGCGGCGGGCAGGTCACAGGTCGAGGACGAGCGGGCCGGACCTGGCCCGCGAGACGCACAGCATCATCGTGTCGCCGCGCGCCCGCTCCTCGTCGGTCAGCAGTTCGTCCCGGTGCTCGATGTCGCCGGACAACACCGCGGTCTCGCAGCTGCCGCAAGTGCCTTCGCGGCAGGAGGTGACGATGCCGATCCCGGCGGATTCCAGGACGTCGGCGATGGATTGGTTCGCCCCGATCCGAAAGGTCCTGCCGCTGGCCGCCAAACGCACCTCGAACGGTTCGTTGGGCGCGAACCGCGCCTGCCGCGGCACGAAACGCTCCACATGCACCGGCACCCCGGCGCGCGCGCCTTCGGACTCCGCCGCCGCCAGCAACGGCTCCGGTCCGCAGCAGTACACGGGGGTGTCGCCGAGATCGGCGAAGATCTCCCGCAGCGGCAGCAAGCCGTGTTCGTCCTGCGGCAGCAGCTTTGCCAGCGGATAGCGCTCGGCGATGGCGTCGGCGAAGGCCATGTGTCCTCGGGTGCGGCCGCCGTAGTACAGCGACCATCGGGCGCCCGCGGCTTCCGCGGCGGCCACCATCGGCAGGATCGGCGTGATCCCGATGCCTCCGGCGAGGAAGACATAGCTGTCGCTGCCGACGAGCTCGAAGTTGTTGCGCGGCGCGGACACTCGCAGCACCGATCCGGGTTGCGCGGCACGGTGCAGGTAGGCCGATCCACCGCGCCCGCCCGGTTCGTGCAGCACCGCGATCCGCCAGCGTGCCCGGTCGGCCGGGTCGCCGCACAGCGAGTACTGCCGCACACCCGCCGCGCCGACCGCGACATCGATGTGGGCTCCCGGTGTCCACGACGGCAGTTCGCCGCCGTCTACCGGGACCAGGTCGAGCGCGAACACGCCCGCGGCCTCGTCGCGGCGGCGCCATACTCGCACCGCTGTGTCTGTCATATCCGTCCCCTAGCCCGGCAACGTCTCCGCGATCACCGTCGCCGAGATGCGCCGCCCACGCAGCGGACGAATGGGCAGTCGATTCGCGCAATCGACGTTGACTATCGCCCCCTCCCCCGCTCCGGCGCCGCGCCGAGACTGACGCCATGAGCACTGTCGCGCAATTGGTGGACAAGACCACCCACTTCATTCGGGACCACGTAGTTCCGGTGGAACGCGAGGTCGTGGTGGACGGGCGGGTGATGGACGACGCGCTGCGGCTCGAGCTGCAGAAGAAGGCCAAGGAGGCCGGCGTCTTCGGGCCGCTGTCGGATCCCCGGTACGGCGGCCTCGGCCTGGACACACGAGCCCAGGCGCAGGTGCTCGAAGCGGCCGGGGCCAGCTTGCTCGGCCCGATCGCGGTGAACGCGTGGGCGCCCGACGACGGCAACATCCACCTGCTCGCGCACGTCGCGAACGAAGAGCAGAAGCGGCGCTACCTAGCGCCGCTGGCGGCGGGCGAGGTCCGTTCCGCCATCGCGATGACCGAACCTGCCCCCGGAGCGGGATCCGATCCCGGAATGCTGCGGACCGTCGCCGAGGAGACCGATTCCGGCTGGGTGATCAACGGCGCGAAGCATTTCACCACGGGCGCGCAGGGCGCGGCGTTCACCATCTGCGTGGCGCGCACCGGCGACGGACCGACGATGTTCCTGGTCGACCAGGACAATCCCGGACTGCGGGTGGGTCGCAGGATGCCGACGCTCGACCACACCAGCGCGCCCGGCGGCCATTGCGAGGTGACCTTCGACAACTGCGAGGTGCCCGATTCCGCCGTACTGGGCCAGGTCGGCCAAGGCCTGGCGCTCGCGCAGGTCCGGCTGGCGCCCTCGCGGCTGGTGTTCAGCATGAACTGGCTCGGGCTCGCCGTGCGGGCGCACCAGCTGACCATCGAGCACATCGGCACGCGCACGTCGTTCGGCGCTCCGATCGCCGAGCACGGCATGGCCCAGGGGCTCATCGCGGACAACGAGATCGACATCGCCGCCGCGCGTGGCGTGATCCGCACCGCCGCCGAGACCATCGACGCGCAAGGACCGACCTCCTCGCAGGCGCGGCACGAGGCGTCGATCGCCAAGACGTTCGTCTCCGAGGCGGTATGGCGGGTGCTCGACCGGGCGGTCCAGCTGCACGGCGGGCTCGGCGTCTGCGAGGACCACCTCGTCGCTCGATTCCTGGTCGAAGCCAGGGCTTTTCGCATCTACGAAGGACCGTCGGAGGTCCTGCGCTGGTCCATCGCCCGCCGCGCACTGCGCACCAAACGCTGAAGGAGACGTCATGACCACGCGTGAGATCGCCGGTTTCGCGGCGGCCTACCCCGAACTCGACTGCGACGCCGTCGATTACGAATACCTGCGGGCGGTGTCGCAGGAGATGGTTCCGTTCGGCCGCCACGTCGGCACGCTGATCACCGAGATCGGGCCCGAACGCGCCGTCGTCGAGATCCCCGCCGTCGGCACGGTCGGCAACCACATGGGCACCGTGCACGCCGGGGCGCTGTTCACCGCCGCCGACATCGGCGGAGCGGCGGCGTTCGTCGGTGCCGCGGCCGCTCGCCTGCGCACCGTCGAGCGGCTGGTGCTGCGCGGCGGCAGCGCGTCCTACCGCAAGCCCGCGGTCGGCCGCATCCGCGCCATCGCAACCGTCGACCAGCGTGAACTCGCCGACGTGCTGGCCGCCACGGCCTCGAGCCGCTTCGAGTTGTCCGGTAAGGCGAGTCTGCTCGACGACGGCGATGTCGTCGTCGCGAAGTTCACCTTCGACTACGTCTGCGACGTCACCATCGCGGAGGACCAGCGATGACCACCGCGGCGCCGCAGAACCGTTCGGAGTTCACCACACTGGAATCGACCACGGTGCCGACCGCCGACGGCGTCACCTTCACCGTTCGCTTCCTGGCCTCGAAGAAGCCGGGCGCGCCCGTCGTGCTCATCCTGCCCGCCATGGCGATGAAGGCGAAGAACTACCTGTTCCTCGCGAAAGAACTGCACGCGCAGGGACTTTCTGTCGCGATGACCGACCTGCGGGCACACGGCGAAGCCGAGCCCGAATTCGGGTCGCACCGCGATTTCGGCTACCGCGAGATGATCGAGACCGATCTGCCCGCCATCGTCGACGCGGTGCGGGCGCGGTTCCCCGAGGCGCCGATCCATCTGTTCGGGCACAGTCTGGGCGGGCAGCTCGCCTTGCTGTTCACCGCGGCCGAGCCGGAGCGGATCGCGGGCGTCACCGTCATCGGCACCGGCACGGTCTTCTGGTGGGCGTTCGGGCCGCGCCGCTGGTGGGAGGCGCTGAGCCAGATCCAGTGGATCGGCCTGGTCTCCCGGTGGAAGGGCCACTGGCCCGGCGGTGTGCTCATCCCGGCCCCGATGCCGGGCGGCGTCATGCGTGACTGGTCGACGCACTCGCTGACCAGCTACTACCGGCCCAAGGGCAGCAAGCGCCGATACAACACCCTGCTGCGGGAGCTGACCGCGCCGGTGTTGGCGATCTCGTTGTCCGACGACGTGCTCGGCCCGAAGTCCAACGTCGACTTCCTGGTCTCCCGCATGCCGAAGGCCCGGGTGACCCGGTGGCACATCGACGAGAACGCGCCGGTGGTCAATCGCGACCACTTCCTGTGGATCAAGGACTCCCCCGCGATCGCGGCCCGGGTGGCGACCTGGATCGTCGCGGGCGAGCTGCCGGGCTGAGGGGCGACGGTGGCACGACTGCGAATCGAAGCGGTGTCCAAGCGCTTCGGCGCCGCCCACGCGGTGCGCGAGGTGAGCCTCGACATCGCCGACGGCGAGTTCATGGTGCTGCTCGGCCCGAGCGGCTGCGGCAAATCCACACTGCTGCGGATGATCGCCGGTCTGGAGGATCCCTCCGACGGCCGGATCCTGCTGGACGACAGAGACATCACGCATCAGGCGCCGCAGCAGCGCGACTTGGCGATGGTGTTCCAGAGCTATGCGCTCTACCCGCACCTGACCGTCGCCGAGAACATCGGATTCCCGCTGCGCGCCCGGCACGCACCGCGGGCGAGGATCGCCGAGCGGGTGGCGGAGGTCGCCGGGGTGCTCGGACTCACCGAGCTGCTGCGCCGCCGACCGTCCGCGCTGTCGGGCGGGCAGCGCCAGCGCGTCGCGCTGGCCCGCGCCATGGTGCGCGACCCCGGCGCGTTCCTGATGGACGAACCACTGTCGAACCTGGACGCGAAGCTGCGCAGCGCGACCCGCGCCGAACTGATCGGGCTGCATCAGCGGCTGGGTGCGACGTTCCTGTACGTAACCCACGACCAGGTCGAAGCGATGACGATGGCCGACCGGATCGCCTTGCTCAACGACGGCCGGGTGGAGCAGGTGGGCACGCCGACCGAGCTCTACGACCGTCCCCGGTCGACTTTCGTCGCCGGATTCCTCGGCGCGCCGCCGATGAACCTGTTTCCCGCCGTCGTCACCGAGCGCGACGGTTCGCTGCGCGTGGTGGCCGACGGCATCGACATCGAATTGGGCATCGACGCAGCGAATTTCGATGACGACGTGGAAGTGGTCGCGGGCATCCGCCCGGAACAGCTGCGCCTGGATCGGACCGGCGCCGACATCCGCGGCCGCGTGACGATGGTGGAGAACCTCGGCAGCGAGGAACTGATCCACTTCACCACCGGTGATCGGATCCTGTGCGTCCGAGCGCCGCGACCCGCGGGCGTCGCGGTCGACGACGATATCGCGTTGCGGGCCGACCCGGCCCACATCCACCTGTTCCATGCCGGCTCCGGGCTGCGCCTGACCTGGCAGGAGACGCGCCGGGACGCCACCGTCGACAGCGCGGGCGAACCCGTCGCCGTCGCCTGAACCTCGAACACCCCTACTCGATGAGGAGAAACACCGTGAAACGCACCGCGCCCATTCTGGGCCTGGTGTTCGCAACCACCGTCGCGCTCAGCGCTTGCGGCGGACTCGGGAGCACCACCACCGACTCGAACGCCGACAGCGCGCAGATCCCGGAGCTGAAGCCGGACCAGCAGGTGTCGATCGTGTTCGAGTCCTACAACTACGGACTCGCCGGGGCCTGGACCGACACCTTCAACTCCTTGATCGCCGACTTCCGCAAGAAGTTCCCGAACATCACGGTGACCGCGCAGAAGCCGCAGGGCAACAGCCCGAACCCGGCCACCGACACCATTTCCAGCATCCAGAACCAGATGGTCGCGGGCTCGCCGCCGGACGTCGCCCAGCTCGGTTTCAGCGACCTGGACTTCACCATCCACCAGCTCGGCGCCAAGCCCCTGGACACTTTGGTCGGCAAACAGGAAGTGCAGCACAACTTCGACGGAGCGAAGCATCCCTTCGCGCCGAAGGCCCGCACGCTGGCCGACTGGGACGGCCACACCTATGGCGTGCCGTTCGTGTTCTCCACGCCCGTGCTGTATTACAACGCCTCGCTGTTCACCGAAGCGGGCTTGGATCCGGCGCATCCGCCGGCCACCTGGCAGCAGGTCGCCGAGGCCGCGACGGCGATCACCGGCAAGACCGGTAAGGGCGGCGTCTATGTCGACTGCCTGACCAAGACCGCCAAGGACTGGTGCTTCCAGTCGATGGTGCGGTCCAACGGCGGCCGGGTGATCTCCGAGGACCGCACCAAGCTGACCTTCGCCGACGCCCCCGCGGTGGAGGTCGCCGCCATGAGCCAGCAGCTGGTCAACTCCGGCGGCATGCCGAAGCTCAACCAGAAGCAGGGCTACGAGGCTTTCGCCCGCGGTGAGATCGGCATGATCCTGGAGACCAGCGCGATCCAGGGCACCTTCGTCACCGGCGCGAAGGACAAGTGGGATCTGCGCTCGGCGTCGATGCCCAGCTTCGCGGGCAAGCCCGCCGTGCCGACGAATTCCGGCGCCTCGCTGCACATCCTGGCCAACGACCCGGCCAAGCAGCGCGCCGCCTGGGAGCTGATCAAGTTCCTCACCAGCGAATCCGCCTACACCAAGATCTCGCAGGGCATCGGCTACCTGCCGCTGCGCACCGGCCTGATGGACGACCCGGAGGGGCTGCAGGCCTGGGCGAAGCAGAATCCGCTGCTGGGACCGAATGTCGCGCAGCTGGCGAACATGGAACCGTGGATCTCCATGCCCGGCACCAACTATCTGCAGATCCGCGATGGCATGATGGACGCCGTCGAGGCGATCGTATTCCAGGGCAAGGAGCCGCAGTCCACCCTCACCGCCGCTCGTGACCAGGGCGCCAAACTCCTGCCTGCGTCATGAGCGAGGTGACGATCGTCCAGCTGACCGACACCCACATCCGGCCCGGCGGGGAACTGGTGCACGGGATGGTGGACACCTACGCCAACCTCACCCACGTGCTGCAACAACTGCGTGCCTCGCGGCAGCGCATCGACGCGCTGGTGCTCTCGGGGGATCTGACCGACACCGGCTCGCCAGAGGCCTACCGGCGGCTGCGCGGCGCGGTCGAGCCGGTGGCCCAAGAACTCGGCGCGCGGACGGTGTACGTCATGGGCAACCACGACGAGCGCACCGCCTTCGCCACCGAACTGCTCGGGGCCGACCCCGCCGCGCTGGACCCGGACACCACGCACGACCAGGTGGCCGACGTGGCGGGTCTGCGGGTGATCGCGCTCGACAGCACGACGCCGCGACGGCACGACGGGCGGCTCGAGGAGCACCAGCTGGACTGGCTGGCCGCGCAGCTGCGCGAACCTGCGCCGCGCGGCACACTGCTGGTGCTGCACCACCCGCCGATCCCCTCGCCGGTCGCGGCCACCGAATACCTGCGGCTGGAGCGGCCGGAACTGCTGGCCGAGGTGCTGGCCGGATCGGACGTGCGGCTGATCGTCTGCGGGCACAACCATCTCACCGGCGCGGCGGCGCTGGCGGGCATCCCGGTCTGGATCGGTCCCGCGCTGGCCTACCGGATCGACACGATCGCCCCGGTCGGACGTCATCGAGGACTGATCGGATTCGGCTACAGCCGCATCGATCTGTTCGGGTCCACCATGGTCGCCACGGCGATCGAGGCGACACCCGCCGAGATCCTCTACGACCGGCCCGAACAGGACGTGCTCGAGCAGCTCGCCGCGCTCGCCGCGGAGGCCGGGTAACTCGATGTTCGTCGTCGAATCCTCGCTCCCGGTCACGGAAGCGGCCGAAACGGTCGCGCCCGCGCATCGCCCCGCCCGGTTCCGCCGGGCGGGGCGCTTCGCCGTGCCGTACCTGTATCTGGCGCCCGCGCTGGTGCTGCTGGTCGTGTGGATCTACCGGCCGCTGGTCCAGGCGGTCGAGTTGTCCACGTATTCGTGGAATCTGCTGCCGAGCTCGCCGATGAAGCCGGTCGGCACCGGCAATTACGAACGGCTGCTGCATCTTCCGGCCTTCTGGGACTCGGTGGGCCGCACCGGCGTACTGATCGCGGGCATGCTGCCGTTCACCGTGGTGCTCCCGCTGCTCATCGCGCTGGCCAGCCGGCGGGTGCACGGACGGGCGCGGACGGTCTACCACGCGTTCGTCTTCGTGCCGTTCCTCGTCGCGCCGGTCGCGGCGGCGGCGGTGTGGCGCTGGCTGCTGCATCCCGGCAGCGGCTTCGTCGATCAGGTGCTGCGCTCGGATCGCAACTGGGTCTACGACGTGGGCACCGCGCACGGGGTGATTATCGTGATCACCGGATGGCAGTTGCTCGGCTTCGCCGTGCTGGTGATCTGGGCCGGGCTGGCGGGCATCAGCGGTGACTACGACGAGGCCGCCCGGGTGGACGGCGCGAGCGCACGGCAGATCCGCCGGTGGATCACCTTGCCCCTGCTGTCGCCCACGCTGCTGTTCCTCGTGCTGACCACGGTTCTGCTCAGTCCCACGCTGACCTTCCCGCTCATCGACTCGATGACCCAAGGCGGTCCGGCGCAAGCGACCACCAACATCTACTACCTGCTGTGGGACTACGCCTTCCACAGCTTCGACGCCGGACTCAGCGCCGCCGCCGGTGTGCTGCTGTTCGCCGGGTTCGGCGTGATCGCGGGAGTGCTGGTGTGGGTCTCGGAAAAGGTTGCCTTCCATGACGATTGACCGATTGCGCAGCGCGGGAAGCCATCTGCTGCTCGCCGCGACCGCGGTGCTGTGCGCGTTCCCGATCTACTGGCTGTTCGCCACGTCGCTGCGGCGGCCGGAGGACGTCACCTCCCTGTCGCCGATCCCTTGGCCGATTTCGTTCGCCAACTATGCCGACGCGGCCGACAAAGTCGACGTGGTGGGCCTGATCGGCAACACGTTCTTCGTCGCGGCGCTCTCGGCGGCGGGACAGCTGCTGATCGCCTTGCTGGCCTCCTATGCGTTCGCGATGTACACCTTCCCGCTCCAGAAGCTGCTGTATCTGGCGTTCGTCGGCACCTGGCTGGTGCCGTTCCAGGTGACGATGCTGCCGAACTACGTTTTGCTGACCCGGCTCGGGCTGATCAATTCCCTGATCGGTGTGGTGCTGCCGACGTTGTGCTCAGCGCTCGCGGTGCTGCTGCTGCGCCAGCACATGGCGAGTTTCCCGAAGGAGCTGGTGGCGGCGGCGAAGATCGACGGCCGCTCCTCCTGGTCGATCCTGTGGACGGTGGTCGTGCCGAATCTGCGCCCCGCTCTGGCGGCCCTGGGAATCCTACTGTTCATCAACGCGTGGAACGAATACTTCTGGCCCGCGGTGGTGCTGCGCCAGTCCAACAGCGTGCTCCAACTGGGTCTGCGCAGTTTCATGGGCACCGAAGGCGACCAGTGGGGTCCGATGATGGCGCTGGCCAGCCTCGCGTGCCTGCCAGTGTTGCTGATGTACCTACTGCTGCAACGGCACATCGTCAACGCGTTCGTGCGGTCGGGGTTGAAATAGATCGTCGAGGGGGTTTTCGAGGTCGGATGACTTCGAGAACCCCGCTCGGCGATGCCGCCATCGACCGGGTATTCCCATCATCCGGACGGCCCTGCTGGTGGTGGTCGCCGATCAACGCCGCGGCCGGGGAGTCGATGTGTTCGCGCCGAGCTGGCCGACGGCCATGACACCGCCTCCGATCGCGAAGATCGCGAACTCGGTCCCGGGTTCCGCGTTGTGCTGGAAGAGCGCCGACATGAAGAGCGCGAAACCGACGGCAGCGATCGCCCCGCCGATCCAGATGCACGCTTTCGCCCAAGCAGGGGCTCTCGAGAGGTCATCAGGGCGGGGAACGTCGATGTTGGTGTTGGTGCTGATGTAGTCGCGCCCGACCACCTGGCCCCGGTTGTTCACCACGACCTGACCGCCCTGTTCGAGCTGCGCCACCACACTCGGTGCGTCCTGCTGATCCAGCCGAGCGCGTATCTCGGACAGTTCCCGGGCGAATTGCTCGTCGATCAGGGCTTCGCGCTCGATCGCAGTGGCGACGCGGCGGCGCGCCTGGATGCTGTCCGGGTTCTGGGAAAGGATCTCGACGGGCTGACGTCCGAGTCTCCGCGTCACCGTCGCGGTCAGGGCACTGAACGCCTGGTCCAGTTGGGTGTTCACCCACCTTCCGCTCGCTCCCCCAACCGCTGCGGCCAAATAAGCGGCAATCGCCATTCCGTCGATCATGCTCGCCTCCTCCTGCGCCCACCGAGCAGCACAATGGTCTCATCGAACGAGCGGCCGTGTTCGTTTCTCACGCAACGGAGGCCGGCAGAGGCGCCGCCGTCGGACGCGGGCCGTCACCGCGTCCGACGCCGGCGGCTTCATGAGGCGACGCGCGACACCGTGGTGAGGGTCCCGATGAGGGCGGTGTCGTGATCCGCGGCGCGGAATCGGGGGTGATCGAGGATGTCGTGCAGGAATTCGGCCGTGGTAGCCACGCCTCTGCCGCGGATCCTGGTCTCGGCCAGTGCCCGTCGCATCCGTGCGATGGCCGACGCTCGGTCGGGCGCCCAGACGATGATCTTGGCCAGCAGCGAATCATAGTGCGGCGGAATGGCGTAGCCGGGTGCGACGTGCGTGTCGATCCGGACGAAAGGTCCGCCGGGAAACGAGCATTCGGTGAGCGTGCCGGGAGTCGGAGCGAATTCACGCTGCGGATCCTCGGCGTTGATCCGGCATTCGATGGACACACCGCGCGGTGTGGCGACGTCGGCGGGCAACGCCAGAGCATGACCGGAGGCGATGCGCAGTTGCTCGGCGACGAGGTCGATGCCGGTGACCATCTCGGTGACCGGGTGCTCGACCTGCAGACGGCAGTTGACCTCCATGAAATAGAAGTCGCCCTGGCGGTCCAGCAGGAATTCGAAGGTTCCCGCGCCGACGTAGCCGACGGCTTCGGCGCCGCGGACGGCCGCCGCCCCGATCCGATCGACGAGTTCCTCGGAAAGCCCCGGTGCGGGCGACTCCTCGACGAGCTTCTGGTGCCGCCGCTGCAACGAGCAGTCCCTGGCGCCGAGATGCCGCACCGTGCCGTGCTGATCGGCGAGGATCTGGACTTCGATGTGCCGCGCGGAGTCGAGGTAGCGCTCCACGTACAAGCGGCCGTCGCCGAACACAGCGGTGGCGCCGGCGCGGGTCTCCTGCCAGGCCGCGGCGAAGTCCGCGGAGTCGCGCACGACCCGCATCCCGCGGCCGCCGCCGCCCGCCACCGCTTTGATGATCACCGGGTAGCCGATGTCGTCGGCGAGCGCGTGCGCCTCGTCCACCGTGTCGAGCGGGTCTCGGCTGCCCGGCAGCAGCGGCAGCCCCGCCGCGGCCATCAGCGACCGCGCCGTCGACTTGTCGCCGAGATCGGCCATGATCGCGGCCGGCGTGCCGACGAACACGAGTCCCTCTGCCTCGCACACCTCGGCGAAATCCGGGTCCTCGGACAGGAATCCGTATCCGGGGTGGATGGCGTCGGCTCCAGTGGCCCTTGCTGCTTCGATGATCGCGGGAATGTAGGAGTAGCTGCGCTTGGCGGGCCCGGGTCCGATCCGGAACACCTGGTCGGCCAACCGGACGGCGGCCGAGTCGGCGTCGGCCGCGGAATACACCGCGACGGTGGCGATCCCGAGCTCGGCGCAGGTGCGGATGACCCGCACGGCGATCTCGCCGCGGTTGGCGACGAGCACCTTGCGGATCGGCCGCACCGTCATCGGACCACCTCGAGCACCAGCAGCGGCGCCCCGTGCTCGACCGCTTCCCCGTTCTCCACGAGGAATTCCGCCACCCTGCCCTCCCTGGTCGCGGTCACCGGGATCATCAGCTTCATCGCCTCTACGATGCCCACCTGCTGACCGGCTCGCACCGGGTCGCCCTCGGCGACGAACGGCGCCGCACCGGGTTCCGGGGCGCGATAGAACACGCCGACGGTCTCTGCGGTGAGTGTGAAAGTGGTCTCTTTCGAATGGGTTTCGTTTGTAGCGGGCTCAGCGGGGACCGGGGTGTCCGCCGTCGGCGCGACGGCGATCGGTCCGCTGGTCCCGTTGTGCCCGTCCCAGCTGATCCGCAGCACCAGCGGGCCGTTGGCGACGGTCACCGAGGTCGGCGCGGTCTCGGCCCGCACCGACAGCGCGTGCCGGGACAGCACGGCCAGCGCCTGGTCGGCGTCGACCGGATTCAGCGCGCGGGCCGCCTGCTCGGTGGTCACGGACTCGGTCATCACTTCTCCTGATCGTTCGTGGACAGTCCGAAGACACGGAAACGGTGGTGGCGCCGGTCGAGCAGTTGCGCGGGCTGCAAGCGCGCCAAGTCGGCGACGACGTGGCGCAGCGCCCGGCGCAGGGCGGCGGCCGCGGCGGCGGGATCTCGGTGCGCGCCGCCCTGCGGCTCGGGCAGCACGCCGTCCGCGACACCGAGCTCGACCAAGGACGTCGAGTCCACCCGCAGCGCGGCGGCGGCGCGGGGTGCGGCGGCGGCGTCCTTCCACAGGATCGAGGCGCACCCTTCCGGGCTGATCACCGAGTAGACGGCGTTCTCGCAGACGATCACGCGATCGGCCACCGCCAATGCCAGCGCTCCCCCGCTGCCACCCTCGCCGGTGACCACCGTGACCACCGGAACCGGCAGTCCGGCCAGCAGTTTCAGCGATTCCGCGATGGCGACGGCCTGCCCTTGTTCCTCGGCGGTCACGCCGGGGTAGGCGCCCGCGGTGTCGACCAGGGTGATCACCGGAATGCCCAGTTTGGCGGCCAGTCGCAGCGCGCGGGCCGATTTCCGATATCCGGCGGGTGTCGGCATCCCGTAATTGCGCTGCGCCAATTCGGTTGCGGTGTGGCCTTTTTGGGTGCCGATCACTACGACCGGAGCGCCGTCGAGGCGGGCCAGCGCGGTGATCATGGCCGGGCAGTCGGCCGACAGACGGTCGCCGTGCAGTTCGACGAATTCGTCGAACGACGCGGCCAGGTAGTCCAGCGTGGTCGGTCTGGCGAGTTCGCGCGCGGCCCGCACGCTCTGCCAGGCGTCGCGCGGAGCGAGCCGGTCCGGGGCGCTGCGGACCGGATCCGCGTCGACGGGTGGCTCGATGGGGCGCGAGCTGTCGGCGGCGAGCGTGAGCAGGCGGGCCAGCCGGTCGCGCAGGGCCGAGCGGTGGCAGATCATGTCCACCACACCGTGTTCGAGCAGGAATTCCGCGGTCTGGAAGCCTGCGGGCAGCGTCTCGCCGATGGTCTGCTGGATCACCCGCGGCCCGGCGAAGCCGAGGCGCGCGCCGGGTTCGGCGATGATGATGTCGGTGGACGTGGCGTAGGAGGCCGCCACGCCCCCGTAGGTGGGATCGGTGATCACCGAGATGGTCAGTACGCCCGCGTCGTCGAGTTCGCGCAACGCCTGGCTGGTCTTGGCCATCTGCATCAGCGCGAGGATGCCCTCCTGCATGCGGGCGCCGCCGGACGCGGTGACCAGCACCAGCGGCACCCGCGCCGCGAGCGCGGTCTCGGCCGCGCCGGTGACCGCTTCGCCGACCGCGCTGCCGAGACTGCCGCCGAGGAAGCGGAAGTCCATGACCGCCAGCACCACCGGCGCGCCACCGATCGTGCCGCGCACGCACCGGATGGCGTCGGGCAGCCCGGTGCGCCGGCTCGCCTCGGCGTGCCGCTCGGGGTAGGGCCGGGAATCGGTGAAGCCGAGTGGATCGATCGCGGTGTCGGACGGCTCGAGGTCCAGCGCCGATCCGGGGTCGAGGAGCGCCTCGATGCGCTGGTCCGCGGTCAGCATGCCGTGCCCGTCGCAATCCGGGCAGACCCGGCCCGCGCGCTCGTAGCGTTTGGCGTAGAGCATGGCGGCGCACGACGGGCACACCATCCAGGAGGTCCGGGTGTCCGGACCGGTTTCCAGCGTGGTCATCGTTCCTCCCTCGGTCGGGGTACGAAGCGGGCGCAGTCGGCGGGTAGCCGCACGCCCGCGGTGCGCAGCTGGGCGACCCGGGTGAGGTAGGCCGCGCCCAGCATCATCTGGTCGGCGATGTCGGCGACGTGCCGGTTGCGCAATGCCGCCAGATAACTTCCGGCGGCCCAGTTGTTGAACCCGCCCATCGCGGGCCCGCACCAGATCTGGTAATCGGCGACGCGGCCGGCCTCGCCGCGAATGCTCCACCCCGAAGACAGCCCCAGATACCACCGGAACACCAGGGCCATCTTGCGTTTCGGGTCCGCGTCCGCGCCGGCCAGCTGGACTGGATCGCGTTCGGTGAAGTAGGTGACGCAGTCCGCCCATACGGCGTCCAGGGGCCGCTGGAACAGCGTGGTCTCGAGATCGCGGCGCAGCTCGGCCGGGATCGCGTCGATGCCGTCGTAGGCGCGGTAGGTGTCGTAGAGGCGCTGGGCGCGGGTGGCGAACATGGTGCCCCTGCGCAGCACCTGCACCTGAACGCCGAGCTCGAACATGTCCGAGGACGGCGCCATGGCGCAGTCGGCGAAATCCGCCTGGGTGAGCAGCTGTTTGGTGGCGTCGCACTGGGCTGCTTCCACGGTGGCCTGATTCACCGAACCGGTCACCACGTAGGCGGCGCCCAGCGCGAAGGCGGCGGCCGCGGCAGCGGGGGTGCCGATGCCGCCCGCCGCGCCGACGCGGACGGCCGCGGCGGCGGGCACCGTGCGGGCCAGTCGATCCCGTGCCGCGATGAGCTCGGGCAGCAGCACCAGCAGCGGTCTGCGGTCGGTGTGACCGCCGGAGTCGGCTTCGGCCGTGATGTCGTCGGCCATCGGCACCTGTTCGGCGAGCCGGGCCTGCTCCGGCGTCAGGTCGCCGGCTTCGACCAGGGCGCGCAGCAGCTGCGCCGGGGCCGGACGCAGGAACGGCTCGGCGACCTCCACGCGGGAGACCTTCGCGATCACGCGGTGGCGCACCTGCACGCGTCCGTGCCGGTCGAGGGCCAGCCCCGCCGCCCGGTAGCGCACGACCTCGCCGGTGAGGTCCATGAACGCCGACGCCTCCACGCAGCGAACCTGGTGCCGCAGGCAGGCGTCGACGATGGCGCGCTCCAGCGCGGGTTCGGAGGGACTGTGGATCAGGTTGCACGCGAACGGTTTCCCGACCAGCGTGCGTCTCAGCTCGGCCAGTGCCGCGTCCACCGCGGCCGGCGGCACGCCCGCCGCACCGTAGGAGGCGAGATATCCCGCCCGCGCCATCGCCGAAACCAAGGCGGGCGAGGCGATTCCGTTCGCCATCGCACCCGCCGCGTAGGCCGCCCGCACACCGTGAGCGGCGGCGAACCGCCGATCGCCCAGTTGCTCGGGCGGCAGCGGGGCCACCGCAGCGAGAACCTCGGCGTGCGCGGCGGTGCGCTCGTCGGAGGTCGCGCCCACCTGTCCGCCGTGGCGCACGATCCAGCACGGACGCGTCAGGTCGGACAGGACGGCGGTGATTCCGTCGGCGGTGTCCGCGAGGACACCGGCCGGAGACGTGGTCATCAGCGTTCCTCCCGCTCGACGAGTTCGACCGCGAGGTCGGTCAGCTCGTAGATGCGCAGCCCCGGCTTCCACAGCGAACCGTCGGCGACGACGGTGACGCCGTGCGGGCCGCGCTGGATCTCCTTGATGTGCGCTTCGAGTTCGACGGTGCCGTCGGTGGGCAGGAACTGCCCGCGGTAGCGCCAGCTGAACGTCCGGTCGGCGGGGATGCGGAAGACCGGATCGCCGATCGTGTCGGCGAATCCGGCGTCGAGCATCCACTCCTGGATCGCGTGGATCACCGATTCCACACCCAGCGAACCCGGGATCACCGGGTCGAGGTGGAAGTGCCGGGCGAAGTACCAGTCGGAGGGGTCTATCTCGCGCAGCGAGTGCAGATATCCGGCGTTGTACCTGCCGCCGCCGTCGACCACCTCGACCCGATCGATCAGCGCCAGGGTGCGCCGCGCGCAGAGGCGGGCGGCCGGGTCGGCGCGGCGGGCGGCGACGTCGATGGCGCGCACCCGCGCACCCGGGTTCTCCGCGAGCCAGGTGGGCGCGGGGCGGCCCGCGTCGAGTCCGGTCTGGTTGGCCAAGGCCTCGTCGCTGAAGTAGCCGAACATGGTCTCGCCGGTGTAGAACGGTTCGCCGTCCATGCTGAGCGTGTAGTCGAAGGTCTGCAGCGACGAGCCGGGCAGGATGGTGGTGGACAGCAGCCGGGAGGACTGGCGGATCGTCTTGTCCCGTAGGTCGATCTGCCGCAGCACGGTGGCGGTGCCGCCCAGGTTGCGCAGGCTCAGGGTGGTGCAGGGCTGGGTGAGCGTGGGGCCCGCGTAGTAGCCCATCAGCAGCGCCGCCTGCAACGAGGTCTCCATGTAGACGAAGTGCGGCATGGAGTCGTTGGCGGTGTCGCCGTAGTACCAGGAGTCGGCGGGTGAGTCGTATTCGGTGGTGTAGGACGCGCCGTCCAGGTTCCCGCGCCTGCCGTCGAAGTCGAGCACCCGGTCGACCAGCAGCAGACCGCCGGTCGGCAACCGGGTCGCCCGCACGCCGGTGTACTCCGCGAACTCCGGCCCCATGGCGATCCCTTGATCACCACGGGCGAGGTGCGCCATGTGGAACTCGTTGAGCAGCAGGCTCTCCGAGACCTGGCCGGGGCCGACCCCGCTGCCCGGGCGCTCCACCACGGTGACCGTGACGTCGAGCGCCCCTTCCGCACCCGCCACGGCCACCGTGCCGGTGACGTGCGGCCGGGGCACCAGGTCGAGCGCCGTCACGGTGAGGGTGATGGCGCCGGACGCGACATCCGCAACCGTGCCCGCGCATTCGGCGACCAGGGAGCTGCCCGACAGCACCAGCGGCATACCGAGATACAGCGCGAACACTTCCGCGGCCTGAATCGCCGCCGCACGTGGGTCACCGTCGAACCGCGCTTCGACGCTGCCGTCGCCATGGCCTCCGTACAACTCGATGCGAGTCACCTCGGTGAGCGCGAGCCGGGTCGACCCGGCCAGCAGGGCCGCGACCACGCTGCCGGAGCGCCGGTACGCGGGTCCGAACACGTCGCAGAGGTCACCCTCGGCGAGCCGCAGCAGATCCGCGCGGTCCAGGCGGGTGCGGCCGGTGCGGGCCAGCGGTTTGAAGGCCGACTCGGCGGCGGTGAATTCGCCCCGGACACCGGACACCGGACTTGCCGCCTCGGCATGGATGCCTTCGTGACCCGCAGCCTCGGCCGTGACACCCGAACGGCGCAGCGTTCGCTGCCACACCGCACGCTGCATCGCCAGCTGCGCGCCCAACGCCGCCCGGTGCGCGGCGACGACGCCGGAGCGGATTTCGGCGAGCGGACCGGCCGCGCGCGCGGCGACTCCGTCGACATCAGCCGTCGGCGCTTCGAGAGATGTCCCGGTGACCGCGGGATCCGCTGTCGAGGGGCCGGTCGGAGGCTGCTCCGGGTGCCCGGCGTGCGGACTCACCTGCATGCCCGTGTCGTCGCGGTTCGGTCGATGCGACGACGCTCCGTCTGCGCTCTCCGGCCTCTGCGCGGACGCCGTCACCGAATCGAACGGAATGCCGTCGAACTCCAGGGTTGTCATGCCATCCACCGCCTCACCGAGGTCTGGAACTTCTCCGTCAGATCGGGTGTCGTCACCACCGTGACGTCCGAGAAACGTTGCAGTACAGTGCCGTCCGCCGTAGTGGCGGTGGCATCGATCCGAGCGTCCATACGACCGGCGCGCGGGTTGTCCACGGTGAGCAGGAACGGCTCGCCCGCGGGCAGGGGCAGGAAGTAGTCGATCCGCCCCGCGCCGAGCGGCAGACAGGCGCTGCCGAGCAGCCGGTGACCCAGCACCGGTGGTCCCTGCAGGATCAGGTCGGCCAGGACCGGGTCGTGCAGCCGCCCGGCGTAGGCACCGTCGGCCAAGGTGGCGGCGGGCAGTTCGCAGTCGAAGACGATCGCGTCGTCCGAGGCAGCCCGGACCCGGCGCAATCCCTGCAACGCGGGCGCGTGGAACTGGACGGCGTCGCGGTAGATGGTCGCCTCGCCGACCGGACCGTGCGGCACCTGCTGGTGCGGTGGCCGATCCGCCGCTTCGGCGAGCACGAGGGTCGCGCGGAAGTGGACGGCGTTCTCGCCGCGCACCGTCGCGCGCACCGTGGCGGCGCCCGCTTCCGGCGCGATCTCCAGTTCCAATTCCTCCAGCGGCCGATCGAAGACGATCCCCTTGAGGACTTGGAAGTCCTCGACGGCGACCACCATGCGGCCGGGCAGGGCGCGTTCGGCGAAGTTGATCATCGCGCCGAGCCCGAAGGTGGCGGGCAGCACGATGTGCTCGCCGATGCGGTGCGCCGCGATGATCGGGTCCGCGGTGATCCCGGTGATCGTCCGGCGGGCCCGCACCGTCGCGGCCACGGTCGCCGGGTCCGACAGTGACTTCGCCGGTCCGATGAGCACGACCGTGTCCGCCGAGCGCGCCGCGGTGAACTGCTCGGTGAACGCCGCCGCACCCACCTGCGGGTCGAGCAATTCGACTCCGCGGGTCCGGAAGTGTTCCCGCAAGGCGGAGGTCACCATGCCGCCGTCCCACGCGCCCCAGTCGATCGCGGTGACGTGGCAATTCGGCCGATGCGCCCGCCAGCTCACCGCGAATCGGGAGAGCGCCTCGTTCGCCGCCGCGTAGTCGGCCTGTCCGGCATTGCCGAACAGCCCGGCCACAGAGGTGAACAGCACCACGTGGCGCAGTTCGCCGACCGCGCTCAGCACCGAGGCCAGTCCGGCGATCTTGGGGTCGAGCGCCCGCGCGACCGATTCGGCGCTCTTGTCCGTGATCATGGAGTCGGCGAGCACTCCCGCTCCGTGCACGACGCCGGTGATCGCGTCCCGCCACGGCGCGAGCGCGGCGGCTACCGCCTGCTCGTCGGTGGCGTCGACCGCGAGGTACTCGGCGCGGGAGCCGAGAGCGGTCAGCGTCTCCCTGATCTCGCGGGTGGCGCGGACTCCGGATACCGCACGCTCGATATCGCGCGGCTTGGCGCCGGAACCGGCCAGCGCGCCTACCGCCGCCGCTTTGAGATCGGCGTCGGGAACCCCTGCCGCCCAATCGGGTTCCGCGGCCGGCTCGGAGCGCCCGAGCAGCACGAAACGCGCCTCGCTGCGAGCGGCCAGCGCCAGCACACAGGTCGCGGTGACGCCACGCGCGCCGCCGGTGACCAGCAGGACGTCCTGTGCGGTGAGCACGGTGGGATCCTGCTCCGTGCCCGTGCGCACCGGGAGGACGGTGCGCGCGGGCGCGTGCCCGCTCGGCACCGGAGTCCTTCGCTGCCGCGCGGCGTCGATGCCGACCTCGAGGGTGTCGCGGGCCGGATCGAACAGCTCGGCGGTCACCAGCTCCGCCAACTGCCGCGCGGAGCAGGCCGGATCGATATCGAGCGCCCGGCAGAACAGCTCCGGTTGTTCGGCGGCCAGGGTCTTCACCACACCGCCGATGCCGCCGAGCAGCGCGTGCTCGGGCCGCGCGCTGCCGAGGAAGCCGAGCGCGCCGTCCAGTCGCGTCACCGTCACGAAGGCCGCTCGGCCGGATCCGCCGCGCAGCAGTGGCACGGCGCGGCCTGCCAGCAGGATGCCCTCGGTCAGGCGGCGTTGCGCCGACGCCCAGTCGGCGGTGCCGCCGAGTAGGACCAGGCAGAGGTCGAGCGGCTCATCACCGAGTCCGTCCATCGAATCCGTTTGTCCTACAGTCCAACCCAGAGTGGTCAGCGCCGCCGCGATAGCCTCCGAGCCGGAGTCCGATTCGCCGTTCAGATCCACGAGCACCGCCCGTGCCCCGTCCCGGTAGGGCGCTACCGCCCGATCCGGCGCGGGCAGCGCGACCAGTTCGACGGCATGCCGCGACGTTCTCGCCGCGGCCTCAGCTTTTGGGTGGACATCACCTCCCGCCGCACCGGCGAGTTCCACCACGATCTGATCCAGCGTGCGAAGCGTGCCCAACTGTTCCGGGCCCAGGCTCGGTAGATTCGGAAAGCGTTCTTGCAAGGCGCCGATCACCTGCACCCGCTTGATGGAGTCCACCCCGAGGTCGGCTTCCAGATCCATCGACGGATCGATTATCTCGACCGGGTAACCCGTCTTCTCCGCGACCACCTCACGCAGCGCACGCCGCAACGCCTCATCCGACACCTGAGCGTCGGCGCCGTTCGCCGCCGGGGACGATCCGGCGTCCTGCGCGCCGAGCAGATCGGCGATCTGATCCAGCGTGCGAAGGGTGCCCAACTGCTCCGGACCCAGACTCGGCAACTGCGGAAAGCGTTCTTGGAGAGCCCCGATCACCTGCACCCGCTTGATCGAATCCACGCCCAGGTCGGCTTCCAGATCCATCGACGGATCCACCATCTCGACCGGATAACCGGTCTTCTCCGCGACCACCTCACGCAGCGCACGCCGCAACGCCTCACCGGACACCTGAGTATCGGTGCCCCCGTGCACGGTGCCGTTCGACGTCGCGGCCGGGACCTGCGCGCCGGTACCGCCGAGCAACTCGGCGATCTGATCCAATGTCCGCACGGTGCCCAACTGCTCCGGCCCGAGGTTCGGCAGCTGCGGGAATCGTTCCTGCAACGCGCCGATCACTTGCACCCGCTTGATCGAGTCCACCCCGAGGTCGGCTTCCAGATCCATCGACGGATCCACCATCTCGACCGGATAACCGGTCTTCTCCGCGACCACCTCACGCAGCGCGCCGCGTAACGCCGCGGCGGTCACCTGGCTCTCGGCCGCCGGAGCCGCGGGCGCGGCGTGGCCGTTCGTCGCCCTAGCCTGTGCCGCAACAGGTTCCGGTGCGCGGGCGGCGCGGTGCTCGTCCACGACCATGGCGGTGGCCAGCGGCCGTCGTACCGGCGCGGGTTCGATCGCCGCGCGCGTCGCGGGTGCGGACCGCGTGACCTGCGTCGAGGGCCGCGACACCGGAGCGAAGCCGCTCTCCAGCTCGACCAGCTGGGCGAGCACCTCGCTGGCTCGCGCGTGGCTGTGGCTGATCGCGACACCGTGTTCCTTGACCGCCTCGATGGCGCGGACGGTGGCGGCGTCGAGCCTGCCGTCGCCGAGCGCGCCCGCCAGGCCGCGGGCCATGTCCAGCTGGCCGTCCAGGAACTGGCGATGCGTTTGCAGGTGCTGGACGAGCGCGCTCTCGAGCGCGTCCGAACCGGTGTCGCCGGGTTGCGGTGTGGGGTGCACGGGTGTCTCCGTTGCTGCGGTGGAAGCGGTGGGCACGGCCCGCTGCTCGGCGGGCTGGTGATCGACCACGCTGTCGACCGGAGCGGGGGCCGCCGCGAGCACGCTGAGCCGGTATTCGGCCGCGAGCGCGGCGGCGTAGGACTTGCGCCGGGTGTCGGGCACGTATTCCGGCGCCGACATCGTCACCGTCATGGCGCGGCCGGAGACCGCGGCCTCCGGTGCGGGCACGGTGTGGCGGTTGATGCCGTGCAGGCCGAATCCGAGCACGGCCAGGCGCACCGCCGCGCGGGTCAGCGCGAGGTCGCTGTTGCCGATCGGGCCGGAGTCGGTGGCGATGACGACCACGTCGTCGCCGAGGGTGCGCCGCACCAGCGAGGTCAGCACCTGTTTCGGCCCGAACTCCACGAACACGGTGCAGCCCGCGTCGCGCATCGCGGTGAGCGCGGCCACGAATTCGACCGGCTTGCCGAGCTGTTCGGTCAGCACGGCCCGGTTGGCCGCCACGTCGTCGCCGTAGCGGACGCCGGGTGTGTTGGCGAAGACCGGCGCGTCCGGCGCGCCGATGTGCGCGTCGGCGACGGCGGTGGCGAACGCGGCGGTGGCGTGGGCGACATAGGGCGTGTGGAACGCACCGGACACCGGCAAAGCGCGCGTCGCCACGCCACGCTCGCCGCAGCGGGCGACGACGGCCGCGATCCCCTCGGCGCCACCGCCGACCACGACCTGGTCGGGCGCGTTGTGATTGCAGATCCAGACGTCCTCGACTCCGTCGAGCAGTTCCTCGGCGGTCTGCCGGGACGCGCCGAGCGCCACCATGGTGCCCGCCTCGACGCCCGGCTCGGGCGTCATGGCCACGCCGCGCGCCCGAGCCAGCGCGTGGAAATCGGCGGTGGTGAGCGCACCGGAGGCCCACAGCGCGGTCAACTCGCCGAAGCTGTGCCCGAGGTACCCGTCGGCGCGGAAACCGTAGTCCGACAGCGCGGTGAATTGCCCCGCGGACAGCGCGCCGATCGCAGGCTGGGCGAATTCCGTTCGGCGCAAGGTGTTCTCCTGCTCGGCCGCCACGTCGTCATCGAACGCGGGAGGCGGGAAGACCACCGAGGACAACCGCACCGGCGCGCCGGCGAACGCCTCGTTGGCCGCGTCGAACGCCGCGCCGACGGCCGGATTGTTCACCGCCGCGTCCAGTCCCATGTCGACGTACTGGCTGCCCTGTCCGGCGAACAGCGCGCCCGCCTTGCGATCGGGCAGGGCGGCGGCGCGGAAGTACACGCCCTCGGGGTGCTCCCAGTCCGTGGCGTCGGGGTTGCGGACCAGTTCGTCCACCGCGAGCGAACGCAGGTGCGCGGCGTTCTCCTCGTCCACCGAGACGAAACCGATGCGCGCGTGATCCTCCGGGATATCGCCCCCGTCGGATGGCGCGACGCTGCGCACCGCATCGATCAGCCCGGACACGTCGGGCGCGTGCCAGATGTGCGCCCCGGCGGTGCGGTGCAGCACCGGGTGCGCGGCGCGATCGGCGTCCGCCTCCTCCAGCACGACGTGGAAGTTGGTGCCGCCGAAACCGAATGCCGAAGCCGCCGCCCGGCGCACCGGGCGCTGCGGGTCGCGGATCCACGGACGTGTGCGGGTGTTCACGTAGTACGGCGCGTCGGGGGCGGCGATCTCGGCGTTGGGCGCGGAGACGTTGATGGTGCCGGGCAGCACCTTCTGGTGCAGCGCCAGCGCCAGTTTCATCACGCTCGCGGTACCCGCGGCGCCCTTGGTGTGCCCGATCTGCGACTTCACGCTGCCGAGGGCGGCGAAGGCCCGCTCCGGCGTCGCGTCGGTCAGCAGTTGCTTCAGCGCGGTGAGCTCGGTCTTGTCGCCGACGGGCGTACCGGTGGCGTGCGCTTCGATGAGGGCGACGTCGGCGGGCGAGATCTCGGCGTCGGCGTAGGCCCGGTCCAGCGCGACGCGCTGGCCGCCCGCGCGCGGGGCGTAGATGCTCTTGGCGCGGCCGTCGCTGGAGGAGCCCAGACCGCGGATGACGGCGTAGATCCGGTTGCCGTCGCGCCGCGCGTCCGCCAGTCTGCGCAGCGCGAGCATGGTGATGCCCTCGCCGAGCAGCGTGCCGTTGGCGTCGGCGGAGAAGGGACTGATCTGCCCGCTGGCCGACAGCGCGCCGACCTTGCTGAAGCACAGGTAGATGAAGATGGTGTTCTCGGTGTCCACGCCCCCGGTGATCATCATGTCCGCGCGGCCGTCTTGCAGTTCGGCGATAGCGGTGCGCAAGGCGGCCAGCGAGGCCGCGCACGCCGCGTCGACGGTGCAGTTGATGCCGCCGAGGCCGAGCCGGTTGGCCACCCGGCCCGCGGTGATGTTGGCCAGCAGGCCGGGGAACGAATTCGCCTCCCACGGAGCGAAAGCCGCGACGAAACGGTCCGCGATGGCGTCCGCGTCGGCGTCGGACAGACCGACCGAGCGCGCCGCCTCCTTCAGCACCGGCGTGGACAGCCGCGCGGCCAGCGGGTGCATGAGCGGCACCGGGCCGGTGGTGCCGAGGACGACCCCCGTGCGGCTCGGGTCGTACCAGGTCGAGTCCACCGCACCGGCGTCGCGCAGCAGGTCGCGCGCGACGCCCAGGCTGAGTGTCTGCATGGTGCTGGTGACTTCGAGCTGGTTGGGCGGAAGCCCGAATTCCAGGGGATCGAACTCGATGTCGGGCAGGAACGCGCCCCGGCGCGAGTAGGTCTTGTCCGGCGTGGCCGGGTCGGGATCGAAGTAGTCGTCCAGGCTCCAGCGCGACCCGGGTACCTCGGTGGTGCAGTCCACGCCGTCGACGATGTTCTGCCAGTACTCTCGATGGTTGTGGGCGTTGGGCAGCAGCCCGGACATCCCGACGATGGCGATCGGGTTGCGCGCCAGGCGTCTGTCGTCTGTCACGGAGATTCCTCTCGAACCGGATGGATGATCAGGCGGCCACGGTGGTCGCGGTGCGCGACGCGACGAGTTCGGCCGCGCTCGCGGCGAACCGGTGGTGGCCCAGCGAACTGGGGTGCAGACCGTCGGCGGTCCACATCTCCGGCCGTTCCCATTCGGGCTCGGCGGCGATGTCGAGCAGCAGCGTGCCGGTGTCGGCGGTGACGTCGGCGAGCACCGCGTTGGCGAAGGCGAACCGCTCGCGCAGCAGCGCGCGGAAGCCGTCCGGCACGGGCAGCCGGGCCGGGATGTCGGGGTAGCTGGCCGTGAACACCGTCGCACCGCCCGCACGCAGGGCGCCGAACAGCTCGGCGAGATTGCGGGCGAAGCGGTCCTCGGCGAAATCGCTCACCAGGTCGTTGACCCCGACCACGACACCGAACAGACCGGAGCGGCCCGACAGGGCTACGCGCAGTTGCCGTTCCAGCACGACGGTGGTCGTCGCGCCGTGCTCGCCGAGATTGCGCACCGCCGCGGGCCGTAGCCCGAGCTGGCCGCCGAGGCGCGGCACCCAGCCTCGGTAGCCGCCACCGGGCGCGGCGTCGCCGCGGCCCTCGACGAAACTGTCGCCGAGCGCGGTCAGCACGGGCGCGCTCATGCGGTCACTCCGTCCTTGCTGACGTGCCTGGCCGCCGCGGGGAAGTTCACCTTTTCGTAGAGCGCGGCCAGCTCCTGCTCGCCGAAGTACTTGTCCGGCGGATAGATTCCCGCGATCAGCCCGAAGAAGTGCTTGGTGTAATCGGCGTCCAGCGACGTCGCACGGAACACCGCGTCGTAGTACGGGGTCAGCGACAGCTCCGAGATGCTCAGCGTCAGCTCGTAGGTGCTGGCGCTCTGCGCGTCGCGCTCACGCTGGTAGTCCGCCAGCGCGTCGTCCATCGGACGCGCGCCGGACAGACCTTCGTCCACATGGTCGGCGAGCAGCTGCGCGTACTTGAACGCGTCGGTGATGCCCCAGCCGGTGAACGGATCCTTGTGGTAGGCGGCGTCGCCGACGAGCGCCCAGCCGGGACCGAAGGACCGGCGACGGTAGTTGTCCGGGTACAGCATCGGGCGGAACTGCTCCACCCGCTTGCCCGTATCGCGCAGGCGAGCGCCGATCTCCGGGTCGATCTGGTCGACGATCTCCTGCACGCCCGCGTCCGGGTCGGCGCGGAATTCGCGGAACCGGTCCCGCTTGCGCATGACCGCCACCAGGGCCAGATCGTCGTTGGTCGGCCAGGACGCGAACTGCTGCTCACCGAATCCGGTGCGGTGCTGCATGCCCCAGTCGACGCCCTCGTAGTAGGAGTAGTAGACGAAGCACGCCGCGGGCGAGCCCTCGTACTCCTGCGCGCCGACCGCCTTGGCCACCATCGAGTTCGAGCCGTCCGCCCCGACCACCAGCTGGGCGCGGAACTCCTGCTCGGCGCCGCCGCCGATCGCGCCGCGGATGCCGGCCACGCGGTCGCCGTCGAAGACCAGTTCGGAGACGGTGAAGCCCTGGATCACCTCGACGCCGGAGTTGCCCGCCGCCTCGACCAGGATCTTGTCCAGCACCGTGCGGCGCGGGCAGTAGACGGCGTCGATGCCGTCGGCGGCGGGATCGGCGAAACCCTTGATGACGATGTCGGTGTAGGAGAAGTTCAGATGCCGGATCGGCGGGACGCCCGTGGCGACGACCTCGTCCAGCAGGCCCCAGGACTTCAGGAAGCCGAGCCCGGCCTGGTGGATGTAGTGGGTCGACGGGGTGTCGCTGGGGAAGCCCGCGCGGTCGACGGCCAGCACCCGGTACCCCTTCCTGGCGAGCAGCATGGCCAGCGGGGCGCCCGCGACCCGGGTTCCGACAACGATGACGTCGTACATGTTTGGCATCACTTTCCGGTAGTCGAATTCCGATTCGAGTCTGTGGCCGTGCCGGGCGCTCGACCACCGCGGCGGGGCCTGATTCATCGGCCGATCGGCCGCGGCTATCGTGCGGGCCGCGGCGCGGAATACAGCAGTTCGATATCCGCCGCGTAGGCTTCGGCGATCGCGGCGCGGCGCAGTTTTCGTGACGAAGTCGACAATCCGTTCTCGACGGTGAAATCTCCGTCCACGATCCGGAATGCCCGAATGGATTCCGCGCGGGACACGAGCGAATTCGCGTCGTCGACCGCCGATTGCACGGCGGCGGTGAGATCGCCGTCCGGTTCGGCGGCGCGCCAGCGCCGCACCTGCGCCTGATCCAAAGTCACGAGGGCGGCCACGAAATCGCGGCCGTCGCCGAGCACCATGCAGTTGGACACCAGCGGATGCAGCCGGATCCGATCCTCCAGGGGCGTGGGCGCCACGTTCTTGCCGCCTGAGGTCACCAGGATCTCCTTCTTGCGTCCGGTGATCCGGAGGAATCCGTCGTCGTCGATTTCCCCGAGGTCACCGGTGTGCAGCCAACCCTCCGCGTCCACCGGTGACTGGCTCGCCGCCGCGCCCCAATACCCCGGCGACACGTGCGGTCCGCCGACCAGCACCTCGCCGTCCTCCGCGGCGATGGCCACCGAGGTCCCCGGAATCGGCCTGCCGACGGTGCCGATCCGGTTGGTCTCCGGAGCGCTCACCGTCACGGCGGTGGCGGCCTCGGTGAGGCCGTAGCAGTTGAGCACCACAACACCGAAAGCCGCGTAGAACCCGACGGTCGAATCGTCCAGCGAGGCGCCACCGGAGATGACAAAGCGCAGCTCGCCGCCGAGCGCGGCCGCCACCGGATGCGCCGACGCTTGCGGGGTGGCCCCGGCCCGCATCACTTCGAGACCGCGCCGCACCGCCTCCCGCTCCTCGTCCTCGGTGAGCAGGGTGCGGCAGTACTTGCGGATCTTCTCCAGGCCGTAGGGAATCATCGCGAGGAAGGTCGGCCGCACGGCAGGCAAGGTCGGCACCAGGTCGGGAATGCCGGGCAGCAAGTGGGTGCGGCTGCCGCCGAACAGGCAGGCGAACAAGATGGTCTGGCCGAAGACGTGCGACAGCGGCAGAGCCAGCACGGTGGTCCCGTCGAACATCGTGCCGGTGCGACGTACCGTGTTCGACGAGGACACGAACATGTTGCGATGGGTGATCAGGCAGCCCTTCGACACGCCGGTGGTGCCGCTGGTGTACACGATCATCGCCAGGTCGTCGGGCCGCACCGCGGCGATGCGCGCGGCCAGTCCGGGATCGATCGCGCCGGTGGCCCAGTCGGCGATCTGCTCGAAGACCCAGACCTCGCCCGCGCCCGCCGCGCGCAGCCGCTCGGCGTCCTCGGCGCTCTCGGCGGCGAAATGCGTGCTGCCGCTGTCGCGCAGGATGTGCTCGATCTGGCTCGGCGACGAGGTGGGATAGACCGGCACCACCACCGCGCCGAGGGCCAGCAGTGCGCAATCCAGCAGCACCCAGGCCAGGCTCGTGCGGCCGAGCACCGCGACCCGATCACCCGCCGCGACGCCGCGCTCGGCCAGCGCCGAGGCCAGGGCGCGCGCCGTACGGTCCACCTCGGCGCTGGTTAGCCGAGTTCCGTCGGCGTCGCACAGCGAAAGCCGGTCCGGATGCTCGGCGGCCGCGCCGGAAATCACCGAGTACAAACTCGCCGAGTCCGGCAGATCGTAACCATTCTCGCCGACCGACACTGCGATGACAGACACTGTGTTCACAATGTCGAATTCTGGTCGGCGGCAGGGAATTACCGCTCCGCCGATATCGCGGTTCCTACCGTGCGAATGTCATCACCTATCGACGTGGTCAGGCAGAAACCGCGCGGGCAATATCGATGTGCGCCGGTTCCCGAGCATCTATGCAATCCAAGAAGAAACGGACCGCCGGATTCGACTCGTCCGCACGCCACACCGCGTACAAATCGAGCGTCGGCACCGGATCGAACAGTTTCACCGCGACCGAAGCCGTCCCCGGTCCGCCCATGCCCATCGAAATCGCCCGGGGCAGCGAGGCGAATCCCACCAGCGGGCGCACCGACACCATGTGCGCCGTCGCGCCCGGGTCGTCGGCGGTCTGCGCCACCGCCAGGGAGATGCGGGAATCCGCCGCCGCCCGGAAGATCGAGTCGTACATCGCCGGACACTGCTCCCGGGCGAACAGCACACATTCCTGGCCCTCGAGCTCGGCGAAGGGTACGCCGGGCCGGTCGGCCCACCGATGCCTGCGCCCGACCACGGCCACCAGCGGCACCCGGTGCAGCAGCCGCCGGTACCGGAAATCGGTCGTGCTGGGATGGCCGTAGACAAGGGCCAGGTCGAGAGATCCATCGGAGAGCGCGGCCAACTGCGGTCCGGTGCGCTTCTCCCACAGCGACACCACGATGTCGGGATGTCGCTCGGTCATTCTGGTCAGCGCCTCCGGCAGCACATGTCTGCTGGCCGGAAGGTTGTAACCGATATTGAGGGTGCCCGCCCGCCCTTCGGCGGTCGCCTTCGCGGCCTGGGCCGCGCGGTCCATCTGCGCCACGATGAGCCGGGCCTGGCTTTCGAACTCCCGGCCGGCCGGGGTCAGCTTGACCTCGTGCGAGTTGCGTGCGACCAGTTGCACGCCGAGCGATTTCTCCAGCTTCTGCAGCTGGGCACTGAGACTGGGCTGCGTGAGATGCAAGCGCTGCGCTGCGCGGCCGAAATGCAGCTCTTCGGCAATCGTGATGAACGAAACCAGATGTCGGAACTCCATGCCGCCGGCTCCTTTTTCCGCGTACCGGAAACGGTAGCGCCAGTAGGTAACCGACGATGAACCAGGATCGGACGAACGGCACCGATACCGTGGCGGATGAATGAACTGGCTCCGAGGCTCGGGCAGGCTGTGCTACCCAGACCCGTGACCATCCAGGATCCTCCGAACTCGTCCGGACGGCAACCCGAACCGACGCGATCCGACAAACTCCCACGTCGAGGTCGACGAGGCGAAGATCGAGACGGTCGGCGACCGACCGCCGTCCTCGGCCGAGTCGACCCGAGGACGGCGGGATCACGCGGCGGTGAAGCGGGTCGGCAGCGCCGCCAAACCGCGGATCACGACATTCGGTTTGTAGGGCGGCGTGTCCGACAGCAACTCGATATCGCGAACCCTGCGCAGCAGCACCTCGAGCAGCACTTCCATCTCCAGCAGCGCCAGCGGCGCGCCGAGGCAGTAGTGGATGCCCAGGCTGAAACCGAGATGCTTCTTGGCCGGGTTCATCGGATCGGCGTACCGGGCGACGTCGATGCGGTCGGCGTCGGCGTAGGCCGCGTCGTCGCGGTTGGCCGAATTGATCAGCACCACCACCCCCTCGCCCGGCTCGAAGTCGTGACCGGCCAGCGTGATCGGACGGGTCGCGGCACGCGTGGTGATCTGGACCGACGGCTCCAAGCGCAACAGCTCGTCGGGCGCCGTCGCGACCAGCTCCGGTCTCTTGCGCAGCGTATCGATCGCCTCGGGATCGCGCATCAACTGCAACGTGCCGGTGCCGATCAGATTGGCCGTGGTCTCGTGCCCGGCCACGAAGGTGGTGATGCAGGTGGCCAGCAACTCCTGCTCGGTGAGCACGTCCCCGCGATCCTCCACCTGCGACAGCGCGCTGAGCAGATCGTCCTGCGGGTCGCGGCGGCGTTCGTTCAGCAACTGCCGGAAGTAGGACATGAATCCGCGCGAGGCCGCGCTGCGCGCCCGCAGCGCCTCCTCGGGCAGTGTGTAGTCGTGGTCGAAGCCGCGCGCCAGATCCTGCGACCACTGGTGGACCTGGTCGTAGGCCTCCGGCGGCACGCCGATCAGCTCGCAGGCGATGATCAGCGGCAATGGGTAGGCGATCATCTCTACCAGGTCGAATTCGCCCGCCTCCAGGGCTCGGTCGACCAGTTGCTCGGTGAGTTCCAGAATCCGCGGACGCAGCCTGGTCACCATGCGCGGGGTGAAGCCCTTGGTCACCAAATTTCGCAGGCGGGTGTGGTCCGGCGGCTCCATCCACAAGAAGGAGGTGGGCAGTTCCTCGGGCGCGTCCTGCGGCGACACCGTCGGATGCATCATCGCCGCCTCCTCCGCGTGACTCCACGCGGTGGTCGACAGGACGGCAGCGCAGTCCTCGTAGCGGGTGAGCACGTGGTGGCCCATGGGCGTCCGGTGCAGTCGGCCCGCCTCGCGCAACACCCGGGCGGGGCGATAGGGATCCGGCCTGCCCTCGGGGCCGAAGAGCTGGATCAGGGCGGTCTGGACGGCGGAATCCTGTTCCGCGACGGCCGCGCCGGCAGTTGACGAGTCCATGTCGAGTGGTTCCTCCTGTGCGGAGCACCGACGCCGGTCGATGCTGCCGGTCGTGGAAATGGGTCAGCGATCGGAAGAGAGGGAGCGCAGCAGAACTCGTCCCGCCATCGCCGGGTGCAGCAGTGCGGCGGGCGGTTCGACCAGGTTCGCCACCCGCAGGAAGGTCCGGGACACTCGCGGGTCGACGTGTGCGGCGCGATGCACGCGGGCCACATACGCGTTGGTGAGCCGCGTGCGCACCGTGCGCGGCCCCACCACACCTCGGTGCGCGAGATCAGCGCCTGCCGACAGTTGCCAGGCGACGTCGAGCGCCTTGTCGGCCGCCGCGTAGTACCGCGCGGAAAGGTCGGGCGTGGGTCCGCCGGAGCGCAGGCAAGCGCGCAACGCCACGGCCTGCTGGGCGGCCACCGCCATGCCCTGGGCGTAGAGCGGGTTGAAGCTGCACAGCGCGTCGCCGAGCAGCAGGAAGCCTGGGGGCGCCGCGGCGCGGTCGCGGTAGCTTTTGCGCACCGGGGCGCGGAAGCGATGCGGCACCGCGTCGCCGAGCGGTTCGGAGCGGGTGATCAGCTCGAGGATGTCCGGCGCGGCGAGCGAGGCGGCGAAGCGGGTGAAGCCGTCGGGGTCGGTGGGCGGATGGTCGCCGAGAATCCCGGCGAGCGTGACGTGCCATCGGTCGCCTTCCACCCGGACCGCGCCGCCGCCGCGGCCATTCGCCCCGGTCGAGATGATCACCGACGCGTGCCCGTCGAGCTGGCCTTCGACGCGGCGGTAGAAGCGCGACGAGTAGCCCAGATCCACCTCCAGCCGCTGTTGTCCCGGCGGCTCGGCGCCGATCGCGGTGAGCCACACCGGCGCACGCGAGCCGCGTCCGGTCGCGTCCACGACGAGGTCGGTGGCGTGGGTCTCGACGCCGCAATCACCGGACACTGTCACCGCGCGCACGCCGTGCCGGTCACCGATCAGGCCGCGCGCGGTCGCTGCCACGAGCCGCACCCCGGGGAGTTTCGAAACTTGCTGCCGCAGGACCGATTCCAGCAGCGGCCGGGTCGCGATCAGCGACGTGAGCCCGGTCGCGGCCGGCGCGGCCCGCAGCCCGCCCACGTACCATCTGGTGCCGACCAGCGCCTCGGCCCTGGTCGCGCCGCGCGCGGTCATTTCGTCGGTGAATCCGGGCAGCAATTCCTCGATGATGGTGCGCCCGCGATCCAGCAGGCCGTGCAGGTGCCGCGCCTGGGGAGCGCCTTTGCGCACGCCCTCTGCGTGGAAGCCGTCGCGCTCGAACACCGTGACCCGCGCGAAGTGCTCGGCCAGGACTCGCGCCGCCAGCAGCCCGGCGACGCCCGCGCCGAGCACGACGGCGTGCCGTGTCTCGTTCACAACGTCACCGGCAGCGCAACGATGCCGCGGTGGATCAAGCTCGGCCGGTACTCGATCGCGTCGGTCGCCTGCGCGAGTCTCGGCGCCCGGGCGAGCAGCGCGCCGATCGCCGCCTCGGCCTCGATCCGCGCCAGCGGTGCGCCCACGCAGTAGTGAATGCCGAGGCTGAAGCCGAGATGTTTGCGCGCGGGGTGGTTTCCCGCGTAGCGGGTGACGTCGAAGCGGTCGGCGTCCGGATACACCCGGTCGTCCCGGCTGGCCGACGCGGTGAGCACCACGACTCCGTCGCCCCTGCGGAACCGGTGCTCGCCGACCACGGTGTCGGCCAGCGCGACGCGAATCGTGAACTGGGTCGGCGCGTCGTAGCGGAGCATTTCGTCCAGCGCGGGCGCGATCAGCTCGGGCCGCTCCCGCAGCAAGGCGAGCTGGTCGGGGTTGCGCAGCAGCGCGAGCATGCCGTTGCCGATGAGATTGATCGAGGTCTCCATCCCCGCCACCAGGGTGAGCAGGGCCATGCCGATCACCTCCGCCTCGGTGAGCTGGTCGCTGCCCGCGCTCGCCGCGACCAGCGCGCTCAACAGATCCGGCGTCGGATTCCGCTTCTTCAGCTGGACCAGCCGGGCGAAGTAGCCCATGCACTCCACCGCCGCCGCGGTACGGGCCGCGACGTCCTGCGGCCCGAGCAGGGAGTCGGGGTCACTGCCCCGAGCGATGGCCAGCTGCCACTGCCGGAACTTCGGTCCGTCGGCCGGATCCGCGCCCAGCAGCCGGACCGGCACCATCGCCACCGCCAGCGGCACCGCCAGGCCGTCGAGCACGTCGAGCTCGCGACGGGCGAGGGCCGCGTCCACGATGGTCCGCACGACCTGCCCGGCGACCGGAGCCATCTCGGCCATCAGCCGCGGGGTGAACGCCTTCGCGACCAGCTTGCGATACCGGCTGTGCTCGGGGGGATCCATGCGGACGAAGGAACCGGGGATCGCCGCGGTGGTGTCCCGGAACGGACTGATGCCCGCCGCGTAACCGTGCCCCCAGTCGGCGCCGGTCAGGATCGCGGCACACTCTTCGTAGCGGGTGATCAGCGTGACCGGCACATCGCCGAACGCGTACGGGAACAGCGCTGCCGCGTCGCGCACCCGCCGGTAGGCCGGATACGGGTCGGCGCGCTCGCTCGGCTCGAAAGCATCGAAGGTCACATCGGCGGGGGTAACGGTGTTCATCGGGCCTCCATCCGGACACGCAATTGCGACATGCCGCGCACGACCACGTTCGGCCGGTAGAGCGGTTCCTCGAGCAGGGAAAGCGACGCCACCCGGTCGGCGAGTGCCCGCAGCACCACGCTCATCTCCAGCCGGGCCAGCGGCGCCCCGAGGCAGTAGTGCAGGCCGAGCCCGAAGGACAAGTGCCGCTCGGCCTTTCGCCCGCGCGCATACCGCGCGATATCGAACTCGTCGGCACGCGGGAACGCCGCCGGGTCGCGGTTGGCCGATGCCAGCAGCACGATCACCGCCTCGCCCGGTGCGAAAACCTTTCCCGAAACGGTGATCTCGTCGTGCGCGGTACGCGTGGTCAGATGCACCGGGGCGTCGTAGCGCAACACCTCGTCCACCGCGGCCTCGGACAACTCGGGGAAGCTGCGCAACCGCTGGAACTGCTCCGGATCGCGGATCAGCGCCAGCACACCGTTGCCGATCAGGTTGACCGTGGTCTCGTGCCCGGCGACGACGAGGATCAGCAGCGTGCCGAGCAGTTCGGCGCGCGTCAGGCGGGCGCCCGCGTCATCGGCCCGAACCAGTGCGGTGATCAAGTCGGCGCGCGGGGCGCGACGGCGCTGTTCGACCAGGTCGCCGAAGAATTCGTCGAAGGCGTGCACGGCGGCGGTACGCGCGTCGAGCTCCTGTTTCGACAGCAGCACGTCGGGGTCGAGGCCGCGCGCGATGCCGGCGGAGATCGCGCGCACGTGCTCGTGCGCCTCGGGCGGCACGCCGAGCAAGTCGCACACCATGGTCAGCGGCAGCGGATAGGCCAGCGCCTCGAGCAGGTCGACGTCGCGCTCGGCGAGCATCTTCGCCATCAGGTCCTCGACCAGACGCTCGGCGCGCTCGCGCATGCCGCTGACGGTGCGCGCGGTGAACGCCTTGCTCACCAGTCCGCGCAGGCGGGTGTGCTCCGGCGGTTCCATCCAGAGAAAGGATCCGGGCAGTTCCACCTCGCTGTCACCGTGCAGCAGCTCCGGTTCCTCGGCGTGGCTCCAGCGTGGGTCCTGCATGATCGCCTGCGCCTCGTGATGGCGGGTCACCAGGTGGGTGTCGTGCGGACCGGGCACGAACGGACCCGCGGCGCGCAACACGGCGTAACTGGGGTACGGGTCGTGCCGCATGTGCGCGGCGACGCTCTCGACGACCGCCAGCTGAACCGGGGTCGGTTCCTCGGCCTCGGATTGGTCGGAACTCACCGGCGACTCCTGGGTAGAAATGGACACGGCGCGGAAAACACATGACATCCGCCGGATCGCTGCGGACAATTCCGGGACGCGGAAGAAATTTCCCGTCCATCGTGGTGTTCGGGACCGGCCCGGCGCGGCGACGATCACCCGTTCCTATCGGCCCATAGCCGGAATACTTTATCGCGCAGTGTGATCGGCTGATCGGCCTTGTTTATCGCCGACGTCAATTCACAGCCAGTTCAATGCGCCGTCACAATTCGCTGTTTCCGTGGCAGACATGAATTCCGCGGATCCGGCCGTGACCCTGCACGGCCGCCTCGCCGAGATCGCCGCCACCCGTCCCGCGGTCGCCGCCACCTTCTGGTCGGTGCCGGAAACCGTGCACTACGCCGAGTTGCACCGGCGGTCGCTGGTCGCGGCGACAGCCTTGCACCGGCGCGAGATCCGGCGCGGAGAACCGGTGGGTATCCTGAGTCCCAACGCCCCCGAGTTCCTCACCTGCCTGTTCGGCGTGACCGCAGCGGGCGGCGCCGCCACTCCCCTTCCACTGCCCGCGGGCGCGCGGGCCGCGAGCGGCTACCCGCGGAAGCTGGCCGCCGTCATCGCGGCGGCGGGCATGCGCACGATTGTGGTGTCGCACCGCTTCGCCGACCTGGCGGCACTGATCGGCGCCGCGCTCGACGTGGAATTGGTCGACAGCGCGACACTTCTCGCCGGCCACGACGCGGCGCCGGAAGCGCTGCCCGCCCTGACGGGCGACGACGCGGCCATCGTCCAATTCACCTCCGGCAGCACCGCGACGCCCAAAGGCGTTCGCCTGACCCACCGCAACGTGCTCAGCGGCCTGGCATCGATTCGCACCGGCATCGATCTGAGCCTGGAGGATCAGGGCGGTTTCTGGCTACCGCTGTTCCACGACATGGGCCTGTTCGGCACGCTCTCGGCGATTCTGCGCGGCATTCCCGCCCATGTGTGGTCCCCGCTGTCGTTCGTCAAAGACCCGGCCCGCTGGCTCGCCGAGTTCGCCGCCGGCGGCACCACCATCACCGCGATGCCCAATTTCGGTTACGAAGCGCTGCTGGCCGCGGTGCCCGCCGAGCGGGTGCGCGACTACGACCTGAGCCGCTGGCGGATCGCGTTCAACGGGGCCGAACCGATCTCGCGGGACGTCGTCGTCGCGTTCTGCGAGCGTTTCGCTCCCGCGGGCTTCCGCCCGGCGACGATGTTCGGCGTCTACGGCATGGCCGAGGCAACGCTCGCGGTCACTTTCCCGCCGCTGGGCCGCGCGCCCGTCTTCGAGTGGGTCGATCGCGCCGCGCTGTCGGATGACGCGGTCGCCCGGCCGGTTCCATCGGACGCCCCGGGCGCTCGGCCGGTCGCCGCGGTCGGCACGCCGGTTGCGCGGATGCGGTTGCGCGTCGTCGCCCCCGGCGAGGACCGCGACCTGGCCGACGGTGAAGTCGGTGAAATCCTCATCCGGGGCGACGCGGTCACCCACGGATACCTCACCGCCGACCCGGCACGAGTGGCGGGGCTGTTCACCGACGGCTGGTTGCGCACCGGCGACCTCGGCTATCTGCGCCACGGCGAGCTGTTCGTCACCGGCCGGTGCAAGGACATGATCACGGTGCGCGGCGTGAACTACTACGCCCAGGACGTCGAGGCGACCGTGCGCGACCTCGACGGCGTGTACAAGGGCAGGTGCACGGCGGCGATCGACCCCGACGACGCGGACGTGATCGCGCTCATCGCCGAATCCGAGCGCACCGGAGCCGACGCCGACGCCCTGACCGACGCGATCCGCGCCAGGGTCTCCGCCGAACTCGGCCTGGTCGCGGTCCGGGTTCACCTGGTCGCGCCGCGCAGCATCCCCCGCACCAGCAGCGGCAAGCTCCAGCGGCTGGCCGCCCGCGATCTCCTCACCCACCGCAGGTAATCCCGACCCGAACCGGAGCCTTTCGTGCACAGCTATGACGTCTTCCGCCACTACGAGCGCCTGCATTGGAAGCTGGCCGACCTCGATCTCGACGCCGTCCAGAAGTCCATGGTCCGTCCCGAGTACATCACCCTGGCCAAGAGCGCGACGATGGGCGAGTCCAACGTCATCGCCGCCGTGCACGGATTCCTCGACGAGTTCGTCGACGACTACGACTTCTCCACCTTCGCGGTGGTGTGGGGCTATCAGGAAGTGCAGCACCACTACGCGTTCCGGGCTTGGCTGAGCGCGCTCGGCGAGAGCGTCGACGACAAGGCCGTCGACTCGATGCGCGAGCCCTACGCGCCGGGCACCACGCCCTCGGCGACCCTGGCCACCAACATCATCTCCGAACTCACCGTCAACCACATCTACCGCGCGGTGGCGAACTGGGTTGCCGAACCCGTGCTGAAGGGACTGCTGCTCAACGCCAGTCGCGACGAAGCGGGCCACGCGCGAGAATTCATCCACTACGCCACCGAGCGGCTGCGGCGGCGGCCCGAGGAGCTGCCGTCGGTGCTGGAGACCCTCTACGTGTACAGCTCCGAGGCCAAGATCAAACATCCGGTCAGCACGTTCAAGGCCGGGATCAGCGAGCTCGGCGACCACGAGACCATCGACACCGGCTTCGACCTGTTCCTGGAGCAGGTCGCCGCCGAGGGCGAGCTGGACGTCCTGCACGACAAGATCCGGCGCACCTTCGGCACCATGACCGGGCTCGACCTGTCCAGCAACGCCAAGGTCCGCCGGGCCCTGGCCGACGCGATCGCCTAGCGCCGTGGACCGCGACAGCGCCCTCGACGACACCGTCCGGGTGCCCTGGTCGGTGATCCCGGATTACCGTTGCTTCGGCTGCTCGCCGCACAACGCGACCGGCCTTCGCCTGCGGTTCACCCCGCATCCGGACGGACTCCAGGCTCGGTTCCGGCTCGGGCGCGAGTTCGAGTCCTACCCGGGAGTCGTGCACGGCGGATTGATCGGCGTGATCTGCGACGAGGTGATGGGCAACCTCATCGTCCTGGCCCGCCACCACCCGGCGTTCACCGTCACGCAGCGCACCCGATTCCTCACCCCGCTGCTCGTCGGACGCGAATACCACTGCGTCGCCATGCTCTCCGGCGACGAGCACCACCCGATCCAGGCGTCCGCCGAGATCCGCGACGCCGACGGCCTGGTGTGCGCCAGCTCCACCGCGGCCTATCAGCCGTTCGCGCTCGACGACGTGCGCCATCAACTCACCCTCGGCGACGACGAGGTCGCCGCACTCTCCCACGCACTGTCCATCGGCACCGCCCCCGCACCCAACGGAGTCCAGTCATGACCACCACCCACACCGCCGACGAGATCCTGCGCACGGTCACCGCCATAGCCACCGCCGAGACCGGCATCCCCGAAGCCGAGCTGCGCCCCGACCAGGACCTGCGCGGCATGGCCGGCGTCGACTCGGTGCGCGTGCTGCGCATGGTCGCCAAGATCGAGCGCGCCTACGACATCGAACTCGAGGACCAGGACGTGTTCGGCCTTTCCTCGTTGAACGACGTCGTCACGGTGGTCGGCAAGGCGCTCGACGAGGCGGCGGCATGACCGTCACCGACCAGCCGGTCACCGCCGACACCAACCAGCACTACGACCTCGACCCCGACATCTTCGGCCAGTTCCTCGACCCGCTGCGCAAATACAGCTCGGCGCTCTACGCATCCGACTCCGACACCCTCGAACAGGCGCAGCGACGCAAACTGCGTTTCGTGGCGGGACGGCTCGGGCTGACCGGCGGGGAACGCCTGCTGGACGTGGGCTGTGGATGGGGCTCGCTGATCCTGTTCATGGCCGAGGAATTCGGTTGCCGGACAACGGGTGTCAGCCCGGCCCCGCGTCAGCACGAATACATCGCCGAGCAGGCGCGCGCCCGCGGCCTCGCGGATCGGGTGCACACCCGGGTCGGCCATTTCGAGCGACTGGAGCTGCCGCCGCGCGGCTTCGACGCCGTGACGCTGCTCGGCTCGATCGTGCACATGCCCGACCTCGACGCGGTCTTCCGCCGCGCCCGCGCGGTGCTGCGCCGGGGCGGCACGCTGTATGTGTCGGAGAGCTGCTTTCGCAACGCGTCCGCGCGTACGGCGTTCGACGCCAAGGCCGGAACGGAATTCGTGCGCGCGGACATCTTCGGGTGGGGCGATCTGCGTCCGCTCTCCGACCTGGTCACCGCCGCCGAGGACGCGGGTTTCTCCGTCGTCGCGGTGGACGACCTCACCGAGCACTACCGCCGCACCATCGACGACTGGATCGCAGGCGTCGACGCCGCCGCCGAACGCATCGACGCGCACGGTCCCGGCTTGGCCGCGAAGCTGCGGCACTACCTGGAGATCGCGAACGCCGGATGGGGTTACACCACCAAGCATTACGCGTTGACCTGCCGCAACGCCCGCTGAGCCGCAGGAGCGACAGATGAACATCGAATCGGCGTTGATACCCGTCGACGAAGTGGTCGCGGCCGTCGACGGGTTCCTCGCGGCCTCACCGGCCACACGGGCCTGGGATGTGGAGACCGCGGTCGACTGGTCCCGGGCGGACGCGGGCCGACTCACCGACGGCCAGCGGTCGGCGGTCGAGTTCGTCACCCTCATCGAGGACCATCTGCCCGGCTACTTCGACGTCTACCACCGCTACTTCCCGGTGGACGACACGGTCGACCGGGACACGTTCGTCCACAACCGCGAGCTCTATCACTTCACCGTCCGCTGGGCGCTGGAGGAGGACACCCACGCACGCGCGCTGAGCCGCTATCAGGTGGCGTCCGGGATGGCCGAGCGCGGCGCCTTGCGCGCCGAGCTCGCGATCGAGGGCCGTAAGCCGTTCGACCTGCCCTACCGGCATCCGGTGCAGTTCTTCGCGTACGCGCTGGTGCAGGAGAAGGCGACGCAGATGTACTACCAGCACCTGCGCGAGGTCGTGGACGACCCGGTGCTCGGGGCGGTGCTGGCGCGCCTGTCGCGCGACGAGGCGCGGCATTTCAGTTTCATGGCCGACGTGGTCGGCCGCTATCTGCGGGTGCGGGGCGACGCGACTGTGGAGCCGATCCGCGAGGTGATCGCGACCTTCCGTATGCCATTGGCCGACACCATGCGCGGTTACTGGCGGTGGGCGCTGAAGATCGCCGATGTGGCCTCCTACGACCACACCGAGGCCTACGAACACCTGGTGAAGGTGATCGACCGCGCGGTGGACGCCCGCAGCGACCGCCTCGACGAATTGGTGCGTTTCATCGACGAGTGCCGATCGCTGGCCTGAGCACCGCCACAGCGCGGCCCGGCTCCCGACGCTGTTCGGGAGCCGGGCCGCACGCTGTGTTCAGTGTCCGGGCTGCAAGACCAGGATCGTGGTCGAACCGTGCGCGATCAGCTTGCCGCCCGCGTCGGTGATCCGGCCCTCCGCCGTCGCGGTGCGCCGCCCGACGTGCACCGCGTTGGCCTCGCAGGTCAGCCGGGAACCGTCCAGCGTCACCGACCGGATGAAGTTCACCTTCAACTCCAGCGTCGTATAGGCCACGCCGTCGCCGAGTTTCGTGAAGACCGCGCTACCCATCGCGGTGTCCATCAAAGTGGCCAGCACACCACCGTGCACGGTGAACATCGCGTTGATCGTCGCCGGGTTCGGGTCGAGGTGGTACCTGGTGTAGCCGTCTCCTGCCGTCTCCAGTCGAATGCCCAGAGACGCCCCGACGCCCAGGTTCTCGCGAAGTCCCCGCTCGAAAACCGTGGTCAGTTCGGTGACCCGGGACGCGACCGTACCGTCGACGTGAGTGTCGATGCTCGTCATGGTTTTTCCTCCCTGCGAACGTTGCCCCGCCATTCGACCAGCGCCCGATGAACACCATGCGGCCACGACCGGTTGCATACCGACATTCGATCGGGTGATAGGACACTCTTTCGCAGCGAATCCTCCCCATCACGCCTGCGAGCAGCCCACCGATTGACGGCGTTCCTATTCGCGCGCGCCGACATCGCTGTTGCCTGTCCGTGAAGCTGGCCTGCCTTTGTAGCGTCGCAGCAAATCCGCACCGACTGCTACGAATTGATCGTCGAACGCCACCGCAAAGCCTCTATCATCACCAGCAACCGGGAACCCCGGAAATCCCGCGCATGATGGCCGACCCGCTGCTAGCGCAGTCGGCGATGGACCGTCTCCGATCAGGCGCCTACGAGCTCGTCGTCGACGGCGAAGCCCACTCGCCGCGCAACCAATGTGGCCGCGTGGTCTTCGAGTCCGTTTCAGTGCGGTATTTCGAAATTGGCGCAGGTGAGGCGCAGGTAAATTGCATAACGTCGATGCGGCCCGGGCACTACTTCATCAAGATCGTCGGCTACGGCCACCTGCCCGCATAGCGGCCGATACGACGCGGTCGTGACAGCCGCGTAGCACGGCAGCACCCTCGGCCAGGCCGTCGCCTACTTACCCGACCCCGGCTGGCGGCCCACGCCAGTGTTGCCATGTCAGAAGGCCCGATATGTGAAGCCATCGCCGCCTGGCTGTCGGAGGGGACCGCTACCGTGCCTCATACGCGCCTGCACCGAAACGGGCGATAAGACGAGGGAGGCACCATTGGACAAGCTCTCCACCACTGAGCAACTGGCGTCCGGCTTTCGGAGGCGTACCAGGCCGTCGAACGAGCTTCCCGCGATCGTGGGCATCGACGCTGTGCTCGCGCGCACCGACGACATCGTGATCGCGCTCAGCGGTGCCCGCGCCTACACCCAGGGAATCGAACTATTCCTCCGGCTGCACGTTCGCCAGCCCGGCGCTGTGTCCGCGACCGCGGCCTTCGCAGGACTCCACGGAGGCGGTAGCGACCAGTATCTCCTCGGTGTCGAGTTCGCCGACAGCCGCACCGCGACAAACATCGACGACTCCCCCTCGGATGACAACAGCACAACCGCGGTGTTGATGTCGTGTGGTGGCGGTGGCAGCCCGGACTTCAGCAGCTACACCTACTACCTGACACCCGTCCCGCCACCGGGACGCCTGTCGATAATTGTCGCCTGGCCAGCCGCCGGAATCGACGAGCACCGCGTCGAACTCGACGCAGAACCCTTCCGCAGCGCCGCCGAACGGGCACAGGTCTTGTGGCCGGAACAACCCACCTCGACGTGGAACCCACCGTCCTCCCCACGCCCCGATCTCGCACCCGGCGGCTGGTTCGCTCACGCGCTGAACTGACCGCACCCGGCGCACCGGTCACGCCTAAGCCGACACAGCGGAGCGGGAGACCGTTGCGCCGCCCGGCGCGCCGCGGCGCCGTCGAGGACGGAATCCAGCCGAGTACCCAGACGGCTTCGAGCAGCCGGGTGGGCTCACTCGGCGCTCGCTCGAGCGAGCGCTTCATCGGCAAGCGCTACCGCCGCCTCGTCCGGCGCGTACGCGGCCAGCGCGGCGACGAGATCATAGATATCGCTGCGAATCGACGGTGCCAGCCGGGCGTGGCGCGCGACATCGAGCTTGTTTGCGATGGTCAGGACGGCGAAATCACGGAGTTCAGTTCCTCCGATCGTCTTCGTGCCGCCGCTGAACCTGTCGGTCACGGGCAAGGGCCGACGGCCGAGCTCGCGGTAGGTGCGCGAGCGATCGCATGCGCCGTAGAGGTACACCAGCGCCGCCGCGTCGGGGCCGATGACGCGATCCAGCCGCTGGCGATCCGTGATCGGCAGCAGGGCATGCGGGAACCCATCGGTGCCGTATGACGCGTGGCAGATCGACGCCAGCCGGGTTGGTGGCGCTGAGTTCCATTCGACCGTGAGGGCGTGCACCCGGCGAAGGTGCTCGAAGAGGGTTCCGCCCGGGTGATCGATCCGATCGGCGCCGAGCGTGCGCTGTAGCTCGAACGCGCGGCGGACGACGTCGTCGGTCCCGAGCCACTTGCTGGCGTGCGCCGAAAGAATGCGCGCGAGTTCCGCCGGGGCGTCGCGAGCGACGAGATGCCCGGCGTCCGATACGCGGGTAACGGTGATACGGCGGTTCGCCATGCGTAGCCGGTCCACGTCGGCGTCGCCGAGCGGAGACCGCAGTCCGCCCCGCACGAGCAGGATGGGCAGGTCCGATGCCGCGATGATCGCGTGGAGTTCGGAGCGGGAGGCGAGAATATCGTCGACGAGCTCGGTATCGCGGGCGAGGAGTCCGTGGTCGTCGAGCCAGCGCCGGGCGCGATCCGCATCGATATCGGGGACCACGTCCACGAGCACGAGGCCGGCGACACGCTGCGCGACGGACGGCTCCGCGAGGGCGGCGACGGCGGCGAGCCCTCCGAGGGAGGCGCCCACCACGACGATCGGCGCCGGTTCGCGAACCACCATCTCGATCACGTCATCGGCGATCACCCGCAGTGCGGTGGCCCGTCCTGAACTCTCGCCGTGCCCGCGCAGATCGAAGGCCACCGTCCGCAGTCCGCACTCGGTCATCCCCTCCGTGACCGGTGCCCAGACGTCGCGACGCTCTCGGCCCGCGTGAAGCAGCAGGACCGTGGGGCCCGCGCCGGTCACCGTGGCTCGAAGGGTGACATCGGGCAGCGTGAGGGTCATGTCTGTCATCACTGATTCACCTCCGTGCCGAATCTCCCTCTCAGCACCATGATTTCGGCCATCGACACACCCTCCCCGATTTACCTTGAGATGTCGAGGTAACGATACGCAGTGACACCTTGGCTAGTCAAGGTAGGATTCCGAGGTGACCAATTCGCGAACGCGCAGACCACCGGACGAAGCCCGTCGGTTGATCCTCGATGCCGCGGCTTCGCTGCTGGCCGAGGGAGGCGTCGCCGCTGTCCAGGTGCGCGCGGTGGCAGCGCGGGTCGGCATGACCGACGCCGGCGTCTCGCATCACTTCGGCAATCGCGAGAAGCTGCTCGCCGAACTCCTCCGCCATGGCGGACGCCGGCTTCGAGCCGCGCTCCAAGACGTCATCGCCACGTGGCTGGAGCACGGCACCGATGTGCTCGAACTCGTCGAGTCGCTCGAGTCCGTGTATCGAGGCGGCTATGGCGAACTCGCGGTGGCGCTGCACGCGGCGGGTTGGCGCGACCGCGGTGGCGGCATGCTCGACCCGGTCGTCGACGCCCTGCATCGAAGTCGGCCTCCCGGGAGTTCCCTCGACGAGACACGACTCGCGGTCGCAGCCCTCCACCAGGCGATGGCAACCGAGCCGCTCTACGGCAGCGATTTCCGTCGGAGCGCCGGCCTCACCGGCGCGGCAGCACAAGACTCGACCGCTCACCTGCGCTGGTGGGCAAGCCAGCTTCAACGCGCGCTCGACATCGAACCGGCGCACCATTGACCCGAGTGGCGGCCAACACTCCTCGGCGTCAGCAGGGCACGCCGAATCCGGTGGTCCCGCGTAATAGCCAGCGGCGGATAGCCATTCACGACGAACACACACCGCATGCGGGCGCAAGAAGCGGACAGCGCCGAGCCCGATGCGGTAAAGATCGAACCCTCAGTGTGTGGCACAGAAAGTCAGGCCGCCGGACATCCAGTCGAGGATCGCCCGCACGACCACACGAGCAGCGCCGGGTCGGAGGCCGCCAGCGCCACGGCCCCTCTCTGCAGAATGGCCACCACCACCGCCTTGTCCATTTCCGGACGAGACGCAAGCTTGCCGGAAGCCTTGTCGAGGAAGATCTGCTCGCACCCGGCGACGGTAAGCGCGTCATGCGGGGCCTCCGGAGAGGATCCCGGGTGGAGATTCGAACACGAGCCTGGCCACCCAGCCCTGGCCAGAGGCGAGAAATCTCACCCGATGAGTACGAACCGCGCATCACAGGCTATTGTTGATCAAGTGCGTGACATGTCACGCCAAGCGTCGTAGATCGCATTCGCTTCGCAACCAGCGCTTGCCGCATCCGCTCTTCTTACGGCGATCGATTTTGCCCATCGGCAATCTCGCCACTTCGTGCCCCCGGCGCGGACCCGGAAGGTCCACAAACGGCTCGGGCACCACCTGATGTCCGAAAGGCACCGCAACACCTATGAGTTCTGCTGACGTCTCTTTCGCCGCGCTCGGCGTGAGCGCACCGCTGGTGAAGGCGTTGACTCGCGCCGGGATCACCGAACCTTTTCCGATCCAGACCGACACACTGCCCGATTCCCTGGCCGGGCGCGACGTGCTGGGCCGTGGCCGGACCGGCAGCGGCAAGACGCTCGCCTTCTCCATCCCGATGGTCGACCGACTCGGCGGCGGTCTCGCCGGTAGGCGCGCACCGAGCCGCCCGACCGGCCTGGTGCTGGCGCCGACTCGGGAATTGGCCAGCCAGATCACGGCCGCACTGGAACCCCTCGCCGCGGCCTACCGCATGACCGTCACCACGATTTTCGGCGGGGTCCCGCAGAACCGGCAGGTCCGGGCGCTGCGCACCGGGGTCGACATTGTCGTCGCCTGCCCCGGCCGGCTCGAGGATCTCATGAACCAACGTCTGATCTCCCTGGATGCCGTCGAGGTCACCGTGATCGATGAGGCCGACCACATGGCCGACCTCGGGTTCCTGCCAGGCGTGACCCGCATTCTCGCGGCCACCCCGAAGGACGGTCAGCGCCTGCTGTTCTCGGCCACCCTGGACAACGGTGTCAACAAGCTGGTCAGCCGCTTTCTGCCGGATGCCGAGCTGCATTCCGTCGATGAGGCGAACTCCCCGGTCGCCGCCATGACCCATCACGTTTTCGAAACCGCGAGCGTCGAAGCCAAGCGCGAGGTCGTACACCGGCTCGCCTCGGGCTCGGGTCGGCGAATCCTGTTCATGCGCACCAAACATCAGGCTCGCAAACTGGCCAAACAGCTGACCCTCGCCGGAATTCCGGCCGTCGATCTGCACGGCAACCTCTCGCAGAGCGCCCGCGACCGCAACCTCGCGGTCTTCGCCGCCGGTGATGCCCTGGTGCTGGTGGCGACCGATGTGGCCGCCCGCGGCGTGCACGTCGACGGTGTCGAACTGGTCGTGCACGTTGATCCGCCCGCCGAACACAAGGCTTACCTGCACCGCTCTGGCCGTACCGCGCGGGCGGGCAACTCCGGTGAGGTGATCACCCTGGTGCTGCCCGGGGAACGGCGCGACCTGACCGCCCTCATGCGCAAGGCCGAGATCACTGTGACCCCGCAACGGGTCACCGCCGATTCGCCCGTGGTGGCCGAGCTCGTCGGCACGGTTGCCCCATTCGTCGCGCCCTCCTACAGCGAGCGGGCGGCCCGTGAAGACGACCGCCGCAGCAGCGGACCGTACCGTAGCAGTGGCGGCCCGCGCAGGGGCAGCGGCGGACCGCGCCAGAGCAGCGGCCGTCGCAACGGCGGTGCGGCGCAAGGTCGGTCGCGCGCTCACGCCGCGCGCGGAACGGTCGCATAGGGCCCGTTTCGGTCGCTCCCCCAGGCAAGCCCATGCCGAGATCGCCGCGTCGCTGAGCATCGCCAGCGGATTGCCGGGCATCGAATGCTGGTGAACATGGCTGATGACGCCGGTACTGGCGGGCAACCCATCGAGCGCGAGGCAGTCGTGCCTGATGGGTTGCCGTGCGATTGCGTACGACACTTGGACCTTGACGTGGAACGTTTCGTGCACAGCAGGTCAGGGGCTGGACCGGAAATCTGGATGCTCGGCAGCGGTGACCATACCGCCCGGATTGCCCCGCGGATCTCGATCAGCGTGGCAGTTATCGTCGCCGAGAACGACGAGCGAGCCCAATGGCTGGCCGGATCGTTGAGAATGAAGATTGCCCAGCGCCGACAGGGCCGACCGATACAACTACCCAGCCCGGAAACCGCTGAAGCACATGGATATGCGACGTCTGGAGACAGGAACGACGAGCTGACCGGCGTGATCGTCGGGGCAGCCGCGACTGTGCTGCCACAGTTACAGGCACTGGTCGATGCGACCGGCGCTGACGAACTCCTGATCAGAACCAATCTCTTCGATCCGGTCGACCGACACAGATCCTACGAACTGCTCATCAGCGACGAGACCCATCCTCTACAGCGGGCAGCTGATCTTCGGCATGCGCCTGACGTATCCGGTTCGACATGACTCCCCTCGTATTGTGCAGTGCGGGCAGCCCGCCCGCAGCGACACCCGTTCGTCGGGCCCGACCACCCCCTCCGGTCTGGCGAGCGCGGCGGCGGAGCACAGCCCACGATCCGGACGGAGGACACCGTCCAGGATCGGCCTGCCTAGAGATTCGCTGCCGCGGTCGGCCAGATCCTATCCCCCGACGCCCGGCGGTGGACTCACCTGTGTGATTGGTATTTCCACCGGTACCCACTGCTGGGATTCGACGTCCCAGCCCAACACCTTCCCGTGCACGCCAGGCGCGGTGGGATCGAGGTCGAGCAGGGCCAGACGGGCGTCGTCCGGGAGATCGGCGGTGACCAGAATCGCTGCGGCGTCCACGTTCTCGATGTCGAGCACGGTCACCACCTCGACGCCACTGTGAGATCGCCTTGTCCGCTGAAACCAGCGTTGGCGAAGCTTGCCCGGAAGCGCTGCCGCACCGTCGGCGGCACGCTCACCCAGCGCTTCGAGGAACGCCTTACCGAACACAGTCGCCGCGGGCGCAACCGCGCCGAACGCAGCCGCTGACCACTGCAGCACGTCATGCGGCAGTGAGCCGACATCTACCGGCGGCGGGCAGGCCCCATATGATGGCTGCACGGCATCTCCGCTACCGGCGCGTCCCGGGCTCGAATGTGATTGATTCACGGTTTCCCCACCCTCATCGCTTCACTGCGCACCGATAGTACGCCACTCGGCCTCTGCTCCGACCCCTGGCAGAAAGAAGGTTATCCACCGCAGCCGGGGGCCGCCACCGGATTCGTCATCGGCACCTACCGGGCTTTGTCGCGTTCCGATTGACGCCGCGACTTCAGACCGAAGATCGGCCGGACTCGCCGTTACCCGTCGCCAGAGTTCGAGGCGGCTGTGCACACCATTCCCCGTCTCCGCGCGGGTTCCCGTGGTGTCGAGGGCAGGCCACAGCCAATAGGTCCGGTCGACCGCGCGCCGGCCTCGGCTCAACCGAGGCTTTAGCGGCGTCGAACACGCTGGCGTGCAGCCGATCCCGACCACAGGAGCAACCATGGCCACCGTCGCAGGCCACACCGAGTCGTACGCCGAGGACGAACAGCTCTACGCCGAGCAGACGCAGCGGCCGGACGACCCCGACCTGCCCGGATAGGGGCGCGGAGGTGGCCAGCACGGTGTAGTCCCGAAGCCGAAGGGGCGCACGAGTCCGTCACCTGGACCGAGCCGATCGGCCCGGCAGGAAAGGAACCGATCATGTCCTCGAAATTCGGGCTGCGCGGTTTCGCTCTGGCGCTGCGGCACGATCTGCGCGATGCCGGGGTCGGGGTGTCCATCGTCGAACCCCTCCAACGCTTCAGCGAGTCCGAACGTCTCGGCGCCGATCTCGGCCGCCGATTCCACCATGCGGACTGACCCCTAGCGTTTGTGTCACTCGGGGAGAAGGAGATCGGGTGTGAATCATCGCCAGGTTGTCGTGGTCGGCGCGGGCCCGGTCGGGTTGTGGTTGGCGGCGGAATTGTGCCTGGGTGGCGCCGAAGTGCTGGTGTTGGAGGCGCGAACGGAGCCGGACCCGAATTCCAAAGCGATGGCCATACATCCGCGCACCCTCGAGATCCTCGCATCTCGAGCCCTCGTGGACCGGTTCCTAGCCGAAGGCAACCGCATCCCGAGCGGACACTTCGCCGCCCTGGACAGTCGGCTGGACTTCCGGCTGCTGGACACTTCGTACCCGTTCACGCTGACTCTTCCGCAAGTGCGCACCGAGCAACTGCTGGAAACACACGCTCGCGCGGCCGGAGCCGATGTCCGGCGCGGGCAGCGGGTGACCGGGTTGACCGTTCGCGCCGAGTCGGTCACGGTGCACCTCGATGAGGAGGCCGACATCGAGGCCGAATGGGTGGTGGGCTGCGACGGCGTCCGCAGCACGGTCAGGCAGTCCGCGGGCATTGCCTATCCCGGCGTCGATTCCACACTGCTGGGTTGGCTCGGCGATGTCGAACTCGCCGATCCGCCGCCTCAGCCGGTCTTCACGGAGTGGACCGAGGCGGGACTGCTCATGGGTGTGCGGCTGGCCGGCGAGACATATCGCCTGATCGGTATCACCCCCGAGGATCTGCGGACCGACTGGCCCGGTCCTCTCACCCTGTGCGAACTTCAGCGGAAGACGCGCACGATCGTCCACACGGACTGGGCTATGCACTCGCCGAAGTGGTTGTCGCGCTTCGGCAATGCCGCCCGGCAAGCCGAACGCTACCGGGCGGGCAGGGTACTGCTCGCCGGTGACGCGGCACACCAGCACATGCCGGCAGGCGGAATCGGAATGAACCTCGGGCTCGCGGACGCGATGAACCTCGGATGGAAGCTGGCAGCCACCGTTTCCGGACGCGCACGCGACGGCCTGCTCGACACCTACCACACCGAGCGGCACCCGATCGGTACCAGAGCACTGCACATCACCCAAGCCCAGGCCGCACTGATGACCGCCTTCTCACCGGACGGCAGGCAGTTGCGCGCCCTGTTGTCCGACATGATCACCCACCGACCCGAGTTCGCTCGCACACTCGGCGAGCACCTGTCCGGACTGTCGGCGACCTACCCGGCCGCCCCCGGCGCACACCCCCTGACCGGTCACCGCGCCCCGGACCTGCCACTCACCGATGGCCGCACACTGTTCGCGACCCTCGCCGGCGCACGCCACGTACTGGTCGATCTCACCGGCGCCATGAAACCGGCCGCGAATCTGCCGCTCGCACGAGCAGTCCCCGTCCACGACCGGCCACAGTGGGCAGGAGCGACAGCCGCGCTGATCCGACCGGACGGCTACCTGGCCTGGGTCGGCAACCACGACGCCGACCTGGCAACCGCGCTGTCCACCGCTGGTCTCGCCTGAGTACAGACCGCGCCGACAACTGTCGAGCGCTGCCGCACCGACGAAGGTGGCCGTGGTGTACTCGCCGCGCGCGGCCGTCGAGCGTCCTGGATAGCCTTCGATCCGGAAGCGAACTCGGCGCTGGACTGCGCCTTCGCCCCGCGGGAGCGGATCACTGATCCGCATCCGGAAGACCATGCCCTTCGGACTCGTTTCCGTTGCGGGCGAGGACTTCTCGGATCAAGGCACGCGGGTCGCGGACGCCCGTCGCGGAGATCGTGACGGATCTGCCCTGCGGACCGGTGATCTCGATGGTGACATTCTTGTGGCGGAGCAGCCAGTCGGGGATGGCACGGGCCAGCACGGTGAGGGTGCCGCCGGCGCCGAGCGCGATGATCAGGGCATCGGACAGACTGCCCATTCGGTCGGGAGCTGGAGCGGCGTGGACGAGTTCGATCCGGCCACGCAGGGCGTCCTCGTCCCGCAGCCAGGACCGCAGGGACAGCAGGTCGTCGTAGTCGCCGACGACAACCCGCAGGTGGGCGAGGTGGGATGTCATGGGGGCTCCTTCCGGGACGCGCGGGACCGGCCGACCGCCCGGGGTCCGCTGCGGACGGCTCGGCCGACGTCCGTGCGGTCGGCGAGCAGCGCGGCATGCAGTTCCGCCGCGCGGGCCTGGTCTCCCGCGGCCGCGGTCCACCGGGCGTGCTGCTCCCGCGCCCGCAGCGTCTCCGGGTGATCGGCGGCGAGTAGGCGGGCGAAATCGGCGGCCAGACCCGCGTACAGGCGCGCTGCCTCCGCCGCCGCGCCGGATTCGCCGACCGCGAAGGCGTGCCGGTCGCGCATCGCCAGTACCGCGAGGTGGTCGGGGCCGAGCGCCGCGGTCCGCTGCCGCACCTGTTCGGCGTAGCGGTCGGTCGCGGAGATCGGTGCGCCGCGGTCCCCGCGGTTGGGTGCCAGCGCCAGCAGATCGGCCGTCCGGGTGCCGCAGCGTTCGGGCAGGGGCAGGCCGCGCTGGTCCATCGTCCACCGGAGCCGCTGGTAGATATGCCCGAGGGTGAGCAGTTCGGGTCCTTCGGGATCGCCTTCGGTCAGCAGCGTGATCAGTTCACCGGTGAAGGCGGTGTGGATCGCGCCCGGTGGCGCCATCGCCAGTTCGTTGCGCGGGGTGGAGGTCAGTGTGAAGGTGCCGTCGACGTCCAGTTGACCGGTCAAGGTCGGTGCGCCGCTGGACATCCGGTCTCCGATCACGCGCCCCGAGTAGCAGCAGTCCAAGATCACCACCCGGTTGCGCGCCCTCGATTCGGCGAACGCCTCCCGGATCGTCTCGAACGGAAGGCCCGTCCACCGCAGGGTGGTCGTCCGGGTGGACGGCAGAGTGAGGTACAGCCCGCCGGAGTTGTCCGGCAGGCCGTGCCCGGCGTAGTAGAACAGCAGCAGGTCCTCCGCGTCCTCGGCCGCTCGCTCGACTCGTGCGCCGAGTTCGGCGATGGGCCGATCCTCGGTGATCACGGTGCAGTGCGCGGCGGGCAGGTCGGTGCCGTGATCGGAGGTGAGGATCTCCGCGAGGTCGGTCACGTTGGCGCGCACGGAGGGCAGATCGGCGAGATCTCGGTCGGCATAACTGCTCGCGCCGACGAGGACGGCGCGCGACCGAAGAGGATCGGGTAGCCGCGTCATCGTCAGCTCGCCAGCCGGTAGGTGCCGCTGAGCACTGCGTTCCCGGTGAGCGTCAGGTGCTCGTCGTCGAGCAGCTCCGCGTGCACGGCGACGGTTCGCGGCAGCTGCGTCCCGGGCAGGCAGTCGAACTGGACGTCCATACTGGTCCCGGCGGAACGCACTGTCGTCGACCTGCACGCGGGTTGGTCGCCGATCATCAGCCCCGCGACGGAGCCGTTGGTGAGGAAGGAGTACTCGTTGTTGGTCCAGCGGCCGGACAGATCGGTGCGTGACTTCGTCGGCTCCGGGTCGCCTGGCGCCGAGGGGGAAGCGGAGCGCTCCACTTTCAGCTCGATGTCCTGCGCGGGATTGCCGGTCTCGATGTTGAAGTAGCGCAATTCGCCGGTGCCGTCCCGGATTCCGGCTTCGAAGGCGGCGCGGCCCGTCCCGGCGGGCTGCCCTGTGGCGGAGCGGAGCGCGCCGACGTCCACCTGCCCGGTGAAGTCGCACCCGTCGCGCTCGACGGGATCGGCTGTGCGCAGTGTCTCGGCGGCGATTCCCGGCACGCCGAGGACGGCGCGGGCGATGGGGTTGGTGGCCACGGGGCGCCGGGTCCAGGTGCCCGGAGCCGTTCCGCCCACTGGTCCGCTGAGCAGGAGGTCGTCACCTTCCACACGGACTTCCCCTCGGTATCTGCCCGGTGGTTCGAGGACGAAGGCGGCGGTGCGCGCCGGGAGGTCGACCGAGCCGCGTGCGTTGGCCTCCGTGGCGAATTTGAAGACGAAGTTGTAGCCGTTGTCGTTCAGGAACCGCGCCGAGTCGGCCAGCACGTCGGCGTAGCGACGGTCGCCGATCACCGAGTCGCACGGCTGCGCGCCGCCGAAGACGTCGGGCAGGATGCGCGGAGCGGTGATCGCGCCGACCACGCCGACCGTCACCGTGACGACGGTGATCGCCACGACGGTGATGATCGACAACCCACCGGTGGCGGCCGTCGCCGCAGCGGGGAGCACCGGCGCCAGATTCGGCAGCGCGATGGGCGCGGGCGGCGGGGTACCCGGACTCGCGTGCCGGGCAAGGGTTCCCGCCACCGCCCCCGACCCGAGGCCGGCCGCGCCCAGCAATGCCGCTCTGCGGCGTCCGACCTTGCGTACTCCGCTGCCCGTGAGGAGTTCACGCGGGATGGCGCCGGTCGCGCGATGGTCGGAATCGATGACGATCCCCGCCAGCCAGTCACGCAATTGCGCCGCGCTCGGCCGGGCGAGCGGATCGGCCGTGGTCGCGGCCCGCAGCAGCGCCACCAATTCGGCGGCGACACCAGGTATCTCCGGCAGCGCGACACTACGCGCCCCGAGGTCGAACAGCGCTTCCTGCCAGGGCAATTCGCCGCCCAGCAACACATACATGGTGACGCCGAGGCGGTAGACGTCACCGGCAGGCCCGGCCACGATCCGGCCGGCCAGCGCCGCGGGCAGATCCTCGGGCGGGGTGTACGCGTCGACGGCAGCGGGCATCGCCAAGCCGGGGGCGTTCATGCCGAAGCCCGCCAGTACCGGCCTGTCGTTCGTCAGAAGGATCGTGGCGGGCTGCAGCGCCCCGTGCGGGAGGTCGACGGAGTGCGCGGCGGCCAGCGCGTCCGCGATCGCGATGCCGAGCTCGCGGGTGGTGCGCACCGAGAGCGGGCCGTGTTCGTCGAGGTGGTCGGCGAGCACGGGCCCACTCTCGACGATCAGGAAGGGCCGTCCGTCCAGCGTGATGTCGGCGGCGATCATCCGGGCGACGTGCGGGCCGGCGGAGATGTCGAGCAGCGCCTTCGCCCACCGCCGGAACGCCGTGCGCCCCTGGTCCGGCGCGGGCGCCTTGGCGAGGGTCAGCACGGCCTCGCGGCCGTCGCGGTCGGCGATCGACGTCACCGTCGCGACCACGTCGTCGTCCAGCAGTTCGACCGCCGAGAACCCTGCAGGCAGCACGCCCGCGGTCCCGGTGTCGTCGTGTGGTGTCCGGTGGCTCATCGAATCCTCGGGAAGTAGCCTTCGAACCGCCATCCCGCGCCCGAGTCGACCGCCGCTCCGCGGTGCGCGTCGCCCGCCGGACAATGGCTGTCGATCCAATTCGGGCCGAAGTACAGCACTTGGCATTTCGTGCAGCGGTTCCAGCCGGGCTGTTTCGGGAAGTCCGACAGTGGTGGCTGCAGATCCGTTTCGATGCGGTAGGTCTCGGCCGACGGTGTGTGCCCCTCCGAGTTGTTCGGGCAGACGCCCCGATCGAAGGAGAAGTACGCCGCTTTGCAGGTGCGGCACCACTTCAGGCCGAGCATGCCCGCGCGATCCTGGCCGATCTCGGGCTGTTCGTCGACAAACCAGTAGACCGCACTGCCGTCCTGGTAGTGGCTGTGGTCCCAGAGATGCGAGACCGGGCAGTGGCCCTGATCATCGCCCCACGCGAACCACATGTTCTGGCAGCGGCTGCACCACCGGAAGCCCGAATTGGACCCGGCGAAAGCAATTTTCGGCGCTATGGCAACGCCGAGCGCCAGACCCGCTCCCGCCGCCGCGGCGCGGGTGAGAAACCGTCTGCGGTCCACCGGACGCGGCAGCCGACGGACGGCGCGGAAATTCGACCAGTACTCGTTCATGGCATCTTCCCCTCGAAATCGGCTGTGCCGACAGGGATATTCTCGCGGCTCGAGCGGCGTGCGCTGTCCCGGTGATCCGCCGCCCGCGCGACGGGAAACTCGGACGCGGATGGGTGGAAACCTTGGTTGCGTCTGTGGTGTGGTCGTGGATGATCGGGCCAGCGGGGGAAAACGAGGAGATCGTGCGGTGACGGTCATGGTTGCTGAGAGCGACGCGCGTCCTGCGCGGGCGCCGCGCTGGGCGCCCGCGGCCGCGGCCGGGCTCGCCGCGCTGGGCGTGACGTGCTGGACCATGGCCGTGTCCTGGGCGGTGTGGACGCCGCTCTGGTGGCAGGAAATACCGCCACGGAGCGCGGGATTGGTGGTTATCGCGGCCGGCGTGGTCGCCTGGGTCCGATTGCCCTCACCGCGCATCGGATGGTTGATGGTGCTCGGCGCCGCCGTGTACTACCTCCAGTACCTCAGGGCTGCCGACGGTGTGCTGTTCGCGATCGGCTTCTGCCTCGCCTACAGCTGGATGGGTATCGCGGCGCACGTCCTCTTGGCCTGGCCCACCGGTCGATTGAGCAGCAGGTTCGACCAGGGTTTCGTAATCGCTTCGCACCTCATCGCGACGGGCACCCAGGTCGTGCGGTACGTCGTCGATCACCCTGAACCGCCGTGGGCGATCGGTATCCACCGCCCGGTCACCTTCTGGGGGGCGACCGGCAGCGTCCTCGGCGTCGTCATGGGCGTCGCGGCCGTCGCCATCGTGGTACGGCGCTGGGCGGTGGCAGCACCGGTGCGCCGCAGGCCCGCCGGCCCGGTCTGGATCGGCATCGGCGCGACCGCGGCGATCAAGATCGCGGAAGCGGTGGTTACCGTGATACCCGCGCCCGTCCAAGCCAAAGCCGTGCTCGCGTCGTTGTTCACCGTCGCGGTCATCGTCCTGATCCCGCTGCTGTATCTGGTCCGCTGGCTGGTGCGCAAACTCGCCCACCAAGGCGTGGTCGATCTGCTCAACGACATCGAACGCGACCTGGCCTCGATCTCCGATCCCGGGGCACTGCAGGCCGCGCTGCGACGCTCCCTCGGTGATCCCACGCTGACCATCGCCTACGTCCTGGGCGACGGCCGGTACGTGGACATCCACGGCCAGCCGGTGACCGTGACCGGCCACACCCCGGCCCGCTCGGCGACCGTGGTCCGGCGCCGCGGCGACCCCATCGCGGTGATCGAGCACGACGCCGCGCTCGACGGTCAGGCGGAGGCGACCGACGCGGCCATCACGGCCGTCGCCCTGGCCATCGACAACGCGCGCCTCTACGCCACCCAGCAGGCGCAGCTGGAACAGCTCCGCCTCTCCCGTCTGCGGTTGGCGCAGACGGCTTTCGACGAACGCAGGCGAATCCAACGGGATCTGCACGACGGCTCCCAGCAGCGCTTCTTCCGCATCCTCATGCTGCTCGACAGCGCCCACCGCGCGCTGGCCTCGGGCGAGGAGCCGGAACCGGAGAAGGCGCGGCGCGCGGTCTCGGCCGCCCACGCCGAGCTCACCGACACCATCCGCGCCTTGCGTGACCTCACCCAGGGCATCTATCCCGCCGTCCTGAACGCACACGGCCTCGGCGCCGCGATCGAGAATCTGGCCGATCGCGCCCCGCTGCCGGTCACCTTCCAACTGACCGCGCGACGGTGGCCGAAACACGTGGAGATCACCGCCTATTTCGTGATCAGCGAAGCGCTCGCCAACGTCTACAAGCACTCCGGTGCGACCACCGCGCACGTGCGAGCGCACCCGGACGACCGGCATCTCGTCATCGAAATCACCGACGACGGCCACGGCGGCGCCCGCCCGGGCGACGGCTTGACCGGGTTACGCCATCGCGTCGAGGGCGTCGGCGGCGAGCTGGGCATCATCAGCGAGGCCGGTCACGGAACGACATTGCGCGCTCGGCTTCCCGAGGCGCCCGAGACGGGAGCGACGTCATGAAAATCGTCATCGTCGAAGATCGCGGCCTCTTCCTGGATCTGCTCACCGACGCCTTGCGCGGTCGCGGCATCGACGTGCTCGCCCAGGCATCGACCCGGCCGGAAGCGCTGCCGCTGATCGACGAGCACGCACCCGATCTCGCCCTGCTCGACATCCGGCTGACCGCCTTCCAAGACACCGACGGTCTGGATATCGCCGAACTCGTGCGGGCGAATTATCCTGACGTCGGTCTGTTGCTGCTCTCGGACTACTTGGAGGCCGCGTACGCCGAGCGTCTGCTCAGCATCGAGGAGATCCCGCGTGCCGTCGGCTATCTCGGCAAGGAACGACTCGGCAATTTGGACGAGCTCATCGACGCGTTCACCCGAATCGTCCGCGGTGAGGTGGTCATCGACCCGTACATCATCAGCAAACTGATGTCGCGCCACCGGGTGACCGATCCGCTGGACAAGCTGACACCGCACGAGCGGCGCATTCTCGCTCTGGTCGCCGAGGGCCGCTCCAACCGCGGCATCGCGCAGACGCTGCGCACCAAGATCAGTACTGTGGAGAAGCAATTGTCCGCGATCACCAGCAAACTGGCGCTGCCGGAGACCACCGGACTGAACCGGCGCGGCTCGCTCTACAACCAGCGCGTCCTGGCCGCCCTCACCTTCCTGCGCAGCACGAATTCGACGCCGGACTGAGGCGTCTCCGGCGGCCAGGTGATGGGCCGTTCTGGTGTAGCGCTGCCGGATCACCTCGGCCCGGGCCGAATCGGCCACCTCCGGCGTGACCGGCTTCGGTCGATAATCGGCGTATCTTCTTGCGGAACGGAGCGTTTCCGGCGTGCGATCGCAGTTCCGGCGTGGGGTCGACGGGGGGGGCTTGGTGGGGCGGGCAACCCCGGCCGTGGGTCGTCGGCGGTTGTCGGATGGACAGATTGCCCCAGTGGATGCCCGACAGCGCCGACACACGAGGCCGGCCGGGTGACTTCCACAAGACGTTCTCCGCCGTATCGTCTGTCTGTTCTTCGACTGCTTGCGGTTTCACACTGACGAACGGGAGAAGTTGGATGCGTATCATCATCGGCACGCTCGGTGCCCTCACAGCCGCGGCCGGTCTGATCACCGCCGCCCCGGCCGCCCATGCGGGCACCAACCACAGAGTCACCCCCACCGCCATCACTCGCATCGGCGACGGTCAGGCGAGGGTCACTGTCGACTATCAATGTCCCCCCAACTGGACGACCGATCCGCAGCGCCCCTACGTCGACGGCATCCAAGCCTTCGCGCTGGCGAACGCCCCCAGCAATCTCAGGGTGGAAGGGGCCAACCAGATGAAGCTGACATGCGACCGTTCCCCCCACACGACGACGGTCACCATCTCCGCTACCAGGGGCCAACTCACCCCCGCAGCCGCAGGAACCTTGATGACTGTCACCGCCGCCTTCTATCGAGTCGGACCCCGTGGCGGCGTGATTCCGGGGGACACGGTCCACGGCATGAAACTGACCTGACCCGAGCCGGCCGCCGCCCCTCGCGCACGACAGCCCCGCGGATCTGCTCTGGAAGGCCGGGTCTACAGGATCACCGGCCTCCCAGGCTAGTTCGGCTCAGACAGCGCCATCCAGGGTGTCCTGCGGAGCGCCGTACTGCACCGACTCTCGCGGGCTGCGATCGTTCGCGCCGTTGCATTGCGCTGTGACGCGGCAGGAGGCATCCGAGGAAGGCGTCGATGAAGAACAGCCTGTTCGCGTGGCTCCGCCCTGGCCCGTCATGCCGAAGATGTGGTCCTTGCATCCAGTGTTCATCGATCGATACAGCTGGTCGGAGGCCCAATAGTCGGCGCTGGTGGCGCCTTGCGCCAGAGTGGACACCGACCGCATGATTCCGCCGGATCATGCGCTACAGCCCGAGCTGCTCGCCAATGAAACCGGGGCGCGGACCTGGACCGGCCGCCCTCCACTCAGGCCGTCCGTGGCCCCGCAGCGGCCGTCCGCCCTGTATGTCCGATCAGTCGCGTTTCGCCTCGTAGCGCAGCAGGACCGTGCCGCCCGGGAAGGTGCGGTTCTCCAACAGTCGCAGCGAGATCCATGACGGCAGTGTCGGGAAGAACGGGGTGCCGCCGCCCACCGCGGTGGGCGTGACCACGAGCCGGTACTCGTCCACCAGTCCGGCTTGCACGATCGGGGCGGCCAGCGTTGCGCCGGCTACCTCCAACGTGCCGTCGGTTTCTGCTTTCAGTTTGGTCACCACCTCGACCGGGTCGCCGCGTTCCAGGCGGGAGTTCCAGTCGACCGACTCCAAGGTGCGGGAGAACACGACCTTGGGCATGTCGCGCCAGATGCGGGCGAAGTCGACGATCAGCGGGGTGGCGTCCGGGGCCTTGTCGGCGGTCGGCCAGTACGCGGACATGAGTTCGTAGAGCCGCCGCCCGTAGAACGACAGGGCGGTTTCCCGCTCGAAGTCGTTCCAGTACTGGTGGAGCTCTTCGCTCGGATCGGACCAGTCGATGTTGCCCTGCGCGTCGGCGATGTAGCCGTCCACCGACACGTTGAAGCCATAGATGAGTCTGCCCATGCAGATCAGACTGCACCGAAGGGCAAAACTCATCGCCACGCCACCACGAGAATTGTTGATTTCTTGTACGCCTCGCCCACCGCACCCCCTTCCTCACCCTCATCGAGGTCCACCGCCCCGGCGACCCATCACGCTCCGTTCCCCTCGGCCGCACCCGCGCCGCCGAACACGCCGATCAACCGTCCATCAGTGCCGATCGATGATGCAGCAAGGCTGTGACCAGCGATAGAATCATGAACAGGTCGGGGAACCGCAGAAATCTCGATCTCGGAAGGAGATGAGATCGATGGGCCCCTTCGGCCTCGATCTCGGCGTCGACCTCCACATGGTCCTCAGATGGCTCGCCATCACGTTCGGAATCGGATACGGCCTCAGCTGACCGATGAGCCGGACGCCGCGGCCGCGCTACTCCTCACTTGCGCCGGCCGAGCGTCGTCGGACACCACCAGCCCCTCCCCGACCGTGCCCGCCACTGGACGCAACCCCGCGAGCTACGAACGAAGGTGTGGCGCATTTCGGCGTTTCACCCGCGAGGCACTTGGTCGAACCCGAATCCGGGTCTGGCGGTGATGACCCACTCGGCCCAAGTAGACGCGCAGGTTGAGAGTCCCAGGAGCCCGCGGCCGTGTCGGACTCGCGCCGCCGCTTCAAGGGTGCACATGTCCATAGCCGCGTCAGCGGCCGGACGAACTCAACAGTTCGCCATGCCGTCGGCTGACATTCGGAAAGTAAGGGAGCGCCGATTCTCGGTGATCGACTCCTGGCAACTATTCAGCAAATCATGGCATACTCACCCAGGGCGGCGAGAACCGGTGACCGAACCGATGAAGAACGATGGGAGCCCGGCGGGAGCGACGCGTCGTGCCGTCGCGTCATGCCGATCACCGACTCGGCGACGCCTGCGGCCCCGCTCCGAGATCCGAGCGCTCCGAGATTACTCAGCGACGGGTTGTCCGGCCGTGCAGAGCACATAGCGGTCGCTGAGATCTACGCCAAGCGTCGTGCGGCGCTGCAGGGACCGGAGAGGAGTGGACTTGAGTGATCTTTCCCGTCGTGACCTGCTCAGGGCGTCGACGGCCGCCGGCATGGGAGCGGTCGTCGTTTCGGGCCTGATAGCCGCGGACACTCCGGATATCGCGTATGCGAGCCCGGGATGCCCGCCCGCGACGCTGACCGGTTACATCGTTCGCCCCGGTGACGCGGCGTACACGGACGCACGCCTCGGCTGGGACCAGCTCTTTTCGCATTATCCGCTGGTCATCGTCTTCGCGCAGGACACACAGGACGTGGTGAACGCCCTCACGTGGGCGCGGCAGCACGACGTCGTGTTGCGGGTGCGCAGCGGCCGCCACGCCCTCGAAGGCTGGTCGAACGTCGACAACGGCATCGTGATCGACGTCAGCCGGCTCGAGTCGGTCCGGATCGACCCTGGCGCTCGAACCGCGACGGTCGGCGCCGGGCTGAACCAGTTGGAAGCGGTGACGTCGCTCGCGAAGCAGAACTTCGCGATCACGACCGGAAGCGAGGGCAGCGTAAGCGTGTGCGGCGCGACGCTCGGCGGTGGCCTCGGGCCGCTCAACCGATGGGCCGGCATGGCCTGCGACAGCCTGATGGCGGCCGAGGTCGTCGTCCCTTCGGGTCAGGACTGCGCCGAGGTGATCAACGCGGACTCGCAGCAGCACTCGGATCTGCTCTGGGCGCTTCGCGGCGCGGGAAACGGCAACTTCGGGATCGTCACACAACTCACCTACCAGGTGTATCCGCTCACGGGGCTCGCCAATGTGCAGGCGACATGGGATGGACTCGGGGATCTGGCTGGGGTCTTCGAGGCATGGCAGCGTACGGTGCCGTCCGCCGACAGCCGCCTGGGATCCGAGCTCGAGGTCCACAAGTCCCAGATCCTGCTGTCCGCGTGGCTTGTGGAAGGTGCGGCGGCGCAGGCCAGGGAGATGCTGGCTCCGATCCTGTCGGTCGGCACGCCCGAGGTCACGGTGCAGGTCGGTAATTGGGGCGATATTTTCGCAAAAGCCCAGATCCCGCTCGAGCAAGAGCCCGCGAACTGGAAATTCTTCTCGCAGTTCGTCAAAGAGCCGTTCCCAGCGAAGGCGATCGACATCATCGGCTCCTTCATGCGAAACGCACCCACAGAGGAGAGCAACTATTTCGTCGATGCCTTCGGCGGGGCGATCAAGAGCGAGCCGCGCGGCGGGACGGCGTTCGTGCATCGCGACGCTCTCTTCTACGGTGAGATCGGCGCGGCGTGGGGGACGCGTTCGACACAACCGGGCGTCAGCGACCCGCTGACCCCGCAGGCCCAGGCCTGGATCGCCGAGTTCAGCCAGGCGCTGCGGCCCTACACGGACGGCGCCTACGTCAACGTGCCGAACGCCGGAATGCAAGAGTGGGCGACCGCCTATTGGGGGCGACAGCACTTCGAGCAACTGCGCCGGATCAAGGCGAAGTACGACCCGTACAACGTCTTCCAGTACGAGCAGAGCATCCCGCCCGCGTAACACCGATCGATAGTCGGTCATGATTGTCGCCGCGGCCCCGCCACCTAGCTCACCGCTTCGCTGGCGGTCCTGCGCACGATCGACCCTGGCCGGCTGCCGGCTCTCGATACCACTACCGCGCGGGATCAGTCGGCCTGCACTCCACCGCCGCGATTGTCCTGTCCACCGTCACCGGCATCCGATTGGGGTCGGCCTGGTCTCGATCGGCCGGTCAAGACTTGCGCGGCAGGCAGTAGTGTCTTCATCGACCAAGACGCAGGAACGGCGCTCACCGACTGCCAGTGCTGAAATGCCAACGGTGCGAGGCTTTCCGAGAGCCAGGGATACCGGCTACGGTTACCGCCGCCGACCAGCCTACGGGAGTACGAACGTGGTCACCGACACTACGCGCCTACCGGCAATCGACGTCATGATTCCGGTAGCGGCCAAGGACCTGTCCAGCCTCGACGCCTGCATCACCGGGCTGAGGGCGCACTGCCGTAATCAGATCCGGTCGGTGCATATAGTCGGATCCGCGCCATTGCGCGAACAAGTGCGGACCGAGCACGTGGTGCAGTGGATCGATGAGGAAGCGATCTCGCCGACACCGGCCGCCATCGAGGCGGCCCTGCGCAGAGTCGGCGGCCGTCACCATAATTCCTCCTGGTATTTCCAGCAGCTGGTCAAATTGAACTGTTTCCACATCCTGCCGAGAACCGTCCGGCACCTCCTGGTGCTCGACGCGGACTATGCGATCGTCGACGATGTCGTGTTCGTCGAGAGCGACGGCAGATCCTGTCTGGCATTCGGTTACCCGCTGCGATGGCGCCTCGGCACCCGCAGGCACGCGATGCCTGACCGCCACTCCGCCATCGCCGCCGCGACCCGGCTACTCGCCGAGTGGCGGGCGGTCGATCCGTACAGCGGGATGCAGCATCACATGGTGTTCGACAGGGAGATACTCGCGGACCTGATCCGGCGAGTCGAAGATCAGCACGAGCGACCGTTCTGGGAGGCATTCCTGGCGACGATAGAACACACGAAATGGACCGGCGCCTCGGAGTATGTGCTCTACCGCCGCTTCGCGGCAAGGTTCTTCGCTGCCCAGATCCGGTCACGGCACCTCGACGCCATCGACATCATCCAGTCCGCCGAAAATGCCTCGTGGACACTGGCCGAAGCTGTCGCAGGCATCAGCCGGGCGGGAGTGAAGGCAGTCGGCTGCCACAGTTTTCTCAACTACGCCAACCGAATCGCCACCATGGACTACATCCCCGACCAGCTACGCAGCAAGCTGCAAGCGACCCAGGGGCCGCTGATGCTCGGCCTCAACCAAGGCGCTCTCCATATCGCCCCCGCAGCCCGATCGAAAGAACAGCTATGATCAGGGCCGACTCGACGACGTGGCGGGGGCCCGTTCAGGGCCGGAGGGGCTACAGACATGACTGGCGCTGCGCACGAATCGGATGATCATAGGCGGGCGGCTGACGCCGATTCTCTTGCGCGGCCATTTTCGACAGATGGCCGGCCGGTCCCGGATTCGGACGTCTACTCTCGCATGTCGGCTCCACCCTCCGGTCACCCGATTACCGGGCACCAGCACGCCGGTGGGGGGCACTGGCCGCCGCAACAACCTCTGCCGACGGCGGCTCCCACGCAGCGGGTCGGCCGAAGCAAGCCGGTATTGATTGTTGCCGGTTTAGTCGGGCTAGGAGTGATTGTGCTGGTGTTGGGGGTGGTGATCGGTTTCACGATGCGGGCTCAGGACAGCGATACGGCCTCGGCCATCGTGCCGCCGGGACCGGTGACCTATTCGATGAGGGCGGTCACCAATGCGTGCGACCTTGTCGATCTCACTCCATTGACCAGGTGGGCGTCGGCGCCGCACCTCGATCCGACACATGAGGAAACTCCGTCATCCGGCGACTTCGGCACCCTGAGTTGTAATCTGCACTACGGCAATTCGACCGGCGACACCTTTCCCATGAACACCGCGACGGTCAGAGTCCGGGCCGACGTCATGAATGGTTCGGCTTCGCGAACGTACGACCATTGGAAACGCAGCGCCGCCGACCTCGCCGATGACGGATCCGTGGTGACGTCCGGGGAGTTCACCGGAATCGGCACCCAAGGCTACTGGCAGTTCGAAGACGACAACTTCGGCGGCATCGTGGACGCCAGATACGTGATGTGCGTATGGGACGGCGGTGTCGCGGTGCGGGTGGAGATCGACCTCTCACGCGAAAAGGAAGCACCGGTGGTCGGCCGGGACGAACTCGATTCGGTCGCCAGATCCCAAACGCGCAAGGTGCTGGCCGGACTGCGCCAGAACTAGCGACCATCGACTCGAACGGGCCGATGCGGATGGTCGGTGGCTACTCGGACACCGGCGCAGTACGATCGGCGCGAAACGGAGGGGTCGACGGTGATCACGTCGAGGAATCGAAGGGCTGCGAGAGATGACGGACCCGCGGCACACACCCAGCCCACCCGTCCCGGGCGACTCCGATCCCGCTCTACGGCAAGCACCTTCGTCGACCGGCGACTGGACACGGCCGGTCACAGGGTACGGCCAACCTGGTCAGGAGTATCAGCCGTGGGCACAGCAGGGTGCGTCCTCCTCTGCCGGTTACCGTAAGCGGGGTCTGCTCGCAGCCGGTGTCGTCGCGTTGGTGGCGATGCTGGGCGCCGGTGTGGTGATCGGCATCGTCATCGCCGACGGCGCCGGTGGCAGTGGGTCCGTCCCTGTCGAAGCGTCCGCCAGCGCAGCGGCGACATCGTCTACCGCCACGGCCACCCCACGTCCGGAACCGGCGCCGGGGATCTATTCGATGAGCAGGATCGCCAACGCGTGCGATCTGATCGATCCCGCCCCGTTGCTCCAGTGGTCGTCCACACCGGACCAGCCGCCCTCCCACCACGAAACTCCGCCGAGCGTCTACACCCCCGGCCGTCTGTCATGCCAATTCAGCTACAAGAGCCTCGCGCGCGACGGCGTCCACTGGAATCAAGCGGCCGTCGACCTCAGCGTCGAGTTCACAGCGGCCGGAGCCGCTCCCGCCTATGACGATTGGAAACGCCAAGACACCACTCCGGGGCCGGGATCGAGTTCCGGCGAAATGACCGGCATAGGCGCCCAGGGTTATTGGCACACCGCGGTATCGGAATCCAGCTACACGACTGGAATGGACTACCTCGTCGGCGTGCAGGACAGCAACGTCTCGGTGCGAGTGCGCATCCCCATCCTGCGCCAGCATGGCGAGCCCTCGGTGAACCTCGACGAGCTCGGCGCCGTCGCCAGGAATCAAGCCCAGCAGGCCCTGGACGGACTGAGGAAGAAGTAACCCCTGCCGAGCACAGGTCAGCTCAGCGGGGGGAGCCAGGGAACTGCGTTGTGAGCAAAACTTTGCTTGACCGGCACCAGTCCGGCGTGATCATCCAGCGCCATGATCGTGACTCCGACCAAACCGGCCTCATTGCGTGGTCTCGGCGTCGAAAGCTTTCATTGTCAACGATGCCGAGCAGGCACAGCCACTCTGTCACACACGGCGGCGGGTCTTCGTTCACGGTGCGGAAACGCAAACCACGCCTGCGTCTGGGCGTGGTTCGCCGACCGAGCGAGCCGCACGGTTGCCCCGATTCACTCGAAAGGGGTGAATCGGTCGCGTTCGGATGTTCCTACAGTCGACTGTGTGGCTCTGGGTTGCTCGGCCAGGAGCCACATCACTGGACCGAGGCTCCGCTGCATCTGCGGCGGAGTCGATCTGCATGGCGCAATCGCTCATCTCATGGCACATCCGGCCAAGGAGGGTTCGACTATGACGACGTATGCACCGGTCACCATCCAGCAGGCACAGTTCCCGATCGTGGAATCGTTCACCCAGCAGACGGTGACCAACCCGCACTGGCAACTGCTGGGCAGCGCGCGGCTGCACGACGGCAGCCTGGAGCTGACGCCCAACGCCAATTCCCAGGCCGGGACGGCGTTCCTCGATCAGCCGTTCTCGTCCACGCTCGGGGTCACCATCGACTTCGACTACTCCTGCGAGGGAGCAGCAATGCTCGGCGACGGCTTCAGCGTCTACGTGATCGACGGCGCGCACACCACTCAGCCCGGCGGTATCGGCGCCGCACTCGGCTACTCGATGACGAAAACAGGGTCGGGGCAGATCGTCGCGCCCGGGGTCACTGCCGGGTTCGTCGGCGTCGGCTTCGACAACTATGGCAACTTCGCCACACCCTTGGCCGGTACCGGAGGCGGCGCGCAACGGCCCAACACCGTCGGGGTACGTGGAGCGGGCAGTCTGCGGGAGGGATTCGGCTGGCTAACCGGCGTTACGGTGCCGGGTGGATTCCGCGCGGACTGGGAGCGCGGCGCGCACATCCAGGTCTCCATCATCGGCGGTCGGCTGACCGTTCGGCACGCCGACAGGACCAACCCGAACGGCACCCTGCTGATCGACAATTTCGATCTCGGCGGCGCGAGCGGTCAGCCCCGCGTGCCCGAGACCTTCAAGTTGGGCTTCGCGGCCGGAACCGGCGCCGCGACCGCCTCTCACCGCATCAGGAACCTGAAGGTGACACTGCCCGCGGAAATGCCTCTGGAGATCAGCGGCCCGCAGACGGCACAGTCGGGACATCGGATCACCTACACCATCGGCGTGCAGAACCTCGGCCCCAACGACGCCCCCGACGCCGTGCTGGACGGCACTGTTCCGACAGAGCTGACCGACCTGGAACTGACCTGCCAGGCCGAGAACGGGGCCGTCTGCGGCACCGGATCGGTTCGCGACGGCTTGCACCTGCCGATCGACCTGCCCAAGGGCGGTAAGGCGGTCATCCAACTGACCGGCACGATCGACCCGCAGTTCGAGGGCCGCCTCACCTGCACCAGCCTCATCACCTCGCCCTCACGCGCCAATACCGCCGAACGGCACTCCGGCTCGGTCACCACCGACGTCGATCGGCCCCCCGTCACCGTCTCCCCCGCGATCGTCGGGCAGTGGCCCCAGACCTGGCCTGACGACGCGAAGGGATGGGTCATCAGCTATGACCTCACGCTGGCCGCCCACGAGCAGCGGGTGGTGTGGTGGGAGATCCGTTTCGACGTCCCGCCACGGACACGCATCAATCCCCAGCAGAGTCAGTGGTACCGCGTGATCGAGGACGGCACAGACGGATCGGTCGTGATCACCACGCCGGATGACACCCACACCATCGAGCCCGGCACGCCCCTGACCGTGGCCGTGCAACTGCTCTACCCCTCCCAGCACGAGGCCGGCGACGGCGTCCTGCGCAACCTCCAGGCTACCGAGGTGACCCGCCCATAGTCGGACCCGACGCAATACAGCAGCAGAACAGCGTCAGGATGGGGCGAGAACCACTTCATCCTGACGCTGTTCGCGCCGTTGTCGGGTGTAGTGCTGAGTCCCGGGCTCGCCCGGAAATACCTTCCGCCCGTCGGCTGAGGTGGCGTCCATGTCGACGTCCTACCGGATCCTGGATGAGCGTGGCCTGGTGTTCACCTCCACCAGCACGTCTTCACCCGCCCGGCCGGCACCGCACGGGATGTGCCGTGGCACAACGTCGATTCCCCGGACGGGCCTCGGATCCCGCATCCGAATTCGCTGTGCGCCGAACTGGCGGCGGCGTTGCGCGGCTGAGGTGTACGCAACCCGGGCACTTTCAGAGCGGGACCGGTCACGGAATGCCGAGACGCCGTTCGCTCCCCGAGAGGTCGCCGAAGACGGCACTCGTCAGTCGTGTGGATAGAGGGTGCGTTCCCAGATGGCGGCCAGGGTTTCCACTGCGATGTCGACGGTTTCGGGTGCGGCGTCGACGGCCTCGTCGAGTAGATGGTGCACATTCATCGTGACGAGTGCCCGAGCCGTGGCGGACGCGGGTAACCGGTCGTCGGCTTGGGCGATCGTCTCGGCGGCCGCCTCTTCGAGGGGGGCGAGGAACTCCCGCCACAGCTGCGCGGCTTCGGCATCGCGTTGGGAGGCGGCCGCCAAGGTGCGCAGCACCGCGCCGTCGCGCTGATACATGCGCGCCGCGGACTCCAGCGCTGCACGTGCCGCGGCTCGCGGATCCGGCGCTGTGCGCCACCGCGCGATCGCGGCATCGGTCTCGGCACGCAACGGTGCCAACAGCTCTCGCAGCAGCGCGACCCGGTCGGGGAAGTAGACGTAGAACGACTTCCGCGACAACGTCGTCCGGCTCATGATCGCGCTCACCGTCACCGTTTCGACGGCCTGCTCCCGTAACAACGCACTCGCTGCGGCCAGGATCTCCGACCGCGCCTCGTCCGCTGAACGCCTGCGCCGTTTACCCGCCACTATTGCCACTGTGGCAGTATAAGGCTACTGTTACTGCCGCACTGGCAACAAGGAGTTCGATGTCCACCGTCACCTCTCGAAAACTCTCGACATTCGCTGTCGCGCAATGGTATTGCCTGATCGTCGGCGCGTTCCTGCTCGTCCGATCCGTCACCACGCTGATCACAGGCGCGGAATTCACCCTGCCCGGATCGGGTTGGCGTGCTTGCCTGCAACTGGTGGTCGCGCTGACGTTGCTGGTAGGTCTACGACTGCGTCCACTGACGGTGGTGACCGCGGTCGGCGCCTTGTACGCGCTGGAGACGCTGCTGGGAATCCTCGGCGGCGGCGAAATCCTCGGCGTCATCCCCGTGGACATGCGCGACCGGATCGTGCACCCCACTCTGGCCGTGTCCGCCGCGCTCGTCGTCCTGATCACCCTGCGCGCCAGACGGGGTGAAGTCGATGCCTGAGATCCCCGAGCCCGTAGTGCGTGCGTTCAGCGAGGAGAGCGCCCGGTGGGAAGAGGCATTGGCCGCACTCACCGGGAGCGAGTTCTCCCGTCCGACTCCCTGTCCGCCGTGGACGGTGGCCGAACTGATCGCCCATGTCACCTCCGCGGTCGCCCGGGTGCCTGCCGGACTGGCCGTCGCGCCGCCCCCTCACGCCGATCTCGATGCGGCCGGCTACTACCATCCCGGCATCTTCGACGCGGCCGCCAACGCCGAACGAGTAGCGGCCGCGCAACGCGACGCAGCCGCCCACCCCGATCCGGTGACTCTGGTCGCCGCCTTCCAGCACCAGCGCCGCCTCGCTTCGCACGTCGTCGCCGGTCATCCACTCGACCGGCTCATCGTTACCCGCTGGGGTGACGGCATGATTCTGCGGGAGTTCCTGCTCACTCGCGTCGTGGAACTGGTTCTGCACGGCTTGGATCTGACCGCCGCCCTCGACACCCTGGCCTGGACCACACCGACTGCCGCGACCCTGGTCGCCGAATTCCTCGGCGTCACCGAGGCAGCCGACCGCCTCGGCTGGGACACCCCGACAGCTTTGGCAAAAGGCAGCGGCCGCACACCCCTCACCCGCGATGAGCACACCGAACTCGCCCGCACCGGCACTCACTGGCGCCGATTCAGCTGACACCTGCCCACCAGCAGGCATCAACCGCCATGCCCACTGAGTGCCGCGCCGATCGGTGTTGGCGGTCGAGCTGCTCTTCGCCTGCCCGAGAGCTGATCAGTACGCCCACGAGCCGTTCAAAAGCCCCCGCGCCGCGGTAACGATGTCTGTAGCAAGCTGAAAAGGCGTGGCGGTTTGGTTGGCTTCCCAGTCGCTGTAGCGGTCGGCGAGCTCTAGCAGCGGGCGCAGCGATTGCGGCCGGTCGAGTTGCATCCAAGCCTGGGTCGCGATCAGTTCGGCACCGATCACGGGTGACAGATGGCCGTGTGAGATCTGACCGAGCCACCATCGAACCAGCAGGCGCCGGACATCGCACTCATCGGTGGGAATCGTTGCCACGATGCCGAGTTCGTTCAACACCCTTTCGAACAGGTCTTCGGCTAGTTCGATCTCTGCTCGGGTGAGTCCACCAAGCAGAGGCAGGGACTCGCTGTCGATATCGAGAACCAGTGCGACGAGGGCGGCTTCGATGAGCTGTTCCGGTTCCACCCGGTGTCCGATGAGACGCTCCAGCGCCAGCATGCGCAGTCGTTCTACGGCTTGGTCGGGACTGACAGCGTAGGGATCAGACGGTGCGACGACCCTCAAGTCCGGTGGTCCGCCGCTGTCACCGAGCAGGTAGTTCCAGAAGGGAACTGTTGCGTGAGCCGAGTCGAGGTCGCTGGCCTGTCCCAGAAATTCGTGCCGAAAATAGTCGGAAAGGTCGAGGCCGTAGTAGATCGCGTCGGTCTGTACAATCGACAGCACCGGGTGACCCCATTGCCCCGCGACGCCGGGCAGGAACCGATGACCGAAAACAGGAACCAGCCGCGGCGCGTCCTCGAGCCCGCGGCGCGCGATCGCCAGACATCGGATCGGATCGGCGGGCTGGTCACCCCATGCTGGGTGCCAGAAACCGTTGTGTTCGACGTCGAAAAGCACACCTTCGGCGGGTTGAGCGAGCCACGCACGCAAGACTTCCGGGTCGTCGCGTCGCCAGTCCGGCCAGCCTCGCCACCCGGACTCACCAGGCTCGTCCACGGGAAGTCCGGCCGCTAGGAAGGCTCGGTGGTCCTCGGCGAATCGAAAGTTGTAGCGGGATTCGATGGTGTCGAATTCGCTGTCGGTCAGTCCCGGTGTGATCTCGGCCGGCAGCTGTCGCTGGAGCCGGCGGGCAGATTCGATCGAAAGCCTGTCACGCCGGTGCTCATCCACGGCCGCTCGAATACACCGCTACCCCGCTCCGCCCGAACGGGTTCGTTCCGATCCTCACGCGACCTCATTGTCCTCGCCCCCTTCATCGAAGGGCTCGCCAGGCGCGGGAAGGCCGCACCGCTATCGGTGGTTCCTCAGCGCCGGATTCCGTTCCTAGCGGGACGGCGGGTGGACCTGATCCGGCGGCCGCTCGGGCCGAGAACAACGCGGCCCGAGCGGTTCACCGGTCGATCACAGCGAAAGCATCACCCGGCGGCCGATCCGCGGATCCGCCAGCGGACGCAACGCGATCCGCATCAGCGCCACGGCGTTGTCGTCGCCCGCGATGCGGTTGACCCGCAGGCGCCCGCAGGCCAGGCACTGGTGGACCAGCAGCCATTCGCCATCATCCCGGACCGACATGCTCACCGCGGCCATCCGGCCGCGGCAGGACTCGGCCCGGTCGCCCGGCACACGCCGGTCGACGTGCTTGCTGGCCAGGCAGTGCGGACAGTGATTGCGGTGCGCGGTGCCCGGCGCGTGGACCGCCACCTCCCTGCGGCACTCGACGCAGCGGAACATGTCGCCGGATTCTCCTCCGCGCCCGTGCAAGACGTGCTTGGCGCGCTGCGGACGGCGCGCCTCGGGTTTCCGTCGTGGCATCACGTACCCCTACAGATCGCCGAACACTTCGAGCGGAAACGGCGGCTCGGCCAGCGGGCGCACGGCCATCCGCATCAGCATCAGCTGATTGTCGTCGCCACACACCGGGTGCAGCGCCAATTCGTGACAGCGGGTGCACCGGTGCACCACGGCCCATTCGCCCGTGCGCAGCACGGCGATCGAGAGCGGAACCATGCGGGCGCCGCAATCGGACGCGCCGCCCTCGACGTGGTCGTGAGTGTGTCGCGAACTCAGGCAGCTCGGGCAGTGGTTGCGCCGGCTGTGGTCCGGCGCGAGCGTCGCGACGACGAGCCCGCAACGGACGCAGGTGAAGGTATCGGTCCGCAGCGACGGGCTGGGACCGCGGTGAGACGAAGAGGTGTTACTGGACACCCGGATCACTCCTAACTGAGCGGTGTGCAATGCAGCAGGAGAAGACCGAGCGCGCCTCGACAAGCGCTTGCGGCGTCGGCTGGATCAGGCGTGGCCGGACGGGTCGTTCGGATCCACACGGGGAGGCGCGCTCGGCGCTCGCCGGGACATAAATCACTCCTTCACACGTCGGCAGACTCTCGCGCTGGCGAGGTCGCGCAACGCTACCGCCGCACGCCGCGAGGCAGCCACCGAATTTCGGTGGCTGCTCGTTCGCGACCATGCGTCCGCCCGCCGCACGGGTACCGGTGCCGCAGGCCCGCAATCGGGGCGGTCACCAGGACGGTGATCTCGGCCCAAGGAACAGCCCGCCGTTCACCTCCAGCGTCTGACCGGTGACCCAGCGTCCGTCGTCGGAGGCGAAGAAGGCCACCGCGTCGGCGATGTCCGAGCCGCGGCCGACGCGCTCGAGCGCGGTCATGCCCGCCACACCGGAGATCGCGCCGTCGTTGGTGTGCAGCCAGGAATTCATGTCGGTGTCGGTGATGCCGGGCGAGACCGTGTTCACCGTGATCCCGCGCGGCCCCAAGGTGTTGGCCAGTGACCGGCCGAGCACGTTGAGCGCGCCTTTGGTCATGCCGTACACGACCTCCGGCGTGGCGAACCAGGTGACGCCGGAGGAGATGTTGACGATGCGTCCGCCGTCGCGCAGCAACGGCAACGCCCGCTGGACGATGAACAACGGCGCCCGCACATTGACCGCGAACAACCGGTCGAAGTGCTCGGGCGTGGCCTGCTCGACCGTGGCGTCATAGGCGATGATCGCGGCGTTGTTGACCAGGATGTCCAACGGCCGGTCACCGAGACCCGCGGTGAGTTCGCCGAACAGTTGGTCGATGTCCCCCTCGACGCCCAGCTCGGCGCGCACCGGGAAAGCCCGGCCGCCCGAGCGCCGGATCGCCGACACCGTGGCTTCCGCGGCCTCGGTGTTGGTGCCGTAATGCACGGCGACTTCGGCGCCGTCGGCGGCCAAACGCTCGGCGATGGCCCGGCCTATTCCCCGTGAAGCGCCGGTCACCAGGGCGGTCTTTCCGTTCAAGTCGGTCATTGCGCACTCCCGCATCGTTGTAACGTAACGCTCCCTAACATCGCTGGCGAGCGCTACCGTATTCCCGTGGGATCGAAACGCCGCGCCGCCGCGGACACCAGGGAGCACATCCTCGCCGTCGCGCGAGAGCTGTTCTACCAGCACGGTATTCGCGCGACCGGCGTGGACCGCGTCGCGGCCGAGGCGAACGTCGCACCGCCCACCCTCTACCGGCTCTTCGGCTCCAAGGACGATCTGGTCGCCGCGTATCTCGAACGAGAAGACCACCGCTACCGGGAGTGGTTCCGCGCCGCGGCGGCCGGGAACGGGCCGCGCGAGCGCATCCTCGCCCTGTTCGACGCGCTGGCCGAACAAGTGCGTCCCGAATCGTGCCGCGGCTGTCCCTTCCTCATCGCCCTCGGAGAACTGCCCGACCACGACGCGCTCGGTCACCGACACGCTGTGACGATGAAGCACTGGGTGCGGGCCCAGTTCGGTGCGCTGACCGGCGAACTCGCGGCCACCACGCCGATAGGCGATCCGCAAGCACTCGCCGACCACCTCATGCTGATCATGGAAGGCGTCTACGCCACAACACAAGCGTTCGGCCCCACCGGCCCGGCCGCCCAGGCCCAGCTACTGGTCGAGACACTGCTTCCCCACGAGCAAGCCTCATCCCGTGACGCCGGTGGGCACCGCACGCCGGTCGGCGCGTGAACCACGCTGCTCCACGTGAGCAGGTCACCCCGGGATCACAGCGAGCGTCCGTCGGGAGACATCTGGGCCGCACCATGTCGGCCACGAGCATTCTCCGCGATCTTTTCCGGATCGATCGGGAAGCCATACGGGCGCTGAGCTGCCCAGGACAGTGAGACATCGCCTGGCAGGGCGCGGTCGTGCCGACATGCGTGCGCGGCGCGGGCTCCGGTTCCCGGTAGTCACCCGGTGAGGGAGAATACGAACGTGAGCGACGCAATCGTCTACACGTTCGAACTTCAGTTCGGCATACCAGCGGGCGTGGCGCCGGCGGGTGCAGTGGCATTCGTCGGCCGCTAGCCCGATGTCGGAGTGAAGGGCCGGGACGGGGATCCTTGCCAGGGTCCGGCGGGAAGAGGTTCGATGAGCTGGAACGGTTGCGCAGGAAGACGGCAGAAGGAATGAAGACTGTGGAGATTCCCGGAGCCGACGACGGCACCTCGAAAGTCACCCGACTACCACGTCGCCCCCGACGGGTGGCGGAAGAGGCCGGCGAGCGTCGTCAAAAGACTTGGCGCTCGGACCGTGGCTCCGTCTATGACCCTGCGCCCACCAAGCCCGTCCTGCGATCGGAACTGCAGCGGGAGACTGGGTGGTGGCCGGTCGGCCCCGGCACGGGGCGACATCGCGCTCCGGAAGACGACCTGAGCAGCGCCGAGCCTGGCGGGAGTGTGGTCGATCTCGACGCGTTGCGGCGGAAACGAGCTGGTGAGGATGCTCCGGCCGCCGACATCCGGCGCACAGTCAAACCGCGCCGAATCGCAAAGGGTGCGAGCAAGCGATCGGGCGCCGAAGGTGAGCCCGACAGTGGCCGCAGCGGTGATCCCGACTCACCACGGAGGGATGGACCCGCTGGGCCACGCTGACACCGAACGCCGCGGACCTGTGGGGTGCGGCGGATCGCGGTAGCGGGTAGTGGGTCGTGCGCGAACTACTCTCAGCCGGGGATTCGGCCTCCTAACGACGGCGGGTACGCAGTTCATACTGGCGCTCGGCGTACGCCAAGTCGTCACGCCACAGCCGGGCCGCGGTGCGAGCCATCAGCGGTCGCAACACCGGCAGAACCCGGCGCGCGTACTTGAAACCCGGCCGCTCGGAGTTCGCGATCACGGCTTCGATCACCGCGGTGCGCGCTCGGCCGTCGGGGCCGGGACCCAGCGGGGTCGCGTGGGTCTCCACAACGCTTCCGGTCCCCTCACCGGAGATGATGCGCATGACGACGGTGCGCGGATCCGGGCAGGTGAATTCGGCCACGACCGGCACGCCGAGCCTGCGGGTGACCCGGAAAGTCACGGTCAGCAGGAACCGGTGGTTCTCCTCGGTGATGTCGCGCCGCGGCGGGGTCTGCGTCACCTCGAGGCGGGTGAACGAGTACGGATGCAACCATGCGCCATGCCAGGGATCGAGTCGGTTCGCGATGATGTCGCGGGGTTCGCACACGCCGGTAGAGCGGGTCACCGCGTGCACGGTGGTGTCGGCGGGCCGGGGGCCGATGATCGGCGCGTCGGTAGGTGTCTGCTCGCCGATCGTGTCCAGCCGCACCCAGACCAGCACGCCGTCGTCGTAACTCGGGTATGGGCACCATCGGGCGGATCCGGCCGCTTCCACCCGCAGTCCATGCCATCGGCAGATCAGTGCGGCGTCATCGATCTGCGCCTCGGCGAGGGGCGCACCCAGGTGCGGACACGCTCCCGGACCCACGTGCAAGAGGTTCCGCTCGTCACGCCAGGCGACGAGTTCGATCCCGCTGACGGTCGCGCTCAGCGGACGGTCGCGACCGACACTGCGACTGGCCGCGATGGTGTACCAGTTACCCGAGGGCTGCTGCTGTGACCATCGCATCGCCGCCGCGATCAGACCGGGGTCGGCATCCGCGTGGGTCGGCCGCTGGCGAGACCATTTCTCCGGCGCGAGCCGCCGTAAGGGCGCATTTTCCGGCCATCTCCCCAACCCATCGCGTTTACTCATCGCGTCCTCCGCGAGTGGCGAGTGTGCGCAGGATCGCCGAGCGGCCTTGGCTGGGGACCGTCTGCAAGGAGTGCCCGGCACCGGCCCACTGACGAACCAGCCTGTTCGCCGCGATCCACCCGGTGGTCGCGGCGCGTTCCATCAGAGCTACCGGCAGGTCGACGCGGATGCCATCGCCTGCCAGGACCAATCGCGGGTGCGGAGTCGAGATGCCGGGCCGTCGAGCGAAGTCTCCGGGAGCGAATCGTGGGCAATCCTGCCGCCACAGCATGTTCTCCCCCACGATGCGGGCTTCGGCCGTCTCGGGGTAGAGACGGTGCAGCCGGGCCAGCATCCGGCTGCGGACCTCGGCACGCGCGTCGTCGGGCGGTATCTCGTCCGCGACGGCGTACGCGTGCAATTCGATCACGCTTCCCCCGCTTCCGCGCGCCCAGTCCGCTGCTTGCTTCTCGTACTTGCTCACCACGCTGATGTTGTCGAGCGGATCCAGGTTTCCGGTGCCGAGGAAGCTCGGACGATCGGCGCGCATCGGCTGGTCCAGCCACAGGCGATGCACCGCGAAGGACGGTGCGACAGCCATTCGGGCTATCCGCGCACGCCATGGGCCGTCGCCGAGTGTCGGGGACGCGGCGACGATCCGGCGCAACCCGGTGATATCGGCGGCCAGGACCACCGCGTCGGCGGCCGTCTCGGCGCCGGTGTCGTCGAGCACCCGGAACCCGCGCGTCTCGTCGGCATCGATGCGGTCCACGCAGACGCCGGTGTGAATGCGGACGGTGCCCGGCCGCTCGGGCACGCGGGGCGCGGTGAGGTAATCCGCGAGCGGCGTCCACAGGCTGACGTCGAAATTGTCCTCGGCCACATCGAACAGCAGGCCTTCGCTGGAGCCCAGGAAATAGATGTGGAACATCGTCGCCAGTTCGGCGGCGGACATGTGCTGGGGGGCGACGAAGAAGCTGCGGGAGAAGACGTCGAACGCGAGGTGGCGGGCCGCTTCGGGGAAGTTGACGCGACGCAGGAACGTTTCCGCGTCCAGGTGATCGATCCGGCGGTAGATGTCCGGAACCGAGACCGCGGCCAGCGGAGCCGCGGCGCGTGGGTCCATACGAATCAGATCGCGCAGTCGAAACGTCGGGCTGCGCAGTGCGAAGGCGAGCGCGTTCCACGGTGGAGTGCTCGGAAGATGACGGAAGGTGTCGCGGCGACCTTCGGCGTCGATGAGCGGATAGTCGTCGAGTCGACGCAGCCTGCGCAGCTGCGGATCGGTACGCGCGAGCAATTTTCGGAGGTTGTAATACTGCGCGAAGAAGGCGTGGAAGCCGCGATTCATCCCGACGGCGCTGCGGTCGGGGAGCCGCTCGTTCCAGCCGCCGACCCGCCCACCCAGGTACCGCTCGCGTTCGATGACCTCGACGTGAAACCCGCGCTCGGCCAGCCCCGTCGCGGCCGCCAAGCCCGCGATACCCGCACCGACGACAACGGCGCGCGGGCGGCGACCGTCGCGGCCGACGTCCCTGTGCCCCGCGGCCGCGGGATACCGGACGCGCCGGGGATCTCCGCGGCGCCGAGCAGCTGACGCATCGGACCTCATCACCGCACACCTTCCTGCCGCTGCCTTGCCCGCTCCCAGGCCAGAAGTACCGAGGTCACCAAGACGAAGCCGAACAAAAAGTCCTCCACCGGGATATCCCAGGGGAATCGAAGCCCGAGGACGTGGTCCGGGTTGTACCGCACGATCGGCGCGTCGAGCCGGGTCAACCACCCGTCGACGGGGATCTGAAAACTCAGGACGATCAGCATCGTCAACCAGTAGCCGGGTCGCCGGAACAGCCCGGTCCGCAACAGCGTGCACTCGACCAGGCACACCACCACGACCGCCGTGACGACGGGCAGCGTATATCCCCAACCCGCCGCGTTCATCGTCGCGGCTCTTCCGACAGGCTTCCGCTGCCGCGGTGGCGAGCGACGCCGAGCAGCGTTTCGACCGCGTTGTAGGTCAGCAGCCCGCACAGTGGGATGACGAGGAAGAACAGCAGTTCTTCCAGCGGAATAGCTCCGGGCAGGAACACACCCAGCAGATAACGCGAGTTGTAGTCCCACACCCCGCCGGCGATCGCCACCAGGTCCCAGACGACGAACAACGTCACGATGGGCAGCAGGGCGCCGAGCAGCAGCCGGGGCCTGCGATAGACACCGGCCCCGAGGAACTCCAGCGGAGCGGTCAGCGCCAGACAGGCGATGAGAACGAAGAGATAACGCCAATGGTCCATCGCAACCACCTCACGTATGTTCGCGCGCATCGGCGGCATCGCGCGGTGATGCGGATGTGTCCGCTGTCGCGCGGCCTGTGTTCGACCGAGCCGGTCCGGCAGGCCGCCGCGCCCACCACGCGCGGAGCTGGCCCGCCGCGCCGACCTGTAGTCTTCGACCGGTTCCGACTCGGGCACGTCGGCCGAACACTTCGAAATCCGCGGCTTCGATGCGGTCGAGTATCTCTGAGTACAGCGTCGCCGCCGTCGTCACGCATGGCCGCGAGCGAGGTGCCAGCAATGCGATCCCCTCCCGCGCGTGAGCGTAGATCTGCCTGGTGATCGCGTGTTGTGCCGCCAACGCGCGGCGCACTCGCGGCTCGCTGCGGCGATGTCGGCGGCACCAGCACAGCAACTCCCGGTCCACACCGTGTGCGGCCAGTTCATCGGCGGGCAGATACACGCGGTTACGAGCCAGGTCCTCATCGACATCGCGGAGGAAGTTCGTCAACTGGAAAGCCTTGCCGAGGGCGGCGGCGTACGGCGCGGCCGCCGCCGTGTCCGTGGCGCCCAGCACCGGCAGCAGCTGTAGCCCGATCGCCTCCGCCGATCCGTAGACATAGCGGTCCAGCGCCGCGCGGTCCGGGTAGTCGGTGACCGAAAGATCCAGACGCATCGAGGCCAGGAACGCGCTGAACAGATGGTTCGGTATCCGATAGACCTGCGCGGTGTGCAGCACCGCGGCCAGTACCGGATCGCCACCGGTGTCCCCGGTTTCGAATTGCCGTGCGAGTGTGTCGAGTCGGGCCGTGCGTTCGGTGGTCGACGACCGCGGGGCGAAGTCGTCCAAGATGTCGTCGGCGCGCCGTGCGAACCCGTACAGCGCGTGCACGGCGGGACGCTGATCGGGTGCGAGCAATCGAGTGGCGAGGAAGAAGGTCCTCCCATGGCGAGCGTTGAGTTCCCGGCAGATCCGATACGACCGCCGCAGTCCCGGCCCCGCGATGCCCGCGGCGTCGAGTTCTGTACGCATCATGTCCGTCTCCTCAACAGCCGAAGGGCGAGCATCGGGCAGCACCGTCATTCCTCGTTTCTTTCCGCCGGATACCGTTGCCGGGCGGCCGGTGCGGGTACGGCGGGCCGCCGACCTGATGTCACTTCGGACAACACAGCCGCGACCGTGTCGAAGGGGGACCGGTTCCCGATCTCCGACGCCAACCGGTTCGCCGCGTCACGGAAGCTGCCCGAACTCAGCACCCGGTCGACCGCTGCTGTGATGGCAGCGGGCTGTGGCCGTGCGGTGCCGAGATTGATTCCCACGCCTGCGTATGCCACGCGGGCAGCGGTTTCAGGCTTGTCCGCAGTATCGCCCGCGACGATCAACGGCACACCATGGCGCAGGGCTTGGTTCACCCCACCGTAGCCACCATTCGTGATCATCAGATCGACGCGCGGCAAGAGACGGTCGTACGGGATGAAATCGGCGGCATATGCGTTCGCGGGCAGCGGCCCGAGCGGTGTGTGGGAGCCGCCGGTGCACGCGACGACCAAGACATCGGGGCGATGGCTCAAAGCGGTCAGGGAAGGGCGGAGCAACTGATCGAAATACCGGTTGTCCCATGTTCCCTGGGTGACATGGACGATCGTTTCGGCGCTTTCCGCTGTGGGCAACCGACTCGGCATGGCGGCATCCATGGCCGCAGGCGTCGGAATTGGTCCGGTGAACACCACCGACGGCGGCAGATCATGTCGCGGATATTCGAATCCGGGCACAGTGAACTGCATTATCCGATCGGCGAGCAGAGGCCAGTCGAGCAGGAAAACCGGCGCGGGCCCGACGCCGAGTGCGCGCAGCATTACATCGAATGTCGCCTGAACACCACGAAAGAGCACCTGTTGTACAAACCGGTTCATGGACGTGTAGTCACGACCCGCTCGCGGCTGCCATCCGGTCCCGAACGGCGGGCAGTCCGCACTGGACAGCATCAACGGAACGACGCCGCAGGCAATCACCGGCGGGCGTTCCCGCTGCGCCAAGAGCAGCGGAACGGCCCCGGTGAACATCACATCGACCAGGACGGCATCGAAGTCCGCGCGGTTCAGCTCAGCGCACAACGCACGGTGCTGGGCGGGGAGCGGCGCGAGAAAGGCGGACTGCAACTCCGCTCGGCCGATCCGCCACCGCTGAATCAGACCGGACGCCCGACCACGCGGCGGTGCGGCGCGGACCACCTCGGCATCGCGAGGAAGCTCGGAGAATTCGATACCGCGCGCTCGAATGGATGCGCCGAACGCGGCTCCGGTGAGCAAGCGAACCTGATTCCCACGTCGCCGCAAATCGGCCGCGACAGCCTGCATGGGTGCCACATGCCCGGATATCGGACTCGCCGCCAGCAGGTATCGAGCCATATCCGGGTTCCTTCGCTGCTCTCTCGAGACATCGCAATGGGTTCAAGCGTGGCCGCCGTACCGGTCGTCGGCTCCATATCGCCGACTCGCGCCCATGGGTTTTCTTATCCGCGCGATTTCGGGTTCACCGTGAAAGCAAATGCGGGTGCGCACCCGCACATCCAGATCGATTGTGTCGCATTTTGACGAGGTATCGGATCGAACGCGAAGAAGACACGCCGATTCGGCGCGGCTAGCAACGCACCCTCCGGAGCGTGCTCGGCGCAGCGGACGGCCACGCGAGGCCCGGGGAAGGTCAGGCTCGGCGGGGGGCGACGAGGCCGGATTCGTAGGCCAAGACGACCAGCTGGGCGCGGTCGCGGGCGTGCAGCTTGGTCATGGCCCGGCTGACGTGGGTCTTGGCGGTCAGTGGGCTGATCACCAAGTGCTCGGCGATCTCGTCGTTCGACAGGCCCCGGGCGACCAGCGTGACCACCTCTCGCTCGCGGTTGGTCAGCTCGGCCAGACCGGGAGCCTCCCTGGAGTCCAGTGGCCGGCTGACGTACCGGTTGATCAGTTTGCGGGTGATCGACGGCGCGAGCAGCGCGTCACCGCGGGCCGCGACCCGCACGGCGTACAGGAAGTCCTCCGGATGAATGTCCTTGACCAGGAACCCGGCCGCACCCGCGCGCAGGGCGTCGAAGACGTACTCGTCCAGGCCGTAATTGGTCAGTATCACCACGTGCACCCCGGTCAAGGCCGGGTCGGCGGCGATGCGCCGGGTCGCCTCGATGCCGTCTGCAACTGGCATCTGGATGTCCACGAGTGCGATGTCGGGGTGGTGTTCGCGGGCCAGCTCGACGCCCCGCGCGCCGTCGGCGGCCTCGGCCACCACCTCGATATCGTCCTCCGCATCGAGCAGCGCGCGGAACCCGCTACGGATCAGCGCTTGGTCGTCGACGAGCAGGACGCGGATCACCGGGCGCGCTCCACAGGTAGCTCGGCACGGACGGTGAAACCGCCCTCGCCGCGGGGCGCCGCGTGTAACCGGCCACCGAGGGCGGTGACCCGCTCGCTCATCCCGAGCAGCCCCACGCCGGGCACCGGTGTGGCGTCCGGTGTGGCTCGGCCGTCGTCGTCCACTCGGATCACCAGGGCGTCGGGACGGTGTTCGATGTGGACCGCCGCGGTGCGGGCGGCGGCGTGCCGGGTGATGTTGGTCAGCGATTCCTGGACGATCCGGTAGGCGGTCCGGTCCACGGCCGCGGGCAGGGCCTCGCGCTGCCCCTCGATCGTCAACCTCGCGTCCAGGCCGGTCGCGCGGACTCCGTCCACCAGCGCAGGCACGTGATCGAGCCCGTGCGACGGTTCGCGGTCATCGCGCAGGGCCTCCAGTGTGGCCCGCAGCTCCCGGGATGCCTCGCGGCCTGCCGCCAGGATCGCCAGCAGCGCCTCGGGGACCTGCTCGCCGCGCCTGCGAGCCAGATGTACGGCTACCTCGGCTTGCAACTTGATCACCGAGATCTGATGGGTCAGGGAGTCGTGCAACTCTCGCGCGATATACAGGCGTTCCTCGTCGGCTCGCCGCCGCGCGGTCTCCTCACGGGTGCGCTCCGCCTCCTCTGCCCGCCGCTCGGCCTGCCGCAGCGCTTCGCCCGCCGCGCCGGCGGCGACCAACCACGCCAGTTGCAGGACGCCCCGGGTCTCCACGAACGCCTCGCCCATGAGGAGCCCGCGCGGTGCGATCAGCAACGCGAACGGCATGACGAGCACCATGAGCACCGACCCCGCCACGGCCGCCACTCGGCGCCCCGCACGGAACGCCGCGTACACGGCGAACAAGAACGCGACCGCGGGCACATCCACCCCGAGGGCCTGGTATGCCAGCGCGGTCACCCCCGTCACCGCCAGCACCACGACCGGCGCCCGGCGGCTCGCGGCCAACGAAAGCCCGCCGACGACCAGCAGTACCCACCCGGCCGGCGGCCCCGACAGCCCCGAAACGAGCTGGAACACCGCGACGCCCACCGCGATCGCCCAGTCCCGAAGCCGTTCCATGGCTGCACCCTAACCCGATGTCCGCACGGGGAAGTCGTCCACGGGAATGATCACCATCTACCGCATACGCAGTACTTCCGCTGGTTCCTACGCCCTCGGTGGCAGCGTGAAGTTCCTGCGTGCGCAGGACGACCGGAAGTGGTCCGGCAGAGAGGATGGGCTTCGCCCCAGTCGTCGAAGAAGGAACACGTCATGTCCGTTTCCCATCTGCTCGCCACCTCGGAGGTCCTTGCCCAGGCGGGCAGCTCCGGGTTGACCCCCGGGCGCTTCTGGTCGCTGGTCGGTGTCGCGCTGGGGCTGCTAGGAGTCGTCACCGGCGTGCGCGTCCTCATCCACCGCGCTGGACGCCGCGGGGCGATCACCGCGCTGACTGCCGGAGTGACCGGCCTCGCGCTCGGCGGACTGGTGGTGGCCGCCGCCGAAGGCGGACCGGGCACCGGATACGGAATCGTCGGCGGCTTCGTGGCCTTGGCCGTCGGGCTGGTCGCCGCCATCCTCGGCACGGTCGCCTTGAAGAGGAACCCGTTGCCCCGGTGACCGCCCGCCGCCTCCGCGCACCGTGGCGATGTGGCATCGGCCCGGAGCCTCCGTAAAACCCGTTGGCGGGCCACGGCGGCCCTGCTAGCCTTCCGGAAGCCGTGCCAGAGAACGAGGAGGTGGTACCCGTGAACGCTGTATCTACATGGGTGCTCCCCTCTGGGGTCACGGTCGGGCGATAGGTCGTCCGGGAGCGCCGCTCGAGAGCACTCCCGAAAGGCACGACCATGCAATTCACTTCCGAACGACGTCTCGACGACGGCGTCCTCGAACGCGAATTCGCCCTCGGCGACATCCCCGGCATCCTGTGGACGCCCGAATCCGCTTCCGCACCGGTGCCGCTGATCCTGATGGGACAACCCGGCGGACTGCGTCGGATGTACCCTCGGCTGGTGGACAGAGCCCGGCACTCCGTAGCGGAGGGCTTCGCCGCGGCCACGATCGAACTCCCCGGCAGCGGTGACCGGCCCCCGTCGGCTGCCGCCGAGCAGGCCCGAGCCGACCTGCGCCGGGCGTTGGAGGGAGGCGGCCCGGTCGACGACGAGATCGTCGACCGGCTCGTCCTCCCACTGGTCGAAAAGGCGGTCCCGGAATGGCGGGCCGCCCTGGATGCCCTCCTTTCGCTGCCCGAGATCGGCGGCCCGGTCGGATACTCGGGCGGGGTGATCGCCATAGGCATCCGGCTGGCGTTGGTCGAGCCGCGCATCTCGGCCGCCGCCCTGTTCGCCGGAAGTTTCGTGCCCCGCGGCATGTTCGAGGAGGCCCGGCAGATCACCATTCCGCTGCACGTCCTGCTCCAGTGGGACGACGAAGGAAACGACCGGCAGATGGCCCTGGACCTGTTCGACGCCTTCGGCTCCGAGGAGAAGACGCTGCACGCCAATATGGGCGGGCACACCGGCGTCCCGCAGTTCGAGGGGGACAACGCGAACCGGTTCTTCGCCCGACACCTGAAGTGACGCCGGGCTGTCGGACCGGCAGCAGGCACAGCCGCCCCGGCCATCGGCGATGCCGGCCGGTCGGGGCGGCGCCGCACATCCCCCGCGGTCGACACCGCGGGATACCGAGTTCATGGCGTGCGCGGGAGTGCGATCTCGGCCGCACCGATGAATTCCGGGTGGGTCCTTCGTCAATGTCTCTGGATGGACCGAAGGAGATGATCATGGGCCTCCCATGGGCGGCAGACAGGTGATCTCACAGATACGGAGAGGGACCAGGCATGACGAGACCGTTTCGATTCGGGGTTGTTGCCCCGCTCAGAACTGATCTGCCGACGTGGCTGGCCCGCGTGCGCCGCATCGCCGATAGCGGCTACTCGACATTGCTGATGCCCGACGTCCCGCAGTGGCAACCGGCGCCAGGCCCCACGCTGGCCACCGCCGCGGCCCTCACCGACCTGCGCGTCGGCACTTGGGTGTATGCCTCCCCGCTGCGCCCGCCCTGGATGACGGCGTGGGAAGCGCACTCGCTGTCCGAGCTCACCGGCGGTCGCTTCGAGCTGGGCATCGGCACCGGCAGGCCAGGCATGGAAAACGAGCTCCGCGAGAAAGGACTTCCAGTCGTCCCGCCGAACGAGCGGCTGGCTCGAGTGCGTGAGACCGTCACAGCGCTGCGAGATCTCGACGGCCCCGACCGTCACACCCCTGTGGTGATGGCCGTACGCGGCCCGAAGGCACAGGCGCTGGCAGCCGAGGTCGCCGACACAGTCACCTTCGCACTGATGCCGGACGAGTCCCGGGCCGAAGTCACCCAGCTGGCACACGATGTCAGCGCGCTCGGTGACCTCGAACTCGCGTTGCACGTACCGATCATCGGCAACACGGTCGCGCCGTTCATGGCGCCTCCCGATACCGACCCTGCCGCGCTTCCGGTGGACTCGCTGGCCATACTTCCGGAAGACCCCGCGGCCGCCGCCGAGGAAATCCAGCGGCGACGGGAGGAGATCGGCTTCTCCTATTTCGTCTTCGGCGCCGACTTCGCCGACAAGTTCGCTCCGGTCGTCGCCGAACTCGCCGGACGCTGATCGAGCGGCGAGGGATGACGCGAGGACATACCCGATCGACCACACCCGAGGAGAGCATCATGACCGCCACGTACACGTTCGACGTCTTTTCCAGCCTCGACGGCTACGGCGGCGTCAGCGGGGGCGACTGGGGCGGCTATTGGGGCAAGCAAGGCCCTGAACTGCTCGACCACCGCCTCGCCTTGTACAACCCGGAGCAGCGGATGGTATTCGGGGCCAATACGTATCGGGCATTCGCACAACTGTTGGCCTCGGGCGCCGAGGACTCCGTGCGCGACCCATGGGTCACCCGGATGCGGGATCTGCCGGCGACGGTCGTGTCGACGACCCTGCACGGTCCTCTCGACTGGCCGGACGCCACCGTCGTGAGCGGTGACGCCGTCGAGGTCGTCGCTCGGCTCAAAGAGGAGTCCGAGGTGCCGTTGCGCTCGCACGGCAGCCTGTCGATGAACCGATCGCTGATGGCTGCCGGCCTGGTCGACCGCGTCCAGGTGACGCTCTTCCCGGTCATCACCGGCCAGACCGGCGATGACCCGATCTTCCGGGGTGCGGCCGACTTCGACCTCGAACTGATCGAGAGCCGCACGCTCGACGGCAACATCCAAGAGCTCATCTACCGGCCCGCTCTGCACATCTGAGCACATCCATGCCCGTCGCGCGGCGGAACCCGACCCGCGTCCCGGTTCAGGACGCCGTTCGCGATCGCGCCTGCGCGCTTTCCACCACGAACTGTGCCGCGCATATCTCGCGGTCAACAGTTGAACGGGAGCCACGACTCCGGCAGCGCAGTCGGTTGCACGGGCGCGAGCGCACCACAGATCGCCGCCGCATCGGGTGGAGCTCTATAGGGTGGCGATGCGTTGGTGGACCGAAATCGGGGGATGTGATGGCACGCAGACGTTTACGACGGTTCGCGATCATCGTCGCGGTGGCCTGGACGGCCACCAGTGCTATCGCGGCGCCGGTCGGAGCCGCACCCGGCTCGGTATCAGTCGATGCTGTGGTCGTGTCTGTACCTTCCCCCACCGGCAGCAACCCTGTCGGCGTGGCCGAGCTTCACCTCACCGACCCCGGCCGCACCGACCCATGGGACGAAGGCCGCCGGGAAGTCCTGGTTCAGATCTGGTATCCGGCGCAGGACTCGGGTGCTTCCGCTGCGGCGGCCTGGATGTCGCCGGGCGGACGGGAGGAACAAGCCGACTACCTGGCCGAACTCGGCGTACCTCGAGACCGCTGGTCGCTGGGCCCGAGTCACAGCTACCCGAATCGACCGGCACGCGAAGGAGTCGGCCGGTTCCCGGTGTTGTTGAACTCCCCCGGTATGGGCGATGCCACCGGCTGGAGTACCGCCCAAGCCGAGGACCTGGCCAGTCACGGTTATGTCGTGGTCGCGATCAACCATACGCACGAGGCGTTCTCCGTCCACTTCCCCGACGGACGGGTCGAACACACTGTTGTCCCGCTGGATTCGCCGCAAGAGGTCCTGCGGGATGTCCTGCTTCCGACGCGGGTGGCCGACACCCGCTTCGTGCTCGATGAACTTGTGGCGGCCGCCACCGGACAGAGCTCGCACACCGGCAGGCGCCTGCCTGCGGGACTGGCCGAGCACATGGACATGACAAAGGTAGGGATGTTCGGGCATTCGCTCGGGGGATCGACCACGGTGCAGACGTTGCACGACGAACCCCGGATCCGCGCCGGCGTCGATCTGGACGGACCGATCCTCGGATCGGTCGCCACAGAGGGGACCGACAAGCCACTCCTCATGCTCGCCAGTGGCACGTCTCCCTGGTACGGCAAGCCTGGCTGGGAGCCCCACTGGCTCCACAACACCGGCGTGAAGCTGCCTCTTCGGGTGTCGGGCACCGAGCACATGTCCTTCTCCGACCAGCAGACTATCCTGCCTCAGCTGACCGCTGCCGGGCTGCTTTCGGCAGAGACAACGACGAAAGCGGTGGGCGCGATCGACCCCCAGCGGTCGATCGACCTGCAACGGACCTATCTGCGCACCTTCTTCGACGCCGTCTTCGGCCAGAACGACATCAGCGTCATCGACGCGATCACAGCTCTGGCCCAACCCGAAGTCCTACCGCACCTGTGACTGCCGCGTCCCGGCGAATCACGAGCTGTGGACACGGGCACTGACGTCCTCGGGGCCTCGCAGTGGATCGGCGAACATCAGTCGGTGCCAATGGTGATGATCGTTCTGCCGCGGGTGCGCCGCTCGGGGCTGAAGGCCGCGGGAGCCTCGGCCAGGGAGCGGACCGTGGTGACGAGTGGGACCAGTCGGCCCTGATGGAGGCGGGTGGCGAGTTGGGCCAGTTGCTCCCGGTTGGGTTCCACGACGAAGAAGATGGCCCGGCCGTCCTCAGGGTGAATGGTGGGTGGGCCGGCGATGGTGACGAGGGTGCCGCCGGGGCGTAGGAGCGCGGTGGACCGGTCGCGGATGTCACCGCCGATCACGTCGAGTACCACGTCGACCGCCCCGGCGTCCTCCAGGACTCCGCCGTCCAAGTCGATGAACTCGTGGACACCCAGATCGCGCGCCGCGTCCTCGTCGGCGGCTCGGCCGGTGCCGATGATCCGGGCTCCCGCCTCATGGGCCAGTTGCGCGGCGACCGAGCCGACGGCGCCACAGACTCCGTGAACGAGGACGGTTCGGCCGGCTGCCAGGTGGGCGTGGTCGAACAGGGCTTGCCACGCCGTCAGGCCGGAGATCGGCAGAGCGGCGGCGGCGACATGGTCGACGTCGGCGGGGAGCGGGACCAGGTTGCGGGCTTCCACGGCGGTGTACTCCGCGAGCGAACCGTCGCGCGCCCAGTCGGTCGGGCCGAAGACGCGCTGCCCCACCGTGAGGCCGGTGGTTCCGTAGCCGACCTCGGCGACTACGCCTGATAGTTCGTGACCGGGGACGCTCGGGGTGCGGTCGCGGCCGGCGCGGTCGGTCCACGTCGCCGGCCAGTCCAGCTCGCCGCGGGTGAATCCGGCAGCGTGAACTCGCACGATCACGTCGTTCTCAGCGGCGTGGGGATGCGGCAGATCGGTCAGGGTCAAGCCGCCGATGCCGGCTTCGCGGTCCCGGACTGTGACGGCTCGCATGGCGGTCCTTCCGGTAGTCGTAGGACTGATCGGTTTCGACGGTACGCACTCGAGTTCGCCCGCGGCGGCCACTCGGGGGACTCGATGGGCCGCCAGCAGCATGAATGCCCACGCATCGTGCCGTCGCAACGCAGCCTCCGCGCCGTACTGTCGAAGCATGGGTGATCTGGACGACCTCGTGATTCCCGAGACGGCCGCCGCATCGGCCGCCCTGGAGGTGGCCTCCGCTTACCACTCCACCGCCTTGCTGAACCACTCGCACCGCGTCTACGTCTGGGCGGCCGCCTACGGCAGACGGCAGAACATCCGGTACGACGCCGAACTGCTGTTCACGGCCGCGATGTTCCACGACCTCGGCCTGGCGCCGGAGTTCGACAGCCACACGGTTTCCTTCGAGCAGGCCGGAGGCCATGTCGCCCGGGTGTTCGCCACAGGCGCCGGTTGGCCGAGTGAGCGCCGCGAACACCTCGGCGAAGTCATCGCCAGGCATATGGACGACGTGGACGTGGCAGACGACCCTGAAGGCCACTTGCTGTCGCGGGCGGCGACGTTGGACGTCGTGGGAAAGAACGTCGATGATTTCAGCCCCGCCTTCCGTGCCGAAGTACTCCAGCGGTACCCCCGGCTCGGATTCGCCGACGAGTTCCTTGCCTGCTTCCAGATTCAGGCCGACCGGAAGACGGGCAGCTCTGCCGCACGCGCGATGCGATCCGGCCTCGCCACGAGGATTGCCGCGAATCCCCTGGTCGCCGGTTCCGGACACACGCCCGAGGAAAACCCCAGGAGGACGTCCGCGTACCGCAGTCGTTAGGGAAAGACTGCGAGCCACACTGCCCGCTGACGATCGCGGTTTGGCGAGGATATCGACAATTCGCAGAAGTCTCGTTCGCTGACAAATTCTGAAACTATTTCGCAACGAGTGAATATCGAGCATTCAGGAGATGCCCAGCAACCCCGACGAGGTACGACAGTTCGCCTGTTCATGTACGCACTAACACGGCATGGCGGATGGCCCGGCCTGCTAAGCTGTGCACGTGCGCGCGCTGCCGTGCGGCGGTCGGTATTCGGGCCAGGTCTGCGGCGACTGTCGCAGGCAGCGGTACGCTCGCGCGGACATCGTTCGAACCCGCGTCGACTGTGATTCTGATGAAGTAGCCCGCGAGTGGCGAGGGGATCGGCCGAGCAATTGGCCGGTATCACCCGGAGTCCGTGATGACGTTCGCCGAGAGTGCCATTGGAGCCATCCCGCTGAAAACGGAGGCGACATGACCACAGGTGATCGGGATTGGTCCAAGCCGGCGGCCGTGGCCATTCCCAAGGAAGGATACTTCGAGCTGGAGCAGGGGCGGTACGGGCCGATATTCCCCCGTACACCGGCGAATTACGGCTTCTCGATCATCGCGCGGGTCAAACCCGGGCGTGAGGCGGCGATCCGGGAGTACGGTAAACAGATCGAGGCCGCGGTCGCGGAAGACCCCACGGTGCTGGCGCCCCTGCGGTTGCACTACCTGCGGTGGGTGCTGTTCGACATCGGTGACGGGCTGTACTTCCAGTATCAAGGCATCTTCGACACCGACTTCGACAAGTACGTCGAGGACGCTGTCGCTCTGTTCGCGTCGACAGGAATCACGACCGTGTTCGTGAACCTCGAAGGCTTCCCCGAGGACTGGAAGACCAATACCGCTGCGGTCGTCGAGTTCTTCCGTGAACATCAATGCCCGAGCTTCCTGGAATACGGCGAGTACCCGTACGTGACCGGGGAAGAGATCAAGAAGGCACTGCGGATGAAAGCGGCGTTCTCCGACATGCTCGACCAAATGCAGTAGCACAGCGAGGTTCGTTGATGCTCGAAGTCGACGATATACAGCACATCGTGCTGACCCGCGTCCCCGCGCTGACCGGTCGCTACGAATTCCTCTCGTTCGCCGGTGGCGACGGTGCGCGGGCGTGGCTGTCGGCCATGGCGGATCATGTCGCTTCGGCGGCACAGGCGCAGCGCGGCATCGGCACCGACCGCCGATGGGTGACACTCGCGTTCACCTGGGCCGGGCTGCGCGCCCTCGGCGTGTCCGAGCAGTCGCTGGCGACGTTTCCCGAGGAGTTCCGACAGGGCATGGCGGCACGGGCGGACATCCTCGGTGACCTCGGGCTGAATCACCCCGACCACTGGGTCGGTGGATTGGCCGGTGACGAGCTGCACGCGATCGCCATCCTGTTCGCCCATGACGATGCCGAACGTGTTCGCTGTATTCGAGCGCACGACGAACTCCTCACCCGATGCGCGGGAGTGACGGTGCTCTCGTCGCTGGATGTGGCGGCCGTGCCGCCGTTGGACTACGCACACGACCATTTCGGCTACCGCGACCGGTTGTCGCAACCGGTGATCGAAGGCTCCGGTGAACAGCCGACGCCGGGCACGGGCGCCCCGCTCCGAGCCGGGGAATTCATCCTCGGATATCCCGACGAGGCCGGTCCTCCGGCCGGATTGCCGCAACCGGAGCGGTTGTCGCGCAACGGCAGCTACATGGCCTACCGGCGCCTGGAGGAACACGTCGGGCGATTTCGCGATTTCCTGGCCGAGCACAGCGACACGCCCGAGGAGCAAGAGTTGCTGGCCGCGAAACTGATGGGTCGCTGGCGAAGCGGCGCCCCGTTGGTGCTCGCCCCCGAGAAGGACGACCCCGAACTCGGGGCCGATATGCAGCGCAACAACGATTTCAACTACAAAGAGATGGACCCCTATGGTTACGCGGCGCCACTGGGTTCACACATCCGCAGGTTGAATCCGCGCGACACCGCGGTGAACATGCAACGGCGGCGCTTGATCCGCCGTGGCGCAACCTACGGACCGCACCTGCCCGAAGGCGTTCCTGATGACGGCGCCGAACGTGGCATCGCGGCCTTCGTTTTGTGTGCGAGCTTGGTGCGTCAATTCGAGTTCGCCCAGAACGTATGGATCAACGACAAAACCTTCCACGAACTCGGCAACGAGCGCGACCCGATCATCGGCAATCAAGACGGAACTCTGGAATACAAGATCCCTGAGCGCCCGATTCGCAGGACCATCAAGGGATTACCGGCGTTCACCACTCTCAGGGGTGGCGCGTACTTCTTCCTGCCCGGTCTTCGCGCACTGCGTTACCTCTGCACCCGAACCGACGACGAGGTGGCCCCATGAGCACCAGCACCACGGCGCGCACCTACAACCAGTCGCAAGTGCCACGCCCCCACACGTCCGGCAATCGCCGCTTGAGCATCTACTGGACCTGGAGCTATCCGTGGGAAGCCCAGCGCAATCCCGCGGAGCTGGACAACCGCTTCTCCACCATGACCGAAGTGCGCCAGGCCACCTGGCCCGCCTACGAGACACCCGAATACGACACGGCGCACTTCCTGCAAGGTATCGCAGGAACGCTGGAACTGTTCCACCGTGGAACGCTCACCTTTCAGCAGATCGCCGCGGAGGCCACCGGCCATCCCGTCGCGGTCTACCAGCGCATCGATCAAGCCGGGTTCGAGCTTCCCATCGACGAACGCGTCCTCGGCGACACCGACACTCTGATGATCTTCGGCCTCGACCACGTACTCGGCCAGGCAGCAGCCTCACCGGACGAGATCGCCGCCATCGACGAGTGGCTACAGCGCGAAGACACCTGTCTGCTCCTGGCGCCCCACCACGACGTCGGCTGCACCGACGACCTCAGGCAACGCCAAGTCGAACACGACCACCACCGCGACCCGCTGGTGCCACGCCAGCAACGCTTCAGCGCCTATACCCGCTCACTGATGAAAGCCCTCGACGTTCCGGTGCACAACAGGTACGGACTGCGTCCCGCCGTCGTGGAGGACACGAAATCCATCGCCCCGCTGACCACCTTCCGCGACCTCGATGCCCTGCATCTGCTCGACGACGTCACCACATTGAACTTCCATCCCCACCTCCCGCACTATCACCTCACCGCACCCACGAGCGAGTCCGTGCGGTTGCTCGCCCGTCAGCCCATCGACCTCGAACGGCCCCATCCGTTCACCGCCGAGGGCAACACCGAATTCAACGCTCTCATCTGGTTGCCGCCCACCGAACGGCGCGCCGGCGACATCATCGTCGTCGACTCGACGAATTTCACCACGTTGTTCGGAGGAACCGAGAGCCTGGTCAACTTCTGGCGCAACATCGCACTCATGAAATGACACCGCAGCACACCCGCATCCGCCAACAGAACCGATCAGAAGAGGTGAACGGCAATGTCAGCAACCGATGACCATTCCGTCAAGCAGGCAGTCGCCGCCACGACGTCGATCGGCGCCGCGGTTCTTTTGCTCGCGGCCGGCATCCTATCGATCTTCCAGGGCATCTCCGCCCTCTCCAAGGACGACATTCTCGTGTCCGGGCCCAACTACACCTATGAGTTCAGTGCCACCACTTGGGGCTGGATCCATCTCGTTCTCGGGATCTTGATAGTGATCGCGGCGGTCGGGCTGATCGCCGGAGCCATGTGGGCGAGGGTGATCGCGGTGTTTCTCGCCGCGCTGTCGATCCTGGCCAACTTCCTCTGGCTGCCGTACTACCCGTGGTGGTCGACCGTCGTGATCGCCTTGGACGTCGTCGTGATCTGGGCGGTGACGACCTGGCGGCCCGGCCGGATCTGACCTGAGAGTCATCCGGCGGCTCGCCCTCGAGCTGCGGCATCGTCGTCCGTTTCGAGTTCTCCCTGCTGCCGGATGCGGGCAGGGCGAATCAACAGTTCCAGCGCGAGCAGCGCCAGTAGTGCGCCGAGGACGATCCACACCACCACCAGCCCGGTCGGGTAACGCCAGAAGACCAGCAAGAGCGCGGCGATGCCGAGGATCGCCCAACGCAGCGCCGCGCGGGCTCGGAAAGCCCACTTCTCCACGGGATTCGGCGGACGTGATCGCCGCAGCCGCTGCACCCCGTCCATGCCTCGGCCGAATCCGCGGCGCACCGCGGCGGCCGAGGCCGAGTTCCCGGCCAGGTATGCGCCCAGTGCGATCGCCAGTCCGAGCACGGCGACCCCGCGCAACGCGGTCCGCAGCGGAACGAGAACCGTGTCGATGATCGCGGTGGCTGCCCCCGGGGACAGGACGTCGGCCGGGATGTCGTCCAGATACAGTGCGCGTGCCACGATCAACGCGATGGCCAGGATCAACATGCCTGCCGCCAGCGCGAGCCCGACGAAGACCAAGGCGAGCCTGCGACGACCGGGAGGCGCCGCGGCGATCGCGGCCACGGCGGCCGCGATCGTCACCCACGGCAGCACTGCCGCGGCTTTGTCGAGATTGTCGACCGCGCGCTGCGCCCGGACCAGTTCGGGAGATCGGAACAATACGAATTGTTTGTCCACCGCGGGGATCTTCTCGGCGAAGGTGAAACCGCGGTCGAGCAGCCGGGCTTTGACGTTCTCGATCACCGTGCGCAGCGAGAGAGTGACCGTGCCGTTCTCGTCGACGTTCACCGACTCGGGGCCGACGTGCCCGGTGGCCACCGCCACCAAGGTGGTGTGCGCGGCGCGGTTGGCTTGCAGCCACAGGTCTTCGAATTGATCGCTGCGCACGAAGGACAGCACGGTGTCGTGGACGAAGTCGCGGGCCTGCTGCGTGATCACCGGTGCGAGCCCCTCGACCGCCCGGTCCACCCGCGGCCGGTTCGCGGTCGCAGGCACCGCGTCGGTCAGCGCGGCCAGCGCATCCGCGGTCAGGCCCTCGATGTCGACGCGGGCGAAGATCTCGTCGGTGATCGTGTCGGCGACTTCGGTCTGCAGTACCGGATCCGAGCCCAGCGGCGCCACCGTGCTCAGGTACCGGTTGGTGTCGAGTATCTCCCCGCGCACGAACCGCGACACCACCGTGGTGATCGCCAGAACAGCGACCAGCACCGTCAAGATCGCCACCGCGGTCCAGCGCCACCCATGCCGCGGCGAGCGGCGAGCCCGGCCAGGCCCTTTCCCCCGCAGGTTCGCCACCTCGGCACGCAGCCGCTCCAACTCGGCGCGTTCGTCGACGGTCAACTTGCCGCCGGGCGTGTCGTCTCGCGCATCCGCAGCCATCGGTACCCCTTACTCCAAGAACGGACACGGGCGGTTGGCCGATGTCACCGAACCGACGGTCTCGGTGGCCTGCACGCCTGATCTCCGTCGGTGACCTCCACCGCGGCAACCGTCATCGCGCGGTGGGTTGGCGGCGCCGCCCCGTCTCGGGCGAGGGCGGCGCCGCCCGTCTCGGCGGAGCGATCCGCCGAGGGCATGGTGGGCTGAGCGTTACCTTCGGCTATACCCTTTCGAGGCAAGATATTCGCGTATAAGAAAATGCGCTGATACACGCCGGAGCGGATTCCGTCAGGGCGTCCGCGTCCAGTCGAAAAACAGCGACCTGGGGACGATCAGAGGCGTACGCTGAGACCGACAGTAGCACCACCGAGCCGATGATTCCGGGGTTCTCCTCGAACGGCGACAATTGATTCGATGCAATTCAGAGCCGGGTTCTGCAAGAGAGTCGGATCGATGCGACTCCCTTTCTCGTGTCAGAAAGAGGGCGATGGTGGCCGAAAACTCCCATCGATTATCTCGTGATCGAATTCCCCGCCGACGGCCCCCCGGACGGGTCGGCCTTGCCCACCTCGGTCTCGAAAGCTCCTTACACGCCACTGTCCGCCTGTCGAGGGGCGGTGGGTCTCCCAGCAATGGCGCGGGGACTCACCGCTCCGGCCACGGAAGACCGAGTTCAGCCGTCTCCGCCGATGCCGGCGAGTGTGGTTCGCAGGCGGTCGGTGTCCGTCGCGGTCCATCCGGGCGGCGAGAGGATCGCGCTCCAGGCGTCGGCGATATCGACGACGTAGGTGTGTCCATGTCCGTCGGGGACGTTGGTCGACACCGCCATGTCGGCCGCGACCTGGAAAAACGTCACGAACGGGTACCACCGGGTGCTGTCGAGCACATCGTCGCCACGTTCCTCCCGAAGCCAATCCGGCTTGTTCAACAGCAGTTTCGGTGACCACCAGACGATCGGATCGGAGGCGTGCTGCAGATAGACCATCCGTGGCCGTCCCCATGGGGCATCGGGGCGTGCCAGATCCTGGGGCGCCCGTGCGCCGAAGCGGACAGTCCGGCCGTCCTCATAGATGGGCAACCGCTCCGGTGAGCCCGGATCCCGGTTCGTTGTGACGTCGGTCCATATCCGGTTGGCGTTGGGCGGTCCGGTGAACAGCACGCCGTCGGTGCGCATCTCGACGTCGTCGACGCCACCGAAAGCGCTTTCGCCTCCGAAAGAGCCAAGGCTCTCCCCCATCACGACGAGTTTCGGGCGAGACTCCGGCGGCAGCTTCTTCCACTTGTCGTACACCGCCCCGAATTGCGCCTCTCCGGCCTGGCGGGCCCGTTCCTTGTCCACCAGGAAGGACAGCCAACTCGGCAGATAGGAATATTGAAGTCCCACGATCGCGGTGTCACCGCTGTACATGTATTCCAGCGAAGAAGCCAGACTTTCGTTGATCCAACCGGTACCGGTGGTGATCGCCACGGCGACCACGGCACGGTCGAACCCGCCGGCACGTTCGAGTTCGTCAGCTGCCAGTTCGGCATTCTCCCGAATGGAGTCCCCGCCGCTGGCCAGCCCCGCGTAGGCACGGATCGGTTCCACCGCGGGGCGACCACCGTGAAACGCGGACAGCTCCTCGACCGTCGGGCCGCGCGAGATGAACGCACGACCTTGACGTCCCAGGGAATCCCAGGAAACCAGTGAGCCGGGACCACCCGAACGCAGCGGCGAGACCGGCGGGGCATCCCCCGCCTTGGTTTCCTGATTGAGGGACGCGAACGAATCATTGAGCGCGGACATGATCACGCGCACCGCTGCCCCGTTGACGATCGTCACCAGAAGCGCCACCGCGAGCACGCCGATGACGGTCGCCGAGAACCGCCGCGGCACCGCTCGACCGACTTTGCGCTCGACCCAGCGCACCGCGTGTAACAGCACCCGTGCGAGCGCGACCAACCCGACGTACAGCATGGCCGCCAACACCACTATGAGGACATAGCCCCACCAGGGGAAGTGGGCGGCGTTCATGAGTTCTCGCAGCTGCGATTGCCAGTTGCCGAACCACACGAGCATCGCCGCGGTTCCGAGCGACGCGATCACCACGGCCGCCCGTCGTACGACTGTCTTCACCGGGGGCGGCGGCTCCCGCTGGACCAGGTAGCGAACGAATTTCGACGCAAGAAACCCTAGGCAATAGCCGATTGCCGCCGATATGCCGGTAACCAGTCCTTGGAAGAATGGCCCGCGCGGCAGAAGGGTGGGAGTCAAGGAGAGCCACGCGAACAGCACCGCGACAACCAGCCCGCCGAACGCGTATCGGTCTGGCAGCCAGCGACGACGCTCGTTCGAGCGAACTGAACCGGATTGACGGCCAGCTGCACCGTCGGCCACCTCGGTCGGCACACGACAAGCCTAGCCGCAGTGTCGGTATTGCTGGGCAGTTGCGAGCGTAGAAAATCGCGTCGCCTCCGTTGCACGAAGCTACGGTGTCGGCGCCGTTCGGCGGACCAGGCGTCCGGCGTCGCGTCCTTGGCCCTGCCCCGCGACCGATACCTGCGACCGCATATCCCGGCTCCGTGTTTCGCCGTCCCGAACCGTCGGTCCCGCGGCTCGACGGCATTACGCGGTCGCGGAAGCGTGCCGGGGCAGCAGCGCCCCGGCGACGAATCCCACCGCTCCGATCGCGGCCAAGACGATCATGGCGGCGGCGTAGGCGTGGCTCGTGAGCCCGGCTACGAGAATGGTTCCCGCGATGGCGGTGCCGAGCGAGGAGCCGAGATTGGACACGCTGCGCGACAGTCCGGAGATCTCGCCCTGCTGGTCCTCGCCGAAACTGGACTGGACGACATTGACCGCCGGGGTCAGCATGACGCCGAGTCCGAGCCCGATCAGCAGTAGTCCTGGGGCGAACGCCCAAGGGTTCACGAGCGACCCGGCCAGCGCGAGCAGGACGCCGATGCCCGCGATGGTCACGAGGAATCCCGCCATGATGAGGGTGCGCTGGGCGCGCCGTCGCGCCAGCCGGGCGGCGGCCAATGACGACACCAGCAATCCCAGGGTGGCCGCCGTGAAGATCACACCGGTCTGAATCGCGTTGTAGCCCCGCACGACCTGCAGGTACGCCGCCACGACGAAGGATGTTCCCATCAACAGCAGCCACTGGATGTGTTCGGTGATCAAGCCGAGATTGGAGGTGCGGTTGTGGAACAAGCTGGTCGAGATGAGTGGCTCGCGTCCGGATCGCTCCCTGGCACGGATATGGAGGTAGAACCACCCCAGCACCACCAGGCCGAGCAGGAGCAGGACGAACATGACCCAGCCGTTGTCGTCGGCCGCCAGGATGCCGGCGACGAGCAGGATCAGACCGGCCGCCGACAGAACCGCGCCACCGATGTCGAAGTCCCGGGTCGGGTCCGGCGGCAACGGGTCGGCGATGCGCCGGCCGAGCAGCACGATCAGCGCGACCACCAACGCTTGGAACGCGAACGCGGCTCGCCAGCCGAACGCTGAGGTGATGACTCCGCCGAGCAAGGGCCCCGCCGCCGCACCGATGCCACCCAGCGCCATGATCGCGCCGAACGCTCGCGCTCGCGAAGTCGTTTCGGTGAACAACAGAGTGGTGAGGATATAGACGGGCGGGATCAGCATCGCGGTGCCGATACCCTCCAGAATCGAGTTGCCCAGGATCAGCACACCCAGTCCGGGAGCGAGCGCACTCAGCACGGCACCGACGCCGTAGATCATCAGGCCCAGCTCGAAACAGCGTTTACGGCCGTAGCGGTCGGTGAGCTTGCCGCCCGGAATCATCAGCGCCGCCATGACGAGCAGGAAGATCGTGATGACGATCTGCACGCCCTGCGCGGTGGTGTTCAAGTCGGCGCTGATGTCGTTGATCATCACGTTCATGTTCGAACCGGCGAAGCTGCAGATGAACTGCGCGAGCGCCAGCGGAACGAGCGCACCGCGGGGCGGGCTGACCACAGCGGGACCGGACATCCGCCTGTTCGGCCTATGCGGGTGTCGCCGCGGGCCGGGCCTCGGCGCGGTCGAGCTGTTCATCGAGGGCCATGGCGGCCGCGACGAGTGCCAGGTGGGTGAACGCCTGCGGAAAATTGCCCAGTTGCTCGCCGGAAGGACCGATCTCCTCGGCGAACAGCCCCACATGATTGGCGTAGGTGAGCATCTTGTCGAAGGCATATCTGGCTTGAGCCACCCGGCCGGCACGGGCGAGTGCCTCCACATACAGGAAGCTGCAGAGATTGAAGGTGCCCTCGACGCCACGCAGCCCGTCCGGAGATGCCTCCGGGTCGTAGCGGTAGACCAGGCTGTCTCTGACCAGTTCGTCGTCCATCGCGTCGAGAGTGCTCAGCCATACCGGATCACGCGGCGACAGGAATCCCATGCGTGGCATCAGCAGCAGTGACGCATCCAGCACATCGGTGGCGTAATGCTGCACGAAAGCCTGCCGCTTCGCGCTCCAGCCGCGTTCGACGATCTGGGCGAACACCGCGTCCCGCGCCTGCGACCACCGGGCCACGTCGGCCGGCCGCGAGTAGTCGGTGGCCATACGGATGCCTCGATCGAACGCCACCCACGTCATCAGGCGGCTGTAGGTGAATTCCTGCTGCCCGCCGCGCGTTTCCCAGATTCCCTCGTCGGGCCGGTCCCAGTGCTCGGTCAGCCAGTCCATGAGGTTCGCGAACGACCGCCAACCCCAGATACCACCGATGTCCGAGGATTGCGCCAGGGCATCGGCGGCCTCACCGTAGATATCGAGTTGAATCTGATCGGCCGCCGCGTTCCCGACCCGCACCGGTCCGGACCGGCGATAGCCCTCCAGATGGTCCAGTACCTCCTCTTCGAGGTGCGGGTCGCCATCGATCCGGTACATGATCTGCAGCGGCTCGCCGGATGCCGTGTCGCCGGCCTCGAGGCGGTCACGCAACCAGCGCCGGAAGGCCAATGCCTCTTCGGTGAAACCGAGATCGATCAACGCCCGTACCGACAACGAGGCATCGCGGACCCAGGTGTAGCGGTAGTCCCAGTTGCGCTCGCCGCCGATCTGCTCGGGCAGCCCCATCGTGGCCGCGGCGATCGGCGCGCCGGTGGGGTGATAGGTGAGCAGCTTCAACGTGATCGCCGACCGGTTCACCATGTCCCGCCACCGGCCCCGGTAAGTGGACGAACGCAGCCACGACTGCCAGAAATCCCGGCACTGCTCGAAGGCAGTGAAGATGTCCTCCCGCGATGGATCCGGCGGAGCCGTGCCGTCGCTCGCCATGCTCGTCAACACCAGCACGGCGGTCTCCCCCTCGGAAAGCGTGAAGCGGGCCGTGACCTCGCCGTCCTGGGCCCGCAGCTGCACCGGGTCGGTGACCTGCAGATGCAGGTCCGTGCCTGGGCCGTGGAAGACCACGGCACGGTCGCCGACTCGTTCGAGGGTGTGCTCGGCGCGCCCGTAGTCGAATCGCGGGCGGCAGGTCAGCGTGAGCGGCAAGCTACCCCGCACCACCCGTGCCACCCGCACCAATCGATGCCGGTCGGTGGGTGCGGAATCATGGATGGGCACCATGAAATCGGCGACTTCACCGACCCCTTCCGGCGCCATGAACCGAGTGACGAGGATGGCGGTGTCCGGGAGGTACAACTGGCGGATCGCCATCTCTTCTGTTCCGACATCGGCGGCCAGCGCGCAATGCCCGCCCCGCTCGCCGTCGAGCAACGACGCGAAGATGCTCGGTGAGTCGAACCGCGGCGTGCACCACCAGTCGATCGTGCCCGCGGAGGAGACCAGTGCCGCGGTCTGCAGGTCGCCGACGATGCCGTGCTCGGCGATCGGTGGGTAGGCGTTCACGTCCACTCCTTCTTACCGGGAATCGGTCATGACCGAATGGCCCAGAGTGGCTCGACCGGCGTCCGCACCTCCCTCTCCGGGAGCCACTGTCTCTCACAGTGTGCGCCGTGCCACCGACGAACGGGTGCGGACCGACGAAAGGAGATCGGTTCGATAGCGAATCTGCGGCGAATCGACGGACAGTCTCCATAGACGCAGAAATGCCGTCTAGGCCAGGATTCGAATCCGAGCGTGGTGAGCGCCGCGCGACAATCAACTGGATCAGCAACCATCTGACAAACTCGGTCCCTTCGATGAAGACACCGGTGTGGCCGGCGAACCCTGTGAGGGCTGATGGAAGGCAACAGACACGAACTCTTGCACGGACCCCTGTTCTCCCGGAGCGTTCCACTCGACCGCAGGAACGCGGCCAGCAGGATCAGCGCGTACATCTACGGGAACGTCCTGATCCTCGCGGCCTTGATCCCGGTCACACCGTCCGCGGAGGACGTCGGCATCTTGGTCGTCCTCGGGATCGCCCTCTCCACCTTCATCGCGCATTCCTTCGCCGAAGGTGTCGGTCAATCCGTACGTCAGAGCCATGCGCTGTCCCCCCAGGAACGATGGGCGGACCTGCGCGACTCCCTGCCCATTCTCAGTTCGGCGGTGCTGCCATGCGGGATCCTCGCGGCCGCGGCGATCGGGTGGCTCGAACCACGCACCGCGCAGCTGCTCGCGGAGTCGGCCATACTGGTGCGAATCGGCGGGATCGTCTTCGTCATAGGCCGACTCCACGGCGAGCGGCCACACCGCTCGACGCTGATCGGATCGCTGCTATTGGTCTGCGCCGCCACCGCCGTCGTGGCGGTGAAGGTTATTCTGACGCACTGACCTGCGGAGACGATCACACCGTCGAATGGACCAGGTGGAGAATCGCTCATATCCGATCGGATCGTCGAAGAAGGGAGCGAATCACTTCCGAGAATCCCGAACCCGAATGCTCCGTACTCTTATTCGCGCGAGACTCGCAAGAATGGGCCGAAGCCATGACCGAGCGAAACGATCCCGCTGTCGCGGAGTCCGACGAGCACACTGACCCGGCCGATCGATCGACCGGCGCCCGACGTGCCGAATACGGCAGTTCCATGCAGCGCCGGGCACCGTCCGGCATACCGGCCGAATTCGAGCCCGGCGCCGATCGGGATCCGCTCGGGCTGCTGGAAGCACAGGCCGCGACACGAATTCCCGAACTCGTCCCGGTGCGGTACGGGCGAATGAGCACCACTCCGTTCGCCTTCTACCGCGGTGCGGCCGTGGTCATGGCCGATGATCTCGCGCATGCTCCGAACACCGGCTTGACCACTCAACTGTGCGGCGACGCCCACCTGAGCAACTTCGGTCTGTTCGCGACGCCGGAACGCAATCTCGCCTTCGACCTCAACGACTTCGACGAGACCTATCCCGGCCCGTTCGAATGGGACGTCGAACGGCTGGTGACGAGCCTGGCGGTCGCCGGGCGCGAGAACAACCACAGCGGTCGACAACGCAGGAAATATCTCCGTGCCTGCGCCGCCGAGTACCGCGAAGTCATGATCCGCCAGTCGGCCTGCGGAGAGCTCGCGGTCTGGTACTCCCATATCGACGCCGTTGCCCGATTCGACGAATTACGCGAAGTCCTCGATCCCCCGACGAGGAAACGCATCAAGAAGACGATCGACAAGTCCTGGGGCCGAAACAGCGTCCAGGCCCTGTCCAAGCTGACCACCATTGTGGATGGGCAGCCGCGAATCACCAGTACGCCGCCGCTCGTCGTTCCTGTCGAGGAGCTCTTCACCGGCGCCGGCGCGGAGCAGCTGAACCGGGCGCTGATCCAACGGCTCGATCAGTATCGCGACACGCTGCAGGCCGACCGGCGCGCCCTGTTCGACCGATTCGAATACGTGCAGGCGGCGCGCAAGGTGGTCGGGGTGGGCAGCGTGGGCACCCGGGCATGGATCATCCTCCTGCGCGGGCCGGGCAACGATCCGCTGTTCCTCCAGGCCAAGGAAGCTCAGCCGTCGGTCCTCGCCGAGCACCTCGACGGCCCGTCGTTCACCAACCAGGGCGAACGTGTCGTGGCGGGGCAGCGGCTGCTGCAAGCTGCCAGCGATATCTTCCTCGGCTGGCAGCAAGGCGCTGGCGAAGACGGGGTGGTACGGGACTTCTACATCCGTCAATTGCGGGACGGCAAAGGCTCCGCCGACATCCAGACCATGTCCCCCGAACTGATGACTCGCTACGGCCGCCTGTGCGCGTGTGCGCTCGCCTACGCCCACGCACGCGCCGGCGACCGCTTCTCGATCGCCGGTTACCTGGACGCGGACGACGACTTCGAAGACGCGCTGGCCGAATTCGCCGAAAGTTACGCCGACCAGAACGCACGCGATCACGCCGCGCTGCGCGAAGCGATCGAAGAAGGCGCGATCACCGCCTGTCGGTAGGGCGGCCCTGCCGCGCCTGGTCGGCGTTCCGACGATGGAGAAGGGAGCATCATATGTCGTCGGCGTCGGCCGCGAGATCGAGTTCGCTCGTGCTGGTCGTGTTGGCTTCGGGGCAGTTCTTGATGACGCTCGACAGCTCCGTGATGAATGTTTCCATGGCCACGGTCGCCCAGGATCTCGACACCACGATCACCGGCATCCAGACCGCCATCACCCTGTACACGCTGGTGATGGCATCGCTGATGATCACGGGCGGCAAGGTGGGCGCCATCCTCGGCCGCCGCAGGACGTTCGGGTTCGGCCTCGTCGTCTACGGTGCCGGCTCGTTCATCACCGGGCTCGCGCCGAACCTGCCCATCCTCCTGCTGGGGTGGTCTCTGCTGGAGGGAATCGGAGCCGCCTTGATCATGCCCGCGATCGTCGCCCTCGTCGCTGGGAACTTCGCCCCCGAACGCCGGTCCGCGGCCTACGGCCTGGTTGCGGCCGCGGGAGCGATGGCGGTCGCCGTCGGCCCCCTGCTCGGTGGCGCCGTGACCACGTTCGCGTCGTGGCGGTACGTCTTCTTCGGCGAAGTGGTCATCGTCGTGTTGATCTTGCTGGTGCTGCGCCGGGTCGAGGACGCCCCCACCGACCGTGTCCGGCTGGATTTCATCGGGTCGCTGCTGTCGGTGATCGGCCTCGGCACTGTCGTCTACGGGGTGTTGCGGTCGAGCGAATGGGGTTGGGTGCGGACCAAGACCGGTGGGCCCGCCGTGCTCGGTCTGTCGCCGGTCATCTGGCTGCTGATCGGTGGCCTGCTCACGCTGTACCTGTTCCTGCGGAGACAGACCTATCTGGTGGCGCGGGGCCGCGACCCGCTGATCGATCCCGGACTGTTGCGGAATCGGCAACTCGTCGGCGGCTCGGGCATGTTCTTCGCGCAGTTCGCCGTGCAAGCCGGGGTGTTCTTCTCGGTGCCGCTGTTCCTGTCGGTGGTGCTCGAACTCAACGCGCTCGAAACGGGGGTGCGCATCCTTCCGTTGTCGGTCGCGCTGGTCCTGGCCGCGGCGGGCATCCCACGGTTCCGACCGCAGGCCGGCCCCCGTCGGGTCGTTCGGCTGGGTCTGGGCGCGATGATCGCCGGCGTTCTGATCCTGGCCGCCGGGATGGACCCTGGCGCCAATGCGGGCGTGGTGTCGATCCCGATGCTGTTGATGGGTCTGGGGCTGGGCGCGCTGGCCTCGCAGCTGGGCGCCGTCACGGTGTCGGCGGTGCCTGATTCGCGCAGTTCCGAGGTCGGTGGACTACAGAACACCGCCACCACTCTCGGTGCGTCCCTCGGCACCGCGCTGATCGGGTCGATTCTGCTCGCCACGCTAACCTCGACCGTCGTCACGGGCATCGAGAACAACCCGGCGGTTCCGGTGTCCGTGCGCGAACAAGCCACCACGGAACTCGCTGCCGGGGTGCCGTTCCTGTCCGACAGCCAGTTGGCGAGCGCGCTCGACAGCGCCGGTGTCGATGACACAACAGCGGACGCCATCCTCACGGTGAACTCCGACGCCCGTCTCGAAGCGCTGCAAGTGGCATTCGCCGTGACGGCTCTGCTCGCGGTCGCGGCACTGTTCGGCACAGGTCTGTTGCCGCGCCGACCGGCGGCTGCGCGCGACGGGGAGGATGGGCGCGCGTCAGGGGAAGCCGAGTCCGACGCGGAGCGCTGATACGACCGCGCATCGGCGACCTCGCGTCGGATGCTTGGGCTGGTGCGTCATTCCCGGTCGCCGTCGGTCTGCCCGCGCAGATAGCGACCGATGGTGGTCTCGTCCAGAGCCAGCGCCTTGACGATCGATGCCGCACCCACGATCACCACCGACAGGACGAAAAGCCAACTCACCGAAGTGAAGGCCAGCCCCAGCGGACCGAAATGCTCTCGGGCGTTCGTCGTGAGCCGGGGCAACAGGACGCGGCCTGCCGCGTGCACCGCGGTCAATCCCACCGCGGTGAGCACTCCGGAAACCCACAGCAAACGGCCGGTCAGCGCCCCCTTCGTCAGAAGAAAGGGAGCGAGCATCCACACGAACACCCAGATGACCATCTCGCCGAGTAGGGCGAGCAGTCGACCGGCGTAGCGGATCTGCGTGAGGTCGCGGATCTGCCCCACCAGCCCGGCGGCGAGGGCGACAGCGAGCAGCGCGGCCAGCCACCGCCAAGCCTCGCGCGGACCGATCGCGGGAACCTTCCAGACGGCCTCGTATACGCGCGCGAGAGCCCGTGCGAACGACGTGCCGCCGAGCAGGACCATCAGCAGGCCGACCGCACCGAACGCCGCCACCGCCGGGTCGGAGGAAAGGGATCCGCCGTCGGCGGACAGCGATCCGGCGTCGAAACCGAACTGGTCGTTGATCGTCTCCGCAGGCGCGTGCCAGCCACTGAAGACGGACGCGGCGATCATCACCGGTAAGACCGAGGTGAAGATCTGGGCGGCGAGAGCCAGCGACCGGTCCACGAGTTGGATCTCGGCGAGACCCTCGATCACACGGCGCAGCGTCCGTCCATAGGGCGTTCCGCGCAGCCAGCCGGTCGCGACCTGCGTGCGCGCGAGCGATACTTCGCGAGCCAATGCCACCGACAACTTCACGGACCGCACCGCGCTCACTGTCCTTATGTCGTTCCGTCAGGAATGGTCGTGCGAACTGGTCTCGGCGGAGACGAATCGAACGCTACGCCGAGATCGCCGCGACCACGTCTACTTGATCGATTCCAATGGCCGAGCCGACCTCATTCCGGCCGGGACACCGAAACCGCATTGCGAATGTCCCACCTGTGCCAGGATCACTGTGCGAGGCGTCACCGATCGACATGCCCAGGCGGACCCGGAGTCCGGCCTTGTGCAAGCGCCGATGTCCAGGCGTCGAAGGACGCGAACGGAATTCTCCAGCGCATACAGGAGTAGGCCGATGGGATCCAGGAAAAGCGTCAGTGCATTCACGATGACCGCGATGGTGTTGCTCATGACCGCAGGGTGCGGGTCGGACGACGGATCGAATCCGGCGACGACGGATCAGAGGACGCACGGATCGCGGACCCTAGGGGCGACGGCGTCCTCCGCCGTCGGCTCGGCTCTGAATTCCGCGCAGCAGACAATCCAGGATGTGATCAACGCGGCCATCGCCGCCGCACCGATCACCTTCGACAGTGGCAGTTCCGATCTCGGCCCCGGAGATGTCGCCACCATCAAAGCGGTCGCGATCCCATTGCGAGGCAACGACACGAAAATACAGATATCGACATACGCCCGCGACGCCGACGTCGCGGCCGCGAGATCTCTGGCGAAGGCCCGTGGCGACAATATCGCGGCCCAGTTGGAGGCCGAAGGAATCGACAGGGCGCGCGTCGCTGTTCGGGCCGAGGCCAACCCGACAGCGCCGGATGTGCAGGTGGACGAGGCACGGATCGCGGTGGTTGCCCAATAGGAGCCCACGAGGAACGGGTGGTCGTGACCGAATCGCGTCACCACCACCCGTCTGTGGCCGAGCCCGTCAGGGCTCGAGGTCGATCACGCCTTTGCCGCTGGAAATATCGAACGGCACCGAGACTTGGTCGTGAGCGATGAGCCAGGTGTCGTCGATCTTCCGCATTCCGTAGGTGACCCGGACCCACATACCGCTCGTCGCCGCTCCGTTCTTCAGCGTGCCGCTGAGACGAGCGAAGGCGTGCCCGAATGCCACATCCCCGCCGACGGTGAAGGTCAGATCGCGAACCTCGTAAGTGACACTCTCGAAGAACAGGAACACTTTCGCCCAGTTCTCCAGTTTCGCCGCTATCCCGACATGCTGCAGCGGCGGCTCGACATCGAAGGACACGACGTCGGTCGTGTACGACCGCTTCAGGGCATCGAGATCCTTGGCCCGCAGCCCTTCGACCACCTGGTCGATTGTTCGGCGAATCTCGGCTTCATCCAGCTCGGCGGGTGACTGGAAGTCATTGTTCACGGTCATGATCGTCTCCTCAGGAATTGGTGAGAGTGGTTTCGGCACCTGTCCGCAGCGGCGCGAGTGCGGCGCTCCAGGAAATGAGCTGACCCAGTGTCTTGTCCAAGGCGGCGGCATGATGTTCGCGCGGTGTGAAGGTGGTGTGATTCTCGAAATCGGTGAGCACCGAGATCGCGACCTGATAGCCGACGACGGCCATGCCCAGCGTGCCGCAGATCGTCCGCAACTGCACCACCGCGCGAGCGCCGCCGTTGACGCCGTAGGAGACGAACCCGACCGCCTTGTCGCCCCACTCCGCGAACAAGTGGTCGAGGGCGTTCTTCAGCACGCCGGGGACCCCGCCGTTGTACTCGGGGGTCACCACCACGAAGCCGTCGAACGGGGCGATCCGCTCGGCCCAGGCGCGAGTGTGCGCGTTGACCGACGGGCCGAACATCGGCGGCACCGGCTCGTCCAGATGCGGTAGCGGGTGGTCGCACAGGTCGATCAATTCGAATTCGGCGTCGCCGCGCTGCGATGCCGCCTCCAGGACCCACCGGGCGACCTGCGAGCCGTTGCGGTTGGGCCGGGTACTGCCGAGGATGATGCCGATTTTCAGTGTCACGATCTACCGACGACACAGCCGTCCGGAATGTCAGGCCGCCTCACAAATCGCGTCGCTGATTCGTCGGTTCTGTGAGTGACACACCGACCGAAGGAGCCGAGCATGACCGACCCGCACCTGCCCGCGGTGATCAGTGAACGTCGCCAGCTGATCAACCTCGCCTACCGGCTGCTCGGCTCCCTGGCCGAGGCCGAGGACGTGGTGCAGGAAACCTATGCGCGCTGGTACGCGCAGTCCGAGCGGCAGCGGCGGGAGGTGGCGGCGCCCGGCGCGTGGTTGACGACGGTCGCCAGCCGGATCTGCCTCGATCTGCTCGGCTCGGCACGGGCCAGGCGGGAAAGTTATGTGGGCGAATGGATTCCGGAGCCGGTACCCGGCAAATCCGAGTGGCTCGACGGTCCCGTCGACCCCGCCGACCGGGTCACCCTCGACGAGTCGATCAGCATGGCCTTTCTCGTCGTGCTGGAGTCCATGACCCCGGCCGAGCGGGTGGCGTTCGTTCTGCACGACGTCTTCCGTTACTCCTTCGCCGAGGTCGCCGAGATCGTCGGGCGCACTCCCGCGGCCTGCCGCCAGCTCGCCTCCAGCGCACGCCGCCGCATCGATACCTCGCGCAGCCCGTCGAGCACCGAGCGCACCGAGGTGGTCCGGGATTTCAAGCGAGCCTGGGAGACCAGGGACATCGCGGCCCTCATCGGCCTGCTCGATCCGCAAGCGACCGCGACCGCCGACGGCGGCGGCCTGGCCCCGGCCTTCCTCGACCCGATCGACGGCGGCGAGCGGATCGCCCGCGCCTGGATGGAAATCGCTGCCAGGGGCCCCGCGGTGACTCTGGTGGAGCGCACGGTGAACGGCCAGCCCGGTCTGGTCGCACTCCTCGACGGCACCATCGTCTCGGTCTACGCCTTCGACATCGCCGACGGCCGGATCACGCACATCTGGGCGATCCGGAATCCGGAGAAACTGCAGGCCTGGACGGTCGGCTGAACCGAACGGCCGACGGCGACGCGCGAAGCGCGGCTACAGCATCGCGGCCGGGACGACCGAGATCAGTCCACCGTCGACGAGGATGTCCTGCCCGTTGATGTAGGACGCTTCGTCCGACGCGAGGAAGGCGACCGCCGCCGCGACGTCCTCCGGGGTTCCGACCCGGCCCGCGGCAACCGTGGTGGCGATCGCGGACTTGACCTCGGCCGACGCTTCGGCGCGGAAGGCCGGGGTGTCGATGTACCCGGGGCTCACCGAGTTGACGCGGATGCGCCGCGTGGTCAGATCGGCGGCGAAGGTTCGGGCGAGACTCTGCACCGCGGCTTTGCTCGCGGTATAGAGCGCGGCGGCCGGTGCGCCGCGATACGGGGCGAAGGATGCGTTGATGACGATCGCCGCACCGTCCGGCAGGAGAGGCAGCGTCTTCTGGACGGTGAAGAACGCCGCCTTCAGGTTGATGTCCAGGACACGGTAGAACTCGGCTTCGGTGACTTCCTCGATGGTCTGGAACGCGCCGATGCCTGCGTTCGCGAACACCACGTCCAACCGGCCGAACCGGTCGCGAATGGTCGCCGCCAAGGTGTCGAGATCGGTGAGATCGGTGGCGTCACCGGCGATTCCGAGAGCTCGCTCGCCGAGTGCGCCGACCGCGGCGTCGAGCCGGGCCTTGTCGCGCCCGGTGACGATCACCTGCGCTCCTTCGGCGATGAGCCGGTGCGCGGTGGCCGAGCCCATGCCGCTGGTGCCGCCGGTGATGAGTGCGATCTTGTCGTCGTATCGGGAGCTGTGGTGCGTCATGCGTCCAGCGTGCCGACGCGGCCCCGGAGTGAACAGTGCGCGTTTATGGTGGGTGTGGCACCACCACCTTGCGACTGTCAGGCGGGCGAGGTTACGCGGTGGCGGAGCCGTTCCAGCCGCTGACCGGTGGCGGTTCCCGGCCGCGGGTTGTACAGCACCAGTTGCCATTCGGGATGGTCCGCGACCGTGAGCGTCGTCGCGTCGAAGAACAATTCACCGAGGTCGGGATGACGCAGCGCGTTCACCGCCTGCGCGGGAACTCCGACTTCCTGCCGCTCCCAGAGTTCGGCGAATTCCGGGCTCACCAGCGCGAGATTGTCCACCACTCTGCGGAAATCGGCGTCACCGGGGCAAATGGCCGCGCTCGCCCGATAGGCGGCAACGACGGCGGGTGCGTTCGCCGCCCACAGCTCGTCCATCGCTCGATAGCGAGGATTGGTGAAATAGGTCAGCAGGCAATTGTGTTCACCGTCGCCGTAGCCGAACACAACTCGAGCCGCGTCGTTGCACGTCAGCACATTCCAGTAGCGGTCGCGCAGCACCGCGGGCCGCCCGTCCCAAGCATCGACCAACTGCCGCACTTCCGGCGTGACGGCGGTGACCGGCGCGCACTCCAGGGGCGGCGGATTGAGTCCCGCCAGCAGGTACAGATGAATCCGTTCCGGGGCGCTCAGCCTCAGCACTCGGGCGATCGCATCGAGCACCTCGTCGGAGACGGTGATGTCGCGCCCCTGCTCCAGCCAGGTGTACCAGGACACTCCGACCCCGGCCAGCACGGCGACCTCTTCTCGCCGCAGTCCGGGCGTGCGCCGACGGCCCGTCGCCGGGATACCGGCATCCTCCGGCCGCACCCGCGCCCGCCTGGCGCGCAAGAAGTCACGCAACAACTCGCGGCGGCGCGGCACGGCTTCGCTGGTCATGAGCCACGGTAACAAGCGCCCCGCGGGTCGTGGGCGCCGGTGCACCGCACCGTTATGGTTTCCCTGACGAAATCCTCGCCTGCGTTCACGCCCGCGTGAGCGGGGCGGGCAGCGGGATACCGTCATAACCAAAACGAACGGGAGGTTCAGACGTTTATGGCGATCGACGGTCTCGGACGGTACGGAGTATGGCGCGGCTACCGGGGATTCAGTCCCGCGGACGCCGCCGAACTCGAGGGGCTCGGGTACAGCGCGCTGTGGCTCGGCGGTTCGCCGCCCGCTGATCTGCCGGTGGTGGAGTCGCTGCTCGAGGCGACGGAGACGCTGATCGTCGCCACCAGCATCGTGAACATCTGGACGGCACCGGCGAAGACGGTCGCCGAATCGTTCCACCGGATCGAACAGCGATTCCCCGGTCGTTTCCTGCTCGGTGTCGGCGTGGGGCATCCGGAGGCCAACAAGCCGTACCGGAAACCGTACGACGCGCTGGTGGAATACCTCGACGAGCTCGACGCGGCCGGGGTGCCGAAGGAGCGGATGGCCCTGGCCGCCCTCGGACCCAAGGTGCTCGAACTCTCCCGGGAGCGCACCGCGGGCGCGCTGCCGTATCTGGCCCCACCGGAGCACACCGCCGATGCGCGCCGGATCCTCGGCTCCGCGCTGCTGGTCGCCGAGCAGAAATTCGTGCTCGACGACGATCCGCAGCGGGCGCGCGAAGTCGGCAGGCAGATGGTAGAGATGTACCTCGGCCTGCGCAACTACGTATCGAACCTGCGGCGTCTCGGCTTCTCCGAGGAGGATGTGGCCAAGCCCGGCAGTGACCGTCTCATCGATGTGCTCGCGGTGCACGGCACGCCCGTGGAGGTCACCGGGCAACTGGTCGAGCATCTGAACGCGGGCGCCGACCACATTGCGCTGCAGGCGCTGGACGCGGACTATCTCGGCTCACTGCGCCAACTCGCGCCGCTGCTCACCGCGGTCGACTGAATCACCGTGACGGTGCGGCCGACCGGCCGCACCGTCAGGAGTCGACGAGGATCAGGCGCAGCCTTCGAGGGTGGCGTGCGCCAGTTCGGAGACGACATCGCCTATTTCGCCGCGGGCGCGCATCGCTTGGAGCTGGCGCCGGGCGCCGTTACCGCGCTGATCGAGGGCTGCGATCGTTTCGGTGACGAAGCTGTGGTCACCGAAGTCCCGCAGGGCCTGCTCGGTGTGACCGACGAGTTTGTCCAGCAAGGCTCGGTGCGGGACCACACGCCCTTCGACCGGATCGAGCCCGTCGCCGTCCAAGCCCGACTGCGCGGCGTTCCAATACGCGGCGCGGAGCACTTCGGCGGGGACGGGTGGCGCGGGCTCACCCCGCTCGATCGAGCGCAGGCCCGTGGCAACGGTGGCTCGGATCAAAGCGGCGAGCAGCGCGGCTTCCTCCGCGGTGGCAGGCACATCGCTGACCCGGATCTCCACGGTGGGGAACGATTCCGAGGGCCGGATGTCCCAGTACACCATTTTGTTGTCCAAGATGCTGCCGCTGGCGAGCATCATGGCGACGATCGCGTCGTAATCGTCGACGGAAGGGAAGTACGGCGGCGGTCCCGCGCTCGGCCAGCGCCGCCAGAGAATGCTGCGCCAGCTCGCATAGCCGGTCTCGCTGCCACGGTAGATCGCGGAATTGGCCGTCAACGCCAGGAACACCGGCAACCACGGACGCACATAATTGCCGACCAGTATCGCGGTGTCGCGGTCGGGCACACCGACATGCACGTGGCATCCGCACAGTCCTTGTTCGTGAGCGATCATGCCGAAGGTCTCGCCTATCCGCCGATATCGAGGCGTGTCGGTGACCGGGAAGCCCTCGGGAACAGTCGGCGGCACCGCGACCGCCAGCAGTCGAGCGTCGTTCTCGGCCGCGCATTCGGCGACGGTCCTGCGCAGTGTGCGTAATTCCGTGAGCAGGTCGCCGATGTCGGCGTGCACGGCGCTGCTGGTTTCCACCTGACAGCTGGTCAGCTCCAATTGCAGGTCGATATCCGCCTTCTTCGCCGCCTCGGCCACCTGAATGTTCTTCGGTGCGGGAGCGCCGGTTTCGGGATCGGTCAGCAGGAATTCCTCTTCGACACCGACGGTCGGCACGCTATCCATGGTTGCGCGTCACGCCCTTCGATTCGCGGCCATCGGTCGGGCAACCATCGGCTGTCCCGGGCTTTCTCACGTCCACACCAGTCCTCCTTCACCACAACCCCTTCGAACTCGATGTCGAGTCCGCATGCACCGGATCGCACGCCGCTGCGGTCCCACGGGCGAATGGTCCGGCTCCAGCGAGCGGTATCCGACCTGCGTATCGACGGCGAACGAAAGGTGTTCGGGCTGTACCCGGGGGCGTACGAGCCCAAACAGTTCGGGCGGCGTCTTCGATGAGGCGGGCCGCGGTGCCGTATCTGTGCGACAGAAGGGCGGTTACTGCTTGCGGACGACCAATTCCAGCGCGATGTTGTCCGGATCGCGGAATTCCAGAATGTACATGGGACCGAGGTCTTTCACGCCCGCGTGCGCGATACCGAGTTCGTCGAGCACGGCAGCCGCCGCATCGAGATCCGACCGAGTGGCCAGGGCGAAGGCGAGGTGGTCGAGTCCTACGCGATCTTCGTCGAACTCGTCGCTGGCGACCGGGCGAAGTCCGAGCAGCGCGTCACCCATCTGGTAGATCACACCGCCGAAGAGGAACCCGAAACGGGCCCGAGTGGCCTCGTCCGCGTCCGCGGGACACTCCCACGCGATCGGCCATCCGAAGACGGCGTCGTAGAACGCCCGGGATCTGTCGATGTCGGTGACTGTCAAGCGGACGTGGTCGAACGAACGGGTGGAAATCGGCATGATCGAGATCCTGTCATGCGCACAGGACGTCGCTCGGGCGACCCGACCGCGCGGTGACGAGGTCGCCGGTCCCCTGCCGCCACAGCCGCAACTGGAGCTGGTTCGGCCCGGTGGCCACGATGTGGAAGCGGGTCCGGTCCAGCGCGGTCCTCGCCGAGCGTAGGTCGATTCGGCAGGCCGCGCGCATGGATTCGATGGCCGCCACGTCGTCCGGACCGGCGTAGCGGGGTCGCTGCTGCCGGTCGCCGGGTAGCGCCCGATCAGCAGGTGACCTCGTCGTGGGCGGCGCGATCGAACGACACATGGACATGGTCGTAGTGATTGGCGGTCGGGCTTCCGCGGTCTTCCATGTACGACCAACCGCTGCCGTCGTTGTACCGCTGCCGCCAGATCACGTACGTCACCCCGAAACGCCGCTGATTGGCGAGGACGAATTCGGCGATCGCGTCGCCGCGGGCCGGATCGGGGGTCATGAAATCGAGCGCCAGGCCTGCGCCGTGATCGCCGTCGCCACGGCCGACGGCGCCGCCGACATCGGTGACGGCGAAGGTCTTCTTGAGCAGGTTGCCCACCTGCGCCACGTGCGGCCGTGCGCCGGCGAGTTCCGTCGAACACGGGACCGGGGGCGGCGGCGGGGGCGGATGCTGCACGGCTGCCTTGGCCGTCGGCGGTGGTTGCGCGGCCGCGGCCACTGCCGGTGCTTGCAGCGGTGTGGACGGCGCCACAGTCGGTGCCGGCGCCACAGTCGGTGACGGCGCGGGTGTCGGTGACGGGTCGGTCTCGACGCCGGCCGCCGACGGTGAATCGACCGCGGCAGGCCGAGCCGCCGGAGCCGTGCGCAGCGCCACCCACAGCACGAGGGCCAAGGCCGTCGCGACGCCGCACGCAGCCAAAACGGTGAACTTTCGGCCCGCGGCTCGTTTGCGGTGTTGGCCAGACATGATGTCGCTACCGGTTACTGTCGGGGATAGGTCTCCGACACATTACGAAACGGTCGCGGAAATGTCACGCCCAGATCTCAGGCGGGGAGGTCATGCCTCCCCGAGGTGGAGCATCTTCGGACCTGCGCGCACCGTCCCAGCGCACCGGTTCGATCTCGACGAGAGGGCGTCGGTCGGCGGCCTATGGGGACGGATCAGCGGCCGATGACCGCAACAGGCGCGCGCCCCGGAGGTAAACTTTGCTGGCTCGCGAAGGACGATTTTCGCCCCGAACGGTCGACAAAATGATCAGTCGACGATTTCGATGACCCCGAATCGCCACAGCATCGCGTACAGCTCCCGCAACGGCACGGCGAGCACCTGCGTCAGTGCGCCGGTCAGCGGGTCCGAGCCGCCGCCTACATCTATTCCCATCACATAGGACACCGTGCGGATGCCAGGCGTCGGCTTCTCGAACAGACCATTACCGGGAGGCAACAAATGGCCGAAAAAACAATCAGCGGCCACCGAAATGCCGTCGATCAGGTGCTGGCCGCGCAGGGTTTCGCGATGGACCTGCCGTTGGTCGGCCGGGTCCGTATCCCACGGCCCGAGCAGTTGGCGTACTACGGCGCACTCGGCGCACTGGCCGCCGCGGAGATCATCGAATGGCCCGTCGCGGTGGTCCTCGCGGCCGGTCACTGGCTGGCGCAGGATCAGCACAATCGCGTCGCACACCAGATCGGTGAGGCTCTCGAAGAGGCCTAGCGCAGCGAGCCACGGCCACCTGCCCGCGTAACGGCGCATACGACGCCGGAACGCGAGCCGGTGCGGAGTCCGCGGGTTACCCCGGGTTGACCGCGGTCAGCACACGGTCGTCGGCGGCGCCGTCCAGCCGTGCACCGACCTGAGGGTAGGTCGGATACTCGATGCCCGAGATGTACTGCACGGTTCGCACGACCTGGCACGAGTAGCCGAACTCGTTGTCGTACCAGACGTAGAGGATCGCGGTGTCACCCTCCACGATTGTGGCGTTCGCGTCGATGATCGACGCCGCGCGCGATCCGATGAAGTCGCTGGAAACCACGTCCGTGGCGGCGGTGTAGTCGAGGTTGCGGCTCAACGGCCCGGCGAGCGAAACCCCGCGCAGGTAGGCGAGCACCTCGCTCTTGGTTGTCTCCCGCCGCAGCTGCAGGTTCAGAATCGCGACGGACACGTCCGGGGTGGGAACGCGAATCGAGTTGCCGGTGATCTTGGCTTCGAAATCCGGCATGGCCTTCGCGACCGCGGACGCGGCGCCCGTTTCGGTGAGCACGAGATTGAACGGCGCGGAACGACCGCGACGGTCCGCCTTGTGGAAGTTGTCCAGGAGGTTCTGGTCGTTGGTGAACGAGTGCACCGTCTCCACGTGCCCGCGGATGATGCCGTATTCGTCGTCCATCGCCTTGAGCGGGGGAACGATCGCGTTGGTCGTGCAGGAGGCGCACGAGAAGATCTGCTGCGAGAGATCCAGGCTGCGATGGTTGACGCCGTGCACGATGTTCGGGATGTCGCCCTTGCCGGGCGCGGTGAGCACCACCTTCGCGATGCCGGGGCGCAGATGCTGCGACAGACCGTCGCGATCGCGCCACCTACCGGTGTTGTCGATCAGGATCGCGTTCGTTATGCCGTAGGCGGTGTAGTCGATGGCCGTCGGGTCGTCGCTGTAGATGAACTTGATCGTGTTCCCGTTCGCGGTGATCGTGTCATTGCCGGTGTCGACCTTGATCGTGCCGTTGAAGTGGCCGTGCACCGAATCCCGGCGCAGCAACGACGCTCGCTTGTTCAGATCGTCGTCGCCTCCTCTGCGCACCACCACGGCACGCAGATTCAGCCCGTTGCCGGATCCGGCCTTCTCGATGAGCAGGCGAGCGACCAGGCGACCGATGCGGCCGAAGCCGTAGAGCACGACGTCCCTCGGGCCGGATGACCGAGCCTTGTTGCCGTTGGTCACCTCGGCCAGCACCGCTTCGGTGAACTCTCGGATCGAGAGGCCGCGATCGTCGGCGCGATAGGTCATCACCAACTGACCGAGGTCGATCTTGCACGGCCCCAGATCGAGTTCGCTGAGCACTTGCAGGAAGGGCAGGGTCTCGTCCACCGACAACTCCTCGCCCGCGATCTGCCGCGCGAAGCGGTGCGTTCGCAGGATGCTGATCACCGACTTGTTCACCAGCGACCGGCTGTGCAGCAGGATCGTCACGCCCTTGCGCCGATACAACGTGCCGATGATGGGAATCATCGCCTCGGCGGCGGCTTCCTGGGCGTTCCAGCGGTCAAGTTGTTCGGTGCTCAACGTGGGTTCCTCGGATTCCTCGATGTGGACGCGTATCGATGCTAATGAGGGCCGCGATATCACCGAGGCCGGATCCCCGGTCGTGAGATCGCCAGGTGGTGTCGCCGATCGAGCGCCATCGGCGACATCCGACGGGTGACCTCGATGACTCGGCCGACAGGGTGACCTCGGCGACATCACCGGACCGGGCGGTCGAGGCGCTCGCCCGATCCGGCAGCGGCGCCTATCCGATATCGACCACTCGGGCCCATACGGGCGGCGCGTCCGGGATGTAGTCGGGATCGTGTTCCTGCCATGAAGCGGTGTACTGCCGACGGAACAGGCCCACCACCGTCCGGCACGGTGGCCGTCTGGACGGCCAGGGCGTCTGGCCGTCGGTCAAGACCACGAGCACATCGGGGTGGGGGTGGGTTCGCACCGCCTTGGCCATGCCCGTGCGCAGGTCGGTGCCACCGCCGCCGACCAGCGGTATTCGCTCCGCACGGCACAGCGGGTGGACGATTCTCGCCGCCGCGTCGCACGACAGCACGGTGACCAGGTCACGGCGGCCGCCCACGGCACGGGCGATGGCGGCCACTTCGAGCAGCGCGCTGCCCAGCTCGGTGTCGCTGACCGACCCCGATGTGTCGATGAGCACCGAGACCCGAGGTGGCGTTCGCCGCAGACTCGGCAGCACCACGCCGGGCAGCCCAGCCGAGCGCCGTGCGGGGCGGCCATAGGTGTAGTCCTCCCCCGCGCCGGCGCCACAGACCGCCGAGCGGATGGCCGCTCCCAGCAGATCGCGCCAGGGTTGCGGTGGGTGGAACGCTTCTTCCGCCCACCGCTGCCAGCCTTTGGACGCGCTCCCCGGACGGCCGATGATCCCTTGCGCCACCCGGAATCGGACAGCGTCTCGTTCCTGCTCGGTGAGGCCGTCCGCGCCGTCCGGTCCCAGCTCCCACTCGCGTTCCAATCCGTCTGCGCCACTACCGCAGTCGATCCAGGCCACGCCGTCCGTATGCGGTCCGAGCCGGAACTCGCGCAGGTAGTCCTCCATGAGCTCCCCTTCGGGCAACCCCAGCGCCGCGGGTGTGACAGCGTCATCGGGCCTGGCCAGGCCGTCGCCGAATGCGTCGTCGTTGATTTCGCAGTCCGCGGCGATGTTCATCCGCAGTCGTTCCGCCGGGCCGGTCAGGTCGTGTCGCCGGGCGAATCGGTCGCTGCGACCGTGGTGGTCGCGCAGCAGATGTGACACCTCGTGCACCCACACGGCGGCCAGGTCCTCCACCGAGGTCCGGTCGACGAACACCGGCGACACGTAGCATCGCCAGTACCGGTCGACGCCCATCGTCGGCACTCGGCGTGACTCGACGACGCACAGCGCGAACAGAGCGGTCGCCAGATAGGGCCGGGCCCTCGCGGCCTGCAAGCGGGCGGCGAAGAGCTTGTCGCGGTCCAGCGCTCCCGGCGCGTTCGCGCTCATCGGCCCGCCTTCGCGGCGACACGGCCGGCTGCCCGATCCGCTTCCTGGGACACAGATGCCACCGCGGCGAGTCGCTCGATCGCCGCGGGCACGTCCCAGTCGTCCCGGCGCAGCGTGGCGAGAGTCGTTGCGGGAACGACGATCAAGTCCGGTGCTCCGGTTTCCGAAGCCTTGACCAGAAGCGCCCACGCCGCATCCCAGCGGGACTTCTCCGGGCGTTTACGGACTGCCGCCACCACGCCGTCGAGCACGGCCTGGCGCAGATCCCCACGCTCGGGCAAGACGGCGGCCGCTGGATCGGCGAGCAGTGCCTCCGGGTCGGGGAGGTCCATCCGGTCGAGCGCGGCCAGCAGTTCGAAACCCGGCCCGTCGCCCACAGCGCCCCGGACCAGCAGGGAAAGCACGTCCCGGGAGGAATCGGCCGCGGTGGCGAAGGCGATCAACCGCAGTGTCATCTCCCAGCTTCGAGGCGACGGCCACGGACCGCCCCGGCGCGTTTCGGTGCTGGGCAGCTGATGCACGAGAGCGGGCCGCGCCGCGAGCAGCCCGCACACCGCACGGCGCGCGAAAGCTACTGCCTCGCCGAGCTTTTCGGGAGCCAGCCGCGGCAGTGTCGCGTGCGGCCAGGTCCCGCCGAGGCCGCGAACCACAACGTCGTGATCGTGGGTCCATTGCAGATGCACGAACCGGTTCGCCAGCGGCGGGCTCAGCTCCCAGCCGTCGGCCGCCGAGGATCGCGGGTTGGCCGCGGCTACGATCCGCACCTCGGGCGGCAGTTGGAGGGCGCCGATCCGTCGCTCCAGGACCAGGCGGAGCAGGGCGGCCTGCACCGCGGGCGGCGCCGTGGACAATTCGTCCAGGAACAGCAGGCCACGACCGGCCCGGACGAGTCGTACGGCCCAGTCCGGCGGAGCCATCGGGACGCCGTGTTCCGCGGGGTCGTCCCCGATGATGGGCAGGCCCGAGAAGTCCGACGGCTCGTGCACGCTGGCGATCACCGTGGTCAGCGGAAGGTCCAGGTCGGCGGCGAGTTGGGTGAGGGCAGCGGTCTTCCCGATCCCCGGCTCGCCCCACAGCAGAACCGGTAGGTCGGCGGCCACGGCCAGCGCCAAGGCCTCCAATTGGGGATCGGTGCGGGGTTCGGTGGTCACCTCGCGCAGCAGAGTCAGCAACTCGTCGGCGACGTCGAGTTGGGTGGGACGGACCGGATCGGCGGACGTGCGGACAGCAGTAAGCATGTGTGATCACCTCGAGGGTCGGCGGAGTCGAGTGGAAGCGGCGAGGATCGCCGGGTCAGTGCGAGGTCGCGTGGCGCGGGTGCGCGCGACGATCGCGTGGGCGGCGAATCGGTGGGATGCGGCCGATTCCTGGTTCGGACAGGCCGGATTTGAACAGTCCGTGGATGATTCGGCGTTGCGCGGACGTCTCGAGTTCATCGCGCAGCGCACCGTCGCGCAGTATCGCGTCGGGACCGAGCAGTCCTCCCACGATGGCCAGCGCACCGGCGGTGTCGCCATGGTCCAAACGCTCCCGGACGCCGGCGAGACAATCCGGATGACGGTGCGCCTCGTCGATAGCCCGAAGGCAAGGCAGCGGAGTGCCGGTCAGAGCGACCAGCAGTTCCTCCCGCCGGATCTCGGCCTGGTCGTGGTCGAGCGCGGACAAGACCCCGTCGACCAGCCCGATCCGGTGCTGTTCTCCCCTGCATTGCACGAGACGCGGTTGATCCGCCCGGTCCGTGACCCGTGGTGCGCCGGTCGGCGAATAGTCGGGCACCAGCGCCGAGGCGACCAGCGGATGCAGCCGATCCGCCGCAATCGCGCCGGCCCGGATCAGTTCCAGATCGGGCAGCACCCAGGTCGCCGCGTCGGGCAGGACGGGCAGCGCCGAGATGCCGCCGGTTGGGTATCCCGACGCGATTCGCACCGTCGGCGGCCCGTCCCCGTCCGAGTCCAGGTCCAGGACCAACCGTCGCCGGGCTCCGAGACGTACGACGAAGGTACTGCCGTGCCGTCCCTCGGCCTGACGCAGAATCTCCGCCTCGGCCGCCCATCGGTCGACAGCGCAGCGGCGAGCCCGCGGCGCTACGGCGAGCAGTTCGGGGTCGAGCATCGGGCGGTCATCGGCGTCGTGCTCGGCCCCGGAGCGTATCCCCAGCTCATCGACCCTGCGTGCGTCCCACAGGTGGCGATGGAGATCCAGCCGGAAACGCCGATCGGGACGCGGATGCGGGTGGAGGCCGCTACCGGCCCCGGCGGACCCGTCCCACAGCGCGAGGCTGATCCGCTGACCGGCGTCCGCCCACGCCGGGGCGGTCCGAACGACGAGGTGCACGGGAGGGGAGCCACGCCGGTCCTGCGCCGCGCCGTACCGCGCCAACGCGATGGTCAGACCCGGTCGTAACAAGCCGTCCGGAGCGACCCTCGGCATATGCCAGCGCAACAGGTCGGGAGCCAGATGGCGGAGATCGGCACGGATTCGAGCCGCGAGGTCGTGCCCGTGACTACGCGCCACCGACCGCAAATCGAAATCGACGTCGAAGCCTGCCGCGGCGCACGCGCCCGCCCAGTCCCCCACACGACGGCGGGCGGTAGCAGTCTCGATCATGGAAGGCGGCACGGCGAATTCACGCACACGCGGCCAGAAGGAAAAGCGGGAGTCGTCCCCATTCGCGATGTGAGTGAGCATCAGCACTCACCTTGCACGAATGGAACCCCCAATCTTTGGACAGAAGGAGTCGTCATCGAGTCGATGATAGCGTCCCGCGTCGACACCGGCCAATCGACACAGACCCGTGACAGAACATGTTGCCGCCCAGCTCTTTTCGCTTTCACCGCAGCGATCGCGGACAGGTCGGCGCGTCGTTCCGGTTCGCGCACAACCACTTCCGCAAAAAGCGGAAACATCATGCCACGCACCGGAGATGGGCGGCATCCAGCGCCGGGCACATCGTCGCCCGCGGCCGGTCGTGCTGCCGCTCGGTTCGTGGAGAGTGTCCGCGTGTCCCGAGCGACCGCCGGTCTCCGTCGAAGCTGTCGTCGACTTTCGCGGGTGGGCTGAACGGGGTGTCTTCAACCGCGGGAGGCGTAGGCACGGTGGAGGGCCTTGATCGAATCGGCGAGTTCGGCGACCGGCCCGTCCACCACGGCGCCCGGCACGACGTCGGTGATCGGCAGCGCCGCGACCGGTGCCCGTGGGACGCCCCACTCCGCCAGCCAGGACACCAGCTGGTCGGAGGACACGGCGTACACGATCCGCCCGAGGCCGACCCAGCCGTGGCTGGCCGCACACATCGGGCAGTGTTCGCCGGAGGTGTAGACGGTGGCCGCGGCGCGCTCGTCAGGCGGCAGGTGGGCCGCTGACCACCGGGAGATCTCGAACTCGGGATGGCGTGTCGCGTCACCGGCCTTGATCCGGTTCCGGTCCTCGAAAAGCACTTTCCCGTCGGCCGAGACCAGGAGCGAGCCGAACGGCTCGTCCCCGTCTTCGAGTGCCTCTGCGGCGAGTTCGACGCAGCGGCGCAGGTGCGTGAGGTCCTCGGCGGTAATGGTCATGGGACCATTTTGCTGGCCGGGAGCGGGTGGGCCTTGCCGGAGTCGACAAGGCCCACCCGCCGGCGCAGCCGATCGGTCAGCGCATCGGCGCCGGTCCGCATTCCTTGCCCATCAGGTCGGGGAGGTGGGCCCACCCGGACGAGCAGCTCACGACCTCGCCGCCGTTCACCAGGAACGGCTGCGTGATCTCTCCGCTCTGCGGCGCACCGTTCGACGGCGTGCACTCCATAGCGGTCACCCTGCCCTCCCACACCGGCGAATGGGACGAACAGTTGTAGTTCCACATCTCCTGTTGTGCGGAGACGGTCGGCGGACAGAACAGCAGCGCCGCGGCGGCGGCGAAGAACGGGGGAAGGCCGAGACGAACGAGGCGTGTGGCTCTCATGACGATCTCCTTGTCCTGGTTCCGTGCGGTCTGAATCGATAACCGTCCCGGACGTCCGGCCCGGGTGGTAGCGAGCAGAAACTGCGTGGTTGCTCAGGAGAGAACGTGCACACTGCGAGAAGGACGCTACGCCGGAGACGCCCCACCCCGGTGGGAAACGCAGGCCGCTGTGATCATCCGGATATCCGGCGACCGTGCCGGCCGCCGGACGCGGGTGAAAGACGCACGCAGATGACCTTCTGCCCTGTCGGCACCTACGTCACCGTCGAATGATGATCGGAGTAACGAGCGTGCCGCCGTAGTAGAAGGAGATGCATCATGACGACCGCGCGGACGATCATGCGGCCCGACGTACAGCACATCAATGTCCGAGACACCATGGAAACAGCCGCCCAGCGCATGCGTCAGCTCGACATCGGCGCATTGCCGATCTGCGACGGCGAATGCCGTCCCGTCGGCATCGTCACCGATCGCGACATCGTCGTGAAGGTGATAGGTGTCGGCGCGAACCCGAAGACCACCACCGCAGGAGAATTGGCACAGGGCGCCGACCAACTGCACACGGTGGATATCGACACCGATATGCATGATGCGCTGCTGCTCATGGAGCAGAAGCGGATCCGTCGGCTCCCGGTCACCGATAAGGGCATGCTGGTCGGCATCATCACCGAGGCCGATCTGGCCCGCAATCTGGCCGATAGCACCGTCGGCGAATTCGTCGAGGCGGTCTGCGCGGCGCATCTGCCCGCCACCGAGAAAGTGTGAGTAACTGAACGGGATTACCGACCCCAATGCGGTGATGCAGTAGGAATGTCGGGCCGATATCATCGATATGCGACCTTTTCACGATGCTGATCCTCCGTAGCGAACGCGATTCATCCGTGCGGGAGGTGGTCGGTGAACGGCATAGCGTTCGGCCGCTACCGGTTGCACGAGCTGATCGGTGAGGGCGGTATGGGCCAGGTATGGCGGGCCTACGACACCGCTACCGACCGCATTGTGGCGATCAAATTGCTGCCCGAACGCTGCGCCATCGACCCCAACTTCAGGGAGCGCTTCCGACGCGAGGCTCACGACACCGCACAACTGCGCGAACCACATGTGGTCCCGATTCACGGCTACGGCGAGATCGAAGGCCATCTCTACCTGGATATGCGCTTGATCGACGGCGCCGACGCGAGAACCCTGCTGAACCGCGATGGCGCCATGCGGCCGGAGACGGCGGTCGCGGTGATCGCCCAAGTCGCGGCGGCGCTGGACGCGGCCCACGCGCAAAGTCTGGTGCACCGCGACGTCAAACCTTCCAACCTGCTGGTCACCGACAGCGGCTTCGTGTATCTGATCGACTTCGGCATCGCGCGTTCGGCCAGCAATACCCCGCTGACCAGCACCAGCACGATGATCGGAACCCTGGCCTACATGGCTCCGGAGCGGTTCACCAGCGGCGTCGCCGACGCTCGGTCGGACGTATACGCCCTTACCTGTGTGTTGTGCGAATTCCTGACCGGAATCCCGCCCTACCCGAGCACCAGCACGGAACAGCAGATCGCGGCGCACCTGACAGCCGCTCCCCCGGCGCCGAGCATGCGGCGGCTCGGCCTGCCGGTCGGGTTCGACGATGTCATCGCCCGGGGCATGGCGAAGAATCCGGACGACCGCTACCAGACCGCCGGAGAGCTGGCATCCGCTGCCGCCGAAGCCCTCACCACCGCCTCGGCGGTCACCGCCGCAAGCGACCCCGGAACGGGCACCGCCTCGATTCCGACCGGCCTCGGTGCTCACAGCGATCGGCTCGCTACCCCGCCGCCGCTCCCCTCCGCAGGGCCGAACGCCGAGCCGCAGTCCACCGTCGACGCCGGACCTTCGGCAAGGCCGCCCGGCATGCATGCCATCCGATCCGATTCAGGCGGGATCGGGAGGAACGGCCCCGCACCGCCGCGACGTAAACTCGTCCGTGCGGCGGTGGCCGTGACCGCCGTGTTGATCGCCGCGGCGCTGGGGGCGGGGATCTGGTGGCTGACCCAGCCGTCGAAGCCCCCGCTCGCCTTCGACGGCAAATACGAGGTCACCTACACGCCTCGAACCCTCAACGGGAAGCCGGACAACGGGCCTCCGAAAGTCCGGACCTGGTCGGTCCGATCGGACTGCCCGTCGCACGGCGAACGCTGCGTCGCCTCGATCACCAGCCAGAGCAAGTCGGAGCCGGAGACCGCTCCGACCAAGTTCTCCGCGGACTATCGCGACGGCGCGTGGATGATCACCAGAGAGCTACCGTCCTATTCCGACCCTGATTGCGAGAATCCGATCACCAAGGCGCCGCAGAACGTCGCGGCATGGCAGAGACTCGAATTCCGCCCCGGCGCACTGCCGTGGACCGGAACCTATCTCAGCTTCGTCGGCGGCCCTTGCGCATTCACCCAACAGCAGGAGATGAAGATCTCGCGTATCGGCGAGACGGACCCGAAGGTCGCGGTCATCCCGCCCGAAACCCTTCCCGATCGCGCCGACAGCCGACCCGTCGCACTGATCAGCGGCGCCTACGACGTGACCATCACCTATACCGCGACACCCGACGTTCCCAATCCGCCGCCGCCGAGCAAATTCCGGCAGCAGTATTACACCCTCTGCACGCGCGAAGGCGATCGATGCGCCGCGACAACGCAAGCGGAGCCAGGCACGGATCCCCGCACAGACCCTCGCGCCGCCTTCGCTCCGATGTTCGTGCTCGAAAACGGTGTCTGGCGGGCCGGCTACAGCATTCCCTACCCCTGCTCCTCGTCCTCGAACGAGCCGCACACCGACGCGAGATTTCATTGGGAGTTGTTCCCGTCCGATGTGGGACCAGACCCCACCGAATTCTTGACCGGCAGCTGGACCCGCGAGAAAGCGCAACCCTGTCCCGAGACCGCCAGTGCTACCGTCGAAATGCGACGCGTCGGCTCGGGCGGCGGGCGGCCCGCTGTCGCCGGCGCGGGGTGACGCAACGGTTTCACTCCGTCAGCAGGTGCTCGGGGCGGGCTCTCCGCGAACTCGGGCGTCGAGCCACAGGGCCACTGCGGGCGCACCTTGCGCCGCAGGGACCACATGCTCGAGCGCGGGCGGAAGCTCGATCGAGGGAACCAACAGCGACTGCACCCGCACCCCCGCCGCACACCAGCGGCGGACCGTATTCTCGATGGCAACGATCGGAATCTGCTGATCGTTCGGCGAATGCCATTCGAGAATCGGGGTTTCCGGCACTCCCGCGTAGAGTTCCAGGCTGTTCTCCTCCACTACCGACCGGGCGTCGCGGCTGTCCAAGATCGAGGTGTCGGTGAGGTATTCCCGCGCGCTGCCGTCGACGCCGGCGGTGAGGATCTCGTTGCTGCAACTGTCGGCCATGTCGTGAGCGACCGCGAGACCGCGCGGGTTCAGGTACGCGCTGGTCGGCAGCCGGTCCGGGTACTCCCGCTCCAACCCGATCGCCGCGGCCATGGCCAACCCGAAAGAGGGATGCCTGTCCATGCCCAGCGTCTCCGCGACCGTCACCAGATTCATCGGGGCGCCACCGATGGCCGCGCCCGCCAGTTCCAGTTCCGGCGCGTAAGTCGGCTGCAAGGCGGCCGCCCATGCGGTGGCCAGGCCACCGCCGGAATAACCGGCCAGCACCGTAGGGCTGTGCTCCGTGGCGAGTGCGGGCAGCCGCCGCACGGCACGGATGCCGTCCAAGACGATTTGTCCGCCCAACCGCGCGGCCCCGAGCGCGAACTGCGGTCCGAGGTGATCCGGCAGCGCGACACTCCAGCCCTTGGCCAGCGCCATGTTCAGGATGGGCGTGGTCACTGCCAGGTTCGGATCGCCGCCGTACAGCTTGTGCGATATCGCGCAGTCGGTGCCGAGCGCGTTGATGAAGTGCTGATACGACAGCAGCGGGCCCTCGGGCCGCCTGCCGACGGGGCTGAGAACCGTGGTCGTCGCCGCGATGGGCGCTCCATGCGTATTGGTGGAGCGGAATTTCACCAGCGTGACAGCGGACCCGGGGAAGATCGCCAGCGGCGGCAGTGCCCGGACCCCGAGCACATCCCCTGCCGCGTGTGCCGCCAGATCCGCCGGAGCGGCATAGAACGGGTCCGGGTCGGGACTCGGATACAGTGGTTCCGCGATTGCCGTCGTCGCCAGCAGCAGCCCGAGCGCCACACCGCCGATGGCGCTACGAACCCCAGTCAGGCCGCTGCGCCCGCTGCCGGGCAGAAGAATCCGCCGGATCACTCGACCTCCACTAGTTCGCGACGTTTGTCGACCAGCCAGCTTGCATTGAAATCGCACACTGAGGGCAAACATCCAGCGACACGCCGTACGGAGAGCGGAAGCGCCATCACCCAGGCACTGCGCTGTGGATGCCGATCGCTCCCGCGCGACTCGACCGGGTCGGGGCGGCATCCCGAACTCGAGTGATCAGCACGCGAAAGGGCGCGGCCGAACTTTCGGTAGGTGCTCAACATCAGCACCGGCGCTCTTGCGGTCGTTGGGGGCAAAACAGACTGGCCGACAGCGCTTTTACGCTCCGGCCGCGGCTGCGGACCGGCCGGCGCGCGATCCGATCAGCGCCGTTCGCCCCCGGTCGGCAGCTCCGCCCGCGCGGCGAGTGCGTCGAGGATCGCGATCTGAGCGTCGGGCACCGCGATATGCATCACCGGTCCGGCCTCGGTGGCATCGAAGCCGAAAGTGAAGAACGAACAGCAACCCGACTCGCGGGCGGCGAGGTCACGGCCCCGCGCCTCCGCGTCGGCGGACAGCAGCAGATCCAGGCGCGTGCGCGCCGGACGATGCGCGCGCAGCACGGACTCGGCGAAGAACCGATCGAACTCCGCGACTCGGACCGGCTGTTCTACGGTGGGCAGCGTGCACGAGTCCGGCACCCACTCCCCGGGCGAAGGCGTGATCGTCATGCCACCACGGTAAGCCTGCGTCCGGGTGGAGATGCTCGCTGGTTCGGTCCGCTGAGCTCTACGGATGTTCGGTTCGTTGCACCTGTTCGTTGATGAGGGTGTCGTCGTCAGCCGGGGGCTCGGGATCGCGCCATTCTTCTGCCCTGCTGGAACGGTTACCGCGTATCGTGCCCTCCAAGTCGCGGGCCAACGCGTCGTCGTGCACGGGACCGTGCTTGCTGCTTCCGCGTTCCATGAGATTTCTCCTGTCTTCGATTGCTGAACAGCCGTCCTAGCGGTGGCGCAACAGGGTGGCGACGCCTTCTCGGGGTACGACAGCGCCTTCGACGGGCACGATGGAGCCGCCCTGAAGCAACGTGACCACCGGCAGCGCTTCGTCCGCGCGGTAGGCGCGCGACGATGTCGCGTCGTCCTCGATCCATCGCGCCTCGGTGATGCCGCGAAGCAATCGCGGATCGAGTTCGATGGATCGGTCCCCCACCGTCTCCGCATCGATCAGCAAGGTGTCGGCATTCGCCGCGAGCAACGCCGAGACCGTCTCGGGCAGCCCCTCGACGGCCATGCCGTCGGCCCTGCCGCGCGCGGTGTTCAATTGCTCGACGACCTGGCTCTCCTGCTGCCGTGCCTGTGTCCGCACCGCCTGCTGGACCTGCTCTTCGAGCGCGACGGAATCCACGCCGGCGGCCCGAGCCCCGGAGTCCACTTCGACGATCCGAGCGGTGGGCGACTCGAGCGCCTTGGCCAGCGCGGAGCGCGCGCCTACCTCGCCGACGAGCACGATGATCCGCGCCCCGACCCGATCGGCGAGACTGCGGACGGCCGTGGCGACCTCATCGACGTTCCGGCGGATCATCTCCTCGACGCGACGACGCATCGACAGATGCGCCCACCCTCCGCCGTGCCGGATCCGGTGCACCGGATGCGCGGTGCCTTCGGCGGTCATCTCGATCAGATTCTCGTCCTCGTCGACGCCGTACAAATCGCAGCCGACCCGGTCGACCACCGCGATCACATGCGGCACCGCACGCGACTGCTGCTCGATCAGCGGCAACAGATAAGGAAGCGCCGACACCCGCACGATTTCGCGGACGGGTGGCTCCGCGAGCACGTGATCGACCAGGACGCTGTCCGAATCGGCGATCAGCACCCGGCCCGCACGTCCCTGCCCCGGCCTGACCTCGCTGATCGCGTCGTCGAGAAGCGCCAGCGTCTGCTCAGGAACGTCCTGGGCGGCCAGTCGCTCGCGGATCGAGCGCCACCGGAGCGCTCGCTGTGTCTCGGCGTCTTCGGTGTTGTGCGAGGCGTCGATGCAGAGTGAGACGAACGGACCTCGCCGTTGCGCTATTTCTCTGAGATTCATGCCATACACATCCGGCGCGTACCCGGCTCAGGGTGGACGAATCCACCTCCGCGGCCGCGGTCGGCACCACTTTCCAGGGCAGTTTGGCCGTTTCCGGCCCGGGTAGTCGCCACAAGTCGCCGGGACGACAAGGAGGGAAAGCCATGGCCGAAACCGAGGTCGACGACCAGCTGTGGGAGGAATTCCACCGCCTGGTCAATATGTCGTCCCGGCAGTTGCGCGATTGGCTGCGCACCGAGGGAGCCGGCACCGGCAGCGAAACGGAACCCGATCACGCGGGCCCGGCGATCGGCCGGGACATTTTGGCCATCCTCGGCAAACGCCGTACGGATCTGAACGCCGACGATATCGCGGTAATGCGCCGGGCCGTGGACGAGATCACCACGGCGCGCGGGGAGGACGCGGAGCGCGAACCGCGCGCGGGCAGTGACGAGTGGCGCCGGCACTTGATGTCACTGGGGCACGATCCGCTCCAGCCGTCCTGATCTCCACCTCCGCACACGAGCGGCCGCGGCGGCGATCGCCCACGTTGTGCGGTACCCGCGGTCACCGGCGAGACGGCCGGAGCCGATGGACTCGCCGCGCACTCCAGTGTTTGCCCACAGCGGCACCGGGCACCCGTTCACCGTGTTGAAGTCGATCCTCCTCGGCGCGGCGGCCGGGGCCGCGGGCACGACCGCTTTGAACGCCGTCACCTTTCTCGACATGATCGCGCGCGGCCGGCCACCGAGTCGCACGCCGGAGGAAAGCGTCCAGCACCTGACCGGGACGCTGGGCGTAGAGGTACCCGGCGACGAAGAACAGCGGTGGAACCGGATCTCCGGCGCAGGCGCATTGCTGGGCACCGCGACGGGCGTCTCGGTCGGCTGCGCCCACGGCTTGGCCCGTTCCGCGGGATGGCAGCCGTCGATCCTCACCGCCAGCATCGCCGACACCGCCACGGCGATGTCGGTCACCGCCCTGTCGCTGTTCGCCTCGGGTGTCTCCGATCCCCGCCGATGGACCCGTTCGGACTGGCTCAGCGACCTGGTGCCGCACGTGGCGTACGGGCTGGTCACTTCCCTCACCTACGCCGCCATGACCGAAGGCCGTTCGACCTCGGAGCGGCGAGGCCGCCAGGGGCGCCGTGACCCGAGGCGCTGGGACCGTGCCGCGATCTCGGCCGCCGTTCGACTCGGCACCGTGCCCGCACCCGTTCGGCTCATGTCGTTCGCGATTCGCTCGGCGTCTGCATGGCGTCGAGGGACTCGATGACCTCACGACACCAGTCCACCCAGGCCCGTTCGGTCCCGAGACCGGCCTTCAGAACCAGATGCCGCATCGCATCGGCGTCGCCGCCCACGTCCGAGAAATCGCGTGCCTGGATCTCGCGGTAGGTCGCCAACATCCTTTCGTGCACGTCGAGATGGTGTGCGACCACCTCGCGGACCCCTTCGAAGTCCCCGGTTGCGGCTGCGGCCCGCAACCTGATCAGCAACGTGTCGCGCTGCTGTGGTGGCTCGTCGACCTCGTTCACCCAACGGCGAAGAGCCGCGGTGCCTGCCGGTGTGATCGCGAAGCGCCGCGGTTGGCCACGCCCTGGCGACTGCGGCTGCGCAACCTCGGCGACCAAGCCGCCACCGCTGAGGCGATCCAATTCGCGATAGATCTGCTGGTGGGTGGCCGACCAGAAATAGCCGAACGCGCGGTCGAAGCGCCGAGCGAGTTCGATGCCGGTCGAGGCCCGTTCGGTCAACGCGGTCAGGATCGCGAACTGCAGTGCCACCGCCCCATGGTAGAGAGCGCCGAACGAGTCGGCGGCGCCGCCTGAGTCCGCATACCCGCGAGTGAACGACGTGGCACAGGCGGCGCACCGCCAGATAGCCGGTGAGACAACGCATTCCTCTACCGGGTGACGGGCGACACATGTTTATGCAACTTATTGCATTAACGCGGCGGCGTGGATAGCTTCGTCGGCACGCGGCGCTGTTCGGCCCGAACCGCCGCGAGACAACCTTCCGCACTTCGAAGGACCTCACCATGGCCCTACCCGCCGCTCTGTCCGGTCGCCTGACGCTGCCCGTCGTGGCCTCACCGATGTTCATCTCCTCCGGACCCGAGCTGGTGATCGCTCAGTGCCGGGCCGGGGTCATCGGATCGTTCCCGGCGCTCAACGCCCGCCCCGCTGCGCTGCTGGAGGACTGGCTGGCTCGCATCACCGAGGAGAACGCGTCGTACGCGGCAGCGAACCCCGATGCCACCGTCGCGCCGTTCGCCGTCAATCAGATCGTCCACCGAACCAATGACCGACTCGAACACGACATGGACGTGATCGTGCGGCACCGCGTGCCCATCGTGATCACTTCGCTGGGCGCGCGCCCGGAGATCAACGACGCCGTCCACTCCTACGGCGGGATCGTCCTGCACGACGTGATCAGCAACGAATTCGCCCGCAAGGCCGTCGAGAAGGGCGCCGACGGCATCATCGCCGTGGCCGCCGGCGCCGGCGGCCACGCCGGGACGCAGTCGCCGTTCGCTCTCGTTCAGGAGATTCGCGAGTGGTTCGACGGGCCGGTGCTGTTGTCCGGCGCGATCGCCCACGGCCGTTCCATCCTCGCCGCGCAAGCCGCGGGCGCCGACCTCGCCTATGTCGGTTCGGCATTCCTCTCCACCGTCGAGGCGGTGGCGGCCGCGGACTACAAGCAGATGATCATCGACTCCAGCGCCAAGGACATCGTCTACAGCAACTTGTTCACCGGGGTCCATGGCAACTACCTGCGCGGCAGCATCATCGCCGCCGGCCTGGACCCCGACGACCTCCCCCACTCCGACCCGTCGGTGATGAACTTCGGCTCCGGCGGCAATGTGAGCGCCAAAGTATGGCGGGACATCTGGGGCGCCGGGCAGGGCATCGGCGCGATCAAGGAAGAACTCACCGTCGCGGATTTGGTGACCCGCTTGAAAGCGCAGTACGAAGAGGCGCGCCAGGATCTCGCCCGCAAGACCCGCACGCCCGAAACCGCCCCGGCTTGATCCGCACGGAAACGGTGACGCCGGCGTCTGCTCGCACTGAGCCACCGGCACACTGTGCGCGATTGCGCGGGGCGCACCGCACGTTGTTCCGGCCGCGCCCGGCCGTCGAGCGGCCCTGTCCGCGATGATGTGACAGCAGTCACAATACAAAGCTGTCGAGAACGTGACGCCTGCTTCGTCCCAGGGATACGAGCAGCCACGAGGGCCGCGCGACGAAGAAGGAGAACGACCATGAAGTACCTGCTGCTGAAGCACTACCGCGGCGCCCCTGCTTCGGTCAACGACGTGCCGATGGACAAGTGGACGCCGGAGGAGATCGACGCGCACGTGCAGTACATGCGCGATTTCGCGACCCGCTTGGTGGAGACGGGCGAGTTCGTCGGCGAGCAAGCATTGGCGCCGGAGGGCGCGTGGGTGCGTCACGACGGCGAGGGGCGCCCGCCGGTGACCGATGGCCCGTTCGCCGAGACCAAGGACCTCATCGCCGGTTGGATGATCATCGACGTCGAGTCCTGGGAGCGTGCGGTCGAGCTGGCCGGGGAGCTGTCCGCCGCCCCCGGTGCGGGCGGCAAGCCGATCCACGAATGGCTCGAGGTGCGGCCGTTCCTCACCGGAATGCCCTTGGTGACCGAGTGAACGAGTCGCTGCTGCGGGAGCTCGTGCCCGCGGTGATCGGCATTCTCGGCCGGCGTGGCGCGGATTTCGCGTCGGCCGAGGATGCCGTGCAGGAAGCCCTGATCCGGGCGTTGGAGACGTGGCCGGACGATCCGCCGCGCGATCCGCAGGCGTGGCTGGTCGCGGTGTCGTGGCGGAAGTTCCTCGACGCCGCCCGCGCCGAGGCGTCGCGGCGGGGGCGGGAGCTCGCCGCGGAAGCCGAGCCGCCCGCCGGTCCGGCGCAGGCCACGGACGACACGCTGCGGCTGTTCTTCCTGTGCGCGCACCCGGCGTTGCCGCAGGCGGCGGCCGTCGCGTTGACGCTGCGGGCGGTCGGTGGGCTGACCACCCGCCAGATCGCCGAGGCCTTCCTGGTCCCCGAGGCGACCATGGCGCAGCGGATCAGCCGGGCCAAGCGGCGGATCGCGGGGCTGCCGCTCGACCGGGCGGGTGATCTCGGCACGGTGCTGCGGGTGCTCTATCTCGTCTTCAACGAAGGGTACGGCGGGGATGTGGACCTGGCGGGCGAGGCGATCCGCCTGGCCCGCCAGCTCGTCGCCCTGACCGACGAACCCGAGGTCGCGGGCCTGCTGGCGCTGATGCTGCTGCACCATGCGCGGCGCGCGTCACGCACCGGCCCCGGCGGTCGTCTGGTGCCGCTCGCCGAGCAGGACCGGGGTTTGTGGGACACGCGGCTGATCGCCGAGGGCGTCGAGATCCTGCAGACCGCGCTGGCCCGCGACCGGTTGGGTGAGTACCAGGCGCAGGCCGCGATCGCCGCTCTGCACGCGGACGCGCGCTGCGCCGCCGAGACGGACTGGGTGCAGATCGTGGAGTGGTACGACGAGCTGCTGCGCCGCACCGGCAGCCCGGTCGTGCGGCTCAACCGCGCGGTGGCGATCGGCGAGGCCGACGGACCGCGGGCAGGCCTGGCGGCGTTGGCCGACGTGCGCCCCGACTTGCCCAGGTACGCCGCGGTGACGGCGTACCTGCACGAACGCGCCGGCGATCTCGAACGTGCCGCCGAGCTGTATGCCGAGGCCTCTCGTGCCGCCAGCAGCGTGCCGGAGCGCGACCACCTCACCCGGGAGGCCGCGCGAGTGCGCCAACTGCTGCGGCCGTGAGCGCACCGCGGGGACCTACCGCACGCTGATCGTGACGGTCCTGGTCCGCGGCACGGCGGGCAGCTTGGTGGTGTCGACCATCAGCACCTCACCGGTGTCCTGCGCGCCGCCGGCCAGGAGCTTGGCTTTCAGCCCGAATGGCGGCCGGTCGCCGGTGGCGGCCTCGACGCCGAAGTCGCTGTCGTCGGCGATATAGAGGGTCTTGCCGCCGTCACGGGTGGCGACGCCCTCGATCTTGTCGTGGCCGAAGAATTCGCCCTCTGCGTTCAGGCCGTCCAGCAGGCCCCCGAGATCCAGGGCGGACGTTTTGGCGACGGGGGTGATGCCCGCCTTCCGCAGTGTGGCGACGCCGTCGGCGGTCGGCACTGCGCCGACGAGGAGTTCCAGCGGCTTGCCATCGACCAGCAGCCCGAGCTCCGGATCGTAGCGTGCGCCTTGCACCTTCACCTGCGGGCCGACATCGGTCGCGCCGGCGATATCGATCGTCCACAGCTTCTTGTTCGCCTTGGGCGGTTTGCCGCCGTCGCGCTCGTCGACAAGGAAGGTTGTGCCGGTCAGCGCCGTGATCTCGGAGACCGCCAGCTTCTGTTTCGGCTCCTCCAGCGGATACACGAATTCCTTGACGTCCCTCGTCTTCAGATCCACGGTGACGATCCGGGTCATGGGCACTTCACGCGCCGACGCGACACCCGGCTCGCTCAGTGCGCTCTGCATGATGCCGACCAATGTGCTGCCGTCCGGTGTGACGGTGAGTCCTTCCATGCCCTGGTTCGGGGTGCGCAGCGAAAGCTCCTTGGGCAGACCATTTCCCGGCGTCAGTCGCTCGAGCTCGGTACCGCCGGCGTCGAAGTGCACGAGGAACGGCCCGTACTCGTCCGACACCCAGAAGGTGCCGTCGGGCAGCGCGGCCAGGCCCTCGCTGTCGATGCCGTGATCGGTGGGCGGAAGGACGGCGCCGTCGAGGTCGCGGAAGGTCTCGCCGGTGCCTGCGGAGGTGTCGATCAGGCCGTTCAACGGCTGGCCCGCCGCATTCTTCAAGGGAATCGTGCTTTCCAGCACCGCCTTGCTGCCGACCAATTTGAATTTGGCGATGGCGGGCGTGAAAGCCGGTAGGGGTGTGAGTTTCTCGTTCTTGGCTCTGCCTTCTACGTTCGGACCACGGTCGGTGAGACCGTAGAACTCGTCGGCCGATCCCGGCACCGGCGTGAACGCCGATCCGTAGCCGCTGCCCTGCACGCTCACTCCACCGAATTCACCGAGCGGCGGGATGTCGGTGGTGAACAGCTTCACGGCGTCGGTGGTGGTCACGGTGATGCTGTCGGACCCGGTGTACCCGGCCGCCGGTGTGTAGACCACCGCGCCGTCGGCGCGGCGGGTGATCGTGCCGTGCCGCGGATCGGCGACCGCGACCGCGGCGCTGCCTCCGGTCGCGGCCAGCAGCTCGTCCAGCGAGATCACCAGGGGCTGGTCCTTGGCGGCGGTGAAGTCCGCCGCCGGGCTCGATGACGAGCAAGCGGACAGAACGGCGGTCGCGCACACGGCGGCCATGACGAGTGCGCTTCGGGTACTGCGGTGCGTTCTCACCAGCGATGCGTACCGTCCGAGCCCGGCCTCCAGTTGGCCTCGAGCTGAACGGGAGCCGTCGATCCCCACAATCATCCGATTATTCTGCGGTGTTACCAGCGCTGACGAACGTGGATATCGCGGCACCGAGCACAGGCCGAGCCGTCACCGGGCCGAGATCGTCCCGTCGCCTCCGGAGAGCTCGGCGGAGGTGTCGTGTCGTTGCCCTGGCGATCTACGGTGGAGGTATGACCGCCTTGGAGTATCGGCATGTGCTGGTCGCGCGGGACGGCGACACGGTGCGCATCACCATGAACCGGCCGAGGCAGCGCAATGCGCTGTCGGGCGAACATCTGGGCGAGTTGCTCGCCGCGTTCCAGGCGGCGGGCGAGACCGACGCCACCGGGATAGTGCTCGGGGCGCACGGCCCGGTGTTCTCCGCGGGACACGACTTCGCCGACGTCGCCGCGCGTGACCTGCTCGGCGTGCGGGAACTGCTCGCGCTGTGCACGGAACTGATGTCGACCATCCAGTCGGTGCCGCAGGTGGTGGTCGCCCGGGTGCAGGGTCTGGCCACGGCCGCCGGCTGCCAACTGGTGGCCTCGTGCGATCTGGCCGTCGCCGCCGAATCGGCCGGTTTCGCGCTCCCCGGCGGCAAGGGTGGCTGGTTCTGTCACACGCCCGCGGTGCCGGTGGCCCGCGCCGTCGGCCGCAAACGACTGATGGAACTCGCCCTCACCGGCGACCCGATCGATGCCCGCACCGCCGAGCAGTGGGGCCTGATCAACAGAGCGGTGCCGGACGCCGAGCTGGACACCGCCGTCGACGAGTTGCTGGCCCGCGCGACCAGGGGTAGCCGGGCCAGCAAGGCACTGGGCAAACGCACTCTCTACCGCCAGCTCGACCGTCCGGAAGCGGATGCCTACACCCTCGCCCTGGAAGTCATGGCCGCTGCCGCTCAACTACCCGGCGCCAGGGAAGGGATGGCGGCCTTCCTCGCGAAGCGCCCGCCTGTCTGGAGCGATTAGCGTCGGTCCGTCCCCGTGCGGACGGGGTCGTCAGCGCTTGAAACGTCCGGCGAATCCGCGCAGAGGCAGATCCGCGCTGGTGATGATGCCGGGGCGGGCGGCGACGACGGATCTTATCGAGTTGAGGGCGGGCAGGCCGGTGACGGTCATGCCGATCGAGGCGAAGCTTTCGGGATCGGATAGATCGGTGCCCCGGCGCGGAATGATCATGTGCTTGCTGTAGATGTTCGGGTCGCCGGTGACCTGAGTGATGTAGCAGCCTTTGATCTTCCAGGCCGGGTCGGTGTGCGGGGTCATCTGCCATTCGAGGTGGCTCTCCACACGCGGCACGCCGTCGACCAATCCCTGGTACTTGATGTAGCTGGCGCCGAGCGAACCCTCGGGCAGGAAGTACCAACCCAAGTCGACGTCTTTCGTGCACGCGCCGAGTTCGTAACCGAAGCGCACCTCGTCGAGTTCGAGGTCGAAGGCGTCGGCCATGAGATAGACCGAGTCGGCGAACACCGCGGTGTATTTGTAGAGCGAGTCCGGGATGGTCGGGTCGTCGACTCGGCGGCCGTAGCCGACGGCTTTCCAGGTGTCGACGGAATGATGGCAGGAGACGTCGACCGATTCGGTGACCGTGATGTTCTCGATATCGGCGACGTCGGCGGTGTGCACGATGCCGAGTATCTGGCACAGGCCGGGGTTCATGCCGGTGCCGTAGAAGGTCGAATGGCCGCGCTCGCAGGCGGCTTGGATGACTGCGCTGACCTCGCGGCCGGAAGGGTGCGGATGGTTGGTGTCGCGGTGGAATCCGGTGATCCAGTCCGCGGTGGTCACGACATTGATTCCCGCCTCGAGAACCTTCTCGTAGAGGTCCTCGTCCGGGAATACCCCATGGAAGGTGAGCACGTCCGGGTTCGCGGCGATGATCTGTTCGACCGAGCCCGTGGCGATCACCCCGATCGGTCCGAGGCCGACGATCTCCCCCGCGTCGCGCCCGATCTTGTCCGGCGAATAGCAGTGCAGTCCCACGAGTTCGAGATCGGGGTGGTTGCGGATACGGCCGATCATCTCGGTGCCGAGGTTGCCGGTCGCGACCTGGAATACCCGGACTTTGCCGGAGGTGCTCATGTGGTGGGCCTTTCGGGATAGAACTGCACTGCCCACTCACGCAACGCCTTGAAACCGGCGTATTCCTTGCGCGAGAACGCGGGCGGATCCGTATAGCGCTGGTGCGCCCAGATATCGACGTCGGCTTCGAACTGCTGGATGACGAAGCCTGCCATCGTCTTTCCGTACCGGGTGATCTCGGGGCCGTCGTCCCCGGCTCTGCGTCCGATCCACACGGTGAAGCGGACGTCGGAGGTGTAGTCGTCCACGGGCGTCACCGCGGGCATGGTGCGGTTGTCGACCATGCCCCAGCTCTTGGTGATCGAGCATCCCAGTCCCGCGTTGATCGATTCGACGCCGCTGTTGATCTGGTCCTCGGCCACGCCCTCGTCGAAGGCGATGGTGAAGTCGACATACGACACCGGCCCGGAGAAGTCGTGACGAGTGAATTCCGGGACGAACGGTGTCTTGTGCACGAACTTGAAATGCGCGAAATCGACGCCGTTCTCCATGACGTACTGCGGGTGCAGTTCCAGCCCCGGCCGGTACAGCGTGGCCGCGGGCACCGGCGGGTAGTAGTCGGCGGCGGTCTTGCCGTCACCGAAAGCCTCGAAGATGTCTGGGATTTCGAAAGACGGGTCACGGCCATCGATGTCGTGCCAGATCCACACCGCTTCGTTCCGCTCCACCACCGGGTAGCTGCGGATCCGGCGGCCCTTGTTCGGATGGCTCTCGTACGGGACACAGACGTTGCGCCCGTCCCCGTTCCATTCCCAGCCGTGGAACGGGCATACCAGATGCTCGCCCACCACATGACCGCCGTAACCGAGATGAGCGCCGAGGTGCTCACAGTAGGCGTCGAAGACCGCGACCCGGCCGGCTGCCGACCGCCAGGCGACCATCTCACGCCCGAAGTACTTCATCTTGTGCACCGCGCCGACCGCGATCTCACTGCACCAGGCCACCTGAAACCAACCCGACGGCTGCATCGACAGCGGTGGTTTTGCCATCTCGATCCTCCAAGCTGCCGAGGGCTGCTCGGCTCCTGGGCCTTTCCCACGCGGCGAGTCGAGCGTAGAACCCTCTGTGAAAGAATTCAAGAGGGTTCTACGAAACTGGAACTGCCTGATCACGGCCGATAGACTCGGTCCTCGTGACGAAAGCGGCGGTAAGCGGGCGACGCGCCAACAAGCGCGGGGTTCGTTCCAGGGAGAGCATGCTCGAGGCGGCGATCGCATCGCTGGCCACGGGCGACCCCGCCGCGGTGTCCGGAAATCGGATCGCCCGCGACATCGGCGCGACCTGGAGCGTCGTCAAGTACCAGTTCGGCGACATCGACGGCCTGTGGGCCGCGGTCCTGCGCTACACCGCCGACAAGCGCGGCGACCTGCCCGCCGGGATCAAACCGGACGGCACGCTGCGCGAGCGTGTGAGCGCCATGATCACGGCGATGGCCGTCGGGCTGCGCAAGCCCGAATCACTCGCCATCGAAACGCTGCGCGCCGCGCTCCCCCGCGAGCACGCCGAACTCGAACGCGACTACCCGCTCACCGCCGCCGAACTGGCCTCGTGGAAACCCAACTGGGACACCGCCTGTGCGAAGGCGTTCGCCGACCTCGAACTCGACCCGGTCAAGGTGCGGCAGGTGGCCGCTCTGATCCCAGCGGCCATGCGGGGCATCACCTCCGAACGCACCCTGGGCACCTACGGCAATCTCGACGACGCGCTCGAGGCGCTGATCGGCGGCATCGTCGCCTACCTCGAAGCCTGACCACCTGGTCGGCCACCCGGCTGCTATGGTCGGACGGATACCGATCGGAGCGAGGAAGTCGAACATGGCAGGTGAACTCGACATCTCGGGATAGCGCCCGAGGCTGACGGCCACCGGTAGGCGCGCTCACAGCGCCGCTGTCGTGGCCATGTCGTCGTTTCACCATCCTTCCTCGCGCGGTGTCGATCCCGCGCGTCCACCTGACTTCGAGGTAGCCATGTCCGACGCGTACATCATTTGTTCCGACCTGTCGTTCTCCTGGCCGGATGACACTCCGGTCTTCGATGGACTGTCCTTCAGCGTGCCCGGTGGCCGGACCGGGCTGGTGGCCCCGAACGGCGCCGGGAAGAGCACCCTGCTCCGGCTCATCGCCGGTGATCTTCGGCCCAGCGGCGGGGGCGTTTCGGTGCAGGGAGTACTCGGATGCCTCCCCCAGAATCTGCCACTGACCGGCGATCTGACCGTGGCCGAGGTGCTGGGAATCGCGCCGATCCTCGCCGCACTGGACGCGGTGGAGTCCGGCGACACCAGCGAGGAACATTTCTCCACCATCGGTTCCGACTGGGACATCGAGGAGCGCACCCGAGCCCAGCTGGCGCGCCTCGGCCTCGACCACCTGTCCCCCGACCGACGTCTGCACACGCTGAGCGGTGGGCAGATCGTCTCCCTGGGGCTCGCAGCGCAGCTGTTGCGCCGACCGGAGGTGCTGTTACTCGACGAACCGACCAACAACCTCGACGCGGACGCCCGCCACCGGCTCTACGATCTGCTCGCGGACTGGAACGGCTGCCTGTTGCTGGTCAGCCATGATCGCGCGCTACTCGAACGTATGGACCGCATCGCCGAACTCGACCGCGGCGAGATCCGTTTCCACGGTGGCAACTTCACCGCGTACGAAGCCGCGGTTCGCGCTGAGCGCGAGGTCGCCGAGAAGAACATCCGCAACGCCGAGCAGGAACTCGAGCGCGAGAAGCGGGAGCTACAGCAGGCGCGGGAACGGGCAGCGCGCCGCGCGAGCAACGCCACACGCAACCTGGGCAACGCCGGATTGCCGAAGATCTTCGCGGGAACCATGAAACGCAATGCCCAAGAGTCGGCCGGGAAAGCGAGCGAGACGCACTCGGCGCGCGTGGGAGCGGCGAAGAATCGGCTCGACCAGGCCGAACGCGCCCTGCGCGAGGAGCAGCGGATAGTGGTGGAATTGCCCGGCACCGAAGTTCCCTCGGGTCGGACGGTTTTCGCCGGCGAGCGCATCGACTTCCAGTACGAGCAGCGGCCGATTCTCACCGGCGTCGATCTGATCATCCGCGGCCCCGAAAGGATCGCGGTGACCGGGGCGAACGGCGTGGGGAAATCGACTCTGCTGCGGCTCATCCACGGCGATCTGGCCCCGCAGGGCGGGCAGATCACTCGCGCCGAGGGCCGCGTCGCCTATCTGTCGCAGCGGCTGGACCTGCTCGACCCCGCGCGCACCGTCGCGGAGAACCTGGCCCTGTTCGCGCAGAACATGCCCGAGTCTCGGCGCAGGAATCTCTTGGCGCGCTTCCTTTTTCGCGGTTCACGAGTCGATCTGCCGGTCGGCGTGCTCTCCGGCGGCGAACGGCTGCGCGCCACCCTCGCGTGCGTCTTGTTCGCCGAACCGGCGCCCCAACTGTTGCTGCTCGACGAACCGACCAACAACCTCGACTTGATCAGCGTCGGCCAGTTGGAGAGCGCGCTGAATGCCTACCGGGGCGCCTTCGTGGTGGTCAGCCACGACGAACGCTTCCTCGCCGAGGTCGGGGTGCGACGCTGGCTGCGCCTGTCCGAAGGCAGGCTGCTCGAGGTCGGTGCACCAGGGCCGGTCGCCTGAACGGGTAGGGGGAGCAGCCGCCTGTCAGCACAGGCGGCTGCGAACTCTCCTTCGGCGAAGCGGCAGACGCGGCGATGGATTGCCGCGTCAGCTTTTCATCGGATCATGGCCCCAGTTCATCAGCGAATAACGCCATCTACTGTTCTCGATGTCCCCCGAAGGTCGCTGCTCGAGATGGCGATGCGCATATCCGATGACTTTGCGCATGTGCGCGTAATCGTCGCCGGACGGTTCCTTTTTCTCGAGGATGTCGATGATGCGCCGACCGCTGGCGTGCCCGGTCGACTCGCCACCGCCTTCGGGTTTCTGTCCCACCGACTTCGATTCGTCGGTGTCGAGCCACCGGCGCAGTTCCGCCGGGGTCATGTTGACGATCTGGTCGAATTGCGTGCGCGTATCTTCGTCGTCGGTCGTCGTCATGGTGCGGCTCCGATTTCCATGTCAGTCGTCGTTCGGACGCAGCGCGCCGGGTTTGTGCACCGCATCACGACCGCTTTTCGCGCTGCGGACTCGATACTGCGGCTCCTCTTCGGAGGCCCGTACGGTCCGTCCGGCCGCCTCGGTATCGGACGTGATCACTTCTTCGACCGTGCCCTCGGCGGTGCTGCCGTGGCTGTTCCACTCGACTTCGTCACCTTTGCGAAAAGATTGCTTACCCATGCCATATTCCTTACCGTCCACGTATTCAACGAGGTCGTTGTACCCGTGCGACGGCCGGGGAAACTGATAGCTGGGTAGCCGTCGAGTGCTCGTCCAGATCAGTACCGTTCGACCGCAGGCGGCGTCAGCGTGGAGTCGCGGAGCGGTCCGATCGTTTGCTCGAACGCCTTGTGCCAGGAACCGTCGGCGATCATCTGTTCGATCGCGTCATTGAGCTTGGTGCGGGTCTCCTGATCGCCCTTCTTCAGGCCGATGCCGTACTTCTCCGTGGTGAAGGTGTTGCCGACGAGCTTCAGTTCACCGGACGCCTGCCCCGCGAAACCGGCCAGGATGATGTCGTCGGTGGTCACCACGTCGACCGAACCGCGCCGCAAGGCTTCGATGCACTGCGAATAGTTGTCGAGTTCCACCAGCTGTACATCCTTGGCGTAATGATCCTTGACGTATTGCGCCGGAGTGGAGCCTTTGACCGAGCACAGCTTCTTGTTGCCGGTCAGCGACTCGACACCGGTGATATCGGTGGTCTCGTTCTTCACCAGCAGCGCCTGCCCGGCCACGAAATACGGTCCGGCGAAATCGACTTTCTGTTTGCGCTCCTCGGTGATCGAATAGGTGGCGACTACGAAGTCCACCTCGCCGTTCATGATCATCTTCTCCCGCTGAGCCGACGGCGCCTCGGTGAAGGTGATGCCCTCGGGCCGGACGCCGAGCTTGCTCGCCACGTACTTGGCGATCTCGACGTCGTACCCCTGGTAGGAGCCGTCCGTTTCGCGAAACCCGAGTCCGGGCTGATCGAACTTGATGCCGATGGTGAGCTTGCCGTCGCGAATATGATCGGCCGTGGTGGCGGCTTCGCTGCCGCCACCGCAGGCGGTGGCGACCAGGGCGACGGCGATCGCTCCGATACCGAGGCGAAGTGTTCGGTTGATGCTCATCGAAATCGGCTCCTTCTCACGGTGAGCTGTCAGGCCGGACCTGCGACACGTCATCTTTCCCGGAACTTCCGGCGCCCGGCTCGACCGTTCTCCCCGCCGGTGGAAAGGGTGTACCGCATGCGGACGGACTCTCCCGTTCGGGCCGTGGCGGCACCGATGGCACCAGCACGGCGCTCGGCAGGCGCGAGGCGTCCGCGCCGGCGCGGCCGAGACGCTGCTGCCCACTGACGCCGAGGAGGGCCTCCCTCGTGGACTCGCCGACGTGGGCTACACGGCGTAGGCCAGCCGCTCAGGGGGCGATCGGTGCGAAGGGGCGCGTTTCGTCGTGGCCGAGACGCACCACACCGGCCGACGATTCCTCGACTTCGTTCCACGCTCCGGGCAGATCGCGCAGCGGCTCGGAGACCACGAAGCGGGCGTCCTCGCCCAGCGTGCGGAGCGCTCGCACTTCCGGGTGCAGGGCACGCACTTTCGCCACATCGTTGGAATAGAACAGCGATCGCGACCGCCGTTCGGTGGAATACCGGAAGAACCACATGGATTCGCCGTCGGTGGTCGCGACGGTCATCTGTACCGGAGCCTCGACCTCGTGTACGCGGCCGACGTCCTCGATGAAGCCGACCGCGCGGGCGACCGCGCCGAACGGGTCGTCGACGAGCCCGAAGGTCAGTGCCAGGAAGAAGAACAATTCCGAATCCGTCGACCCCTCGATGTCGGCGAACAAGAAGGGATCGACCGCCGTCGCCAAATCGCGCTTGCACTGCCGGAACCCGCGCAGCGCTCCGTTGTGCATCCACAACCAGTGCCCGCGCCGGAACGGGTGACAGTTGCTGCGCTGCACCTCGCTGCCGGTCGACGCGCGCACGTGCGCGAAGAACAGCGACGTCTGCACCTCGGCCGCGATCTCCCGTAGGTTGCGGTCGTTCCAAGCCGGTTCGACGCTCTTGAACACCGCAGGCCGCGGGCCCGTGCCATACCAGCCGATCCCGAAGCCGTCACCGTTCGTGGTCGTCGCGCCGAGCTGGGAGTGCAGGCTCTGATCGATCAACGAATGCACCGGCCGGAACAAGAGGTCCTCGGCCCGGATCGGCTCACCGGAATAAGCCATCCACCTGCACATCCATCGATTGAAGCAGACCGAACGGTATTCAGCTACCTGCGTCGCGTCGGCCAGTGGGTCAGGCCGGGTAGGACTGGGTTTCGGTGGCCTTCACCGCAGCCCACAGCCGCTGCCCCGGACGCAGGCGCAACTCGGCGACGGTAGCCGGGGTGATGTCGGCGAGCACGGACGGGGCGCCGTCCAGACGGACCCGGGTGATGTGCGCGTGTTGCTCGATGCCGGTGATCGTGACCGGCCAGCTGTTGCGCGGGCTGCCGACGGGTTGTTCCGGATGCAGGCCCACCGCGGTCGGGCTGAAGGCCACGTGCACCCGTCCGTGCGCGGGTTCGGCGACGGTGATGACGCCGCCACCGTCCAGGTCGACAGTCGTGCCGCGCGCGGTGCCACGGTAGAGGTTGAGGCCCATCAGAGTGGCCACGTAATCGGAGCGCGGTCTGGCCGCGACCTGCGCGGGCGGTCCGTGCTGGACGACCGCGCCGTCCTCCAGGATGACCAGCCGGTCGGCGAGGACCATGGCGTCGAGCGGATCGTGGGTGACCAGAACGGTGTGGCCGGGGTAATCGCGCAGGTGGTGGGCAAGGTCAGAGCGCACGTGCAGCTTGGTGCCCGCGTCCAGCGCCGCGAGTGGCTCGTCGAGCAGCAGCAGCTGTGGTTCGGTGGCCAGCGCACGGGCCAGGGCGACCCGCTGCGCCTGCCCTCCGGACAGCGCCCTGGGCTTGCGATGCGCGTAGTCGGCCAGTCCGACGCGTTCGAGCCATGCGGTGGCCCGCGCCCGCGCGGCGCCGCGCCCGCAGCCGCGAGCGCGCAGCCCGAAGGCGACGTTCTCCAGCGCCGACAGGTGCCCGAACAGCAGGTAGTCCTGGAACACGACGCCGACCCTGCGGCGTTCGGCGGGCACGAATGCCGCCGGTGGCGCGTCCCACGTGGTCCCGTCCAGCCGGATGTGCCCGCCGGTCAGCGCGATCAGCCCCGCCATGGCTCGCAGCGCAGTGGTCTTGCCCGCCCCGTTCGGCCCGAGCAGAGCGATCACTTCGCCCGGCGCGGCGACAAGGGGCAGTTCGAGCGCGAACTGTCCGCGCGCGATCCGCAGGTCGGCCTCCAAGCTCATATCGCTCCCCTGATCCACCGTTCCCGCAACGCCACCAGGACGGCGACCGAGACGGCCAGCAGCACGAGGCTGAGCACGATCGCGGCCTCCGGGTCGGTCTCCAGCGCGAGATAGACCGCCAGCGGCATGGTGGTGGTGCGGCCGGGAAAGTTGCCGGCGAAGGTGATGGTGGCGCCGAACTCACCGAGCGCGCGGGCCCAGCACAGCACCGCGCCCGCGACCACCCCCGGCAGCACCGACGGCAGTGTGACCCGGCGGAAGGCGTACCAGCGAGTGGCGCCGAGCGTGGCGGCCGCCTCCTCGAAGCGCGGATCGGCCGCCCGCAAGGCTCCTTCGACGGAGATCACCAGGAAAGGCATGGCCACGAAGGCTTCGGCCACGATCACCCCGGCGGTGGTGAACGGCAACGAGACCCCGAACCATTCGTAAAGATACCGCCCGAGCAGTCCGCGCCGTCCCAGCACCAGTAGCAGTGCGACACCGCCCACCACCGGCGGCAGCACCAGCGGCACCGTGACCAAGGCGCGGATCAGCCCGCGCCCCGGCAGTTCGGCGCGCGCGAGCACCCAGGCCAGCGGGATGCCCAAGACCACGCAGATCGCCGTGGCCGCCGTCGCGCACCACAGCGAGAGCCGCAGCGCGTGGCCGACTTCGACGCTGAACAACCGATCCGGCATGGCCGACCACGGCGCTCGCGCCAGCAGCCCGATGAGCGGTACGACCAGGAACGCCAGCCCGCAGGCCGCGGGCAGCATCAGCGCGACCGGCCGCCGCCCCAGCACCGCCCGCCGCCGCGAAGGCGTGATCACGGCGTATCGAATCCCGCCGCGGCGAAGACCGGCCTGGCCTGCTCCGATGTCACGAAGTCCACGAACGCCGCGGCGGCCGCCGCGTTCGGCGCGTGCGCGAGCGGCGCGATCGGGTAGTCGTTGACCGCCTTGCCGGACTCCGGGAAGTCGATGCCTTCGACCTTGCCGCCCGCCGCCTCGACATCGGTGCGGTATACCAGCGCCGCGTCGACTTCACCGAGCGTGACCTTGGTCAGCACCGCTTTCACGTCCTGCTCGCGGGTATCGGGTCGCGGTGTGATGCGCGCGCTCTCGAACACCATCTCGGCTGCCGCGCCGCAGGGCACCTGCTCCGCACACAACGCGAGCTTCGGCTCGGCCCTGCCGAAATCGGCCAGCCCGGTGATGTGTCCCGGATTGCCCTTCGGCACCGCGATCTCGAGCCGGTTGCGCACGAAGGTGACCGGCGCGGCGGTGACTTCGCCCTTGTCGCGGACCTGCTGCATGTTCTTCGGTGCGGCGGAGGCGAACACGTCGGCCGGTGCTCCCTGATTGATCTGCTCGGCGAGCGCGGAACTCGCGCCGAAGCTGTAGATCACCTTCACGCCCGGATGCGCGGCCTCGAACTGTTTGCCGAGTTCGGTGAAGGTCTCGGTCAGCGAGGCGGCGGCGAACACGGTCACCGTGCCGGTGACACGCCCCGCACCGGTGTGGTCGGGCGTGTCGTCCGAACGGCATCCCGCCGCGCTCACGACAGCCAGCACGGTCGCGGTCGCGACACCCAGATGGCGAATCATCTTCAATCTCGTCAACTTTCCGGTATCTCCACGACGACGTGCGTGGACTTCACCGATGCGACAGCGACACTGCCGACGTCCAGACCGAGTTCGTCCACCGATTCCCGGCTCAGCAACGACACCAGCCGGAACGGTCCGGCCTGCATCTCCACCTGCGCCATCACGGTGTCCTTCACCACCCGGGTCACGATTCCGCGCATCCGGTTGCGGGCCGACGCCGCGACCGTCACACCGGGCTCGGGCGCCTCGGCGTTGGCCCGCAGGAACTCGGCGAGCTCACGACCGCCGACGCCCTTGCGGCCGTTGTCCAGCTGAATCGCGGTCAGACGGCCTTGATCGATCCATCGGCGCACCGTGTCGTCGCTGACACCCAGCAACGCGGCGGCTTCACTAATCCGTAGATTCGACACGATCGACAGTTTATTGCCGCATTCGCGGTATGGATAATCGATCCGCTCCGCGATATCGACTCCTCTGGCCGCCCGGCCCTTGCGTCGGCACGGCACCGCCGTCATGACCGGACGGCGTGGTCGATGTCTTCTGCGGGGATGGCGCCGGACGGCTTCGCGGTGCGGCGGCGTCCGCCGTCGAGGTGGTCGGGCGAGCGTTGCCGCCGGTGCGGCATTCCGCTGGCTATACCGTCGTGGTACGCCACCGCTCGCGCAGTCGTGGCGCACGGCCGACCAGAAGGACCTCGAGCGATATGCCGACATCGAAGAAGGCGACTCCGGACGCGTGCACGCAGGCGTTGGTGGCCGCCTGCCGTGCGGAGATCCCGGCCCTGACCGATCGGCTGATCGCGGAGATCTTCACCGAAAACCCCGAATGGACCGACTACTCGCGGGTCGCCCGCGCGGATCTGGTCGATGGCTGCCGCCGATACGTGACCCGCATCCTCGACCTGCTGGGCACTCCGACGACCGCGTCCGACGACGACGTCGCAGCGTCGATCGGCCGCCGCCGCGCCGAGCAAGGCGTGCCGCTGGAGGCCATGCTGCGCACCTTCCGGCTCGGCGGACGGATCGTCTGGGAGGTCCTGCTCGACCAGGCCGACGACCTCACCTCCGGCGAGATCCGCGCGGCGGGCACCGCGTTGTGGGCCGTGATCGACGGGCTGTCCACGGCGCTGGTGACCTCCTACCGCAAAACCGAACTGGAGCAGTTGCGCAGCGACGAGCGCCGTCGGCACGCCCTGATCGAGGACCTGCTCGCGGGCCGGGCCGGCGACTCCACCTTCGCCGCGCGCGCCGCCCGCGAGTTGAACCTTCCCGCCGGTAGTGACTATCTCGTCGTCGTCGCCTGCGGCGCGGGCGAGGCGATGCACACCGGTACGGAGGCCGCTTTGGCCGCGGTCGGCATTAGATCGGTGTGGCACGATCGCGTCGACTCGACGGTCGGGTTGATCGCGGTCGAGCGCCACGACGTCGCCACGGTGTTGCGGCGGATCGAACCGCACGTGCGAGGACGAGCGGGCGCCTCACCCGCGGTCGGCGGCCTGGCGCGGATCGGCACCGCGCACGGCTGGGCACTGCTCACCCTGCAGACCTTGCCCGACGACGCGACGGGGCTCGTGCCGCTGCACCAGCGTTTCCAACAGGCGCTGCTGATGCGGTCGACCGACTTGACCGACATGCTCGTCGCGCACACCCTCGGTCCGGTGCTCGCCCTGCCCGCCGCCGAGCGGGTGACGTTGCTGGACACGCTCGCGGCATGGTTGGCGCACGACTGCTCGGCGGCCCACGCCGCGACCCGGTTGCACTGTCACCGCAATACCGTCATCAACCGCCTCCACCGGGTCTCGACCCTGCTCGGGCGTCCGCTCGAAGGCCAGCGCAGCTATGTGGAGCTGTCGTTGGCCTTGACCGCCCTCGACCTCGTCAGGTCGCCGGAGAGAGCCTGATCCGATTGGGCGCTGCGCCCAATAACGCGAGTGCACTACTGGGCTTCGTGGTGATTGTTTGTGCACTCCGCCACGGCAACACTCGATAGCGCTGATCCACCCCACAACCGGAGGCGGATCGAATCATCGAGGACGAGGAGCACCACGAGTGCCGGATTTCGATCTATTGGTGGTCGGCGGCGGCCCCGGCGGGTACGTCGCCGCCATCCGCGCGGCCCAGCGCGGCCTGCGCGTCGGCTTGGTGGAGAAGGAGCGCCCCGGCGGCGTGTGCCTCAACTGGGGCTGCATTCCGACCAAGGCGATGCTGCGGTCCGCCGAGGTCTTCCAGACCGTCACGGCCGCAGCCGATTTCGGCGTCTACGCCGACAACGTGCGCTATGACTTCGGCGCGGTGCGTGACCGCAAGGACGGCATCGTCAAGCAACTCACCGACGGTGTGGCGAGCCTGCTCGCCGCGAACGGTGTGACGGTGATCGAGGGACACGCCCGTTTCACCGGACCGACCAGCGTCGAGGTCTTCGAGGCGGGACAGTCGCCGATCTTCCCCGGCGGCCCCCGCTACGCCGCCGCTCCCACAGCCACCGCCACCCGGACCATCACCGCGAGCGACGTAATCATCGCGACCGGGTCGGTGCCCGCGCGACTGGCGATACCCGGCGCGGACCTGCCGGGCGTCATCACCTCCGACGGAGCGTTCGGGCTGACCGAGGTGCCTGAACGCCTCGTCGTCATCGGCGGCAGCGCGGTCGGCGCGGAATGGGCCAGCCTGTTCGCGAGCTTCGGCAGCCGAGTGACCATCGTCGAACTCCAGGACACCCTGGTGCCGCTGGAGGACGCCGACGTCGGCGCCGCGCTGGGACGGTCGTTCACCAAGCGCGGCATCACCGTGCTCACCGGCTGCACCGTCGAGGCCATCGCGCGAACCGATGCGCTGCGGGTCACCGTCGCGGGCGGACACTCCGCTGAACTCGACGCGGACGTGGTGCTGGTCGGCGTCGGACGCCGTCCCAACACCGCCGACCTCGGCCTGGACCGCGTGGGCATCGACACCGACCCGCGCGGCTTCATCCCCGTCGACCAGCAGTTGCGCACCGGCGTCGAACACGTCTACGCCATCGGTGACGTCACCGGGCGGGCCCTGCTCGCGCACGTCGCCTCGCATCAGGGACTCACCGCCGCGGACGTGATCGCCGGTCACGCGGCGCACCTCGACTACACCGCGATCCCGGCCGCCACCTTCACCCACCCGGAGATCGCCAGCGTCGGGCTCACCGAGGCGAAGGCACGCGCCGCCGGCCACGACGTCGTCACCGCGCGGTTCCCCTTCGCGGCACTCGGCCGGGCCAAGACCTTCGGCGAGACCGAGGGTTTCGTCAAAATCGTCGCCGGACAGCGTCATCGCGAAGTGCTCGGGGTGCACATCATCGGCCCGTCGGCCAGCGACCTGATCACCGAAGGCGCGTTGGCCATCTCCCTGGAGGCGACCCTCGACGAACTCGCCGACACCATCCACGCCCACCCCACTCTCGGCGAGATCGGCATGGAGGCGGCCATGGCCGGACTCGGCCTGCCCGTGCACATCCCGCCCCGGAAGCGTTGAGGAGCCTGCCGTGACCACCAGCACCGCATCCCGTAAACCGAGCCGCAAGACGGCTCGCTCGACTTCCGCGCCGGTCGCCGCGGATCGCGAGAGCGACGACGCCGTACCCGCGCGAACGCCGGACGACTCCGTTCCGGTCGACGCGCGCATCGCCGCGGAGGATCCGGACCGTCTGCGCGGGCTGTTCCGCGACATGCTGTTCGTGCGGCGGTTCGAGGAACGCACCGCGCAGAGCTATCAGCAGGCGAAGATCGGCGGCTACTGCCATCTCAACCTGGGCGAGGAAGCTACCGTGGTCGGCCTCGGCGCGGCCATGCGCCCGACCGACTATCTATTCACCAACTACCGTGAGCACGGTTACGCGCTGGCCAAAGGCATCGAGCCCGGCCGGGTCATGGCGGAGCTGTACGGCCGCGCCACCGGAACGTCCAGGGGCTGGGGCGGTTCCATGCACATGTACGACACCGCGACCCGCATGCTGGGCGGTTACGCCATCGTCGGCGGCCAGGTTCCGCTGGCTGTCGGCGCGGCGCTGGCCGTCGACTACCGCGGCGAGGACGACGTGGTGGTGTGCCAGATGGGTGAGGGCACGACCAACATCGGCGCGTTCCACGAGGCGCTGAACATCGCGGCGCTGTGGCACCTGCCGGTGGTGTTCCTGGTGATCAACAATCAGACCGGGATGGGCACCACGGTCGAACGCTCCTCCGCCGAACCGGATCTCTGGAAGCGCGCCGCCGCCTACCGCATGCGCGGCGAGCGCGTCGACGGCACCGACGTGCTCGCCGTCCGCGATGTGGCCGGTGAACTGATCGAAACAGCCCGGCGCGAGAAGAAGCCCGCGCTGCTCGAAGCGGTCAGTCACCGCCTCAAAGGCCACTCCGTGGTCGACCCGGCGAAATACCGCACCGAAGACGCTGTCTCGATCGCCAGGAGCAACGATCCCATCGTTCGCTGGCGCGAGGCACTGCTCGCCGCCGGTGTGCTGGACGATCGGTCCGTGGCCGAGCTCGAAGCGGAGGTGACAGCCGCGGTAGCCGCGGCGGTCGAATTCGCCGACGCGAGTCCGCATCCGGAGCCGTCGAGCCTGTTCGACTACAACTACGCGACACCCGTGGCGGGCGATTCGCGCCGCCTGCCCGCCGATCCGCTCTTCACCACCTAAGGACATCACCGTGGCTGTCATGACCTATCGCGAAGCGCTGCGCGAGACCCTCCGCGAGGAGATGCGGCGCGACGACGACGTCTTCCTCATCGGAGAGGAGATCGGCGTCTTCGAGGGCTCCTACAAGATCACCGCGGGACTGCTGGCCGAATTCGGCGAGAAGCGGGTGCGCGACACTCCGATCGCCGAGGAGGGCTTCGTCGGCGCGGCCATCGGCGCCGCCATGCTCGGACTGCGTCCGGTCGTCGAGATCATGACGATCAACTTCTCGCTGCTGGCGCTGGATCAGATCGTCAATCACGCCGCGAAGATCTACGGCATGTTCGGCGGGCAGACCAGCGTGCCCATGGTCATCCGCACACCGGGCGGCGGCGGGCAGCAATTGGGCGCGACGCATTCGCAGAACGTGGAGTTGTACTACGCGTTCGTGCCGGGTTTGAAGGTGGTCGCGCCGAGCACTCCGGCCGACGCGCGAGCGCTGCTGAAAGCCGCCATCGAAGACGACGATCCGGTGTTGTTCCTGGAGAACCTGTCGCTGTACAACACCAAAGGCGAAGTGCCGGAGAATCTTCCGCGCGCCGAGATCGGCAAGGCCGCGGTCACGAGAACCGGCTCCGACATCACGCTCATCGGCTACTCCCGCATGGCGACGATCTGCTCCGAAGTCGCCGAACGGCTCGCCGCCGACGGTTTCTCGGCCGAGGTCGTCGACTTGCGCAGCCTTCGTCCGCTGGACCGCGCCACTCTCGTCGCTTCCGTCCGCAAGACCGGCTGCGCCGTGATCGGCGAGGACGACTGGCTCACCTACGGCATCGGGGCCGAGGTCGCCGCATCCATCTCCGACGGCGCCTTCGACTACCTGGACGCCCCGGTGCGCCGGGTCGCCATGGCCGAAGTGCCACTGCCCTACGCCAAGCCGCTCGAACGGCTCGCCCTGCCGTCAGCCGATTCGCTGCACACCGCCGCGCTGGAAACCCTCGCGGCAGTCGGTAAGCGACGCTGAGACCCCAGAGGACGCATTCATGCCCGAAATCACCATGCCCCGCCTCTCCGACACCATGGAGGAAGGCGTCGTCGTCTCCTGGCTCAAGCAGGTGGGCGATCCGGTCGAGCGAGGCGAGATACTCGCGGAAATCGAAACCGACAAAGCCCTCATGGAACTCGAAGCCTACGACAGCGGCGTGCTCGAGCGGATCCTCGCCGCGGAGGGCGCGCGGGTGCCGATCGGTACGCCGATCGGCCTCATCGGTGACGGCAGCGGCACCGCCGCGAGCGGCTCCGGCGGTAGCGCACCCGCACCCGCCCCGACCGCCCCCGCCGAGCAGGCCGCTGCCGAGAACGGCTCCGGGCCGAGCACGAATCGTGTGCTTCCGGTCGCGGAATCCACCGCCGCCACCCCCGCGACGACGGAGCGAAAGAAGGCGTCGCCGCTGGCGCGCAAGATCGCCGACGAACTCGGCGTCGACATCACCACCGTGGCGGGCACCGGCCCTGGTGGGCGCGTCATCCGCCAGGATGTCGAATCCGCCCATCGCGCAGCCCAACTCGACCAGCCTAGGAAAGCCGTCGCATCGCCCGAGCCCCCCGCTGCGGCCGCGGGCGACTACGAGGAAATTCCGCTGACCACCATTCAGCGGGTCTCGGCCACACGGCTCACCGAGAGCAAACAGCAAGCTCCACACATCTATCTGACCACCGCGATCGACGTGACCGAGCTGTTCGGCTTCCGCGCACAGGTCAACGCCACACTGGCGCAGGCGGGCGGAAAGGTCAGCGTGAACGATCTGCTGCTGAAGGCCGTCGCGGTGACGCTGCGGAACAACCCTTCGGTCAACGTCTCCTTCGCCGGTGACAAACTGTTGCGCCACCGCGGAGTCCATCTCGGAATGGCGGTCGCGACGCCCGCGGGGCTTCTCGTCCCCGTCCTGCGCGACGCCGATCGCAAGAGCGTATCCGAGATCGCCGCCGACAGTCGCGACAAAGCCGAACGCGCCCGCGAGCGCAAACTGCGCACCGACGAGATGAGCGGCGGCACTTTCACCATCTCCAACCTGGGCATGTTCGGTGTCGAGCACTTCACCGCCGTCATCAACCCTCCGGAGGCCGCCATCCTGGCCGTCGGCGCGGCCACCGACGAGCTGCGGCTGGACGACGGCCAGGTGGTGACCCGCAAGATCCTGCGGGTCACCCTGTCCGCCGACCACCGTGCCATCGACGGAGCCGTGGCCGCGCGGTTCCTGCAAGAGCTGAAAGAGCTGCTGGAACATCCGCTCCGGATCGTGACCTGAGGGCGCTCAGCCCACCGCCTTGCGCACCAGTTCACCGATCCTCGCCTCCTCGACGGCGGTCACCTTCGTGAGCGCGAAATACGTCGGCCACATGGCGCCGTCGTCGAGGGCGGCGATGTCGTTGAAACCGAAGGTCGCGTACCGCGACTTGAACTTCGCCGCGCTCTGGAAGAAGCACACGACCTTGCCGTCCTTGGCGTAGGCGGGCATGCCGTACCACAGCTTGGGCGACAGTTCCGGCGCGCTGGCTCGGACGACGGCGTGCAACCGCTCGGCCATGACGCGATCGGATTCGGCCATCCCGGCGATCTTGGCGAGCACGTCCTGCTCCCCGTCCGCCTTCGTCGCGCGCGCACCGCGGCGCGCGGCCGTCTTCAGCTCTTGGGCGTGCTCTTTCATCGCGGCGCGTTCCTCGTCGGTGAACGTCACCGCGGTCTTCGTCTTGGCGCCGGTGCGGGTGGTGGACTTCTGCGCAGTCATGGTTCTGGTCTCTTTCGTCTCGGAGCGGGTGAATTCGATGCCGGTCGCGGCGCTCATCGGTCCTGGATCAACCCGAGGACGTGGCCGTCGGTGTCGGTGACGGTGGCCACCAGGCGGCCGCCGCCGACGTCGTGTGCGGCCTCGGCCACGGTGGCGCCCGCGGCGGTCAGTTCCGCCAGCTTCGCCTCGATGTCCGGCACGTGCCAGTACGCCACCGGCGCGGTCATGCCCTGCGGGCCGCCGTTCGGCACCAGCCCGATGTGCTGCCCCTCGGCCTCGAAGCCGACGTAGTAGGGCGAGTCGGTCTGCGGCGCGGTGCCGAGCAGGGCGGTGAACAGCGCCTTGGCCGCCGCCAGATCGGACACGGGATGCAGCACGGTCTTGATGCCCTGGGTGGAAGAGCTGGTCATGATCACTCCTGGATTCGTCGGTCACGTCGTCCCTGTGGTGCCCGTTGTGTCGGGCGAACCGGACGTGCTCACAGCATCTGCCCCGCACGTGCGACGCACATCCGTGGCGACCACGGAACCGTCCACTGATCGGCGCACGGACCGCCACGACGGCAGCACCCACCACCACGGAAAACAGACCGCGAAGTTCGGACATGACGCGATACGGCAGAATTGCCGCCATGGCGGCGACAGTGGAGATCTCGGCTCGGGAAGCCGAGGTGCTGGCGCTGGTAGGGGACCATCTCAGCAACGCGGAAATCGGCGCGCGCCTGTTCATCTCCGTGCGCACCGTGGAAAGCCATGTCTCCTCCCTGCTGCGCAAACTGGAGGTGCCCGATCGGCGCGCGCTGGCCCAGCGCGCGTCCGATTCCGCTCCCGCCGACCGGCCGCACCCGGCGCCGGTGCTGCCGAGGCCGCTGACCTCCTTCATCGGCCGTGGACGTGAGCGTGCCGAGCTGACCGAGATGATCGCCAGACACCGTCAGGTGACCGCGGTCGGCCCCGGCGGAGTGGGCAAGACCCGGCTCGCGCTGGCCGTCGCCGCGGAGCTGGCCGCCGAATACTCCGACGGGGTCTGGTTCGTCGACCTGGTACCGGTCGCCGCCGCCGACGCCCGCGCGGTCGCCGGTACGGTCGCCCTCGCCCTCGGCCTCGGCGAACAGCCCGGCCGCGGCATGGACGAGTCGGTGCCCGCCGCGCTGGCCGACCGGCACGCCTTGCTGGTGCTGGACAATTGCGAGCACGTGCGAGACGGGGTGGCGCCGTTCATCGAGCGGCTGCTCGCGACCTGCCCGCGATTGACGGTGCTCGCCACCAGCCGGGCGCGGCTGATGGTGCCGTTCGAACGGGTCTACACGGTCGCTCCGATGTCGTTGGCCGGCGACGGCGACTCCGATGCGGTCGAGTTGTTCATGGACCGCGCCGCGGCCGGCGGCTGGCCGCCGAATCACGCGCTTCGCGACCAGGTCGCCGCCTTCTGCGAGCGACTCGACGGCGTGGCGCTGGCGATCGAGCTGGCCGCCGCCCGCTGGACCACACTCGGCCTGGATGGTCTCGAGGCCGGGCTCTCCGACCAGCTGCGGATGCTGGCCGGTGGTCCGCGCGCCGAGGACCGGCACAGATCGGTGCGTGCGGCGCTGGACTGGAGTCACGCCCTGCTGGAGCCGGACGATCGGGTGCTCCTGCGCCGGGTGTCGGTATTCAAGGGTTCGTTCACCGTCGAGGCGGCGGCGCAGGTCGCGGCGTCCGGGAAAGCCGTCGTCGCCGACGGATTGGCCCGGCTCGCCGAGCAGAGCCTGCTCGTGGTGACGACCCGCCCGAGCGGGACCGGATACCGGGCGCTGGAAACCATCCGCCAGTACGGGATGGAGCAGCTGGCGCAGGCCGGTGAACTGGTCGACATCCAGGCCGGGCACCTGCGCTGGTGCCTGGCCGAGGCCGCCGAACTGACCGTGGTGGGAGCCGATTGGCGGGCTCGATTCGACGCGGTGGCCGATGATCTGCGCGCCGCGCTGGCGTGGGCGGCCGACCGGCCCGACCAGCGCGCGGACGCCTTCCGCTCGGCCGAGCACCTGGCGCAACTGTGCTTCACCCGCAATCTGATCGGCGAATCCCAGATGCGCTACGAACAGGCGGCCGCACTCGCGCAGGACTCGGCCGCCGCCGCTTCGATGCTGCGCCACGCCGCCGCGGCGGCCGGGTGCCGGATGCGCGGCGACGATATGCATCGCCTGACCCGCGCGGCCGCCGACGCCGCCCTGGAGTCCGGCGACTCCGCGGGCGCCGCCCGCGACCTGGCGACCGCCGCCGCCAACGCCTACCGATTCGCGAGCAAGTTCGTCCGTCCCCTGTCGCCGGAGGAGGCGATCGCGCTCATCACCGAGGCACAGCGGCTGGCCGGTGACGATCCGGCCGCCCAAGCGGCGGTGGCGCTGGCCGACGCCGGACGAGCGCTCACCGATGCCCTCACCGCCGAGCACTCGTCCGGCACCGTCGTGCCGGAGACCATCGCGCGCGCCGAGCACGCGGTCGAACTCGCCGAGCGCGCCGGTGACCCGCTTGCCCGATCCGCGGCGCTCGACACACTCGCGGGCGCGCACAGTCTGGCCGGTGACACCTTCGCCGCGGCCGCCGTCGCCCGGAGCCGAATGGCGCTGCTGAAAGCCACCCCGCATACTCCGGAAGGCGCTCATGAGCTGATCGACGCGCTCGGCGAGGCCGCCGAAGCCGAACTCGGCGCGGGTGATCTGCGGGGCGCGCGGCGTTGGGCGCAGCAGCTCGCGGATCACCCGCTGCTCGCCGAGGTGGGACATCGCGCGACGAGCTGGCTGCTGGTGACCGACATGCTGGCGGGCAACGTCGAGGAGGTACGCGTCAACAGCATCCGGTTCCTCGAGTCGTGGCATCGGGCCGGCAGCCCCGTCCAGTCGCTTCTCGGCCCGGCGGTAGCGGGAGTGGCGATGATCCACGACCTACGCGGCGACCCGGACGCTCGGGCCGAATGGGACGCTGTCGTAACTCGACTCGGCACGCCACCGGCGCATGTGCACGGCTACGGCGCGGTCTTCGACGCACTCGCCATGCTCCACCATGGGCAGGCGCGCGAGGCGCTGGAACGGATGTCATCCGAGCCCGGGGAGGTGTGGAGATGGGTCACGTGGATCTGGCTGCACTGGTATGTGGCGTTGCGAGCCGAAGCCGCCGTGCTCGCCGGGGCGCCCGATGCGGGCGACCGCGTGACCGAGGCCGGGACCATCGTCGCGGGAAATCCCATCGCAGGCGCCATCGTGGAACGAGCCGCCGCACTGCACGCCGGTGACCGAACGCGGCTGCTCGCCACGGCCGCCACGTTCGACGCCGCGGGCTGCCGCTACCAGGCGGCGCGGACCGAGGTGCTGGCCGGTGGTGAGCACGCCGCCCACGGCGCGGCCGCGCTCGCCGCACTCGGCCTCGTCGCGATGGCCCCGGTCAGCCGGTGAACCGCCGGGCCGCGGGCCTCGTCTACTTCTCCCGTCGTGACCAGCGACGGAACAATCGCCGGACGCGTTCGCCGAGACCCGGCACGGGTTGCGGCTGCGCGCTTCCGGTTTCGCCGGCCGCCGATGCCGCCTGGGCGAATCGCGCGTGCAGTTGTTCGCGTACCTGGTCCGGGGTGTAGGCACGGCGGCGGCGCTCGGCGCGCACCACCACGACACCGGTGGCAACCACCCCGGCCACACCCGCCAATCCCACTGCCTTCCACCACCTCATACCGCATAGGCTACGACCATGACGGGGACCGGCATCGATCTCGACCGGGCGGTCGAGGTCACCAGGACGGGTGACATCTGGCTTTTCCGTGGCCATTCCACGGCCGATCGGGTGATCCGCATGACGACGAACAGTCCGGTGAACCATGTCGGCATGTCCGTCGTGATCGACGACCTTCCCGCGCTGATCTGGCACGCGGAGCTGGGACGATCCCTGCCCGATATGTGGTCGGGCACCGCGCACCGCGGCGCCCAGTTGCACAATCTGCGCGATGCCGTGCTGGTGTGGGCGCACCGCTACGGTCAGCAGGCATGGTTGCGCCAGTTGAACCCGCCCGCGACCAGGGAGATGGAGGACAGCGCGCTGCGCGCCATCGCCCGGCTCGACGGCACCCCTTTTCCCTCCACCGCGGGCTTGGCGGGGCGCTGGCTGCGCGGACGCGCCCGTCTCCCCCGCCGGAAGACGAGCCGATCGACCGCCCGCGAGGTGGAGAACGCGTACTGCGCCGAGATCGTCGCCGCGACATACCAGGCGATGGGGCTGTTGCCCGAGCACCGCAGCCCCGACTGGTACGACCCGGGCCGCTTCTGGAGCGGTGACGGGCTGCGACTGTCCGGCGACTACACCTTGAGCGGCGAAATCGCCGTCCGTACACCGGATCCCGCGGGTTCCTGACGCGAGAGCGGGCCACACTAGGCTGGCTCCAATGGCCGACCCGCTGCACTTCGAAACGCACGCCGAGATCTACGACCGCGCCAGACCGCCCTACCCCGACGCGCTGTGGTCGCGGTTGACAGATCGCGGGTTGCTGCGTCATGGCGTGCGAGTACTGGAACTCGGCGCGGGCACCGGGCTGGCGACCGAACCGATGCTGCGAGCAGGAGCCTCGGTGACGGCCGTGGAACCCGGCCGCTCACTGGCCGAGCGCCTGCGCCTGCGCTGCCCGGAAGCCGATGTGCGCGTCGCGGGCGCAGAGGTCGTCCCATTGCCGACGGCGGCCTTCGACCTCGCCGTCGCCGCGACGGCGGTGCACTGGTTCGATCTCGAGGTGGTGCTGCCCAAGATCCATCACGCCTTGGCGCCCGGTGGCCACTTCGCGGTGTGGCGCAACGCCTTCGGCGATCCCTCGGTGGCCCAGACTCCGTTCCGGGAACGCGTCGCGGACATCGCGGCACGACGTGGCGGTGCGCCGACGCGGACCGGTCCCGGCGAACTCGACACCGCGGCTTGGGTGAGCCGACTGACCGCGAGTGGGCACTTCGCCGCCACCCACGTCGAGCAATTCTCCTGGACGATCGAACTTCGGACCGACCAAATTCGCGACCTGTTCACCACATTCAGCGACTGGAGCACTACCGAAGTCGACGTGGCGGCTCGTGCGGTGGACGAACTCGGCGGCAGCGTGGTGGAACATTACGTCACTCCGCTGATCATCCTGGCACGCGCGTGACTCGCCGGGAGTCGACGCTTCCACCCCGGCCAATTCGGCTCGATGTCACCGAAACCGGGAGTGCCGAAATAAAATCAGTGCGATTTCCACAATATGGAGCGGACAGGGAAATCCGTACAGTGGCCCCATAAGATCCCATCATCCGATCTGTGAAGGGTGCATTTCTTGCCCGCGCATAGTCGAGTTATCGCGTGACCACCTACCGGCAGGACGGGACGTCGGTCGAACTCCCCTCGCTTCGGCCATTGCTGTTCACCGTTTACGTGCCCGCGGCGGCGTACGGGATCGGGATGGGGGCCGCGGCGCCCGTCATGGCGCTCACCGCGCTGGAGCTGGGCGCGTCGCCCGCCGTAGCGGGACTGACCGTCGCGCTGGTCGGCCTCGGCCAGATACTCGGCGACATCCCCGCCGGACAGGTCGTAGCCCGGCTCGGTGAGCGGATCTCCATCATCACCGCGAGTACGGCGGGAGCGATCGGGGTGCTGTTGTGCTTGCTCGCCCCCGCGGTGCCGCTGCTGTGCCTGGGGCTGATGATCGTCGGACTGTCGAACGCGGTCTGGGGATTGGCGCGGATGAGCTATCTGTCCGAGGTCGTGCCATTCGAACGCCGAGCGCGGGCGATGTCGTTGTTCGGCGGAGCCATGCGACTGGGATTCTTCGTCGGTCCGTTCCTCGGCGCGGCGGCTATCACCGGTTTCGGCACTCGCGGCGGGTTCGTCGTCCAATTGGTCGCCATCGCGCTCGCCGGATGGCTGATGGCCAGGCTGCCGGATCCGCAGACCTCGGCGGCCGGGACGCCGCAGCCGCCGCTGTCTCTGATCGAGATCGCCCGATCGCATCGCGCGCTGTTGCTGACGCTGGGTGCGGGGTCGTTGCTGATGGGTGCGGCGCGTTCGTCCCGGGAAGCCGTTTTGCCGCTGTGGGCCGATCATCTGGACGTCGACGCGGCTACCGCGAGCCTGATCTTCGGCATCGGGGCGGGCCTTGATGTGCTGTGCGCCTACCCTGCCGGGCATTTGATGGACCGGTACGGCAGACGATTCATCGCCGTGCCTTCCTTGGTCATCCTGGCGCTCGGATATTTCGCGGTGCCACTGACGGATTCGGCACTCACCCTCGGTGTCGCCGCGGTCGTCATGGGCGTCGGCAACGGGATCGGCAACGGCGTCATCATGACGATCGGCGCCGATATCGCGCCCGCCGCCTGTCGTGCCGAGTTCCTCGCCGCGTGGCGGCTCACCCACGACGGCGGCTTCTTCGTGGGGCCGTTGCTGATCAGCGGACTGGCGGCGATCGGTCCGCTGGCCGTCGCGGTCTTCGCCATCGCGGGCGTGTCGGCGCTCGGCGCCGGGGTGATGGCCCGATACATTCCGGTGTACATCCCTTGGCCCGGACGCGCGTCGGCCTGAGCGAACCGGGACGACGGATCAGGCAGCCGCGCAGCGCAGCCCGATCCGTCGCACGCGTTACTTCGGAGCCTGCGAGTTGTACTTGTTGGTGTAGAACTTCGAGGGCTCGAACGAACCGGTGATGGCGCCGGTATCGCGCAACCAATCCTCCCAGCGCAGGAAGTCGGCGTCGACGATCGCGCCGTTGACGGCGGGCACGCCGACCGAAAGCCAGTACTTGACCGACGAGGCGTCCTCGCCCGAACGCTTCCGCTTCTCGATGATCTCGGTGAACTTCGCGACCACCTGATCGCGGGGAGTGGTCTTCAGCCACTCGATGGCCTTGGCGACGCCGTCGACGAACGCGCGAACACTATCGGGGTTCTTGGCGATGAAGTCGTTGCGGAACACGTACTGGCCGCCGTTGAACGGGCCGAACTCCTCGTAGTCGGTGAATACCGGGCGCAGGCCGCCGTTGGCGATCGCACGCTGCTGGAACTGTCCGCTCAGCGCTGCGACGTCGACCTGGCCGCGCCGGACGGCGTCCTCGGTATTCGGCGGGGGCAACACCACCAGCTGCACCGACTTGATCTGCTGCTCGGTGAAACCGACCTTCTTCAGCGCGGTGTGGATATCCGCCTCGGACTGACCACCCAGCGTGTTCACACCGATCTTCTTGTCCAGCAGATCTTTCGGAGTTCTGATCGGACTGTTCTCGGGCACATAGAATCCGGTGAACGTCTTCTCATCGGACCCGTAGTAATTCACCACCGCGGTGATCGGTGCACCACCCTGCGCCAGTTTCGCGACCGCGCCCCCGAACGCGCCACCGAAGTCGACCTGCCCGGTCGCGGCCGATTGGATGTCCTGCGGACCGCTGATGGTATTTCCCTGCCATTCGAGCTTCACTTTGCCTTCGAAGAAGCCGAGATCCTCCGCGAGCTCGGGAATGACGACCTGCGAGGCCCAGCCTTGGTACCGCAATACCGGCACGCCGCCGGAAGTGCGGACTTCACCGCCACCGCAAGCGGTCGAAAGCATTGCCACAGTTGTGGCGACTATCGCGCCTATCAGAAACTTGCCGCGCGCTTTCACGCTCATACTCTCCCTCGATACATCCGCCAACGCGCCATCGCGTCGCAGTGCAGCGATCGTTGAGCATTCGCTATTTCACGTCCATAGTTGTCTTCGGTGAGATTTGAAAAGAGCGCGGCGGGTTCGCCGGACAGACGCGAACCGCGGCGGGCACTTCGTCGTGCCCGCCGCGGTCCGATGCACGGCAGCGGTCAGGCGCTGCGCGTCCCTTCCAGCGGCCGTGCGACGGCGGACTTCTCGGTCCGGCCGAAGGTCAGCACCCCGTCTTCGAGCGCGCCCTTGCGCAGGAGTTTGCGGTCGCGGAAGTAGTTGTTGATCACCTGCCATGGGCCGTTGGTGCCCTGCCGGGGCATCACCGCGTCACCGCGCTGGATGTAGCCGGAGGTCAGCGCACCGCCCATCACCGAGTCGGCGCCGCGGTCGCGGTCGGTGGCGACCGCCTCGACCCGGGTGAAGCCGTTCTTCTTCATGTGGTTGAGCACTCGGCAGAAGTATTCGGCGGCCAGGTCGGCTTTCAGCGTCCAAGAAGCGTTGGTGTAGCCGAGCACCATCATCGCGTTCGGCACGCCGTCGAGCATGGCTCCCTTGTAGACCACTCGCTCGCGGGTGACCACCGGTTCGCCGTCGATCTCCAAGCTCATGCCGCCCAGCATCTGCACGCTGAGACCGGTGGCGCTGATGACCAGGTCGGCGGGCAGCTCCTCGCCCGAGGCCAGGCGGATGCCGTTCTCGGTGAAGGTCTCGATGCGGTCGGTGACGATCGAGGCTTTGCCGCTGCGCAGGACCTTGAACAGATCACCGTTGGGCACCACGCACAGCCGCTGGTCCCACGGCTTGTAGTTCGGCGTGAAATGCCGCATGTCGATGCCGGGGCCCACCTGCATGCGCACGGCGGCCAGCAGCAGTTTCTTGGCCGCCTCCGGGTTGGTGCGGGAGAGTTGGAAGCTCGCGCGCTGCAGAGCGATATTGCGCGCCCGGCCGATCCGGTAGGCGAGCTTCTCGGGCACCTTGGCGGCTTTCATCCCCACCGCCACCGGGTCGTCGGCGGGCAGCGCGGTGATGTAGGTCGGCGAGCGTTGCAGCATGGTGACGTGCGCCGCCGTGTCGCTCATGGCCGGGATCAGCGTGATCGCGGTGGCGCCGGAGCCGATCACCACCACCCGCTTGCCGGAGTAGTCGAGGTCTTCGGGCCAGTGCTGGGGGTGCACGATCTGCCCGCCGAAGTTCTCCTCACCCGGGAACGTCGGCCGGTAGCCGTTGTCGTAGTCGTAGTAGCCGGTGCAGCCGACCAGGAAGTCGCTGGTGTAGCTCTCGGTCTGGCCGGTCTGCTCGTCGAGCGCCTCGACCGTCCAGGTGGCCGTTTCGCTGGACCAGCGGGCCGTGGTGACCTTGCGGCCGAACCGGATGTGCTCGGTGACGCCGTACTCGGCCGCCGTCTCCTCGATGTACTGGCGGATGTGCGGGCCGTCGGCGAGGACCTTGGTGCCGTTCCACGGGCGGAAGCCGTAGCCGAAGGTGTACATGTCGGAATCGGAGCGGATGCCGGGGTAACGGAACAGGTCCCAGGTACCGCCGATGGCGCTTCTGCGTTCCAGGATCGCGTAGCTGCGTCCGGTCCGCTCTTTGGTGAGATGGCAGGCCATGCCGATTCCGGACAGCCCAGCGCCGATGATCAATACGTCGACATGCCGCGTCATTGAGGTACTCGTTTCGTCCGTCCGCCTCGCACACCTGAGGGTGCGTGCTGAGGCCAGATTACGTGTTATCCGTGGTTACGTCTAGTCCGAATGGTGACACGGATCGGCACCGGAATAAAAACCGGCCTGGTTCCAAATCGTGACCTCGGCCGGTCGAGCGCCCAGCATGGATCACTGCGGCGCGCCCACAAGGCGCACCGCCCGATCTGTCCCGCTGCCCGGGGCGCCGCGGGCCCGTGCCGACCGCGGCGCCAGTTCGGGTCGCTTCGCGTGCGCGCTGGTCACCGCGGTGGCTCGGCCGCGGTCCCCGGAAGGGAGTTGGCTCGCATGAGTCTGTCGTTCCACTGGTTTCTCCCCACCTACGGCGATTCCCGCGGCCTGATCGCGGGCGGGCACGGCACCTTCATGTCCGGCGATCGCCCGGCCAGCCTGCGATACCTCAACCAGATCGGCGCCGCCGCCGAGGACAACGGCTTCGAGGCCGTCCTCACCCCCACCGGCGCGTGGTGCGAAGACGCGTGGCTGACCACCGCAATGATGGTCGAAACCACCGAGACGCTGAAGTTCCTGGTCGCCTTCCGTCCCGGCCTGATCAGCCCGACGCTCGCCGCGCAGATGGCGGCCACCTTCCAGCGGCACTCCAAGGGCAGGCTGCTGCTCAATGTGGTGACCGGCGGCGAGCCGCACGAGCAGCAGGCCTACGGCGACTTCCTGGACAAGACCCAGCGCTACGCACGCACCGGCGAATTCCTGCACGTGGTGCGAGAACTGTGGAACTCCACCGAGCCGGTGACCTTCGAGGGCGAACACATCCGCGTCGATCGGGCACTGCTGAGCAACCGGCCGGACCCGGTGCCGCCGGTGTTCTTCGGCGGATCATCCGAACCGGCGGGCCCGGTCGCGGCCCGCTACAGCGACACCTACCTGACCTGGGGCGAGCCGCTGCTCGCGGTGAGCAGGAAGCTGGAATGGATCCGGCGTCTGGCGGTCGACCACGGCCGCGTCCTCGACTACGGCCTGCGCATCCACGTGATCAGCCGCGACACCTCCGAGCAGGCCTGGTCCGAGGCCGACCGCCTGCTGGCAGGCATCGACCCCGCCGACATCGAACGGGTGCAGGCCAATCTGGCCCGCAGCGAATCCGAAGGCCAGCGGCGCATGTCGGAACTGCACGGCGGCAGCACCGATCGGCTGGAGATCGCGCCGAACCTCTGGGCCGGCGTCGGCCTGGTCCGCGGCGGCGCGGGCACCGCGCTGGTCGGCTCGCACGCCGAAGTCGCCGAACGGCTGGCCGAATACGCGCGCCTCGGCATCACCCACTTCATCCTCTCCGGCTACCCGCACCTGGAAGAGGCGTACTGGTTCGGCGAAGGCGTGCTGCCGATCCTGGAGCGCAAGGGACTGTGGCGCCACCCCAACCGCACCACCCGCGTCGCCGCGTCGACGCCGTTCGCGACGTCATCCAGCAGCTGAGAGCAACACCCCAGTTATTCCCACGCGCTGCGACGCGGCGAGAATGGTCTATCGGTCCGGCACACCGGCCGCGACCGACGGACCATTCCGAGGGAGTCATGACCACCGCTTCAGCCCGGCGCTGGCGCCGCCGCCTGCCCGACACCGCGACCGAGGCGGGCGCGCCCACGCTGGCGCGCAGACTGGGGCGGCTCGATCTCACCGCCATGGGCGTCGGCACCATCGTCGGCGCGGGAATCTTCGTCATCACCGGCGTCGCGGCCGCGGAGAAGGCCGGACCGTCCATCGTGCTGTCGTTCGCCCTGGCCGGAACGGTGTGCGTGCTGGTCGCGCTGTGCTACAGCGAGCTCGCGGCGATGGTCCCGGTCTCCGGCAGCGCCTACACCTACACCTACGCGACCCTCGGCGAAGCGCCCGCGTTCCTGGTGGGCTGGAACCTGCTGCTCGAATTCGTCATCGCGGGCGCCGCGGTGGCGATCGGCTGGTCCGCGACCACCGTGTCCGCACTCGACTCGCTGTTGGGTATCACCGTCCCGCACGCACTCGTCGCGGGACCCGCCGAAGGCGGCGTGGTGAACCTGCCAGCCCTGCTGATCGTCGCCGCCGTCGTCGCGGTGCTGGTCGGGGAGGTGACCTTCACCGCGCGCATCACCAAGGCGCTGGTCGCGGTGACCATCGGCGTTCTGGTGCTGGTGATCGCCGTCGGCGCCCCGCACGTCAGCGTGGACAACTGGACACCGTTCGCGCCGTTCGGGGTCGGCGGGATCATCGGCGGCGCCGCCATCGCGTTCTTCGCCTTCCTCGGTTTCGACGTGGTCGCCGCGTCGGCGGAGGAAGCCCGCAACCCTCGCCGCGACGTGCCGTTCGCCATCATCGGCACGGTGCTCATCGCCACCGTGCTCTACGCGCTGGTCAGCGCCGTGCTCACCGGCATGGTGCCGTTCGCCACGCTGAACAACAGCGCGCCGATCGCCACCGCGTTCGGCGCGGTGCGCATCGGCTGGATCGGCGACGTCATCGTGATCGCCTCGATCATCGCGCTGACGAAGGGCCTGCTGCTGATCGTGTACGCGCAGGTGCGGTTGATGTTCGCGATGTGCCGCGACCGGCTGCTGCCCTACTCCCTCGCGGCCACGGGCAAACGCTCCACCCCGGTGCGGCTGACCTTGCTGCTGGGAGCGCTCGGCGCGGTGATCGCGGGCCTGCTGCCGATCGACATCGTGGTCGAACTGGTGAACATCGGCGCGCTGTCGGCGTTCGCGGTGGTGTGCGTCGGCGTGCTGGTGCTGCGCAGGGTGGAGCCCGAGCGCGAACGCCCGTTCCGCACCCCGCTGGTGCCCGTGGTTCCGCTGCTGGCGCTGATCGGCTGCCTCCTGCTCGCGACCACGCTGGATGCTTTGACCTGGGTGCGATTCGGCGTGTGGGTCGTGGTCGGCATCGCGGTCTACCTCGGATACGGACGCAAACGCTCCACCCTCGCCGAGACCGCACCCAGCGCCCCGCCGACCCGGCCCTGACTCACGCTGCGACGAAGAACAGTCCGGGGCCGTAGGTGTTGCGCGCAGAGGAACCCTGGTCCGTCACCGGAGGCGGCGTTGGTCGGCGACATCACCCGACCCGCACGATCTGCTGGTGTGCGTCGTCTGTCGCGATGCCGACGACCTGTCCGCTACACCACGGAGCGGATCGAGGCGCTGCGCGGAATCGGCCGGAGGGAGATCAGCGCGGTCAGCGGATACGCCAAGCGCGCCGCGCCGCCGCGATACACCTGACGCCGGTTTGCATTCGCTGCGAATTTCCCAGCGGCACAGTCTCTTACCCGGCATCGAGTGCATCGGCGGTTCCACGTGGATCACCCCGGCCACACCCACAGTTCGGGCGATCCCGCCACTCGCGCGGCCGAGTTGTGAATCACAACAGCCGCACCGGCACGCCGCGGCACGGGCGATTAGGGTCGGTCAAATGACCTGGACCGTGGGCTTCGACCTGGACATGACGCTGATCGACTCGCGGCCGGGCGTCGCGCGGGCCATCGACCTGCTCGGCGTCGAATTCGATCTGCCGCTGAGCGGGACGACCTTCGCCGATCGACTCGGCCCGCCGCTGGCCACCCTGCTCGTCGAGGCGGGCGCGCCGGAGGATCTCGTTCCGGCGCTGGTGACCCGCTACCGCGCGCTCTATCCGACGATCGTCTCGAGCATTCCCCCGATGCCGGGCGCGCAAGCCGCGCTGGCGGCCGTCGAGGCTCGCAATGGCCGAGTGCTCGTCGTCACCGGCAAGCACGCCCCACTCGCGCAGTTGCACATCGCCGAACTCGGTTGGCGCATCGACCATCTCGCGGGTGACCTGTGGTCGGCGGGCAAGGCGGCGACGCTGCGCGAACAGGGGGCGAGCCTGTTCGTCGGCGATCACGTCGGCGACATGAACGGCGCACGCGCGGCGGATGTCTTCGCGGTCGGCGTCAGCACCGGGCCGTGCACGGCGGACGAACTGCGCGCGGCGGGCGCGGACGTGGTGCTGGACGATCTCACCGAATTCCCCGCCTGGCTGGCGACGGAATTCGGCGCGGTCACCGCTTAGACCGCTCCGGTCGCGGCGTCGGCTCGACCGCACCCTGGCCGGTGTCGAACTCCCATTCTCGAAACGACCTCGCCCTCACGGCGTACCGGCAAGTCCACCTCAGTGGTGCCGCGGTGAATGGCCGCTTCCTGTCAAAAACTTGCACCGTTAGTTTATTTCTCGCTAGCCTCTTGCGCATGAACCTCGAACTGTCCGGCGAGCAGACGGCGGCGCGGCAGCTCGCGGCCGATTTCGTCGACCGGGAGATCGCGCCGCACGCCGCGCGGTGGGATCGCGAAGAACAGGTGGACCGGTCGATCGTCGCCCGGCTCGGCGAACTGGGCTTCCTCGGGCTCACCATCCCCGAGCAGTACGGCGGCAGCGCGGGCGACCATCTCACCTACTGCCTGGTCCTGGAGGAATTGGGACGCGGCGACTCCTCCGTGCGCGGCATCGTCTCGGTCTCGCTCGGCTTGGTCGCCAAGTCGATCCACTATTTCGGCACCGAGGAGCAGAAGCAGACCTGGCTCACGCGGCTGGTCGCGGGCGAGGCGCTCGGCTGTTTCGGGCTCACCGAGCCCGGCACCGGATCCGATGCCGCCCAGCTGCGCACCCGCGCCGTGCGCGACGGCTCGGACTGGGTGCTGTCGGGCACGAAGATGTTCATCACCAACGGCACCTGGGCCGATGTGGCGCTGGTGTTCGCGCGTACCGGCGGCGAAGGCCATCGGGGCATCAGCGCGTTCCTGGTCCCTACCGACTCCCCTGGCTTCGCCGCACGGGAGATCCACGGCAAGCTCGGGCTGCGCGGACAGGCCACCGCGGAACTCGTGCTCGACGGGGTGCGCGTACCCGACAGTGCTCGCCTGCACGACGAAGGCAAAGGCTTCACCGTGGCGATGGCGGCGCTGGCCAAAGGCCGCATGTCGGTCGCGGCGGGGTGCGTCGGGCTGGCCCAGGCGTGCCTGGACGCCGCCGTCGGCTACGCCACCCAGCGGGAACAGTTCGGCAAGCCGATCGCCGCCCACCAGCTGGTGCAGGAACTGCTCGCCGACATCGCGCTGGACGTCGACGCGGCGCGACTGCTGGTGTGGCGGGTCGCCGATCTCATCGACCGCGGCGAGGAATTCGCGCTGGCGTCGTCGAAAGCGAAGCTGTTCGCTTCCGAAGCCGCGGTCCGTGCGGCCGACCGCGCGGTGCAGGTGTTCGGCGGCTACGGCTACATCGATGAATTCCCCGTCGGCAAGTATCTGCGCGACGCCAAGGTGATGACCCTCTACGAGGGCACGAGCCAGATCCAGAAACTGCTCATCGGCCGCGCCCTGACCGGCGTCGCCGCGTTCTGACAGGAGAACTTCCGATGCACCGCTTCACCGACCGCGTCGCGGTCGTCACCGGCGCGGCTCAGGGCATCGGCGCGGCCACCGCGCTGCGCCTCGCCGCCGAGGGCGCGGCCGTGGCCGTGCTGGACCGCAACGAGCCGGAGGAGACCGCCGCGCGGATCACCGCCGCGGGCGGCGTGGCGCACGGTTACGTCTGCGACGTCACCGACCGCGGCTCGGTGCAGGCCGTCTTCGATCGCGTCGCCACAGACCTGGGCAGCCCGCAGATCCTGGTGAACAACGCGGGGATCACGCGCGACGACCTGTTCTTCCGCCTGTCCGAGGAGGACTGGAACGCGGTGCTCGCGGTCAACCTGACCGGCGCCTACCACTGCGCGCAGGTGGCGCAGACGTTCATGGTGGCCCAGCGATACGGCAGGATCGTCTCGCTGTCGAGCCGATCGGCGCTCGGCAATCGCGGCCAGGCCAACTACGCGGCCGCCAAGGCGGGCATCCAGGGGTTGACCGCCACCCTCGCGCTCGAACTCGGGCCCTACGGCATCACGGTGAACGCGGTGGCGCCCGGCTATATCGCCACCGCCATGACCGCCGCCACCGCCCAGCGGGTCGGCGTGACGGCCGAAGACCATCAGAAGGCCGCCGCGGAGCGGACGCCGCTTGGCCGGGTGGGACAGCCAGAAGAGGTCGCGGCGGTCATCGCGTTCCTCGCCAGCGACGAGGCGAGCTACGTCAGCGGCCAGACGCTGTATGTCAACGGAGGCGCGCGCTGACCAGGCACGCATCGCAGCGGGGCCACCTTGACCGCACGTTGCGCCGCTCGATGCGCGCCGGGCGGGGGTCTGCCCTAGCGAGCCGTACGCCGGTCCCGTCGGCGGCTCACCACGGGACCGGCCCGACGCGGTCGAAGAAGCCGCCGGTCGGCCCGTCCGGCGGAAGCGTGGCCAGCCGCACGACGCGGACCAAGACTCCAACCACGTGGTGGGCCGATCACGCACGGATGACTACCGGTCGCGAGTTATTCCGCCTGCGCGGTCTTGTCCGTGTCCGGTGCCGCCACGTACAACGCCCGGGGCTTGGCCGGGTGGATGCCGCACCGCTGCTTGTGGGTGCTGCGCTTGGCTCAACCACAGAAGTCTTTCCACCTCCGACAGACGGCCCTTCTCGTCCAGCTCCTTGAATGCCGCGTTCCTCGCTTCGTTCAGCGCCTTGAATGCCGCTTCCCGTTCCTTCTCGGCTGCTGCTGCGCGTGCCTCGGCTGCTTCGCGCTCGACGCTGGCGATGTCGCCTGCTTCGCGGGCGACTTGTTCTGCGGTGTTTGCGGTTTCGCGTTCCCGGTACTGGCTTGGTACCGGGAATTCCTGCGCCACCCGTTCGGCCGCTTCCCGTTCGATCCGTGCCCGCCCGGTTTCCGGTGTCTGGCGTGCTTGCCGGGCTCGCTCTGCCTGTGCTCGGGCCTGCCGGTCGCGTTCGACCTGATGCGGGGCATCCGCCCGGCCACGCGCGGCGGCTTCCCGGAACTGCTGCACCTTCCGGAATTTTTCGCCTCGCTCCCGCGCCCGCACAATCTCGCGTATCTTCGCCAGCCGTTCCCGCGCCCGGTCGGCCCGTCGCAGCTCGTACGGCCGGATCAGTTCCAATTGCTTGGATGCCAGCGATCGGCCGAGTTGCATAGCGCGCAGAGCGTCAGCGCGGGAAATGATCACGTGCTGGAATTTGTCCCCGAAATCACGTGCCATGTTCCGAAGGTCTTCGCGGACTTTGTCCGGAATCTTTTCACCGGCCACCGTTTCCCACCGGGAGCGAGTGATCAGGCCGGAATTGAGTCCATCTCGATCTTTTCGCAATTGAAGGCGGGCGTCTGCCTCGTTGACTCGACCTAATTTACGCTCTACACCTTGGACGCCTTTCCCCTGAGTTCGGGCCGAATCCAAGATTCGCGCGCCTCGACCAGTTTCTATCCTGAACTGGTGAGCCCATCCTTTTTCTGGCGTTTCTCCCAGCTCGTGCGCCCTACCGAGCTCAAAGTACGGCCCTTTCTCATAATTGGTCAATCTTCTACGGACCGCATCGTATTCGTCGGGCACCGCTGCGCCCACCCCCGTTTACATTGAGCGAGTCAGGGCGCAGTGCGTGATTTCCGTGTTGCGCGCACGGCTTCGGCGATGTTGTATTCGATCAATCTCGGCCCGTCACTGTCGGTTAGATCTTGCGCGATCGACACCATGCTGCGGGTGTCGTCGCCCTGGACAGCCGGGCCGAAATCGGTGTACAGCGACGGACCCCACTCGGGGCGATTCGTCCAATGCAAGCCACCACGCCGCACATAGCATTCGCCCAGGAACCGGACGAACCCGTCCGCGAGATAACGGTTTTCGGGGGCAGTCAATCCGGCCTCGCCGAACAACTGCT
>NZ_BDBC01000032.1 GCF_001612785.1 Nocardia beijingensis NBRC 16342
TCTGCGCTCTACCGGGTGAGGTCTCCGACGGTAGGGCGGCGGAGAGAGGAGGCAACAGAGTCGAACCGACCATTCCCGCGTGACTTTCGCCATGGCGGGCCGGGCGGTGGTCTTCCGGGCTCACCTCGAGTACTGGCCAGCGGCGTGCTCGCGCATGCTGCCGAGCGAGGTAGGGGCTGTGCGCGGCGGTAGAGGCGGGGTCTGATGTCCCGTCCGATGCATGACCTTCGTCTCTGTCGATGATCCGCCCGAAGCGCGATCCTCGAAGCTGATGGCGCCGGTCGTCGGAAGCGGTGGACGGCGATATCGGAACGAATTTCCCGCCCAGGCCACCCGCACACCGCGTAAGGCAGTGAACCCGGCCCTGAAAGGAACTCGGCATGTCCACTGAGGAGTCCTCGCGCCTCGCCACACCGAACTCGTCGATCCTGGCGGCGGTGGACGGGTCCGCCAGTTCATACCAAGCGGTGGCCTGGGCGGCCGCCGAAGCGGCCTTGCACCATTGCCCGCTGCACATCATCACGTCCATGGCCATACGCACCGGTTTCGGACCTGGCATCTCGCTGGGAGAGGCCGACCTGGAGTGGATGCGCAAGGACGGCGAACGCATCCTCACCGAGGCCGCACGGGTCGCGCGCACAGCCGCGCCCGGCGATGAGCCCGCGATCACCACCGAGGTGAGCTTCGAACTGGTCATTCCCCTGCTCATCGAGCGCTCCGCGCAGGCACGGATGCTGGTGGTCGGTAGCCGCGGGCTCGGCGCGTTTCAGCGGGGGCTACTCGGTTCGGTGAGCACCGCGACCACTCATCACGCGCTGTGCCCGGTCGCGGTGATCCATGAAATGTCGGCGATCGACCCGGTATCGGCCCGTCAACCCGTGCTCGTCGGCGTCGACGGCACCGACAACAGCGTGCCCGCCGTCGAACTCGCCTTCGAGGAGGCATCGCGGCGGAAAGTGGAGCTGGTGGCGCTGCACGCATGGAGCGACACGAGCGGTCCGGACGTGCCGGTCCGAGCATGGGACGAAGCCCGCGAATCGGCGGAAGCGGTGCTGGCCGAGAGTCTCGCCGGCTGGAGCGAACGCTACCCGGATGTTCCCGTGCGCCGTATCGTCACCGTGGATCGCCCGGCGCGATCCCTGCTCGACGAGTCGGCGACCGCGCAATTGGTGGTAGTGGGCACGCACGGTCGAGGCGGCTTCGCGAGCACGGTGCTGGGGTCGACCAGCAATGCGCTGCTGCACTCGATCGACGTGCCGATGATCGTCGTCCGTTCGAGATGACGACCGGACCGGGCATCGCCGCCCGGGGGTCGGGAGGTTGGTTCGTGGTGACGGTCAGCGGTTGAGGTAGGCGGCCAGGCCACCGAGTTCCTCGTTGGCGATGAACACCGAACGGACGTTGATGATGGCCTCTTCGACGTGGGTGGTGCAGCCCCAGGCCGAGTCGCCCCACGAATCGGCGATCTTCAGCTCGGCCGGCGCGGTGCAGCCTGCGGTGCCGCCGAGCTGGCAGTGCTCAGGGTGCGGCGTGGTGGCCTGTACGGCAGCCGCGGCTCGCATCTGGGCGGCGAGCTCGGCGGCGGCAGCGGCGCGTTGCTCGGCATCCTCGCGGAACTGGCGTTCGGCGCGTACCGCCTTGATGGTGGCCAGGCGCAGCTCCAGATGCTGCGCGACCTGGTCGGCGAGATAGCCGAGCACGGTCCTCTGCACCTCGCTCAACTCCCGGGGCACGGCGTCGATTGCGGTAACGGTGCCGAGGTGGTGCCCGTCGGCGGTGACGATCGGGGCGGCGGCGTAGAACCGCAGCCCCAGCTCACCACGTACCAACGGATGATCGAGGGTGCGCGGATCCGTGAGCGCGTCGTTGACCACGTACGGGCCCTCGGCGCAGAACGCCGAGGCGCACAGTCCCGGTTCCGTGCCGACCTGCGCGACACCATCCAGTCCCTTGGCCGCGGCGAACCAGACCCGGTCGGCGTCGACGATGCTGACCGTGGAGATCGGGGTGCCGCACACCGCTGCGGCGGTCGCCGCGATGGTGTCGAACTGGCCGTCGGTCGGAGCGTCGAGGATCTCGTAACGATGTACCGCAGCTAGCCGGGCGGGGTCGGTGAGGGCGGTTCTGTCAGCGGTGATCGACACGGTGTGGTGCTCGCTTCCCATGGGGGTGTGCAGTCCGGGATAGAGAGTACGTGGTTGCGGCGGTCATGCCGCATCCGCTGTGGCTGTCGTGATGCTGGCGCGGTCGAGGACTCGGTACACCGTCGAGGGCGACACCTCGAACAGCTCCGCCAGTTCGGCGATGGTGTGACGGCAACCTCATCACGTACAAGACGCGCGACTGACCTTTGATGACACCCGCGTCCCAGCGTTTTCCGGCGGTCAGGCGCTTTCCTCCAGCACGGGCTTGGCTTGGGTGGCCCGGTTGGTGGTCTGGACTATGTGAGCCGGACTCGGTCCGCGCCGATGGCGACGCCGACGATCGTGCATGGTTCGGTGCCGTGGTTGCGCCAGGCGTGCCGGGTCCCGTTCTGGATGACCACATCGCCTGCCCGCAATACTCGTTGCTCGCCGTTATCGAGATCCAGTGTGACCTCGCCCGAGGCGATCAGAACGTAGTCGAGGCTGTCGGTGGTGTGCATCCCGCCGGCACCGGGCTCCTGGACGGCCATCGCTCCCGGCATCTGCCGTTCGAGTTCATGCAGAGCCTTCGTCACGTCGAGGTCCGGGGGCGGGACCATTTCGCCCGGCGGGACCGTGTTGATCATGAAACGAGATCCGTCTCGGGGTGGGTACCACGCCTCGGCGCCGCGCGGGGAACCATCGTCCGGGAACGTGGGTCGCTCGTCTCGGCCCCACAGCCGGTAGGCGGCGAAGCCGGGCATCAACTCGGTCGTGATGGCCTCGACATGACGATCGTCGACCACCCGGGACTTACCCTCGGAATCGTGCCCGGTGACCACCCGCCGAACCGTTGGATGCTCCATCCGATCACAGCTGCCGGTCTGGAAGGCATTCTCTCTCAGACGCTGATAATTTGCAGGAGTGGTTCAAAAGGTCTACAGCTGCATGACGCATGTCTCGGGCTCAATCCCAGGGAGTCGGCCCGGTCTGTGATTCCCAGGCAGCGAGTGCTCTCGCCGGGACGAGCGAGATGCCGACCTTGGCCGCGTACGCGCGTGCCTGCGGGGTGAACGCATGTGCGGTGGTCACCACGGCCGCCACGTCGGCGCCGTGGATGGTGTGCGCGGTTCCGCCGAACCGTTGCACGTCTTGGCTGCCTACGGTGCGGCCGTTGTGATAGCGCTTGGCTTGCAGCACGATTCGGCGGCCGTCCGGAGCGCGGGCGATCACGTCTGCGCCCAGATCCCCGGATCCGCCGACCACCCGGACATCGGTGCAGCCGTCGCGGCGGCACAACGCGGCCAGCGCTTCCTCGAACTCGGCGGGGCTCAGCGAGTTCTGGCGTAGGGCGGCCAGCACCCGCGCGTCATCGCGAGCACGTACCCGGCGGCGATGCCACACAGCCAGCACAGCAGCACCGACAGCGACCGCCAGCGCGCACACCCCTGCGGATGCGAGTGCCACGGTGTGCTGTTCGGCGATGTCCGCGACCTTGGGTGCAACCACCACCGCGGCGACGGCTGCCATGAACATCAACGCCGCCGCATCCGATCCGCGGCGACCACGTCGTCTTCCCATCCTCGTGCCCCCTTCAGCAGCCTGTCCGGCCCTTTCTCGGCCTGGCGCGAGCGCTCAGCCGATCTCGATTGTCACGGCTATCGTCGGATTCCGCCGCCTTTCGGGGGTCGTGAGAAGGCCCGGTCCGCCAGCGAGTCACTGTGCGGCTGCTCCCGCAACCCGGCCGCGCCGTACCAGCGGATCACCGCCCACAGCTTCAACGCCCGGAACCTACGCTCCAGCGGCACCTGCCAAAGTTGGCCGCGGTGAAGGTATAGACGACGTAGCGACCACGGCCGATACCGTTGCGTACCACCTGCCCGCCGGAGGCTCGGTGCAACGCGGCGAGCCAGTCGCGGACATGCTGTTCCAACTCGGTACACGCCGGGCTGGTCTGCCAGAGCATTCCCTGGACACGCTCACGACCAGGCGCGACTTGGCCCGATTCCACGCTGGGCAAGGCGATTACGCCGTGGCGCTGCAGCTCGCCGCCGACCTCCCTGAGATCTGGCGACGGCTCTACATCCCAGAATCGTGGGACCATCGAGGTACGACCTCACGCTTGGCTTCGAAGCTCGCGGTTTCGAAACGTGATGGGTCATGGCGACGACCGAGAGTTCACCTCATCGACGGAATACAGCTCGGCATCCGGCAGGAAGCGGCTGGTCGAACGCCGCTTCAAGGCTGACTCGTAGGTAAGCCCGGCCTATGCGGCATCCTGTCGCCGATCGTTACCGACGGCGGCGCGGACCTCTGCTATCAGCCGTGTGATCAGGGGCTCGGGTGCCTGATCGTTCCATACGACAGCCAGGTCGAAGGGTTCGGCGTCGGTGAGCTCGACCCAGCGCAGGTCGCCGATGGGCATCGCGGCGCCGAGCGGCTGGGGCGCGATCCAGATACCGCGGTTACGGCCGACCTCGAGCAGGCAGTCTTCGACGGTGGGCACAACCGGGCCGAGCGGAGCTGAGCGGCCGTCGGGTCTCGGGTCGGCGGTCCAGAACCGTTGTGCCTGTTCGGAGGTGAGGATGTCGGGACGCACGACAGGATCCTCGGCGATGTCGGCGAGCGTCACGCTCGTGCGGTGGGCCAGAGCATGCCGCGGCGACAGCGCCACAGTTCGGGGATCTCGGCGCACCGTCGCGTGGTGCAGACCGACGTCGGCGATCGGCAACCACATGAAGGCCGCGTCGGCGCGACCGGTATGCAGTAGTTCGAGTTCGTGCTTGGGGTGTTGGGCACTGCTCAACGTCACCTGCAACCCGGGAACCATGGACTCGAGCGCATCGGCTACGGCGACGGCGAACAGCGCGGTAGCTGCTGGGCAGCAGGCCAGACGGAGAGTGCCGGTTTGAGCATCGGCGACTGCGCGCACTCGTTGAACCAGACGGCTGAGGTCGTCGACGACCGCCGCCGCGCCGAGCGCGAGTTCCTCACCGGCTGGAGTGAGGAGAACCCCCCGTGAGGTGCGCACCAACAACGCCACCCCCAGCGAACGTTCGAGCTGTTGCACATGCGTCGACACCGCTTGTTGTGTCAGGTGCAGCGCCACTCCGGCGCGTGTGATGGACCGCTCCTGCGCCACGGCCAGAAATGAACGCAGATGCCGAAGATCGAGGTCGCTCACGGCATCACCCTAGCTGTCACAACGATTCGTTGTGCGCCGTCACAGGAGATCGCTGTTTCCTTCTCGGTGCCGGCGTCGCCAAGATCTTGGTGGGGCAGCGCTACACCTTCCAACCGGCAGCATGGGCGTCCGTCCAGTGCCCGACCTGCCCGAGACGAGTCGGAAAGAACAGGATGAGAAGTATTCGAAATGACCATCGGCCGGTGAAGGCTGCTGCTCCGCCAACCGCAGGTGTGCGGCCGACAGGAGTCGCCCGATGAGCATGATCGACGAATCCGTCGCGGCAGAGATGCGACGGCTGGCCGATCGCCAGGCCGTGATCGAGCTGTGCACGCGGATGGCCTGGCACACCGACCACCGTGAGTGGGACCTGCTCGAGACTGTGTTCGCCGATGAGGTGCATCTGGACTACACGAGCCTCAACGGCGGAGAACCCTCGACGCTCGCACCGGAACAGATCGTCGAAGGCTGGTCACGGGTACTCGGCGGCTTCGACTCCACTCAGCACCTACTCGGCAACTCGCTGGTCGACGTCGTCGATGACACCGCGGTGTGCACTGCGCAGTTCCAGGCCACGCACCGTTTGGCCACCGGATACGGCGACTCGTTGTGGACGCTCGGCGGCACGTACCGATTCGACCTGCGACGTGTCGGCGACAACTGGCGGATCACCGGCGTGGTGATGCACGCACGCTGGGGTGACGGCAACGAAAAGCTGATGGAACGTGCCTCCAGCCGATCCACACACTGACCGGCAGAGGTGCAACCTCGATAGCAACCGACGTCCGCGCGCGACCGTGCGCTGCGTCCTTGTTCGCCTGAAAGGCATTTCTTGACGACTCGACACAAGGTCGGCTTCCCCAGCGGGGATGCCACCCTCATCGGCACATTGTTCCTCCCCGACAGCGACGACCCAGTCCCCGGAATTGTCGTGGCTGGGACCTGGACCAGCGTCAAAGAGCTCATGGCCGACCGCTACGCCGAACACCTCGCCGACCGCGGGTACGCCGCGCTGTCGTTCGACTTCGCCGGCTTCGGCGAATCCAGTGGCACGCCGCGCGAGGTGGAGAACCCGGCACGCAAGATCGACGACATCCACCACGCCACTACCTTCCTGGCCGCACAGCCGTCGATCGACTCCCACCGTCTGGGAGCGCTGGGAATCTGTGCTGCCGCGATGTACATGGCAGGCAACGCCGCCCGCGACCCGCGTATCGGATCGCTCGCCCTGATCGCACCGTGGCTGCATGACGCGGCCATCTGCGAGGCCGTCTACGGTGGCGCGGAGGCGGTCGCCGAGAAGATCCAGATCGCCGAACAGGCCCGGGCGCACTTCGAGGAGACCGGCGAGATCGACTACGTCTCCGTGGTCAGCACGACCGACCCACGCGCAGCCATGCCCTACGACATCGACTTCTACCTCAACCCGGCTCGCGGCGGAATTCCCGCCTGGCCCAACCGCTTCGCTGTCCTCGCCTGGCAGGACTGGCTCAGCTTCGACTCCATCGCGTTGGCGCCCCAGATCACCCAACCCACCCTGCTCGTGCACAGCGAGGATGCCGCGATCCCCGACGGCGCCCGCCGCTTCCACGCCGGACTCGCCGGCCGCAAGGACATCCTGTGGACCCAGGGCAGCCAGTTCGACTTCTACGACCAAGACCCCCAAGTCACGCTGGCCACAGACACCGCCGCCGCACACTTCGGAAGGACCCTTCGTTGATTCTCGTCACAGGCGCCACCGGCAACGTCGGCGGCGAAGTCGTCCAAGCACTCCTTCGGGAACAGCAACCGGTCCGCGCGCTGGTACGCGAGCAGACGGACCTGCCGGTCGAGCAGGCCGTCGGCGATTTGAACGAGCCGACCTCGCTCGCCGCCGCCGTCGACGGTGTCGATGCGGTGTTCCTCTTGCCCGGCTACCGCGACATGCCGGGCCTGCTCGCCACGATGCGGTCGGCAGGAGTGAAACGGGTCGTGTTGCTGTCGAGTCTGGCCACGGTCGCCACCGCCACCCGAAACGCTGTCTCCGAGTTCATGATCCGCTCCGAAACCGCCGTCCGGGAGTCAGGTCTGGCCTGGACTTTCCTGCGTCCCAATGCCTTCATGTCCAACGCACTGCGCTGGCTGCCCCAACTGCGGTCCGGTGACGACGTGCGAGACGGCTTCGCTGAGGTGCCCATCGCCTCCGTCGACCCCTACGACATCGCGGCCGTCGCGGTGCGGGCACTGCTCGACTCCGGACACGAGGAACGCATTCACAAGCTGAGCGGCCCGCAACGGCTTTTGCCGGCCGAGCGGCTGGCGGTTCTCGCGCAGGTGCTCGGGCGCGATCTGCGCTTCCATCCGCTCACCGACGAGCAGGCCCGTGCCGACATGAGCGCACATATGCCGGAGGAATACGTCCACGCCTTCTTCAGCTTCTATGGTGACCGGACACTCGACGAGTCCCAGATCTATCCCACGGTCGAAGAAGTGACAGGCCGTCCCCCTCGCACCTTTCATCAATGGGCAGTGGCTCACGCAAACGACTTCCGCTGAATCTTGCCGACATGAGACTCCGCAGCGGGGTCTCAGGAACGATGAGTGGCTCGGACGGGTTTGGGGAGTTCGGCGGTGACACGGCCCGCGGCTTTGATCGTGGCCAGGACGGGCGTGACTTCCAGCGCCTGGATGTCGCCGACGTGGCCGAGGCGGCGGGTCAGGTAGTGGTGCAGTGCGCCCGGACCCGAGCACATCGCTTGTGCCACCAGGTTACTCGGGCCTGTGGTGGCGTGCACGAAGGCCAGTTCGGGGTGCCGGGCCAGTTCGGCGGCGACGTAGTCGAGCCGGGCTGGTGCGACCGACATCCACAGCAGTGCCTGGGTGGTGGCGCCGAAAAGGGTGTCGTCGACCTGGACATCGAAGAAGATCTCGTCGCGTGCCCGTAGATCGGCCAGGCGGCGTGCCACGGTAGCCGCCGACCAGCCGGTGGCCGCGGCCAGCTCGGCCAGTCCCGCCCGCCCGTCGGCCTGCAGTGCCGCCAGCAGGGCATCATCCGTGCTCGACAGCCCGCGTCCGGAGACGGGTCCGTCGCAGTTGGGCGTGAGCTGTCGCCGCTGTTGTTCGTTCAGTGTTGCGACCTGTCCGTGCCAGGGGGTCGGGCCGCCCAGATAGGTGTGCAGTACGTAATGGGCCGATACCGTCGTGATGGCCGCGGTCCGGGGGATCTCCTGTAGCAGCAGTGAGTGCGCCGCGTCCGCCCCGAGCGGGGTGCGCACGATGAGCAGGATTTCCGTGCCGCCGGACAGCAGCTTGATCCACGAGGTGTCCGGCCGGCGAGCCAAGGAGTGCGCGAGCGTACGCGCCGTCGCCGCGGTGGCACCCAGGCGTACCAACCAGCGCGTGTGGTCGTCGCGGTCGAGGTGGCTCGAGCCGATCACCCGTAAACCTGCCTCCGCGCGCAGCCGCCGGTAGCGGCGCGCCACCGTCTGGGTCGACACACCGAGCACCTCACCGATGCGACTGAATGGTAGGCGGCCGTCGATGTGCAGAGCATGCACGATCCCACGGTCCAGCTCGTCGATGACGATCGAATCTTTCAACATCCCACCTTGAATGGAAAATATCCGCGAACCTGACATGGTGCGTGGATATTTCTACCTCCCGGATCGAGGCTGATCGAGTCGCGGGGACAGGCCCCGAGGCAACGATCTACCGAAGGACCGCCAATGATTCTTGTTACCGGTGCTACCGGCACTGTCGGCCGCGCACTCGTCGACCAGCTCGTCGCTGCGGAGGTGCACGTACGTGCGTTGACCCGGCGGGCCGTCGCCAACCTCCCCGATGCCGTCGATGTGGTTCCAGGCGACCTGAATGATCGCAGCAGCATCGCCGCGGCGCTGCGCGGTGTGGATCGCGTCTTCCTGCTGTCCACCGGCCCCGACATCCCCGTCCACGACGCCAATGTGCTGCTCGAGGCGACGCGCGCAGGCGTCTCGCATGTGGTCAAACTGTCCTCGGGCCGCACCGGCGACGACACCGCCACTGACCCCATTCCGAGCTGGCACCGGCACGGCGAACAGGCGCTGCGCGACAGCGGCCTTGCGTGGACCATCCTCGGCCCACTCGGCTTCATGGCCAACGCGCTGCACTGGGCCGGGTCGATCCGCAACCAGAACAGCGTGTTCGCCACCTACAGCCACGGCCGCATCGCCGTCATCGATGAACACGACATCGCATCCGTCGCCGCCACCGTGCTCACCAGCGATGGTCACGACGGACAGACCTACCTGCTCAGCGGACCGGAGGCGTTGACCCCCGCCGAGATGACCGCGATTCTCGCTGACGTGTTGGGTCGCCCGCTACGATTCGTCGAAGTCGAACCGTCCCGCGCCCGTCAGACGATTCTGGACCACGGCCAGTCCGAACTCATGGCAGACGCCATCATGGCGCTGCGCGCCACCGCACTGGAATCGTTCACCTCCGCTGTGCACCCCACGGTCCAGGACATCACCGGCGTCCGGCCGAACACCTTCCGCGAGTGGTCCATCCGGCACGTCACGGACTTCGCCTGACACACCGGAAGCCCGATCGGACACACCGCCAGGTCATCCACTCCACCACCAGCATCACCCCAGCTTCTGAGAACTCCACCGGCGGCTTGGTGTTCCGTTAGCCGATCGGCCGTTCCGCGTCGGATACTGCCGCCGCTCCACCGACGAACAAGACGGCTGGCGTCAGTCGAGGATCACCACCAATGCGTCGTCGCTTTCGCCGTGTCATACCTCGACCTGGGAGCCCATGATCACGGTCCGCTCGCGGGGCAACCCGAAGTAGTCGGCGGCGTCGGAGGTGAGAAGGAGGTGGCGATGAACAGGCGTTTATGGTGCGACTCGCTCCCTACGCAGGCATTACCCGGACAGGTTCATGCGGTCGGCGCCGCGTGGTCGCGCCCTCTCAGCCCGGCCTTCGCTCGAGCTCCCGCGGTGGTGTGGCCGGCGAATCGTACACGCGCGGTAACACATGTTTGGAGGCGAGTTCGGCGTCGGTCAGGCGGTCGCTGATCACCGAGTTGTCGATCGACTCGATGCCCGCCACCTCCCGCAACGTTGTTCGAGTGGATCCGGGGCCAGTGCTCCAGCCGGACTTCCGGATCGCGGTGTGATTCGGTTCGTCGCTGGTAGTAGCTGTGGCGGGCGCGGCATCGGTGTCGGCGTCGCCAGTGTGACGGCGCATCCCGTGGCCGATGGGTGCGGTCATCGACGTCACCGGAACGTTGTGCGGGCGCGTGAGGCTCGATGTGTAACGGTCCGGTGCCGGGCGAGATACTATTTGCCGTAACGAGTTCGAAGCTCGTCGGGGTGGTGATGGAGGGCAGTGACGATGGAACGCACGGGCATTTCGTTCGCCGTGGTCAACTCGGGTTCGATTCTGGGAGATACGAATGCGTGAGACGCCGAAGATCGTGAGTCTGACGGCGGCTCTCGCCGCCCTCGCGATCCCCACGGCCGCACAGGCAGTCGCGGAGGCGTCGGTCTCGACGGGAACGGACGAACCTCGCGTCTCGGCGGCACGGGAGGAGGCCCTGCCGGAGCCTCGGGTTGCGTTGCCGGACGACGTCGAGTTGATGAGCTTCACGACGCATCGCGCCGGCGATGGCAGATTGTTCGCGCGGCATGGTTCTCATTCGTCTCATTCATCCCATTCATCTCATGCATCTCATGCGTCTTCCAGTCCAGGTTTCGGCCGACCCGATGTGCCGAAGCCGGGTTACATACCACCGCCTGCCGTGACCCCACCGGCCGCTCCGCCGCCCGCAGCCGCTCCGCCTCCTACCACCACCCCACCACCAAGCTCGCAGCCTGCTTCCGATCCGTTCTCCCTGGCGTGCACGCGGGCAAAGGAGGGCCTTGGCCTGAATGAGATCGCGCGCGAGCTGCAAGAGGTCTTCGCCCTCGCTGCGACCGAGGCTGAGGATCTTGCCCAGCGAGCATTGGACCTGTGTACGGAGGTTGACACGACCGCGGTGCCCCCTCGGTGACCGAGCAGTGCAGTTGCCTTCGAACAATGTCAGGTGCTCTCGGCGAGTGCGGATTCCGCGTTCTGTGATGGGATCGAGTGATGTCAGGGTCTGATTTGGTTGTCGACTTCAGCAGGTCGGTGCAGTCGCTCGACGCGCTGCGGGAGGCCGCTTACCGTTTGATCGGGCAGGCGACATGCCAGATCGACGAAGCGGACGGGCGATACGTCTGTCGGCTCTCACCAACGCAGTCACAGCTTCGGGGCGATGAGTTGCGCACTCATTTCCTGAATCTCGTGACGGACGAGAACCTGCGCGAGAAGGTCGGTCGCGAGACCGGCCGGTTTCGCGATGTCATCGTCGCGTTGGCATTCGGATCACTGGCCGAGGGGGAGTGACCGTTGGTCGGCTTCGCCTCAGCGGACTCGTTCCATCCCGACACGTCCCGGCTGCGACTCCTGCCCATTCGGTTCGAACGGCTCGGTGCAGACCGCTTCCTCGTCGGCAACATGGTTGGCGACATGGCGGAAATGACGGCAACCGAGCTGGAGCGGTTGTGCGCGCTCGATCTCACCCCTGGTGACGGGCTCTATGAAAGGGCTTTCGAGAAGCTCTTCGTCGGATCGGCCGATCAGCGCGCACCGCAGCAGCTTCTCGCCCTTCGTCTGCGTAGCCGCCTGAGCTTCCTGCGCGCCGCCACGCCATTGCACCTGTTCGTCGTCACGCTGCGATGCGAGCACTCCTGCCCGTATTGCCAGGTGTCGCGTCAGAGCAAGGACCGCGTCCGCTACGACATGGACAACGCCACGGCGTCCAGAGCACTGGATATCGCTCTGTCCGCGCCGGCGCCGATGATCAAGATCGAGTTTCAAGGCGGCGAGCCGCTGCTGAACTTCGAGCTCATCCGGTGGATCGTCGTGACCGCTGAGGAGCGGGCGATGTCCCTGGGCAAGCAGTTGCAGTTCGTGATCACGACGAACCTGGCGCTCCTGGATGACGAAGTGCTCGAATTCTGCGCTGAGCACGATGTTCTGCTCAGTACCTCACTGGACGGGCCGCGCGATCTGCACAACAAGAATCGGCCCCGTCGTGGCCAGAACAGCTACGAACTCGCGGTGGCCGGAATCGAGCGCATTCGAGAGCGGCTCGGCCCGGACCGGGTTGGTGCGTTGATGACCACCACCGAAGCGAGTCTGGATCGTGTGGAGGAGATCGTCGACGAATACCTCGCGCAGGGTCTCGACGGCATCTTCCTGAGGCCGTTGTCTCCGTACGGTCATGCGATCAAGACCAAACAGTTCCACAAGTACGATGCCCGAGAATGGCTCGAATTCTGGAAGCGCGGTCTTCGCTACATCCTGGAGATCAACAAGTCCGGCCACCGGTTTCCCGAGTCCTATTCGGCCCTGATCCTTCGCCGGATGCTGAGTGATGAGCCCATCGGGTATGTCGATCTGAGAAGTCCTGCGGGGATCGGTCTCGGTGCGCTGGTCTACAACTATGACGGCACCGTATTCGCCTCCGACGAGGCACGGATGCTCGCCGAAATGGGAGACCGCAGCTTCGAACTCGGCAACGTACATGAGCATAGTTACCGGGAGATGGTGTTGTCCGACACGCTCGTGTCGGCGGTGGCGGATTCGCTGACCCAGACGGCGCCACAATGCTCGACGTGCGTATTCGAGCCCAACTGCGGCGCGGACCCTGTGTATCACCACGCGACGCAGGGAGACCTGCTGGGGATCAAACCGCTATCCGAGTTCTGCGAGCGACAGAAGGGCGTGATCACCCACTTGTTCGAACTGTTGGAACACTCACCCGAAGACGCCGCCGTTCTCCGGGAGTGGGCGTCGTGAAACCTCTTCAGCTTGTAGGACGATCACCGGCGGCGGACAACGTCGGACTCGGGGACGAGAACCGGATCGTGCGGCTCCGCCCCCCGAACAGTGCCCCGTCGGATGATCGCGATGCCGCGCTGATCGTCGACGATTGCGACTGGACGGCGGCGCAGGCGAATGGATTCCGGATCGCGGTCGGGCGCGACACGTGCCCGGACGGCGCATCGTCGAGCTACATCCGACTTCCGGCGGGGTTCGCCGAGGTCGGCGATGGCGATGTGATGAGCATCTACCCGCGGTCGGGTCGAGTGAGGCTGCTCTACCGTCGGTCGTCGCGACACAACTTCTTCCTCGTCACCGAACGCTGCAACAACTATTGCCTGATGTGTTCGCAGCCGCCGAAGAAGGTCGATGATGGCTGGCTGATCGACGAGATCGCAGAGGCACTGCCACTGCTCGACCCGGCGACTCCCGTACTGACATTCACCGGCGGGGAACCGCTCACCGAATGGCGCCGATTCATCGGGCTGCTGGAGCTGTCGCGGGATCTCCTCCCGGGCACCGCAATCCACGTGTTGACCAACGGGCGCGCCTTCTCCGTTCCCGAGGTCGCGCGCGCCTGGGCCGAGATCCGGCATCCGCAGCTCTCAGCAGGTATACCGATCTACGCGGCGGTGGATCACATTCACGACTATGTGGTTCAGGCCGCGGGCGCGTTCGACGAAACTGTTCTCGGCGTGCTCCGACTCAAGAACCTCGGGCAACGGGTCGAGATTCGTATTGTTCTGCACGCCATCACCGCACCACGCCTCCGTGAGACCTGCTCGTGGATCGCGCGTAATCTTCCATTCGTCGATCATGTGGCTCTGATGGGCATGGAAAACACCGGCTTCGCGGTCGCCAACGACGCCACACTGTGGATCGATCCCGTCGATTACCAGGAGCAGTTGAAGGCCGGTGTCGACGCCCTGTCCGTCGCCGGGGTGAACGTTTCGATCTACAATCTGCCCCTGTGCGTCCTCGATGCCGGCATCCGGCCGTTCGCGGTGCAGTCGATCTCGGATTGGAAGAACGCGTACGTCGCGGAGTGTGACGACTGCTCGGTGCGCCACGAATGTGCCGGCTTCTTCTCGACAGGGCGACCGAGGTTCAGTCGCGGGATAGCCGCTATCTAGCCTAATTCTTTCACGAGGTGGGTGCTGGCATGAGGGGTTTCGGATTGGTGTTTCGATCCTAGATTCGCGATGAGTTTCCCCCGTTTGTTGAAGGGTCCTCCAGAGAAGCGGGGGAACCTCACGGAACGGTTGTGGGGCCGAGACAGCCACCACCGCTTGACAGAGGAGCATGCGGCACTCCCCGCCTCGAGCGCGGCTTGAAGTACCCGCAACGTGTTCGTTGCCTTGGAAGTCTCAGATGTCGGGGTACGGCGCTGCGTGCCGATCCATTGGCGGGCACCTGCGGATTGCGCGAGCACTGAGGTCGTGGGCGAAACAGGTATACCGCGGGTCGTTCGGCCGTCGCCCGCCGCGTCTTTCCGGAACAGGCTGGAGCGGAAACCGGTCAGCACCTTCTCGGGGAGGCCCGTATGCACCCGTCAGACCTGAAGAAACCTGCGCATTCCCTCGGCGACGGCAGGCAGCCGTGCGCGGATGACGTGTTGATGATTCATCGTTGCGTGCGGTGCGCCAAGCTGCTCGCGCCGATCACGTCCGGGTGTTCGTCGTGCGGATCCGGCGAGCTGGAGCGTGTGCCGTCCTCGGGTGCGGGTTCGGTTGTGTCGTGGCGGGTGGTGGATCGTGCCCCGTTCGATCGGCAGGGTGGGTTGGTGCCGCTGATGATCGCCATCGTGGCGCTCGATGAGGGCCCGTGGGTCTACACCTGCCTGGAAGGCCAGATGCCCTCGTCGCCGAACGGGGAGGTGCGCGTCCGGTTCCAGCCCCATCCGTGGGAGGACCGGTTCCCGGTCTTCGCGGTCAGTGCCGATCCGCGGAGTCGGCATATCGGCCCATGAATACCTCTGTCCGCTCGCGACTGATCGATGCACCGCTCACGAGATCGGTCTGTCGACCCAGGCCCACTTTGCGGCGGGTAGGTCGGTGTCCGACCAGCGGCCGTGCTAGCAGCGCGGCGAATCATGGTGCGAGTCATTGGTTCCAGGGCGATAGCAGTCGGGTGAGAACTCGGCGGAGCTCGGCCTGAGACAAGGGGGCGGCGCCGATCACGACTTGGCGTTGGATCAGTCCGTCTACGACGACGGTGACGGCCTCGGCGGTCAGAGCGGGTTCGGACACTTCGAGTGTTTCGAGTAGCCGTTGGGTGAACTGTACAAAGGCGCGGCGTTGCTGATCGAACAGGTCCCGCAGCTGTGGGTGGAACTGGGCCTCGCCCAGTAGGAGGTGTCTTGCCAGTGCCCGCCGACGTGCCGGTCCGGTGGTCATGGCTTCGATGAGGGAGGCCATGAGTTCGGCCAGTTGTGGGATCGAGGTCGGGTCGAGGGCCGACACATCGGTGAAATGGGTGACAACGAGCTCGTAGTCCCGGGTGAACAGCTCTTCGACAGCCATGGCGACGAGCTTGCCGCGGGTGGGTGCGTGATAGTTGACCGCGCCGGGGCCCATCCCGGCTGCGGCGTCGACTGCCCGGTGGGTGAGGCCACGCACGCCGTGGTCGGCGAGCACATCGATCGCCGCCGAGGCGATACTGCGGCGCCGCTGGGCGACGTCCGTACGGGGGGGCTCGCTCATGACGGCATCGTAGAGCGCAGCTTCGGCACCGCCATCGCTGCTGGTTGCCGAAAACGGGTGAACACCGGGGTCGCGATCAGCGACGGACGCGGCCTCGGAGTGGGCAGTGTGTGATCCGATACCGCGGGGCCTGGCGCAAGCGAAATTCGCATCGGTGAACGCGCCGGCAGTCGACGGGAGGCAGGCATCGATGCCTGGTCGCGGAGAGCCCGGATCGACACCGTCGTCAGGCGCTGGCAGCCGAGGTCATGTGGGCTACCGACCAGGGCGCGAACTCCCAGCCCTGTGTTGTGTCACAGAGCTGGGTCGACAGCCAGCGGCGCCGACGCACCTCTTCTAGTCTCAACAGGTGTTGAGAAGCTGGTGGATGTCGCGGCGCGCGATGCTGTCGATGATCACAACTGTGGGGGCGATATTGGCGATCGAGGACTCGACGGGCGCCGGGCGCGCCGCCCCTGCGGGAGAGACGCGTTATCAGGGGTATTCCGCCGAGGACCGGCTTCTGCCCTATGCGCGGTTCTTCACCGAGCGCACGCTGCCCGCGCCCGCGGAGGTCGCCGTGGCCTATGCGGGGCCTGCGACCGATCCGCAGCTGATTCCGGAGTTCGACTGTCTGCCCAGTGATTTGAGCCCGAGCGGATACTCTGCGGTCGAGACCGGATACGGGCACACGCGATCGGGCGTGACGTGGGTGGCCGTGCGGACGGTGATGCCGAGAGTCAGTGCGGCGATGTGGGATTGGTGGTTCGGCTGGCATATCGCCGAGTCGGCTCGCTACAAGCTCTGGCATCCCGACGCGCACCTCTATGTCGGTGCCGCGCAGTCGCGGACCGCCGCGGGGCTCGGTGACCGTGAGAAATACATCGGCAACACGGTCTATGTCGATGAGTACATCGGCGCCAGGCTGCAGCAATTGGCCATCAGCTTCCACGACCCGGCGTTGCTGGGCATGGAAGTGCCCGATGGTCACACGATCATTTCCGGCCGGGTGGGCAGCAGCGTGGCGCCGCTGGATGTGGGGTGGCTGGCGCATCAGGTCCGGCCCGTGCCCGGCGGGTGCGAGATGCGCAGCCGGTTCTATCTGAATCTGTACGGCCCGCGAGTGCCCGATGCGGGGCAGGCCGCGCAGGCAGTAGCGCGCGGAGCCGCTGTCGATCCGGCCGATCTGACGCTCGGGCTGGATATGGCCCGCGAGCTTCTCCTACACTGCGGACAGGAAATGAACCATCTCGCCACCTTCCTTCCCGAACTCCACCGCGCATTCACAAGCTAGACCCGTCAGCGGAATCCATTGCGACCGAGATCTATCGGCGGCGAGAGCAGCTGCGCTGGCCAACCGCGGGATTGAGCCGTCGGCGTGGGGATCTGCTCGAGTTCGTGGGGCCGCGTGCACCCGTACCACAGCGCACCAACCCCCGGTCGGCCTCTCACTCCGTTCCTCGGTCACCTGTCACGGCCCGAGAAACAACCGTTCACACGGCAGACGCGGCGGACGATGCTCGGCGCTCGAATTGCCGACCACCTCGATCGTGCACCAGCGAGATTTCGCCCAATCGTGCAGCAGATTGCCCACCGCGGCGGCCGAGACCACATAGTCGAACGCGATGCCGCCCACCCACAGCCGGACAAACACATCCCCGCCGAAAGCCGACGGGCCAACCTCGTAGCGCGAGAGCCCGGCATCCGCCACCCGCGCCGAGCCAAGCTTCCCGCACCGAGAGCGGGGGTGCAGCCCCTGCGGATCGGCCTGTATCCGAGACGGGGCCGGCCTCTCACGATCGGGGACGGGCGAACAAATAGCCGGACCCACCGGGGCGGTAGGTCGCGTCGCTGTCGGTGCCATGAGGTCTCACAGTCAGGGGTACTGGTCGTGCCATCGAAGGGATCGACACCGAGGTTACACGGCAACAATAATGGTTGCAATGTTGCAAACTGTGGATCTCAGCGCGCTCGCGCAGCGCCGCCTGATCGTCGATGGGTAGCCAGCACAGTCCCTCGGGGGCATGTAGTAGGTGCAGCGCAGATTGCAGCGATCGGTGAGAGCTACGCACAGATCCTTGGCGACGCGGCCGAAACTCGCGAGGGCTGCCATGAACATCCCCGCCCGGCGGCCGGCGATCAGTCAGGGCTCGAGGCTTCGCCGACGCAAGACATCACATTTGAGAGCACATGCTCCATAACTAAACCAGAGCACATGCTCCAATTCTCGAGTGAGTAACGTCACCAGGCCCGCTCCGACGAGGCGCGAGGCTCTGAACTGGGAATATGTCGCGCGCGAGCGCGAGCGGGTTAGTTATGGAGCGAGTGCTCTGTTATGCTCCGGTCATGCCCCGCCCTCGCGTACATGCCCTGGATCCACTCATGGATGCCGCCGAACGGCTGGCCGTCGACTCCGGACCCGCTGCCGTCACTGTCCGCGCGCTCTCGGAGGCCACCTCGGTGTCCAACGGCGCGATCTATCACGCCTTCGGCTCCCGCGCCGGGTTGATGGGGCGTGTCTGGCTGCGCGCCGCGCAGCGGTTTCTGACGCTGCAGCGCGAGGCGGTCGACCATGCGCTGGCCGCAGGCAACTCCCACGAAGACGCGATCGAGGCGGTCGTCGCCGCCGCCGACACCCCCGCCGAATTCCTCCTCCAGCAACCGGTCTCGGGGCGTTTCCTGCTGACCGTGCCGCGCCGGGAACTCCTCGGTTCCAGCGAGATCCCCGACGACATCGCCGAGCAACTACGCCGACTCGATCAGACCCTGACCGAGCTGTTCGTGAACCTGTCGCGCGGCGTGTTCGACCGCGCCGACCGCGAGGCTGTCGCCGTCGTCCGCGATTGCGTGGTGGAACTGCCCACCGCGCTGCTGCTGCGCGGCCGCCGAAACCCCGATCCCGCGGTGCGTCAACGCCTCGCCGCCGCGGTCCGAGCGGTACTAGCCATACCTCTTCCCAGCGCCACTCCCACCACAACGAAGTGAAAGGAAACACCATGACCGCGAACCTGCACTACCAGGACAAGATCGCCGTACTGAACCTCGGCGACGACGAAAACCGGTTCTCTCCCGACTGGCTCGACACCGTCAACACCCATCTCGACGCCGTCGAGCGCGACGCCCAGGGCCTGGTCACCACCGGCAGCGGCAAGTTCTACTCCAACGGTCTCGACCTGGACTGGCTGATGGCCAACGGCGACCGCGCCGAATGGTACGTCGGCCGCGTGCAGGAACTGTTCGCCCGCATCCTCACCTTCCCGCTGCCCACCATCGCCGCAGTGAACGGCCACACCTTCGGCGCAGGCGCCATGCTGGCCATCGCCCACGACTACCGCGTCATGCGCGAAGACCGCGGTTACTACTGCTTCCCCGAGGTCGACATCAACATCCCCTTCACCCCCGGCATGTCCGCGCTCATCCAAGCCAAACTCGGCCCCCAGGCCGCCGTGACAGCGATGACCACCGGCCACCGCTTCACCGGCCCGGACGCCCTGGCCGCCGGGCTCGTCGACGCCACCGCCACAGAAACCGAGGTCCTCACCACCGCCATCGCTCGGCTCACCCCCATCCTCGGCAAGAACCCCGCCACCCTCGCCGCCATCAAGACCACCATGTACAGCTCCGTCACCGCGGCACTGCGCTGACACCGCTCGAACCGAGGAAGACCGTCGATGACAACCACCACGGACAAGCCGGCCAGCACCAATCTCGCACTCTGGAACACACTGCAGCGCCTGCCATTCGGCAACTGGCTCTTCACCCAGGCGCTGTGTTTCAAAGCCCCCTATTTCCGCAGCGTTCACCCCCTCATCCAAGAGCTGCGACCCGGACTGTGCCGAGTCAGCGCCCCCAACCGGCGCAGCGTCCACAACCACCTCGGCACCTACCACGCCATCGCCTCCTGCAACATGGCCGAGCTCGCCGGCGGCATGATGACCGACGCCACCATCCCCGCCACCCACCGGTGGATCCCGGTCGGTATGACCGTGGAATACAAGTCCAAGGCAACCACCGCAGTGAACGCCGTCGCGCGCCTCGACCCGATTCCCGAGTTCGGTGATGAACCCACCGAACTCGTCGTCCCGGTCGATGTGCTCGACGCCGACGGCAACGCCTTCGTCACCGCCCGGATCACGATGCACGTTTCCAAGAAACGCTGACGCCCACACCGATTGACAAGCCACCTGGGAAGGTTCGACAGTCACGACTCAATCGGCTCCGAAGGCTGGCTGCTTGTTCCGGATGGTCGGGAAGGTGCTGATCACACCTGCCACCCAGGTGGTGACGATCCACGGCCGCCGAAACCGTTCGGAAGACTCACCGAAGCGCTGCGGAACCGGAACCGGCAGCGGAAGACGCGGAGCGAGGGCGGGGCAGCCAATTGTATTCTCTGCGCAGCAACGCATCCGCGGATTCCGTCGCCCAGGGCAATCGGACAGCGAGGTCGTCACCGAGCCGCCACAGCTGGTTGTCCCAGCCACGCGCGCCGAGCCGTACAGGGTGATCGGCAAGACTGGGCGCGGGCCGGGATCCACCAAACTTTCCGGAGGCCTCGCCCATCGGCCGACGCAGACAACAACTTCAGAAACGAGGTGAGGGTGGCACTGCGACGCGGTGCCACCCTCACCTCGTTTCGACACAGAACCTAGCCGGCGAACCCTGGGCACAGGTTGGTGGTGGCGGCGCTGACGAAGAGCACGCCCTGGTGGAAGTGGTAGGTGGTCTCGACCGCGGAGATCTCGTCGAGTACCGAGGTACCGCCGCGCAGGTGATCGCAGGTCGCGTACCCGGCGGCGACCATCTCGTCGGGCTTCTTGCCGGGCAGGGTGGCGTTGTTGATGCTGATCTCCTCGAGGAAGGAACCCTCGGCACTCGGGTCGGCGGTGGCGGTGGTACCGCCCAGCACGGTTGCGCCGAGCGCGGCGGCGGTGACGGCGGTCGCGACGGCGAAGGTGCGGAAGCGGTTGCGGGTGATCCCCATGATGTAGTTCCTGTTCGAGAGGTGTTGTGGCTGTGGAACTTAATGATTCCGCCCCGGCGCTCCCGGAAGTAGCCACCCCAGGGATGAGTCGGGCACCCCCCTTGTGGCGCGCTGGACGCACGGGAAGGTCCCCGGTGCACGGACGGGGCCGCGCCCGATAGCGCGAGGTTTATTTTTCCGGTTCTGGTCAGTCTGCTGCCGGTCGTGGGCGGAGCGACCTAGACTGATGGGGCTCGGGAACTATCGCAACGCCGCTTCGATCTGTATTCGTTGCGGTGAGGCTGACGTTGCCAACAAAGCGGGGGCGATTCATGACCGGCGATTTCGTTGCCGACGGCCCGGCACTGACCGGTTTCCGGGTGCGCGCGAGTGCTCCTGAGGTGAGCCCGGCGCCGATTGCGCGGGACTGGATGTCTGCGACCCGGAGTGGTTGGGCGAACCGGTGTCTGCCGATGCTCATGGCGAATCAGAGCGGGTGGGTGCTGCGCAATGCGTGTGCTGTGAGCGCGGTGTGGACGGGGGAGGAGGGCCCGAGCGGTGTCAGCGTGATCGCGGACCCGTCCGACGCCGAGGAGCTGGTACCGACCAGCCATTTCGGGTACGGAATTCTGACCTGGCACATCCCGATCGTGTTCCGTACCCCGCCGGGCTACGACCTGCTGGTGCGCGGGCCGGCCAATTGGCCCAAGGACGGGCTCTACGCGCTCGAGGGACTGATCGAAACCGACTGGGCGAGCGCGAGCTTCACCATGAACTGGAAGTTCACCCGGCCGATGACGCCGGTGCGCTTCGCGCTCGGCGAGCCGATTTGCATGATCGTCCCGCAGCGGCGCGGGGAACTCGAGGAGTTCACCCCGTGCATCCGGCCGATCGAGTCCGAGCCCCAGGTGGAGCGGGAATACCGGACGTGGAATTCCGCGCGGACGGCCTTCATGCAAGCGACTCGGGAGACCGCCCCGTCGGATCGGCTGCGCTGGCAGGGCGACTACCTCCGCGGCCGCCATGTCGACGGTGCGACGACCCAGGTGGACCATCGGACGCGCCGCCGCCTGCGTCCTTTCACCGATACGGATCTCGAGCAGCCCTAGCGGCTGAGTCGGGTTACTGCCCCGCCTATCACCGAGGAGAGTGCAATGCCGTTCGAAGCTCGTCGTTTACGTGTCCAGATTCCCTGTGGCGGAGGAGGTTCGCTGCTGGCGGCCGGTTGCGATGCCGGGTGCAGCGACTCCCCGCAGTCCGCGTTCTGCCCGCCTCCACCGCCACCGGGCTGCGACGCGGGGACCTCGAAGATACCGCCGCCCCCGCCGTGCGGCGTGCCGAGCCAGTTCCTGGAGTTCGACCAGAACCTGCTGCGCGATCCACTGGTCGATCAGTTGTTGCTGCAGCGCGACCCCGCCGCGGTGGTCCTCGACGCCGATGAGCTGCCGCTGCTCAAGCAACATCTGCGGTTGCGGCTGCAGATGGCCGAGCTCGCCGAGGGCTCGGTCGCCCAGGCCAAACGCCGCATCCAGGACCATCTCGACGACATCGACCGCATCGAGGACAATTTGCGCCAACAGCAGCCCCCCGACAGCCCCCAGCCGCAATGACGGCGCCGCAGGCCATCACCGGGTCCGCTGTGATCTCGGGGCTGGAAAGCGGGATACTCCGATTCAACCCCGACTACGACCTGGTCCCGCTCGAGGGGTTGGCCGACTCCGAGCGCGCCCTGCTCGACGCCGCGGGCGGAGACCCGCACCTGTACGGGGTGTTGCGGCCGCGACCGGGATCCGCGCTGGCGGTGCGCACCGCGGACTGCGACACCGCCCTGCTCGCGCACACCCTGCGCGCGCCGGGGCCGATCCCAGGCTACGTCCGGCGCCGACTGGGGTCGCGTACCGATGCGACCATCACCGCTCTGGTCCTCGACGGAGTCCTGCAGCTGCGATCGGGGTCGTGCTTCGTGTGCGGTCCCGATGCGGCGGCCACGATCGCTGCACCGGGTGCCGGGACATCGGTGTGCTCGGCGTTGTCCGGGGCCGCTGTACGCTACGGCGGGCGGCTGGTGGGGCTGACCGAGCAGGAGCTGTCGAATCGGCTCTATGGGTACGGGCGCAAACCACCGTCCCCACGGCTGCGGCACCGGCTGGGCGATCCAGCCGCGGTCGAGGATTTCCTCGCACCGGAGGAAGCGGACTCGTGCTGGGCGGCGTGGCCGACCAGCGCCCGGACCGCGCAGTACTGGCGGTGCTGGGTCCGGCGCGACCATCCGCGGCCCGAGCGCTCCCGGCCCACCTTCAAGCTCTACGTCAGCCCGGGTATCGAGGCCGTGCCCGCGGTGCTGCCGCAGCTCCGTCAGGCCGCGGCACGGGCACACGGGGTCGTGGGATACAAGCTCGGCCGGGGGCTGTCCGGGTTGTGCCGCCCGGACAAGCTGATCGTGTATCTGCGGACCCAGGACGATCTTTGGGAACTCGCTGGCGAGCTCGCTGCCCGCCTCGGTGGGCTCGAACCGCACGGCGTGCCCTTCACCGGCGCGATCACCGCCGACGGCCTGCTGTCGTGGGGCTACGACCCTCCGGCCCCGGGCGGGGAGCCGATGAGCTGGCGTCGCTGGATCACCGACCGGCTCGCCGACTACCTGCTGGCGGCAGCCGGTACCGGGGCGACACCGCGCCAGGCCTGCCACCACGCGCTGACCAGGATCGAACTCGCCGGCGTCGACCCCCGAACGTGGTCGCCCCGCGAAACCCACTGGGCGGCGGGAGAAACGATCTGATGGGAATCCTGGACCTGTTCGTGATACCGGCCGACGTCGTCCTCACTCCGGTCAGCGACCTCGACACCGAAGTCGCCGCGCTGTTCGACAGCCGCCCCGGCGACCTCGGTATCGCCCGCCCGGCCACCCGCGGCGTCACCACGATCATCGACCCCGACACCGCCGCGCTGATCGAGTTCTTCCGCGAGCCCACCACGATCGTCGACGGAGTTCTCGCCTATTGCCGCCGGACCGGCGCCGACCCCGGAACCGTGCTCGAAACCTCTTACCCCGCCCTGACAACCCTGCGCGCCGAGGGCATTCTGGTTCCTGCGGCATCCGCTTCGGCTGAACCGATCGCCGCGTCGCTACCGGCCGGAACACCGATCGGCGCAGGCACCGTGGTCGCATCGGTCAAGGTGCTCGCCGACACCGAGGTCTACCGGATCCACATGCCCGGCCGCCGCGGCGCCGCGCTCAAGATCGCCGGTGCTGTCGCCACCGCCGCGGTCGAGGCGGGCCTCGCCCACGAAGCCAGGATCCTCGGCCTCGCCGTGCCGTCGACACCCACGCTGCTGGCACACGACGTGCTCGAGCGGCGGCGCTACCTCGTGATGGAGTGGTGCTACGGCGGCGACCTGTTCGAGGCCGCCGCTGTCGCGCGGCGGCTCGGCTCCCGCGCCGCACCCGAACTGCTCGACCTCGCCGCCCGGGTGCTCGACGCCTACGCCGATCTGCACGAACACGGAATCCTGCACGGCGACGTCCATCCGCGCAACGTTCTGGTCGGACCGTCCAACGAGATCACCGTGCTCGACTTCGGTCTGGCCGCCGCACCCGCGCACGCAATGCGCTCCCCGCTGCGCCGCGGCGGAATCGACCTCTACCACGAACCCGAACTCGCCCTGGCACTGCTCGCCGGCGCACCGGAACCCCCGCTGACCGAAGTCGGCGAGCAGTACTCGATCGCAGCGCTGCTGTACTTCGTCCTGACCGGCGCCCACACCCACGACTTCTCCATGGAGAAGACCCGCATGCTCACCCAGCTCACCGAGCAACCACCTCAGCCCTTCGCTCGACGCGGCGCCGACGCTCTCGTCGCGGTCGAACCGTGCCTGCGCCGGGCCCTGAGCCACCACCCCGGCGACCGATACCGCTCCACCCGGGATTTCGCCACCGACTTCCAGGCCGCTCTGGCCAGCCACCATGCACTACCACCCCGACGTGATCCCCGGGAACTCACCGCTGTCGTCGACCACGTCCGCGCCGGCCTCGAACCCGCCGGCGACCAGGTGCCGCATCTGGAGCCGCCGACCGCGTCACTGACCTACGGCGCGGCCGGGCGCGCCTATGCGCTGCTGCTGCTCGCCGAATCCCGGCACGACGAAGAGCTGCTCGCCCGGGCCGATGTGTGGATCACGCGCGCGCACAACGACATCGACGCCCGGGCGGCGTTCTTCAACGACGACACCGGTATCACCGCCGACGTCGTCGGACACTGCTCGCTGTTCCACCACGTCTGCGGCGTGCATTTCGTCCGGGCGCTGATCGCCCAGGCCCGCGGCGACACCGCCGCCGCCGACCGCGCGGTCCACGACTACATCCAGGCCGCGGCCACTGTCGGCCACGATGACGTCGCGTTCGGTCGCGCCGGGATCCTGCTCGGCTGCGCGCACCTGCTGACCCGCATCCACGACGACTCCGCCTCGGCCCTGCGCGCCCTCGGCGACCACCTCTACCGGCGGCTCCTCACCCTGATCGAGCCCGGCTCGTCGCCCTTGGACGCCGACGGCACCAGTCTGGGCATCGCGCACGGCCTCGCGGGGATTCTCTACGCCATCCTGCACTGGGCCCACGCCTGCGAGCTCCGGCCACCCGCAGGCGCGCTGCGCCATCACCTCGACGAACTGGCTGCCCTTGCGGTCCCGGCCGGGCGCGGCCTGCACTGGCCGCTGCGCCGCGGGGAACCGGCCATCGACGGTCCGCTCACCGCCAGCTGGTGCAACGGCAGCGCCGGACACGTGTTCCTCTGGTTACAGGCCCACCGCGCCTTCGACGACGCGCACTACGCCCTGCTCGCGCGGCTCGCAGGCTGGACCTGCCTGTCCCCACCGCCGGGGACCGCCACCGACGATCTGTGCTGCGGAACGGCCGGCCGCTGCTACGCCCTGCTCGCACTCGCCGCCGCCACCGGCGAGTACGCCTGGCTCGACCGCGCACGCGCCCTGGCCGACGAACTGACCCGCCGCCCCTTGCGCCTGCCCACTCCCACCAGCCTCTACCACGGCGAACCCGGCCTCGCGGTCCTCGCTACCCACCTCACCGACCCGGCCTACGCCTACATGCCCGTCTTCCAAACGCTCTGAACGACGTGAATCGCCACCAGAGCGGGGGAGTGTCTGATCTCCGGTAAATGCGACCTCGGTCTGACTGGCCGAGCCTGAGGGTTCGGTGGGAAGGATCGTTTGATGTCGGAGACACTCGAATCCGTGGTGGATGCGGTGGATCGCGAGGCTGGCCCGGCAGCTGGTGGCCCAGGCCAAACAGCTTCCGAACATCGTCAGGCGGGCGATCGGCGGGGTGGCCGGCCAGCTGGTGCGTTCGATCTTCGGAGATTTCCCGGTGCCGTCCAGGAGGGCCTGCTGGGGTTTCGTCCCGAATATTCCGCACACGAGTCGTGACCCACTGACGGGTTTCGCTGACCTACGGTTGCGCCGGTCGCTGTGGGTGAGGGTTGGTGCGGGTCGGAAACGTTCGTTTCTGACCCATCACGCCCACGGCGGCATGCGGCAGAACAGTGGCGTTCGCCGACATCCGTGAGAACTGCGCTGGGTTGCTTGGCGGGGGAGTCCTGGGCGATCGCCGCTCAACGCTGGGTTATTGCGCTGGCCTGCAATCCTTCTCGGCCAATGCCGCCCACGCGGCGATCAACAAATCGTAGGCGTCGACCACGATATCGTCGGGGATCCCGTCGGGGGTCAGTAGCTTCTGAACCAGAAGACCGTCTTCGAGGGCGTGCACTATGAGCGCCAGAAGAGCGGGATCGGCGGGAGGATGCGGTAATTCGTGGGTGATTCCGGTGGCGATGGCGTTGCGGGCGGTGAGTTCGCGTTCGGCCAGACGTGATCGCAGTTGGGGGTTGCGCAGGATGTGGAGTACGAGTTCGAGCCGTAATGCCAGCCATTCGTCGAGGTGACGGGCACGGGCGCGATTGAACTCGCGCAAAGGTTCCCGGTTGGTGTGGTCGAGTCGGGCGACTTCGTCGAGCTCGTGCTGTGTTCGTCGGGTGAGGAGTTCGAGTGTGAGTTCATGCTTGTCCGCGAAGTTGCCGTAGAAGGCTCCTCGGGAGTATCCGGCGCGTTCGGCTATCTGCTCTACCGAGGTGCCGTTGACACCCCGTTCGGCGAACAACTCCGCGGCGGCGTCGAGCAGCCGGTCCCGGGTCTGCTGTCGGCTCTCTTCGCGGCTGAGACGCTGATTCATATTCGATAGTGTATCTGAATACAGCTATGTATATTGCGCCGAGTGGAGCATTTATACGAGGCGACGGCCGTGCAGATCGCCGCAGCCGTGGCCGCGGGGGAGATCAGCGCGGTCGACGTGGTCAGCGCACATCTGGCGAGGATCGAGGCGGTCAACCCGGCAGTGAACGCGGTAACGAACGTGCTGGCCGACGGCGCTCTCGATGCCGCACGCGCGATCGACCGGCGGCGCGCGGCGGGCGAAGCGCTGGGCCCGCTGGCCGGGGTCCCGTTCACGGTGAAGGAGAACATCCATGTCGCGGGCTCGGCCACGACGATGGGTGTGCCGGCCATGCGGAACCTGGTGGCCGCCGCCGATGCGCCGCCGGTGCGCCGATTGCGCGCGGCTGGGGCGGTACCTATCGGCCGAACCAACCTGCCTGATCTGACGATTGCCGGTCTGCACACAACGAGCACGCTGTACGGCGATACGCGCAACCCGTGGGATCCGGATGGTCGGACACCGGGTGGGACGAGTGGTGGCGACGGCGTAGCGGTAGCCACCGGCATGGCGCCGCTGGGACTGGGAAACGATTCTGGTGGCTCGCTACGCAATCCGGCGACCTTCAATGGGATCACCGCACTCAAACCCACCTACGGCCGATTCCCTGCGGACCACCGAATCAGTGGTCGCGAACCGACACTGGCGTCACAACTGTTCCCAGTCGACGGTCCACTCGCTCGGTCGGTGGCGGATCTGCAGCTGGCGTTCGACGTACTCGCCGGTGCCGACGCGCAAGATCCCAGGGTCGTTCCCGCCCCGCTGGATGGTCCGCCGCTGAGCGGCCCCGTCACGGTCGGGCTGGTGACCGACCTCGATGGTGACCGAATGCATCCCGACGTGCGCGCCGGATTGGCCGCTGCGGCGGACGCCTTGGCCGATGCCGGCTACCGGATCGAAGAAGTGCAGGCACCCGCGCTGGCTGAGGCGCTGGCGGTCTATTCCGGATTGATCAGCACCGAATTCTCTTTGGTCTGGCCCACACTGCAGCCGCTGCTGAGCGAAACCAGTCGCCTGCACATGGAGTTGATGATGCGTCGGCAACCACCATCGGACCTGTCCGGCTACATCCAGCTGACCGCTGCGAGGCTAGGTGTGCAGCGCGTGTGGACGCAGTTCCTCGACCGGTATCCGCTACTACTCGGCCCGGTCTACACCGAATTGCCGCCACCACCATCGGTTCCGGTCGACGCGGACGAGCAGCAGCGAACGATGAGCCCGTTGCGCTTGTGCACGGCCACCACCCTGGTCGGAGTTCCAGCGGTAGCTGTTGCGGCTGGTGTGATCGGCGGGCTACCTCAGGGCGTTCAGGTCATCGGCCGGATGTATCGGGAAGACCTGTGCCTGACCGCGGCAAGCGCCATCGAGCAACGCTTGGGGGTGCTGACCCCGATCAACCCGACAGCGGCGGCCGAACAGCGAAGCACGCAGATCGGCTAGCCTGCTCCAGGCTGCTCAGACATGTGCATGCGTTGCCGAGGATTTCGTCGAGCACGTAGTGGGCTTCGCGGCGGGTGGTGATGATGACCTTGGTGCCGTAGGTGGTGTGCTGGTCCGTGACATGGGTGTAGGTCGACAGCCCCTCGGCGGCGAACCATTGATTGGCTACGCGAGCAGTGGTGGACTTACCGCGCGTAGGGAACCGTTGCCCGTCCGGCGACGACAACGTGCCGGTACCGCAAGCACTGGTCAGCGGCAGCCGCTGGTTGTAGCCGATGATCGCCAGATTCGCCGCCCGCCGCGCCTACCACACATACACACTCCGCTGTCCAGGCCAGGATGTCAGGCCTGCGCAGGAGGCCAGAAGTCCCGAGTAGGCGAACCTGGTCAGTTCACCGCCGGTCTGGGCGAGGAAATTTGCGCCGAGGCTGGGGCCCATGCCGGGCATCGACAGTGTCATTCAGCTCTCTGGCCTTCTCATCATCGATGACGTCACCGTTCCGATAATCGCGGCTGTCGATGGTGCGCTTCTTGTAGTCCAGCTGGGGATTCAGTAGAGCGAGGCCCAGGTCGTCTCGTCGCTTGGCGCAGTAGTAGGCACAGATGCCGCCGCCGAAGCTGGCGCCCAGCAGGCTGATCTGTCGCGCACCGCTCGCCTCTCGCAAGGAGGCAACGGCGACGCGGATGTCGTTGAGGATCATCGATAGCGTGAGTTCTTCCTGTCGTCCTTCGCTTTCGCCGTGACCGCGTAGATCGAAACGGAGCGACGCGACCCCCACTCCGCAAGGCCGTCAGGCCGTGGCAGACGGTGTGGAAGCCGCTACGCCGCCGCCGGCACCTGGGACCGGGTGCTGACCGCGCTGCTGGCGCTGGCCGACACCACCGGTGATCTGGACTGGGTTGTGTCGATCGACTCGACGATCGTGCGCGCGCATCAGCACGCCGCCGGCGCCCGCACCGCCGGCCCGGAGTGCGATTTATAAACCGGTCGACCACGGGCTTGGGCCGTTCGCGGGGCGGGCTGGCGACAAAGGCCCATGTGGCAACAGATGGTCACGGCCGCGGCTTGGCCGTGCTGATCACGCCCGGGCAGGCAGCGGACTCGCCGATGCTGCCCGCGGTGCTCGAGCAGGTGGCGGTGCCCCGGCTCGACGGTGGCCGACCCCGGCGCAATCCCGACACGGTCATCGCGGATAAGGCGTACTCGGCGGCTTCGAACCGGAACTGCTCGATCATGGCCGCGCTGGACCTCTTCGGCCGTCGGTGGACGCTGCGGATTCTCTGGGAACTGCGTGCGGGTCCGCTCGGTGCGCGCACGCTGCTGACACGGTGCGCAGGTCTGTCATCCAGTGTCCTCTACCAGCGGCTTCGCGAACTCATATCAAGCGGAATCATCGCCCCCGCGGCCGATGGCTACGAACCCACGATGTTGCCGCACGATTGCGGTCCGGGTTCGCGAGTTACGTTGTCGCCCTGCGACTTCCCACTGCTGGAGGAAGGTTCTCAGATTTTTCTGAGGTAGCCCCGATACGTTTTGTCCAGTTTGCCCTATGTCAGACAAGCAACTCAGGGAGCTGTATGCCTGCCATGAGCCTCACCGCGCCGCATCGCGCGCTCGTTCTCGCCTACGGATCATTGCTCGCAACTGTTGCGGGCTTCGTCAATGCCGTGGCCCTCCTGACTTTAGCCGTCCCGGTTGCCAATGTGACCGCGACCACAACGCAGCTGGGGATGGACGCTGCCAGCCCGTGGATGTTCGAAACAAGCCTGCTCGCCGCGATCATCATCGGATTCCTGGTGGGAGCCGCGTCGGCCGGTGCGGTGCTGGCGCCGGCGAAAACACATGCGGGAGCTCGGCACAGCGCCATCATGACCGGTGAGGCGTTGCTGCTGTTTCTCGCCTTCACCTGGTCGGGAGACGTGCTGTCGATCTTCCTCGCCGCGCTCGCCTGCGGGCTGCAGAACGGAACGAGTTCCAGTTTGCGGACGATGCAGATCCGCACCACCCACTTCACCGGCACCATTACCGACCTCGGCCTGCTGATCGGGCGTTCACGACGGCACCGTTTCGACAGTTGGCGGGCCGCAGTGCTGTCGGCCACGGTCATCACGTTCATCTCTGGCAGCGTCGCGGGCACCATCCTCGCCAACCGGATCGGCGAGGCGGCACTGCTGTTGCCCGCCGCGGTCTGCGTCCTCATCGCCGTGGCCGGTCTCGCCTACGACCGTCAACGTCCCGTGCTCGCGTCGCCGGCCGAATCCGGACCAACAACCGCCGATCGCGAGGGGCCGGAACTTCGACGAGCCGGAGTTTCATAACAGCGAACCGGAGGATGGCCTGCGTGAAGGAGACACAGGCCCCGTGTCCGGCGAGCAGGCCGTTATCGACGGTGGTTGGGGCCGACGTTGACCGCGTTCCATTTCTGCGGCGCCGACTCCGACGTCGTCGACGGCGTGCTGCTCGAGCTGAAAACGCGACTGGGTGCCGTTACCGAGTCCGGGCGGGCGAACTCGCCGGCGCAACATCGACTCGCCACGCCGAATTCCGGAGATCAGCACGGCACAGCGACAACAACGCCGGTGCCGACCGTTGCGGCTGCACGATTTCGGCCAAGGAAATGAGCACTCCACGGCTGTCGACTGCGGTGGAGTGTGGTGGCCATGAAGCAATCGTGTGAGGCTGAGCGCGAGTCGCTCGGTGATGGCGAGACGGCGGAGCGCGTAGTCGACTACCGGTTCACTCTGGCGGCCGAGCGAACATTCCTGGCTTGGATTCGCACCGCATTGGCACTCCTGGCAGGCGGCGTCGCTGTGCACGAACTGGTGCGGACCTTCGCGACTCCGGCGATCGCGGTGCTGGCGACAGCGGCTATCGGGCTTGCCACCGCGGTGGCGGTCGGCGCGTACCTGCGCTGGCGGGCGATCGACAGCGCCATCCGCCGAGACCGTCCACTCCCGAGTTCGATTCTCATTCCGGCGCTTGCCGGTGCGGTAACGGTGCTCTGCGTGCTGGCCGGCGTGGCCGTGGCCACGGCGTGAGCAGCCCTGGCCGGGATCCGGGGCTGCAAGCCGAGCGCACCGCGTTGGCCTGGCGGCGCACCGCGGCGTCGGCGATGGCTGTGGCGCTGTTGCTGGTGCACTTCTCCCTGCGATGGGGGAACGCGCCGACGGGTGTCATACCCGTGGTGGTGGCGGCTGCGGCGCTCGCGATTCTCGCGGTCGCTGCGTACCGCCGAGGGCGACGGCTGCAGGTCGATTACAGCGGAATGGTCCCAACGGTGGCGCTATCGACCGCGACGGCGATCGTGGCGTCGTCCGCGGTAGTGATCGTTGCAGTCGTCTTGCGGTGACGTTGACCACACGAACGATAGGGCGTGATACTGTAGTCGAGTGACTACAACGCAGTCGATCACGGGCGCATCCCCGCGCGGTGGTCCGGTCGGTCCGCCCGCGAGAGTGCGCCGACAAGGTTCATGCTTCGCCGACGTTCGCTCGTCGCGCTTCGACCCGCTGATAGGCCTCGGCGAAGATGACCTTCGCCATCAGCGCGGGCTCGATTTCCGCCCGCCGGCCGAACACCTCCCCGTAGCAGTCCTGGACGACGCGGTTGTCCGGGTCGGCGTGATAGGCGGTTTCGGCGAGATGGCACGCGAGTCGAATATTCGTTTCGGTCAGCTCGCGTACCCGTTCGACCAGTTTGTCCACGCCTCCGGCCAAGGTGGCGTATTCGATGGCGCGGTCTCGCTTCGGCGCGGGAAGCAGGTTCGCAAGGTTGCCGTCCCACCAGCCGCTGTAGCGGCGGATCACGTTGCGGCAGATGAATTCCGGTTTGTCGTAGATGGCGGGCAGGCGGGGGTGGGCGGCCAGGTGATCGGGAATCCGCAGCGATTCGACGATGTCGTCGTGCAGTTGTCCGGCGTTCAGGCCCGTCAGTGCGTGGTCGAAGATATGGCGCAGGTAGGCGGAGATGGCCTTCAACTCGTCCTGGATGGCGTCCACGCCGCGCACCAGCGTGCCGTGACCGGGAATGATCACCTCCGGGATCAGCGCCGCCATCTCCTCGGCCGCGTCGGCCCACTCCTCGGCATACCGCTGCACCTTGCGGGGGTTGCCCGCATTGGGCAAATAGCCGGTGACGAGGTCGCCCGCGGCGATGACCCGCCGACGCGGCGCCCACACCCACGAGCAGTCGTCGGTCTCGCCCTTCCCATGCCGTACCACAAAGCGCTCGCCGCCGATGACGAGTTCGAGCGTGTCGCTGTATGTTTCGGTCGGCCACAGGAAGTCGGTGGGTTCGGAGGGCCAGGCTTTGCCTTCGGTTCCCCCTGGCATCTGCTTGTTGATGACCGCGTTGAGGCCGGGCGTTTTCATGTAGCGCTCGAAGTGCCCGATGAGGTTCTCGTGCGCGATGACGCGCGGCGTCTCGCCGGTTTCGAGGAAGGCCCAGTGGCCGAACGCGTGATCCACGTGCCCGTGGGTGTAGACGACGGTGTGCAGCGGTGCATCGGAGATGGAGCGCACCGCCCGCAGCAGTTCTCGGCCGTCGCCCGCCAGCCCGGTGTCGACCATGAGCAGACCTTCGTCCGTCTCGAAGACGCCGATGTTGGCCACGCCGGGCCGGATGTAGTAGGTGCGCGGCGCGGCGGTGACGATCTCCGCTTCGGCGCCGGAGGTATGGCCGCGAGAGAACAGGTGGGTCATCTGGTCGAGCGCGAACCCGAGGAAGGCCGCCTCGCCGGTGGACGAGGTGTGTTCGGGCACGGGCTGTGTCTGCGTCATTGGATGAACTTCCTGTCGAGAGAAGGCCGGATCGGCCGAGGACAGTGGGCTGTCCGGCGAGCGGAACCGCAGGACGAGGCCGACGGTAGGAGCGCGTGACCGGTGAGAGGTGGACGATTTCGTTGACTGAGACTGGTGCCGAGTCCCACGCCGACCGGGCGGCGACAGCGGCTGCCGCGTCCCGGTTTCGCCGGCGTCGCGGCCATGATCGGTGGACCGACGGCACGAACTCCGACGTGTTGCGCGCGGCCCGTGAACTGACGCCGTTGCTGCGCGAGCACACCGATCGGGCCGAACGCGATCGCACGCTGGCCCTTCCCGTCGTCGAGGCTTTGGCCGGCGCCGGGCTGGTCGGCATGCCGCGGCTGATCGGAGCCGCTGCCCCGGACCCGCTCGACTTCTTCGCGGCCATCCGGACGATCGCGGCGGCGTGCCCGTCCACCGGCTGGGCGACCGCACAACTGGGCATCGCCACGTGGCACGTGGCGCGGCTCAAATTTGCAGTGCGCGAGGAGATTTGGAGTACCGGTTCGGAGACGGTCGTGACGGTCTCCCATACGCCCGGCGGCAAGCTGGTGCCGGTCGAGGGCGGATACCGACTGGAGGGTGAGTGGCCGAATGTGCCCGCCGTGGAATACGCCGCGTGGGCGTGCCTGGTGGCGTTGACCACCGATGTCCAGGGCGAAGCGGTCGGACTCGCGACCGCGATCGTGCCGAAGTCGGATCTGATCGAGGGCGAGTACTGGAACACCACGGGTCTGCGCGGCACGGGCAGCAAGAAGGTGACGGTGCGACGCGCGTTCGTACCCACCCACCGGGTAAATGTCGCGGGACAGGCTGCAGGGATGGACGACGTCGGTCGGCTCAGCTCGCTGTACCGCTGTCCCCTCGGCATCGTCTACAGCATGGCCGCGTGCATGCCCGTCCTCGGTGCGGTGCAGGGTGCCTACCAGCAGCACCTCGAGCGGACCGGCCGGCGGTCGGCCCTCGGCTTCGCGGGCATGCGCTCGGTTGTCGACCCAGCGGTTCAGGCCGGGCTCGCACGCGGGCTGACCGAGATCGACGCCTCCATCTTGCAGGTCGAGCGTGATTTGAGAGAGGCAGTCACGCTCGCGGCAGATGGGGCACCGATCCCCGCGGAACTGCGACTGCGGACGCGCCGAGACCAGGTGCGGGCTACCGAACGCGCGGTCGAGGCAATGGACTTGCTCGTGCGCTCGGCCGGCTCCGAGGCGGTGCGGCAAGGTAGCGACCTGGAGCGAGTCTGGCGTGACATCCGCACCGCCGCCGCCCACATGGTGAACCAGAGCGAACCAGCTCTTCAGCTGTACGGCCGATGGGCGCTGGGGCTCGAGATCGATGGAATGGTGATGGTGTGATCGAACGAAATCACGGCGGGGCCAGCCATTTACGAACAGCCTTGGAGCGAAGTTCGGACAAACTCGACTCCGTCGCTCCGCCACAGTCGATGCTCGAGCGTATGACGCTCATTCTCGACGTATTCGACGATCGCTCGGTCCGGATGCGGCTGGACGAAGTGGTCGAGCACACCCACTTGCCCAGATCGACCTGCTACCGGATTCTCGAACAACTGGTGCGGCTGCACTGGTTGCGACAGCGGCCCAGCGGCTATGCACTAGGACCGCGCGCCATCCGGCTTGGCGGCCACGACGCCCACGACGATCTGCGCGTCGCGGCCCGACCGGTGCTCGAGGAGCTCCAGGCCCAGACAGGGGCGACGGTGTATCTCGGCGTACTGGACTTCGACGAAGTGGTCTACCTCGACCGGGTCGCGCACCCGCCGGTTTCCGTCTCCGTGCTCAGTGTCGGGCATCGCGCACCGGCGCACGCCACCGCGCTCGGAAAGGCCATGCTGGCGTCGCTCTCGCCCGAGGAGGTGGACGCGGTGCTCACTGGCCGACTGCGGCCGTGCACATCGGCCACCATTACCGAACTCCCAGTGCTGCGTGCGGAACTGCGGCGTATCCGCGGCCGCCGCGGGCTGGCCTTCGAACGGGAGGAACATCGTCGGGGAATGTTCGGCGTCGGAGCCGTCGTTCGAGTGGGGGACGGAATACCCGGCGCCCTCGCCGCGAGCGCAGCGGCTGGTGTCGCGCCCATCGAACGAGCGGCGCCTCTCGTCCTCGAGGCGGCCCGCCGGATATCGTTGCGGCTGGACCCGGACGCCGCCGCAGCCGCAGCGTCGCCGCCGTCCACCGCCGACGTGCTGGTCGGGCGGGTGCTGGCGTTACTCGGCGACGACGCCCTGCTGTAAGTGCAGCCGCTACCGGCCTGCTGACCCGCTAGCCGACCCGCTGCGCAGCCCACCGGCCGACCCGCTGGGCAACCGCAGTTGGGCATCCGGAACTCCTGTCCCATTCGGGTCGAGCAGCCCGTCGCCGTTCGCATAGGGGCTCTCACCCGGTGCCGATTGGAGAGTGACGAGGTACTTCCACAATCCGTCGGCAAGCGCTGCGCCGCCGCCCACGAGGGTGCCGGTAAGCCCGCCGGCCGCGGCGAACGCGCCGATCGCGGCGGGTACCGTGGCCAGGCACGCCGGGCCGATCACCAGGCAGGTGCCAAGGCCGATCACTCCGCCGAGTACAGCACCCAGTACGGTCCCCACGGCTGTGCCGATGAGCGGCCAGCGGGTGAGATTCGATGCCAGATCGTTGAGAGCGAGCTGATTCTCGAGTGGTGACGCGACCGGCGAAGCGACGTGGAGCCTCAGAGCGCCGAGGTCGGGAACCAGCGTCAACGTGCGGTTCTCGGCAGTGATCCGCTGCTCGATGCCCAGACGCTGCTCGCCGACGAGCACCGCCAACGGAATGGTGTCGACCACCTGCCCCGAGCTGTCGCGGACTTCGACCGACCGGCTGTCCCCGGATGCGGCGAATGTTCCACCGTCGAGCGTCGCCACCACTGACTCGCCGACAGCGGTGACGGTGTACTGGATCGGCTCGGCCGGGTCGGCGTGCGCGGGTGCACTCGACACCGCGATACCAGCGGTCAATGCGGCGGCCAAAAGCGCTGTGGGAATCGGCTTCCCGGCCATCGTCCGGAATGTCATCGGGTCTCCTCGGCGACGTCCGGCGTAGGCTGCGTCCGATTCGGCAGATGCGGTGCGTACTTGCTCTCTCCCGGAGGAGTTCGCAGGATCGTGACGTATTCGTACAGTGCGACGGCAGCGGTCGGGCCACCGGCGACTACCAGCCCCGTCAGGCCGCCGACCGCCCCGACCAGACTGACGATGGGCAGCACAGCGACCACACAACCGAGGCTGAGCACCACGCACGACGCCCCCGCGAGCGCGAGACCGACGCCGACGCCGATCGCCGCGCCGATGGCGGTGCCGACGAGGCTGCCGATAGAGGTGCCGATGCTCACCGAGTTGATGAGATCGTTCATGGCGAGCTGGTTCTCGAGTGGTGAGGCGACGGGCCGGACATCCTCGCGGCGAATTGATTCCAGATCGGGCGTCGATACCAGAGCGCTCCCGTCGACAGAGATCAGCTGGTGGATCGGGACCAGCTGCCCGTCCAGACGCAGTGTGGTGGGCAAGGCATCGAGTACCTGCCCAGTGGTGTCACGCACCTCGATCCGGGTGCCGTCTCCGGACAGAGCGAAGGTGCCGCCCGCGAGGGTCGTGGTGACCGAATCACCGGTGAGGGACGAGGAGTACGTCACCGGCGATGGCAGCGCGGGGGACGCGTCGGCGGAGGTCGACCCCGCGCCGACGACGGTCGCCGTGACCAGCGCGGCGAGGACGGACATGCTGCGTGGGTTCATGATGTTCCTTTACGGCCGAATCATTCGATCGGCCAACAGAATGTGAATGCTGTCACTTCGGACGGACTGTATTGGCCGGCGTCTTGTGTGGACGTCGAGGTTTCACTCAGTGGAACCGGAGGATCCGAGTGCGTGCCGCCGGCCAGAGCCGCTGCCTGAAGCATTCCGATCGGCGATGCGCAGCCGGTGTCGATGCCCGACTCGCCCGCAACCGCGTGACAAGGCTGGGCCGAGCGATTCGTGGGGCGGATGGCGGTTTCACTGACCGAAATCTCCGGCATGCGAGCGGAACAGGCATGTCATGTTGCGCCGTACCTTCCCCCAATCGACGAAGAGGTGCCATGTCCACTACGCCCACTGTCGGCGATGCCGATCTCCCCGCTCCCGAACAGGACACCGGGCGGCTCGACGGCGCGTCACGCCTGCGGATCTTCTCGGTGCTGGTGATCATCGTGCTGTACGTCGAGGTCGCGCCGATCCAGTTCACGATGATCTCCGCCGCCCTGCAGAAGATCGCGCCATCGTTCCCCGGCGCGGGACCCGATATCACCTGGGCATTGATTGTCTTCGGGCTGATCGGAGCGTCGGCCACACCGGTCATCGGAAAGATCAGCGACATCTGGGGGAAGAAGCGGGTTCTGCTGATCTGCGGCGCCTTGTTCGCTCTGGGCTGCCTCGTCACGGCCACCACCAGTAGTTGGCCGGTATTCCTGGCTGGTCGCTGCCTACAGTCCACGGCGGCCGCGATGGCGGTTGTCTCCTACGGACTCATCCGGGATCTATTGCCGCACAGGTATGTGCCGATCGGTCTCGGCGTCGCCGCGACCGGTCTCGGATTCTCCGCGGCGCTAGGGCCGATCGTCGCCGGTTATCTGGTCGACAACCACAGCTGGCGGGCTATGTTCTGGGTGTTGTTCGGCTACGTGGTCGCCATGATGCCGCTGGTGGCGGCAGTGGTACCGGAATCGAAGCTCCGAGTCGCCGGGCGCGTCGACATCATCGGCGCCGCACTGCTCTCCGGTGGTGTCGCCATGCTGTTGCTCTACGTGTCCAAAGGTCATGACTGGGGGTGGAGCGAGCCCGCCACGCTCGCCTGGCTGGTCGCCGGAATCGCGGCGCTGGTGGCCTTCGTGCTCGTGGAGCGCCGCTCCAGCACCCCGATCATGGATATGGGCCTGTTGTTCGCGCCTCGGGTGATTCTCGTGCTCGTCACCGCCGTCTTCACGTCCTGCCTGATCGGAGTGCACAGTTACGCCATCGCCTACATGGCGCAGACGCCGTCCCAGCCCGAGCTCGAAGCCCAGATCGCGGGCCGCACGGTCGCGCAAGTTTCCGAGATGGCAGGCCGGTCGGTCTCGCACGACATCGTGAAGGTGTCTCTGATACCGGGGTACAGCTACGGCGACGGCTTGTCACTGATGGAATTCGCCCTGCGCATCGGCGTGGTGCAGGGCCTGACCGCGATGATCTTCGGAGTCGTCGCCGGCTTCGTCGCGCGGCGTGTGGGTGCCCGCTTGCCGCTGCTGGCCGGACTGGTGCTGTTCATCGGGAGCACCATCGTGTTGGCCGTGCTGCCGCACACCTGGCAGGTGTTCGCGCTGTCCGGCATCGCGTTCGGCGCCGCCTTCGGCCTGTATTACGCGTGCATGCCGATTCTGATGGTGGAGGCCGTTCCGCAGGAACAGCAGGGCATCAGCGCCAGCATGCTCGGAGTGACCCAGAACCTCGGCGCCGCGGCCGGCACCGCCGTGATCACCGCCTTTATCGCCGCCCACCCGATCATCGCGAGTGTGAGCGTGGCCGGACGCACCCCACAGGCGAATCAGCTCACGAACGTCTTCGCCGACCGAGGCTATGAACTCGGCTTCTGGTTCGGCGTGGCGGCAGCGGTGTGCGGGCTCGCGGTCGCACTGGTGATGAAGCACGGGCGCACACCGGCGACCGGCGGAGCGCTGCTCCGGTGATCACTCGGAGGCCGACCGCGGTATCGATCTGCCACGCCCGCTGCGTCCACCGGTTGGCGGAGCGCAGAACCCGTCCATCACTTCGGAGGAGTCCGTTTCATGAGTAACCGTTTGTCCGGCCGGGTAGCACTGATCAGCGGCGGAGCGTCCGGCATGGGCGCCGCCCACGCCCGGGCCTTTCTGAATGAGGGCGCTGCGGTGGTGCTCGGCGATATCGCCGACGAGACCGGCGCCCGACTCGCCGACGAACTCGGAGACCTCGCGTTGTACGTCCATCTCGATGTCACCAGCGCCCAGGATTGGACGCACGCTGTCGCGGAAGCGGTCCGGCATTTCGGTGAACTCAACGTGCTGGTCAACAATGCCGGCATCCTCGACGGCGGCGAACTCGGCGTCTACACCGAGAAACAGTGGGAGCATGTGCTGGCAGTCAATCTGACGGGCACTTTCCTCGGATTGACCGCCGCCCGTGACGCGTTGGTCGCAGCACGCCCGTCGTCGGTGGTCAACATTTCCTCGGCCGCCGGCATCCAGGGCGTCGCGGGCATGCACGCCTACGCGGCGTCGAAGTTCGGGGTGCGCGGCTTGACGAAATCCGCTGCTCTGGAACTGGCCCCGCACGGAGTGCGCGTCAATTCGGTGCACCCGGGAGGCATCCTCACCCCCATGATCGGCGCGACAGGAGATCTCGATGTCGACCGGGCGGAAAACACCCGGGCGCGTCTGGGTCTGCCCGAGGAGGTGTCGAGTCTCGTCGTATTCCTGGCGAGTACCGAATCCAGCTACTGCAACGGCGCAGAGTTCGTCGTCGATGGCGGCATGACGGCCGGGGCCGCGGTCGGCTGAGCGATTTCCGGTCTTGGACGAACGGCGGGCCGCACAGGACGAACGCAGTCGATGGCCAGTGCGAACGCACTGGCCATCGGCTCGGAAACCGTTTCGCAACGGTGTCTTCTGGCGGCAACGGGAGTTGGTGAGTGGAGTGGCGATCAGCCGGTATCGCTGTGCGATCGATGCTGGTTCGTGGATTGCGCTGTCGCGCAGACCCATCGGGTGCGCTGAACTGGACGAAGAGGGAATAGACCAGCACGGCCGCGCCGGGACACCGTCAAGAGCGGGACGGAGTCGCCGTGAACGAGGCGCACCACCGCCAAGGTCGCCGCTGTGCCGATGGCTGCCACGACGCCACCGTGCGCACCGGCGATTTGGTATCCGATGAGGAACGCCAGTACCGGGCCGATGGCGTCGGCGCTGCGATCGAATCCGTCGAGCTCCTTGAACTCGGCGAACACCTCCGCCGCGGCCGACGCCGTACGACTCGTTCTCGTCACATCATCACTTTCGCCGGTCATTCGGGTCAGCGGCAGGGACGCGGTCCGGCGATGGATGCGCGTTCCATGACCCTGATCGCCGGCCAGTAGTCACTTGACGCATAGTGCTGCACCGCGCGGTTGTCCCAGAAGGCGACAGTGTGCGGTTCCCATCGCAGCCGGACCTGGTGCTCGGGGTAGTCGGCCTGGCGGCACAGCCGGTCGATCAGTTCCGCGCCTTCGTCGAGATCCATGCCGTCGACCCGGTCGACGAAGATCCTGTTGACGTAGAGGTGGCGGCGACCCGTTGCGGGGTGGGCGCACACTATCGGATGCCGGACCGACGGATACTGCACGCGCATCGCATCGCGCTGCTCCTCGGGCAGCGAATGCCCGAAGGCCTTGGTGAAGTCGTGAACGGCGTCGAGGGATTCGATCAGCTGCTTGGTCTCGTCGTCGAGTGCGTCGTAGGCGGCGTACATATCGGAGAACAGGGTGTCGCCGCCGACGTCCGGAACCGACAGGGCATGCAGGATCGCACCTATCGACGGCTCTCGGCGCCAGGTGACGTCATGGTGCCAGCTGTTTTCGAAACCGGTGACCTGAGCACTCTTCTCGAACCGGACCAGTTGGGGGTGGTCGGTATTGGACGGAATGAAGGGGTGCACCTCGAGGTTGCCGAAGCGGCGGGCGAAGGCGACGTGCTGAACGGGCGTCATCGGCTGGTCGCGGAAGAACAGCACCTTGTAGTCGTGCAGCGCCTGACGCATTTCGGCGATCACCTCGTCGGCGAGATCGGAGGTCAGATCGACGCCACTGATCTCGGCGCCAACGGTGGCCCCCATCTGGACTGCGTCGAAGTGCTGCCAGCGTAGCCCGGCCAAACGGTCGCGCTCGGCGGCGAGATGGGTGAACGGGCCGGTGATGAGCGGTGAACCCGGGAGCCGGACTGGATGGAGATCGAGTGCGGCGGCGGGTTCCTTGTCGGCGACCACGACAGTGTCTGTCATCGGGATGATCCTCTCGGATGAGCGAAACGGAGCGTGTGTAGTCAGTTGACTACAGCACGTGTGCGCTAGTGTAGTCGCATGACTACGAAGGGTGCAACGAAGTCGGGGGACGGAAGCGTGCCGGTCGGACGTGACGAGGTGGTGGCGGCGGTCCTGGCCAGCGCCACGGAACTGTTCGCCGAACGCGGGCCGGCCGCCACCTCCATTCGCGACATCGCCGAACGCGCTGGCGTCAATCACGGCCTGGTCTTCCGGCACTTCGGCGCGAAGGAACAGTTGGTCGCGGCCGTACTGAATCACCTCGGGACCGAGACGGCCGCCTTGGACGCCGACAGCCCACTGACTGCCTCCGATGCACGCTGGCAGCGCCACTGGATCGTTCTGGCTCGCTGCATCCTCGACGGCTTCGACGTCGGAGCGCTACAGGAGCGGTTTCCGCTGATGTCCCGCCTGCTCGACGAAGCCCGTCGTCATCACCTCGATGAGCGCGCCGCCGCGATCGCGGTCGCCAACGTCGCGGCACTCGAGCTCGGTTGGCGGTTGTTCGGATCATTCCTGCGAGGGGCTACGGGACTCGAAGATATCCCCGAGGCCGAGCTGCAAGCGTGCATCGACTCCGAGGCGGCGCGCCTGTTGCAGGGCGGGAAGAAAGAGGGCTGACAAGGGCGCTGTGCGGCTCTATGGCCCCATGGTCGCCACAGTGGCGAAGTCGGAGATCGGGATTCGATTGCAATGCCGTAGTCGAGTGACTACACTGGCGAACGCTTCGCGGTCATCGGGCTGCCTGGTCTCACCGTTCGCGCGAGTACGCCTTGGGGCAGCCGGGACCGCAGTTGACGTAGACACCTGCATCGACCGCGGAGCTGTCAACCTGCCTGCGACCTGGTTTGGTCGCCGAGCGCGGCGCCACCCAGGCGCTCCCGGGCGTTGACATCGAACCCCTTCCACCGCACTAGGAGTCTCCGTTGCGAAACGGTTTCCAGCCGATGTTCGTCGCGCTAGCGGTCGCCCTCGGACTCGTACTTCCGACACAAGAAGCCGCAGCAGCACCCCCAGATGTTCCCCGGGCATGCCAGGCGGGCGCATCCGATGAACCGCCCTGCAACCCCTACCTCGCCCCGGACGGCGGAACCCATCGAGACGGGTACCGCCAACAGTCCTACCCGTACCAGGCCGCCGCGGATGGGCAGTATCGTGCGGAGCACGCGTTTCTTCCCGGCGTAGTACCCATCTGGGCATACGAGTCGATGCCCTATCCCAATGGCGAGCGGGTTGTCTGGGCGTCGATGTCTGGGACCCAGCAGGTGGTCAAGCTCGACCAGAAGAGCCTGCGCACGTACGCGACGACACAACCGGCACCCGCGTCGGCGAGCGTCGGTACGGCCTACTACGAACTGAATTCGAACAATCAGGTCATTCGAATTGCCGACCGGGCGGTCGAGGCCTTCGGAGACGTCGATCCGGCGGTACCGTCCTCGCCGATCCGCAGCGTCGCCCGATACTCGATTCCGGACGAATTCTTCTGCCGGGCCGAGCAATTGACCGGTGTGGCGCATACCTATGACGGTCACCTCGTGGCGGGAACAGAGCTCGGCGAGATGATCGTGTTGCCCGCCGATCCGATGGAATGGCAGACGCGCGGCGTGCTCGGGCACTACTCCGTCAACGGAGAACGCTGCGATGACCTCGCTCTGCCCGACGGGGATCTCGAACAGCTCACCAACAACTTCGCTGTCGACGAAGACGGTGGCGTTTACCCCGCCACCACCGCGGCACAGTACCGATTGGATTGGGATGGTTCGACTCTGGCGCGCACGTGGCGGACCGAGTACCAGACCTCCCCGACACCGAGCGCGGTCTCGCTCGGGCGCGGCACCGGATCGACGCCGACGTTGATGGGAACCAGCGGCCGATACGATCAGTTCGTCGTGCTGACAGACGAGCAACCCGTCCGGAATCTGGTGCTCATGTGGCGCGACGAGATACCGGCGGACTGGACGCCCATCGCTCCGGGCCGGGATCCGCGCATCGCCTGCGAAGTCGCCGTCGATTTCGGTGACGGCCGTACCCGCACGACCACCGAGCAGTCTGTCGCAGTGGCCGGGTACTCGGCCGTCGTCGTCGACAACCAGCTGCAGAACGATCAGCAATACGCGGGGATGCCACGGTACAACCGGGTCGCCGCCAGCGGGCTCGCCGGAGGGGACCCCGTGCAGACTTCACGCGGAGTCGCCCGAGTCGACTGGGATCCGCGAACTCGAACGTGTCACACGATTTGGGAGAACCCGACCGCCAGCTTCCCTAACGGGATTCCGATGATCTCGCGCGGATCGGGCTTGGTATTGGGGAATTCGCTACAGGTTCAGTCGGATGGTCAGGCGGTATTCGGTGTTCACGCTCTCGATCTGGGCACCGGAGAGTCCCGGTGGTTCGTGCCGGGCGCTGCGCAGGAGTGCGCAGCTGGTTTGGTAGCCGGATTGCTGGCAACCGGTACATCGACTGTCGCCGACGATATCTCCGGGGACATGCCCGCGCTGACCGGGGGCAACGCATGCGAGAACGGCTTCTATTCCGGAATGACAATGGGATCGGATGGCAGTATCTACACCGGCACCATCGCCGGGATCTCACGGTTCGCCCCCACATCCCAGAACGTCGTCCATCAGCGATGAGTTCTCGCGCAAAGAAGTTTCATCGCGGGCACACGCCTGCGCTTCTCGCCGCCTCGGTCGCGATTGACCCCGAATCCCAACGAACAGAAGGAGCATGATCGGCATGCCCTGCCAACCCGCACAGAATGAATACTGGCACCATCGAGAAGCCCACGCCGAGATCTCGACAAGGCCCAATGGCTTCGGTCGCTCGGTTCGCCGCCTCCGCACCGGGGCCCTGATCTCGATCGTGGCGACTGTACTCGGCACTGGCCTTATGACCACGGGATGTTCTACCGGCGAACCGGATTCGCAGTCGGCGACGCACGCCGCCGCGCCGCCGAAAAACCCGTGGTTGGCCGACTCCGAATATCCGATCACCCATTTCGATTCCGCTGCTACCGATTCCACGCCAGTAGCGGGGCCCACCGAGACCAAGGAACTGTCGAACTCGGATGTCGACTACGTCCGCACCACGTATGCGGGCAATCCAACCATCAAATACAGTGGGGACGATCGCATTGTGCTCGCCCCCACGATGTATGGAATCCAGAAGATTCTCGCAACGGGAGACGAGTTCGAGCCGATCGACTTCCTTCCCTACCCGGGCGCGAACCCCCCGGCTCCCGAGGCTGTGGAAGAGTTGCTGGCAGCGACCGACGCCGCAGTGGCGGCGAAGGATGATGCCGCCCTCGTCGGTCTCGGACAGGAGGCGGACGCGGCGGGTATCGCCTACTCGAAGATCCCCAACGGCGCTTACAACATGATCGACAAGGACGGTTACCACTACTCGGTCATCGAGGGAATGCGCGTCCTGAAGACCACCGACGACAACGACCCCCGCGGTGACCTGCGGTTCGACAAAGTCGTGGAATTGCAGAACGCCCCACTGCCCGAGGAAACACCCGAGGAGACCGTCGCTGCCGTGCGGCGGCCCGGTTCCGCCATCGTCGGATTAGGTATGACGTTCGATGGTCACGTCGTCGCCGGATCGGATTCGGCCCTGTTCTTGATGAATCGCGACCTCGACATCCTCTCGGTCTTCCCCTTGTCGGACGAGCGACTCGAGAACAGCTTCGCGATCGACGAGTCCGGCATCTACGCCGTGACATCGCGCAGGATGCTGAAGATCGCCTGGAACGGCGAGAAGTTTTCGATCGCCGAGAAAGACGGTGGGTGGGAGGCCGACTACGAACGGTCCGACCCGGCAATCGCGCGAGCAGCGGGATCGTTGACCCGCTCCGGCGGCTCCGGCACCACCCCAACCCTGATGGGATTCGGTCCGGATGAAGACGAGTTGGTCATCATCTCGGACGCGAGCTCTTCAGGCCCGAACCTTGTGGCGTTCTGGCGCAACGAGATTCCGCACAACAATACCGATACCCAATCAGGGGGAAAGCGGAATCGCGTTGCAGGCAAAGTCAAGGTAGACATGTCCAAGGTCACCCTCGAACTGTCACCGACCGTGCTCGGCCACGACGTGCTGGCGACCACCACGGCATACCCGCAGCCTGCCCCGAACGTATGGGCGAACATCTTCGCCCCGGGAACCACCCGTCCGGCACCCAGTGGAATGCAGAAGTTCCGGTGGGACAGCGCGGAGAACACCTTCGTCAAGGTGTGGTCCAACACCGAGGTCGACAACAGCGATATCACAGTCCCCTCGGTCTCGGCCGAGTCCGGCCTGCTCTATGCCGCCAGCAAGAAGGACGGCAAATACGAGTACGTGGCTATCGACTGGAACACCGGTCAACTCGTCGCTCGATGGCCGATGCCGGATGAAAGCAGGAACTTCAATCTCTTCGGCGGCATGGTTACGCCGATCGGCAACGGAGAATTCCTTGCCGGAGGCATGTTCTCCATCAAACGGGTCTCCGCCGGATAGAAGTTGGGCTGCGCGACGAATCCGAAGCTACCTGTGTCTGGTCCGACAGTGGTATCACGCACCGAGGCTAGCGGCGCTAGACGGTGACGATCAGGCGGCGGTCGCGTCTATCGCTCGAGCAGTACCTCCTCGATCGGTTCATCGGGCTGGTTCGGTGTGCATCGTCCGGGGGTAGTTGGCGCTGGGCTCGTTGTCGGAGCTCACTGGTCAGGTTGGCTTGTGCTGCCCACCGGTCAGATCGCTGATCGTATGGGCCCCGATCGGTACAACGGCTTCGACGGGGGCCACCTTGTCGTGGCCGCCGTCGATACGAATAGTTCTGCCCTGCCTCCTATTTCGCCGGGTACGGGCTGTTGATCGTGGTGAAGTACTGGATCGCGGCGCCGATCGCCACCGGGGCGGTGACCAGTATCTGGCCCGCCACAGTGCCCAACGCGCCGACCGCGGCGACGCCGACGAGGCACCCAACGGCTGCGGCGGGATGAATGGACCGAACAGGCCCGCGATGGTCCCCGCGGCGATGGTCGCGCCAGCGAGGCCGCCGAGCACGCAGCCGACCGCCGCGCCGCCGAGGCCGCCGACGAGGGTTCCGATGGTGGCGCCCATGCTGATGGTGCTGGTCATGCGGGACCAAGCGGCTTGTTCCCGGTCGTATTCGGTCTTCCAGGGCGCCTTGTCCTCGTAGGGCAACGCTACCGGCTTGTAGACGGCGCGATCCATCGACAGGTCCGGCGTCAGTGTCGCGGTACGGCCGGAGATTTCGGCACGGATCGGGAATTCGTATTCGTCGATGGTGAACCGCAGCGGCGTCCCCGCGACGGTGATGCCGTCCCGGGACTTCACTTTCAGCGTTCCGTCCTCGACGACCAAGGCTCCGGAGTCGATTTCGATGATCGAGGAGGTGTCGGTGGCGTGCGCGGTGAAGGAGATGGGCTGGTCATCGCCCGGGTCGGCGTGGGCGGTGCCCGTCACGGCGGTCAGGGCGGCCAGTGCCAGCGCGGGCACGGACCATCGGCTACAGGTGGTGGCGAAATCGCCGTGTTTCGGCTTTCATGGAAGGCGGGAGAATCGGCAGGCCTGGAGGAGCCATGCCTTTCGATCTCCACGGTCAGCCCTCTACTGGCCATCTCGGCGCCAGAGCTCGTCCTGGGCCTTTGTCTCCCGCGGCGGCGCGCTCATCGTTCACCTCTACTCGCACCAGCACACCGGTCTGTCGTTCTTGGCGGAGGGATTGCCACGCCCGAACGCGCGCGGCTCGTGATTGGTACAGAACGAGGTGCCGGTCGTCATCGGTCAGCTACCAGTCGGCCAGCGTAGCCGAGGACGTGCGCCGTGCGCCCTGATGGCAGCAACGCGCATGATCAGGCTGCTAGAAGCCGCACGAACGATGTCACTGTCGTCGTTCCAGAGGACCCGCCTCAGCTCAACGCCATAGCCGCTAAAGTGTTGCTGGAGATCATTCTCCGACACGTCCGCGAGACTGGTGTCGAGACCGTCGATAGTCCCCGACCGAGTCCAGCCCCAACACCACGGCCGACTCCCTCCAGCTCAACTCCCGAGGATGGAGTACTTCGGCCAAGCCACCACCGAACGCCGATGTCTTTCTCAACCAGCAGGAGGAATCGCAGCAATGATCAGGTTCGCTTTCGCCGGGCGGGTCTCCACCGAAGACCAGCAAGATCCGGAAGCGTCTCGCAACTGGCAGCTCGGGCGAGCGAACGCCCTGGTCGGTCAGCACGGGCAGATCGTCGCGGAGTTCTTCGACATCGGGCAGTCGCGGTCGATTCCGTGGAAGCGCCGCCCCGCGGCCGGGCGACTGCTCGAGCTGCTGAAAGAACCCGAGCGAGGGTTCGACGCGGTCGTGATCGGCGAACCGCAACGCGCGTTCTACGGCAACCAGTTCGGGCTGACGTTTCCGGTCTTCGTACACTACGGCGTGCAGCTGTGGGTCCCAGAGGTCGGCGGTCCGATCGACCCGGACTCCGAAGCACACGACCTGATCATGTCGGTGTTCGGCGGCATGTCCAAAGGCGACCGCAACCGCATCAAGATCCGCGTCCGCGCCGCCATGGCCGCGCAAGCGCAAGTCGAGGGCCGCTACCTCGGCGGCCGGCCACCTTACGGGTACCGCCTCGCCGACGCCGGGCCCCATCCCAACCCGGGCAAAGCCGCCGACGGTAAACGGCTGCATACCCTTGGACCCGACCCTGTCACCGCGCCAGTGGTGCAACGGATCTTCAGCGAGTACTTATCCGGCATAGGGATTTTCGCTATCGCGCAACGACTTACCGCCGACAACATCTTGTGCCCGTCGGCCTACGACCGCAGGCGCAACAGCCATCGCTCCGGCGCCGCGTGGTCCAAGAGCGCGGTGCGCGCGATCCTGGGCAATCCGCGCTACACCGGCTACGAGGTGTGGAACAAACAACGCAAGCAGGAGTCCCTCATCGACGTCGATGACGTCGCCTTAGGCCATCACACCCGCTTGGCGTGGAACCCGAAAAACGAGTGGGTCTACTCCGACCAGCCAGCCCACAGCGCACTCATCAGCAAGGACGCCTTCGAGCAGACACAACTACGGCTCGCCGCCCGAGGCCCGCAGTCGACAGGCAGAACAACGACCCGCCGCCAGCACCCGTACGCCTTCAAGGGACTGCTGTTCCACGACGCCTGCGGACGCCGCATGCAAGGCAACTGGAACCACGGGCTGCCGCACTACCGCTGCCGGTATCCATCCGAGTACGCCCTCGTCAACAAGATCGACCACCCGACGACCGTCTACCTGCGCGAAGACCAGCTCAGCGCCCCGATCGATGCATGGTTGGCCGACATCTTCCACCCCGACCGGATCGAGCATTCGCTGACCATGCTCGAAGGCGCCCAGACCGACAACACACCCGCCATCGAGAGTGCACGGCGATCGCTTGCCGAACACGACCGCAAACTGTCGCGGTACCGAGCAGCACTGGAAGCGGGCACCGACCCGGTCCTTGTGGCGGGCTGGACCCAACAAGTTCAGCGTGAACGCCAGGCCACCGCTGCACAGCTCACCGCGCTGGAAGCCGAGCAATGGTCGGATCACCACTTGAACAAGGAGGAGATCCTCCAGCTTGTGACCTCACTGGGTGGGCTGGTTCACATACTGAAGGCGGCCGACCCCAGCGACAAACTTGAGGTCTACCGGCAACTCGGCCTGAAGCTCACCTACGACCACGAAAAACGGGTGGTCGTGGCAGAAACTGCTCCACAACCACCCGTGTGCGTAGTGTCTGTGTCCGGAGGGGGACTTGAACCCCCACGCCCGATAAAGGGCACTAGCACCTCAAGCTAGCGCGTCTGCCATTCCGCCACCCGGACCGGTGTGCCCAGCAAGATTATCGGATCACCTCCGTGTGGACCAAATCGCAGCCTGACCTGGGGATTCTCCGGCGTTGACGGGCGCGCGTGGGCCGCATCGGGGAGCGATGCGGCCCACGCGATGGATCAGAGGAGTTCTTCGAATGTGCGTTCGAAGCCCAGGGCGCCCCGGCCGTCGGCTACCTGGCGGTCGAGGAGGGTCTTCATGGGGGCGACGAAGTCGGGGGTGACGTGGGCGTCGCGGCTGGCGCGGGTGATCGCGTCGAGGGCGGCTTTGTGGAAGGCGATGGACTGGATGGGGTCGGTGTAGGTGGCGGTGTCGATGACGGTGCCTTGGTGCGGGAACGACTGGGCCATCGCGCTGACCCAGGCGGCGGCTCGCCGGCCGAATTCGGCGGCGGGGACGCCCATCGAGCGCATCATGGCCGCGCCGTGCAGGAAGCCGCCGAACATGGCGTACATGGTGGCGAGCAGGGCGAAGTCGTAGGTCGAGGCGAGGCCCGCATCGTCGCCGAAATATTCTGCGGCGGCGAGCAATTCGAGCGCTTCGACATGTGTGTCGAAGACTGTCCTGGAGCCGCTGTAGAGGATGGACGCGCCCGGCTGGCCGATCATGGGCGGCACCGCCATGATGCCGCCGTCGAGGTAGTCGCAGCCGTGTCCGGCGGCCCAGGCGGCGAGTTCGCGGGCCTCGTTCGGGGCGGTGCTGGTCAGGTTGATCAACTGCCGTCCGGCCAGGCGGTCGGCGACCGGGTCGAGGGTCGCGTGCACCGAAGCGTGGTCGAGCAGTATCGCGATGATGAGGCCCTCGGTATCGATCGCTTCGGCGACCGTGGCGACGCCGATGGCTCCGGCCGCGAGCAGGTCGGCGTCCTTGCCCGGCGTGCGGTTCCAGACGGTTGTCGGCACGCCGGCCTTCAGGAAGGTCGCGGCCAACGCCCGGCCCATCGCGCCGAGCCCGAGAATGGTCACCGGGGTCTTCGTGGTCTCCGCCATTGCGGGTTCAACTCCTCCGAGATCGAAATGTCCTGGTCAGCGCGCTGGGATCCAGACTGCTCGGTGACCGGCAATGGGGCAAGTACCTACTATTTTGTCGGGTACTTACCCATTGGTTTGTGAGCAGGTGGAGAGGGTGAGCGATGGGCGCGAAACGATCGGGACCGTACTTCTGCGGGATCGATGCGGCGATGGACGTCGTCGGCGGCAAGTGGAAGGCGCTGATTCTGTGGGAGCTGGAGAATCACGGGGTTCGGCGCTTCGGGGAGCTGCGCAAGGGGTTGCCGGGCGTCTCGGAGAAGATGCTCATCCAGCAGCTCCGGGAGCTGGAGGAGGACGGCATCGTCAGCAGGACCGTCTACCGCGAGGTGCCGCCGCGCGTGGAGTACCGGTTGACCGAGATCGGCGCGGCGCTCAACGCCGCGCTGGAGCCGCTGGGGGAGTGGGGGCGCGCTCGGATCGATCGGATCGGGGCGCGGCGGGTGCATCAGTAGCTCCGAAGTGAATCCTTCAAAAGTGAATGTTTCACTCGGGCAACATCCTTGAGCGGAAGATCAAGCTACTAGTTGGTAACTTGAGTTAATTTTGTGCACACCGTAGGCAATTGACGCCTAACCGGGCCCGTCGTATGTTCCACGTCACAACTTTTGCAAGATGTGGGTGGCTTTGCGGATGTCGGATGATGGGTATGACCTACGGGTCTTGCTGACGCGGGCACTCCGCCGGATTCAGGAGTTGGAGGCGCGGCCGCAGCGCGAGCCGATCGCCATCGTGGGGATGGGCTGCCGCTTTCCCGGCGGCGCGGAATCCCCGCAGCAGTACTGGGATCTGCTGACCTCGGGTCGCGACGCCATCGTCGATGCGCCGGAAAGCCGTTGGCCTGTAGCGGATTCGGCGCCCCGACGGGCACGGCGGCGAGCCGGGTTGCTGGCCGGTCCGATCGATGCGATGGACGCGGAGTTCTTCGGGATCGCGCCGCGCGAAGCGGCGTCGATGGATCCGCAACAGCGGCTGGTACTCGAAGTCGCCTGGGCCGCAATGGAAGATGCCGCTCTGGTTCCTGGCAGTCCGGCCGCGGCCCGCACCGGGGTGTTCCTCGGCGTCAGCTGGCAGGAATACCAGCGCACGATCACCCCCGACTGGGTGAGTTCGGTGGACGCGCACACGCTCACCGGGACGATGTCGAGCATCGTGGCCGGACGGGTGTCCTACGTACTCGGATTGCGCGGGCCCGCGGTGGCGATCGACACGGCGTGCTCGTCGTCGCTGGTGGCCGTGCATCAGGCGTGCCGCAGTCTGCTTTCGGGGGAGTGCGACGTCGCGTTGGCGGGCGGAGTGAACTTGCTGCAATCCGAGCTGACCTCGGAGGCGCTGGCTCGGATGGGGGCGCTCTCTCCGGACGGGCGCTGCCGCCCGTTCGACGCGCGCGCGAACGGGTATGTGCGTGGCGAGGGCGCGGGTGTCGTTGTGTTGAAGACGCTTTCGCGGGCGATCGCCGATGGCGACGAGATCAGAGCGCTCGTCCGAGGCTCGAGCGTGAACCACGACGGTCGTTCCATGGGGCTGACCGCGCCGAATCCGACGGCACAGCGCGAATTGCTGCGCGCCGCGCTGGCCGACGCCGGGTGCGCCGCCGACCGGATCGGCTACGTCGAGACGCACGGCACCGGCACGCCGCTGGGCGATCCGATCGAGATCGAGGCGTTGTCGCAGGTGCTCGGCGCGCCACGGGCCGATGGGTCGGCGTGCCAGCTGGGTTCGGTGAAGTCGCAGATCGGGCACCTGGAAGCGGCCGCGGGCGTCGCCGGGCTGATCAAGGTGGTGCTGCAACTGCAGCACGAACGCATTCCGCGTCAGCACGACTTCGCCACCATGAACCCGAAGATCAAGCTGGACGGCACGGCGCTGGCGGTGCCGACCGGCGATCTCGCCTGGCCGCGCACGCGGCAGCCGCGATTGGCGGGGGTGAGTTCGTTCGGTTTCGCGGGCACCAACGCGCACGTCGTGCTGGAGCAGGCGCCCGAGCCTGCGGCGCGTGCTGATCCGAACGGGCCTGTGTTACTGGCGATTTCGGCCCGCACCCCGTCAGCCCTCGATACGCTGGCCGTCCGCTATGCCGAGCAGTTGGGCAGGCAGGAGGTGCCGCTCGCCGATGTGGCCGCCACCGCGGCGCTGGGACGCACGCACTTCGCGCATCGGCGAGTGGTGGTGGCCGGCACGGCCGAAGAGGCGGCGCGCGAACTCGTGGCCTCTCCAGGCCGGACGATCGAACCAGAGCCTGGTGCGCCGCGGGTGGCGATGCTCTTCACCGGGCAAGGCGCGCAGTACGCCGGGATGGGTGCGGCGCTGGACGGCAAGTATCCGGCTTTCCGCGCGGCGCTCGACCGCTGTGACGAGTTGCTGGGACCGCTTCCCGGCGGGATGCGTCTGCGGTCGGCGCTCTTCGCCGCGGACGACGATGTGCTGGCTCGCACCGAGTACGCGCAACCAGCCCTGTTCGCGCTCGAATGGGCATGCGCCGAGTTGTGGTCGGCGTTCGGCGTCCGCCCCGACGTCGTGCTGGGGCACAGCCTCGGTGAACTGGTCGCGGCGACCGTCGCTGGGGTGTTCGACCTGGACACCGGCTTGCGTCTGGCCGCGGAACGGGGCCGGTTGATGCAGGCGGTGGCGCAGCGAGGAGCGATGGCGGCGGTGTTCGCCGCGCCCGTGGAGTTCGAAGATCTGCTGGACGAGCTCGCGGCGAGTGTGTCGGTGGCCGCCGTCAACAGCCCCGGCCAGTTCGTGGTGTCCGGAGCGGTGGACGGGGTGGGCCGGGTTCTGCGGGCTGCCGAGGAACGGTCGATCCGTGCGGTGCGGCTGCCCGGGACCACGGCCTTCCATTCGCCCATGCTGGATCCGATGCTGGACGACTTCGAGACCACGGTCGCCGCGTTGGCGCCCGTCCCGCGCGCGGCGGCGATTCCGCTGATCTCCAACGTGACCGGCGCGCTGGTCGACGGCCCCATGGATGCCGCGTACTGGCGTGCGCACGCCCGCGGCACCGTTCGTTTCGCCGAGGGCGTGCGCGCCGCCGCCGAGTCGGGCGTGGACGTCTACCTCGAGGTGGGGCCGCATCCGGTGCTGCTGGACTTCGGGCGGCACACCGATCCCGACGCCCTGTGGGTACCGAGTATGCGCCGGACGTCCACCGACGACGAAGTGCTGTTGACCGGCCTCGGCGAGCTGTATCGCGCGGGCGCCGAAATCGACTGGGCCGCGGTGTTTCCCGCTGACGCGCGCAGGCGCAACGGCCTGCCCACCTACCCCTTCGAACGAGAGCGGGTGTCTGTGCCGATCGGAAGCGCGTCGTCGAGCACCGGATACCTCACCGAGCATCGGTTCCGCGACCGCGCGGTGGTGCCCGCGGCGGAACTCGCGCTGCGCGCGTTGCGTGCGGCCGGAGGCGCGGGCCACGAACTGATCGATTTCGTCGCCGCGCGACCGGTGCCGCTGGAGGAATTGACCGAGCCGCTGGTGACCGACGCGGGCGACCGCACCGAGGTGCGGTTCCACGTCGAGAACGGCAGTGTCCCCGCGGTGTCCGCCGCGGTCCGGACCGCCTCGACTCGGCCGCGCGATGCCGGTGAACTGGCCGCGGCACGACGGGTGATGTCGACCGAGGAAGATGTCGAGGATTTCTACCGCCGCTGCGCGGACGCGGGATTGACCTTCGGCCCGCGATTCCGTTGGATCACGCGGTTGTGGTCCGGCGAGCACGCGATGCTCGCGGAACTGCGGCGTCCCTCGGGACTGGCCGACGAACCCGACGCTTGGCTGCCGTGTCTGCTCGATGCCGCGATCCAGACCGGTCTGGCGCTGGTGTCCGGAAACGGTGACGCGGCTCGACTGCCGGTAGGTATCGGCAGTCTGCGTTTGTCCGGTCAGGACGCAGGTGAAACGGCGTGGGTGCGGGCCGAGTTCATCGACCGCACGGTTCGTCTCACGATCTTCGATACCGCGGGCACGGTCGTCTGCGATATCGACAACGTATGGTTCGCCGAGTCCGGTTCTTCCGGGCAGTCGCAGGATCGGTATCGCATGTCCGGCCACACCCACCGCCCGGTCTGGGAGCCCGCCGTGGGTTCGCCCAGTGAACGGGCGGATGCCGCCGCGTTGGTGATCGGGGTCGGGCACCAGGCAGAGCGACTCGCCGCCGCCTTGCGCGCCGCGGGTATCGACGCGGTGGCCGTGGAGCGTGCTGTCGATCCGGCGGTGTGGCCCGGCGACGAACGGGCGGTGATCTACCTCGCCGATGCCGAGGCCGACGACAGCGCCGAAACGGCCCGGGTGGAAACGCGATTCGCCCTCGCCGTGGTGCAGCACATGGTCCGGACGGTGTCCGACGCACCGCTGTATGTCGTGACCATGGGGGCGACCGCGGCGCTGCCCGGGGAACCCGTGCGCCCGGCTGCCGCGACTCTGTGGGGACTGGGCGCGGTCGTGCGCACCGAACTGCCCGAACTGCGCTGTCGTCTGATCGATCTGCCCGGAGACGCCCGATGTGACGACCACCGGCTGGTAAACGAAATCCGCTCCGAAGCGGAGGATTCCGTGATCGCTCTGCGCGGACGTCACCGCTACACGATGCGGATGCGGCCCTCCGACGAAGTGAGCGGGCCGGCCGAGCTGGATCGTGACGGTGCGTATCTGATCACCGGCGGGCGCGGAGCCTTGGGATCGACCGCCGCTCGGACGCTGGCCGAGGCCGGTGCGGGCACCATCGTGCTGGCCGGTCGCAGCGGACCCACCCCGCGAGACGAGCGGGAAACAGCGCGGATCGCCGCACTGGGGGCGCGAGTCGAGACCGTGGTGGTCGATGTCGAAGACCGGAACGCGGTGAAAGACCTGATCGGCCGCTTCGGCGCGGAGCTGCCGAGGCTGGCCGGGATCGTGCACTGCGCGGGTGTGCTGGACGACGCCCTGTTGTTCGAACAGACCGCAGGTCACATCGACCGGGTGTTCGCGGGGAAGGTCGCGGGCGCGTGGCACCTGCACGAGCTGACCGCGGGGCGGCCGCTGGACCTGTTCGTGCTGTTCTCCTCGGTCAGCGCCCTGGTGGGCACCGCCGGACAAGGCAACTACGCCGCGGCGAACGCGTATCTCGACGCCCTCGCCCACCTGCGCGCCGCCCGGGGACTGCCCGCCGTGAGTATCGCGTGGGGGCCGTGGGCGGGCACCGGCATGGCCAAAGGGCTCAGCGACGCCGCCCGCCGGGCGTGGGAACGCCACGGTGTCGGCGAACTGGATGCCGAGGACGGCGCCCGCGCGCTGCGCTCGCTGCTGTCGGCGGAGGGAGTCGTCGCTGTTTTTCCCGCCGTTACGGCGGAGCGGGACTCGGTCGAAGGACAGGAACCGGGCGATCCGGCGGAGCTGCTGGAACTGGTACGCACCCATGCCGCGGCCACGCTCGGCCGCGCGGCCGACGTTCCCGATCGCACGCCGCTGCGGGAACTCGGGCTGGATTCGATGATGGCGGTCGAATTGCGCAACGCGCTCTCCGCGGAGCTGGGGGTGCGGCTGCCTGCGACCCTGCTGTTCGATCATCCGACGGTCGCCGCGGTGTCGGAGGAGATCGCCCGGCTCGGCGCCATACCCGCCCCCGGACGCGCGACAGCGAAACAGGCCGACATGCGATCGACCCCGCGCGTCTCCGAGCAACTCACCTCCCCGGTGTACCCGACGGAACTCCCGGTTACACCTACTACGCCGAACGTGTCACAGCTCACATCGCGTGAATCCGAAGCTGCCGCCGACGATTACGCCGACGCGATCGCGATCGTCGGCATGGGCTGCCGCTACCCGGGAGGGGTGCGGGGGCCCGCCGATCTGTGGCGTGTACTGGCCACCGAGACCGACGCGGTGACCGAGGTGCCACCGCACCGCTGGGACGTGGAGGCCTTCTACGATCCGAACCCCGATGCCGACGGCAAGACCTACACCCGCTGGGGCGGTTTCGTCGATGGGGTCGAGGATTTCGATGCCGGATTCTTCGACATCTCCGTCGGCGAGGCGCGGATGCTGGACCCACAACAGCGGCTGCTGCTCGAAACCGCCTGGGAAGCATTGGAACACGCCGGCTATCCGGCGAGCCGGCTGGAGGGCAGCCGGACCGGGGTCTTCGTCGGCGTGATGTCCAACGACTACGCCGAACGGATGGCGCGGGCCGATGTCGCGCCCGATGCCTGGTTCGGCACCGGCAACCTCTCCAGCGTCGCCTCCGGTCGGCTGTCGTATTTCCTCGGCGCGCAGGGGCCGAGCCTCACCATCGACACTGCGTGCTCGTCGTCGCTGGTCACCGTGCACACGGCGGTGCGAAGCCTGCGCAGCGGCGAATGCGACCTGGCGCTGGCCGGTGGCGCCACCGTGGTGCTGACGCCCTCGCTCGACATCTACTTCGCGCGGGCGCGCGGCCTGGCCGCCGACGGCCGCTGCAAGAGTTTCGACGCGCGTGCCGACGGCGTGGTCTGGAGCGACGGCGCGGGAATGCTCGTGCTCAAGCGGCTGGCGGACGCGCGGCGCGACGGCGATCGGATATTGGGGCTGGTGCGCGGGTCCGCGGTCAACTCCGACGGCCGCAGCCAGGGATTGAGCGCACCCAACGGTCCGGCGCAGGAACGGGTCATCCGCGCGGCGCTGGCGGACGCGGCGGTCGAGGCGCAGGACATCGATTACGTCGAGACGCACGGCACCGGCACGGCACTCGGTGATCCCATCGAAGTGAACGCGCTGGCCGCGGCGCTGGGGCAGGGCCGCACCGAGACGACGCCGCTGTGGATCGGGTCGGTGAAGTCTAATCTCGGCCACACCCAGGCGGCGGCGGGCATCGCGAACATCATCAAGGTGATCGAGTCGATGCGGCACGAGCGCATCCCCGCCTCGCTGCATTTCCGTTCGGGCAATCCGCACATCGACTGGGACTCGGTCGCGATCCGCGTGGTGGCCGAGGAGCGGCCGTGGCGGCGTTCGCACCGGCCACGGCGGGCGGGGGTGAGCGCGTTCGGGATCAGCGGGACGAACGCGCACGTGGTGATCGAAGAGCCGCCGCAGGTGTCGGGGGCCGGTTCTGGTGACGATGCCGGGCCGCATCTGCTGGTTCTGTCGGCGAAGAGCGCCGATGCGCTGCGCGAACTGGCTGGTCGCTATAGGGATCTCTTGGTCGCCCGCCCCGAGACCGCGTTGGTGGATCTGTGCGCGAGCGCCGCGGTGGGCCGCACGCACTTCGCCGAGCGGGTGGCGATCTGCTTCGACACCGCCGCGCAGCTGCGCGCCGAGCTCGAGAACATCGCCTCCGGCGTCACCGCGAGCAAGTCGGTCGTCGAGATCTCGAACGGGTCGATCGACCTGGCTCGACGGTATGTCGACGGCGCCGAGATCGATTGGGCTGCGGTCTATGCCGATCACCGATGGCGTCATGTCGATTTGCCGACGTACCCGTTCCAGCGCAAACGGCACTGGCTGGACCTGACGCCGCGCCCGGACGTCGCACGCTCCTCGCGGACCTTACGGGTCACCGCCGAGATGTTCGCCGGGCATCGCCTGCGTGGCGTGCCGACGGCGCCCGCGGCGTGGCTGTGCACTCAGCTGAACGAGATCGCCACTCGACTGCCCGGGACATGGGAGGTCACGAGGCTGCGGCTGGTCACGCCGCTGGAGGTCACCGCCGAAGCGGCGGTGCGGGCCGTTGTCGAGCCCGGCCCGGAGGGCCACGATGTGCGCTTCGTCCGAGCCGACGACGCCGCGACGGTGTGCGCGCAGGCGACACTTATTCCTGCGCAAGCGGTTTCGGTGCCGTCCCAGGAGGCCGTGACCGCTGAGTCCGAGGCCCGCATGTGGCCCGCCTACTACGACGCTCTCGCCCGGCTCGGCTTGGACTTGGGCCACGACTATCGCTGCGGCCTCGAGTTCCGGCCGATCAGCGACACCGAGGCGGAGGCGGTGTTCCGGCTGCCCGGGGACGCCACAGCGCTCGATCCGGTGCTGCTCGACGCCTGTCTGCACAGCATCGTGGTGACGGCTACGGGGGGAGGGAAGTTGTTCCTGCCCTCCGAGATAGAGCGTGTTCGGTTCTTCGGCAACCCCACAGCCGGGGAAGCGACCGTGCGGTGCCGGGTACGCGTGACCGAGCGGGGAACGCGGGTGATCGTCGGCGACGCCACGCTGTACTCGGAGTCGGGGCGACCGCTCGTCGGCATGCAGGGCGTGAGCCTCCTGGCCGCGAACTTCGACGTTGCGCCCGAACCCGCGATCGCCGAGCCGGACGCGAGCGGAATCGCCCGTCTGCTGCATCACGTGGAATGGGTTCCCGCCGAGGGTGGCGTGCTCGAGCCGGCGGGTCGCTGGCTGATCGTGGGCGATGGGCCGGTCGGTGACGCCGTCGCGGCCGGACTGGCCGCGCGGGGCGCGGAACTCGTGGTTGTTCATCCCGAGGACGGGCCCGCTGCCGAGCTGTTCTCGTCTGCCGATGCGGCGCAGACGTTCCGCGGCATCGTGTTCGCGTGGACTGCGGCCTCCGCCCGGGCTCGCATCGAAGCCGCCTTGCGGTTGACGCGCGCTCTGGACTCGGCAACGCACAGACCGGAAGCACTGTGGTTGCTGACGGCGAACGCCCAGCGCGCAACCCCGGCCGACCGGCCGGACCCCGATCAAGCTCTGCTGTGGGGTTTCGGTCGCACGCTGGCCACCGAGCATCCCGAGCTCAGGACCCGATTGCTGGATCTGCCCGCCGCAGCCGGCGTGGAGGGCGCGCAGATCGCCGAAGGGTTGCTCAGTGACCGCGCCGCACGGGAATTCGCCCTCCGCGACGGCCGTTGGCTGACCGCGCGTCTCGCCGACGGTCTCGCATCCGCCGACGAATACCGGTTGGTGGCGCACCGTTCCGGCGATTTCGCGCGGATGCGGTTGGAGCCCACCGTCCGGCGCCCACCGGCGGCCGGGGAGGTCGAGATCGCCGTCGCCGCCACGGGTATCAACGCCGACGACCTCTGGAAGGCTTCGGGGATCCATCCGGATGGCGCCGGGTCGCTGGGTTCGGAGTGCGCGGGCCGGATCACCGCGGTCGGTGCGGGCGTCGAGCAGTTCACGGTCGGTGACCGCGTCGTCGCCTTGGCGGGTGACAGTTTCGCCCATCACGTGACGGTGGAGCAGGGCATGGTGGCCCTGCTACCGGAGACTTTGTCCTACGCCGACGGCGCGACCGTGCCGCACGCCTTCACCGCCGCCTGGTCCGCGCTGTTCGATGTCGGCGGTCTGCGCCCAGGGCACCGGGTGCTCGTGCACGGCCCGGCCGACGGCATCGGTGTGGCCGCGGTCCAATTGGCCGTACACGCCGGAGCGCAGGTGTACGCGACCGCCGCGCTGTGTCGCTGGGCGCGCGACGCCGGACTGCCGCTCACCCAGATCCAGACCTGGCGTGGCCATGATCTGGGCGACCGAATCCGGGCGGTGACCGCAGGGCACGGACTGGATGTCGTCGTGCAGACCGCCGGGGACGGCTTCGCCGCTCGCGCTCGCGGAATCCTGCACGCGGGGGGCCGTCTGGTCGAGGTCATCGATCCGGTGCAGAACGGAACCGGGCATCGGATCGAGGAAGTGGACCATCGGATCTTCGATCCGTCCGCCCTCGCCCCGAGCCGGTTGGGCGCGATCCTGCACAGGGTGATGGCGCTGTTCGAGCAGCGTGCCTTGACCGCGCTGCCACACGCGGCATACGGAATCGATCGTGCCGCCGAGGCGTTCCGCGCCATGTCGCAACGCGATCATCCCGGCCGCGTCGTCCTGCTCGGCAAAGACACCGCGGTCACCGCGTCCGGCGACCGGTTGCCCGACGGCACCTACCTGGTGACGGGAGGTTTCGGCGGGCTCGGCGCCGAGGCCGCACGCTGGCTCGCCGATCGCGGAGCCCGCCATCTGGTGCTGGTGGGCAGGCGCGCGCCGGATTCGGCGGGGGAGCGGTTGCTGGCGTCGCTGCGCGCCACCGGCGCTCAGGTGACGGCGCGGCAGGCGGATGTCGGTGACCGTGCGGCCGTCGCGGCACTGCTTCAGGGGATCGCGGAACCCGGACTTCCGCCGCTGCGCGGCGTGATCCACTGCGCGGGCGTGCTCGACGACGGCGTGGTCAGCGAGCAGAACTGGTCGCGCTTCGAGACCGTGCTCGGCCCCAAATATCTCGCGGCCCGGCACTTGGACGAACTCACCCGCGACCAGCCGCTGGAGCTGTTCGTCACCTACTCGTCCGTTGCGGGCGTGCTCGGCACTCCCGGACAGGCGAACTACGCCGCGGCCAACGCGGCATTGGACGCGCTGGCCTGGCGGCGGCGTGCCGAAGGACTGCCCGCGCTGAGCATCGGGTGGGGGCCGTTCGCCGATGTGGGCATGGCCGCCGACCGGCCCGACGTCACCGCGCGCCTCGTGCGGCGCGGGCTGCCTCCGCTGCGCGCGCGTGACGCGGCGGCGGTGCTGGAGCACCTCGTTCAGCACGACTGCGCCGCGCCTGGCGTCTTCGAATTCGTGCCGGAGCGGTGGTACGTGCAGCGCACGCCGCAGGTCGCACCGGCGCCGAGTCGACCGGAGACCACCGCGGCATCGCGGACGCGGCAGGCGTCCGACGATCTCGCCGCCTGGGAGGCGCTCGTCCAGCGCGTGGCGATGCGGGTGCTCGATCGCGCGGGAGAACTCGATCCGGAACTGCCGCTGCACGATACGGGCGTCGACTCCCTGACGGGGATGGAGCTGCGGGCCGCGCTCGCCGCCGAGGCCGGAATGCCGTTGCCTGCCGGGCTCGTCTTCGACTATCCGACCGTGCGCGAGATGGCGCGGTTCCTGCACCGCAAAGGCGCACCTGCTGCTACCGGCGGCGTGAGCGGCATCGCCGACGACGTGCCCTCCCGCCCGGCTGACAGCAATCTGGCGGCAGCGGAGGTGGTCTCGTTCGCGGCGGACGCGCCTTCGGGCGCGACCGACATGTCGCCGGTTGTCACTGACGCGCCCTTCCTCGCGGCAGGTATGCCCGCGGCTGCTGCTGACGTGCCTTTCGTCGGAGCAGAAGTGTCCGCGGCTGCTGCTGACGTGCCTTTCGTCAGGGCAGACGCGTCTGCGGGTGCCGCTGGCGTGCCTTTCTTCGCGGCAGGTATGTCCGCGGTCGCCACCGGCGTGGCCTCGGTCGCGTCCGCACCGCGGTCACCGCAGTTGCCGGTCGAGGCTCCGCTGGACCGGACGGTTCCGGCCGGCATCGACGCCGAGAGCGACCAGCCCGACGACGATCCGATCGTCATCGTCGGCATGAGCTGCCGTTTCCCCGGCGGGGTGCGCACACCGGAGGACTTCTGGGAACTGCTGTGGCAGGGGCGTGACGCGATCACCGAGGTGCCGCCGCAGCGCTGGGACATCGACGCCTACTACGACCCCGACCCGGCGGCGCTCGGCGCGATGTACACCCGGTGGGGCGGCTTCGTCGACGGCGCCGACGAGTTCGACCCCGCGTTCTTCGGGATCGGCGCGGCGGAGGCGCGCGCGATGGATCCGCAGCAACGCCTGTTGCTCGAGACCAGCTGGGAGGCGCTGGAGCGCTCCGGCCGCGCACCCGGCACGCTGGCGGGCAGCCGCACCGGAGTGTTCATCGGACTGTGCTTCAGCGAGTATCCGGCGACGCCGACCCGAGCCGCCGATCCGACCGCGATCGGCGCCTACTCGGTGATCGGTTCGGCGCCGAGCGTCGCGGCCGGGCGCTTGGCCTACGTTCTCGGGCTGCAAGGCCCGGCGATGACGTTGGACACGGCCTGCTCCTCGTCACTGGTGGCGTTGCAGGCGGCCGCGGACGGGCTGCGCGCGGGCCGTTGCGATCTGGCGCTGGTGGGCGGGGTGAACCTGCAACTGGCTCCGGAGACGACGATCGGTTTCTGCCGTCTGGCCTCGCTGTCGCCCGACGGACGTTCGCGAGCGTTCGACGCCGACGCCAACGGCTACGTCCGTGCCGACGGCTGCGGTGTGCTGGTGCTGACGCGGTTGTCGCGGGCCCGGCGCAACGGCGATCAGGTGCTGGCGATCGTGCGCGGCGTCGCGGTGAATCACGACGGACGATCCAACGGCCTGACCGCGCCCAACGGCCCCGCCCAGCAGCGCGTCATCACCGACGCGCTGGAGCGGGCGGGTTTGCGGCCGGACGCCGTGGACTACGTCGAGGCACACGGCACCGGCACTCCGCTCGGCGACCCGATCGAGGCCACCGCGCTGGCCGAGGTGTACGGGGCGGGCCGCACGCAGCCGCTGCTCATCGGGTCGGTCAAGACCAATATCGGGCACACCGAGGCCGCCGCGGGTGTCGCCGGGGTCATCAAAGCCGTGCTCATGTTGCAGCACCGGCGAATCCCGCCGAGCCTGCATTTCCACACGCCGAATCCGCTGATCGACTGGGCTGCGATGCCGGTGGAAGTGGTGGGCGAGGCGAGGGACTGGCCGCGCACCGGGCACGAACCGGCGATCGGGGTCAGCTCCTTCGGCATGAGCGGCACGAACGCGCACGTCATCCTGACGCCGGGTGATCCGGCGCCCGCGCCGCGACCGGAGGCACCGACCGCTCAGGTGCTCGTCCTGTCCGCACGTGACGAGATCGCCCTCGCCGACCTCGCGGGGCGCTGGGCGGACGAAATGAATTCCGCGCAGCGGTCTTTGGGTGATCTGGCCTTCACGGCCGCGACCGCGCGGACCCATTTCGAAGAACGACTCGCGGTGGTCGCCGACAGCGGCGCCGCCGCGGCGCGGGAGCTGCGTGCGTCGAGCGCGATCCGGGGCCGGGTGGAGCGCACGGCGCGCCCGAAGGTGGCGCTGCTGTTCACCGGGCAGGGGTCGCAGTACCCGGGCATGGCACGGGAATTGTTCGACTCCGAGCCGGTCTTCCGTGACGCGCTGCGGCGCTGCGACGCGGTGCTCGGTCCGATCGCGGACGGTATCGGGCTGGTCGAGGCCGTCTACGGCGATCACGGGCCGGAGTTGCTGCGCCGTACGGTGTTCACCCAGCCGGTGTTGTTCGCCGTCGAGTGGGCGCTGTGGGAGCTGTGGCGGGCGTGGGGAATCGTCCCGGCGGCGGTGCTCGGCCACAGCGTCGGGGAATTCGTCGCGGCTTGTGCCGCGGGCGCGATGAGCATGGAGGACGCCCTGCGGCTCGTGGCCGTGCGAGGTCGTCTGATGCAGCGCCTCCCGGACGGTGGCGGGATGATGGCGGTCGACGCCGCGGCCGAGCAGGTCTCCCCGTTGGTCGCACGGTTCGAGCCCGGGGTGTCGATCGCCGGATACAACGGACCGGCGCAGGTGGTGGTCGCCGGACCGCGAGCGGTACTCGATCTGCTGCGCGAGCAGTTGTCGGCAGACGGCATACGGTCGGCCGATCTCACTGTCTCGCATGCCTTCCATTCGGCGGCGATGGATCCGATTCTCGACGACCTCGCCGCGGCGGCGTCCCGGGCGACGATGACCGATCCCGCGATTGCGTTGTTCTCGAATCTCACCGGTGCTCCGCTGCGTCCGGGCGAGTTCGGCCCGCAGTACGTGGCCCGTCACGCACGTCAGCCGGTGCGGTTCGCGCAGGGCCTGCGGGCGATGGCCGAGCTGGGCATCGACCGATTCCTCGAGATCGGGCCGCATCCGACGTTGTCCGCGCTCGGCGGGCGAGCGCTGGGCGACTCGGCGCGGTTCGTCGCGTCGCTGCGTCGCGGCGGCGGTGATCGCGAGAGGATGATGACGGCGCTCGGTCACCTGTATGTCGCGGGCGTGCCGGTGGACTGGGAGCAGGTGCATCGGCCGCACGAACGTCGGCATGTCCTGGCTCCGACGTATCCTTTCCAGCGGCAACGGTATTGGGTCGCCTCGCGATCGGAATCGGCTCTTGCGGCGCCGAGCGGCACTGCCGCCCGGCACCCCGATTTTCCGAGACGCTCCAACGGCGCCTTCGAGTCCCGCGCCGCATCGATGCCCGGCGCCGCCTTCACGCCAGCGGCCGCCAGCCAAGGCATTCCGCACCTTCAGGCCGACGCCGCGCGCTCGACAGTGTCGATGCTTCCGGGTGACCCACTACCGAATCTCGGTGCGGTGCCCGCGCCGGTCGACGCGGAAGCCGCAACATACCCAAGTTCCCCGGCGCAAGGCGGAAATGGAACGGCAGACCGTCCCGCAACGCGCGATTCCGAATACCCGTCGGCCGCGGCATCGCGAGCGGCGGGGAAGAGATCGGCCGCGTTGCCCGCTGCGGGTGACGGCCAGGCGCCGGAACGGCTGCTGAATGCGGAATCACGCGGCGGCAAGAGCTGTTTCGACTTGACGCTCGGGCCCGACTCGCCGCGCTATCTGGGTGATCATGTGGTGCACGGGGCTGTCGTCGTGCCGGGCGCCTGGTTCGTCGCCACGATTGCCGATACCGCTCGCGGACTGGTCGCCGGTGACGTCGTCACGATCGATGACCTCGTGATCACCAACGGTCTGCCGCTCAGCGGCCCGCAGTCGGTGCGAATCGTTTTCGAGCCGGCCACGGACGGGCTGGCGGTTCAGGTCGTGACGGAAACCATGGGCGTCCACGCGCGAGCCCATGTCCGTAGCGGTAGGCCCCAGGTTCCGGACGGCTCCGGCCTGGCGGAGATTCTCGACCGCTGCCCGCAACACCTCGCCGCATCCGAGTTCTACCAACGGCTGGCCCGCGCGGGTCTGCCGTACGGACCGGCGTTCCGCCGTGTCGTCGACCTGCGTGTGGGGCAGCACGAGGCGTTGGCCACGTTGTCGGATCCCGGCACCGATGCCGTCGGGGTGCATCCGGTGCTGCTGGACGCGGCGTTCCAAGCCACCTATGCGGCGATGTCGCCGCGGAGCGACGAGCAGACGTGGGTGCCGTTCGCGGTGGACCAGGTGTTGGTCGCGGCCGCGGGCACCGTTCGATTCGGCCATGTGCGCGTGCTCGAGCAGACGCCGCAGCTGTGTGTCGCGGATGTTCGTCTGCTCGATGAGGAGGGTTCCCCGGTGCTGGTCGCGAACGGATTGCGCGTGATACCCGCGCCGACGCCGCAGTCGTCCGCCCCGGAGTCGGTCGCGGATACCTACCGCGTCGAGTGGCGGGAGACCGGTGCGGCGGCACCGACCTCGGCGTCCGGACGCTGGCTGATCATCGGTGCGCACGGAAGCCTCGCCGACGACCTCGCGGGGGTGTTGCGGGCGCGCGGCGGGGAATGCGTACTCGCCAGGCCCGGAGCCGGTTTCAGCTTCCGCGCCGAAGACGAGTTCGAGGTCGACCTCGGCGTGCCCGCGGCGGTGCGCGCGTTGCTCGGCGCGGTGGACGACGGTCGCGCACCGCTGCGCGGGATCGTCTCGGCGGTCGCGCTGTCGGATTCGGACGTGCCCGCGCCTGTAGCGGCGGAACGACTGGTGGTGGGTGCGCTGCATCTCGTGCAGGCCGCCGCGCTGGCCGGGGAACCGGCGGTGTGGCTGCTCACCCGTCACGGTCAGCGGGTCGATCCTGCCGATCGGGTGGCGCCGCAGCAGTCGGCGCTGTGGGGTTTCGCCCGCGGCGCGCAGTTGGAGCATCGCGAAATGGGGTGCCGCATAGTCGATCTCGACAATGACACCGATGCCGGTGCCGTGGTCGATGCGCTCGTGACGCCCGCGGCGGCGCGGCAGCTCGCGCTGCGTCGTGGGCGTCGTCAGGTGCCGCGCCTGGTGCCGCTGACCGGCCTGCCGAACGACCCTACGGCCGCGTCCGGCGCTGCTGGGACGGTGCTGATCACCGGTGGCCTCGGTGGGGTGGGCTTGCGGCTGGCGCGCTGGTTCGTCGACCGCGGTTGGCGGGACGTGGTGCTGGCCGGGAGATCCGCGCCCGACGCGCGAGCGGAGTCCGTCATCGCCGGATTGCGGGGGCGCGGCGCACGGATCGAGGTCCGGTCGCTGGACATCGCCGACCGGACCGCCGTGGCGGCGACGCTGGATTGGATCGACCGGCAGCTTCCGCCGCTGGCGGGAGTGGCGCACCTGGCCGGGGTGCTCGACGACGGCGTGATCGCCGAGCAGACGGCCGCCCGGGTCGGGCGGGTGTTGGCGCCGAAGACGTTCGGGGCATGGCATCTGCACGAGTTGACGGCGGGTCGGTCCTTGCGTTTCTTCCTGCTGTTCTCCTCGGCCGCGGCGGTGGTGGGCCTGCCCGGTCAGGCCGGTTACGCCGCCGCCAACGCCTTCCTCGACGGCCTGGCCGAGTCGCGCGGCGCGTCGGGCTCGCCCGCGCTGTCGATCGCGTGGGGCCCGTGGGCGGACACCGGAATGGTCGAGCGGCTCAGTAGGGACGCGGTGCGACGGCTGAACCGCCGCGGCTACGGCTTGCTGCGCCCCGAGCAGGCTTTCGACGCGCTCGACCGCCTGATCGGTTCCGCGATTTCGGCGGTCACCACGATGCCGTTGACGGGGGCGCCGGACACCGATGTGCCGGATGTGCTGCTGGATTCGATCGCGCACGCAGTCGAAACGCCGTCCGCGGCAGATGCTTCCAGTGATCTGGCCGCGCGGATGGAGGCGCTGGTGCGCCCCTGTCTCGGGTTGGCGCCCGACGCTGATCTCGATCGTCCGCTGCACGAACTCGGGCTGGACTCGGTCGCGGCCTTGGAGATTCGCGACGAGCTGTCGCGCTCCAGCGGTCACCGCCTGCCGGCCACTCTGGCGTTCGAGTATCCCACCCCGCGCGCGGTGGTCGGCCTGCTGGTGCGGCTGAGCTCCGTGGCAACGCCGTCCGTGCCGCCGTCGATCGATAACGATGGCGATTCCTCCGATCGAACGGCGGCGCGGACGCCCGCTCCCGGACTGAACACCGAAAATGCCGCGGGGATCACCGTGCCCACGTCGAACGGTGCGATCACCAGGGGGCCGCAGGGAACGGACAGTGCGCCCACCGCCCGCACCCAGTCGAGCGGAGCCGACGGCGCCTCGGCCGCACCTGACCGCGCGGCCGCGCACGACCGGCAGCCGGTGACTTCATACGAATCGGCGAACCCGTCCCCGGCCTCAACCATGCCCAGCGCCCATCAACAGAGAATCCCTCCCGCGCACACCCACAGCACCGGCACCAACGGCGCGGCGACTTCAGCCGAACGCCCGACCGCACACGACCAGCAGCCGGTCACTGCGTACGAATCGGCGGAACCGTTCGCGACGTCGACCGTGCCCAGCGCTCGTCAGCAGCGCACGCCCACCGCGCACACCCACAGCACCGGCGCCAACGGCGCGGCGACTTCAGCCGACCGCCCGACCGCACATGACCGGCAGCCGGTGACTCCGTACGAACCGGCGGACCCGGCCGCGACGACGACCGTGTCCAACGCCCGTCACGAGGTAGCTCGGGGGGCGTGGGCCTACCCCGAGACGCCGTCCGCCTCCTCGAATGCCGATCGCCACACCGACACGGCGGGTGACATCGCGATCGTGGGGGTGAGCGGACGCTATCCGGGCGCGGACGGGCTCGACGAGTACTGGCGTGTCCTGGTCGAGGGACTCGATTGCGTCACCGAGATCCCCCGGGACCGGTGGGATCACAGCCGCTATTTCGTCCCCGACCGCCACAACCCTTTCACCGCCTACACCAAGTGGGGTGGGTTCCTCGACGACGTCGACTGCTTCGATCCGCTGTTCTTCGCCATTTCCCCGCGCGAGGCGGAGATCCTGGACCCGCAGGAGCGGCTGTTCCTGCAAACCGCCTGGGCCGCACTGGAAGACTCCGGCCATTCCCGGGCCGACCTGGCGCGCGGCGGTCTGCGCCCCGAACAGGCCGGTGTGTTCGTCGGCGTCATGTGGGGCACCTACCAGATGTTCGGGGCCGAGGAAGCCCGGCTCGGACGCGGCACGCTGCCCGGCTCGACGTTCTGGAGCATCCCGAATCGTGTTTCGCACGCCTTGGACTTCCAAGGCCCGAGCATGGCCGTGGACACCGCGTGTTCGTCCTCGCTCACCGCGCTGCACCTGGCCTGCCAGAGCATCCGGACCGGCGAATGCAGACTGGCGGTGGTCGGCGGCGTCAATCTGTCGCTGCACCCGTACAAATTCGTCGCGCTGAGCCAGGGGCAATTCGCCTCCACCGACGGCCGCTGCCGTTCCTTCGGCGCGGGAGGCGACGGGTATGTGGCCAGTGAGGGTGTCGGAGCGCTGGTGCTGCGGCCGCTGGCCGACGCCGAGGCCGACGGCGACACCATCTACGGCGTCATCAAAGGCACCGCGATCAATCACGGCGGCCGGGTCAACGGTTTCACGGTGCCCAATCCCGACGTGCAGGCGGCGGTGATCCGCTCCGCGCTGCGCGTCGGTGACGTGGACCCGGCGTCGGTGTCCTACGTCGAAGCGCACGGCACCGGAACCGCGCTGGGTGATCCGATCGAGATCGCCGGTCTGGCGAAGGTTTTCGGCGGCTCCGGCGTCACCGAGCTGCCGATCGGTTCGGTGAAGTCGAACGTCGGCCACCTCGAGGCGGCGGCCGGTGTCGCGGCGCTGACGAAAGTGCTGTTGCAACTGCGCAACGGGACCATCGTGCCGTCGCTGCACGCCACGCCACCCAATCCGAACATCGACTTCGCGGCCACACCGTTCCGCATCCCGACCCGGCCGCTGCCGTGGCTCGGCGGAGATCCCGCGCGCCCGCGCCGGGCGACGGTCAGTTCGTTCGGTGCGGGTGGGGCCAACGCCAACGTGGTGATCGAGGAGTATGTCGACCGCAGGCCGGAAACGCGGTTCAGCGGCGGGCAGGTCGTCCCGGTTTCCGCTCGTGACGGTGAGCGGCTGGCGGAGTATGTCGAGGCGCTGGATCGTTTCCTGGCCGGGCAGCAGCCGAACCTCGCCGATCTGGCTTTCACCATGCAGGTGGGTCGGCAGGCGGGCAGCGCGCGGGCCGCGTTCGTCGCGCGTGACATCGGCCGGTTGCGTGCCGCCGTCCGTGCCTGGGTCGATGACGTACCCGGCGCGCGGTCGTGCCGGGACGCGGCGGAGGACTCCCGGATCGCGCGCTGGCTCGGCGGTGCGGACATCGATTGGGCCACCGTTCGCGATCCCGGGCCCCGACGCCGCATTCCCGCACCGACCTACCCGTTCGCGCGTGAGCGGTACTGGATTCCGGATGTCGCACCCGGCGCGCCGGGTCGACCGGGCGCATCGAGGTCTGAGGTCACCTCGCGCCCGCAGTCTCCGACGGCACCGGGCCCGTCCCCGCAACATGCGCTGAATGGAACCCGCACAGACGAATTCGTGCCGCACTCGGCTCCTGCGCAGTGGCAGGTGCCCGATTCGCAGCTTCCGATCGGCGGGTTCGAGACAGAGGCCGGGTCGCCGGAGTCCGCGTCGGCCCTCCGACTCGCAGCACCACAACGGTTGGCGGTCCCCGTCTGGCGAGAAGCTTCGCTGCCCGGCGGTGACCTGCGTTCCCGCCGCGCCCTGCTGGTCTACGACGTGCGGACCCCGCAGCATCTGGTGGAGGCGCTCGAAGCCGCCGCCGGTGATCCCGGTCGTCTGGTGCGGCTGTCCGCAGCGCCGGGCGACCTGCACCGCGACGATTTCGAGGCGGGCGCGGCGCTGGGCCGGTCGCTCGCGGCCCGTTACCCCGATACCGACTGCGTCATCGATGTGTGCGACCTCGTGCCCGCTCCGGCGGGCCGACCCACCGGCGATCTCGGCCGGATGGGGTTCTACCAGGGTGTGATCGAAGCGCGCGCCGGTTCGCTCACGCTGCTGCACCTCGCCGCAGGACACCCCGGCGCGGACGGCCCCGAGTCCGCGCCGCTGGGCGGTCTGGTCGCCGCGCTCGCCGAGGAGATCCGCGGTGTGCGCACCCGCAGCGTCCACGTGGCCGACGAGCGCGGGGCGGTGTGCGCCGATCCCGGGCGGGTGCTGGCGATTCTGGGCGCGGAGTGCGCGGCCACCGAGGACAGCGCGCCGCGGGTGCGGTATCGCGGCGGCATCCGCGAAGCCGTCGAACTCACCGACGCGACGGCACGTGACGGTCTGGTGGTGGATCCGGACCGCACCTATGTGGTGACCGGTGGCACGCGCGGGCTCGGCGCGGCGTTCGCGGCGGCGCTGGTCGAGCGGGGAGCGCGGCGCTTGGCCGTCCTCGGGCGCGAACCGCTGCCGCCGCAGTCGGAGTGGGACCGGGTGGCCGCCGGGTCCGGATCCGAGGCGGAGAAGGTTCGGCGGCTGGTGCGGTTGCGTGATCGCGGCGTCGCGGTGCGGACCTACTTCGGCAGCCTCACCGACGAGGCGGGCTTGTCCGATTTCTTCGACCGGGTGCGTGGCGAACTGGGTCCGATCGGCGGTGTGCTGCACTGCGCGGGCAGTGTGTCCGGGGAGAGCCCGGCGTTCGTGCGCAAGACCGGCGCGGCCATCGCCACCGTGCTGGCGCCCAAGCTGACGGGCACCGCGGTGCTCGCCGACGTGCTGGCCGCCGACCGTCCGGACTTCTTCGTGTTGTTCTCATCGGTGTCGGCCGTGCTGCCCGGCTTGTCGGTGGGCTTGTCGGACTATGCGATGGCCAACGCGCACCTGGACCGCTTCGCCGAAGCCCAGCACGCGCTGGGTCGGCCGTGGTTCCGGTCGATCAATTGGCCGTCGTTCCGCGACACCGGTTTCGGTGAGGTGACCAGCGCGGCCTATCGGGCCACCGGACTGCCGACCTTGAGCGCCGCGGAGGGATTCGAACTGCTCGACGCGGCGCTGGGGACGCCCGCGCCGGTGGTGTTGCCCTATCACGGTGCGGCACTGCGGCTTTCGACGCGCAGGAGCCGACCGGCGGAGGCGGCCACCGCGCCGACCGCGCAGCCCACGACGGCGAAGGGTTCCGCGGTGGCGTATCAGGAGTTGCTGCGGATCTTCTCCGACGAACTCAAACTCGCCCCGGCGCGGTTCGAGGGCGACAAGCGGTTCGAGGAATACGGCGCGGACTCGGTGCTGATCGCCTCGGCGGTGCGCCGGATCGAACAGGTCGTCGAAGCGCCCTTCGATCCAGCGCTGGTGCTGGAGTTCCCGACCCTCGACGCCTTGGCCGGTCTGTTGACCGAGCAGTTCCCGGAACGCTTCGCCTCCGAAGCGCCGCCGGAGCCACCGGCCGATCCGCACGGGGCGCCGGCTGATCGATCGCGCACACCGGAGACCGGCCCGGCCCGGCCGAACGCGGCGACCTGGGCGGCCGACGCCCGCCGCGGCCGGGCCGCCGAGCCCATCGCCGTGGTCGGCATCGGTTGCCGCCTGCCCGGTGGCGACACGCCGGACGCGTTCTGGCGTCTGCTCGCCACGGGCGCGTCCGGCATCAGGGAAGTCGACCCGGCTCGCTGGGATCCGGCCCGGTTCTACCGCCCTGGCGGCGGACCCGGTCTGACCAACAGCAAATGGGGCGGTTTCGTCGACGGCGTCGATCTGTTCGATCCGGAGTATTTCGGGGTCACCGACGAACTCGCCTCGCAGATGGACCCGTTGCAGCGGCTGCTGCTTGAGACCTCGGTGCTGGCGACCTCCGACGCCGGATACCGGCGCGAGGAGCTGGCGGGCAAGCGAGTCGGCGTCTACGCGGGCAGCCGTGCGGCGAACTACTTCAATCGGATCCCGGTCGCCGATCGGCACACCATCATCGGCATCGGGCAGAACTTCATCGCCGCGCGCATCTCCGACTACTTCGACTGGCACGCGGGCAATGTGGTGCTCGACAGCGCGTGCTCGTCGTCGCTGCTGTCGGTGCATCTGGCCTGTCAGGCGTTGCGGGCGGGCGAGGTCGACGCCGCGCTGGCCGGTGGCGTGGAAGTGCTGCTGGACGAGATGCCGTTCGTCACGTTGTCGGCGGCGGGTGTGCTCTCGCCGCACGGACGGTGCGCGACGTTCTCCGAGGACGCCGACGGTTTCGTGCCGGGCGAGGGCGCGGCGCTGTTGCTGCTCAAGCGGCTCGACGACGCGCTCGCCGACGGCGACCGGGTCTACGCGATGCTGCGCGGTTCCGCAATCGGCAACGACGGGCACACCATGGGCATCACCACACCGAACATGCGCGCGCAGATCGAGGTGGTCACCGCCGCGCTGGAGGTGGCTGGCATGTCCCCGGACGCGCTGTCGTACCTGGAGGCGCACGGCACCGGCACCATGATCGGCGACCCCATCGAACTGAAGGGGCTGGCCACCGTCTTGGGCGACCGGTCGCGCGGCCAGGAGCCGTGCGCGGTCGGCAGCGTGAAAACCAATATCGGGCATCTGCTCTCGGCGGCGGGCATCGCCGGGGCGGTCAAGACGATCCTGGCCGTGCACCACGCGGCGCTGCCGCCGTCGCTGCACTGCGCCAACCTCAACCCGCGTTTCAAGTTCGCCGGTTCGCCGCTGCAGGTCAACCGGGAACTGCGCCCGTGGCGGCCTGCCGACGGCAGGCCGCGCGCGGCGGGCGTCAGCTCGTTCGGCTTCGGCGGCACCAATGCCCATCTCGTCGTCGAACAGGCGCCCGACGGGCACCGGCCGACGCGCCACCCCCTGGATCCACCCGCCTTCCGCAAGAGGAGCTTCATGCTGCCGAAAACGGTTCCCAGCCCATCGACGGAGCCCGCGCCGCGGATCGTGGTCCCGATCAGCGCGCCCGCGCCGTCGTTCCTCCGGGTGGAGCCGCTGCGATGAACGGGATCGAACTGGACAGCTTCGCCACCACCCTGCGCGCCGAGGACCCGGTGGTGCGCGACCATCGCGTGCACGGTGTGCGGATCCTGCCGGGCGTGGTGTATCTCGACATGATCCTGCGCGCGGCGATGTCGGCGGGGTACCGGCCCGGCGAGCTGACCATCCGGGAGGCGTTGTTCCAGCGTCCGGTCGCCCTCGCCGACGGAGGAGCGGTGCGCATCGCGTTCCGCGTCGATCGCCCTACCGGCCGGGTCGCCATCGACGTGCAGAACGTGGACGCGACGGGCACGCCGGTGGGAGCGATCGAACCGGTCGCGGAATGCTTTGTGGTACGCGCTGATTCGTCAGACGAGCCGCCGGGGATCGATGTGACGGAATTCCGGGACGCGGCGCGGGGTATGACGGAGCTGTATGCCCAGACCGGCAGCCGCGGTATCGATCATCGCGACTTCATGCGCGCCACCGGTCATTTCGGCCGCCGCGGCGACGTGGTCACCGCGACGCTGGGGCTCGGCGCCGAAGCGGCAGCGCATCTGCCCGGTTTCCTGCTGCATCCCACGTTCCTGGATGCCTCCACGATCGTGCCGTTCATCGACCCGCAGCGGCTCGGCGTGGACGACGACAGCGCGTTCATCCCGATCTACTTCGGTGACGTGCGCGCCTGGCGGGCCACTCCCGAGCAGGTGCTCGTGCGGGCCGCGGTCCGCGGCGGCGGGCACGGCGGGGACCTGCTCGAAGCCGACGTCGCGCTCTACGACCGGGACGGGGGGCCGGTGGCGCGGTATCGGCTGACGTCCAAGCGGGTGCGTGGCAGCGCGGACATCCAGCGATTGCTGACGCAGCCGGAGGCGCCATCCCCTCGGCAGGCCACGCCACGCCCGCCCGCCCACACGACCGTTGCTTCCGGTGACCCGCGCACCGTGATCACCGCCGATCTGGCCGCTCTGGTCGCCGGTGAACTCGGCGCCGACGCCGCGGGCATCGCGACCGACGTCGGCTTCTACGAACTCGGTCTGGATTCCGGTCGCCTGCTGCGGCTGACCGCCGAACTGGAAGCGCGGGTCGGCGAACCGCTGTATCCGACGCTGCTGTTCGAGTACCAGACCATCGACGCGCTCGCCGGACACCTCGCCGACACCGTCGGCGCGAGCTACCGCGCCGCCGACCTTCCTGCGGCCGCTCCGCAGACGGAGCCGACCGAGTCCACCGTGATCGCGCAACCGCCGACCACGGCCCCGCAAGCAGCCGACCCGGCCGTGACACCAGAACCCGCAGCGGCAGACGATCTGGTCGTTTTCGGGTTCGACTGGGAGCCCGACACCAGCGCTCATCCGCGTCGGGAGCCCGTCAGCCTGCTCGTTTTCGACACCGTCGATCACCCGTACCCGCACGGTGCGCCCGGCACGGTCGTCCGCGTCCGGCCAGGTAGCGAGTTCCACTCGGGCACCGATGCTTTCGTCGTCGACCCGGCGGACGCGCGGCATATGGATTTGGTGGTCGACGAATTGACCGCCCGGCGGTCACGCTTCGACGCCGCGGTGTACCTGTGGCCCGAAGCCGCGACCGACGGTGATCCGCAGGCGTTGCTCGAGCGGGTGTACCTGCCGTTGCGTGATCTGGTCCGTGCGCTCGGGGCGACCGCCGAACCGCCGGTGCGCCTGGTGCTGGCTCTCACGCCCGCCACACCGGCGGGTGAAGCCAGTTGCGCCCTGCTGGGCGGTGCGGCCCGCACACTGCGGCTCGAGCAGCCGCACCCGGTGCTGCGAGCCGTCCAGCGCGACGCCGTCCGGCCGATCGATGACATCGTGGCCACGGAGCTGGGCATCGACGAACGCGACTCCGCCACCGAGATCCGCTACCGCGGCGCCGCACGCCAGGTCCGCCGGACGCGCCCGCTCGACACCGCCGCGCCGCATTCCGGTGACGCGGTGCTGCGCCGAGGGGCGGTGGTCGTGGTCACCGGGGCGTTCGGCGGGATCGGCCGTCATCTGGCCCGCCGCCTCGCCGCCGATCACGGCGCCCGGCTGGTGCTGGTATCGCGCCGTGCACTCGACGCGCCGGCCGCGGGACTGCTGGCCGAACTCGGCGAACTGGGCGCGGAAGCCGTGCACGTGCGCGCCGACGTCTCGGTGGCCGCGGACGCCGAACGCGTCGCCGCGATCGCCCACGCCACCTTCGGGCCGGTCGACGTGCTCTACCACGGTGCCGGACAGTTGCGCGACGGACTGCTGTCCGGCAGCAGCCGCGACGACGCGAGAACCGTTCTGGCACCGAAGATCCACGGTGTCGAGCACTTGACGCGGGCGCTCCCGGAGACCCGGCTGACCGTGTTGTTCTCGTCGGTTTCCGCGGTGCTGGGCAATCCCGGGCAGGCCGACTACGCGGCCGCCAACCGCTATCTGGACATCGTGGCCGAACAGCGCGACCGGGCCGGAAGCCGGACCATCAGCATCGGCTGGCCGCTGTGGGCCGAGGGCGGCATGCGCCCGCCCGTCGAACAGATCGAAGCGCTGCGGCGCGCCGGTGTGGGACTGCTGCCCACCGCGATCGGACTGGACCTGCTGGTGTCCTGCGCGAGCCTCGACCGCGCCCACCTGGCAGCAGTGTGGGGTCGACCCGACACGCTGCGAGCACGACTACAACCGGAGACCTCACCGCCCGCCGCACCCGTACCGGTCCATGAGTCGCGCGCGTCCGTCGAGGAGCCCATCGCGATTGTCGGAATCAGTGGTCGTTACCCCGACGCGGAGAACATCGAGGAGTTCTGGCGCAACCTGCGCGACGGGCACGACGCGGTCGGCCCGGTCCCCGCCGAACGCTGGTGGCTCACCGCCGCCGCAGACACTCCCGGCGCACCCCCGATGATCGGCGGATTCCTGCGCGACGTCGGCGGTTTCGACCCGCAGTTCTTCCGCATCCCGCCGGTGCAAGCGCCACTGCTCGACCCGCAGGAGCGGTTGTTCCTCCAGCAGGCGTACGCGGCGCTGGAACACGCCGGCTACCACCACACCGACCCGGCCGTGCGGGATCGCCGCGTGGGCGTGTTCGTCGGCGCCACCTGGAGCGACTACCGGCTGCTCGGGGTCGCGGCCAGCCGTGACGGCGATCCGGTCGCGGTGGCCTCGATCCCGTCGTCCATCGCCAACCGCACCTCCTACACCCTCGGCCTGCGCGGACCGAGCCTCACCGTGGACACCGCGTGTTCGGCGTCGCTGACCGCGCTGCATCTGGCGCGGCGCAGCCTGCTCGACGGCGAATGCGACACGGCCATCGTCGGCGGGGTGAACCTGCTGCTGCACGAGGACAAATTCCTGCTGCTGCACAGCCTGGGCATGATGTCCGAGACCGGCCGGTGCCGTCCCTTCGCCGCGGGCGCCGACGGCTACGTGCCCGGCGAAGGCGTCGGCGCGCTGTACCTGAAGCCGTTGTCGGCCGCCCGCGCCGACGGCGACACCATCCACGGCTTGATCCTCGGCAGCGCGGTGAATCACGGTGGGCAGACCTCCGGATACAGCGTGCCGCACCCCGGGGCGCAAGCCGAGGTGATCGGCGAGGCGCTGCGCGCAGCCGGGGTCGATCCCGCCGCGATCGACTATCTCGAGGCGCACGGCACCGGGACACCGCTCGGCGATCCGATCGAAATCACCGGAGTAGCCGCCGCTTTCGGCAGCTCCGGCCGCTCCCGCGCCCTCGGGTCGACGAAGTCGAACATCGGCCACCTGGAAGCGGCCGCGGGCGTCGCCGGCTTGACCCGGGTGCTGTTGCAGCTGCGCCACGGCCGGATCGCACCCACGTTGCATGCCGCCGAGACCAATCCGGCCATCGCGTTCGACTCGGTGCCGTTCCGGCTGCCGCGTGAACTGGAGGATTGGCCGCGTCGCACCGTCGACGGCGTCGCGGTGGCGCGGCACGCGGGCATCAGCGCCTTCGGGGCGGGCGGCGCGAACGCCCACGTGGTGCTCGCCGAATTCATCGACGACCGGGTGCCGCCTGCCGCGACCGGTGAGCCCGAGATCTTCGTGCTGTCGGCGCGCACGCCGGAGCGGCTGCGTCGCTACGCGGAGGCCATGGCGCGGCACTTCCGTGCCCTCGACCCCGCGGATTTCCTCGACGCGGTGCGCACCTTGCAGGTGGGCAGGCCCGCACTGGCCCACCGTCTCGCTGTGGTCGCGTCCTCACCGGTCGAGGTGGCCGACGCACTGGATCGGTTCGGCGCCGACCAGCCCGGCCCCGCAGTCACCGGCGTCGTCGACGCGCACACCCGGCCACCGCTGGTCGCCGCCGCGGCGGACGACCGAGAGCTGGCCCGGCAGTGGGTCGCCGGCGCCGACGTCGACTGGCGCGGACGCGGCGGGCCGCGCAGGCGAATCCCGCTGCCCGGCTACCCGTTCGAGCGCACCGACTACTGGATCATCGCACCGCCCCGTTCGGGGTTCGACACCGCCGTGGAGCGGTTCGAAGCGTCCGTCCGGCCCGCGGGCACGGTGGAGCCGGGTAAGGCCGAACTGGGCCGCTACGCGGCGATGCTGCTGCTGACGACCTTCGCCGGCATGGGGCTCACGCCCGGGCAGTGGACAGTGCGATCGCTGGACGCGCGCCTGGGTGTGCGGCCGGAATTCGACCGGCTGCGCACCAGCTGCCTGGACATCCTGCGGCGACACGGACTGATTCGGTGGCACGACGACCGCATCGAAGTCCCCGGCCCTCCGCCGGGCACCAGCGGGATGCGCGCCGATCTGCTCGCGCGCTTCCCCGAAACCGAACCGTACGTGGCCTTGCTCGATGCCTGTTTGGCCGCGTATCCGCGCGTGCTGCGCGGGGAGCTGTCCGCGACCGAGGTGCTGTTCCCCGGCGGCGATCTGGACCTGGTCGGCGCGATCTATCGCGGCAACGCCGCCTACGACTTCACCAACGGCTTGCTCGCCGGATTGGTGTCGGCGGTCGCGCACGGGGAGGGTGCGGGTCGGCCGGTGCGGATCGTGGAAATCGGCGCGGGCACCGGCGGTTCCACGCACGCGGTGCTCGACGCGCTCACCGAGCGCGGCATCGCGTTCGACTACCACTACACCGACGTGTCGCACAGCTTCGTCGCGCACGGGCGACGCACCTTCGGAACGCGTGCGCACGTGCGGTTCGGCGTGCTTGACATCGAGGCCGATCCGGTCGCGCAAGGGTTCCCCGCGCACGGCGCCGATCTGGTGATCTGCGCCAACGTGCTGCACGCGACGCGGTCGATCGACGTGACGCTGCGCAACATCCGGCGGCTGCTGGCGCCCGGCGGTGTGCTCGCCTGCACCGAGGCGACGACCGACCTCGAGGTCCTGGCGCTGACGTTCGGGCTGTTGGAGGGCTGGCACGCCTACCGCGATCCCGAGGCGCGTATCCCGCACTCGCCGCTGCTGTCGGAATCGCAGTGGCTGGACGCGATGACCACCGCGGGTTTCTCCGGTGTCCGTGCGTGGGGGCCAGGGCTGTCCACCGATCCGGAGCCCAGCTTCCGGCTGCTGGCCGCGGTCAGTGTCACCGCACCGTCCGACCTCGCTCGACCACCGGCCGATGAGCGGCGTCAGCCCACAGCCGCCGGGCAACTCGGCCTCGCCAGTACCGGAACACCGGCTGCCGGTGTGCGGCCGAACGCGGAAGCGGCCACCGTGGTCGGCGCGGCCGCCTTGGAAGCCGAACTCGTCGCCCTCGTCGCCGATGGCCTGGGGGTCGGGCGCGGCGAGGTGCGAGCGGAGCTGCCGCTGTCGGACTACGGCGTGGACTCCATTCTCGCGGTCAAGATCATCGACCGGGTCAACGCCCGCTACCGCTTGACGCTGCGACCAACGGTGGTGTTCGACCATCCGTCGGTGCGGCTGCTCAGCAGGCACATGGCCGAACAAGGCGCCACCGCGAACGGCGGCGCGACCACCGTCTCCGGCACGCCCGCTCCCACTCCTCGAACCGCCACAGCGCCCGCGCGGCCCAGCGAAAGGTCAGCATCGATGGACATCGCCATCATCGGCATGTCCGGGCAGTTCCCGGGCGCGGCGAACCTCGACGAGTTCTGGCGCGATCTCGCCGCGGGACGAGACGCGGTGACCGAGGTTCCGGCCGCGCGCTGGCCGATCGCCGAGCACTTCCAGCCGGGACCGGTGACGCCGGGCAAGACCTACTCCAAGTGGGGCGGCTTCCTCGACGGCGTCGAGCAGTTCGATCCGGCGTTCTTCGACATGGTGCCCGCCGAAGCCGACTACATGGACCCGCAGCAGCGGCTGTTCCTGGAACACAGCCGGTTGGCGCTGGACGACGCCGCCATCGACCCGAAGTCGTTGCGACGCACCAAGTGCGGCGTGTTCGCCGGATCACCGGGCTCGGACTACGCCACCCTGCTGCGCAACCGCGGAACTGTCGGTTCCCATCACGTGTTCACCGGCAACAGCCCGGCCATCCTGCCCGCTCGCGTGGCCTATCACCTGGATCTCACCGGTCCGTGCCTCGGGCTGGACACCGCGTGTTCCTCGGCGCTGGTCGCTGTGCACCAGGCCTGCCGCAGCCTCGCCACCGGCGAGTCGGAGCTGGCGCTCGCCGGAGGGGTCGCGGTGTTCGTGACACCCGAATATCACCTGCTCGCCTCGTCGATGGGCATGCTGTCGCCGCGCGGCCGGTGCGCCAGTTTCGACGCCGACGCCGACGGTTTCGTGATCGCCGAGGGCGTCGGAGTGGTGGTGCTCAAGCCGTTGGCCGCCGCCGAACGCGACGGCGACCCGATCCACGGCGTGATCCGCGGGATCGGCATCAACCACGACGGCCGCACCAACGGCATCACCGCGCCGAGCGTCCGCTCGCAGACCGAACTGGAACTGGCGGTGTATCGCGACGCCGGGATCGACCCGTCCACCATCGGCTACGTCGAAACCCACGGCACGGGAACACGATTGGGTGATCCGATCGAGATCGAAGCGCTCACCGCCGCCTTCCGCCACTACACCGACGCGGTCGGCGCCATCCCGGTGGGATCGGTGAAATCGAACATCGGGCACGCCTCGCACGCCGCGGGGATGGCGAGCCTGTTCAAGGTGCTGCTGGCCATGCGCGCCGGACAACTGCCACCGTCGCTGCACGTCGCTTCGGTGAACCCCTTGCTGGGACTGGAGCAGTCGCCGTTCTTCGTCAACACCGAACCGCGCGCGTGGGAGGGCACGCCACGGCGAGCCGCGATCAGTTCCTTCGGTTTCAGCGGCACCAACGCGCACCTGGTGGTCGACAGCGCACCGGTCGTGGCAGCCCGGCGCGCGACGTCCGGGCAGCCGCAGGTGGTCGTGCTCTCGGCGCGCAGCGCTACGAGCCTGGCCAGGATGGCGCGCACGCTGCGCAGGCATCTGACCGCGCACCCGGATCTCGCGCTCGCCGACGTCGCCCGCACGCTCGTGGTAGGGCGCAGCGGATTCGAACATCGGCTCGCGGTGGTCGGGGATTCGGTGGACGCGGTCGCGGCCCGGCTCGCCGCTTTCGCCGACGGTGACCGGCCCGCCGGGGTCCACACCGGCACGATCGATGTCCCCGCCGGGGACGACGACGCGGCCATCGTGTTGGACGATCCGGTGGCGGTGGCACGGCAGTGGGTCGAAGGCGGACACGTCTCGTACGCGGGCTGGGCCGATCCGGCCGCTCGCCGTATCCATCTGCCCGGGTACGAGTTCGACCGGGAACGGTGCTGGGCGCCGGACATGGGCGCGCCTGGGTCCGAGCACACGGCGCCGCGACGCGACATCGATCCCGCCGTCGTCGGCGAAGCTCAGGACCTCGCGACACCGCGCGCCGCGACATCATCGACCGACGGGGCGCCCCGAGAGATGCGTGCACCTGACACGGCCGCACAGTTGGTGTCTGTCACACCGCAGGCCGAGCCGAGACCCGACCACTCTCCGGCTTACCCGCGACCTTCCGAAACATCGCTGGTCTCCGCGGCGACCGTGTCCCGGACCGACAGCGCACTCCGGAACGCCGCGGACGATGGACGCGCTGCTCCTGACACCCCGCTTGCGTGGCCGGACTCCGCGCAGCGACGACAGTCCGCCGAAACCTACCTCAAAGGCCTGCTCGCCGAATATTGCCGACTCGACCCGCAGCGGATCCGCACCCGAATCCCCTTGCAGGACTATGGCATCGACTCGGTGCTGATCAGCAAGATGAACGACCGGCTGGAAACCGATTTCGGCCCGCTGCCGAGCACGCTGTTATTCGAGTACCAGACCGTCCGCGACCTCGCGGGCTATCTCGCTGACGAGCACGGGGCGCGCCTGGCCGCCGTCACCGCGGACTCGGCAAAAGCACCCGGCCACGCGGCGATTGCACAAGGCGGTCCCACAACCGCACCCGGCGACGCCGCAACCGCACACGGCGGTCCGACGACCACGCCAGCCGATCCGACCACCTCACCGAGCGGCGTGTCCGCGACACCGCGCCCGGCCGATGCAGCGCCCGCACCCGCTTCCGCCGCACCTTCCCCCGACGACGCGCACGATGCCGACGACATCGCCGTCATCGGCATGGCAGGCAAATTCCCGATGGCGGGGGACATCGAGCAGTTCTGGGCCAACCTGGTCGCCGGTCGCGACTGCATCGTGGAAGTTCCGCCGCAACGCTGGGACCACCGCGAATACCTGTCCGCCGACCCCGACGAACCCGGCACCACCTACGCGCGCTGGGGCGGATTCATCGATGACGTCGACAAGTTCGACGCCCGCTTCTTCGGCATCACCCCCAAAGACGCCGAGGAGATGGATCCGCAGCAACGGCTGTTCCTGGAAACATCCTGGGCGGCTTTGGAAGACGCGGGATACTCACCCGATCGGGTGCGCCGCAGCGCCGCGGCCCGCGGCCTGCCCGACGCCGGAGTCTTCGCCGGAGTCGGCTACGCCGAGTACCAGGCGTTCGTCGGCGTGCCGATCTCGGGATATTTCGCGGTGCCGAACCGGGTCTCCTACCACTTCGGCTTCACCGGCCCCTCGCTCGCGGTCGACACGGCGTGCTCGGCGTCGCTGACCGCGCTGCATCTGGCCTGTGAGAGCCTGCGCCGCGGCGAAGCGGCCTACGCGCTGGCCGGCGGGGTGAACGTGTCGATCCATCCCGGCAAGTACCTGCTGCTCGGCTACGGTCGCTGGGCCTCCACCGACGGCCGCTGCCGGTCGTTCGGCGCGGGCGGCGACGGCTACGTGCCGGGCGAGGGCGTGGTCACCCTGGTGCTCAAACCACTGCGGCACGCGCGCGCCGACGGCGACCGCGTCTACGGCGTGATCCGGGGCAGCACGGTCAACCACGGCGGACGCACCAACGGATTCACCGTCCCCAACCCGGTCGCCCAAGCCGACCTCATCGGCCAGGCCCTCACCGCGGCCCGCGTCGACGCGGCCGACATCGGCTACGTGGAAGCCCACGGCACCGGCACCGCGCTGGGCGATCCGATCGAGATCGCGGCGCTGACCAAGGCCTACCGGCGCTCCACGTCCGAGCGCGGTTACTGCGGCATCGGCTCGGCGAAATCCAGTGTGGGCCATCTGGAGGCGGCGGCGGGCGCTGCGGGCGTGGTGAAGGCGCTGCTGCAACTGCGTCACGACACCATCGCGCCGAACCTGCACAGCGATCCGCCGAACCCCGGCATCGATTTCGCGACCACACCGTTCCGCGTCATCGACCGGCCCACCCCCTGGCCGCGACCCGCCGAGGGCGAACCGCGCATCACCGCGGTCAGTTCGTTCGGCGCGGGAGGCTCGAACGCCCACGTCATCCTCACCGACGCAGAGCCCGTCGAGGCGACGCCCGAAGACGGGCGGCCGCGGATCGTGGTGTTGTCCGCACGCGACGCCGACCGGCTGGCGGAGCTGGCCGCCCGCACCGCCGACCGGCTGCGCGCTCACCCGCTGTCGCTGCCCGATGTCGCGTGGACGCTGGCCGTTGGCCGCGCCGCGTTCGAGCATCGCCTGGCGGTAGTGGCGACTTCGACGGCCGAACTGGTCGAATTGCTGGACAGCGCGTCCGATGCCGGCGCACCCGCGCCGGCCGAAGGGCTGCTGGTCTTCCGCGGCGTGGCCCGCACCCACCGCGATCTCGACGAGTTACCCGGCGAGTCGGATGCCGACCGCGCCGAAGTGCGCGCGTTGCTGCGGTCGGGCAATCTGCCGCGCGTCGCCGAGCTGTGGGCGGGCGGCTGGACCGTGGACTGGGAACAGGGCTACGAGCGGCCGTTCGGGCGGATCGTCGGCCTGCCCGGTTATCCGTTCGCCCGCCGCAGATATTGGATCGTGCCGGAGGATTACCGCAGGCGCACGCAACCGCACCTGGTCGCGAAGACCGTGGTCGCCCAGGAATCCGAGGCACCGCGAGCGGAGCAGCGCAACGGACACTCGCCGAACGGCGCGGCGCGTCAGAACGTTCCGACTTCATCGGAACCGGCCGAAGCGCGCACCGCCGATGTCACCGGACCGGCCACCACAAGCTCGGCCACCGACGCCACCACACCGCCTGCCGACGTCCCCGCACCGCCCGCCACCGCACCCGCCGACGGCGAATTCGACAGCGAGTTGTGCGACCGGCTCGCCGAGCACATCCGCGACATCTTCGCCGATCTGACCAAGTCCGACCCGGCCGAGCTGGACCTCGACGCGGAGTTCGCCGATTTCGGGTTCGACTCGGTGGCCACCGTGCGGATGCTCAACCGGCTGATGAAGCACTACGACGTCAAGATCCCGGCGGAATCGACCGAACTGCATCCGACGATCGCGTCCCTGTCGCGCTACCTGGTGGCCGAAGGCATCATCAGCGGAGCGGCACACGACGCCCCGCGCCCCACCACGGTCGCCGCGGCCACGACGCCTCAGCAGGACATCCCCGTGGTGACGATGGACGCCCCGATCCCGGTGCGGTCGGTCTTCATCACCGGCGTGACCGGGGTGCTGGGCGGCAAGCTGCTGCACGACCTGCTCACGAAGAGCGACGTGCGGGTGACCTGCCTGGTACGCGGCAAGACCGTGGCCGCGGCCGAACGCAGGATCAAGCACTTCCTGAGCACCTACGACCCGGAGGCGACCCTCGACGAGGCGTTCGCCGAGCGCGTCACCACGGTGCTCGGTGACGTCTCGGTCGAACGACTCGGCCTGGACGAGGTCACCTGGCAGCGGCTCGCCGACGATGTGGACCTCACCATCCATGCCGCGGGCCGCACCACCCTGGTCACCTTCTACGACGCGCTGGCTCCGATCAACGTCGAAGGCACCAGGCGCGCGGTGGAATTCGCGCTGCGCTCGCGCGGCAAGTACCTGGTGTACGTGTCGAGTTTCAGCGTGCTGGGCGACCGGCTGAACTTCAACAATCCGCCGTTCACCGAGCGTGATCTCGAGCTGGGCCAGGGCTACGACCATCTGCCCTACCAGCAGACGAAGTACGAGTCCGAGAAGTTGATCCGGGCGGCGAGCGAGCGCGGATTGCTGTGGGACATCGTGCGCCCCGGCAACATCATGGGCGACAGCCGCACCGGCCGATACCCGTTCTCCGAGGTCAGCGTCAAAGGCGCGTACTACGACATCCTCAAGACGATGATCGAGACCGGCGAGACGATGCTGACGCCGGTGCACTGGGACATCAGCCCGGTGGACTACGTCAGCGCCGCGATCGTGCACATCGCCCTGCGCCGGGCCACCTACCGGGAGACCTACCACCTGACCAATCCGGACATCCGGCGTTACTACGACGTGGTCCGCTACGTGCAGCGCGCCGGGTACGAGGTGGCGCTGGTGCCGCTGGAGGAATTCCATCGCAGGGCCACCGACCGCCAGATCTACCGGCTCGGCACCGACGAGGTCTACGACAGCCAGACCCTGGAGATGTTCAAGTACGGCATCGAGCTGTTCGGCACGATCCACTACGAGGAGAGTTCCTACGCCGATTGCGCCTACACCCGGCGGGTGCTCGGCGCGGCGGGCATCGACTGCCCGCCGACGGAGGAGCTGGTGCGGGTGTATCTGGCGCACTGCGCCGAGGTGGGTTACATCCCCGCACCGCGCGGAGCGGAACCGGCCGCGGAGGTGCTGCGGTGACGTGCACGATCGTCTTCCCGGGACAGGGTTCGCAGCGCACCGGGATGGGGGCGGACTTCTGCGCCGAATTCCCCCTGGCGCGCGACACTTTCGCCGAGGCGAGCGACGCGGTGGGTGAGGACCTGCTGCGGATCTGCGTCGAGCGGGATCCGCGGCTGCATCGCACGGAGTACACCCAGCCCTGCGTGCTGACGATGGAGATCGCCGTCTACCGGGTGCTGGTGCGCGAATTCGGCTGGCAGCCGGTAGCTTTCGGCGGGCACAGTCTCGGTGAGTACGCCGCGCTGGTGGCGGCGGGCGTCGTCGAACTCGCAGACGGGGTGCGGCTGGTGCGTACGCGGGGCGCGCTGATGCAGCGCGCGGTCCCCGAAGGTGAGGGTGCGATGGCCGCGCTGATCCTGCCGGGCATCGCGGAGGCGGGGGTAACCGACCTGGTGACCGAAGCGGGCGCCGAGGTAGCCAACGACAATTCGACCGACCAGCTGGTCATCAGCGGCCACAGCGACGCCGTCGCGGCCGCACGGGTGGTGCTCGGTGAGCGTTTCCCGGAGCTGCGTTTCATCCCGTTGCGGGTGAGCGCGCCGTTCCACTCCCGGTGGATGCGCGGCATCGAGGCCGAGTTCGCCGGGCACCTGGCCGAGTGCGGCCCGCGCATGCGCCCCGAGCGCGCGGTCGCGGTGACCTCGAATTACACCGGGGGGTTCCATCGGCCCGAAACGCTCGCCGAGCATCTGGTCCGCCAGATCTCCGCTCCGGTGCGCTGGACGGCGAACATGCGTGCGTTGCTCCGCTCGGGCACCCCCCGCTACGAGGTCGGTCCGTCGGCTCCGCTGTCGAAGTTCTTCGCGACGCTGGATGCCCCGGTGACCCGGATCGCGACGGTGGCCGATCTGCGCGCGCTCGCCGCTCCGGCAGCTGAATCGGATGCTGCCACGAGCGCAGCAGTTGCGGCGACATCACCGGCAGACGCACCGAGTCTTGCTGTGACCGGCACGGTTCCGGCGACGTCACCCGCGGTCGCATCGAGTACAACTGTGATCGGCTCGGTTTCGGCGACGTCATCGGCAGACGCACAGAGTCTCGCTGTGACCACTACGGTTTCGGCGACGTCCCAGGCAGACACACCCATTGTTGCTGTGGCTGGGGGTTTTCCGGCGTCGTCACCGCCGGTTGCCCCGCACGCGGCTTGGCCCGTCGCACCGGCACCCGCGACGACTGTTCCGGTCGCGGTGACATCCTCCACAGCCGCACCGGCACACCCGGGCCACGAGCCGGGGGTTCTGACCATTCACCGCAAGAGCGCGGGCACACCGAGACTGCGGTTGTTCTGTTACCCCTTCGCCGGCGGCAAAGCGGCGGCCTACACGCCGTGGCGAGCCCAGCTGCCCGACTGGGTCGAGTTGTGTGTGCTGGAACTGCCCGCCCGGCAGCGGCATCTGGCGCAGACACCGATCCGCCGGTTCTCCGATCTGGTCGAGACCGCCCTGGCACAGGTGCTGCCGCTGACCGATCTCCCGTTCGCGTTCTTCGGCCACAGCCTCGGCGCGCTGGCCGCCTACGAGGTCGCCCGCCGCCTGCCCGAGGCGAGCGCGCCGCGCGCGTTGTTCCTCTGCGGCGCGGTGGCGCCGCATCTGCCCAGGCCGGGACGCTTGTCGGAGTTGCCGGATCACGAGTTCGTCGCGGCGGTCGGCCATTACGGCGGCATCCCGCCGGAGGTGCGCGAGACCCCGGAGGTGATGGCGCTGTTCCTGCCCGCGTTGCGCAGCGACTTCGAGATCTTCGACGACTACCGGTTCACCCCCGCCGCCGCGCCGTCGTGCCCGGCCTACCTGTTCGGCGGTCTGGACGACCGCCAGGTCGCGGCCACCCAGCTGGAGGCCTGGCGCGACCTGCTGCCGGGACTGCGCTCCACCGAGTTGCTGCCCGGCGGCCACTTCTTCCTCGTCGAGCAGCGCGCCGCGCTGCTCGGCTCACTCGCGGACAAGCTCGCCGCTGTCCGCCCCGACGCGGTACCCGCCTGATGAAGGGATGCAGTAATGAAGGTCGAAGTCCTCACCCCGTCGTGCAACCTCGACACCGTCCGCGACGGGCGCGGCGGCATTTTCACCTGGGTCCCGCCGGAACCCCTGCTCGAGTTCAACCTCATCTACATGCACCCCGGGAAGGTGCGCGGCCTGCACTACCACCCGCATTTCGTCGAGTACCTGCTGTTCGTCGAGGGCAACGGCGTGCTGGTGACCAAGGACGACCACGAGGATCCGGACTGCCCGGAGGAGTTCATCCACGTGGGCAAGGGCATCTGCACGCGCACGCCGATCGGGGTGATGCACACCGTGTACTCGATCACCCCGCTGACGTTCGTCGCCATGCTGACCAAGCCGTGGGACGAGTGCGATCCCCCGATCGTGCAGGTGGCGCCGCTGCCGCACACGTTGGAAGGCAACGGCGCGTGAGCGACGCGACCGGCAGGCCCGGATACCCCCACGCCGGACCCGTGTGCCTGGCCGCGCACCATGCCTGGCGCCCGGCTCGGGAGCGGACGTGCGCCGCCGCGCACCTCGGGAAGGGCGCGCGATGAGCCGATCACGGGTGGCCGTCGTCGGCGCCACCGGATACGTCGGCGCCGCGCTGACCGAAGCGCTCGCGCGCGGCGGACGGTGGGATGTGGTGCCGGTCGGGCGCGCCGATCACGAAACCCACCGCACGGCGGGTCGTTACGACGTGCTGATCAACGCCGCCTGCCCGTCGAAGCGGTTCTGGGCCGATCAGCATCCCGGCGACGACCGGCGCGAGACGGTGGACAAGACGCGACTGCTGCGCGAGCACTGGCGCTGGGACCGGTTCGTGCAGATCAGCAGCATCTCCGCGCGCACCCAGCTGGACACCGTCTACGGTCGGCATCGCGCGGAGGCCGAGCGGATGTGTTCGGGCGCGGACACTTTCGTCGTCCGGCTGGGCCCGATGTACGGCGGGGACTACCGCAAGGGTGTGCTGGCGGACATGGCCGCCGACCGCCCGGTGTACGCCAGCGGCCGGTCCCGGCAGAGCTTCGCTCCGGTGGACTGGTGCGCGGACTGGATCGCCGCCCACCTCGACGGGACCGGCCTGCGCGAGGTCGGCGCGCGCACCACGGTGACCCTGGCCGAGGTGCGTGACGCGGTGGGCTCGGCCTCGCAGTTCGCCAAAGACTTTGCCGACGACCAGTTCCCGATCACCGCCACCGCGCCGGACTGGCCGGAGGCGGCGGCGGTGATCGACTGGCTGGCCGAGCGGAGGGTCAGCGGTGCGCGGGCGAGCTGATCCGATGCCTGCGCGGGCGCAGGTACTTCTCCGCGCACAGCACCAGCAGGAAACGCACGCTGGTCGCCACGTCGCGGGTGCGCATCTTGGACGCGCCCGCGGTGCGGTTGAGGACGTGGATCGGCACCTGCTCGATCCGGAAACCATTGGCCGCGAGGATGTAGAGACTTTCGAAGAAGAAGGAGTAACCCGTCGAACGGACGCGATCGAAAGCCGCCACCGGAACCGTGTCCAACCGGTAGTATCGGAACGCGCCGGTGGCATCGTAGGGCATCCGCAGCAATGTCACGGTGAGAAAATGCCCGACCCGGGTGAGCACCTTGCGGAAGGGAGTCCAGTCGGCGAGGCTGTCCTCTTTCAGATAACGCGATCCGACCACGATGTCGAAACCGTCGGACGCGGCGCGCAACGCCGGAAGATACGACGGCGGATGCGCGAAATCGGAATCCATCGTGATGATGTGGGCATATCCCTGCGCGTACGCCCAGCGGATACCGGCCTGGTGCGCGGAGCCGACGCCCTGCCGCCCGGCCCTGTGCAGCACATGGATGCGGGGCGAGTGCTGTCGTGCCAGCTCATCGAGCAGATCTCCGGTTCCGTCCGGGGAATTGTCGTCGACGAACAGGACGTCGAAATCGGAGCCCTGTTCCAGGATCTGAGCGAGCAACGGGCCCACGTTGCGACGCTCGTTGTACGTCGGAATCATTACCAGAGTTTTTTCGGAGGCCGCGCTCATGCAATCGAATTCTAATACCGGCGGCGACCGAAAGATAGGTATTGCCCGCCATTTGAAGACCCGTTAGTCTCGGGGCTGGAGGTTTGATGAGAAAGGCGCTGATAACCGGCATCACCGGCCAGGACGGGTCTTATCTGACAGAATTCCTGTTGCAGCAAGGATATGAGGTGCACGGGATTGTCAGGCGTGCGTCGAATTTCAATACCGACCGCATAGACCACCTGTATTCGGATACCCATTCCCAACGCCGGCTGTTTCTGCACTACGGGGATCTGATGGATTCCAGCAGTCTCAACCGGATCCTGGAGGACGTGCGCCCGGCGGAGATCTACAACCTGGGCGCGCAGTCGCACGTGCACATCTCGTTCCAGATCCCGGAGTTCACCGCGGAGACCAACGCCATCGGCACGCTGCGCATCCTGGACGCCATCCGCAAGACCGGCATCGCGACCCGGTTCTACCAGGCGTCGTCCTCGGAGCTCTACGGCGGCCTGCACGATGTGGCGCTCAGCGAGCGCACACCGTTCCATCCGCGCTCGCCGTACGCGGTGGCGAAGCTGTACGCGTACTGGATCACGGTGAACCACCGCGAGGCCTACGGGATGTACACCGTCAACGGCACCCTGTTCAACCACGAATCACCCAGGCGAGGGGAGGTTTTCGTCACCAGGAAGGTGACCCGCGCCGCGGTGCGCATCGCGCAGGGCAAACAGGACAAGCTGTTCATCGGCAATCTGGACGCCCGCCGCGACTGGGGATACGCCAAGGAGTACGTCGAGGCGATGTGGCTCATGCTGCAACAGCCCGAACCCGACGACTACGTGATCGCCACCGGCGAGACCCACAGCGTGCGCGAGTTGTGCGAGCAGGCTTTCGCGGCCACGGGCGTCGAGTTGGCCTGGGAAGGAACGGGCTTGGACGAGAAGGGAATCGACCGTCGGACCTCGCGGGTGCTGGTCGAGGTCGATCCGGCCTATTTCCGCCCCGCCGAGGTGCATCATCTCACCGGCGACCCGAGCAAGGCGCGCGAGAAGCTCGGGTGGCAGCCGCGCACGAGTTTCCGAGAACTCGTCGAGTTGATGGTCGCCCACGATATGGAGAACGCGTGACACAAGCACTTGCGGTGCAAGGCTGCCGGGTGTGCGGGAACACCCGGCTGGAAACGGTCGTCGACCTCGGCACGATGGCGCTGACGGGAGTGTTCCCGGCCACCGACCCGACCGAGGTGCCGCGCTACCCCTTGGAGTTGGTGCGCTGCGTACCGGAAAGCAGCGAGGAGTGCGGGCTGGTGCAGTTGCGCCACACCGCCGACTTCGGCGAAATGTATTCGCCCGGTTATGGATACCGCTCCGGGCTGAATCGATCGATGATCGACCACCTCGCCCACCGGGTGGCCAGGATCCGCCGACGGGTGACCCTGTCGCCGGAGGACGTGGTGATCGACATCGGCAGCAACGACGCGACGTTGCTGCGTGCCTATCCCGAAGGGTCGGCGACGATCCTGGGCATCGACCCGCTGGGCGAGAAGTTCCGCCGGTTCTATCCGCCGCACGTGCGGCTGGTGACCGGCTACTTCGGCCCCGAACTGGCCGAAACGGTACTGGAGGGACGGCGAGCGAAGGTGATCACCTCGATCGCCATGTTCTACGACGTCCCGCGGCCGCTGGAATTCATGCGCGCGGTGTACGACAGCCTCACCGACGACGGCGTCTGGGTGCTCGAACAGAGCTATCTGCCCGCGATGCTGGCCACCACCTCCTACGACACGATCTGCCACGAGCACCTCGAGTACTACACCCTCGACCAGATCGAGTGGATGGCGCGGCGGTGCGGGTTCGTGGTGCTCGAGGTGGAACGCAATGCCGTCAACGGCGGCAGCTTCGCGCTCACGCTGGGCAAGCGAGGGGAGGCCTCGCCCGCCGATGCCGCCGCCCTTGATCGGATGCGGCAGGAGGAGTCCGCGCTCGGGTTGCACACTCCGCAGCCGTACGCGGATTTCGCCAAACGCGTCGATCAGCACCGCGAGCAGGTCAGGGAGTTCTTCGACCGCTCCCGCAAGGCCGGTTTGCGCACGCTCGGGTACGGGGCCTCCACCAAGGGCAACGTGGTGTTGCAGCACTGCGGGATCGGGCCGGAGGATCTGCCCTGCATCGCGGAGGTCAACGACGACAAGTTCGGCAAGTTCACTCCCGGCAGCGCGATCCCGATCGTGTCCGAGGAGCAGGCGCGCGCGCTGGCGCCCGACCAGTTCTTCGTGCTGCCCTGGCATTTCCGCGCCATGATGCTGGAACGGGAGAGCGCCTTCCGCGCGGCGGGCGGGCGGCTGGTGTTCCCGCTGCCGGAACTGGACGTGGTGTGAGATGACCGTCGTCGTCACGGGCGCGGCCGGGCAGGACGGCACGCTGCTGTCGGACCTGCTCGCGGCGCGCGGTGAGCGTGTGCTGCGCGTCGGCCGTGACGGCCCGGTCGATATCACCGACGCCGCCGCGGTCGAGGAACTCGTCGCCGCCGAACGCCCCGAGCAGGTCTACCTGCTGGCGGCCGTGCAGCATTCCTCGCAGGACGATCACGGCGACCCGCGCGAGCTGGCCCGCGCCTCGCACCGGGTGAACACGCTGCCGGTGCAGCATTTCGCGGAGGCGATCGACCGCCACCGCACCGGCACCCGCCTGTTCTACGCGGCCTCGTCGCATGTCTTCGGCTCCGGCGCCGCGCTGTGCGACGAGCACAGCGGGTTGCGCCCGGCCTCGATCTACGCGGTGACCAAAGCGGCGGGCCTGCTGGCCTGCCGCGCCTACCGGGCTCGCGGCGTCTTCGCGGCGGCGGGAATCCTGTTCAACCACGAATCCCCGCTGCGCGCCGAGAAGTTCGTCACCCGCAAGATCGTGCGGGCGGTCGCCCGCATCCAGCGCGGTGAGACCGGCACGGTGGAGGTGGGCAGGCTGGACGCGGGCGCCGACTGGGGATACGCGCCGGACTACGTCGAGGCGATGACGCGCATCCTGGCTCTGGACGAGCCGGACGAGTTCGTCGTCGCCACCGGCGAACACCACACGGTCGCGCAGTTGTGCGCGGCGGCGTTCGGCATGGCCGGACTGGACTGGCAAGACCATGTCCGCGAACGGTCCTCGGTGCTCACCCGCGGCGGGCGGCCGCCGACCGGTGACGCGAGGAAGTTGCGGGAGCGGACCGGGTGGCGCCCTTCGGTGGATTTCCACGGCATGGTGCGGGCCATGCTCGTCGCCGAGGGCGTGCGCCTGGTGGAGCAATCGAAGCCGGTGCGCACCGGCGGAACGGATGGATGACGTGACCCTGAACGACGAGAATGTCCTCGCCGCCCACTTGATCTCCGTCGCCGACGGCGTTGCCGAGGAGACCGCCGCCAGGATCGGCGAGATCGGCACCGAGACCGTCGCCGACGCGGTGCTGAAGGAGATCGCCTGGCGCGCGGGCTACGGCGCGAGGCCCGCACAACCGGTGACCGCGGTGTTCGAGCTGACCCATGACGGCAAACAGCTCGACTACCTGGTCACCTTCGGCGCCGACGACCCCGTGATCGCGCCGGGCACCCTCGAGGACCCGTGGCTGGTGGTGCGCCAGGATCTGGTGGAACTGCTGCGCGCGGTCTACGGCCCGCCCGACGCCGCCCTCGGCACCCGCGCCATCACGATCAAGGACGAACCGGGGCCGGGCAGTTTCGCACCGGACGACCCGTGGCGACTGGCCCGCGACGCGGCCGCGGTGGCCGCCGACCGCATCGTCACCGCCTGCCGCCCGCACCACTACGACCTCAACGCGCTGTCGCTGCATTTCGGCTCGGACAAGTGGGGCGGACACTGGTACACCCAGCACTACGAGCGGCACTTCGCGCCGCTGCGCGACAGCCGCGTCCGCGTCCTCGAACTGGGCATCGGCGGATACACCGCCCCGGACGTCGGCGGCGCGTCGCTGCGGATGTGGAAGCAATACTTCCGCCGCGGACTGGTGTTCGGGCTGGACTACTTCGACAAATCCGGCATCGCGCAGCCGCGCCTGCAACCGTTGCGCGGCGATCAGGGCGACCCGGCGTTCCTCGACGAGCTCGGCGGCTCACTGGGACCGTTCGACATCATCATCGACGACGGCAGCCACATCAGCGGCGACGTGATCGCCTCGTTCCGCGCGCTGTTCGCCCACCTGCGGCCCGGCGGACTGTACGTGGTGGAGGACACCCAGACCTCCTACTGGTCGGGCTGGGGCGGAAGCAGCACAGCGACCGACGATCCGGCCACCACCATCGGTTACCTGAAAACCCTGGTGGACGCCCTGCACCACCAGGAATTCGAGAAGGAATCCGGCCGCGCGGCAGGCGATTTCGACGACTGGATCGGCGCGCTGCACTTCTACCACAACATCGTGGTGATCGAAAAACGCCGCAACGCCGAGCAATCGGCTCCATCATGGGTGCCTCGGCACACCAATCCGATGGAGTGGATGAAGCCGAAGGAGTGATCGGATGAAGTTTCTCGTCGTGCCGGTGCCCTCGTCGGGCCACCTGCTCGCGATGGTGCCGTTCTGCTGGGCGCTGCGGCTGGCCGGCCACGAAGTGCTGGTCGCCTCGCGCAGCGACGTGACGGCGACGGCGCTGCGCGCGGGACTCAACGCCGTCGAGGTGACCGCGCTGAACGTGCCGATGGACCAGCTGCGCACCCAAGTGAACCCGGACATGTTCCCGCTGCCACTGTTCGCCGAACGCGATCGAACCAGCGGGCAGGGGCTGTGGCACATCGCCGCGCAGAACTGGCACAACCACGCCCGCCAGTACGTCGAGACGTTCGCGCAGGTGGCGACGGACTGGGGTGCCGAGGTGATCCTCACCGATCCGCTGGCCACCATCGGCCGTGCGCTCGGTGCGCAACTGGATCTGCCGGTGCTAGTGCACCGCTGGGGGATCGACCCCACCGGCGGCCCCTTCACCGAACGCACCGAGGCACTCGCCGACGAGGCGGGCACCCGGCTGGCCGATCCGGTCGCCGTGCTCGACATCTGCCCGCCGCGGTTGCAGGCGCCCGACGCACCGCCCGGCACCCGGCTGGGCTACGTCCCGTTCAACGGCACCGGCACGCTGCCGCCGTGGCATCGCAACGACGACGGCCGCAAGCGGATCGTGGTCTGCATGGGCGGCAGCACGCTCGGCCTGACCGGCCCGCGACCGTTGGCGTCGGTGCTCGCGGCCTCCGCCGCCATCGACGACGCCGAGGTCGTCGTCGCGCTGTCGGCGCACGACCGGGCCACGGTCGGCGAGCTGCCCGAGCATGTCCGGGTGGTGGAGGAGGTTCCGTTGAACCTGTTCCTGCCCGGCTGCGATCTGCTGGTGCATCACGGCGGCTCGACCACCGGGCTCACCGCGGGCTGGTTCGGGCTGCCGCAACTGGTGCTGCCGCAGATGTTCGACCAGTTCGACTACGCCAGGGGACTGGTGCGCAGCGGAGCCGGGCTGGCCGCGCAATCCCCTGCCGAGCAAGGCGACGTCGACGCGCTCGCCACCTCGATCCGCACGCTGCTGCGCGAACCGCGTTTCCGCGCCGCCGCCGAACAGATCGGCGCCGACCTGCGCGCCGCGCCCGCACCGGACGACGTGGTGTCCCAGGTTGTTCCGCTGCTGGCCGAGCACGCCGGAGCAGCGACCAGATAGACCGTCCGCGCGGCCCGAACCGGGCGACGCGGGAACCGAAAGCCGTAGGTTGCAGATGATATCCAGGACATGGACCAGGTTCCGTGGTTCGCTCGACTACTACGCCGCGATGTACGCGGTGTTCGTCGTCGGCATTCTCGTCCCCGTCGTCATGATCGTGCTCGCGCTCACCGGCCTGCCGGGGCCGGTGACGGCTGTGCTCGGCCTCGTGTGCGCGGCGGTGTTGTTCGTGCTGTTCGTGCCGACGGTGCCCGACGAGTGGCGGGAGGTGGTGCGCGGCAAACCGATCGTGGTGCGGGTGCTGTGGAGCGTGGTCATCGTGCTCGTCGTCGCGGTCCTGGCCCGGTTGACGCAGTTCATCCTCGACGCCGACAATGTCGACGCCTCGCTGTCGGCCGACGACGACTTCCTGGTCAAGAAGACCCACCTGTCCGGCTACATCAGCGGCGCGCTCATGGCCGAACACGACCCGGCGAGCCTCTACGACCGCCACCGCTACGAGTCGCCGCACGCGGATTCGATCCTGCCCGCGGTGACTCCGCAGGATCGCGACGCCTACCTCTACCCGCCGCCGTTCCTGCTGCTGCCGCGTTTGCTGCTGCTGTTCAGCCACGACTTCGCCACGCTGCGCGCGTTGTACTACTCGCTGTACGTGGCGATCGTGCTGGTGGCCATGTTCGCCATCGCCCGCTGGATCGGCGGCAGGCAGGGCGGAGTGCTGGCGGCGCTGACCCCGGTGGTGTGGATCAGCCTGCCCACGCTGGCGACGATGCAGATCGGCAACATCCACGTGCTGGTGCTGTATGTCGGCGGCGCCGGCGCCATGGCGCTGTTCCATCTGCGGCGCAACATCCTCGGCGGCGCGGCGCTGGCGTTCGCGATCATCGCCAAGGTGTCCCCGGCGATCCTGCTGGTCTATCTGCTGGTCCAGCGACGGTGGCGGCCGGCGGCGTGGACCGCCGTGTTCGGTGGCCTGTATTCGCTGGCGACGCTGGCGATCTTCGGCTGGGAGCCGTGGCGGCAGTTCCTGTCCGACGGCACCTGGCAGCGGCTGGCCAGCGGGGAGTTCCACCAGTTCGTACTCGTCGAACGGGCCAACCAACTGGTCAACTATTCGCCGTTCGGGCTGCCGTACAAGGCGAACATCATGGGCTGGGACATCGGCGATCCGGTCGGGCCCGCCCGCGTGATCACCAACATCTACACCCTGCTGTTGCTGATCCTGGTGGCGGTCACCGCGGTACGTATCCACCGGCGGCTGTCCGCGGGGGCCGAAGGGCCGCGGGTGCGCGCCGAGCAGCTGGCCATCTGGCTGGCGGTGCTGACGCTGGCGTCGTTCCGCGCCCCGTTCGGGCCGTGGGTGTACATCGCCGTCGGCGCGGTGTGGATGCTGGCGGTGTACGCCGGGCTGATGCGCGGCGGCAAACGCACCGTCGCCCTGCTGACCGTGGCCTGGTTGATCATCGCGGTCTACAACGAGAACGTCTACTTCACGCTGGTGGCGCAGACGGTCATCTATGTCGCCTGCTTCCTCGTGGCCTGGCGGGCGAGCGCGGGCACCGAGGCGGAGTCCGCGCCGCCGCAGGAGGACTCCCCGCAAACCGAACGGGTCGGCGCGGCATGAGCGGTCAGGCCCGGAGGCGGCAGCGCAGCGTGACCACGCAGGGTCCCGCTCATGCCGACAACGGACACAGCATGAGCGGTCAGGCCCGGAGGCGGCAGCGCAGCGTGACCACGCAGGGCCCCGCTCATGCCGGAATCGGACACAGCATGAGCGATCAGGCCCGCAGGCGGCAGCGGAGAGGGGACGGTGCATGAGCACCTATTGCGTGATCGGCGCGGGCGCGGCCGGTCTGGCGACCGCGCGTGAGTTCGCGGCGCACGGTATCGATTTCGAGGTGCTCGAAGCGGCCGACGGTATCGGCGGGCTCTGGGATGCCCGGCGCCCGGACTCACCGGTCAGCCGCAACACCCACGTGATCGCTTCCAAAGGGGTGCAGGCGTTCTCGGGTTTCCCGATGCCCGAGGACTACCCCGACTATCCCGGCCACGAACTCGTGCTGCGGTACCTGAATTCCTACGCCGACGCCTTCGACCTGTGGCCGCGCATCCGGTTGGACACCGCCGTGGATCGGGTCGAACCCGGCGATGACGGCTGGTCGGTGACGCTGGGCGACGGGTCGGAGCGACGCTACGCGGGGGTGGTCGTCGCCACCGGCCACGACCGCACCCCCCGGCGCATCGACATTCCCGGCTCGGGCACGGTGCCCGTGCTGCATTCGAGTGAGTACCGCGACCCCGAACAGGTGCTCGGCAAGCGCGTGCTGGTGATCGGGGCCGGGCAGTCGGCGGCCGACATCCTGTCCGATTGCGCGGTCAACGCCGCGCTGACCCTGCACAGCAGCAGGCGCGGGTTCTATTGCATGCCCAAGTACATGTTGGGCCGCCCGACCGACAGCATGCTGCAGGGCCGGATGTGGCGGCCGCTGCGCAAGCGGGCCTTCGAGCGGTTGTTCTCGTATCTGCGTGGCCGCTCCCGCTCGTTCGGGCTGCCGGTGCCGGATTTCGCCGAGGGCATCGTCATCCCGATGCTCGGTGATCAGCTGCACCACTACTACACCCACGGCGACATCACGCCCAAGCCGGACGTCGCATCGATCGATGACGACCGGGTGACTTTCGCCGACGGCACCGAGGAGAAGGTCGATCTGGTCGTGCTGGCCACCGGGTTCGTGCCGAACTACCCCGTCGTCGACCGGACTCTTCTGAACTGGTCGGAGGGAGATCTGCGACCGGGCTTGTATCTCAACATCTTTCCGCCGCACACCCGCGATCTGTTCGTGGTCGGGATGGTGCGGCCGATCGGCTCGCACTGGGACGTCTACGAGAAACAGGCCGAGCTGATCGCCGAATACCTGCGCGCCAAGGCGGCCGATTCTCGGCGGGTGGAGCGTTTCGAGCGTGCCACGCAGGGCCGCCAGCCCGATCTGTATGCCGGGCTGCGGCTCTACCACGCCGACCAGTACCCGCTGGTGGTGGAGAAACAGGACTACGTGAACCAGCTGCGCAAGCACGCCAAGCTGTTGAAGTGAAAGGTCGGACCATGAAAGCACCCGGGCCCGGTCTGGTGGAAACCGGACGCATGCTGCCGAAACTGGCGAAGAACCCGCTGACGACGGTGGGCGCGCTGCTGGACGGCTATGGTGACGTCGTGCGGGTCAAAGCGGGCCCGATGCTGGTCTACCTCGTCGCGGATCCGGCGATGACCGAGTACGTGCTCAAGGACAACTACACCAACTATCGCAAGAGCCCGATCTACGACGAGTTCAGCATCCTGCTCGGCGAGGGCCAGCTGACGACCAACAACCTCGAATACTGGCGTAAACAGCGCAAACTCATCTCCCCGGCGTTCTCCCACTCGCACGTCAAGGGTTTCGCCGACGACATCACCGACAGCGCGGCCGCGATGCTCGACCAATGGGACAGCGCGGCCGGGCAGTTCCGCGACATCTACGACGACTACGTGAAGCTGCTGCTCGCGGTGACCGGCCGCATCCTGTTCAGCATCGACCTGTCCACCGACACCTCCCAGGTGACCGACGCGATGCGCGCGGCGTTCGCGCTCATCATGAAGCGGGTGAACGCGCCGGTGAAGCTGCCGCAGTCGTTCCCGACACCGGAGGCCCGCCGGGTCGCGCGCAAGGTCGGCGAACTCGACGACGTGGTCCGCCATCTGATCGACGAACGCCGCCGCGGCGGCGACACCAGCGACGTGCTCACCGCCCTGGTGCGCGCCCGCGACGAGGGCGGGCAGGGCATGCGGGAGGAGGACCTGCTCAACGAGATCAAGACGCTGCTCGTGGCCGGGCACGAGTCCCCTGCCAACGCCCTGTCGTGGGCGTGCTACCTGCTGGCCACCCATCCCGAGGTCCAGGAGCGATTGGCCGAGGAGGTGCGCGCCGTGCTCGGCGACCGCACGCCCAGCTTCGCGGATCTGGGGCAGCTCGGCTACTGCCGCATGGTGATCGAGGAGACGATGCGGCTGTATCCGCCCGCCTGGATCGTCGAACGCACACCGATCGCCGATGACGAGATCGGCGGCTACCACGTGCCAGCGGGCGCGCGAGTCACGTTGTGCATGTATTACATTCACCGCGACGAGCGGCTGTGGGAGGACCCGGAGGAGTTCCGTCCGGAGCGTTTCGCCGACGCCGCGGTGGCCGAACGGCACAAGTTCGCGTTCTTCCCGTTCTCCGGCGGCCCGCGCGTCTGCCTGGGCAAGGACATGTCGATGACGGAGATGGTGCTGATCCTGGCGATGACGGTGCAGCGTTTCCGCCTCGAGCTCGACGACACCCATCCGGTGGTGCCGCTGGCGTCGGTGAACCTGCGCCCGGAGTTCGGCATCCGAATCCGCCCGGTCCGCCGCGTCACCGAACCCGTGACGACCTGACGGCATTCGGTCACCGCGCCTGCTGGGCGTGACACGTGAGCTGAACGGTCAGGGGCGGGTGCGGTAGCGGCCAGGGGTGGTGCCGATCAGCTGGGTGAACGCCGCGATGAAGCTGCTGGGGTTCGCCCAGCCGCAGGCGTGCGCGACGTGGGTCGTGTCGTGTCCGTCGGCGAGTAGTACCAGTGCGTGGTAAATGCGCAGCTGGGTGCGCCACTCGTAGAAGGTCATGCCGAGTTCGTTGTGGAACAGGCGGCTGAGGGTGCGGGCGCTGGCTCCGATGGTGCGCCCGAGGTCGGCCAGGGACGTGTTGTCGGCGGGATTGTCGTAGAGCATGCGCGCGACGGCTCGCAGTCGGTCGTCGTGGGGTTGCGGCAGCACGAGTGGCTGCTCGTGTGCTTCCTGGAGTTCGTCGACGAGGACGCGGTGCAGGCGAGCGCGTGCGGCGCGGTCGTGCTCGCGGGGGCCGGTGAGGGTGAGCAGGATTTCCCGGGCGAGGCCGGAGGCCAGGAACACGGCGGGATGGCCCGGTACGAGCCGGGCCAGGGGCGGGGGGAGGAACACGATCCGCATATCGGTGTCGCCGTGCGCGCGGTGATAGTGCGTGAAATCGGCGGGAGTCCAGGCGATTCGATTGGCGGGAACGATCGATGTGCCCCGTTCGGTGTGCACCGACAGGACGCCACGGGCCGCGTAGACCAGATGTCCACGGGCATGCGAATGCGCCGGACTCGTGCCCCCCGACGGCCACAGGTGCACCCCTCCCGACGGCATCAGCCGGGATGTCGGACCGGTCCGGGGAAGTTGGCGGCCAACGGGCATGAGTTGGCATTCTATCGGTGGTCGGCCGCACGGTCTCCCGGCGACAGTGGACGCATGCGTGATGTTCTTCGATCAGACGGCACCGTCGACGCCAGGCGGTACGCGACGACTACGACGATGCGGGCGGCGGTATGCGTCCGGGCGGGCGGCCCGGAGGTGCTGGAGCTCCGTGAGCTGCCGGTACCGGGGGTGCGGGAGGGCTGGAGCCTGGTGCGGGTGCAGGGCGCGGGCTTGAACCGCTCGGAGCTGAGAACCCGGCAAGGGCATTCCCCGAATGTGAGGTTCCCGCGTGTGCTCGGAATCGAGTGCGTAGGAATCGTGGAAGGCTCGACCGACCCCACGTTGCCGGTCGGCACGACCGTCGCGGCGGTGATGGGTGAGATGGGCCGGGAGTTCGACGGCGGCTATGCCGAGTACGCGTTGTTGCCGAATGCGCTGCTTATGCCGGTCACCACCACGTTGCCGTGGGAGGTGCTGGCCGCGCTACCCGAGACATACCTGACCGCGCAGGGCGCGCTGGACGCGCTGGGGGTCGCACCGGATGCCAGAGGGCGGTTGCTGATTCGTGGCGGGACCTCGTCGGTGGGGATGGCCGCCGCGTCGATCGCCTCAGGGTGTGGCATGGAGATCGCGGCCACGACTCGGCGGCACGGCAAGATCGACGCGATGGCCGCGGCCGGCGTCGACCACGTGCTGCTCGACGGCGGTGGCTCGCTGGCGGCGAGCGTGCACGCGGTCTGGCCCGAGGGGCCGGATTTCGTGCTGGATCTGGTCGGGGCTCGCACGGCGATGGACTCGGTGCGCCTGGTCCGCCTGGGCGGGACGGTGTGCGTGGCCGGTTCGCTGAGTGGGTGGCTGATCTCGGATTTCGAACCGATAGCGATGATCCCGTCCGGGACGAAGCTCACGGCTTTCCACAGCGACACCATCAAAGGCAGCGCGGGCGCCACCGTACTGCAGCGGGTGGTCCACGCGGTCGAGGCCGGTGTCTATCGACCCAACCTCGACCGCGTTTTCGCTTTGGACGACATCGTCGCTGCCCACCGGTATATGGAAGACAACCGAGCCACCGGAAAGGTCGTCGTGGTGCCTTGAGTACTCGCCGGGCTCATGGCCGGTTACCGGCAGGTCGGGCGGCGAGCCAGCGCCTGGTCGCGGGAGACATGGTGCACAGCAATCCCGTGCCGGAGAACAGCAGGACAGTGGCGACGAAGATCAAGTCGCTCGCGCGATTGTCGCCGGTCAGGCTGGCTCCGGCTCCCACCAACCCGACCAGCGTGAGAATCCCGGTACCCAGCGCCACGGCGACGCGGCCCGCTCGCTTACGCCGCAAGAGTGCGATCGAGCCGCCGAGCAGCAACAGGGCCATCGTCGTGGAAATCGCCATGGGCGCGAGCAGTTCGAGCGCGGTCTCACGCAGCGTCTGGCGGTGACCGTATTCGATGTGCGGGGTCGTGAGCTCGTGCACTCCGTTGGCGAGGATCACACAGAAGACCAGCCCCATGACGAACGCGACGACGGCGCCGATCCTGGGCACCACACCGGACGGCCGGACGGCATCGTGGATGGGCGTGAGCGGTTGCAGCGGCGGGAGCTGCTCGGCGCGCCACCGGGGCTCCGAAGGGGGGTTCAGCACGGTCGGGGCCGAACGCGGCCACGGGTCGATCGCCGTGGCCGGGTGGGCCGAGCGCTGGTTGACGAAAGTCGGCGCGGGCGCCGCGGCGGAAACCTCACCGCGCAGGGCCGCCGCCGCGGCCGCCGCGAAGTCGCCGCAGCCGGCGAATCGTTCGTCGCGATGTTTGGCCATCGCGCGGGCGATCACCTCGTCCAGGCGCCGTGGCAGCTCCGGCCGGATGTCGCTCAGGCGCGGCACCGGCTTGGCGATGTGCCCGGCGACGATTTGGCCGGGGTTGGTCGAGGGGAACGGTGTTTGCCCCGCCAGCATCGTGTAGAGGGTGCAGCCGAGGGAGTATTGATCGGCGCGATGATCGATCGGCTCACCGGACAGTTGCTCGGGTGAGGCGTAGGCGAGTGTGGCGGTGAACGTTCCGGTCGCCGTCAGTTTGGTATCGGCGTCCAACAGTCGCGCGATACCGAAATCGGTGAGCACGGCGCGTGTCTCGCGACCGGCTTCCGGCTCGGCGATCAGGATGTTGGCCGGTTTGATGTCGCGATGCAGCACACCTCGGCTGTGGGCGTAGTCCAGCGCCTTCGCCGTGTCGCCGACGATCTGCACGACCTGTTCCGGGCGGGTTGCCCGTGGATCGAGCCGGGCGGCGTCGGTGCCGCGGACGTACTGCATGGAAATCCACAGGTGCCCGTCCTGGGTGCCGCGGTCATAGACACCGACGATGCCCGGATGTTCCAAGCGGGCAACGACATTGGCCTCCTGCTCGAATCGTCTGCGCAGCTCCTCGTCCTCGGACACCGCGCGATTGAGCAGTTTGAGCGCCACCAGCCGCGGCAGACGCGGGTGCCGGGCCAGATACACCGTGCCCATGCCGCCTTGCCCGAGCACACCTTCGATCACGTAGCCGGCGAACGACTCGTGCTGCCTCAACACCTCTGGCCCCCTTCCACACCCCGGCCACCCGGACCGCAGGCAGCATAACCGGTACGACCGGTTCGTCCTGCGTCGAACTTCTCGGCACTCCGACCCGGTCGGCGCTACCGGCGCGACGAGCCTGGGTGGCAGAGCCGGTCAACCCGCTTCCAGCGCCCGCGCGGTTGCGGCTCAGCCGAGCAATTCCCGGCTCAACGCCAGCAATTCAGCGGTCGACAGAACTTCCTCCTCCACCGGCGGTCGCGGAGCATCCACCGGCGCCGGGGACCGGTTCGCCGGGCTCGCGGGAGTGAGGCGGACGTCGAGTTCGGCCGCCAGCAGCTCGACGGTGGGGCAGCCCCAGATGACGGCGGCGGGCACGTCGATGCCGAGTCGTGCGCCGAGGCGGGCCGACAGTTCCACGGCGTGCACCGAGCCGATCCCGAGCTGTTCGAAGTTCTGCCGCACGGCTATCCGATCCGGCGCGATACCGACGACTTCGGCGAGTTCGGCGGTGACCAGCGCGGCGAGCTCCGCGACGCCGGACGCGAAGCCACGTTGCTCCTGGATCGACGCGATCGCCGCCGAGTTCGGCGCGGATACGGTCGATTCGACCGCTTCGGTCGTGACCGACGAAGCGACCGGCGCGGCCTGCGGCATTTCAGTCGAATCGTAGGAGGCGATTTCGACGACATCCCATGCAGACGACCCGGGTGCGGTGAGTTCCTCGTCCTGGGCCTGTGGTCCCGCCCAGTGCCGTTCGCGCTGGAAGGGATAGGTAGGCAGTGACACCGGTCGGCCCGGCGGGTTCACCGCCGCCCAGTCGGGCTCCACGCCGCGCTCGAACAGCGCGCCCGCCGCGTGCAGCAGGTCGCGGTGGGCCACGGTGCCGGGACGCAGGGCCGCGGCCAGCACCAGACCCAGCACCTCGTTCTCGTCCGCGTCGGCGTCCTTCGTGGCCCCGTGGAGATAGGCGTCGAGGAATTCGACGACCTGGCACACCTCGTCGACCACCGTCGAAAGGCGATGCCGGAAGGCGGTTCTCGTGCCAAGAGTGTGCGCGAGGTCGCCCAAGCTGATGTCCGGATGGCCCACGAGATGCGCATGCAGCCGACGCGCGTGCTCCCGCAACGCCGTTTCGGTGCGGGCCGACAGCACCACCAGTCGCACCGAATCGTCGCTGTCGCCGACCGGAGCGGATTCCGGCGCCGCTTCGGCGATGACGTGGGCGTTGGAGCCGCCGAAACCGAACGCGCTCACCGCGGCACGCGCGGGACCGTCGTGCTGCGGCCACGCCATCTCGGTGTCGGCCACGCGCACACCCGTCGCGGCGGGATCGAACTCCGGGGGCGCATGATGGAAGTGCAGGCTGCGCGGGATCCGGCGATGCGACAGAGCCAGCGCGACTTTCACCAATCCGGCCATGCCCGCGGCCGCTTCGGTGTGCCCGATGTTGGTTTTGATCGAGCCGACGATCAGCGGCGCGCCGGAATCTCTTCCGGTGCCGTAAACGTCTGCCAGCGCGGACAATTCGGCGCGGTCACCGACGGCGGTGCCGGTGCCGTGCGCCTCGACGTAGTCGATCGTCGACGGGTCCACTCCCGCTCGCGCGCAGGCCCGCCGCAGCAGCTGCCGCTGCCCGTCGGCGCTGCTGGCGGGCATGGAGCGCTGCCTGCCGTTGTTGTTGGTGGCGCTGCCGAGCAGGGTGCAGTAGACGCGGTCGCCGTCGCGCAGCGCTTGCCGCAGCGGCTTGAGCACCACGACCGCCCCGCCTTCGCCGCGCACGTAGCCGTCGGCGGAGGCGTCGAAGGTGTGTGAGCGGCCGCGGGCGGACAGCACGCCCAGCGCGGACAATCCGATCGTGGTCTCCGGGATCAGGTTCAGGTGCACGCCACCGGCGACGGCCAGCGCGGCATCACCGGTCCGCAACGCCTGGCAGGCCAGGTGCACCGCGACCAGCGATCCGGCGCAGGAGGCGTTGACGGTCATGCTCGGCCCGTCGAAACCCAGGAAGTACGACACCCGGTTGGCGATCACGCCCTCGACATCCCCGGTGCTGGTGAACGGGGTGATGGCGGCGGCGCCCCTGGCGAGTTTGACGGCGCGGTAGTCGTTGAATTTGTTGGCGAAATACACGCCGGTGTTCCGAACCCGCTCGGGCCGGATCGCCGCGTCTTCGAATGCCTCCCAGGCCAATTCCAGCGCCAAGCGTTGCTGCGGATCCATGTCGGCGGCCTCGCGCGGAGTGATTCCGAAGAATTCGGCGTCGAAACCGGCGACGTCGGCCACGTATCCGCCCGCGACCGACACCGTCTTGCCCGCCGCGGCGCGATCGCGGGCGCGGTGGTCGCCGGACCAGCGGCCGGGCGGCGGCTCGTCGGCGACGGCGTCGGTCTCCTCGATCAGCAACCGCCACAACGCTTCCGGGGAGTCGGCGCCGCCGGCGAAGCGACAGCTCATGCCGATCACGGCGATCGGTTCCGCGCCGTCGCGGTCCGGCTGCGCGCGGGCGTGCCGCTTGGTCTTCTTCACGCTACTCACCTGCCCGCGATCCACCGACCGTGCACTCGCGCAACAGGCGGTGCGGTGAATCTGCCGATCTTGTTGTGGGGTCGGGACATGTGCCGGAGACTTTACCTGTGCTGTTTTCCGAACGCCCCGTTTTCGCTCGGGTGACGTCCGCGCTGGGGGGCGAGGCACGGCGTCGAGAACTATTCCGTTTCGCTTCCGTCGGTCTCGCGGCGTTCACGCTGGACACCGCCGTGTTCCTGACCTTGAAGAGCACCGTGCTCGAGCCGCATCCGGTCACCGCGAAGGTGGTCGCGGTACTGGCGGCGATCACGCTGTCGTATGTGCTCAACAAGCAGTGGTCCTTCGACGGGCGCGGTGGGCGGCGCGGCCATCACGAAGCCGCGCTGTTCTACCTGGTGAGTTTCCTGGCCGTCGCGATCAACACCGCGCCGCTGTGGGTGTCGCGGTATGTGCTGCATCTCGAGGTGCCCGAGGTGTCCCGCTTCACCCAGAACGTAGCCGACTTCGTGGCCGCCCAGCTGATCGGCACCGCGCTGGGCATGGTGTTCCGGTTCTGGGCTTTCGTGCGGGTGGTGTTCCCCGACCAGGTCCAGCCGCCCGGCCCGGGGTGAGAGTTCCGCTCACCTTGATGACAACCCTGTCGCGGGTGATCGCGCACCGTGCGGGTCGCATCGCCTCGCCGCGACACCCTGTCGGGACGTTTGCCCCCGCCGCGCGGGTGGTAGGAAAGGGAGCGTGTCCGCAACTGGCGAAGGATTCGACCCGAACAGAAACTCCCGCGCGGTGTCGGAAGTGGTGGAGCTGGTCAGCACGCTGATCCGCTTCGACACCTCCAATACCGGCGACCTGGCCACCACCAAAGGCGAGCGCGAGTGTGCGCAGTGGGTGGCCGACCAACTGCATCAAGCGGGGTATGTCACCGAGTACGTCGAGTCCGGCGCGGACGGGCGCGGCAATGTCTTCGCGCGGCTTGAGGGCGCCGACCCCAGCCGCGGCGCGCTGATGATCCACGGCCATCTGGACGTGGTGCCCGCCGAGGCCTCCGACTGGAGCGTGCACCCGTTCTCCGGAGCGGTGCGCGACGGCTACGTGTGGGGTCGCGGCGCGATCGACATGAAGGACATGGTGGGGATGGCGCTGGCGGTGGCCCGCCAGTTCAAGCTCGAGGGCACGGTGCCGCCGCGCGATCTGGTGTTCGCCTTCCTCGCCGACGAGGAGAACGGCGGCAAGTGGGGCTCACAGTGGCTGGTGGACAACCGCCCCGACCTGTTCGACGGCGTCACCGAGGCGGTGGGGGAGGTCGGCGGGTTCTCGCTGACCGTGCCGCGGCCCGACGGCACCGAACGCAGGCTCTATCTGGTGGAGACCGCCGAGAAGGGCCTGGGTTGGATGCGGTTGCGCGCCAAGGCTCGTGCCGGCCACGGCTCGTTCCTGCACGAGGACAACGCGGTCACCATCCTCGCCGACGCGGTGGCGCGGCTGGGCAAACACACCTTTCCGCTGGTGCTGTCGGATTCGGTGGCCGCGTTCCTGGCCGCCGTCGCCGAGGAGACGGGTCTGGAATTCGATCCGACCAGCCCCGACATCGAGGGCCAGCTGGCCAAGCTGGGCACCATCTCCCGCATCATCGGCGCGACGCTGCGTGACACGGCCAATCCCACCATGCTGCAGGCCGGGTACAAGGCCAACGTGATCCCGCAGACCGCCGAAGCGGTGGTGGACTGCCGCGTGGTGCCCGGACGGCAGGCGGCGTTCGAGCGGGAGGTGGACGAGCTGATCGGTCCCGACGTCGAACGCGAGTGGATCACCAAGCTCGACTCCTACGAGACGACCTTCGACGGCGATCTGGTCGACGCGATGAACAACGCCGTGCTGGCCCATGATCCGCGTGGCCGCACCGTGCCCTACATGCTCTCCGGTGGCACCGACGCGAAGGCGTTCGCGCGTCTGGGTATTCGCTGCTTCGGTTTCGCGCCGTTGCAGCTGCCGCCGGAGCTGGACTTCACCGCACTGTTCCACGGCGTCGATGAGCGGGTGCCGGTGGAGGCCCTCGAATTCGGCACCCGCGTGCTGGAACACTTCCTGTTGCACAGCTGATCCGATCCGGAAGAGAGGTTTCATGACCTACAACCCCTACGACGCGCTTCCGCAGGTGCCGTCGTTCACACTCACCTCCGATGACGTCACCGACGGGCAGCCGTTCAAGAACGAGCAGGTCAGCGGCATCTTCGGGGCGGGAGGCCAGGACATCTCCCCGCAGCTGTCGTGGTCGGGCTTCCCTGCGGAGACCAAGAGCTTCGCGGTGACGGTGTACGACCCCGACGCGCCCACCGCCTCCGGCTTCTGGCACTGGGTCGTCGCCGACATCCCCGTCAGCGCGACCTCCCTGCCCGCGGGCGCGGGAAGCGGCGAGGAGGGCGGCGCGATGCCGACCGGTTCGATCACCCTGCGCAACGACGGCGGCTTCCACGGCTTCGTCGGCGCGGCGCCGCCGCCCGGTCACGGCCCGCACCGCTACTTCATCGTCGTGCACGCCGTGGACGTCGAAAGCCTGGGCATCGACGAGAACGCCAGCCCCGCCTACCTGGGCTTCAACCTGTTCTCCCACACGCTGGCTCGCGCGACCCTGGTCGCCACCTACGAGCAGAAGTAGGAATCGCCGCACGTGGCCCCGGGCGAAATGCTCGGGGCCACAGTGCTTTCCGCAGCACGCCGCACCGCTCCTGGAGGGACAATTCACGGGCGCTGATCGGCGCGCGGCGTCCACAATCACCTCATGGATTTCTCCGAAGCGGTGCGAGGCGCGCGCCTGCTCGCCGCCGACATCGAAAGGTCCCTCGGCTTCTCGGCGGATGTCGACACCGAATACCCCGAAGGGTGGCGCCGCTTCCACGAGCTGTCGGGTCGTCCGGCCCCGAAGGCGTGGGTAAGCATTTCGGTGCCGGAGGTCGGCACGACCATTGCCCTCGATCCGAGTGAGCCGGGCAGCGAGACCGCGGAAGAGTTCGCGATGGAGCTGGTGCAGGTCTTGCAGGACGATATCCAGATTCACCTGCGCGAGCCGTGGCCGAGGGATCCCGCCACGAGCGGCCACGCGCTGGCGGCGACCGAGCGGGGCTGGCAGAGCACGGTGGATCGCGCCCATCTGGTTCCATATGGTGAACTCGGACCCACGACTTGATCCGACCAGTCGGTATTCCCAGGGGTGACGCGTTCTCGGCGCGCCCCGCCTGTCACGGGCGCTACGCTCGCGCTGAACAACCGCCCAAGTAGGGCGCGGGACCGATGAGGGTAAGAACTTGATCATTCGCACGGAAACGGCCTGGGTGCTGTTCTTCGCCGGGCTCATCTTCCTGTGGGCGCTGGTGCTCGGCATATGGAAGTGGCAGGCGATGACCACCTCGCCGAACGGTCTGGCCCACCCCTATGTCGACATCGCCCACCGAGCCGCATTGCTGTACTCGTTCGCGACCGGATTGATCGCGTGGTTCGTCGAACTGTCCGGCTGGCCGACCGCGGTGAACGCCATCGCGGCAGGAGCAATCATCCTGCTGTTCGTGGTGACGATCGCCAACTACATCCGCCTCGGACTGCAACGCGAGACCGACAACCAGATGCGCAACCCGCCACCGTCGATGCGTTTCGTCCTCGCCGCCTTGATCATCGGCGAAATCGGCGGATTCGCCGTACTGTTGGCCGGCTTCGCCGTGGAGCAGTTGGGGTAGGCGGTCCGCCGTGCCAGTGGGCGTCACCACGGCCAGCGGTGCGGTCATGCCGCGAGCAACGTCCGGGTCCGTTCACCGAAGTCCGCGACCAGAGGATGCGGGCCGAAGGCGACCATCCGCCGGTGTACATCGCGCACGGCTTCCACGGAGCGCGACGATTTGACCTTGCGAGCGAGCTCGAGTGTCCGTACGCCCGCGGCGTGGGCGGCTTCGAGGTCGCGTTTCTGAAGGTGGGTGACCGCCAGCGCGGCGTGGGAGAGCGCACCCCGGCGCGCCCGGTTCTGTGCGCGAGCATGGGCGATCGATCGACGAGCGTGCAATGCGGCTTGTTCGGGCTGTCCGAGGTCGCGAAACGCGTTGGCCCACTCACCGCAGAGATATGCCTGGTCGATGAACAGCGCCCACTCGGGTTCGCGGTCGGGCTCGATACGGGCGAACGCGTTCTCCGCGGCGTTGATCGCACGCGCGGTCCCGGTCTTGTCGCCGATGACAGCGAGTGCGCGAGCCTCCAAGGTCCACAGGTCCGCGAGACACGCGGGCGCGTCCACTTTCGCCAAACCCTGACGGCCCGCTTGGGCGAGTCGCCTGCCCTCGTGCGGATGCCCGAGCAAGGTCGCCTGATCGGCCAGCCCGGCGAGGACGTGCGCACCGAGCGCCGGATCACCTGACTCCTCGGCCAAGCGCAACGCCTGGATGAGATACCGCTGCGCCGTGCCGTGCTCGCCGTTGTCGAATGCCATCCAGCCGAGCAGGTAGGTCTGCTCGGCCGCCGCTCCGCACAGCGCCACGCGAACGTCCTCGGTGTGCGTGCGCCGCAGCAGCGGATAGACGTGTTCGTTCATGTAGGCCGCCAGCACCAGCCGCCCCGAGCCGCCGCCCTGGAAGATGTCCATCTCCTGGAACGTGCCGAACATGTTCTTCACCGCGGTGACGTCCTCGAGCCGCACGCGCGCGCGTTGATCCGGAAGCTGATCGAGAGTGTTCAGCAGCCAGTCGCGAGACGGCCCCGTCGCCGCGATCGCGGTGAACGGAGCTGCGGCAAGGAACTTCCTGCGATCCACGTCTGCCCTCCCGAGGTCGGCGACTGCTTCCAGTGTCCGTGTCCACGATGAGTGGTAGACCAGGGCCCGGTCAACGGTAGGTGTCTCACCCAAACCGAGGTCATAGGTCGTCACCCGATACCCGAAGCGCGCCGAGAACAGATCGGCGAGGATCGCCGGAACCGGCGGGCGCGGGCGCTCTCCTTCGTCCACCCAGCGGCGCACGCTGGACGCGTCGGGCCTGATCTGCGGTTCGCCCCAGTCGACCGCCAGCGCGCGCACGCGCCGCGCCAATTCGCTGCGGCTCCAACCTGAACGGGCCAGCCACTCGGAAAGGTGCATGTTCGCACTGTTCATCACACCCGCCGTTTCGTCACCGGAAGAGCTCGATCCACCACCTTTCAACACCCGCAGCGACCTTACTCGCCGCGCCTGCGAAGTGTGTGCTGAATACGCGCCCGGTCCGGGGGAGCTCAGCGCGATTCACGGCGCGATGCTCACCCCCGTCTCCACGCGATTCCGCAGTCCGCGGATCGGGCGCATCGCTACCGTCGATCGATCCGAGCAGGGGGTTTGATGCTGGTCCGGAGACCTTTCGGGAACACACCGCTGGGGTGGTGCGCCTACTACCGGGAGGTGTGCGATCTACCTGCGCAGGTGGATCCACCTCAGGTGGGGCGCATCGTCCTGCGTATGGGTGTGGCGTGGGCGGTGATCATGCCCGCCACGTTGGGGCAGGACGTGAAGGTGTGGATGCAGCGGCATCATCACGGGATCGGGCCGATCATGTCGCATCCCCGGTCGAAGCGGTGGACGTATCTGACGCAGCCCGACCTGCCCGGCGACATCACGTTGTTCGCGGAGATGTTCCGGCTCGACGTCTCTTTGGTGTGCGCGGGTGGAACCGTGGCGTTACCGGGTCCGGCCGATCGGGGCACCGCCTTCCGCGCCTGGGTCACTCTGCCGGACAGCCCTTTTCGCCCATCCGGAAGCGTCGTGGTGGCCGCGATCCGTGGATGCGTAGCCGAGCGCCTCGCCCGCCGGAAGCGGGGCATCGCGTATGCGTGAGGGATCTCCCCGGCCGTCCGAGCCGGATGTGCACTTGTCGGTGTTCTGGCACGGCCTCCGTATGGACTTCGTCGCCTGCGTGAGTGCCGCGTGCCTGTTCGTCCAGGAGTGGCGTGCCCGGCACTGGCACGACGCGGTCGAGGTATCGATGGAGGACACCGAGGGGTATCCGCGACTGCCGTGCGAGCGGTTGTATCTGGAGCCGTGACAATCGGCTGTGTCCGGTTGTCGATGGTGAGCAACACCGCGGGCCCACGCGACGAGCGCTCGAGACCGGGCGGTGCGGTCTTCCTCTTCGACGCGGGCCCGCCACAAGAACTGCGTTGATAGAGGTGGCGTCAGCGGGGTAGCGCGGTAGTGGGTCGGGATTCATCCGATGCAGGAGGACGAAGATGATGATTGTGGATCAGATTATGAGCATGGCGCGTGCCTGGTGGAACCAGATGTTTCCCGGCATGCCGATGATGTGATCCATCACCGCTGAACGCAAGCTGCCGGACGAATAACGATTCGTCCGGCACCGCTAGCTTTTTGCCAGGCTGAACTGCATGACGTCGATATAGCCCTGCCGGAAGAAGTCGGCGCAACCGCTGAGATACCGCAGGTATTTGTCATAGGTGTCCGGTGAGGTGATCGCGATCGCCTCGTCACGACGGGCCTGCAACGCATGCGCCCAGTGTCGCAGCGTGATCACGTAATGCGGGCCCAGCGGATGAACCCGCTCGACCGCGAACCCGGCGGTCTTTGCGTGCTCGAGCACTTCCTCCACCAGGGGCAGCTGGCCGCCGGGAAAGATCTCGTGCGCGATGAACTTGTAGAACCGCAGTACTTCGCGGTTGATCGGCAGCCCCTTGGCCCGGATCTGGTGGCGGTCGTACTGCACGATCGTGTGCAGCAGCATGCGTCCGTCGATCGGCAGCATCGCATGACAGCGCTGGAAGAACGCGGCGTAACGCTCGCGACGGAAATGTTCGAACGCGCCGATACTGACGATCCGATCGACCGGCTCGTCGAACTCTTCCCAGCCCCGCAGCAGCACCCGGCCATGCCGGGACCCGTGGTCGTCGCGGAGCAAATTGTTGACGTACTCGTACTGATTGCGGCTCAGCGTCAACCCGGTCACGTCCACCGCGAAGCGGTGCATGGCACGCACCATCGTCGAACCCCACCCACAGCCCACATCCAGCAACATCATCCCCGGGCGCAGGTCACACTTGCCGAGGGCCAGATCGATCTTCGCCAGCTGCGCTTCCTCGAGCGTCATGTCGTCGCGCTCGAAATACGCGCAGCTGTAGGTGCGGGTGGGATCGAGGAACAGTGCGAAGAACTCGTCGGACAAGTCGTAATGTGACTGGACATTCGAATAGAAGGGGGTCGATCCCGCCATCGTGATCATCTCCCGGAGGACTCTCTCGTCCTCACCAGCGGTTCAGCCGTGAAAGGTGCATAGAACAGGATTCGCATCGCAGCTGCGCCCGTACAGAACCGGGGCCTCTGCAGTCTAAACCCGCCGAAGACCCTCACTCGGCCGATACTCCGGCATGTCCGCACGTCAGCGGCCCGGCGCGGCAGCGGGCCGCGCTCGATCGCGCCGGGGAGCGCTGGTTTCGCCTACGAGAGGGTCCGGACCCTCCCCTCGGCCGCGGACTGTTCGATGGCGGCCAGGAGCCTGTGGTGGCGCAGGGCGGTTGCGAAGCTGGGATGCGGTTGCCGGGCTTCGGCGATGGCGTGGGCGACTTCCTGGTAGAGGGCGGCGATGTTGGCCGGTGGGCCGGATCCGACGTCGGCGGGGACGGTGCGATAGGTGTCGGGCACGGTCAGCGCCTCTTCGCCGATCCGGATGTCCCAGTGGCCCCAGTGGATGAATGTTCCGGGCTGGGTCGGGGTGGCGGTCAATGTCGCGTCGCTGCCGACGAGTTCGAGCCGGAACCCGTATCGGGCCGGACCGTTGCCGCCGTGCACGGCGACCGACGCGGTGGCGCCGCCTGCCAGCTGTCCGTGCAGCAGCACGTGGCTGGGCGTGGCGTTGGGCACGGTCTGCTCCGTTCCGGTGACGAGCACGCGATCGTGCGTGCGTGGCAGCCGTGCGGAGACTTCGGTCAGTGGGCCGGCGACCCGTTCGAGGGTGGCCAGGAAGTGGCCGGCCATGATGGTCAGGATGTTGGTCCCTTCCGAGGGATCGAGGCCGAACACCAGGTCCGGCCATATTCGACTCCCGCCCCATGGAGCGCCCTCGGCCACCAAAGCGACCGATTCGAGCGCGCCGATCCGCCCGTCGGCCACGAGGTCGGCGACGAAGCGGGCGCTGGGGGAGTGGTGGCCTTGGAGGACGACCGCGTGGACGACGCCCGCCGCGGTGGCGGCCGCGGTCAGCTCGCTCGCTTCGGCGGCGTCGACGCCCAGCGGCCACTCGGACACGACGTGCTTGCCCGCGGCCAGCGCGGCCCGGATCACGGCGGCATGCCCGGACGCCTTCACCGAGACGACGACCAGGTCGACATCAGGGTGCGCGACGAGTTCGTCCGCGTCGGCGAAGGCGTGCCGCGCGCCGTGGGCGGCGGCCGCGCGGTCCGCGCTGGCCTGGTTGGTCGTCGCGACCGCGGTCACGTCGAACTCCGCGAGCGCGGTGAGCGCCGGCAGATGTGAGCTGTTCGCCCAACCGCTGGCGCCGACAACCCCGACTCGGATCATGTGTATCGCTCCTTGGTTCTGTACCTTTCGGTATCAAACTAGGCGGCGCGGCCGACTCGCACAAGAGGTAATGTACCGATAGGTAAAGAACAGGGAGAGAGGACGGAGGGACGACATGCCCGGCGGACGCCCCCGCTCGTTCGACCCGGACGCGGCACTCGACCGCGCGCTGGAGGTGTTCTGGCGCCACGGCTACGAGGGCACCTCGATGGCGGACCTGACCGCCGCGATGGGCATCAACAAGCCCAGTCTCTACGCCGCCTTCGGCAACAAGGAGGAACTGTTCGGCAAGGTCCTCGCCCGCTACCTCGACGGTCCCGGCGCCTACGCCGCCGACGCGCTGGACGCGCCCACCGGCCGCGAAGTCGTCGAGCGGCTGATCCACGGGGCCATCGACCTGACCGCGGGCGAGAACACGCCTGCTGGTTGCCTGTGCGTCAAAACCGTTCAAGCCAGCGGTCCTGATGCGCACGCCGCGCGCCGAGACGCCGTCGCGGTACGCAGAGCCGGTGAAACGGCGCTGCGCAGACGGCTCGAGCAGGCCACCGACCTGCCCTCCCGCCACGACCCGGCCACCCTGGCCGCACTCGTGCACACGATCTCCGACGGCATCGCCGTCCAGGCCGCGGCCGGGCGCGGCCGCGAGGAGCTGCGGCGGATCGGCGCCTCGGCGCTACGCGCCCTCCTGGACGAAGACACCCAGACCACGCCGTGAGAGCGCGAAAGCGCCGTGAACCCAGGCGAAACTCCTGGGTCACAGCGCTTTTCGCGAGGTTCTACTTGACGCTGATCACCCGGTCGGAGGGTTCCTCGGCATACAGCGCCTCGATCTCGGCCTGGTACTTGGCCGCGATGGGGGCGCGTTTGAGCGACATCTTCGGCGTCAGTTCGTCGCCGCCGGGCTCCCAGACCGCGCCGAGAATGGTGAAGCGTTTGATCTGCTCCACGCGGGAGAGCTTGGCGTTACCTGCCTGGACCGCGGCGAGTACCTCCTCCACGATCTGCGCGCGGGTGGCCAGGGTGGCGATGTCCTCGCCGGTGGCGTCGAGTTCCTTGGCGCGCAGCGCGGCGACGTCGGGGTCGAGCACGATCAGGGCGGCGATGTAGGGCTTGGCGTCACCGAGGGCGACGACTTGGCCGATCAGCGAGGAAGCCGCCTTCACCGAGTTCTCGATGTTGCTGGGGGCGATGTTCTTGCCCGCCTCGTTGATGATCAGTTCCTTCTTGCGGTCCACGATCCGCAGGTAGCCGTCGGCGTCGAGGGTGCCGATGTCGCCGGTGTGCAGCCAGCCGTCGGAGTCGATGGCCTCGGCGGTCTTGTCGGGCATGTTGCGGTAGCCGCGGGTGACGATCGCGCCGCGGATCAGCACCTCGCCGTCGGCGTCCAGTCGCAGCTCCACCCCGTCGACCGCGCGCCCGACCGAACCGGGCCGCGGCTTGTCCAGTTCGGTGTAGGTGCCCACGCCGGTGGTCTCCGACATGCCCCACACCTCGCTGACGGTGAAGCCGAGACCGAGGAAGTATTCCAGGGTCTCCGGCGGGATGGGAGCGGCGCCGGAGGAGGCGACGCGCAGTTGATCCAGGCCGAGGGCGTGGCGCAGCTTCGACAGCACCAGCGCCTCGGCGATCTTGTGCTGCGCGCTGAGCAGGGGGCCGCGGCCTTTGCCGGACAGATCGGCGCGCGCGGCGGCGATCCCGGTGCCGATCGCCCAGTTGGCCAGCGCCTTCTTGACCGGGCTCGGTTCTTCGGCGAGTTTGCCCTCGACACCGGCCTTGATCTTCTGCCAGACCCGCGGGACGCCGAAGAAGATGGTCGGGCGCGCGTCGGGCAGGGCGGCGGCGACTTCGCGCGGGTCGGGGACGGTGGTGATCTGGATGCCGGTGAGCAGGTTGATCGCGTGCCCGGAGATGCGGTCGGCGACGTGCGCGGCGGGCAGGTAGGACACCGCACGGTCGTCCAGCCCCACCTGCAGCGGGCCGTTGACCAGGGCGATGATCTGGGCGAGCACGTTGCGGTGGGTGATCTCCACGCCCTTGGACGGCCCGGTGGTGCCGGAGGTGTAGATCAGGGTGGCCAGGTCGTCGGGGCCGACGGCCTGCCAGGCGGCGTCGAAGTCGAAATCGGCGGCGGGCGCGGCCTCCACCTGTTCGACGGTGACGGTGCCCTCGGCGGGCCCGTCGACCATGAGGATGTGCTCGACCGGCACCCCGGCCGCGGTGATCCGGTCGAGGAAGACCTGCTCGGTGACGACGACTTTGTTGCCCGCGTTGGTGAACAGATGGGCGATCTGCTCGGGGGAGCTGGTGTTGTAGATGGAGAACGGGGTGGCGCCCAGGTGCAGGGCGGCGGTGTCGACGAGATTGAACTCGGGACGGTTGGTCAGCATGATGCCGACGGTGTCGCCGTGGCCGACGCCGAGACCGGCCAGGCCCGCGGCGATCGAGCGCACCCGTTCGGCGTACTCGCGCCAGGTGTACTGCTGCGTGCCACCCACCTTGCGCAAGGCGATCTGGTCGGGGCGCAGCCGCGCGGTCTCCTGGAATGCGGCGGGAACGGTGTACACCGTTTTGCCCGACTGGTGCGCGTATCCGATTTCTGTTGTCGTCATATCCCTGTTCCCGATAGCGCTGGCGTGAACCGGGCGCCGGCCTGCGCCGACGCCCGATCCGGGACTCGGATCTCCTGGCATGGCGCGAAGAACGCGCTGTCAGTCTCTCACGAGCCGGCGCGCCACATGTGGCGCGGCTCACTCATGGTAGCCACATGTGGGAAGCCGGGTGGGGCAAACTTCAACAATCCTTCAGGCACCAATTAGATCCGGCGCGGGGCCGGGACGGGGACGGGGGCTGTCGCCGGGTGCCAGCACGACCGCGTCCACGGCGCGCGGCTCGCCCGCGCGATCGCCGTCGTGCTCGTCGAACGCCCACGGTGCGGCGTCGGTCGGGATCCAGTGCTTACGCCGGGTGCGCTTGGCCTCGAGGTACTCGCGGGCACGTCCGCTGAGCGCTCGCGTGCGCAGCGGCACGGGGGTGACCAGCAGACCCGCTTGCCGCAGGGCCTCGACCTTCGCGGGATTGTTGGTCAATAGCTGCACCGAACGCAGTCCGAGGTCGGCCAGCGCACGGGCGGTGGCCACGTAGGTGCGCCCGTCGGCGGGGTAGCCGAGGGTTTCGTAGCTGGTGAAGGTGTCCGCGCCGGAGCGCTCACTTTCCCGGTAGCCCAGCGCTTTGGCGATCAGGCCCGCGCCGCGGCCCTCCTGTTCCAGATAGACCAGCACCCCCGAGCCGGCGGCCTGGATCAGATCCAGCGCCTTGTCCAGTTCCGGTCCGCAGTCGCAGTCCTGCGACCGCAGCGCCTCCCCGTACAGACAGCGCGAGTGCACCCGCACCAGGCAGCCGTCGGCCACCACACCGAACAGCAACAGATGCCCACTCTCGCCGTCGGCGTCCAACTCCACCACCCGAACTCGCAGATCTTGCCCGTTGCGACGGAACCGATGCTCGGTGTCGGCAGGATCCACAACGTTGGTCAATGCTCCTCCGTAGCGAGTTTGTAGATTCGCTCGACCTCACTCACCAGTGGCATCGCCGCGGGGACGTCCCCGATCGATTGCGTCGCCACCATCGCGGCGGTCGCCCAGACGTAGTCGTTGTGTTCGGCGGGGCGGCGCGTCGAAACGAGACGATATACCAGGGCCGCGGAGAAGGCAGCGTGAGCGCCCACCGAGTCCTGCAGCGCCGTCGGGAACGGGTGGAATCGCGCGCTGAGCTGGTCGGACCACACCTCGCACCGGAAATCCTGGATCGCGCACACCGCCCCGGCGCCCAGCGCGCGCAGCCGCGTCGCGGTCTGGTGCCCCTCCGCGCCGTCGCCTGCCATCGCCAGAGCCCGCAGGTCCCCGTCGCCGCCGACGAGGTAGTCCACCGCCCCCAGATGCTGATACAGGTACTGCGGACGATCCAGCCGCGGCGCCGGATGCAGCACCACCAGCGGCCGCCGCGGCAGCGCGCGCAGCTGTCCCATGATCTGCTCGATGACGCCGGTGGGTTGCTCGAAGGTCAGCAGCAGCGCATCCGAGGACGCGATCGCCGCACGGATCGCCTCGCTGCGTAATTCCTGGGCGCTCAACCGGATTCGCTCGTCCTTGCAGCCGATCGTGCTGGCCGCGCCGGTGCGGGCCACGATCACCGCGGTCACCGGTGTGGGGGCGTAGGGCACCACTTTGACCAGTTCGGTCTCGACACGTTCGCTGCGCAGGTATTCCAGGACGCGATCGCCCGCGTCGTCGTCGCCGACCGCCGAGATCAGCCGCACCCGCAGTCCCAGCCGCGCCGCCGCGACGGCGCGGGTGAGGCCCTTGCCGCCGGGATGCTCGCGGTAGCTGCCGCGCGCGGTCGCACCGGAGCCGGGGATGCCGTCGACCACATACATGTGGTCGATGACCGCGTCGCCGATCACCGTGACCACACCGCGGCCGTCCACCGGAGCAGGTTCTGCCACAGTGGTTTCCGAGGAATTGCCGAAGTCGACGACGTGCGCGCCGTCGAACACCGACGCCGTGGTCAGCTGCGCGGCCAGCTCGGTGAACGCCCGCCGCTCGGGAGCGCCGCGCAGCGAGCGCACCGTCAGCGCGCCGGGAACCGGTTGCGCCCCAAGCGCTTCGTGCAGCCGCGCCCACCGCTCGGCGAGGTATTCGCGACGCTCACCCAGATCCGGGGCGTAGAGCCGGGCGGGATCCACTCCGGCGGGCGGGTTTTCGCGCAGCAGCCCCAGCGACAGCTCCGCGTCGACGACGAGCCGGTGGGTGGGCTCCAAGCGCAGCGCCAGATCGCGCACCAGCGGCAGCACCGCCTCTTCCCGGTCGATGCCCGCACGCCGCGCGTACTGCCGCACCGCCAGCAGATCCAGCAGCGGTAGCACGTCGATTTCGGTGCTGCGCAAGCGATCCGGACTCAGGCCGGAGCGTTTGCACAAGCGGGTGAGGATATTGCGAACGGCAACCATTCCCGAATCCTGCGGGACCATGGCGATGCCACCCTCCTCTAACGGCGCGACACCGGTGGTCGTGCGCATGTTGGCCACGCAAATCGGGTTTAGCCAGCGGGCAAATTGTCAATTACCAAATTACAACGGCAATTGCGCGCGGGGAACGGCAAATGCCACACTGGATGTGGCGATCCCCATCGCACCACCAGACATCGGGAGGGCTGGTGATGAGAGTGATTCTTCAGAAACGGCAGCCGCGGCGGCGGCGACACCGCCCCGCCGGATCCGACACCGAACTGGTGCCCGAGCCGGTGAGGGACTGAACGAGCCACCGGACACTTCCCGCGGCGACACACCGGCCGACATCCGCTTCGCGGCGGCACACCGGTAGGCCCGCCACCCGCCGTAGCGGACCCGGCCTCTCGGTTCCCCGGCCGCTCTCGGCCCCGTCGCCCGGACCCCACGGCCGTGGCACCCGCCACCTCGCCGATTCCGTCCCGCACGCCACGCTCGGCGCGCGACGCCACCCCATTCGCCCGACGCCCTACACCGGCGAGCCACCCCCTGGACCACCCGGCCCGACAGCGGACACCTGCGCCCCAGGGCACACGCCACCACGCCCGCCGCAGCGGCGGAACACCACGATGCGGCGCATCCACCGCGCCGCGCCGGCGGATGCACGACAGGAGGCATTCGTGCCGCATCCATCTCAGCACCCTGGAGTCTGCCTCACTCCACCCGTCGCACCGGAGACCGCGATGACCATCCACACCACCGAATGGACGATGACCAGTGACATAACCCCAGAATCGGCCTACCGCGACACCGACGCTCCCGACAGCTGGCGGCTGAGCTGGCTACCGGACCGGCGGCTGACCCGCGGCCAGGCACTGGCCGGGATGTCCCTGGACGAACTGCTCAGCGACCCGCACGTGGTCCACGACCGCACGACCCAGGCCCGCGCCGAGGCCTACGCCGACGAACTGGGCATCCTGCGCGACCACGCGGTGATCCTGCTCGCCAAACGCATGGCCGCCCGGCTGGGGCAGGAACTGCGGCCCAAGGGAGATCCGGCGCCGCCGGGGCACGCTCCGCGGTCCCGGCCAGCGCGCGCCCGCATCCCCGAACCGCCGTTCGTGCACGGCTGACCTGCTTCAGGCGTGCGCTTTGTGCTCGGCCCCCACGGCCTCGCCGAGACTGCGGTAACCCCCGGCGCGCAACCGCTGCGCCAACCCCCGATGGATTCTGCGCATCCAGAACGGCCCGCCGTAGATGAAACCGGTGTAGCCCTGCAACAGCGTCGCCCCGGCCAGCACCCGTTCCCACGCCTGGTCGACGGTCTCGATGCCACCGACCGAGATCAGCACCAGCTGATCACCCACCCGCCGGTACAGCCGCCGCAGCACCTCGAGCGAACGGTCGGCGACCGGAGGACCGGACAACCCACCCGCGCCCATGGCGTCCACCTGCGCGGCGTCGGTGCGCAGACCGTCACGGCGGATGGTGGTGTTGGTGGCCACGATCCCCGCCAAGCCGAGTTCCACGGCCAGATCGGCGACCGCGTCGATGTCCTCGTCGGACAGATCCGGCGCGATCTTCACCAGCACCGGCACCCGCACACTGTCCAGCACCGCCGCCAGCAGCGGCCGCAGCGATTCCACCGCCTGCAGATCCCGCAAACCCGGGGTGTTGGGAGAGCTGACGTTGACCACGACGAAATCGGCCAGCGGTCCCAGCAGCGCGGCGCTGGCGGCGTAGTCCGCGGCCGCGGCCTCGGGCACCACGATCTTCGTCTTGCCGATGTTCGCGCCGATCGGCACCCCGCCGCGGCGCGCCCGCAGCCGTTCGGCGGCCGCGGCGGCGCCGTGGTTGTTGAAACCCATCCGGTTGATCAGAGCGCGGTCGGCGGGCAGCCGGAACAGTCGCGGCGCCGGGTTACCCGGCTGCGGCTGCGCGGTCACGGTGCCGATCTCGGCGAAACCGAACCCCAGCGGCGCCCACGCGTCCACACCGTCGGCGTTCTTGTCGAAACCGGCGGCCAAACCCAGCGGCGCGGGGAACTCGACCCCGAACGCCTCGGTGCGCAGGATCGGATCACGGGTGACGAGGATCTTGCCCATCGCCCAGCGCAGCGGCGCGCACCAGGCCGCGAACCGCATCGCGGCGAAGACGACGTGGTGGATGCGTTCCGGCGCGACCAGGAACATCAGTCGGAGTAGCAGGGCGTACATCGGCTCACATTCCGGGTTCGGGCTGGGGTAGTAGTGCGGATTTTCGCCGCCGCAGCAGCACCCGCCTGCTGCCGTCGGTGTAGGCGCGAACCCGCGACAGCTCCCACCCGCCGAACTCCGCCTGGATCGCCAGCCGCATGGACGCGGTGACCCGCGTGACATCCGGCGGCAGCCGCAACGGCACGTACTCGTAGTCGTCGCTGGTGGTCTCCCAGCCCGCGGGCAGCGCGCGCCCGCGCCCCCGATGTGCTGCCGGTTCGGTAGCTGCCGCGGAATCCTCGTCCGCGTGTGGTGTCCGAGCCATCAGTGCCCTCTCTTCCGATCGTCCGCACCGATCCGTTGCAGACCGTCGCCGGTCGCGGACCCCACGAACAGATCACCGGTGCGTTGCTCGACTGCCACCGAGTTCGGTTGCCTGACGGTGGCGTAGCGGCCCACTTCCTTCGGTATACCAGTCGACAGGTCGAATCCGACCACCTCGTTGCGCTGCGTGCACGTCACCCACACGGTGTCCGACCGCTGGTCGTAGGCAAGTGCGTAAGGCGAAGATCCTACCGGGAAACGCTGCCGCAACACGAGCGGTCCCGCGGTGTAGACCAGCAGTTCACCGCCCGCGGTGTCGGTCACCACGAACCGGCCGCGCGTGTCGCCGATCAGCTGCGTGGCCCCGTCACCGGCGCGCAACGCCAGCCCCGGCCGCTGCCTGCCCGCCTCCAGCTCGAAAATCGCGGTCTGCCGCCGGTCCAGCACGGTCAGCTTGCCGTCGGCTTCGGCCAGCACGTCGGCCGACACCAGCCCGGACACCGTGCGGGTCACCGCACCGTCACCCGCCAGCTCCAGCACCCGTCCGTCGGCGGTACCGACCAGCAGTCCGCCGTCGGCGCGTGCGAGCACCGCCCGCGCGTCGCCGTCGACGGCCACCGCGGCCACCGCCCCGGAGGCGAGGTCCACCCGCAGCACCCGGCCCGGCGCGGCCGCCAGCATCTCACCCGGCCTGCCCGGCGCCAGACCGCTCGCGCGCTCCGGCAACATCACCGTGCGCACCACCGGCTCGGCGGCGTCCGGATCGAACACGGTCAGCACCGCACCGTCCAGACCGGCCAGCAACCTGCCGCCCGCGTCGGCTCGCAACTCGGCCAGCGGACCGGCCGCCAGCACCCGACCCACGGGCGGCGCCGCGGGCGCGGGCGCGACAGCGGGGGTGGCCGGCTCCCTGGTGGGCAGCTCGGGACCGCCGGAGCCGGAGGAGCATCCGGCCAGCAGCACCAGCACCGCCGCACCCGCGAACACCGAGACGAGCCAGCCGCGAGGGCGCATCCAGCGAACTCCTTACTACCGACGAATCTTCCGCAACCTCACCATCTGACCATGATGCGGCACCCGGCAGGCCGACCGGGGTGGCGGCTCGAGCAGAATGTCGGCGGCGGGCGCTACGGTGGAGACCACACAGTCCGATACAGGGAGATCCGGGTTGAAAGCCGACCACACGTCGGGATTCGTCCTCGACGACATCACCGTCGGCCCGTACGCGCACGGCTTCGGGACCACCGCCGACGGCCACCCCTTCGCGTTCCGCACCGTCCGCGCCACCCTGACACTGGAGATCTACCGCCGCGATCTCGGCGACGCCGTACCCGGCCCGGAAGACGTGCTCGCCACCGCCGAAGCCACGGTCACCGACATCGACCTCGACGACGAACGCAGTGTCGCCGCCTTCGTGCGGGATATGATCCCCGACACCGCGACGATCGACGCCGCCGCGGAACGGGACGTCACGACCGTGCGTGCCCTGCTGGGACGGATCAGCTCCGTCATCGAAGGTATGTAGGAAGTGATGACCCACACACGATTCACCCGCGCCGCGCTCACCGCGGCCGGCCTGCTGCTCGCCGCGGCCGCCGCCGCGTGCGACACCGGAACCGACGAAGCCGCCGTCGACGTCGCCCGCTCCTCGGCCAACGCGTCGCTGTCGTCCTCGATCGCGGCGTCCTCCAGCGCCGCGCACCCGCCGCTGCCCACCGCCGCCGACCTCGACGCCCAGATCAAGCGGGCACTCGACCCGGCGCTGCCCGACAGCGAACGCACCGCCCTCATCGAGGACGGGGACTCCTTCCGCCAGGCCATCCCCGACATGTACAAGGCGCTGCAGGACAACCCGCGCGCCGTCTACGGGGTCACCGACCCGGTGTTCGACAACCACGACGGCACCCTCACCGCCACCATGCGGCTGGACAAGGACGGCACCGGCGCCGCGGTCCGCACCACCGTCGTGCACTTCGTGCTCATCGACGGCAAGTGGAAGATCTCGCGCACCGACCTGTGCGGCATCCTGCGCTCGGCCGACTACCGCACCCCGGCCTGCGGCTGACCCGCGACGCGATGCGCCGTTCCGGATCACTGCGGTGGGGGCGGTGGGTCCACCGCAACCGCTACCTCGTGCTCGCCTTCTTCGTGCTGTTCGTGCTCGTTTCCGGCTGGTACGGCCGCGACCTGGCCGGGCGCCTGACCCAGGAGGGCTGGTTCGACGAGAGCAGCGAATCGGTCGCCGCCGCCGAACTGGCCGACCGCACCTTCGGCCGCGACACCGACAGCGACCTGATCCTGCTCTACACCGCACCCGACGGCGCCACCGTCGACGACCCCGCCGTCCGCGGCCCGGTCACCCAGCAGTTGGCCGGACTGCTGGCCGCCTACCCCGACCGCATCCAGAAGATCGACAGCTACTGGGACAGCCCGTTTTCCGCCCAGGCCACCGACGCCACCCACACCCACGCCTTCGCCAGCGTCGGCCTGCGCGGCTCGGGCACCGCCACGGTGCAGAACTACGACGCGATCAAAGACCACCTCGGCGCCGGACGCCCCGGCGGCGGCCCCGGCGGCACCACCGTGCAACTGGCCGGATTGCAGCCGATCGTCGAAGGCATCAACACCGGTATGCAACGCGACATCAAACGCGCGGAGATGATCGCCCTGCCGCTGGTGGCGATCCTGCTGTATTTCGTGTTCGGCGGCGTGATCGGCGCGCTGCTGCCGATCCTCATCGGCGGCATGACCATCCTCGGCACCCAGGGCGCGCTGCGGGCGCTGACCGGCCTGCTCGACGTCAACGTCTTCGCCAGCGCCGTGATGACCCTGGTCAGCCTGGGCTTGGCGATCGACTACGGCCTGTTCACCGTCACCCGCTTCCGCGAGGAACTCGCCGCGGGCCACACCGTCGAAGAGGCCACCGCCCGCACCGTGGCCACCGCGGGACGCACCGTGCTGTTCTCCGCGGCGATCATCGCCGTCAGCCTCGGCGCACTGTTCATCTTCCCCAACGGGGTGCTGCGCTCGGTGCCGCTGGGCGGCATCAGCTCGGTGCTGCTGGCGGCGCTGCTGTCGGTGACCGCCCTGCCCGCGGCGTTGAGCATCGCCGGGCGCCGCATCGACTTCCTGGGATGGAAACGCTTCTCCCGCACCAAAACCGAAGCCCAGATCGACGCGGGCTTCTTCTCCCGGCTGGCGCTGTGGGCGATGCGCCGCCCCCTGGCGGTGGCCGTGCCGATCGTGCTGGCCCTGCTCGCGCTGAGCATCCCCATGCGCCACATCGAATTCGGTGGCCTGAGCGAACGCTATCTGTCCGACGACAACCCGGCGCGAGTGGCGCAGGAACGTTTCGACACCCTGTTTCCCAGCTTCCGCACCGAACCGCTGAAACTGGTGGTGGTCGGCGCCGACGCGCGGCAACTGAGCGACATCCGTTACGCCGCCAACCAGATCCCCGGCCTCACCGGCCGCTTCGAACCCGCCGCACCCACCAAGGACGGCATCAACGTGCTCGCCGCCGGGCTGGCCGACAAACGCGACGCCGACCGGGTGATCGCGGCGCTGCGCGCCATCGCCGACCCACCCGGCGTGCGGGTGATGGTCGCCGGCGTGCCCGCCCTGGAACGCGACAGCATCAACGGCCTGCTCGACGGCCTGCCGATGCTGCTGGCCATCCTGGTCGCCGCCGCGCTCGCGCTGATGTACGCGGCGTTCCGCTCGCTGGTGCTCGCGCTGAAAGCCGTGGTCATGAGCGCGCTCAGCCTCGTGTCCACCCTCGGTGTGCTGACCTGGATCTTCGTCGAGGGGCACGGCGCGGGGGTCTTCCACTTCACGCCGGGACCGCTGATGTTCGCGGTGCTGGCGCTGATCGTGACGGTGGTGTTCGGACTGTCCACCGACTACGAGGTGTTCCTGCTGTCACGCGTGTCCGAAGCGCGCGCCGCCGGCGCGGACGCCCCCGAGGCCATCCGCTACGGCATCGCCCACACCGGCGGCGTCATCACCTCCGCAGCCGCCATCCTCATCGTGGTCACCGGCGCCTTCGGCTTCTCGGATCTGGTGCTGATGAAATACATCGCCTACGGCATGATCGCCGCCCTGATCCTGGACGCCACCGTCATCCGCATGCTGCTGACACCTGCGGTGCTGAAGCTGATCTGGCGGTAGGCCCCGCAGTCGCCGTGGGTACCGGCGTGCGACAGGCGGGGGTCGACCTCGCGGGACGGTGACCGAATGATCGGACTCGGGCGCTGGGCAATCGGCGGACGCAACTTGCGTGATTCGATGTCGCACGAGACCGCCGCCCCTGCGGACGAACTCGGGGTTCCGGTAGTAACCGCCGAAACCAACGGATATGGCGGAGCTGCTGGTCAGCGGCGACGGTCGGCTCCCGGCCTCAGGATCGAGGTCAGCTCGCGCATGGCTTGGAGCACCCTGGTTCTGCTAGCTCAACGCCTCAGGCTGCCGAACACAACGAGAACCGGCCAGCGGATATCTGGCCGGTTCTCGCGTTCCAGGCTCGCACGCGGCGCAGCGGTCCGGCGCGGCCCGGGGCGGGCCGAGGACTATTCCTGGGCCAGAGTCAGGGTCCGGTTCTCGGTGGTGTCCTTATGGATCTCGACCTGGCTCATGTCCTCGGCGTCAGGCGGCAGGTAGGCGAACGCGGCGGTGATCTCGACCGCACGGTCATCGTAGTAATACGTCATGAGTTCATTGCCGTCGCCGTCGTGAGCATCTGCGCGATTCGGGCCCTCGCCGTAGTCGTAGCCCAATGGCACCCTGACCTTCGTCTGCCGCGATTCGCCGTCACAGGTCACCCGATCCAGGGCCTCGTCTTTCATACGGACGGGTTGGCCTTCCGGGCTTGTGAACCGTTCGGACTCGACCTTGACCCACAGGGCGTTGGCCTGGCCGGGTTCGCAGACGTAGGTGATCTCGGCGACGACCCACCAGCTGTAGTCGCCGTGTGCGTCTGGGAACGCTCTCCCGATCCATATGCTGGTCGTTGCGCTGGCCGGCCCGGCCGCGTTGACCAGTACAGCGGCGGTCAACGCGAGTATCGAAGCGAAAAGTCTTCCACGAACCACTATGTGCGCCTTTCGGTGTCGGCAGGTGGTGGAAAAGATCCGTCGAGCGGACAGCAGCCTAGACCACGCCACACAGCAGTGATGCACGAGTCCTATAAATGACACCACAGGGGTTTGCGCGAGGCCCCGGGTAAGCGAACCGGAACAACTCCTCACGGCTGACCTCCGGGAACCCCCGCAGATGCTCCAACTCCTCGTCCGCGAACACCCGCGTTGCCACGAACCCCAACCTCCAGCACGCCGATCACCCTCATCGGCAGCCAAGCCGAGCACCAACCCCCCGCCACCGCACCACGAACGCGAAAACCGTGGCCTACCAGCGAGCGGACTACGGCATATCCGTTGCTTTTCGCGCGATTACTACCGGAACCCCAACTGGCAAGGGGAGGCCGGCACCGCGTGTCTGTTGCCGAGGCTGCCGCATGTGCCCAGGTGTGGCGCAACGTTCCGGAGCGGTGTCGAGAACATCTGTCGCGCAATGCATCGGCATCGGCAGGCTGGGTGTTCAGGTCCGCAGGACTGGATCCAGCGTACGAACGAGCCGGTCTGCGTATGCCGGGTCGATCTGCGCGCCGCTGACGAGTAGCCGGTAGTAGAGGGCCCCGTAGATCAGGTCGATGACGACGTCGGTGTCGAGATCGGCGGGGAACCGGCCCTCGGCGATCCCGGCGGCGACGAGGCGGCTCACGTCGGCGCGTCGGCTGTCGATGAACCGTTCGCGTAGTGCGGTGGCGAGTTCGGGGTCGTGCTGGGCGGCTGCGACCAGAGCGACGAACGGGCGACGGGCTTGTGGCGTGTTCATCAACTGCGCCACGCGCCGGATCTGGGTCCGCAGCCGGGTCGGGGCATCGCCGTCGTCGGGAGCCTCGATCCGGTCGGCGAACGCGTCGGTGAAGGCATCCATCAACACCGCCGCCTTGGTCGGCCACCACCGGTAGATGGTGTTCTTGCTGACACCGGCCCGTGCGGCGATGTCGTCCATGCTCAGCCCGGGCAGCCCGCGGTCGGTCAACAGTTCCCGTGCGGCGGTGAGCACCGCTCGGCGTGATCGCTCGCTGCGTGGTCGTCCCGGCCCCCGCGCATTACTCGGCTCTGCCATGGCGATATCGTACCAATTTAGATACTATACGATCAGTATCGTAAATATTGCCTGGTGAGGAGCTTGTAATGGACATCGATCGAGTATGGCTGGTCACCGGTGCGTCGTCCGGATTCGGCTACGCGATAAGCCGGGCAGTGGCCGCCGACGGTGGCCGGGTGGTCGCGACGGCGCGCGAACCCGAGCGCGCGCAGCCCCTCCAGGAATTGGCGGCAGCCCATCCCGGTCGTGTCCTGGTCCTGCCACTGGATGTCACCGATGGGGAGCAGGCGCGGGCAGTGGTGGGGCAGGCGGTGGAGACGTTCGGCCGCCTGGATGTCGTGGTGAACAACGCGGGCTACGGGATCTTCGGCGCGCTGGAGGAGATCCCCGACAGCGCGGTGCGGCGGGCCTTCGAGACGAATGTGTTCGGATCGCTGAATGTGATCCGCGCCTGCCTGCCGGTCCTGCGTGCGCGCAAACGCGGCCATATCGTGCAGATCTCGTCGGTGGCCGGTGTCGCGGCTCCCTCACCGGGTCTCGGTCTCTACGCGGCGACGAAGTTCAGCGTCGAGGGCATGAACGAGGGCCTGGCCAAGGAGGTCGCCCACCTCGGCATCGGAGTCACGATCGTCGAGCCCGGCATGTTCGGCACGAATTTCGTTGCCGCACTGGATATCACCCCCGTGCAGCATCCCGAATACGCCGTCAGTGTCGAGGCGGCGCGCGAGCGCCTGAGCCGGCTCGATCCCAGCGTGTACGGCGACCCCTCCCATGCGGCCCAGCAGATCATCGCCGCCGTCGAATCCCCCGCACCGCCGTTACGGCTGCCGCTGGGCCTGGACGCCGTCACCGCGATCCGCGCCAAACTGACCGACCAACTCGCCACCCTGCCGCAGGCGGTCGCCTGAACGTCGGCCAGGCTCGCCCACGCCCGAGCAGGAGCAGTCGTCGTCCGCGGCGTGCGAACCGGCGGCGGCCGACGACTGGCGCCGAGGCCGGTCGGATGGGCGCTGCGGTGGGCTCGAGTATCTCGATACGCGGGCGAGCAGGAGCACACGACCGCGGCGAGAACATCGGGTACACGACGAGCGCGCCGTGGCGGGTCGATGCGGTCAGCGGCGCACCGGCAGCACCAGCTGGGCGCCGGTGACCGGGTGGTCGAGCACTTCGACCGGGTGCTGGTAGACCCGGGTGAGCAGTTCGGTGGTGAGCACCTCGCGCGGTGGGCCGTCCGCGGCGATGCGGCCGGAGTCCAGCACCGCGACGCGATCGGCGTAGGCGGCGGCGACACCGAGATCGTGCAACACGACGACCACCGCCGCGCCGTCGGCGGCGCGGTCGGCGGCCAAGCGCAGCACCGCCTCCTGGTGGCCCAGATCCAAGGCGGCGGTCGGCTCGTCCAGCAGCAGGGTGGCGGTGTGCTGCGCCAGCACCCGCGCCAACGCCACCCGGGCGCGTTCACCACCGGACAGGGTCGGGAAGGAGCGTGTGGCCAGATGCGCGACGTCGGTGGCGGCCATCGCGGCGGCGATCTGTCGCTCGTCGTGTTCGCGGCGTTCGGTGCGCACCCACGGCGCGCGGCCCATCGCGACCACCTCCCGCGCGGTGAACGGGAACCCGACGGTGTGGGTCTGCGGCAGCACCGCCCGCCGCCGCGCCATGTCCAACGTCGTCCAGTGCGCCAACGGCTGCCCGTCCAGTTCCACCGTCCCCGCACTCGGCGCCAGCTCCCCGGCCAGCACCGCCAGCAGCGTCGACTTACCCGCGCCGTTGGGCCCGACGAGCGCCACCACCTGCCCCGCGACCGCCTCGAAATCCACGCCGTCGAGCACCCGCCGCGCCTGCCCACCTCCGCGCCGCTCCACACCCACCCCCGACGCGCGCACGGTCACGTCCCCCCGCACCGGCCACCCCGGCACTTCGTGCACCATCCGCACCTTCACCCCGCGACTCCCGTCGAGTGGCACACCGTCGAGGACTCTTCTCGGCGTTTCCCGCAGCCGTGTGCCACTGGTGAAGACCCGCTCATGCCCAGCCTCCGGCGCGGGCGCGGGTGCGGCGCAGCAGGTAGAAGAAGACGGGTCCGCCGAGCAGGGAGGTCAGCATGCCGAGGGGGAGGTCGGCGTTGTCGACCAGGGAGCGTGCGGTGACGTCGGCGGCCAGCAGCACCACCGCGCCGACGACGGCGCTGAGCGGGATCAGGATCCGGTGGGCGGGGCCGACGAGCATCCGCACCAGATGCGGGACGATCAGCCCGACGAACAGGATGATGCCGGTGAAAGCGACACCGGCGGTGGCGAGGATCGCCACCACGACGATCACGTTGCGCCGCAGCCGCTCCACGTCGACACCCAGATGACGGGCCGCCGACTCCCCGAGCGCCAGCAGATCCAGCCGCGGCGCCAGCAGCACCGCCGCCGCCACACCGACCGCGGTCAGCGGCGCCACCACCCCCACCGACTCCCAGGTGGCGCCGTTGAGCGACCCCAACTGCCAGAACACGATCTGATCCCGCGCCGCGGGGGAGGCCACGAACAGCAGCAGCGCGATCAACCCGCCCGCGAACGCGTTGATCGCCACACCGGTCAGCACCAGCGTGACGACCTCCGTGCGGCCACCCGAACGCGCCAGCAGATACACCAGCAACGTCGTCGCCAACCCCGCCACGAACGCCGCCGCGGCCACCGACCACGCCGCCACGAACGCCCCACCCACCACGATCACCGTGCCCGCACCGACCGCGGCGCCCGCCGACACCCCGATCACGCCGGGCTCGGCCAGCGGGTTGGCGAACACACCCTGCAACAACGCACCCGCTGTCGCCAGCGCCGCACCGACCAGCATCGCCAGCACCACCCGCGGGAACCGCACCTGCCACAACGTCACCTCACCGGAGGGATGCGCGGGCATCGGCCCGAGATCCAGTCCGATCCGGTGCAGTACGCTGCCCGCCACTTCGGCGGGCGTCGTCGGCACCTGCCCGATCGCCGCCGACGCCACCGCCAGCGCCACCAGCCCGGCCACCGCGACCACGAACACCACCAGCACCCGCGAACGCGCCCGCGACTTCGGCAACGGCGGCACCGCCGTTTCCGTCTCCGAAACGCTCATGCGTGCCCGGTGCCGTACACCGCCGCGCTCAACGCCGCGATCACCCGCCCGGTGTTGGGCCCGAAACTCAACAGCACCGCATCCGACATGTCCACCACCCGCCGGTCGCGCCCCGCCGGGGTCTGCGCGATCCCCGGCACCTTCTGCAGCCCCTCCACACCGCCGACCGACTTCAACCCGTCCGACATCACCAGCAGCACATCCGGCGCCGCACCGATCATCGCCTCACTGGTGATCGCGGTGAACGGCTCCTTCACCCCGGCCACCGCGCCCGCGTCCCGCGCGTGCAGCGCCGCGATCAACGCGTCCGCACCCGACCCCGGCCCGGCGAGCATCGTGATCGCCGTCGAACGCAGATACAGGAACGCGATGGTCAGCGGCGGGTCGGCGGCGGGCACCGCGGCGCTGGCGGCGGCGATCTCGTCGCGGGTGCGCTGCGCCAGCGCCTGTCCCCGCTGCGGCACTCCCAGCGCGGCCGCGACCGCCTCGATCTGCGGCACCACCCCGTCCATCGTGCGTTCGGGATCGAAGTAGACGACCGTGACCCCTGCCGCACGCAGCTGCTCACGCACCGCGGGCGCGGCGCTGGTGGTGTCGGTCAAGAACACCGACGGCCGCATCGCCAGCACCGACTCCACGTTCAGCGACCCGTTGCCCCCCGCCACGTTCGGCACGTCCCGCACCGCCGGAAACGCCGCCGAGGTGCTGCGGCCCACCAGCTTGGGCCCCAGCCCCAGCGCGTACACGATCTGGGCCAGGGTGCCGTAACGGTCGACGGCGATGATGCGGGAGGCATCGGTGACGGTGACCTGCGCGCCGTCGAACGACCGCACCGTCACCGGCAGCGCGGGCGTCGGCTCCGGCCCGATCGGCACCGGATCCAGATCGCTCAGCGTCGCCGTCGCGGGCCCGTGCCCGCCGTGCGAGGACCCGGCGTCGCCGCCACAACCGACCGCCGCCGCCAGCAAGCTCACCGCGAACAACACCGGCAGGGCACGCCGCCATCGGACTCGGTTCCCACGCCCGCCCCCGGTCGCTGCAGTGCTCATGCAGGCAAGGCTAATCTGTGTCACTCCGCGCGTGCACTGACGTCGTCCAGGGCCGCGGCGATCGCGCGCGGCAACTCCAGGGTCTCGGCGGCCAGCACGCCGGTGAGCTGCCCGATGTCGCGGGCGCCGACGATCATGCTCGCGACGCCGGGCCGGTCCCGGATCCAGGCCAGCGCCACCGCCAGCGGCGAGGTGCCCAACCCGTCCGCGGCGGTCACCAGCGCATCCACCACCCGGGTCGCGCGCTCGTCGAGACCACTGCGGATCTCCGCCGCGGTCGCCTCGTCGGCGCCACGCGAATCGGCCGGAACACCGTCGCGATACTTGCCGGTCAGGATGCCGCCCGCCAACGGCGCCGAAGCGATCACCCCCACGCCATGGAACCGCGCCGCGGGCACGACATCGCTCTCCGCCCCCCGCGCCAGCAGCGAATACGGTGTCTGCGCCGCGGTCACCGGCGCCACCGCGGCCAAGCTGGCCAGCTGCCAGGCCCCGAACCCGCGCACCCCCGCGTACCGCACCCGCCCAGACCGCACCACCTGCTCCAACGTCGAGGCCACCTCCTCCAGCGGCGTCCGCGGATCCCACACCGCGACATTCCAGATGTCGAGATGGTCGGTGCCCAACTCCAGCAGCGTGCGATCCAGCTGCCGCAGCAGCGCCCGCCGCGAGGTGTCCACCGTGACCTGCGCCGACTCCGGCACACCGGCCGCGGCGAATCCCCACGGCGCGACCCCGGCGCATCCACTGAGCACCAGTTCGTCACGCGAGACCAGATCGCCGAGCAACTCGGCCAGGATCCGCTGCGCGGCGCCGCCCGCGTAGACGGGGGAGGTGTCCACCAGCGTGCCGCCCGCCTCGACGAACGCCATCAGCTGCCCCGCGGCGTTCTCGGCGTCGGTGTGCGCACCCCAGGTATGGGTCGCCAGGCCCATCCGCGACACCCGCAGGCCGCTGCGGCCCACCGTCCGCTGTTCCATCACCGTGTCCGCGCATTCGTCACGGCGCCAAGCCTAGAGTGTGGACACGCGACTCGGCGCCCACCAGCGCAGTGGGTCGCGCTTCGGTGCGCGGGCGCACCCGCGACCACAGCAGCCCGGCGGCCGGGCACGCCGACGTGGCCTCGACACTGTACTGTCGCTGCGTGATTGGGGCCGGTTCCGGGCGGCAAACCACCGGCCGCCGCACCGATGCCCAGGTGAAAACGCGTATTCACGCGGAAGTGGAGGAAGCTTCGTGGTAGGCGAGTCGATGACCTGGGTGCAGGCCTTGGTGCTGGGACTGGTGCAGGGACTGACGGAATTCCTGCCGATCTCCTCCTCGGCGCACCTGCGCATCGTGTCGTCGGTCTTCTTCGGCGACGACGCGGGCGCCTCGTTCACCGCGGTCACCCAGCTGGGCACCGAGGCGGCGGTGCTGGTGTACTTCGCCAAGGACATCTGGCGCATCGTGCTGGCCTGGTTCGCGGGCCTGCGCGAGCAGCTCACCGCGCGCGGTCGCCAGCAGGTGCCGCTGCACGATCAGCCCACCACGAGACTTCCGGTCATCACCGCCGACCACACCCGCGTTTTCGACCAGCAGGCCCAGCGCGAACTCGACTACCGCATCGGCTGGTATGTGATCATCGCCACCATCCCGATCGGTGTGCTGGGGTTCTTGTTCAAAGACGAGATCCGCACCGGCGCCCGCAATCTGTGGCTGGTGTCGTTCATGCTGATCTTCTTCGCCCTGGTCATCGCCGCCGGTGAGCACTTCGGCCGCAAGGAACGCCCGATCGAGCAACTGACCACCCGCGACGGGCTGGCGATGGGTTTCGCGCAGTGCCTGGCACTGGTCCCCGGCGTCTCCCGCTCCGGCGCCACCTCCACCGCGGGCCTGTTCCTGGGGTTGGAGCGCGAAGCGGCCGTACGGTTTTCGTTCCTGCTGGCCATCCCCGCCGTGACCGCCTCGGGCCTGTTCAGCCTCCCGGACGCGTTCGAACCCGCTGGTGAGGGCCTCAACGCCAGTGGGCCGCAACTGCTGGTGGCCACCGTGCTGGCGTTCGCGGTCGGCTACGCGTCGGTGGCGTGGCTGCTGCGTTTCGTGGCGCGGCATTCGCTGTACTGGTTCGTGGGCTACCGCATCGCGCTGGGCGCGATCCTGCTGGGTCTGCTGGCGGGCGGGGTGATCTCGGCGACATGATCGCTAGGCTGACCGCATGACGGTGATCCTGTTGCGGCACGGTGTGTCGACGTCGAACACCGCCCGCACCCTGGCCGGTCGCAGCACCGGCGTCGAGCTCACCGAGCGCGGCGAGGAGCAGGCGAGGGCCGTGGCCGAACGACTGGCCGGGCTGCCGATCGAACGCATCGTGCACTCCCCGCTGCTGCGCTGCCAGCGCACGGTCGCACCGCTGGCGGAAAAGTTCGGGCTGGAACCGGTATTCGACGACCGGCTGCTCGAGGTGGACTACGGCGAGTGGACCGGCCGCCCCATCGCCGAACTGCTGGAGGAGCCGCTGTGGAAGGTCGTGCAACGGCACGCCTCCGGCGCGGTGTTCCCCGGCGGGGAAGGGCTGGCGCAGGTACAGGCCCGCGCGGTCGCCGCGATCCGCGAGCACGACCGCGCCCTGGCCGAACAACACGGCCACGACGCGCTGTGGGTGGCGTGCACCCACGGTGACGTGATCAAGTCCGTGCTCGCCGACGCCCTCGGCATCCACCTCGACGGCTTCCAGCGCATCGTCGTCGAACCCGCCTCGCTCAGCGTCGTGCGCTACACCCCCACCGCCCCCTTCGTGTGGCGGCTCAACGACACCGGCGCCGACCTGTCGGCCCTGGCGGGCGCAGGCGGGCAACGACAGGCCGCGGCCGGGCCCGCGCCGGGAGGCGAAGTCTCCGGACCAGTCCCCGGTGGCGAACTCGGCAACAACGCGAGTGCGGATAATGGGAATGCGGAGCGTCGAGATTCCTTGTAGACAACCGAGCGGTCGTCGTAGTCAATCCCCGCGCCGCGGGTAGTCGATCAGGGTCATATCAGGAGGTGCATGTGTCACGCGCAATCCATGTATTCCGCACCCCCGATCGTTTCGTCGCCGGGACCGTCGGTGAGCCGGGCGATCGCGCGTTCTACCTGCAGGCCGTGCAGGAACCGCGCGTGGTCAGCGTGCTGCTGGAAAAGCAGCAGGTCAAAGTACTCGCCGACCGGATGGGTCTGCTGCTGGACGAGGTCGCGCGCCGCTTCGGCGCCGAAGTGCCCCCGCAGGCCGAGGACGTCAGCGACAACGCGCCCCTGGTCACCCCGATCGACGCCGAATTCCGCGTCGGCACCATGGGCCTGGGCTGGGACGCCGACGCGGGCGCGGTGGTGGTCGAGCTGCTGGCGATCACCGAGACCGAGGTCGACGAGTCGGTGGTGCTCGACGACACCGAGGAGGGCCCCGACGCGGTGCGGGTGTTCCTCACCCCGATCCAGGCCCGCGAATTCGCGCTGCGCTCCACCCGCGTGATCGCCGCGGGCCGCCCGCCGTGCCCGCTGTGCGGTGAGCCGCTGTCGGCGCGCGGGCACATGTGCGTGCGCACCAACGGCTACAAACGCGGTGACATCTTCGGCGCGGCCGAACTAGAGGAGTGAATCGGTGGCCGAGACCGGGGACGGATTCCACAGCGGCGAACTGACCGTGATCGGGCGGGTGAACACCGCCAGCAACGTCACCCTGGTCTGCGAGGTGAACGACACCGCCACCGGCGAGGCACCGTTGCGGGTGGTCTACAAACCCATCCGCGGCGAACGACCGCTGTGGGATTTCCCCGACGGCACTCTCGCCGGGCGCGAGGTGGCCTCCTACCTGATCTCCGAGGCGATCGGCTGGGGCGTGATTCCCGAAACCATTTTGCGCGACGGCCCTTTCGGCCCCGGCATGGTGCAGCGCTGGGTGGAGGGCGCCGACAACCACACCGACCGCGGCGACCGCCTCGACCTGATCGACCTGTGCCCGGCCGGCGCGGTGCCCGACGGCTTCCGCGAGGTGCTGCGCGCGCAGGACGACCTGGGCAACGAAGTGTCACTGATCCACGCCGACGATCCGCGACTGCACCGGGTGGCAGTGCTGGACGTCCTGCTCAACAACGCCGACCGCAAAGGCGGCCACGCCCTGGAAGGGGTGGACGGGCAGGTCTACGGCGTCGACCACGGCATCTGCCTGCACACCGACCACAAACTGCGCACCGTGCTGTGGGGCTGGGCCGGGCAGCCCATCGACGACGGGTTGATCGCCGACATCACCGCGTTCGCCAAGCAACTGCCGGGCGCGTTCGCCGACACGCTCGGCGCGCACATCACCGACACCGAGATCGACGCGTTGATCGAGCGCACCCAGCGGCTGCTCGACGACCCGGTGATGCCGCTGCCGCGCACCTCGCGGCCCATTCCGTGGCCCGCCTTCTGACGGTGCCTTCCGGCGTGAACGACACCGTCACCGGCCCTGCCCGCGGCGCCGACAGCTGATTCAGCGAAACCGTAATTATTGACATCCCACGATTTGCTGGAAGACGCAGGTGGCGGCGGGCGGGCGCGGCGCGCGGGCGGTGTGGGCCACCGGCCCGGGGAAGGATGAGCCGCACCACACCTTTACCCTCGTAAGCATGCAGTCCTGGTCCGATACCGCCCTCCCCACCGTCCCCGGAGCAGGACCGCCGTTGCGGTTGTACGACACCGCAGACCGTCTGGTGCGCCCGGTCACCGCCGGTCCCACCGCCACCATGTACGTCTGCGGCATCACCCCCTACGACGCCACCCACCTCGGGCACGCCGCGACCTACCTGACCTTCGACCTGGTCAACCGGCTGTGGCGCGACGCGGGCCACGACGTGCACTACGTGCAGAACGTCACCGACGTCGACGACCCGCTGTTCGAACGCGCCGCCCGCGACGGCGTCGACTGGCGCGACCTGGGCGCGGCGGAGACCGACCTGTTCCGCGAGGACATGGCCGCGCTGCGGATCGTGCCGCCCCGCGACTACATCGGCGCCGTCGAATCCGTCGACGAGGTCGTCGAATTCGTGCAGAAACTGCTGGCTTCCGGCGCCGCCTACGTCGTCGACGACGCCGAATACCCCGACATCTACTTCCGCGCCGACGCCACCGAGCAGTTCGGCTACGAATCCGGCTACGACCGCGCCACCATGGAGCGGCTGTTCGCCGAACGCGGCGGCGACCCCGGCCGTCCCGGCAAACGCGACCCCATCGACGCGCTGCTGTGGCGTTCGGCGCGTCCGGGCGAGCCGTCCTGGCCCGCCCCGTTCGGCCCTGGGCGGCCCGGCTGGCACATCGAGTGTTCGGCGATCGCGTTGAACCGTATCGGCCCGGAATTCGACATCCAGGGCGGCGGCAGTGATCTGATCTACCCCCACCACGAGTACTCCGCCGCGCATGCCGAGTCCCTCATCGCCGGGCGCCGCTTCGCCCGCCACTACGTGCACGCCGGGCTGATCGGGCTGGACGGGGAGAAGATGTCCAAGTCGCGCGGCAACCTCGTGCTGGTGTCCGCGCTGCGCCGCGACGGCGTCGATCCGGGCGCTATCCGCCTCGGCCTGCTGGCCGGCCACTACCGCCAGGACCGCATGTGGACCGACGCCCTGCTCGAGCAGGCGCAGCGGCGACTGCATCTGTGGCGCGAGGCCGCCGCAGCGCCCGCGGGCCCTTCGGCCACCGACACCGTCGCACGCCTGCGCCAGCATCTGGCCGACGATCTGGACACCCCCAAGGCGCTCGACGCGATCGACAGCTGGGCGCGTCAGGCGCTGGACTACGGCGGCCAGGACGCCGACGCGCCCGCGCTGATCGCCACCGCCGTCGACGCGCTGCTGGGCATCCGCCTGTAGCCGACCCCTTGCCCGCATCACCCGCTCGTGATGGGGTACGCAGGTGTGTAACCTTCCCGGCCTCGGGCTGCTGAAATCTCTCCGCGTCGGCCGCTTGCGCCCGGCGGCCGGTCCCGCCGATCCGCGGACGATCGCCGCGCGCGCCCGCTTCTTCGGCGCCGACACCGTCGACCCGGCGACGGGCGCCCTGCGCACCGACCGGGTCGTGCTGTCCTGGGTCGGCTGCACCACCTACGCCCTGGCCATGGGCGGTTCGGTGCTGCTGCTCGACGCGTGGGTGCCACGGCTGACCAGCACCGGCTACGTCCCGGCCACCCCGCAGGATCTGGTGGACCTGGCGCCTGCGGCGATCTTCATCGGCCACGGCCACTTCGATCACGCCGCCGCCGCCGGCCGCATCGCCGCGGCCGGCGGCGCGGTCGTGCACGGCACCGCCGAGCATTGCGCGAACATCGCCGCCCAGGTCGAGGACCCGGCGTTCCCCACCGCCGCGCACGGTGACGCGGACACCGCGATCGGCGCCCGCGAAGACTGCACCGTGGGCGCGGTGCAGGTGAGCGTCGTGCGGCACCTGCACTCCGCACGCACCCCACCCGATCCCGTCGACGGATCACCCCGCTTCTTTCCCCGCCCCGAACCAGGCGTCGTGCTCACCCACCCGCCGACACCCGGCGGCCTGCTGCAAAGCCTGCCGCGCCTGCGCGATCCCGAAGGCGGGGTGCTGCTGTATCAGTTCCGGGTGCCGGGCTTCGCTCTGGTGTGGCACGACTCCACCGGACCGCTCACCGAACGCGCCCCGCAGGTGTTCGACACCCTCGCCGCGCTACCGGCCACCGATGTGCAGATCGGCGCGGTGCAGGGCTACAACCAGATCAGCAACGGCCTGCGCGATCCCCGCACCTACATCCAGGCTTTGAGCCCCGGGCTGTTCGTGCCGAGCCATCACGACAACTGGCTGCCCGGACTCACCGCGAGCGCGGCGACCTACGACGCAGCGCTGCGCGCGGAACTCGAACGCATCCCCGCGCCGCGGCGCCCGCAACTGCGCGTCATGCACGACCCGGCCGACTACGTGCACCCGCAGCGGCTCACTTTCCAGTTGTGAGCGCTCCCGCGCCGTCGCGGCGAGCTCGAGGACGGCGATCTTGTCGTGGTAGTCGAGCGTGGGCATGGCGGGTCCTTCCGGGAGCGCGGTCTGCAGGTCCAGGAAGCGGCGCGCAACCAGGTGCGGCCGAGTAGCTCGGCGCGCGATCCGAAGGTGTGGTAGATGGCGCCGTTGGACACGCCGGTGGCGGCGGCGACCGCGTGCGTCGTGACAGCGGCGGGGCCGCAGCGAACGGCCAGCGATTCCGCGGCATCGAGCACGGTGCCGGGGTCGTGGATCCGGGGGCGTGGCATGCCGCGCGGTGTCCCGCGGCCGCACCCATGCGCGCTAGGTATCTCAGCAGGTAACAGGTACCGAAGTGTCTTCTCGGCGTACGCGACGGTACTTCCCGTGCGCCCTCCAGGCGACCCTACGATGGGGTACTGTTCGGTCCCTCCCCCCTGACCGAACGAACAGAACGGCGCCCGCATGTCACGAGTGGTCACCAAGGAGCAGTACTTCGACACCGGCCTGGAAGTGCTCGCCGAACTCGGCTTCAAAGGTCTCAACATCGGCGTCCTGTGCCGGCAGCTCGGCGTCACCAGCGGCTCGTTCTACCACCACTTCGGCAGCTGGCAAGGATTCGTCGACGCCCTGCTCGAGCACTGGGAGAACCGCCAGGTGCGCATCCTGGGCACCATGCCGTTCAACCAGGGCAATCCCGACGACGACATCCGCGCCATGTCCGACCTCGCCTCCGGTCTGCACCACGCCGCCGAAGCCGCCATCCGCGCCTGGGCGGCCAACGACGAATCGGTCAACCTCGCACTCAAGCGCGTCGACGAATCCCGCAGGCGCACCGTGCACAAGGCGGTCAAAGGAGTCGTCGGCGACAACGACACCGCCGCGGTGGTCACCTCGCTGGGCATGGCGATGCTCGTCGGCTACCAGCAGATCGCCGCGGGCGGGGAGAACCTCTCACTGGACCAGCTGCTGGCCGAATACGCGCGCCTGATCTACTCCCACGCCCAGCGCTGAGCTACCCCAGCAGCTCGTCGACATAGCACCAGCGCCACGCCTCACCCGGCTCCACACTGCGCATCACCGGATGCCCGCTGGCGGCGTGATGCTTGGTGGCGTGATTGCCCGGAGAGGAATCGCAGCAGGCGACGTGCCCGCACGCCAGACACATCCGCAGATGCACCCACGCCAGGCCCTCGGCGAGGCATTCGGCGCATTCGTCCGGCCCGCCGTGGGTGCGCACCAGCGGCGCGTCGCGCAGATGCGCGCAGGCGTCGTCGGTTCCCGCCGCGGCCAGCGGCTCGATCCGCTCTTCCTCGGTCTCGTCGTAGCGATCGATGATCGACTCCTCGAGATCCAGCTGCCCCAGCACATGCTGCAGGATCTCGTAATCGACAGCGCCGGAATCGCGCACACGCAACACGGTCGCGCGTTCGGCCTGCAACATCGCCAACCGCAGCCGCCGGTATTCCGCGGTGGGCGTCACCAACTCCGACTCCGCCCGCCCCAACCGCTCCCAGGCGGCGTTGCTCTTCCACAGCACACGATCACGCAACGTCTGCACCACCCCCTGCGGGGTGTCCGGCGTGACCTCCCGTTCGAGCGCGGCCAGACCGGCCGCGGTGGCCTGCTGTAGCAGGTTGGCCTTCTGCAAGGCGTCCTCCGCGCGGCTGGGCGCACGCAACCGCAGCCACCGCACCAGCCACGGCAGCGACGTGCCCTGCACCAGCAACGTCCCCGCCACCACCACCAGCGCCAGCAGGCGCAGCACCGCGAGCAACGGCGTGTCCTGCGGCAGCAGCAACACCGCCGCCAACGTCACCACCCCGCGCATCCCCGCCCACGACACCACCACCAGATGACGCACCGGCACCGCCTCGCCGCCACCGAGACTGCGCGACAGCAACGCCGACCCGAACACCCACACCGGACGCGCCAGCATCGTCGCCGCCAGCACCGCCACCGCCGACCACAGCAGCGTCGCGTGATCGAGCTCGCTGTGCCACGCACCCTCCACGATGCCGCGCACCTGCAACCCGATCAGCACGAACACCGCGCTCTCCAGGATGAACTGGATCGTGCGCCAATTGATGCGCTCGGCGATCCGCGACGCGGCGCTCTGCCACACCGGCGCGTTGTGCCCCAGGATCATCCCGCACACGACCACCGCGATCACCCCCGAGGCGTGAATGCCCTCGGCGGGAAGATACGCCGCGAACGGCGCCAGGAACGACAATGTCGTGTCCATCACCGGATCGGTGATCCGCCGCCGCAGCATCGCCAGCAGGTAGGCCACCCCCACCCCCACCGCGGCGCCGCCACCGGCCGCCAGCGCGAAATCGGCCCCGGCCGCCCACACCGACACCGTGCCCGCCATCGCCGCCAGCGCCGTCCGCAACGCCACCAGCGCGGTCGCGTCGTTGAACAGCGATTCGTCCTCCAGGATCGTCACGATCCGCCGCGGCATCCCGATCCGCCGCGCCACCGCCGTCGCGGCCACCGCGTCCGGCGGAGCCACCACCGCGCCCAACGCCACCGCGACCGCGAACGGCACCGGCAGCAGCCACCACACCACCACCGCCACGGCGAACGTCGTGAACAACACCAAACCGACCGACAACAACCCGATCGTGCGCACATTCGCCCGGAAATCCACCAACGACGTGCGGATCGCGGCGGTATACAGCAATGGAGGCAGAAAACCGAGCAGAATGATCTCCGGCTCCAAATGGATCTCCGGCAGGAACGGCAGATACGACGCCGCCACCCCGCCCACCGTCAACACCAGCGGTTCGGAGATCCCGAACCGACGCGCCAGCGCCGCCAACGCGGCCGCCGACGCGACGAGAACAACCAGGCCGATCGCGACATGCACGGTGGAATTCTCGCAGAGCGCACGATCGGCTAACGGCCCGCGCGGTAGATGACACGTGCACGGCCGACCGGAACTACTGTGCCCGGCGCGTCCACGCGCCATGCTTGTCGACGACAAGGAGGTAGACCATGGAGGAGTTCGCGTCCTGGCGGGCGAACGGACGACGCCACACACATCGCGGTCACCAGATCTTCTGGCGCGACGCAGGCGCGGGTCCCGACGGGACGCTGGTGTGCATCCACGGATTCCCCACCGCGTCCTGGGACTGGCACCGCGTCTGGCCCGGCCTGTGCGAACGATTCGCCCGCGTCATCGCCGCGGACATGATCGGCTTCGGCTGGTCGGCCAAACCCCGCCACTACGACTACCGCATCACCGACCAAGCCGACATCCACGAAACCCTGCTGCGCGAACAAGGCGTCAGCCGATTCCACATCCTCGCCCACGACTACGGCGACAGCGTCGCCCAGGAACTACTGGCCCGCGACGCCGAACGCCGCGCCGGCGGCGACGAATCCCTGGTGATCGAATCGGTGTTCCTGCTCAACGGCGGCCTGTTCCCCGAAGCCCACCGCCCCCGCCCGGTGCAGCGGCTGCTGGCGGGCCCGCTCGGCCCGCTCGTCGGCGTGCTCGGCAGCGAACGCACCTTCCACCGCAGCCTGGCCGCGGTGTTCGGACCCGACACCAAACCCACCGACGTCGAACTGCACCAGTTCTGGCTGCTGTGGTGCAGCAAACACGGAAAACGCAACGGCCACAAGCTGATCCGCTACATGGGCGAACGACGCAGGCAACGGCAGCGCTGGGTGGGCGCCCTGCAGCAGGCCCGCGTCCCGATCCGGCTGCTCGACGGCCTCACCGACCCGGTCTCCGGCGGCCACATGGTGCGCCGCTACCGCGAACTGATCACCGACCCCGACGTCGTCGAACTGCCGCGCATCGGCCACTACCCGCAACTGGAAGCACCCGAGCAGACCCTCGAGGCACTGCTGGAATTCCACGACACCCGCGTCCACAAGCCCACCGCCTGACCCGCGTTCCGGACCGGCGGGGCAGCCGGTCCGGAACATCGGGACACCGCCGCGGCACTAGGGTGGAGACCACGCCACGCCAGCGGGCCGCCGCCGAAACACCGTCGCGCGGAACCACTCCCACGGCCCGACCGCCGACAATGACGCACCCCAGGAGCCGCCGATGTCCGCCGCAGACCTCTCGCTCGAGACCATCGAACTCCACCAGACCGGGCGCGTGCTCACCGCGCGGGTCGTCGCACCCCCGTGGAACTTCGTCACCACCGCGGTCGTCCGCGACCTCGACATCCTCACCGCCGCGGCCGACACCGACGACACCGTCGGCGCGGTCGTGCTCACCGGGGGACTGCCCGGCCGCTTCCTCACCCACGCCGACCCCGCCGCCCTCGGCGGCATGATCGACAAACCGCGCCCCTTCGTCCCCGCCCGCGCCGCGGCACCCTTCCTGCGCGCCGCCGCGGCCGTGCTGCACGTCCCCGGCGCGACCGCCCTGGTCGAACGCCACGGCGGAGGACTCGGCGCGGGCCTGGTCTGGGGCTACCGCTGGAAACGCACCACCCTGCGGATGAACCGCTCCGGCGTCGCCTATCTCGCCGCCATCAACGGACCCGCGCTCGGCGGCGGCCACGAGATCGCCCTCGCCTGCGACCTGCGCTACGCCGCCGACGCCGACCACGTGCGCCTGGGCCAGATCGAGACACTGGCCAACCTCATCCCCGGCGGCGGCGCCACCCAACGCCTCACCCGCCTGCTCGGCGCCGCCAAAGCCATCGAGATCACCCTCGAAGGCGCACCCTTCACCGTTCGGCAAGCGCTGCGTCTGGGCCTGCTGCACCGGGTGGTCCCCGCGCCGGACCTGCTCGCCGAAACCCAGGCCACCGCGGCACGGCTGGCCGCGCGCAACCCGCTCGTCGTCGCCGAACTCAAACGCGCCGTCTACTTCGGCGCCGACAAAACCCTCTCCCGCGGCCTGGACGCCGAACAAGCCGCCTTCGTCTCCGTCGGCACCACGGCCGCGGCCGCGCGCACCACGAAAGCCTTCTTCGAAGACCTCGAACGTCTCGACGACACCCCGTTCCTCGCCGATCCGCAGCCCTGGCTCGACGGCACTCGCGTCGACCAGGTGAGCGGATAGCGCAGCCCGCAGCACCGACGCGACAGCGTCCTCAGCTGTCGGCGGCATCCGAGCCGGGTTGGAAGAACGCGAGGATTCTGCGGCTGGCGTCCGGGGCCATCAGCATTTCCTGGATGGCAGCGCACTGCCGGGCGGCGGCGCTGGTGCGTTCGAACATCTCGTGCTCGTATTCCGCGACAGCGGCGGGGAAGTCGTCCGGGTGCGCGGCCAGCGCCAGGCCGAGCAGCGCGCCGTCGAGCAGCGCCATGTTGGCGCCCTCGCCCACCGGCGGCATCAGGTGCGCGGCATCGCCGAGCAACGTCACCCCCGGCGTCGACGGCCAGGTCAGCCCGACCGGCAGCGTGGTGATCGACCGCGGCACGACCGCATCGTCACAGGCCGCGATCAGTGCGATGAACCGCTCGTGCCAGCCGGAAAGCAACTCGATCAGCCGCGCCCGAGCCGCGGCCGGGTCCTCGAACGGGATTCCGCTGGTGGCGAACCAGTCCTCGCCGGTGTTGTAGAAGCTGAGGCCGATGCGAACGCGGCCGTCGCCGTTGCGCTGCGCCGCCAGCGACAGACCGTTGCCCAGCACCCAGTAGTTGCCTCGTCCGACCATCGCCGCGAGATCGGGGTGGGTGCGGTCGATGTCGGGGATACCGAGCTCGACGACGTTCTGGCCGATATGCGCCGGGCGGGCGTCGGTGAGCAGCGGGCGAACTCGCGACTGCGCGCCGTCCGCGCCGACCAGCAGCTCACAGGTCGCGGTGCTGCCATCGGCGAAGCGCAGCACACCGTTGTCGGCGGATTCGAACGCCCGTCCCCAGCGCACCACACCCTCGGGCAGGGAATCCAGCAGCAGCGCACGCAGATCGGCGCGGTCGACCTCGGGGCGCTCGAGCGGGGCGTCGTCGGGGGTGTCCTCCTGCAGCAGCAAGGTGCCGTCGGGTTCCAGAAGGCGCATGTCCTGCCCTTCGCCGCGGGCGATCGCGTGGAACTGCTCGATCAGGCCCGCCTCGCGCAGCGCGCGCTGCCCGGTCCCGGAATGGATGTCGAGCATGCCGCCCTGACCGCGGGCGTCGCGCGCGGGCTCGCGTTCGTACACGACGGCGTCGATGCCGTTGACGTGCAGCACACGAGCGAGGGCCAGGCCGCCGAGGCCGGCTCCGATGATGGCGATGGTCATGATTACCTCTCCGATACACCGTACTGTTTCGATACAGTGTATCGGCGGGTGCGATGTAATGTCAGCGGCATGTTGGTGTGGGAGAGACCCGAGCCACCGAATCGACCCGTACCCGCCCCATTGAGCCGGGAGCGGATCGTGCGCGCGGCGATCCGGCTGGCCGACGCCGACGGCCTCGAAGCGGTGTCGCTGCGCAAGGTCGCCGCCGCCCTGGACGTCGGGCCGATGCGCCTGTACGGCTACATCGCCACCAAAGACGAGTTGCTCGACCTGATGGTCGACGCCGTCTACGCCGAGATCCGGCCGACCGGAAACAGCAGGCGCGAAGTGCTGCGTTCGGTCGCCGAAACCACCCGGCAAGCCGTCCACCAGCACGAATGGCTCGCCGACCTGCTCGGTGGGCGACCCCAGCTAGGACCGAACGCGCTGGCCAGGGGAGAAGCGGTCATCGCCGCGCTCGACGGCGTCGACGTGGACATCGTCATGCCGGTGGTCACCGCCGTCGACGCCTACGTCATCGGCGCGGTGCGCCGCGAGATCGCCGAACGGCGCGCGGAGCGGGCCACCGGAATGGACGAAAAACAGTGGCAGGCCGCCTACGGACCGTATCTGGAACGGGCCTTCGCCACCGGCCGATACCCCGCCCTGGCCACGGTCATCCGCGACGCCGCCCACCTCGACGCCGACCAGACCTTCCAGACCGGCCTGGACTTCCTCCTCGACGGCATCGAAGCCCGCATCCCGACCTGACCCACAGCCGAGAAAACCGGACACCCGCCCGTGGCTCGACGCTGCACGCCTGCACGCTCCGGACCCCACGCCCTGACGGTATCCGCACAGCGTGCACTACCTGCGCGCCCGTGCGGAGACCTGGCAACACCGCGGCTCCCGCACCCATTCCGCCTGGCGACAGGACGAGCCGCCGCCGTCAAGCCGTCGGCGCGGGCTCCCGCTCGCCGACACCGGCGCGCTCCCGCGCGTCGACGGCCGCCCGCGTCACCGTCACCCAGGTGTTGTTCACCGCCGCCGTCCCCGAGAACGTGTCCGTCAACGCCGGATCGTGCAGCAAATTCACGTTCGCGCCCGGCAACGACGCCGCCACCGTCCACCCGACACCTGGCTCCTGATGCCCCCACCCGTGCGGAATCGCCACCGTCCCGGCCCGGATGTCGTCGCTCACCTCCAACGGCACCACGATCGACCCGGTCCGCGAACGCACCGTCACCGGCTCGCCGTCCCGCAACCCCCGCGCGGCCGCATCCTCCGGATGCATCAGCGCGGTGCACCGATCCCGCCCCTTCACCATCGACGGCACATTGTGCAACCACGAGTTGTTGCTGCGCAGATGACGGCGACCGATCAACTTCAAGTCGTAGCCGTCCGACGGCGCGGTCACCGCCTTACCCGCGCGCGCGTCCGCCAGCACCTGCCGCGCGGCCGCCACGAAATCCTCCGGCGCCAGATGCACCTTCCGATCCTTCGTCCCCAGCAACGACCGCAGCCGCGGCCGCAACGGCCCCAGATCGACCCCACCCGCGGCCGCACGCACCTTACCCACCGTCAAACCCTTACGGCCACGCCGCAACACCCCGTACGGACCCGCCGCGACACCGAGCGAAGCGATCCGCAACGGACTCACCCGATCGAACAACGCGTTCACCACCCGCCCGGTGAACCGGCGCGCCGGCAACGGCACCACCTCGGTCACCAACCGCGCCATGATCTGCCAATCCTCCAACCCATCGGCAGGCGGCTCGAACACCCGCGCGTCGAAACGCAGATTGTTGCGCACACTGAACACCGGGAACAGGATGTTGACGTCCTCCCGCTCCAACGGCGAAATCGGCGGCAGGATGATGTCGGCATGCCGCGTCGTCTCCGTGACGTACATATCCACCGCCACATAGAAATCCAGCGAATCCAGCGCCGCACCCAACCGGCCCCGCTGCGGCGTCGACAGCACCGGATTGCCCGCATACGTGATCATCGCGCGAATACGGCCCGGCCCCTCGGTCAGCATCTCCTCCGCCAGCGCCGCCACCGGCAACTCCGACCGAAACGACTTGTAGGTCCCGGAACTGTCGGTCCACGCCCCGTACCCCACCGGCAGATACTTCCCGTACCGCACCGCATCGATCGGCGGCGTCGCGAACATCTGACCACCGGCCCGATCCAAATTGCCGGTCACCGCGTTGATCGTGTTCACCAACCAATGCGTCAACGTGCCCGTCACCTGCTGACACACCCCGATCCGCGCGTACAGCACCGCCGAGGACGCCGCCGCGTGCTCCCGGGCGAGCCCGCGAATCGTCCCCGCGTCCACCCCGGCGTACTGCGCCATCGCCTCCGGAGACGCCTCGGCCACCAGCGACCGCAGCAACTCCCAGCCCGTGCTGGAGGCCCGAATCGCCTTCTCGTCACACAGATCCTCGGCCACCAGCACATGCAGCATCGCCAGCAGCAGATACACATCCCCACCCGCAGCCACCGCCACGTGCTGATCGGCCAGCCGCGCCGTCTCCGTCCACCGCGGATCGATCACCACGACCTTCCCGCCACGCCGCCGCACGTCCCGGATCCGCTGCTTCGCGTTCGGCATGGTCGTGACCGACCCGTTCGACACCGCCGGATTCGCCCCCAGGATCACCAGGCGATCGGTCCGATCGATATCGGTCACCGGCATCAGCACATTCGAGCCGAACATCCGCCACGCCACGAACTCCTGCGGGAACTGATCGATCGACGACGCCGAGAAGAAGTTCCGCGTCATCAGCACCGACCGCAGCAGCACCGCGTACAGCACCGACGAACTGTGCGCGGCCGGATTCCCCAGATACATCCCCACGGCACTGTTCCCGTGCTCGCGACGCACCTTCCGCAACCGCCGCCCGATCTCCTCGAACGCCTCCTCCCAGCCGATCGGCTCGAACGACGAACCCACCCGCCGCACCGGCGTCCGCAACCGATCCGGGTCGTGGTGCAACCCGCCCATCGCCGTCGCCTTCGGGCAGATGTAGCCCTTCGACAGCACGTCCTGCGGATTGCCCTCGATCCGCGTCACCTGATCACCGTCGACCGTGACGAGAATCCCGCAGTGCGCCTCACACAACGTGCACTGGCGGGCAATGGTGTTAGCACTCATGAAAATTCACCTTCTGCCGGATCGCTTCCCACAGGCTATCTGGGACAGCTCGTTCCGTACAGGGCTCTATATCGGACGAATGCGGACATGCACGTGCATGTCGTGCCAGCCATCCGCGTGCAACCCCGCACTGCGCTTCACACCTTCCGGGACGAACCCCGCCTTCACCGCCGCCCGGCACGAGGGCTGATTACGCACCGAATGCGACACCTCCAGCCGATGAAAACCCACCCCGAACGCCCACTCGGTCACCGTCTCGACCGCGGCGGGCGTCACCCCGCGGCCCCGCCACCCCGGCGCGGTCCAGTACGCGATTCCCGCCACGCCATCGGCAGGCGACATATTCCGCAACCCGACACGCCCCGCCACCACACCCTCCACGACAACCGCCCACTGCGGGCCGTCACCCTCACGCCACCCTGCCCGCCAGCGCGCGATCAACTCCCGCGCCTCGGCCTCGGAGACCACATCGCGAACATGCCAGCGTTGAATATCCGGATCCTGATAGACAGCACGAATCACCGCCGCATCCGCATTCGCCCACGGCCGCAACAACACAGCCGCGCCCCGCAGGGTGGGCTGAACTCCCGCGGCGAACACTTCGGCGGCGACCACGTCGGGCATCAGAGCGGACACATCCGGATTGTCACCCGCACCCACCATCCGCCGCCACAGAATTCGTCGCCGAAGTGCCCGATGACGCCTACCCGCAAGCGGATTCGCACGCAACCGCACCGCCCGCGCAGCGAGACGCCGCCAAGACAGGCATGCTGTCAACCGTCTCAGACCGTGCGGCGGCTACACCGTGCCCGGTTCGGCGCGGTCGCTCGGCACCGGCGCACTCAGGACTCGACCACTGAACCGATGGCGGGCGTGCGGAATCGACCGTCCCGTGCGCGGGTTGCCGTCGCCCGTAACTGTCACTGTGACGATTAGAGGGGGCGGCGCCCCCTGGAGTAGGGGAGTCGCGCCCCGTCTCGCTACGCGGCCGGGACTCCCACCGCCTCACCGCCGACGGCAGGCGCCGGCTTCGGCGCCGCGAACCCCGGCAGGAACCGGTTCACCGCGGGGATCATCAGATGGATCAGCGGGCCGATCCCGAAGGCATACACCAGCGTTCCGACGCCGGCGCTACCACCGAGGACGAACCCCGTCGTCAACACCGTCAGCTCGATCGCCGTGCGCACCACCCACACCGATCGACCGGTCCGACGAACCAGTCCAGTCATCAATCCATCCCGCGGACCCGGACCCATGCCCGCCCCGATGTACAGCACACTGGCCACAGCGTTCAGCGCGACCGCGGCCGCCATGGCACCCACCCGCACCCCGAGCGCATCCCACGACGGCAACCACGCCAACCCGGCGTCGACCGACACCGCGATCACCACGACATTGCTCACCGTGCCCAGCCCGGGCAACTGCCGCAGCGGAATCCAGGCCAACAACACCGCGACACCGGTCAGCGCCGTGACGGCACCGAAACTGATCGGCACATGCCGCGCCACACCCTGATGAAACACATCCCACGGATCCAACCCGAGCCCGGCCCGCACCATCACCGCCATCGAGAACCCGTACAACCACAATCCGACATACAACGCGACCAACCGACGAACCAGCACCACCCCAGCGTGCCCGCAACTGGCCACCACAACCAGAGCCAATCACCGATCACTGGACACAACGCAATCCACCGACACTTTCGGGTGCGCACTGAAGTGTCACTGTGACGTTTTCATCGATCCGGGACGCTAGTTGAGAGGAGGTCAATCTAGGGAATTCGCAAGATCGTCCCAGCAAGCCGATGAAAACCGAAAAATTTCCATCAAGCAGACAAATACGCCAGGACCCAGCCATCCGAACGCGACACCAGACCCAGCGCGTGGCAAACGTAGGCGAGCCCCGACACATCGGGACGCCCACAACTCGCGCGAGAGCAACGCTGAACGGGCAGAAACAGCCGCGACGAGCCGCTCCCGATTTCCACCGATAATTGACATTATGTCAAGTAGAGGCCCGCACCACCTCCTCCGACTCGCGCGCGCTCATCCCTCACATCGATGGCAGGCGAATTATCGTGCGCCCCCCCCGGCGCCGGGCCCAACCTCGGAGATGGCCCGGCGCCGAGGTTTCAGACTCGAGACAGCATGGTCGCCAGTTCCGCGTGCAGGTCGAACAACGCGGGAATCTGATCGGATGAGCGGCGGCCCATGCCGCACTCGGTGGCGATGCCGAACTCGGCGACCGCCGTGCGGGCCGCCTCGATGCGTTCGATCGCGCCGGCGCGGCCGTCGGTGGCGTGCACCAGGCCGAGGTACAGGTCCGTCTCCGGCGGAAGAGCGAGATCGGCGAGGGGCTTGAAATAGTCGGCGTCCGTGCGGGAACGCGGCACCGGCAGATGGATCCAGTCGACCCGCCGGTCCAGACCGGCCAGGACGCGGCCCGCCACCGCCGCCAGCTTGCCGGTATCGGCGGGTTCGGCGAAGTGACGATGACCGAAATCGCCGTAACAAAGGTGATAGCCAAGTTCCACCGATTCGGGCACCGCGGCGCCCAACCGGACCAGTCGCTCCCCTACTCCTTCGAGCTGCGTCGGATAGTCGGCGCCGAACCAGGACGGGAAGATGCCCTCGAAAATGGCGAACTCGACAGCGGCATCCCATTGCACCGCAAGGTCTTCGGCAGGAATCCCGGCGAGGATCGCGGCGAGTTCGTCCAGCAGCCGCGCCTCGTACCTGCGTTCCAACTCCCCTTGCGGGCCTGCGACGAACGCTCCGATCACCGCGATGGGTGTCGGCAAACTCACCTGGAACCGGATACCCGCCGGAATGGTGCCATCCTCGCGCAGCTGCCGGAAGACCTCCCAGGATTCCAGCGCCGCCTCCGCGTAACCCAGAGGACCGAAATCGATCGACGCCGCCTCGACGCCGGGTTTGGGCTGCACCCGTTCGCTCGGCCCGTACTCCGGGCTGGGCGGCGGAACGGTTTCCAGGTCCGGATGTGCCTGCATCTTCGGCAGCTGCCACACCACCCAGTTGTCCCGTACCCCGGTCTCACCGTCAGGCACGCGCTTCAAATGCTGCCCGATCCGCCGCGACGCCTCGGAGAAGACCGTCCGCGCATCCGCCAGCGGGACACTGCCGCACAGATGGACTCCACGACCCACACCCACCACAACCTCCTCAGATCGCCTACCACCGCCCGCACGACCGACACCAGACATTTGCCGCACAACCGGACGGTGGTCCGCTGCGGCAGAAAGCAATCGATCAGTTCGCGCTACGCGATGCAGCGTAGACGCAGATTACGGAGCAAGGTCCCCCACGCCTGGGAAACCTTCAGCGATCGTTCACTGGCGACCCGCATCACCTGTCGGCCTTGCCGGTATCGCGCAACGACAATCACGCCATTTCGCGGCGACGGTTGCCATCGTCGACGTCCTCCGACGCTGCCTTTTCACCTGCACCCCTCGCGAAGAGGCAACCCCCGGTGTCTGTGCTGCTTTGGATTTCGGTCAGGTTGGTCCGTGACTTCGCCTGATGACGGATAGATGTATACATACGCATAAAAACGTATCGCAATCTTCATTCCGCACGTCACGTCCCCGAACTGCCGCGCCAGCCGACGACGCCGACCCGAACAAAGAAGCGCGCGTGTGATCAGCGCCGAGTCGGACCATCATCGTTGTCGTGCCACGATTTCCACACCGACTTTCCTCAGCACTCCCCTACCCCGTCTCGCAGAACACGTCGACGGTGTCGCTCCCGACCTGGTTCCGCCCTCGCCCAGTCGCATTCGCGAACCGATACGAAGGTGAACTAACGTTCGAATCGTGCTTGGACATTCACATGCGACCAGTGGCGCGCTGGCTTGGTCGGCGGCAGCGGCGACGCTTCCGGTCACGATCTTGACGTTTCCGGCTCTCCAGGATGCGACCGGCCATCTCGGCACCGTCGATCTGCTGCTGGGGGTCTTCCTCACGGCCGGCGCCGCACTGCTCCCCGATGCGGACCATCCGGACGGAACCATCTCGCACGCTTTGGGTCCGATCACGCACACCGCGTGCAAGCTCATCTCGTGGGTCGCCGGCGGCCACCGCGGCGCCACCCATTCCTTGGCGTTCGTCGCGGCCGTCGCCTACGGCACCTGGGCCGGCGAGCACTGGCTCGGCCGCTGGTTCACCCTCGGCCTGGTGTTCTTCCTGCTGGCCCTGGCCGTGCGCGCGCTACATCTGTGCCCGTCCGGCAACAACTTCAAGGCATGGGGACCGATCGTCGTGCTCGCGTCCGCGGGCACGTTCGCGATGGAGCATTGGATCGCCGACAAGCCGGTGTGGCTGCCGTTCGCGGTCGGCCTGGGTGCGCTGGCCCACCTGCTCGGCGATTGCCTTACCGAGCGCGGTTGCCGCTTGTTCTGGCCGTTCGGCGTGCGAGTCAGTTTTCCGGTCATCGAACGCACCGGCAACAAGGTCGAAACCTTCATCGTGGCGCCATTGTTCACGGCCGGTACGCTGGCCATCCTGTGGTACACCATCACGCACCAGCCCTGAGATCATCGCCGCCACTGCCCAGGTTTCGATCCGGCGAGGATGCGCCCCCTCGGAAGCCTGGGCAGCGGCAGGCGACAACTGGTTCCGCATAAGTCGGGGTCCCTCCCCTCCTTGCTTCTTCGGTTGAAATGTGTCCGCGGTTTGTGGGCAGGTTGGATCTGCATAGTTAGATGCGCATATCTACGTATCCATATCTTATATCGCTCGAGATGGTCGCCAAGCAGGCATCGTTTTCCCGGAACTCCGCACTTCCGCGGCTACCCTGATGCCATGCTCGCCTCGACCATGAAGCCGCAGCGCTGGACTCCGCCACCCTCCCCCGCCCGAGCGCGGCAAACCCGCAGTGCCCCAACCCTTCCCGAGATCCGGCGCCTCGAGTTGCCCGGCGCGGGCCCGGAAGATGTCGTCCTCTCCCCCGATGGAAGGATCCTCGCGGGCGTCGAGGGCGGTGCCATCCTCAGCATCGATCCAGCGACCGGCGAGGTCCGCGAGCTCGCGAACACCGGAGGTCGCCCCCTCGGCCTGCACGCCGACGCCGACGGTCGCGTGCTGATCTGCGACTTCGAGCGGGGACTGCTGGAGCTGAACACCGAGGGCGCGCTGACCGTTCTGGTCGATGAGATCGACGGTGAACGACTCCGGTTCGCCAGCAATGTGGTGCGCGACAGCGACGGCACGATCTACTTCTCCGCGTCGTCACGCCGATACTCGCTCGACGAGTACATGGGCGACATCCTGGAGCACTCCGGCACCGGGCGCCTGTTCCGCCGGGACCCCTCGGGCAAGGTGGAGACGCTCATCGACGATCTGCAATTCGCCAACGGCGTCGTCCTGGCGCCGGATCGCTCCAGTGTGGTCGTCGCGGAGACCGGCGGTTACCGCCTCACCCGCTATTGGCTCACCGGCCCGAAGGCGGGCACGCAGGAGCGGTTGATCGAGAACCTACCCGGGTTCCCGGACAATCTCGGCCTCGGCAGTGACGGCCTGATCTGGATCACGCTTCCTTCGCCGCGCAATCCGTTGCTGGATCGGCTGCTTCCCTTGCCGGGCATTCTGCGGCGGATCGTGTGGACGCTGCCGAAGTGGGTGCAGCCGAAGCCTGCGCGGACGGTGTGGGTATTGGCGGTCGATTTCGACGGCAATGTCGTGCACGACCTTCAGGTCGAGGGCACCGACTATTCGATGGTGACCGGCGTGGTCGAGCAGGACGGTGTGTTGTATCTGGGCAGTCTCACCGAGCGAGCGGTGGCCGTGTCGCGGGTGCCGTAGGGTTCACCTTTTTCAGTGCACACTTGTACACTCGACTGGTGACGAATAGTGTGCCCCAGCGGCAAGCGGAGGTCAGGGCACTGGCCCGGCTGGCCGGTGACGAGCTCGGCGGCGCGGTCGATGGGATCGCGGCCGTGCACCAGGCGATCGCGCGCCGCGTGTTCGCCGCGGTGCGGTGGGGTGTGGGGCCTGCGGCGGCTCCGGTGGAGCTGATGCACGATGCGATCGCCGAGAGTGTCTACCGCGTGGTCAGCGGGTCCGCCGTGGCAGCGGGCATGGTCGCGGAACGGACGGCGGATCTGCCCGGCGTCGCGCCGTCACGCACGGTGTACGGTTCGGGGTTGCTGGCCGCGTTGCAGGGCTTGATCGGTGACGATCTCGAGCGGACGCGGCCGATTCTGGCCGGTCCGATGACGTTTCGGATCGATGGCGCTCCCGCGCCCGCGGAACTGGTGGGTGCGCGCGTCCGACGGCCGGGTGCGCATGTGGTGGTGTTCCTGCACGGCTTGGTGGAGACCGAGCACGCGTGGCGCCTGGGTGGCGGGCCGACCTATGCCGAGCGGCTGGAGTCCGATCTGGGATGTACGTCGCTACAGGTTCGGTACAACTCCGGCCTGCACATCTCGGAGAACGCGGCACAGTTCAGCGAATTGATGCAGGGCTTGATCGATGGGTGGCCGGTGCCGGTCGAGCGGGTGTCGCTGGTGGGTCATTCGATGGGCGGGTTGGTCGCCCGTGGCGCGTGCTTTGTGGCGAGTGAAGCCGGGTTGTCGTGGGTGCGGCGGGTGCGCCAAGTGGTGTGCTTGGGTTCGCCGCATATGGGCGCGCCGCTGGAGCAGGTGGTGCATTACGCGTCGGCGGCGCTGGTGCGGTTTCCGGAGACTCGTCCGTTCGGGCGGCTGTTGCGGCGCCGGAGCGCGGGTATCCGGGATCTTCGGGACGGTTCGCTGGTGGATGAGGATTGGCGTGGGTTGGACGCCGACGCGCTGCGTCGCCGGGTGCTGCGCGAGGTTCCGCTGTTGCCGGATGTGGACCACTATTTCGTCACCGCGACCGTGACGCGCAGTGCGCGGCATCCGGTGGGGCGTGTGATCGGTGACGGGCTGGTGCTCACCGCGAGTGGTTCCGGCCGCGCTCGGGCCCGGCGTGTCGGGTTCGACGTCGACAAGGGGATGCATCTGTCGTCGGCGCATCACTTCACGTTGCTCAATCATGCGGCGGTCTACCGCGCACTGCGTGGCTGGCTGGCATCGGAATCGGTGCGGTCCGACGAGGTTTCGCGGTGAATTCCCTGTGGGCGGGACAGGGCGTTGCCGTACCCCGCCCCCGTGTTCAGAGGAGGTCTTCGGGGTCGGCGTCGGCTTCGAGACGGACGTCTTCGGCGAAGTGGGTTTCGGGGTCGTCGTGCTCGGTGTGGGCGGCGTAGAGCAGCAGGCAGCCGCGGATACCGTCGAGGAGGTCTTCCAGGAGGTCGAGGGCGGGGCGGGCGGGGTCGAGGCGGCTGATGCGGAAGCCGGTGAGCATCGCTTCGCGGGTCTCGGCGTCGACGCCGAACCGGTGGGCTTGGGCTTCGATCTCGGCGACGCGGGCGACGAGGCTCCACGGGGCCGGGACGCGGCCTTCGTGGACGGCCACCGCTTCGGCGATCAGGTCGAGGACGACTTCGGTGGGGGTGTCGCCCTGGGCGAGTCGTTCGAGTACGAGGGTGGGGGTCTCGACTTGGAGCGCTTCGATGTCGTCGGCTTCGGCGACGACATCGGTGGTCGGGACGTTCGCGGTCTCGCCGGCGACTTCGGCGGCGGCGTAGAGCCAGTGTGCCGCGGCGACGGAGGCGGAGGCCGGGTCGAGTTCGGTGAACAGTTCGATGCTGCCGAGCGGGTCGGCGCGTAGGAGTGCGTCGGCGGCGTGGACCTGGGCCGGGGAGACGTCGGGGCGGGACAGTTCGACGGCTTGGCGGGCGCGGCCGGAGAGGTCGCCGCGTTCGGCGGATTCGATGGCTTCCTGTTCGGTGCGTACTTCGGCGGCGACGGTTTCGAGGAGGGCGGCGTCGTCGATGTCGTGGAGGGTGCGTCCGATGCGGTGGGCGGATTCGACGACGCCGCTGTAGGAGACGAGCAGTCCTTCGTCGGTGGGCAGGTGGGGGCTGCGCAGGCCCGCTTCGACTTCTTTGAAGTTGCGGCGTTCCTCGGCGCGGCGCCATGCTTCGCTGTTGGGGACGTCGGGGTCGCCCGCGGCACTGGCGGGGTGGGTGTAGGTGCGCCATTGGAACCGCGAGAGGGTGGTGAGGTTCGACGCCAGATCGGTTGCCTGGTCCCTGGTCACCTGCGGGGGCAGGGTGGCCACCGTCTGGGCGAGGTCGCCTCGTCCGGTCGCCCAGGTGGCGACGAGGGCGGCGCGGTCGGGATCGAATGCGTATCTGGTCACCTGGGCAAGTCTGGTCGATCGGCGGCGGATGTGCTCGGTCAATTGATTCGCTTGTGATGTTGTGCGGCGTTTCCCGGGGACGCGCTGGGTGGATGGATTCCGACTCGGGATGCCGGTGAGACCGGTTGCGTGTGTGCCGACCGTCGCGGGTTCGGTCCGCGGGTGGTGACGTCGTGCGGTGTGGCGGGGACCTGGGTGGGTTTCGCGGCGTGGTCGGCTGCGATGGGTGAGGGTGCGGGCGGCGGGCGCGGCGGGCGCGGATGGGGTGATCGTGACCATGGTGGGATCTGCGACACGCTGATGCTTGCCGGAGACCTCAGCAATCTCTCAGTTACGCTACCGCGATGCGTACACGCACTCACCGGCGCGGGTTCGCCGCGTTGTCGGCCGCTGCGGCGATGCTGATGGCCTCGGGGGTTTCGGCTGCTCAGCCGGGCCGGGAGCTGCCCGTGTTCGGTCGCGACTTCTTGTGGGGTGTGGCGTCGTCGGGATTTCAGTCGGAAGGTCATGCACCGGACAGCAACTGGTCGCGTTTCGTCGAGGCGGGTGGGACCGAGCACCCGTATCTGGATTCGGTGGACTTCGCCCGTCGCTATCGCACCGATATCGATCTGGCGGCGCGGCTGGGTGTGCGGGTCTACCGGGTGGGTCTGGAGTGGGCGCGGCTGCAACCGGCGCCGTATGCGTGGGATGAGGCGGCGTTCGGGTTCTACGACGATGTGATCGCCCGGATCGTCGCGGCGGGGATGCGGCCGATGCTGACGCTGGATCACTGGGTGTATCCGGGGTGGGCGGTGGATCGGGGCGGGTGGCGCAACCCGGGCATGGTGGAGGATTGGCTGGCGAACATGCGGGAGGTGGTGCGCCGGTATGCCTCGCACGATCCGCTGTGGGTGACGTTCAACGAGCCGGTGGCGTATGTGGGCACGGAGTTGCGCACGGGCGGGATCGGTGTGGACGAGGCGCCGGTGATGCTGGATCGGATCGCGCGGGCGCACAACGAGATCTACGACGTCATCCACGGTTATCGGCCGGATGCTCAGGTGACGAGCAATCTGGGTTATGTGGCGGGCGCGGAGACGGAGGTGAATCAGCCTATCGTGGACCGGATTTCGGCGAAGCTGGATTTCATCGGGCTGGACTATTACTTCGCTCCGTTGCCGCAGACCGGGGAGTCGGCACAGGGTGGCGCGGAGGGTGGGTCGCCGATGTGGGAGCTGCCGGTGCATCCGGAGGGTATCTACTACGCGTTGCGGCATTACGCGCGCCAGTTTCCCGGCCGTCCCCTGTATGTGGTGGAGAACGGGCTTCCGACGGACAACGGGCAGGTGCGCTCGGATGGGTACACCCGCGCCGATCATCTGCGGGACACGGTGTATTGGTTGCAGCGGGCGAAGGCCGATGGCATGAATGTGATCGGTTACAACTATTGGAGTCTGACCGACAACTACGAGTGGGGCTCCTACGCGCCGCGGTTCGGGCTCTACACGGTGGATGTGCTGACCGATCCGACGTTGGCGCGCCGTCCGACCGATGGGGTCGACGCGTATGCCCGGCTGATCCGCGCGGGTGGTGTCGAGCCTGCGTATCGGCCGATGCGGGCTCCGGTGCCGTGTGTGCACATCGATGCGGCGGAGACCTGCGTCGGGGAGGATCCGGCCTAGCGCGGATGGGTGCCGGGGTGGCGTGAAGTTGTCTGTGCCGGTGCGGATTTGCCGCCGTGGCGGTGGCGGGGAATTTGTGACCGAGGTCCCAGTATCAGGTTGTTAAGCGTGTCACAGCAATCGGGAGCGCAGGGTTTCGTGCTCGTCGCGGCGGATCTGCGTATGACGAGTTCAACGACGTGCGTGAAATGTTACTCATCGGTTGGGTCACACTCGGCTGGTAGGCCGTCGGAGCTGCGGTGATGTGTTCGACATCGATCACGCTTGCCTGCTGTGGCGCAGGTGCTTACGGTGATTTCCGTCGATGGCCGATGACGCCCGATCGAATTACATCTCATTGATGTGCCGCGATATTCACCGTCCCGGGGCAATTCCACTGTTATTGCTCTGGGCGGCAGCATTATTCCTGCGGCACCGGCGAAACTGGAGCAATGGTACAACCAACCCCTTGGCAGGTAAGCGAAGCGCGAGACCGTCGGAGCCGTGGCTCCGGAGGCGCCGGACGCGGGGCGAGGCCACCACGGGGTGTGGATTGGGGCTTCTTGTTCGCCGCGGTCGTGAGCGCGGTCGGCTTCGCCTTGTTGTTCCAGCCGTGGCTTTCGGCGTCGGGCGCGGGAGGTGAGGCCCGCTCCGATGCGTTCGGCCGGGTCACCGGCGTCACCAACGGTTTCGACGAGTGGTCGGTGTCGAAGTTCCGTGATGTGAACATCAGCGGCGCGTGGGGTCTGCTGGCCGCGGCGGCGATGCTCGTCACCGTGTTCGCCGCGCTGGCGCAGATCCGGTTGCGCACCCGCGCGCTCGCCGTGCTGGTGATCGGCTCCAGCGTGACCGCGGCGGTGGTGGTGCTGATCGCCCTGATGTATCTGGATGCCAGGGGGCCGGAATTGCGGATACTGATCGATCCGGGTGAAGGTCTGGGCGCGGGATTGGTGCACCGGTTTCTCGGCGAATTCGGCGGTGCTTCCGGTCCGGGTGAGCGGCGCATGGCCAGCGCTGGACTGACCGAGATGGCGTTGCTCGCCGGGGTGCTGAGCTGCGCGGCCGCGGTGGCCGCGATCGCGCAGGGCACTCGGCGCTACGGCTTGAGCCCGATGCGAGCCCTGACTTGGCTGGTGACGCCGCTGCCCGCCGAGCCCGCGCGGGATGCCGAGGCCGTGCGGCCCGCGGCCGTCACCACGGCGCCGCGTCCGGTGGCGCAGCCCGCGCCGGACGCCGCCGAGCGGTTGCTGTGGGACGAACTGGTCTTCGACGACGACTTGGTCGCCAATGTCACGTGGGTGCGGAATACCAATCCCCCGCGACGCGAGTCCGCCGGGCATCGGTCGGAGACCTCGACGCCGGTCCTCACGCGCTAGCGGCGGACGGCCGGTCCGGTCCCAGGACGAGCGCTCGCGTCTCGGGCGACCACTGCACGTATTCCAGTTGGGCGCCGTCGGCGTGGCGGACGTATACGAACGTGCCGGTGGCGCTGGTGAACGGCCCACCGATCAGCTCCGCCCCGTGTTCGGTCACCGTTCGCAGCAGGGTGTCGAGGTCGTCGACGATCACCGGGCCTACCGTGCCGCGGTACCGCTCGACGTCGTCGGGATCGCCCGCGATGAGCAGGAAGTCGCCGACGGCGGCGAGTTCGGCGCGTTCGAAGCCGAAACGGAGGTCGGCCTTGGCGCCGGCCAGCCGTTCGTAGATCGGCAGCGCGGTGTCGAGGTCGGAGACGAGGACTCTGGCATAGGTTTTCAGGATGCGCACATCTGCGACGCTAGGTGGGGATCGGCGTGACCGGCAGTACGCACTTGAAAGTGAGTGGTCAGGGTGAGCGAGACCGAGGAGCAGCAGGCCAGGGCGGTCGCCCTGCGTGTCTTCGCGGCGCTGTCGACGAAGTGGGCGTTGCGGGTGCTCGAGCAGATCGGTGACGGGGAACGCCGTTTCGGCGAGTTGCATCGGTCGATGGATGGCATCAGCTACAAGATGCTGGCCGAGACCTTGCGTGCGCTGGAACGTGAGGGCTTGGTCGCGCGCCGCGATCATCGGACGGCCAATCCGCGGGTGGAGTATTCCCTGACCGCGGCTGGAGGCGAGTTGCTGCGGCTGGTGCACGGTATGTGCGCGTGGTCGCGCGCCCATCTCGCGGAGCTGATGTGAGGGTGGCGGCGCGGCCGCCCGGGTCAGTCCGGTAGCGGGGGCAGTTCGAGGTTGTCGCGGAAGGTCGCCCCGACGTAGTCGGAACCGACGATGCCGCGGCGGCGTAGTTCCGGCAGCAGTCCGTTGACGACGAAGTCGCGGGTGCGTTCGTCGGCGAGCCCGCCGAGGGAGATCACGTCGAGCACGCCCGCGTTGTAGCGTTCCTCGATGGCGTCGGCGAGTTGTTCCGGGGTTCCTGCGGCGGCCCAGTGGCCGGTGTCCTTGGCGGCGATGATCAGCTCGCGCAGTGTCTTTCCCGACCGTGCGAAGTTGCTGAAGATCTCCACGCGGCCGCGTCTGCGGTGCACGGATGTCACCTCGGGCAGCAGGCTTTCCGGGAGGGGCTTGTCCAGTGGCAGGCCGGACAGGTCGATGCCGCCGCCGAGCATGTCGGCGAGGGCGGCGCGTCCGGCCTCGAAGTCGGTCGCCTCGGCTTGTTCGCGCACGAGGCGCTCGGCTTCGGCTTCGGTGGCGCCGTAGGTGGCGTGGAAGGAGCTCATGATCAACGGCAGGCCGTCGGCGCGGCCGAGTTCGCTCGCGCGGGCGCGGATGCGTTTGGTGTAGGTGACGGCGTCTTCGAGGGTGGGTAGTGAGGTGAACACGACTTCGGCGAACCGTGCGCCCAGTTCGATGCCGCCCGCGGATTGCCCGGCCTGGAATTGCACGGGTCTGCGCTGCGGCAGGGGCGGGATGTTCAGCGGCCCGCGGACGGTGAAGTACCGGCCCGCGTGCTCGATGGGCCGCACGCGGGTGGCGTCCAGGATCGCGCCGCCGTGCCCGTCGGGGGTCAGCGCGCCGGGCTGCCAGCTGTCGAACAGGGCGTTGACCACTTCGAGGGATTCGGTGGCGCGGGCGTATCGGTCTTCTGGGCTCGGCAGTTCCTGGTCGCCGTAGTTCTCCTCCCCCACCGAGGAGGTCACCGCGTTCCAGGCCGCGCGGCCGTTGCTGATGTGGTCGAGGGTGCCGAAGAGCCGGGCGAGGTTGTAGGGGTGGTGGAAGGTGGTGGTCACCGTCGCGATGAGCCCGACGTGCGAGGTGACGGCGCTCAACGCGGACAGGAAGATCAGCGGTTCCTGCGCGCCGATCGCGCCTTGGGCGCCGAAACTGAGCAGGTCGGCGGCGAAAAGGGCGTCGAACCCGTGTTGTTCGGCGATTTTCGCGACCTCGATCGATGACGCGATCGTGGTGGCGGACGGATCGATGGCCGCCGCGTAGACGCTGACCGCGCCGCTGACTCCGGTGACCGTCTTCAGGGGCCGTCGTCGCCCACCAGCATTGCCCATTGCGGCGACGCTACCGGCGCGCACCGCCGCCGTAACGGGTTGCGCTCAGCGAGATGTTTTCTGCGCGAGTGCTTTTTGGGCGGCGAAGGGCGGGGCGTTTCTAGGCGGTTTCCGGACCGTCGGTGTGGTCATCGGCGCTGGTGCGGTCGGTGCGGGGCAGGCGCGCCACTCCGGTGTCGAGATCGATGTCGAACCGCGGTGTGTGGGTCTGCCCGTCGCTGTCCTCGCTGCCCTCATGGGTCAGCTTCTTGCCCGGAAACAGCTCCCCGATCACGCCCATGCGATCACCCTACGCGCCGGTGGCGTCCGGTGGCCCGGCGCGCCGCTTCGCCCCGGGCGGTGGTCGGGCGGCGAGCGGCAGGGCCGGTCGCCACGCGGTAGCCGGTAGCCGGTTCCATTTCGGCACCCGAAAGAGCGGGGCTCGGTTAGCATCATGTTCGCTCCGATCGGCTGAGGACCGCGGCACGGGGAGCTCTGGGCGACCGACAGTGGAATCGAACGACAGATCGGCCAGCCGAATGGAACAAGAAGCCGACCTCGCCCAGGCTCGGGTCTTCGTGGAGTTGTTGACCCGGCGAGCCCGGACGTTGGCGCGGGATATCGAATCCGCTCACCGCCGCGATCCCGCCGCGCGGCACGAGCTGTTCAGCGAATTGTGCGTGGTGCGCGGCTATATCGACCGGCTGCATCGCAGATTCCCGGACATCGCGCCGCCACAAGCGCATCGGCAGCTGGCCGCGGTTCCCGGCGCACAGCGGACGCCGGGTTGAAGGGGTACCGGTTTCAGTGCCCCGGCGCCGCGGTGATGTGCTCGGGGACGGGCACGGTGAGCATGGCGACGATCATGTCGACGATCTCCGCCGCGTCCGCGGGATGCGGGGTGCGCACGCCCGCTTCCAGGGTGCGCTCGTAGTCGGCGATCAACGCGAACATGACGGTGGCCATGGTTTCCAGGCGTTGTCTGCGCAGTCGCCGTGGCAGGCCGGTGAGGGCGGCGTCGAGGCGGGTGGTGATGATGCGGACCGCGGCGCGGTCGGCCCCGGCGAGGCGGTGCGGGTCCGCGACGACGGGATGGGTGCGCACCACTTCCAGGAACCGGCCCAGATGGGTCACCCGGTCGTGGCCGAGCAATTCGAGGATCGGGGTGGCGAGCATGGCGACGAGGGTGTGCACGTCGTTGGCGCGGCCGTCGGCTTCGTGGGCGGCGAGCAGTTGCATGCGCCGCTGTTCGAGCCAGTTCATCCGCCGTTCGACGATGGCCTCGATGAGTCCGGTGCGTGAGTCGAAGTAGTAGTGGACGGCGGAGTTGTTGCGCTGGCCCGCGGCGGCGGCGATGTCGCGCAGCGGCACGTCGGCGCCGCGTTGGGCGATCAGGCGTTCGGCGGCGTCGAGCAGGGCGGTGCGCGATTCGTCGCTCGGCATAGGGTCACTGTACTGAACACGAGTATTGACGATGTTAAACACAGATGCTTAATTGAACGGCGTGGATGATGTGGCGGTGGTCACCGGCGCCGGGTCCGGTCTCGGCGGCGCGGTGGTCGCCGCCCGCCGGGGGTGGCGCGGGCCGATCGGGCTCGGGGGCCGCCGATGATCACCAGCGGTCCGATCTTCCAGCTGTGCTGGGTGGTGGAGGATCTGGCGTCGGCTTGCGAGGTGTTCACCACCCGGTACGGGGTCGGCGAGTGGTTCACCATCCCGGAGGTCCACTTCGGTTCCGATGCCGCCGAACTGCGCGGCGCACCGGCCGACTACACGATCGGTGTGGCGCTCGGCTATGCGGGCGGCCAGCAGGTGGAATTGATCGAGCCGCGCGGCGGGGCGAGCCTGTATGCCGAGCATGTGGACCGTTGCGGCCCCGGACTGCATCACGCCGCCTGGGTGCCCGATGACTACGACGCCGCGCTGGCCGAAGCCGCCGCGGCGGGTATCGAGATCACCGCGCGCGGCAGGTTCGACGGCGTCGGGATGGAGTTCGCCTATCTCGACGGCGGGCCGATCGGCTCGCACGTCGAACTGCTGCGGTTGTCCCCCGAGATGAAGGCGCTGTTCGACCACTTGATTCCGGAAGGCTTCACCAACCCATGGCGGTAGGCGGTGAACGCTACGCCGTCCTCGGCACCGTCGAGGGCGGTTCGGCGGCGCCTGCGCCGGTTCCCCTCACGTCTCGGCCCTACCGGCGCCGGGACCCGTGCGGCGCGCTCGACGCGCCAGGAAGGCGAGCACCATGCGTTTCACCTACGCGGAGACGATGACCGATCCGTCGTACTATCTAACTCTTGCCAAGGCCGCCGAGGAAGCGGGCTACACCTCCATGGCGGTGGCCGACAGCGTGGCGTATCCGAAGGAATCCGACGCGAAGTACCCCTACACCCCCGACGGCAGCCGGGAATTCCTCGAGGACAAACCGTTCGTCGAGGCGTTCGTGCTCAGCGCGGCGATGGCGGCGGTGACCACCACGCTGCGTTTCACGCCGTTCGTGCTGAAGCTGCCGATCCGGCCGCCGGTGCTGGTGGCCAAGCAGGCCGCGTCGGTGGCCGCGCTCAGCGGCAACCGGTTCGGGCTCGGTGTCGGCATCAGCCCGTGGCCGGACGACTTCGAGATCATGGGCGTGCCGTTCGACAAGCGCGGCGCGCGGATGGACGAGTGCATCGACATCGTGCGCGGGCTCTCGGCCGGTGGGTACTTCGAATACCACGGGCAGTTCTACGACATCCCGCCGATCAAGATCAGCCCGGTGCCGACCGAGCCGGTGCCGATCCTCGTCGGCGGGCACAGCAGGCCCGCGTTGCGCCGGGCCGCGCAGCGCGGCGACGGGTGGATGCACGCCGGTGGCGACGGCGCCGAACTGGACCGGCTGCTGGGCGAATTGGACGCGTTGCGCGCGGAGTACGGCACCCGCGAGGACTTCGAGGTGCACGTCATCTCGCTGGACGGATTCACCGTCGACGGGATCAAACGCCTCGAGGACAAAGGGGTCACCGATGTGATCGTCGGGTTCCGGCTGCCGTACACCACCGAGCAGGACACCGAGCCGTTGGAGACCAAGATCGCCAACCTGTCCCGCTTCGCGGAGAAGGTCATCGCGAGGGTCAACGGGTGAGGCCGAGCGCGGCGAGGGTCCGCGCTCGGTAGGTCGCGCCGAACAGCGCGACGTGCACCAGCAGTGGATGCAGCTGGTGCAGCGGCGTGCGGGTGCGCCATCCGTCGGCGAGCGAATGGGTTTCCTGGTAGGCGGCGCGGATGCGGTCCAGGTGCGGTGCGCCGAAGAGGGCGAGCATGGCCAGATCGGTCTCGCGGTGGCCCGCGTGCGCGGCGGGGTCGACGAGCATCGCCCGCTCGCGCGTCCAGACGATATTGCCCGACCACAGGTCGCCGTGGATGGGGGCCGGTGGTTCGGCGGGGCCTGCCAGCTCATCGATGCGATCGATGACGCGCTCGACCAGGCGGATGCCGTCCGCGCCGAGCGAGTCGGCCCCCCGAGCGAGGTAGGGCGCGAGACGCTGCTCGGCGTACCAGCGCGACCACGGTCCGTCGGCCGGGGTGTTGGGCAGCGGCAGGCGTGCGATCCAGCCCTCCCACGGCGCGCCGAACGACTCGGCGCCGGCGGCGTGCAGCGCGGCCAGGTCACGGCCGAAGCGCTCGGCGGCCGCGGGACTGGGACCGGTCTCCTCGAGCCAGGGCAGCACCAGCGTGCGGTCGTCGGCGGCCACGACCTCCGGCAGCAGGGCCTGGGCCGGGCCGGGCGCGGCGGCACGCAGCCAGGACAGGCCCGCCGCCTCGGCCACGAAGACGGGCGCCGGATCGGCCGAGGCTTTCACGAAAAACGTTCGGCCGTCGGCGGTTTCGGCGCGGTGCAGGGTCCACGCGTGGCTGGCTCCGAGATCGGTCACGGCGCGCACGGGCGCCGCGAGCAGCGCGGACAGCTGGGCCGCGCTGCTCACCTGGCGCCCGCGGTGAGCCGTTTCATGGTGTCCTCGTCGGCGGGGAAGAACGACTCGATGGCCAGTTCGGCGACGGTGACGTTCATCGGGGTGCCGAACACCGTGGTGACGCTGAGCAACGACAACTCGGCGCCGTCGTGGTCGATCCGCAGCGGGACCACCGCCTGGTCGGGTTCGGGGACGGACAGTTCCACTTCGCCGCCGGGGTAGGACCGCAGTTCCTCGAGCAGGTCGGCCAGGTCCCTGGAGCCGGTGACCTCCGCCTGACGGGACAGGCGGGCGAAGATGTGGCCGCGCCACTCGGGCAGGTTGCGGATGCGGCCTGCCATGCCGTCGGGGTGCAGGCTCAGCCGCAGCGCGTTCACCGGCGGTTTCGTCAGGGCCGGATCGACTCCCGCGATGAGCACGGCCACGCCGCTGTTGGCGTCGATCATCGTCCAGTTCTGGTCGATGGCCAGCGCAGGGTAAGGCGCGTGACCGGCGAGGATCTGGCGCATGGCGCCGCGCACGGCGTCCATGGCCGGGGTGTCCAGACCGGGTTGCGCGTAGGCGGGCGCGTAGCCCGCCGCGAGCAGGACGCGGTTGCGTTCGCGCAACGGGATCTCCAGGTGTTCGGACAGGTGCACGATCATGGTGCGGCTCGGGGTGGCGCGCCCGGTTTCGATGAAGCTCAGATGCCGCGCCGAGGTGTCGGCCCGTCCGGCCAGCTCCAGCTGGCTCAGCCTGCGTTCCAAGCGCCAATGTCGCAGCAGGTCACCTGCCGTTGGGGTAGTCACGACCCGATCCTACGAACGGCCGACCGGGGCGGCCATTACCTCTCGGGTAATGGCCGCTGATACTTGCGAACCTCCACCGCCGCGCCGGGTCGTCGCCCTCCTGCGGGGTCCCGGCCCGAGCTGCTCCGGCCCTGTCTCGGGTGCGGTCAGGCCATTTCGGGAACGCGCAGGTGCGCGAACGCCAAGTCGAACTCCCCGACCTCGAGCACATTGGCGCCCACCCGCTGGGTAGCCGCGCTCCTGATCCGATTGCTGTGCTCGCGGGTGGCGTCCATCGCCTCGCGACTCGCCCAGACCATCGCGCCCACTCCGCGGCCGCTGTCCCGGTCGACGAACAGGCTGGCGCTGCAGAATCCGTCGAGCGTCTCGATCTGCGGCAGTACTTCCATCCGGAAGGTGTCGATCAGGCGCTCGACCTGTGCCGGATCGACCTGCACCCAGCTGCACCGCGCGCACGCGGTGTCGTCGGCCGGATGGTCACGGTGCATCACCGCGATGTCCCATTCCTCGACGCGCTCCACCGTGCCGCCGAGCTGCCGGGCCAGGCCGTCGCGCAGTTGCTGCACGCGTCCTCTGCTGGCATTCAACGCCTGCTGCGACTCCCACGAGGTCGAAGCGATGCACCGTCCCGTCGACCGGTTCACCAGCAACGACAGTCCGACCCATCCTTCCAGCTGCGGCAGATTCGGCATCAGTTCATCGCGCAGATATGCGATCCCGTCGTCCATCGATGACGGCTGGGCCGCGATTGTGCTGGAACGTGCGTACACGGGCCACCTCCCGCCCTACTCGGGGTGGCGCCCCGGTGGCGCCACCGGACATACTCACCTTCCTCCGGCCCACGCCCGCACGCAATGCCTCGGTTACCGCCCGGCTACGCCGGCGCTCCGGTGTCCGGTCAGCGCTGCTTCGGTTCGCGCCCGTGACGGCGCCGGAGAACGGTCGTAGCCTGAGTCGGTGACCGACCTGATCAAGGTGGAGGATTCCGAGTCGCTACGCTTGGCGCGCCTATTCCTGGGCCGCACAGTGGATCTCGTCATCGACCGCCCGTACGGCAGCCGGCATCCGCGGTGCGGGTTCCGCTATCTGGTCAACTACGGTTACGTTCCGCTCACCCGCGCTCCCGACGGCCAGGAACTGGACGGGTACTTTCTCGGACCGTCCGAACCGCTGGACTTCGCCCGCGGACGCTGCGTCGGGATCATCCACCGGTGGTACGACGACGACGACAAACTGCTCGTCGTCCCGAGCGGCAGCCCGGCGCCGGACGACACGGCGATCGCCGAGGCGGTCGAGTTCCAGGAGACCGCCGGTCACTACGTGATCATCGGCGGATGACCGGCGCGCACCCGCGCGCAGCTCGATTGGGCAGGGCGATACCGGGTAGGCCCCTGCCATGGAACTGTTGGTGATTCTCGGACTCGCGGTGCTGGTCGGCGCGGTGATCCTGTATCGCAAGAGGTCCGGTAAACGGCCCGGCGCACCCGAGGTCCCCGGAAACGACGGCGAGTAGGGAGCGGCTATGAGCGCGATGGATCCCGATCCCGCGAAAACCCCTGACCTGGAACCCGGCGGCGGCGTCGCCCCCGGCTCCACACCACCGGACACGCCGCAGACCTCCGGGTTGTCCGCGCCGGAGCCGAGCACCCGGCACCACTTCCCGGTCACCGGCGTGGTGGCGATGCTCATCGGCGCACTGGTGATCCTGCTGTTCGTGGCCGTCGCGGTCGGGCTCGTGGTGTCGATGCTGTGACCCGCCGCCACCGACGGTCGGCCGATCCGCTGGATCGGCCGACCGCGGGTCATCGCGCGCCGCGGGTCACAGGATCGGCCTGCCCCCGGTGACGGCGATGCGAGCGCCGGAGACGTAGCTGCCGTCGTCGGAGGCCAGCATGACGTAGGTGGGCGCCAGTTCGGCCGGTTGGCCCGCGCGGCCCAGCGGGGTGTCGTCGCCGAACTGTGTGACCTTCTCCACCGGCATGGTGGACGGGATCAGCGGAGTCCAGATCGGTCCCGGCGCGACGCTGTTGACCCGGATCCCGCGCTCGCCCAGCAACTGCGCGAGGCTGGCGGAGAAGTTCGCGATGGCGGCCTTGGTCGCCGCGTACGGAGCAAGGGTGGGTGAGGGCATGTCGGAGTTCACCGAGGAGCTGCCGATGATCGATGACCCCGGCGGCATGTGCGGCAGCGCCGCCTTCACCAGGTAGAAGTAGGCGTTGATGTTCAGCTTGACGGTGTGCTCGAACTCCTCGTCGCTGATCTCTTCCAAGGTCTCGTGCGTCATCTGGAACGCGGCGTTGCTGACCAGGACGTCGATCTTGCCGAATTCCCGCACCGCTCGATCGATGACCGCGCGGCAGTGCGCGGCCTCGGACAGGTCGCCGGGCACGAGCACGGCTTTGCGTCCGGCCTGGGTCACCAGGTCGGCGACCTCCTTCGCGTCCTCGTCCTCGTCGAGGTAGGAGATCAGCACGTCGGCGCCTTCGCGCGCGTAGGCGATCGCCACCGCCCGTCCGATGCCGCTGTCGGCGCCGGTGATCACTGCGGCCTTGCCGGTGAGTTTGCCGGAGCCGCGGTAGCTGTCCTCACCGCAGTCCGGTACCGGAGTCATCCTGGCCTGGATACCGGGGACTTTCTGCTGCTGTTCGGGAAACCCCATGTCGGTCCTCTCCTTCTCCGTTCGGGGCTGGGGATGGGTCAGGTGTCCTGCTGCTGCCGCCAGTCGCGCACCGCGTCGCGGGCCCGGTCGAACAGCGCCAACGGCGGGCCTGCCACCAGATTCGCCAGCGCGGACTCCCCCGCGTGCGGGTGCGGCCTGGTCGGCGCCACGGCCTCGGCGGCGCGCAGCGACCCGGCCATCCGCTGCAGCTGGCTGCTGGAGAACTGCGCACGCAGCAGGGCGAACTCCTCGGCCTCCTCGTGGGCGGCGTGCTCCCGCACGGCGTCGGCGAAGCGGGTGAACCGGGCGTCGAAGTCGGGATGGTCCACCCCGAGGTCGTAGAGGTCGGCCAGCGCGCGTTTGGCCGCGTTCTCCTCCTCCAGCCGCGGCTGCACGATGTCGGCGTCGGCGCCGAAACGGGCGCGTCCGGCGACCGGATGCACGACCTCTTCCTCGGCGCTCTCGTGCACGGCCAGCAAGCGCACCAGATCGGTGAACAGATCCTGTCTCCCGTCGTGACCGGCCTGCAGTCGCGCCAGCAGGGTGCGAATCTCCTCGTGCTGTGCGGTGAGCAGGTCGACGACATCCTGGTCGGTCATCGCAACACTCGTTTCTGTCGCTGTGGAATGCCTTGCCTTGCTGTCGCTTTCGTGGCCCGGGGCGATCACTCGGGGTCGCCTGACCCTGTCGCCGGGCGGATACCCGGGCAGCCGGAGGCCAATCAGCGCGCCCTTACTGGGCTTCGCGCGGGGGTAGCAGCCGTGGCAGCAGCACCGCGGCGGCGGTCGCGGTGGTCGCGCAGGTGGTCGCGATCCCCCAGCCGACCGGATCCAGCGGGCGGCAACCGAAGTATCCGCACAGTCCCGGCGTCATCACGATCGCGCCGAGCACCGCGCCGCTGGCGGCCGTGGTGACCCACACCAGTGGGCTGCGGTAGCCGGAGACCAGCGTCTGGCCCAGCTGGGTGCCGATGAGCGCGACCAGGCCGATGGTGGCGGCGCGCCGCTGCGTGCCGGTCATCCGGCCCAGGGTCCAGGCCACCGAGGCGCTGGTGGCCGTGGCGACACCGCGGACACCGAGGGTGCGCAGCAGGTCGGGACCCAGCCGCGCGGGCGGCAGTTCGGCCAGCCGCTCGGCGGCCCGCTGCGCCTGGGCCTGCGGGTCGTCGGCGTCGTCCGGATCGACCGCGTCCCCTTCGCGCGAGAGGGCCAGTGCCATCGCGGGGAACATGTCGGTGAGCATGTTCACCAGCAGGAACTGCCGGGTGCCCAGCGGCGCCTGGCCGCTGACGGCGGTGCCGTAGAGCGTGAAGGCCACCTCCCCGGCGTTGCCGCCGACCAGCACGCCGACGGCGTCGCCGACCCGCTGCCACATGCCGCGGCCTTCGACGAGGGCGTGCAGCAGCACCAAGGGGTCGGGATGGGTGAGCACCATGTCGGCGGCGTTGCGTGCGGCGACCGAACCCTGTGCGGCCAAACCGATTCCGACGTCGGCGGTGCGGATCGCGGCGGCATCGTTGCTGCCGTCGCCGGTCATGCCGACCACGTGGCCTGCGCGGCGCAGCGCCGCCACGATGCGCACCTTCTGCTCCGGGCTCACGCGGGCGAAGACCGTGCTCTGTTCGATCAGTTCCGCGCGCGCGGTCTCGTCGAGACGGTCCAGATCCGCGCCCGTCACCACCTGTCCCGCCTCGATGCCGAGCTGGCGGGCCACCGCCGCCGCGGTGACCGGGTGGTCACCGGTGATCATGCGGACGCTGATGTCGTTGCGCCGCAGCGCGGTGACCAGCGGCACCGTCTGCGGGCGCGGGGCGTCGGCGAGGCCGATGAACCCGAGCAGGCTGAGTTCGGCGACCGCCGCCTCGACGTCGTCGGGTGCGGCGGACAGGTCGCGGCGGGCCACCACCAACACCCGCAGCCCTTGCTCGGCGAGACCGCGGACCGCCTGTTCGGCGCGTTCGCGCATGCGTTCGTCGAAAGGTCGGTCGGTGTCGTCGATCCGCACGCCGGTGCAGCGCGACAGCACCACTTCGGGCGCGCCCTTCACGATCAACCGCAGTTTGCGGGCGGTGTGGCCGAGGGTGGCGGCGTAGCCGCGGTTGGATTCGAACGGGATCTCCTCGATCGCATCCCAGTGGCGGGGGTCGTCACCCAGCGCCTCCGCCGCCTCGACCACCGCGCGGTCGGTGGCGTGCGCGGGTGGGCCCTCGGCGGGGTCGGGGCAGGCGCGGGCCGCGGCGCGCAGCAGGCGGCGGGCGTGCTCGCAGGCGGCGTCCGGAGCCCACTGCTCGTCGAGATCGGCGAGGGTGGTCAGGCGCAGCCGGCCTTCGGTGAGGGTGCCGGTCTTGTCGAAGCACAGGGTGTCCACCCGGCCCAGCGCCTCCACGGTGCGGCTGGCGCGCACCAGCACGCCGTGCCGCGACAGCCTGCGGGCGGCGGCGAGCTGCGCGACGGTGGCCACCAGCGGCAGACCTTCGGGGACCGCGGCGACCGCGACCGCGACGCCGTCGGCGATCGCGGTGCGCAGCGGCCTGCCCCGCAGCATGCCCAGTCCGGTGACGATGCCGCCGCCGCTCAAGGTCAACGGCAGGGCGCGGTCGGTCAGGCGGCGCAACTGCGCTTGCACGCCGCCCTTCTCCGGCGGGATGGCCCCGGCGGCGGCGCGGCCGGCCTGGGTGTCGTCGCCGACGGCGACGACGATGGCTCGCCCGGTGCCGTTGACCACGGTGCTGCCTTCGAAGACCATGCAGGCGCGCTCGGCCAGCGCCTGGCCCGGGGTGGCCGCGACCTGTTTCTCGACGGTGATCGATTCGCCGGTGAGGCCGGATTCGTCCATTTCGAGGTCGTCGGCGCGCAGCAGCCTGGCGTCGGCGGGGACGACCTCCCCGGCGCGCAGCACGATCACGTCGCCGAGCGCGAGGACACCGGCGGGCACATGGTGTTCGCGTGGCTCGGCGGTGTCGAGTTCGGCGCGATCGATCACGCGGGCGCTGAGCTGTTCCCCCTCGAACAGCCGGTGCAGCGCATTCTCGGCGCGCTGCCGCTGCCAGGCGGAGACCAGCGCGTTGACGCCGAGCACCGACGACAGCAGCACCGCGTCCGAGGGCGCGCCGAGCACCGCGGTGGCGACCGCGCCGACCCCCAGGATCGGAGTGAGCGGGTCGGCGAGTTCGCGGCGCAGCTGACCGGCGAACGACGCCGCCGACGCGACGACGCGCACGCCGGGGATGCGGGTGACCCCGCCGGGCCGAGCGCGTTCGGTCACCGGGACCGGTCGCGGCAACCGGCTGAGCACCTCGTCGGGTTCGAGGGCATGCCAGGGCAGCAGCGGCGCGAGCGTGGCGGGCGGCGCGGTGCGTCCGCAACGCCATCCGGTGTAGGCGCCGGAGAGCAGGCCGGTGTAGTGGGCGGCGGTCATGGGCGAGGACCGGCCCGCGCTGGCCGGGGCGATCGCCAGCAGCAGCCCGCCCAGCGCGGCCCCGGACAAGGCCAGTGAACGGCCGCGTTCGCTGACCTGACGAGCCGGAGCGATGGCGGCGAGGACACGATCGGCCTGGGCGAGGTCGCGGCAGACCGCGTCGGCGGTCCACGGCATCCGCAGCGCCCTGCCCTCCCGCACGGCCAGGCCGATCGCGACATCGGCGTGGGCCAGCGCCTTGTGCGCGCGTGGACTGAGCACGGCCACCACGTGCCCGTCCTTCTGCAGCGCGCGCACCAGCCCGCTCATCGACGTGGACGGGGAGACGAATTCGTCGGCCATGGACCGCAACTCGGCGGCGTCGGCGCCACCGGCGAGGGTCACGCGCAGTCCGGCGCTGCGGGCGCGGCCGAGCAGGGCGTGCGCCCTGCGGTCGAGTTCACGGCCGATCAGCACCCGCCCGACCGGTGTTCCGTTGTCGTGCAGTTCCCGCCACACCGGGCGCAGCGTCACACCGTCGTCGGGTTTTCCGGTCGCCGGGTGCACCAGGCGGCGGTGGCCTCCGGCCGACAGGTAGCGGCCGGTCTCGTCCGGTTGCGCGTCGTCGCGGCCGTCGGCGGTCTCGTGTTCCCACAGCAGGCGCTGGCTCGCGCTCCATACCTGCGCGACCGACCATCTCGGGTCGGTCGCTTCGGCGTCGAGCACCAGACGCCGGGCGGTCAGCAGCGACTCGCCGTCGATGACCAGCGCCGACAATCGGTCCAGCCGCCGCCACACCCGCGGGTGCAGCGTCAGCACACCCGCCCGGCCCAGCATCGTGGAGACGAGCGCTCCGTAGGCTTCGCGACTGGCCCGCGCCGCCTTGGGCGCTCCGAGTTCCAGCGCGTCGGCCGCGCCGAACAGGCCACGTCCGCCCAGGACGGAGGTCACCGCGCCCGCCAGCGCACCGGCGGCCGTTTCGTCGGCGACCCGTTCGATCGGTCCCTGCGGCATCTCGACCACGCGCTCGGGCGGAGACAGCGGATCGCACACCTCCGCGGGACGCCGGTCGATCTCGGGCTCCCAGTCCTGCCATTGCACGTAGCGGGTCAGCGATTCGGTCAGCGTGAAGCCGCGGTGCACCGCGTCGATCACCAGATTCGCCGTGCCCGCCGCCGCACTGTTGCCCAGGGCGTTGCCGATCGCGTTCGCCGTGGTGAGCACCAGGTCGGTCCGGGTGCGGCCGAGCTGGTCCTCCAGTCGTTTACGCAGGCGGGGCTGGGTGTCGACGAAGGCGGCGGCGGCGCGCAACACGCGGGCGGGCCCGCGCAACGGCAGCACCGCGCTCACGGCGGACAATCCGATGGCGCACACGTCGCCCGCGACCTGGATTCCGGCCGCCAGCAACGGCTCCCGGTCTCCCGGGTGCTCGCAGCCGCGACTCCAGTCCAAGTCGCCGACCGCGGTGTCGGCCTCGACGGATTCGATGGCCGACACCAAGGCGGGCAGGTCGGCCGCACCGTGCTCGAGGGCGGCCACGACGCGGCCGGTCACCGCGTTCACCCGCCACCAGCGCACGTCGCGGCGGCGATCCAGGGTCCGGTGCAGCGCCTCGGTGACGTCTCCGCTCTTGCCGGAGTCCAGTCCGCGCACCTCGACGCTGGCGCGGTCCTCATACAGCGCCACCCGGCGGCGCGACCGCAGCGCGTGCGGGTCGATCAACGCCGCCAGTTCGTCGCGCAGTTCCTCGTCACGGCCGAGGTTCAGCAGCGACGCGCTCGCCCGCGCGCCCGCCGCCACCGCCTGCACCGCCTGCACCGGCGCCTGCACGGCTTTCGTTCCCAGATCGACGGCCTTGTCCACGCTCGCGCGGGCCATCTCCGCCGCCACCGACGTCGGCGCCTCGAGCCACCACGGTGAGACGACTCCGCGTAGTAAGAAGCTCATACACGGCAGCTACCCAGGCAAGCACAGAGCAAACCGTCGCGGCCGCGGCGTGTGCGCCGCGGCCGGGCCCGTCGCGGACCCGTCGCGCGGTCAGTTCGCGGTCGGGTCGAGCACGATCTTCACCGCGCCGTCGGTCTTCTGCTGGAAGGTGGCGTAGGCCCGCGGCGCGTCGGTCAGCGGGAGGCGATGGGTGGCGAAGGTGTCCACGCCCAGCGGGTCGCCGTCGCGCAGCAGCGGCATGATGTCATCGACCCACCGTTTGACGTTCGCCTGGCCCATCCGCACCTGGATCTGCTTGTCGAACAGCACCCGCATCGGCATGGGGTCGAGCATGCCGCCGTAGACGCCGATCACCGAGATCGTCCCGCCGCGCCGGACGATGTCGACGGCCGAGTGCAGGGCCGCGAGCCGGTCGACGCCCGCGGTGTCCATCACCTTCTGGGCCACCAGATCCGGCAGGAACGCCGCCGAGCGCTGCGCCATCGACGCCAGCGGCGAGCCGTGGGCCTCCATGCCCACCGCGTCGATCACCGAGTCGGTGCCACGGCCGTCGGTCCAGCCGCGGATGATGTCGCCGAGCGGTTCGTCGACGGCGTCGAGATCGATCACCTCCACGCCGCGTTCGGCCGCGCGGGCCAGCCGCTCGGGCACCCGGTCGACGCCGATGACGCGGTAGCCGCGATGCGCGGCGACCCGGCAGGCCATGTCGCCGATCGGGCCCAGACCCAGCACGGTCACCGATCCGCCGTCGGGCACCGCGGCGTATTCCACCGCCTGCCACGCGGTGGGCAGCACGTCCGACAGGTACAGGAAGCGGTCGTCGGACGGCCCGTCGGGTACTTTGACGTGGGTGGCGTCCGCGTGCGGCACCCGCAGATACTCCGCTTGGCCGCCGGGCACCTGCCCGTAGAGCTTCGAATAGCCGAACAGGGCCGCGCCGCAGCCGTATTCGCGGACCTGCGTCGTCTCGCACTGGGTGGGCAGGCCGGTGCGGCACATGTAGCAGGCGCCGCAGCTGATCTGGAACGGGATGACGACGCGATCGCCGCGCCGCAGCCCGGTGACGGCCGAGCCGGTCTCCACCACCCGTCCCATGGGTTCGTGGCCGAGGACGTCGCCGTTGCTCATGTAGGCGCCGAGCACTTCGTACAGGTGCAGGTCGGATCCGCAGATACCGGTGGAGGTGACCTCGATGATCGCGTCCGTCGGGGCCTCGATCCGGGGATCGGGCACCGTCTCCACGGCGACTTTGCGTCGTCCTTGCCAGGTCACTGCCTTCATCCGCGCGGCTCCTCGGTCGGGGTTCGAGACTTGTCCCCGTCCTACCCGGACACTTCGGCCCGAAACGACCGCTCCGGATCGGCCGCAGGCGGCCGGGCAAGACCGCAGGTCACTGAGCGGCGGCATGGGCCGAGATGCCGCAGGTGTGCCGCCGCCGATTCGGGGTAGGCGGTAGCCGTGGACCATTCACGAGCTCCTCTCCTGGAAGCGCTTGCCGACTATCACCGGCTGGGCCGCTACGGCTTCACACCCCCCGGACATCGGCAAGGCCGCGGAACCGACGAACGCGTCCTCAACGTGATCGGCCGGGACGCCTTCGCCTCCGACGTCCTGGCCACCGCGGGGTTGGACGACCGGCTCTCGCGCGGCGGCTACCTGTCGCGCGCGGAGGCGCTGATGGCCGACGCGGTGCGGGCGGAATCGGCGTTCTTCTCCACCTGCGGCAGTTCGCTGTCGGTCAAGGCGGCCATGATGACGGTGGCAGGCGGGCAGGACGGCGGCCTGCTCGTGGCGCGCGACAGCCACAAATCGGTGGTCGCCGGGCTGATCTTCTCCGGCGTCCAGCCGCGCTGGATCACCCCGCGCTGGGACGCCGAGATGCACTTCGCGCACCCGCCCTCGCCGTGGCAGGTGGCCGAGGCGTGGGACGCGCACCCCGACGCCGCGGGCGCGCTGATCGTGAGCCCGAGTCCCTACGGCACCTGCGCGGACATCGCAGGCATCGCCGAGGTCTGCCACGAGCGGGGGAAACCGCTCATCGTCGACGAGGCGTGGGGCGCGCATCTGCCGTTCCACGACGACCTGCCGACCTGGGCGATGGACGCGGGCGCCGACCTCTGCGTGGTCAGCGTGCACAAGATGGGCGCCGGTTTCGAACAAGGCTCGGTGTTCCACCTGCAAGGCGATCTGGTGGACCCGATCCGGCTCAGCGAATGCGCCGATCTGCTGATGACCACCAGCCCGAACGTGCTGGTCTACGCCGCGCTCGACGGATGGCGCAGGCAGATGGTCGAGCGCGGACAGGAACTGCTCGGTGCCGCGCTGCACACGGCCGAACAGGCGCGGCGACAGCTCGCCGAGATCCCCGGCATCACGGTGCTCGAAGACGAACTGCTCGGCGCCGAAGCCTCGCACGACCTCGACCGGTTGCAGGTCCTCATGGACGTCTCCGGCACCGGGGCCAGCGGCTATCAGGCCGCCGACTGGCTGCGCGAGCATCGCCGCCTCGATCTGGGATTGAGCGATCATCGCAGGCTGCTGGCCACCTTGTCGCTCGCCGACGACAAGGACACCGTCGACACGCTGGTCGACGGCGTCGCCGCGTGGCGCGATCAGCTGACCGATCCGCAGCCGCCCCGCATCCAGCTGCCCTCGCCCGAGGACTTGCAGCTGGAGTCGGTGATGCTGCCGCGCGACGCGTTCTTCGGCCCGGTGGAGACGGTGGACGCGCGGGACGCCGTGGGCCGGATCGCCGCCGAGCAGCTCACCCCCTACCCGCCGGGCATTCCGGTGGTAGTGCCCGGTGAGCGCATCGATGCCGCCGTCGTCGACTACCTGCGCACCGGGCTGGACGCGGGCATGAACGTGCCCGACGCATCCGACGCCCGGCTGCGCACGATCCGGGTCGTCGCCCGCGAGTGAACGAAACATCTCGATGCTCAGGAGGTTTCCCCCATGGCCGGACCGACCGCGCTCGCCTTGGTGTGCACGCTGAAGAAGTCACCCGCCGAATCCAGCAGCGACCTCATCGCCCGGCAGGTGCTCGACGAACTGGCTGGGCACGACGTGCAGGGCACGACGCTGCGGGTGGTCGACTACGACGTGCTGCCCGGCGTGACCGCCGACGAGGGCCCCGGCGACCAGTGGCCGTCGATCCGCGAGCGGATCGCGGCGGCCGACATCCTGCTGATCGCGACCCCCACCTGGGTCGGGCACATGTCGTCGGTGGCGCAGCGGGTGCTGGAGCGATTGGACGCCGAGCTGTCGGAGACCGACGACGCCGGCCGTCCCGCGATGGTCGGCAAAGTGGCGGCGGTCGCGGTGATCGGCAACGAGGACGGCGCGCACAAGATCGTCGCCGATCTGTATCAGGGCCTCAACGACATCGGCTTCACCATCCCGGCCCAAGGGTGCACCTACTGGAACGACCAAGCCATGGGCGGCACCGACTACCAGGATCTGGACTCGGTGCCCAAGGCGGTGGCCTCGGCGACCGGCGCGCTGGCCCGCAACGCCGCACACTTGGCACGCGTGCTGAACGCCCAGCAGTACCCGCCCGCCGAATGAGCCGATCTCCAGGCCGAATCGGTCGCGGATGATCGCGCCGGCGCCTTCGCGGATGCCGGCGCGATCGCCTCGATCAGGCCAGCACCGCGTCCACGGTCTTCTTCAGCGCCGAGGGCTGCGCGGGCGAGGTCGGGGCCTTCTTCCTGAGTTCCTGCATACGCGCACCGATCTCCTGAAGCTGCTTGCGCCCCAGCGCTTCCCGCACCTTCGGGAACCACTCGTTCTCCTCCTCGTCGATATGGTGGTCGACGTTCTCGATGAGCACGGTGGTCTTGGCGGTGAAGTGCTCGTCGTCGGGCTTCATCGCCGCCAACTCGGTGACCAGCACGTCGGCGACGTGGTGCTCCTCGTAGGACTCCAGGATGTCGTCCTCGAGGTCGGGCACGAGTTTGCGCACCTCGGGGTACATGCACTCGTTCTCGAGGTAGGTGTGCACGGTGAGCGCCTCGATGATCTTGTTCACCACGTCGGCCTTGGTGCGGGTGGCGTCCTCGCCCGCTTTCTCGAACTCGCGGAAGAGTTTCCGGATCGCCTTGTGGTCGTCGCGAAGCAGCACGATCGCGTCGGTGGTCATCGCTTTCTCCTTGCGTCGGGGCCGGTCTCTGCCGACATTCCCGGCGCGGCGCCGCCGAAACCGTGGCCTCCACCCTACGGCCGGACCCGGCGCCGGTCGTATGGTGGTGAACCGCACACCGCACAGGAAGGTTCCAGATGCCGCACGCGGACGACTACGCGCACGAGCTGGCCGAACTGGCCAAGCAGTCGGAGATCACCGTCGCGGTCGCCGAATCGCTCACTTCGGGGCGGCTCAGCGCCACGCTGGGCGCGGCGCCCGACTCCTCCGCCTGGTTCCGCGGGGGCCTCGTCGCCTACAGCACCGAGGTCAAGCGGAGCGTGCTCGGCGTGCCCGACGTGCCGGTGGTATCGCGGCCGGCCGCCGAAGCGATGGCGACAGGTGTCCGCGACCTGCTGAAAGCGGTTGTCGCCGTGGCGGTCACCGGAGCGGGCGGTCCCGACCCGCAGGACGGGCAGCCGCCGGGTTCGGTGTGGTTCGCGATCGCCACCGAGCACGACGTGCGTGCCTGGCACCATCAGTTCGACGGCGAACCCAAGGACGTGCTCGACCAGACCGTCGACCGCGCGTCGGAGTCGCTGCTGGACACCGTGCGCGCTCTGCACGCGCGGCGTGCACCGGGCTGACGCGCGGTCAGGACGAACGGCGATGCCTGCGGTGGCTGGTGTCGCAGAACGGATAGTTCTTCGAGCGCTTGCACAGGCACAGCGCCACCACGAACCGGTCGGAGCGCAACGTCCGGCCGTCCGCGGTGACGAACTCCACCGGGCCCTCGATCAACGCGGGGCCGTCCGCGGTGAGTGTCACTCGCCGCCAGTGCTCATTGCCGGATTCGGTCGGCACGGATCACCACCAGATCTTCCATTCGCTGGCCGGGACTGATCAGCCCGGCCGCTTCCAGCCAGTCCGCGCGGCGGCGCAGCACCGGCCCGAACGGCACCGTCGCTCGCGCCACCACGGCGGCCTTCAAGCCCCGCTCGCGCAACTGGACGAGGGTCGTATCGGGATCCGACAGCGCCGAATGCACGATCAGGGCGACACCGCGCGGTGTCAGCAGCGTCGGCAGCGCCGAGCACAACTGATCGAGAATCGCCCGGCCGTGGGTTCCCGCGTCCCACGCGCGGGCGATGCCGCGACTGTCGGTGCCCGCGGGAGCCGGAACATACGGCGGGTTGGCCAGCACCAGATCGAAACTGCGCCCGCCGAGCACCGTGGTGAAATCACCACGCAACACCTCGGCCTCGATGCCGCGCAACCGGCAATTCAGCCAGGCCGACACCACCGCGGACCTCGACACATCCACCGCGGTCACCCGCGCGGCCCCGGCATAGGCGGCGGCGACGGCCAGAGCGCCGGTGCCGGTACACACATCGACCGCGTGCCCGCCACGCGGAATGCCCGCCTCGGACAGGGCACGCACGAGCAACCAGGTATCCAACTGCGGCGGATAGACGCCGGGGGGGCGAATCAACATCACTCTGCCCGGATAGCCAGCTCAGCGCCGCTCAATCAGCCACACCCGGCGCGCGGCCCGTCTCCCGCAGCGAACTGCGGCCCGCGCGCCAGGCGCCGAGCACATGATCGGCGAAGCGGTCCTCGAGCAGATTCGTCACCTGGATGCCGAAAACCACCGACTCGGTCAGCTCCGGTTCCCGCCGCAGCAGGTCACCGATCACGCCGGTGCGCATGATCTGCTCGTGCACCGCGTCGGCCTCGACATGCTCACGGAAGAACAGCACGCACGCCGGGTCGGCCTCCAGTCGTTCCAACGCCGCCACCAGACGCTGCGAACCGGGCGGCGAGGTGATCTCCACCGTGGCGAAATGCCCCACCAGCGCGCCACGCAACGACCGGTGCAGACCGAACAGCGACATCATGTTCACCAGCGCGAGCATCGGGGCGGGCACCACGTCCAAGTAGTGCAGATATTCCGGATTCAGCCCTGCGCCCGCCAGCAGATCGGCGTACAGCTGCGCGTGCACGCGCTCACCGCGCCCACCCCCGAACTCGTCGAACTCCACCGCCACCAGCGACGCCTTCGCTTGGCCGCGCAGCCGGGGAATCGCCCAGGCGTACGGGTCGGCCTCTTTGTGGTGGTAGATCGAGCGGTGCACGAAGTACTCGCGCATCTGCCACCATTCGCCCTCGTCGCGCAGGAAACGGCTCGGACCCTCCGGGTCGGCGGGGGTCACCAGCAAGCCGTCGAGTTCGGCGTCCAGATCGGCTCCGCCGGGCACGTCCTCGCGCAGCGCCCGCAGGAATCGCTGTTCCAGCGCGGCGCGCAGACCCAGCAGACCCGGATCCCACTCCCAGTCGGCGTCGACCGCCGTGAACCCGTGATAGTGCAGCTCGTAGCAGGTGTGCAACGCCAGATGCAGGTCCTCGCCGTAGGGGTCCGCCGGACCCGGCTCCGGCACCGGACCCCGGCCGGGCGCACCGCGCAACAGCTCCACCACCGCCTCCGACAGCTCGCCGCGCGGGCGCGGCAGATCCTGTTTCGGGGCGCCTAACATGACCGTCATACCGGTCGCTTACCCCGGCCGAGCGCCCTTATCGCGGCCCCGCCGGAAAGAATGCGGTGGCCGTCCCCACGCCGCGGGGACGGCCACCGACGAGAAGCACCTGCCGCCGAGCTACCCGTTCGCCTTCTTGTACGCCTCGACGACCTCGGCGGAGATCCGTCCCCGCGCCGAGACGTCGATGCCGTTCTTGCGTGCCCACTCCCGGATCACCGTGGCCTGTTCCCGATCGGTCGCCGACCGCAGGACACCGCCGCGGCCGCGGCGCGCGCGACCGATCTTGCGGGCATACGGAACCCATTGTTCGAAGAATCCGCGCAACTGACCGGCATTCTCCGCCGACAAGTCCATCTCGTAGGCCACGCCGTCAACGGCGAAAGACACGGTTTCCTCGGCCTGAGACTTGCCGTCGTAGTCATCGACCAGTGTCACGACGACCTTGCGTGCCATAGAGATAATCCCTTCGCGGTTACCGAGCGCGTGCAGTCGAAAAAACAATCGTAGCCAGTAGATAACAGATCGGATCCGCCCGCGGAACACCGGGGTCCCCTGCCGGCGCGCGGAACGCGACGCAGCGAACGATTCGCCGCGGGCGGCCGCTGCGCCATCACATAGTGCACGCGCACACGGCCGATCGGCAAACGCCGTCGCGACCGCGCTCCGACGGCGGCGCGGACCTACCACCTGGCGAAGGAGGCGGAGGCGGGCACTTCCCCACTCCGCGGCGACTCGACACGATCACCGCGGCCGGCAACGACGTCGGCGGAGTCCCCTGCCGGGCGCGGCTTTCACTGAATCTGAACGATTCCGCAAGGCCGGCTTCGTTGTTCCCGCTTCGGCCGTTTGTGCACACTTCACAGGGGATCGCGGATGCGGTCCATATGCGCGGAGCAGAAAGGAGCGGTGGATGAGCAATCGGTGTTCGATGTGCGGCCGCTCGACGCATCGGAAGCGGACCCCGAATCGCGATCGGCTGTTGTCGCTGACGTGATTCGCCGCGCCCTCGGCGCGGCACCCGCAATTCCCCGTCCCGGCGTCCGGGTTCGCGCGCACCACGCCGGATCACTCGATCCGGCGTAGCCCTCGCCCACCCGGAATCGACGCCATTCCCGCGCCCCGCGTTTCTTTCCGCCGGGCGGCATCGCTGTCGGTGCCGGCGGTCGAATCTCTCGTGCGAAGAAATATTGGAGTACCCCTTCCAAACGATCGCGCCGACCGTGTCGCCGCCCGGCTTGGCGCGCAATCGGGCGACCATCACGGGTGCGGAATCGATGCCGTGCACGCGAACCCACGCGTGGCGAGCGGCAAGGCGGTCCGTCCGGTACCGACACCGAATTCCAGCGCCGCCTCGGCCGCCTCGGCCAGGAAGTCCACCGCCGGATCGACGACGCTCGGTGCGAACATCGCGGCCGCGGATTCGTCGTAGGTGGCCGCGACCTCCTCGCCGAAATGATCGTCCGTGGGCTGCACCCCGGCACCCTAGCGCGCCGGAATGCGCTGTCACCGCTCATTTTTCGCACGCGCGAGCCGGGCATCGCCCGACCGCGCCGCCGCGGGCACGGCCCGCTCGTCGTGCGGATCGGGTGGTTGCGAAGCGACACCATGAGCACAGGGATTCGCCTGTGCCGCTGCGCGATCCGTCAGGACGACGGTGCGTCACCGTACACGGTCAACCAGATGGCCCGGCCCAGCGCCTCCGCGAGCGCGTCGTCGGTGACCCCCGACCCGGAGGAGAAGCTCGCCGCGATCGACCGCTCGACCATCGAGGTGAGCACGACGGCGGTGGCCTGCGGGTCGATCGCCGGGCTGATCCGGCCCTCGGCCCGGTCCTTCTCCAGCCGCGATCGCACCACCCGCACGAACGAGGCGACCCGGCCGCGCCAGTACGCGCCGACGTCGCGGTCGTAGGCGGCCACCTCGCTCAGCGCCAGCAGCAGCGACCGGTGCTCGCGGAAGCCCGCGATCATGGTGCGCACCGCCGCGACCACACCGGCCTGCCGCTCGGTGTGGTCGGTGATCCACCAGCGCTCGGCGGCCTCGAACAGATCAGCCGTGGCCAGTTCGGCCATCCGGATCAGCAGCCTGCTCTTGTCCGGGAAGTACCGGTAGAACGTCGATCGCGCCGACTGCGACGCGGCGGCGATCCGGTGCACGGCGATCTCGGTGTAGGGCGTGCCGTCGGCGAGCAGTTCCTCCACCGCGCCAAGGACACGCCGTTCGAACTCCGCGCGCCGGTCGTCGACCGGTTTCCGCGCGTTCCTGGGCACTCGGGTCAGCGAGGGCATCCGGCTCCTCTCCGCGGCGCGACGGCCGTCTCGGTCGGCTGTGCCGGTCGGTTGCGTCCCACCATGGCGTCCATTCTGCCGACACGGCACCGATGTTGACATTCGGGCGCACACCGCTCACCATCGATCGGACACAGTGTCCGAGACTATGTGACCGAGGTGTTCGGGCATGCGCGGATCTTCTTCCCCGGCAATCGAGTACACCGATGTGGTGGTCGTCGGCGCGCGCTGCGCGGGTTCCGCGGCCGCCATCGCGTTCGCCCGCGCAGGGCGGGAGGTCGTCGCATTGGACTCGGCGCGCTTTCCCTCCGACACCCTCTCGACCCATCTGCTGTGGCCCGCCGGCCTGGCCGAACTGCGCCGCGCCGGAGCCCTCGACCGCGTTCTTCGGCTCGGCGCGCCCGCACTGACCACGGCCTTCGCCGACGGCGACGGCGTCGAGGTCCGCTCGTCGTTCACGCCGGTGGACGGCATCGGCCACGCGATGTGCGTGCGGCGGACCGGACTGGACGCCGCGCTCGTGGCCACCGCCGCCGCGGCCGGAGCGCGAATCCGAGAGGGCGTGCGAGTCACCGAGCTGCTGTGGTCCGGCGGGCGGTGCGCGGGCGTCCGCTACACCTCCGGCGGCGGGGAGCACGAGCTGCGCGCTCGCCTGGTCGTCGGGGCCGACGGCCGCCGCAGCACGGTGGCCAGGCTCGTCGGCGCCACCCGGCCCGTGTTGTCCGCGCCGAGCGGGCGGGACTGCTACTTCGCGTACTGGCACGACGGCGCGGCCGACCAGCGGCACATCGCCGCGCAATGGCGGTGCGGTCCCGATCTCGGCACCGCGTTCCCCTGCGACGACGGCTTGCTGCTGAGCCTGGTCCAACCGCCCGCGCAGCCCGGCGGACCTGGCGCGCGACGCGCCGAGCTGCGATACCAGGAGACCGTCGAGCGGCTGCCGGGCCTTCGGTCGCGGTTGCGCGACTGCCGCAGAGCCGGGCGGGTGCGCGCGGCCACCGGGCTTGCCTCCTATTTCCGGCGCTCGACCGGGCCGGGCTGGGCGCTGCCGGGCGACGCGGGCCATTTCAAGGATCCGGTGACCGCGCAGGGCATCCGCGACGCCTTGCGCTACGGCCGGTTGCTCGGGGAACTCGCCGCGCCCGCCCTCGACGACACCGAGCACCTCGACACCGCCCTGACCGCATGGGAGCGGCTGCGCGATCGCGAGTGCCTCGGCGTCTACCAGTGGACCAATCGCCTGGCCAGGGGCACGGCGATGCGCCCGTTGGAGATCGAGCTCTACCGCAGGGCCGCGAACGACCCCGCGCTGGCCGACCGGGTCACCGAAGTCTTCTCCCGCACCGTGGAACCGAAGGACGTCTTCACGCCCGCCCGCGCCGCCCTGTTCGCCGCGGGAGCACTGCGCGACTCCTGGTGGGCGCCGTGGCCCGTCCTCGCCGACCTGGCCGGCGAATGCCGCGACGCGGTCTCCGAACGGAGGGAAGCCCGCGCGCTCACGCGCACCGGTCCCGCCGAAGCCATCCCGTCCCGGCCGCCGCGGGACAGTCTCGCGGCATCTTCAGGAGATCGACATGCATGACCCGCGTCCTCGGCCGACCATCGACCTCTCCCGCCGCGACCTGCTGCGCGGCGCACTCGCGGCCGGAGTGTCCGTCGCCGCCGCCGCGCAGGCACACGCCGCGCCGCCGGGAGCCCGCCGAACGCCCGGATCGCCCACCGGAGGAAAGTCGGTCGCGATTCTCGGCGGCGGAGTCGCCGGACTCTCGGCGGCACACGAATTGATCGAACGCGGATACGAGGTCACCGTGTACGAACCGGCGTTCCTGGGCGGCAAGGCGCGCAGCATGGGCGTGCCCGGCACCGGTACCGACGGCCGTGCGGACCTGCCCGGCGAGCACGGTTTCCGGTTCTTCCCCGGCTGCTATCAGAATCTTCCCGACACCATGCGCCGGATTCCCTTCCCCGGCAATCCCGATGGCGTGGCGGGCAACCTGGTTCGCGTCGAGGGCACCGTCGCGGGTTTCCGCGGCAGGCCGCCGCTGTTCGCGCCGGTCGAATTCGGCGGCCTCGACCAGCTGACGCCGCAACGCATCCAGAACACGCTGATCGGCGCGTTCGGGTTCATCCCCGAACTGCCCCCGGCCGAGCTGGCGTTCTTCGCCAAGCAGATGACCGTCTGGTTCACCTCGTGCACCGAACGGCGGTTCGGGCAGTGGGAATACGTGACGTGGGAGCAGATCCTGCGCGCCGAGGGCAAGTCGGCGGCCTATCGCGAATACCTGGTCAGCGCCCTGACCCGGATCACCGTCGCGGCCAAACCCCAGTCGAGTTCGGCCCGCACGATCGGCACCATCGGTGAGGCACTCGTGCTCGCGGGCACCGGGGCGATCCCGCAGTACTCGGCCGGGATCGACCGTATCCTCAATCGCCCGACCAACGAGGCCTGGATCGACCCCTGGGTGACGTATCTGCGGTCGCGGGGCGTGCGATTCGCTCTAGGACAGCGGGCGACGCGGCTGGAGTTGCGGGGCGGCCGGATCGCCTCGGCGACGGTGACCGACCCCAACGGCCGCTCCACCGCGGTCACCGCGGACTGGTATCTGTGCGCCATGCCCGTGGACAAGGCGGTCGCGCTGCTGAGCGAGGAGATCATCGAGGCGGACCCGCATCTGGCGGGGATGCGCGAACTCAGGACCGACTGGATGGTCGGCATCCAGTACTACCTCGCCCGCCCGACCGAATTGCCGGAGGGCCACATCGCCGCGCTCGGCTCGCCGTGGGCGCTCACCGCCCTGCGGCAAGCGCCGATGTGGGTCGGCGACTTCGCCGCGCGATACGGCGACGGCACGGTGCGGGAATGCCTTTCGGTGGACATCTCCGACTGGGACTCCCCCGGCATCCGCTTCCACCGGCCCGCCAAGCAGTGCACCGCCGAGGAGATCGCCGAAGAGGTGTGGGCGCAGCTGAGCGAGTGGCTCAACACGGGCACGGGCTGGCTGCGGCCCGAGGACATCCGCTCCTGGCATCTCGACCCCGGGATCACCTGGACCGCGGAGGGCATCCACAACGAAACCCCGCTGCTGGTCAATACCGTCGGCTCCTACGACCACCGGCCGGAGGCCCGCTGCGCCATCGCGAACCTGTTCTTCGGCGGCGACCACGTGCGCAACAACATCGACCTCGCCACCATGGAGGGCGCCAACGAGTCCGGGCGCGCCGCCACCAACGCGATCCTCGATGCCGCCGACGATCCCGCGCCCCGCGTCCCGGTCTTCCCGCTGGTGTCCCTGCCGGTCTTCGACCCGTGGAAACGCATCGACGCCGACCGCTACCGCGCCGGATTGCCGCATCTGCTCGACGTGTGACCGGCCTGCGGAGTTCCGCCGCCGGTCGCGGGGAAGTGCGGCCGCACTGTCGTATGTTCGGTGGTCATCCGGACATTCGAGAGCGCCGAAGAGGAATCGCAGGTAGCGTAACTGGTTCAGTGCTGGTGAAATACGTTGCCGGACCGAGAACCGCGGGATCGGTCGAACGCCTGAGGGGAGGCATGCTTGCTGGGGGAACGGCTCAGGTCGGATTCGGCGACCCCGTCGACCTCGCTCGCACCGGTCGGCGCGTCCGCCCTGGCACCAGCCCCGTCGAATCGGAAACTGTTCATCAGCCACAGCTCGCGAATCCGCGACGCGGACGAGTTGCGACCGGGGGACTCGATCAATCGCCACGTACACCGCAAACGATTTCTCGCACACCTGCTCGGCGACCTGAAGGCACGCCTCACCGACCTCGGATACGACGTCTGGGTCGATCGAGACGAGATCCAGCCGGGGATGGAGTTCGAGCCCATGACCCATCTCGCGCTGCAGAATTGCGGCACCGCCATCGTGCTGATCGACCTCGACTCCCTGGACTCCAGCTACCTGCGCAAGGAAGCGACGATCCTGATGTGGCGCCGATGGACGTGCGGCATCAATGTCGTTCCCGTCCTGCTGGGATCGGTCAGCGAACGCGATCTCGCCGCGAATCCGCTCGGCAATCCGATCGGACTGAGCACGCTGTCCGTACTTCGCTCGCCCACCAGGAAGACGAACAAGACAGCAGCTCAGACGGTTTCGGAATACGTCACCGAGCACTTGCTCGCGGCCGCTCCCACCTATGAGCGATCCTCGCCCCTGGAGCGCTGGGTCGAAGACTTCTCCGACTTGATCTCCGCGGTCAACGACGAACGGCTCTGGCGGGTCGCCGACCGGCTCGGCTTCGCCTCCGACGATTGGAACCGCATCGCCGACCGGCATGCCGCGGTCGCGTCCGCCTTCCTCGGCACCGACGTGGCGCACGCCTACCAGGCACTCGTCCAGCTCGCCCCCTTGATCGACGACGAGCGACGCCGGTCCAAGATCGTCCAGCGGGCGTGCCCGCTCTGGGTCGACCTCGACGCCGCCCGGGTGATCGCCGACGCGTCCATGCTCCCTCCCGATCAACGCGTGCTGGCGATCACGACCAGCCAGCTCAGACTGGGCGAGCATATCGTTCTGCGGGCCACGTGCGAAGCACCCGAATTCGCGGTGATACCTTTCTCCGACGTCGTCGGAGAAAGCGCGTTCTCGGAGATACTGCAGCGCTACGACACGGGTTTGCGGCGCCTGCTGCATCTGTCGATCCACGACACGCCGGAGGACATCGCCCAGGAGATGGAATCGCTCGGCGGCGGAGTCTACGTGCTCCTCCGGTTCGAGAATCTCAACCCCGGCGCCGTGAACACACTCATAGGTACCTTACGAAAAAGATTCCCTGGCGTCGTGTTCGTGATATTGGCGAGCAAGTCGAGCGCCATCTGGAAGGACAACTCCTTCCAGCGAGCCTACACACGAATCGATGAACCCAGGGAGCGCGACGCACGCCGCTATCTCAGTCGGACAGCAGCTTTGATCGGCAAGGAACTGGATGTAGATGGCGTCGACTGATCAGAGAAGAAGCCGTGGCGACATGCTGGACATCATCGATCGGCTGCACGACTTCGACGATGTCGACCACCGGTCGGACGGGCGCGGCGATTCGCGCGAGGGGCGGGTGTACGTCACCTCGAAGGAGATCAGGACGGCACTGAAAGTCGCCATGGTGACCGGACGGCCACTGCTGCTCGCGGGGCCGCCGGGATGCGGCAAATCCAGTCTCGCTTCCTATATCGCGCGCAATCTCGGCCTGCGCTATCACGAATTCACGGTGACCGAGAATGCCGACCCACAGGACCTGCTGTGGCGCGTCGACAACGTGCGCAGGCTCAACGACGCCAACCTCGGCGCCCTCGTCAAGGAGGCGCACAACACCGACATCTACCGATACCTCGAGCCGGGACCGCTCTGGTGGTGCCTGAGCCCGGAAACAGCCCGGCGCCGCGGCGCGCCACCCGATGTCGCGCGCAGCGCGGACTTCATCGACGCGGTACCGCCGTCCATGCTGGCGGATCACGTCGCGACGGAGCCGGGTGCGGTGCTGCTCATCGACGAGATCGACAAGGCCGACAGCGCGTTCTGCAACGGATTGCTGGTTCCGCTGGGTAGCAGGCAGTTCCCTGTTCAACCGATCGGGCAACTCGTCACACCGGACGAGGACCAGACTCCGGGCAGCCCGATCGTCCTGATCACGACGAACAACGAACGCGATCTGCCGAACGCGTTCATCCGACGATGCATCGCCCTGACCATACCGACACCGGACGCGAACAAGCTCATCGAGATCGCGGGTGTCCACTTCGCGGCGCACGAACTGGACGAGCAAACCCACACCCAGATACGGCATCTCGCCGTGAAGCTCACCGAATCCGACGGCATCGACACCCAGCCCAGTATCGCCGAGTTCCTCGACCTGATCCGCACGCTTCTCTCCCTGGATATCGCCATCGATTCGGAGGAGTGGAAGATCGTCGAGCAACTCGTGATCGAGAAGAAGGATGTTCGTGGATCGCGGATGATCGAGTGGTGAGGGAAGCAGGATGGAAATCCGTTCAGCGCTTCAGGTGATCGCCTATCGCAGGCATTTCGACGACCTCGAACTCGCATTGCGCTTCGCCGGATGCGGCCTTTCGGACGAGCCACGCGCCGAAAGACAGCCCACGACGCCCGAGTCCGCCGAGACAGAGCCGACCGAGTCGGAATTCTTCGAAGCGGCGTCCATGGCGAACCCGGCCGACGGGTGGTCACTGCTGACCGAAGACGACGTCGAGGAAACCATTCGGGACACGACCGCGAAGAAGCGGCTCGAGGTGACGACGATGGGCGGAAAAGGCGGATCTCCCCGTCAACTCGTCCCGATCATCCTGTCGAGCGAGGAGTCGTCCCCGCCGGTCACGGGGTACCGCCACATCCCGTTGCCGTCGCCCCCCGCGACGCAGCCGACCGCGAGAGCCGCGGAATATCAGCACACGAGAGCGATCTCCAGCATGATATCGACCATTCTCCGGCGTGACGCCACGACGCCCGTTCTCGACACCGACAAGATAGTCGAGAAACTCGCTCTGGCGATGCCGATCATCGATCCGCCGCTGCTGCAGCGGCCCCGTACGAAGCGACCGATACGAGTCCTGTACGACCTCTCGCTGTCGATAGGACCTTTCGCCGGTGACATCAGTGATCTCTTGATGCTGATCTATCACCTGCTCACCGAGAACGAGATCCGGTTCGAGGCATTCCGGAGCAGCGTGCTCCACGGCTGCGGCTCCGGTCCGGTCTGGTCATGGCGGCCGTTCGAACCGCTCCGGGAGGAATGCACGTACGTCTTCATCTCGGGCAGTTTCGGCGCCGATTTCGTCACCCGCGCGGCCGAACTGGACGAAGTCGCATCCGAACTCAACCGGCGCGGGCACGCGGCTCATGTCGTGTGGTTCGGTGAGCCCCCGGCCATGGGCAAAGGCCGATCCTGTTGGCGGGTGATCAGGACGTGAGCGGTCCATGGGGTCCGGAGCTCGAGAACCGGCTCGAAGAGCCGTTGCCCGGATGTGACGATCCGCGAATACTGCTGGTGGCCAGTGCCATTTGTACGCCGCCGCTCGTCCCGTACGCGTTGCTGCGCGCGGCGCGCAGGCTCGTCCTGCCCGCCGGTACGCTGAGCGTGGAGAGCCAGCTCTGCGCCTCTCCCGTCGTCGAGAGCAACTCGGTGGACGGATTCACGTTCGAACCCGAGTTCGCCAACGCGCTACGCCGTCGTCTGCGCATGCTTCTGGTCGCCGACGGCCTCGCCGCGAATCTCGGCGCGCTCCGCACGATCATCGAGCGAACGACCGTGGATCTGTCGCCGTTGCTCCGCCTCGAAGAGCAGATCTGCTGGTCGTATGCGACCGCGAGCGATTTCCGGCCGCTGCGAGACGATGTGCTGTCCTCGGTCGTCCGCACGATAGCCCGCGAAAATCGGATGCGGATGTTGCAGTGGGTGTCGGGGGCGTTCGCGCGACTGCCATCCGAAGTCGTCGAAGGCGGCCCCGCGTGGATGCTCACCCAGCTGTGCCTGGCGCAGGGCTTGCCTGCTCGGCACATCGGCTGGCCGGATGACGGAGCCGACGAGGAACTGCTCGCCGAGGCGATGGCGCTGTTACCCGAACGGCCGCTGGGGGTTGCTCGCGACGGGGAGTTCCTGGAAATCGGCTCCGTCACTCAGCGGCGCCGCAACGCCATCCTGGTTCCCCGGGTCGATCCGATGATATTGACCATCAGCAGTGGCGAATCCGAGCCGACCACCACCCGGGTCCGGGTGCGGATTCCCGGGCCCGCGGTGCGCGTGCGAACCGGACGTGACGCGGTGAGTATCCGGGATATGCGGCGGCGCACCTACCGCCTCGACGAATTCTCGCCGGAGGAAAGCGCCCCGGAGACGGTCGCCGCGGATCGGATGATCCAGGCGATAGACCGGCATTGGCGCAGGCGGGAGACACTGCCCTGCACCGCCGCACGGGCATTGCCCGGTGGCCGTGGTCTCATCGTGACCTTCCGCGACTTCGCCGGTCTTTCCGCCCTGCTGCCCGCGAGTCGAGCGGGGGTGAGTTCCTTCAAGGTGCTTCAGCAGCTCGTCGGGTCCGAGATGACGGTTCGGGTCATCAATTGCAACGTGCGCGAGCAGCGCGTGGTGGTCGAACGGGTCCTACCGGCGTGGTCCATCGGATCGCTCACGGTCGGAGCGCGATTCACCGGTGAGGTCGTGCAGCGCGTCGCGTTCGGCCTGTTCGTGTCATTCGCCGATGCGGCGGGCATACCTCCGGAGAACCGCACGGGACAGGAGGTGGGCCTGGTGCACGTGACGGAGATGAGCTGGAATTCGAAGAAGCCCGCTCCTGACGAATTCCCGGCCCAAGTGGGTGACATGCTGGAGGTCGTCGTATTGGAGATAGATTTCGACAGGCAACGGGTGTCCCTCTCCCACAAAGCGACCGTCCGTTCACCCTGGCAGACGGTGAGCGAGCTCTACCAGCGCGGAAGCCGGGTCCACGGGCGTGTGGTGAAAGTCGTTCCATTCGGCTGGTTCATCAATTTCGGATTCGCTCAGGAAGCCTTGCTCCACTCGTCCGAAGCGAGTGCGGGAACAGTCCTGACGAACGGGCAGGAGATCGATTGCTGGATTCTGAGCATAGATCCCGAAGCTCGACGAATATCCCTGACGATGTTCCCCCCGCAGACCTGAGCGAGTAGGGCAGGAGCGGACCGCGGCGCGAACCGGTCCTTCGGTTCGCGACCGGAGACGGGGCCGAACGGCAGCCGGATCAGGACGCCTCGGCGGCGGTCATGCTCGTGGTGGTCAGGATCGTCTGTGCGACGAGCCGGGGGTCATCGATCATCGGCACGTGACCGGTGTCCGGCAGAACGGAGAACGCGGCCTCGGGCAGCCGTTGCCGCGCGACCGGTAAGTGGGTCTGTGCCGGCAGCACACGATCGTGCTCGGACCAGGCCACCGTGATCGGGCACGGCAGCGGGTCGAGCGCAGCGATCTGTTCGTCGGTGCCGAGCAGATCGGCCGTGACGGTGCAGCCCAGCAGGTCCCGCAGGAACGTCATGGCCTGCGCCGCGTCGGCACGGTCTCCGTGCACGGCGACGTTGCGCAACGCCGCTCGCCGCACCGCCGCGACCCGCAGGCCCACCGGGGCGAGGAAGCCGAGCAGCCGCCCCGTGGTCACCTCGCGGGCGATGCGGCGGGTCGCGACCGTACGGCTGCGGTCTCCGGATTCCCAGAAGCCTGCTGGCGAGAGCGCGCACACGGTCTCGGCTCGGCCGCGCCGGGCCAACTCGATCGCCATCCAACCGCCCAGCGAATTCCCCGCGATGTGCACCCGGTGCAGTCCGAGTCCGTCCAACCGCCGCTCGATGTCGTCCACCAGGTGCTCGACCCGCGCCGGACGCCGCAGGGCAGGCGGACCGCCGCGATGCCCCACCGCGGTCGGTGTGATCACCTCGTGGCGCGCGGCGAGCAAGGGTGTGACGTGGTCCCACACCCGTTCGGACATCGTGACTCCGTGCAGAAGAACGAGCGGGGGCTTGCTGGGCATTGGCGTCCCTTCGAATTCGTAGTGCGGTCTCGAAGGTGGATACCACAACCTCGCCTATGGTTGCAGCGGAAACCCCTACTTCACCGCGCGGTCGCCGGAGTTTGCTCTCCGGAACGCTGCTTCGCTCCGACGGTATCGCCAGCGCCACCGACCCGCCGCACCGACAGACCACGAATTCCGCGCGCCGCGTTAGTGAAGCGCCACAACGCCACCGGCGCGCGGACACATCGAACCCGGCGAATGGAGGCACCGAACCCGGCCCGTCCGAGCACGTTTCAGTGGGACCGACGCGTCGTCCGCTTGCGTGGGATGCCCGCCGAGACGGCGGCGCGCTTCCCGGTCCGGCAGGCCGACAGCAACCGGTCGCCGTCCTGCGGATCGCGGGAGCGTCCGCGTCGGCTACCGCGAAGCATGGCGCCGTCGACGTCTTCGCCGGAATCGGCGAGACGCTGGAGCACCCCGGGGCCGCCGCGCCGCCGGATGGGACACGGCGCCGCCGGGGTGTTCGACTGCTCGCGCCGTGCGGACCCGGCTCGCGAACGCCGGCGCGGTCAGACCGCTTCCGGACGCCAGGTGGCGACCGCCCAGATCACGACGACGTTCAGCGCGATGACCAGGATCGACCATGCCGGGTAGTACGGCAGCCACATGAAGTTCGCCAGGATCGACAGCGCCGCCAGGCAGATCGCCACCACCCGCGCCCAGGTCGCGCCGGTCATCAGACCCAGCGCCGCGACGACCAGCAGGATGCCGAGCACGATGTGGATCCAGCCCCACGTCGTGGTGTCGAACTTGTAGACGTATTCGGCGCCGACGACGATGAGCTCGTCCTCGGCGACGGCCGAGATCCCCTCGAAGATCGACAGCACCCCCACGGTCAGCAACAGGATCGCGGCCGCGATGGACGTGCCCGCCGCGATGCCACGGCGGACGGGGTGTGACTCCGGTTCGGTCATGTGCGTCATCGGTCGCCCCCTTTCTCGGGAAGTAGTGGACGCCTTCCGAATCTCCACCAGTCCACCCGTGCGGCACTTCACCCGTTTCGGGTGACTCCCATCCAGCGCGGCGGCACGAAATGAAAATTCCATAACGACGTCACACGATCCGATCGAGCGGACTTCGCGCCGGGTATGTTCCGCTACCGAGGCGCGGTAGTGATCTGTCAGCACACGGCCCGGGAGGCACGGTGACCACATCGCACGTCCCCGCTCTACGCCGTATCCCGGCCGCGGCGGAATGCACTGCCGAACTGCCCGCGTTGCCGTTCACCCCGATCCCCCGGCCCGATCTGTACGCCGCCGCCGACAGCATGACGGGCACCGGGCACGTGCTGCTGATCCACGCTCCCGCCGGGACCGGGAAGTCGGTGCTGGCCGCCGACTGGGCCGCCCGGCACGCCGCGCGCGGGTCCGACATCGCCTGGTTGACCGTCACCGAGCAGCTCGACGACGGGGCGTCGCTGTGGGCGGTCCTGCACGCCCGGTTCGGCATCGCGGCGACGACCGACCCCGCCCCGCCGACCGCGTCCGCCGCGGCGCTCGTCGAGACGCTGGCCGCGCGGACGACGCCGACGATCCTGGTGCTCGACGACGCGCATCTGCTCACCGATCCGCAGACACTGGCCGGCGTCGAATACTTCCTGCTCCACGCGCCGCCTACCGTCACGACGGTGCTGTGTGCCCGCTTCGCTCCGCCGATGCGCTGGCACGCCATCGAACTCCACGCCAGGCTGACCCGCTGGGGTGCGGGCGAACTGGCCTTCACCTTGGACGAGATCGACGCGCTGTGCCGCGACCACGGGTGCGGGCTCACCGCCGGTGAGCTCGACGCGCTCGACGCCATGACCAGGGGCTGGGCCGCGCTCGTGCGCATCGCCGCGAGCCATGTGGCCGCGGCGAGCGGCGATCGCGCCGCGGCGCTCGCCGCGCTCGCTCGTCCGGCGCGCGCGGTCGCCGATTTCCTGCTCGGTGAGCTCATCGAGGCACTGCCGCCGACGCTGCGCCGGTTCCTCACCCACACCAGCATTCCGATCGCGTTCACCGAGCAGCTCGCCGACGAACTCGTTGGCGGCGGTGCGGGGCACGCGCTGCAAGAACTGGACCGGGCCGGCTTCCCGATCGATGCGGTCGTGCGCGACGGCGATGTGTGGTTCTCCTGTCATCCGCTGGTGCGCGCGTATTTCCTCGCCGAAGCCCGGCGCCTGGGACCGCACCTCAGCGCGGAACTGCACCGCCGGTCGGCCCGATGGCTGCGGTCCGCCGGGTTGCCAGGGACCGCCCTGCCGCATCAGCTCGCGAGCGGCGACCACGACCAGCTGTGCGAATTCCTGTCGGCGTACGCCCTGCGCATGGTTCTCGACGGCTTGGGCCCGACGCTGTTCGATCAGCTGGCCCGCTCGGCGCCCGCGTTGCTCGACGACCCGTTCCTGTGGCTGGTGCGTGTCGTCGACGCGGTGGTCGCGGGCAGCGCCGCCGCCGCGGTGGCGTGCCTGGACACCGCGGCGGCGCGGCGTGCGGCCAAGGTCTCCTTCGCCGCGCCGGAGCGGCTGGACGCGCTCACCCTCGCCGCGACCATCGATGTCGCGGCGACCACCGGGGCGGTCTTCCCGCAGTTCCCGGAGCACGTCGCGCCGACCGGCGACCCCGATCTCGACGCGTACACCGACATCCAGATCGCCACCGCCTTCGTCGCGGGCGGCGCGGTCACGCGGGGGGAACAGCTGCTGCATTCCGGGCTCGCGCTGGCCGAGCACGCGGGGCGGCCCCGCCTGGTGCTGCGTGCGCTGACCCGGCTCGCGTTCGCCGCCGACGCCGTCGACGCCGCCACCGCGATGCGGGCCCGCGCGGCGCGCGCGCTGGCGGTCGCGCAGGAGCACGGGTTGCTGGAGAGCACCGACGCCGTCCAGGCGACCGCCGTGGCCGCCTACGGCGCCTACCTGCAAGGCGAGACGCCCGGCGCGGCGCAGGTCGCGTCCGTGCTCACCGAGCGGGTCGACCACGACGGATCGCACGGTCCGGTCGCCGGCCGGCGCGGCCACGTCATCGGCCGCCTGCTCGAACTGGAACGGGCCGAGGAACAGTCGGCCGCGGTCGACGCGCTGCGCCGCAGCCTGCTGGTCCTGCTGGAGCACACGGCGGTGCCCGCGACCACAGGCAGCCTGATCCTGCCGGTGGTGTGGGCGCTGCTGCGCGTGCACGATGCCAGGACAGCGCAACTGCTGGTCGAACGCGCCCGCGGCATCGTCGGCGAACTGCCCGAGGTGCGGCTGGCCGACGCGGCGCTGCACGCCGCGGCCGATCGCCGCAAGGCGACCTGCGCGGTGCTGGAACCCCTGCTGGACCGCGCGGGTGACCTGCGCCCGGTCAGCGCGGTCACCGGGTGGCTGCTCTACTCCGCGGCGCAACACGAGTCACGGGCTCCGGCCAGAGCCCTCACCGCGTTGGAGAACGCGTTGGGTTCCGCGACACCGCACCGGCTGCTGCGGCCGTTCCTCGACGTGCCCGCCGCGATGCCTTTGCTGGACAGCTACGCGGGACGGCTCGGCCGGGCGGAGAGCTTCGCCGAGGCGATCCGGCGTCATCCCGCCGCGCGCCGCAGACCGGCCTACCCGGCCTTGACCCACACCGAGATGACCGTGCTCAAGCAACTGCCCTCCGGCCGCACCGCCCAGCAGATCGCCGAGGACCTCGGGGTCTCGGTCAACACCGTGAAGACGCACCTGCGCGGCATCTACGGCAAGCTGGGCACCAATTCCCGGGTCGACGCGCTGCACCACGCGCGCCGCGGCGGCCTGCTCTGACGTCGCGACCCGGCTTCCCGCCGCCGGGTGCGGTTCTACGCTGAGGTATGGCTCTCTCACGGCGGGAACTGTTCCGCGTCGGCGCCGCGGGGTCGGCCGCGGTCCTGGCGGGCGCCGCGGTGGCGAGCAGCGCCCGTTTTCCCGCCCCGCGCAGGCTCGGCGATCCGTTCTCGCTCGGCGTCGCCTCCGGCGATCCGGCCCCCGACGGTGTGGTGCTGTGGACGCGGCTCGCCCCGGACCCGCTGGCGCCGGACGGCCTCGGCGGCATGCCGGTGGACCCGGTGACGGTCGACTACGAGGTCGCCGACGACGAGCACTTCCGCCGAGTGGTGGCGCGCGGATCGGCGGTGGCCACCCGCGCACTCGGCCACAGCGTGCATCCGGAGGTGCGTGGACTCGCGCCGGATCGCTGGTATTTCTACCGGTTCCGGGCCGGCTCGGCCGTGTCGCCGGTGGGACGGACCCGCACCGCTCCTGCGCCCGGCCAGGCGCTGGCGCGGTTGCGCTTCGCCTTCGCCTCCTGCCAGTCGTGGAGTTCGGGGTACTACACCGCCTACGAGCACATGAGCCGCGAAGACCTGGATCTGGTCGTGCATCTGGGCGACTACATCTACGAGCGAGCCTGGTCGCGCGGGCGGGAAGGCGTGGCGATGGGCCCGCATTTCCGTGACGAAGCCGTCGACCTGCCCGGCTACCGGCTGCGTTACGCGCTGTACAAATCGGAGCAGCCGCTGCGCGCCGCGCACGCGGCGTTTCCGTGGCTGGTCACCATGGACGACCACGAGGTCGACAACAACTGGGCCGCCGACGCCCCCGGCATCGGTCTGGACATCTGGCGGGTGCCCGCCCTGTTCCGCAGGCGCCGCGCCGCCGCCTTCCAGGCCATGTACGAGCACCAGCCGCTGCGCCTCGCGCAGTTGCCGTCCGCGGCGGGCATCCGCTTGCACCGCCGTTTCCGGTTCGGCGACCTCGCGGAGATCACGATGCTCGACACCCGCCAGTACCGCACACCGCAGGCCTGCGGCGACGCCGTCGTCAGCGGCTGCGCCGAGCGGTTCTCCCCCGGCCGCACGATCCTCGGTGCGGCCCAACGGGAGTGGTTGATCGACGGTCTGACCCGGTCCCCGGCTCGCTGGCGGATTCTCGGCAACCAGGTGGGCATGAGCCAGAACGACTCCGATCCGGGTCCGGGTGTGAGCGTCTCCACCGACGCCTGGGACGGCTACGTCGCCGACCGCAACGCCGTGCTGGGCGCCGCCGCGGCGCACGGCGCGGGAAACCTCGTGGTGATCACCGGCGACCGGCACGAGAACCAGGCCGCCGACCTGCGGCGCGACTACGCCGACCCCGGATCACCGGTGGTCGCGGCGGAATTCACCGGAACCTCGATCACCAGCAACGGCGACGGCACCGATCTGAGCGACAAGGGCCGCCGCCTGCTCGCGGCGAATCCGGACGTCAAATTCTTCAACGCCCAGCGCGGTTACGTCCGGGTGGAACTTGATCACCATCTGTGGCGCAACGATTTTCGCGTGGTGCCCTATGTCCGCCGTCCCGGCGCGCCGATCCAGACCCGCGCCGGTTACGTCGTGCAGGACGGAATTCCGGGTGTCAGCGAGGCGTGGAATTCCGGCAATTCCTCCGCGCCGCCGTCGGCACCCGATGCCGACAGCCGGGCCGACGCCGATCGCGGCCCGCGCTGACCCCACGCCCGCGCGTTCACCCGGCCGACTCCGCACGCAGGATCAGCACGGTGATCTCGCTCGGCGCGAACACTCGCAGCTGCGGCCCCCAGAACCCGGTGCCCCGGCTGGTGTAGAGCTGGGTGCGCTCGCCGTGGCGGCTCAGCCCGGCGACGGCGGGCTGCTCGAGGCGGACGAGATAGTGGAACGGCCAGATCTGGCCGCCGTGGGTGTGGCCGGAGATCTGCAGCGCCACACCGGCGGCCGCCGCCTGCGCGATCTGTCTGGGCTGGTGGGCGAGCAACACGACCGGGACATCCGGGTCCGCCCCCGCGAGCGCGGCGGGCAGGTCGGGGCCGTGGCCGGTCAAACCGACACCGGTGGGGTCGTCGATGCCGGCGATCACCAGCCGATCACCGCCGCGGCGCACCACCTCGTGCTGATTGTGCAACGGCTGCCAGCCGAGCGAGGCCATGTGCTCGATCCAGCCCTCGGCGTCGCCGAAGTACTCGTGATTGCCGGTGATGTAGAACCGGCCGAGTTCGGCCTCGACCTTGCCGAGCGGGTCGACCTGCGCGCGCCGCTTCGCCACCGATCCGTCCGCGAGGTCGCCCGCGTGGCAGGCGATGTCGGGCCGTTGCGCGTTGACCACCTCCACCACGCGTTCCGACCAGCGCAGCCGGTCGAGCGCGGCGTAATGGGTGTCGGTCACGACGACCATGCGCAGTCCGTCGAGCGCGGGGCCGAGACCGGGAATCGATACCTCCACCGTGCGCACCCGCGGCACCCGGCGCGCCTCGATCACACCCCACACCACCAGCGCCGTCGCGACCGCGAGCACGCCGACCGCGACGATCCCGGAGCGCGCCGGGTCGCCGACGCCCGCGACGGTCAATCCCGCGCGCGCGAGATTGCCCAGCACCGACCAGCTGAACAGCACCCACATCACACCGAGCAAGGTGTCGCCGACGATCGAGGCCACGTCCGACTGCGCGGGCCCGTGGCCCAGATACATCGCCGCGGGCAGGCACGCGAACCCGAGCAGGAAAAGCGCCGAACCCAGCCAGAACAGCGGGCCGGAGTCCTCGGTCGGCGCCGCCACCAGCGTCCACCACGGCAGCAGGAACAGGACAGCGGGAATCGCCAGGAACAAGATCAGGCGGGGCACATACTTCAAGAGGGCTCGTCCTCGTGCGCGGGTGTAGCGCGCGGTCCCTCTCCGGCGCCATGGGCGCTTTCGACCTTAGCAGCGGTCATGCCACGCCCAGCCGCTCGGCGGCCACGGTGAGATCCTTGTCGCCCCGGCCGGACAGGCACAGCACGATCAGCGAGCCCGCGGGAATCTCACCGCGGTCGGCCATCTCCATCAGGTGGCCGACGGCGTGAGCGGATTCCAGTGCGGCGAGGATGCCTTCGGTGTGGCTGAGCGCCTGCATGCCGCGCAGGGCGACCGCGTCCGTCGCGGCTCGATAGGTCACCCGGCCGCTGTGTTTCAGGTGGCTGAGTTCCGGGCCGACGCCCGGATAGTCCAGTCCCGCCGCGATACTGTGCGTCCGCGCGATCTGGCCGTCCTCGTCCTGTAGGAGATAGCTGTAGGAGCCGTCGATCTCGCCGGGACTGCCCATGCTCAGGGTGGCCGCGTGCTCGCCGGTGTCCACCCCCAGTCCGGCCGCTTCGACGCCGATCAGCCGGACCTGCGGATCGTCGGCGAACGGATGGAAGACCCCGATCGCGTTGCTGCCGCCGCCCACGCAGGCCAGGACGTAATCCGGGAGTCTGCCTTCGACGCGGGCGATCTGGGCCCTGGTCTCCGTGCCGATCACCGTCTGGAAGTCCCGCACGATCCGCGGATACGGCGCGGGCCCCGCCGCTGTCCCGAACAGGTAGTGAGTGGTGTCCACGCTGGCCACCCAGTCGCGCACCGACTCGCTGATCGCCTCCTTCAACCGTCGCGAGCCGATGTCGACCGGGCGCACCTCCGCGCCGAGCAACTTCATCCGCAGCACGTTCGACGGCTGACGGCGCATGTCCTCGGTTCCCATGTACACCACACAGGTCAACCCGAGCATCGCCGCCACCGTCGCCACCGCGACGCCGTGCTGTCCCGCGCCGGTCTCGGCGACGATCCGCTTCTTGCCCATGCGCCGGGCCAGCAACCCTTGACCGATGGCGTTGTTGATCTTGTGGGCGCCCGTGTGGGCCATGTCTTCGCGCTTGAGATACACCCGGACGCCCGGCACGCCCAGCAACCCCGCGAAGCGCCGCACCTGGTGCAGCAGTGTCGGCCGGCCGACCCGGTCTCGCAACAGTTCCCGGTGTTCGGCGACGAACCCGGGGTCGTCCCGCGCCAGGCGATAGGCGTCCTCCAGCTCCAGCAGCGCCGCCATCAGGCCCTCGGGGACGAATCTGCCTCCGAACACGCCGAACCGGCCGCGCTCGTCGGGGAACATCTCGTGCCGGGATGCGCTCACCGCCACGTCAAGGTCAATCCTCATCAACACCAACGCTTTCACCGCCAAAGAGCCGACGGGTCAGTCTGTTCCGTTAGCGCTAGCACAACCCGACAGGTTGGCAACGACCGAGTTAACAGACTAAATCGTTCGGATGGCTAAGGTGTTCTCACTGGTGGAGGCCCTCGGCGCGGGACGCCATCGGCGCGTGGCTACCGATCGGCAGGCACCGTGGCGGAGATCTGGGCGACCAGCCGCCACGGACGCTCGGTGTCGGTGGTGGCCTTGCCGCTGGTGAGGATGGCCCCGGACAGCCCGCGAGCCGGGTCGGCCCAGCCGTACTGGGTGGTCAGACCGCTGCGCCCGAAGTGCGATCCGGTGTCGCGGCCGAATTTCGACCTGCGCCCGCCGAGTTCGAATCCGGCCCGGCTGACGCGTCCGGCGACGCCGGGTATCCAGCGAGCCGGTCGCACCGCTTCGGCCAAGGTCTCCGGCCGGATGATGCGCCTGCCGTCCGGTGCGCCGCGGGTGAGGATCTCGTAGAACCGCGACAACTCCGCCGCGGTGGTGATCAGATTCCCCGACGGCAGTTCGGCGGTGAGGAAGGCGTCGGTCGCCGCGCGGGATGCCCGGTCCATGCGCCCGCCGATGGCCTTGCGCGCCAGATAACTCGCCGTGCGCGACGGCGGCGGACCGGTCTTCACGCTCGGCACCACTTTGCCGACGTCCTCGGGCCGCACACCGAAGTTGGTCCAGCGGAAACCGAACGGCTCCAGCACCTGCTCGGCGAGGTGCTCGCGCAGCCGCTTGCCGGTGGCCCGCCGCACCAGCAGCCGCAGGATCAACCCGATGGTCAGCGCGTGGTACACGCGGAACCGTCCCGGCTTCCAGCTCGGGACCAGATCGGCCAGCCCACGCACGGCCAACTCCTCGTCGAGCACCAGATCGACGCCTCGGTACGGCGGTGTGACGAAGGGGATCCCGGCCGAGTGCGAAAGCACGTCACCGATCGTGATGGCGGCCTTGCCGTTCGCGGCGAACTCCGGGATGTACACGGACACCGGCTCGTCGAGGGCGAACGCACCCTGCTCGACGAGCATGAACATCAGCGCAGCGGCCACGCCCTTCGCGGTCGAGAAGCCGCAGAACGGCGTCTCCGGGGTGGCCAGGACCTTGACCGCGTCCGGTCCGTCCTCCGGCGCGTTGCCCCAGCCGTGACCGATGGCGCGGTTCAGCACGATCGCGCCGTCACGGCGCAGGCAGACCTGGATCGCCGGGGTGGTGCCAAGGCGGTACCACGCCTGCACCGACGCCCACAGCGACTCCACGTCGGCGCGGCCGATCCCGGTCGCCTCGGGTTCGTCTTCATGGCCTCGGGTCGTCACGACCTCCAGGTCGTCGACGATCGCCACCGTTCCGGCCGTTGGTGCGCTCACCCGGCCAGCTTATCGACTGCCCGAGGGTGTCGCCGCCGCGCCGCTCGTCCCAGCGGGCATTCGCACCCCGCCCGCGTCCGAGGCCGCCGGGCGCGGAGTCACGGACGCTGTCAGCGGCCGCTCAGCCAGCTCTCCTTCAGCTTCGCGTGGTTGTCCCACCAGGCCTGGACGGTCGCGGGGTCGGCATTCCAGGGTGGCGGCGGCGACTCGCCCGGGAACAGGAACGTGTCGTCGGGGACGGCCGCGGTTGTCGGTTCCGGGTATTCCGTCGAGGTGCGCGGGTGCGGCGGCGGTTGCTGCTCGGCGGGCGGCGGTCCGGGGGGCACAGGAACCGGCGGTGCGGGCAATTGAGCATTCGCGTGCGCGGGAGGCGGCGGTGGCACCGGCGGTTCGGGATACGGCTCGAAAGTGGCGGCCGCCTCCGGCACCACGGAGATGGGCGCCTGCTCGACCGCGGGAGCGGGGGCCGCCTGCGCCGGATTCGGGTCGACCGGCTGGGTGGCGGTGACGGGCGCCGGTCCACCGATCTCGGCGTCGGCCGGACGGTCGTCCCGTGCCTGCGCGACCGCGATCGCGGCGCCGCCGAGCAGCGCGGCGACCGCGGCCCCGGCCAGGAGCACGCGACCGCCGTGCCCGCGCTCGGCCGTCGCCGGTTCCGCCGCCGCGCCCCGGAACGGAGCCGCGGCGACCAACGCCGCGCCGTAAGCGGCGGCCTCGGCATGGTCGGGCGCCGTGACGACCGGCACGTCGAGCCCGGCCCGCAACGCGGAGACCACCGCCGGATCTCCCGCCGACGAGCCGCACAGCACCACCGCGTCGGGCAGTACCCCGGCCGCCTCCAGAGCAGGCCTGATCCGGTCGGCCGCCGAACCCGCGGTCTCCGCGTCGACGACACCGGACGACCAGGATCCGGACAGCAGGATATCCTCTCGATTCGGCGCGGCCACGAGATACGACGTGTGGTAGCCGACGGCCTCCAACACCAGCAGGGTGTCGTCCTCGGCCAGTCCTGGCAGGTCCGCGAGCAGCGCGAGCAGCGCGGTCTTGGTCGACACGAGCGACGACGACCGCCACGAGGCCGACGAGAGTTGCGAGACGATTGCCCGCCGTTCGGCCACGGTGCGGTAGGCGACCGCGACGTCATCGATTCGAGCGCCGGAGCCCGCGGCGGCGGTCAACGCGTCGAGCGCGGCGGCCACCGATGCGGCGGTGGAGTGCTCGACCGGCTGTTCGACCTCCCCCAGCACGGCGGGACGGGTGCCTCGTCGCGCCGTCGACGCGATCATCACCCCACGTACCACCGCCTGCTCCGCTGATATTCCGACTGTGGCCCTCATGAGATCACCTCTGCTCGACCGGTCCCGGTAAAGGTTCGTCACCGCGGTCGCCGGCGATGGGTCCCGGTCGGTGCACCGGGCCGCCCATCCGCCGAGCGCCCACCGCACGAAATGACGTCCTCGAAGACCATTGACGGTGACCGGCCTCCTGGGCGCCTCTGGTAGATGCCACGCGATAGCTAACGACCACAATACGTCGGTCGACGCGGTCCGGATACGGTTTGCGGCAGGCGTCGCGCGCTCCGCAGGCACAGTCGTGGCCGAATCCATCGGCGACACTCATGCACGGTATTCCACCCGATGCGATGTCGTGCGTAAGCGGCTCGTATCGCAGGGCGATCGGCGGAGAAACACGGTGCGGCCCAGCGCTCGAAGACCTCTTCGAGCGCTGCGGCGCCGACCTCCGTGCAGGTGGACGTCAGCGAACTGCTACACAAGCAGTGCATCGCGCTGGTCGCCGCACTGCGCGCGGCGGGGGTGCAGGTTCGCTGCACCGGAAGCGAGGGCCTTGTGGCACGTCGCTCAACTGCAGGCCGCGCTCGCGGCACCGGCCGCGGACGTACTGCGCGAACTCACCGAGGCTCGTCCACACCCGGGTCTGGTCCGCGCAACCGGGGCCGGCGACGACGCCGCATTTCATCCCTCGGCTCGCCACGGGGCGGGGCGGGCAGTCGCCGGATGCGAGCCTGCTCTGGTGACAGCCGATGTCAGCCCGCCGGTGGCGGCGGGGGTGGTCCCGGCAACGGGATGACGATGCCGAAGGGCAGCGTGATCGCGGGTGGCGGCGGGGGTGCCTGCTCCGCTTCGGGCGCCGGTTCCGGTTCGGGTTCCGGCGCGGGCGGGGTGGTGGTGGCAGGTTCGGGGTGGTGTGGCGCGACGTCCCGCTGTGGGGCGTCCGGCGCTGGGGCGGGGATGGTGGCCGCTTCCGGCTGCGCGCAGACCGTTCCGGCGTCGGCGCTTCGCGGTTCGGCGTCGGCACCGTCGAGGTCCGGGTCGCGCAGCTGCTCGGGGGCCGCACCGTACGTTTGCCCGGGCGCGAGGGGGATGCGACCGGATTCCGGCTGTCCCGGTCGCGGCATCGGAGCGGGAATCGGTTGCGCGAGGCAGGGATGCACCGGCTCCGGAGGCGGGCAGAAGATCCCGCACGGGATCGGCGGCAGACCGGGCAGCGTGATCATCACCTGCGTCTGCCTCGGGATCTGCGGCCGCGGCGACGGCGACGGCGTCTGCTGCGCCACCTCGGGCGCGGGCACCGTCGCGGTGACCGCGGTCATGTCGCTGCCTGGCCCCACCGGCGG
>NZ_BDBC01000033.1 GCF_001612785.1 Nocardia beijingensis NBRC 16342
CCTGCGACCGTGATCGGTCCCGCAGCGACAAGTTACTCGAAATTCATACGTGATAGTACTGGAACAGGTTACTGCGCACAGTGCTCGCGATCCTCCGCGGCGCTCACCCGAGCGCCGCGGGGACCGGCAGCCGACTACGGGTTCATCTCGAACGCGCCCGCATGACTCATCACTTCCTCGTGCAGGCGTGCGGTTCGCTCGCCGTCGATGATCGGCTTACGCAGCACACTGAGCGCCCAATCCTGCTGCGCCGTGGTCGAGGAGGCCTTCGAGAACACTCCGAGCGCGTAGGCGGAGAAGTCGCGCACGAATATCTCGAAGATCGAATCCACGATGTCCTCGGACGCTCCGGTGATCTCGGCTTGCTCCAGGATGAGCTGCCCGTAGGGCAGCAGCGTGAACAACTCCCCCACCGCGAGCTGGTAGTCCAGATCCTTGAGCTGGTCGGGGGTGGGCGGCGCCTCCACGGGGAACTGAGTGAACCGCTCGGCCTGCTCGAGGAACAACGCCACATTCGGCACATGCCGATAGCGCGCGTACGCGGGCCGCCAATCCGCGAATCGCACCGCGCCGAGACCCGCAGCGCCCGGTTGCCGGAACAGCGATTCGTCGTCGCCGGCATCCCGTCGCACCGGCACCGGCGGCAGTTCCGCCGGGTTGAACAGGAAGTTCGGCATGAACTTCAAGGTCAAGGCCATATTGACGTGCGCGGTGCCCTCGAGCCGCGGCATCGAATCGATCGTGCCGCGGGCCGTCGAGAAGTAGGAGTCCTTCTCGAACCCCTTGGCGGAGATGACATCCGAGAGTTCGCGGAACACGCGCTCGGCCTCGCGGGTGACCTTCATCTTGCCGATGGAGTTGAACATGACGAAGCGGCGATCCTCCGGCGTCGAGCAGCGCATGTAGTCGATCGCTCGTTCGTGGTAGAGCCGCATGGCGTTCATGCGCACGTAGCTGTCGCTCAGGATCTGCCGCACCTGCGGGAAGTCGGTGACGGGGTGTCCGAACAGGATCTTGGCGCTCGCCTGGTTGATCGTCTCGTAGAAGCAGTGCTGGACGATTCCCAGCGCGACCATTCCGATGTTGAACTTGCCGCAGTTGACCGCGGCGAGCGCGGAGTCGAATGCCTTGCGGCCCACGTGCAGTATGTCGTCGGCCGAGACGGGGTAGTCCACCAGATCGTAGGCGGAGACGAAGTTCTGGCCGTGGATGACGTTCTTGACCAGCCGGTAGTTCGGGTGCTGACTGTCGGCGATGAACCAGACGTACGCGTCGGCGCCTTCCAGGTCGGTGCGCCTGCCGATGGTGGGCACGATCCTCGCGACGTTGCCGTTGCCGATGTAGTACTTGCTGCCCGTAGCGGTGAACCCACCCGCTCCGTCGGGGGTCAGCAGCATGTCGGTGGCGTAGATGTCGGCGCCGTGGTCCTTCTCCGACAGTCCGAACGCGATGATCCCGCCGCGGTCGAGTTCCTCGGCGGCACGCAGATGCGCCTTGGCGTTGGCGCTCTGCCAGATGGTGGCGAGACCGAGCGTGGAAACACCCCACGCGTACCAGTACTGCGATCCGTAGAAGCCGGTGATCTCGTTGAACCGGGAAATGAAAGCGGTGTCCCAGCGCTTCTCCGGGTCCGCGCCCGAGATCGACCGGGGGGTGGCCATGTAGGCGATGATCCGGCTCTCGGCGAGGAACCGCATCCAGTCCTCGTACCACTCCCCCCGGTGCGCGTCACTGGTCAGCGCCTGCTTGCCCTTCCGCTCGAAGAAGTCGACCACCGACCGCAACCGAGCCCCGGTGAGGGGATCGAACTCTTCGAACGTCGCGGTTTTCGGGTTGAACAGGGCCATGACGACACCTTTCATACTGATGGCGGGTGCCATCACTTTAGAACTGACGGCACCTGCCGTCAATCCACCGACAGGGTTCGGCGACCGACGGTGAGCGTCTCGGCGATGTGGTCGGCGACCTGCTCGCGCGTCGCGCGCAACGTGCCGTTCGACCAGGCCGAGAACAGGCCCGCGCAGGCACCGGCCACGGTGACCGCGACCAGATCGCGCCGCACGGGATCCCGGATATCGGCGCAGAAACGATCGCGGATCAGGCGGGTGAACGAGGGCACGGCAGTGCGAGGACCCGCCCCGCAACGGTCCCGGAGTACGGCTCCATCAAGAACAATTTGGCCTTACGCGGATCCTCCAGCACCTTGTCGACCAGCAGCATCGTCAACCACTGCTCGGGTTGCGGCGATGCCGTCCCGGCGCGCGCCGCGTCCAGGAATTCGGCGCAGACCTGCCGATACAAGAGATCGAGTAGTTCCTCCCTGGTACCGAAGTTCTCGTAGAAGTACCGCGTGGTGAGCCCGGCCCGCCGGCAGACACCGCGCATGGTGACACCTGCCGCCCCGGACTCGCCGATCAAGTCGAGTGCCGCTTCCAGCAGGGCGGACCGACGCGCCCGCCGCCGCTGAGCCAACGTGGTTCCGGCCCAGATGCGTTGTCCCGCATGAAAATTACCGCCGTCGATCGGGGCCACACTGCCATTACCTGGCGAGCGCCACGACGCAGGCGCGGCTCGCGGCGCGAAACGCGGCCACCGTGGCGAGAAGCTCGTCGTGCATCTCGGCGAGGTCGTCCTCGGTTGCGCGCCCGGCCGCAGAGCCGGTGGAACGCGACCTGCTCACATACTCTGAATGCTCTGCCAGAACTTTTATTTCGCGTACATAGGAGTGCAATGCCGCGTCTTCGGGCGTCGACAAGGCCTCCGCGGTGAGCAAGGCGCAGCGGGCCACGATGTCCAGCAGTTCGGCCGTGCGCTCCGGGATCCGCCGCGCGGAGTGGATCGCCGCGAGTTGGGCTGCGGATTCCATATGGTCGGCGACATAGTCGAGCAAGCACGCGGCGCGGCACGCATCGGCGAGGCGATCGCCGCCGATGACCCCGCATTCACCGGCGGCCATCAGGTCGAGCACGACGCGGTCGGTGGCATCTTCGATGCGACCGATATCCGCCCGGATACGCGATCGCCGCGCACCCGGTTCGGCGAGTTCGCCGAGTCTCGCCGCCGCGTGCACGAGCGCGGTGGCGATGACTCGGAGGTAGATGAGGACCGCGCCATCGGCCACCCTCGCGACAGGCGGGTCGTCCACGGTCGTCGCCCGATCGAACCGGCCGCCTGTTCGCGCGAACAACGATCCTCCTCTCCGGCGGTCACCCCACCGCTGCGCTCGCCACTCTGATAAGAATTGATAGTAACATAATGCTTGAATGCGCAGCTAGATAGGTTTAATGTCCACAAACAGGGACAAACATAGATGCTCTGTGGCCGGACTCGACCAATCGGCATGCGAGGCACTACGCGCGGCCGCAACAGGTCGGCGCGGGAGCGGATCACCCTCAGCGGAGCCTCTTCGGAGCGGGCGGGCACCGGCCCGAATCCGCGGGTCGCGCGGGGGCCGGTGCCGAACGGACACTCAGGATGTCGTCGCCTCGATGAGGCGCTGCCGCAGCCAGATCAACGGCGTCACCGCATCGGGACCGATGGCGTACGAGGGATAACTCTGGTGAACGCCGGACTTCAGGAATTCATCGATCTGCCGCCTCCGCTGTTCGTACGCGGCGGTGTTGAGCTGATCGGACAGCAGGCCGAGGCCGCCCGCGGCCAGTGCGTCACCGATGATTTCGGCTGCCTGTCGCTGGTAGTCGTCCATGTTCGCGGGATCCGGATTCGACAGCTGCACGAAGAATCCCGCGATGCGCCCGGCGAAGTCGCCGTCCGGCATCGCGCAATACAGATCACCCGTGACACAGAAGGTGTATGTCCGCGCGGAGAGCCAGCCGAAACCACCCGGGCGAGGCCCGATCGCGCCCGCGCCGGGAACGGGCGGGCCGATCAGGATGTCGCCGGGTGAACGACGAGGATCGGAAATCAACCCGACCAGCACGACCCGGTGCGGCGGCACCACACCCAGGCCGGTGCCGATCTCCGCCGCGAGATCACCCGCGGCGTCGGCGCCTTGGCTGTAGCCCAGCAACGCGATCCGGGTGGCTCCGCACGCCTGCGCCACCGCCGACACCAGGTCACGCGCTTTGTCGATCGCCTCCTGTTTGGAGCGGCCGTACACCTCACCTTCCCAGGGGAAAGCCGTCGCCGCGTAGTGGACATAGTCGACCTCGACATCGCCGGGCAGATCATTCAAGCTCAGCGCGAGCATCCCTTTGCCAGGATCGGCGTTGGACGTCTCCCAGGTGCCGGGGATCGCGACGACGTACATCTCCGGGCAATGCGCCGGTACGCCATTGGCGACGGGTACGACACCGAACGGAATGGTCGTCACCGCCACCGCAATACACGCAGCGGCAAGGGTTTTCCATCGAGTGAACATCGGATACTCCAGGTACTCGGCACCGAGGCTGCGCGATCCGCGCGGTTTCGGCGACGGACGGGAACGAGGGCCGGGTCAGCGGAGCCGGTTCGGTACCGGCGGATCGGTCATGTCGTTCGGGCCGTACCGAGTTCGACTCCTCGGAGATCCGGTCACTTCCGTTCGTGACCGCGCAACGGGTTCCGATGCCGCGCGTCGCCTCAGTACATCCATGCCTGCACCACTCCTCATCGAGCCGAGCACCGATCGTGCGCGCGCAAGCGTCCGCACGATGCACAGACAGAATATCCATTAACTTAATGGTCGTCCAGCGTGCCTGGCGCGCCCTTCTGCATCCTGTCGCAGTCACCTACCTGCAAGAAGGGCACGATGTCATCCGCCGCCGGATCGAGTGCCGCGTGACACTCGGCTTCAGCACCGGGCCCGCCGCACCAGTGACGGTTCCGAACTGGATGGGCACCGACGGCATCATGCCGCGTCGGACATCGGATTCCCTCCCCCACGGTGCAACCTTGCGAAGCAAGAGCACCTGAATCATCGGTCACATATCGACACGATCGAAGGCATGATGGCGCAGGTTCGGCCGCGGTGGTCACCGGCGCCGCCGTACCCGAGCACCCATCGGAAACCTCCGCGAACCGCTGAACCCATGCGGCGATGGGGGGAACAGCGGGCGATCACCGATAGACGATGCTCTTGGCCCCCACCATGCGCACGAGACTGAAGATCGGCACCCCGATCACCAGATGTTCGACTCCGGTGGAGATGCCCACCCAGAGGTCACTGGACAGGGCCAGTGGAATGATCACCGCCGCGGCGGTGAGGATGCCGACGATCCAGCCGAAGAACAATTCCGGCGACGGAGTACCCAGGCGCAGCAGATACCACAGCACCCCGCCCAGCAGCGCGCAGATGAACGCCACCACGGCGAACCAGTAGGCGTCCTGGGCCATCGGGTTCCACACCCCGAGCTTGCCGCTCTCGCTCACGCGAGTGGAGATGATCTCGATGATCCACGCGCACAGCCAAGCGGCCAGCGCCGTCACCACCGCCGCCGCGATCACACCGCCGACGAACATGCCGATATTGACGTCCGGCTCCTGCCGCGAGCGCGGCTGCCTACCCGGACGTTCGGGGTGCTGATACGCGCCGTGCCCGGCATCCTGACCGTACTCGGAGGCCTGGTCGTATCCGTGTTCCTGGCCGTACGCCGGGGATTGGCCGTATCCGGGCTCCTGGCCGTACGCGGAGGGCTGGCCGTACGCGCGATCGGGACCGCGCCCCGAAGGCTGACCGTATCCACGATCCCGGTCGTATCCGCGATCCTGGCCGTACCCGGGATCACGGTAATCGCCCGGCTGATAACCGGGTTCGTAGCGTGCGGTGTGCTGGTCGCGCGGATCCATGGGATTCAACCGCCGATCACCTCCGTGGAAAGCATGCGTGTGCGTCGAGTGTAGGGCGGGACCGAAACGGCCGCTGGGTCCCTACCCAACTCGCGTCACCTGGTGACCGCGCATGACATCGCGACGCCGCACCCGCACATCCGCGCGTGGGTGGCGCGACGGCGAGAGCGTCGCCCTCCGCGCTGCGCGAAACTTCAAGCGACGACCGCTCGTTGCGGGACGCCGACGTAGGCGCTCAGCGGCCGGATCAACGCGTTCGACTCGCCTTGCTCGATGATGTGGGCGGTCCAGCCGGTGATGCGGCTCATCACGAAGATCGGGGTGAACGCCTCGATGTCGAACCCGAGCAGGTAATACGCGGGGCCGGTGGGAAAATCGAGATTCGGCGCGATGCCGGTGGCCTCGCGCATGGCGCGTTCGACGGCCTCGTACATCCGCACCCATTTCCGGCCGCCGGTCGCCGCGGCGATGTCCAGGAAGGCCTTCTTCATAGTGGGGACACGGGAGTCGCCGTTCTTGTAGACCCGGTGGCCGAAGCCCATCACCTTTTCTCCGCGGGCCAGCTTGGCACGCACCCAGTCCTCGGCCAGCGCGGGATCGTCGATCTCCAGCATGTCGCGCATGACGGCTTCGTTCGCTCCGCCGTGCAGAGGCCCTTTCAGCGCGCCGATGGCGGCGGTGACGGCGCTGTAGATGTCCGACAGCGTGGAGGTCACGACACGGGCGGCGAAGGTGGAGGCGTTGAAGCTGTGCTCGGCGTACAGGATCAACGATACTTCGAACGCCTCGACCAGCTCGCGTGCCGGGACGGCGCCGAAGCACATGTTCAGGAAGTTCTCCGCGTATCCCAGGTGGGAGTGCGGTGGGATCGGGTCGAGGCCATGGCGACGGCGGTGGTCGGCAGCGACGATGGTCGGCAGCACCGCGAACAGGCGCAGTGCCTTGGCACGGTTGGCTTTCGCGGAATTGTCGTCCTCGGCCGGGTCTTCGGCGCCCAGATAGCTGATGGCGGTGCGGACCACATCCATCGGGTGGCAGGTGTCGGGCAACTTGGCCACCAGCGACAGCAGTGACCGGTCGACTCGGCGGGACGCGCGTTCCCGCTGCTGGAACAGCGCCAGTTCCGCGTCCGATGGCAACTCGCCGTACCAGAGCAGATACGCCACTTGCTCGAACCCGCAGTGCGCGGCCAGGTCTTGCACGGCGTAGCCGCGGTAGGTCAGGGAGTTTGTTTCCGGCACCACTTTCGAGATGGCGGTGGTGTCGACGACGACCCCTGCCAGGCCTTTGCAGATGGTCGGCCTCGCGGTCTCCGGCATCACTGGTTCCTTCCCGGAGTGAAATCGAAAATCTCCGAATCGAATTCGCTGTATCGCTCGTACTGGAGCAATTCGTAGAGACGAGAACGGTGCTGCATGCGATCCAGCAAGCCCGCTTGCGTGCCCTGCTCGAAGATCTCCCGTAATCCGGCTTCGGCCGCGAACATCGCCAACCGCAGTGTGGACACCGGGTAGATCACCGCGTTGTAGCCGATCTTCTCCAGTGTCGAAGCGGAAATGAGTTCGGACTTCCCGAATTCGGTCATATTCGCCAGCAGCGGGATCGCCACCGCGGACCGGAATCTCTCGAAGTCCGCGACCGTGTGCAGCGCTTCGGTGAAGACCAGATCCGCGCCGGCCGCGACGTAGGCTTTCGCCCGATCGATCGCGGCGTCGACGCCTTCGATCCCGGCGGCATCGGTGCGCGCGCAGATCACGAAGTTCGGATCCCGCCGGGCGGACACCGCGGCCCGGAGTCTGCGCACCATCTCCCCGGTCGGCACCACGGCCTTGCCGTCGAGGTGACCGCACCGTTTCGGGTTCACCTGATCCTCGAGGTGGCAACCGGCGATGCCTGCGTCTTCCAGGATGGAGACGGTGCGCGCGGCGCTCATCGGCTCTCCGAAGCCGGTGTCGGCGTCGATGAGCACCGGCAGATCGGTTACTCGCGCGACCTGCAGGCCGCGCTCCGCCACCTCGGTCGAGGTGGTGAGACCGATGTCCGGCAACGCGAGATCGGCCGAGACCACCGCGCCGGAAACGTAGACGCCTTCGAAGCCGATCTCCTGGATCAGTCTGGCCACCAGCGGATTGAACGCACCCGGCAGACGCTGAAGACGGTCCGAGGCGAGCCCCGCGCGGAACGCGGCGCGTTTGTCGGCGGCCGAGGTGGCCGCGGCCAGCAGTCCCGTCATCAGAACAGTCCCTTCGGCAGCTTCGGTGCACGCGCCAGAACGTCCTCGGACACGGTGAGATTCAGCTGCGGCAGTTCGTCGGCGGACAACACACCCGTGCGCTGTGCGACGTCGAGGAAGCGGTCCTGTTCGGCCGGGTCGATTACGCCCTCGGCGAGGGTGCGGAACTTCGCGATGTACTGGTCCCGGGCGAAGGGCCGCGCGCCGAGCGGATGCGCGTCGGCCACCGCCAGTTCGTCGACGATGACTTCACCGCTGTCCAGCGTGACCTCCGCGCGAGCGCCGAAGGCTTTCTCGTTCGGGTCGGTCGAGTGATAACGCCGGGTCCACTCCGGGTCCTCCGCGGTGGAGATCTTGCGCCACAACTCGACGGTGTCGGGCCGCTGCGCGCGCTCGGGGGCGTAGGAGCGTTCGTGATGCCAGGCGCCGTCCTGCAAGGCGACGGCGAAGATGTACATGACGGAGTGATCGAGGGTTTCGCGCGACGCCTTCGGGTCGAACTTCTGCGGGTCGTTCGATCCGGTGCCGATCACCACGTGCGTGTGGTGGCTGGTGTGCAGCACGATCGACGCGATCCGATCCAGGTCGCCGATTCGCTCGCGCATCCGGCGGGCCAGGTCGATCGGCGCCTGGCTCTGATATTCGGCGGAATGCTCCTTGGTGTAGGTGTCCAGAATGCCGCGTTTGGGTTCACCCGGGCCGGGCAGCGGCACCGAATACTCCTTCTCGGGGCCGCCGAGCAGCCGGGCGATGACGCCGTCCTCGCCTTCCCAGATCGGCGCGGGCGCGCCTTCTCCGCGCAAGGCGCGATCGACCGCCTCCACCGCCATCTTTCCGGCGAAAGCCGGCGCGTATGCCTTCCAGCTGGAGATCTCACCCTTGCGCGACTGCCTGGTCGCGGTGGTGGTGTGCAGCGCTTGGCCGATGGCCTGGTAGATGGTCTCGGCGCCGAGCCCGAGCAGGGTGCCGATACCGGCGGCGGCGGAGGGGCCGAGGTGGGCGACGTGGTCGATCTTGTGCTCGTGCAGGCAGATCGCCCGCGCCAGATCCACCTGGATCTCGTATCCGGTCGCCAACCCTCGGATCAGATCGCGGCCGGTGCGTCCGGCGTGCTGGGCCACCGCCAGGATCGGCGGGATGTTGTCGCCGGGGTGGGAGTACTCCTCGGCCAGGAAGGTGTCGTGGAAGTCCAGCTCGCGCACGGCCACGCCGTTCGCCCACGCCGCCCACTCCGGTGCGTAGCGGCCGTCTGCGCCGAAGACGGTCGCGCCGGGCTGATACGGGTGCGCCAGTGCCTGGGCGCGGGCGTTGGCCACCGGACGGCGCGTCACCGACGCCGCCGCGACCGCCGCGTTGTCGATGATCCGGTTGACGATCATCTCCTCGGTCTCCGGCGCGACCGCCACCGGGTCCGCGGCGACCTCGGCGATCCGCCAGGCGAGATGCTCCTCGCGCGGGAAACGCTCAGCGGAGCGGTGGGTGCGGACGAGGTGATTTTTCACGAGGTGGGCCTCCAGACAACAATTTCCGTGTTCCTGAATTCGGACATTACCCACGCCGATACAGGCGGGAAATCCGTCGCAAATGCGGAGATTTGCGTTTTCGAATCAGCGAAGTTGTGGAGTTTGCGAAAATCCGTGGCGATACATGTCGCCCTGCGCCGAGCCAGGTATGTCCGGTACGGCGGCACTGGCCCGCCGGCCCGACGGTCCGGATAATCGGTATGGAGGGCAGCGCCTCTGCTGGGCCCGGCACGCGCCCCCGAGCGGTTACCGGCCGGATCGCCGCGATTAGCACAGAAGCTGGGGGATCCGGCGCTCCACGACTGTGCCGTGCAGCCGCAGCGGCCGCTGTGGCGGCCGTCGGTGTTCAACGAGATCGCCCAATTTCTTCGGGAGTGGCCATGGATCCGGTCGCGCAGTATCCGGGGTTCGTGATCGTCACCCACGCCCTGAACATTTTGTTCGTCACGTTGCTGATCCGTTCCGGCGTCGAGGTGCTGTCCTCGCTGCCCAAGTTGTATTGGAGCGACGGCTGTCCACCCGGTCGGGAGTGGCTGCGCTTGTCGCGCAAGAACTACGGCGCCGATTCCCGCAGGCCGTGGGTGTCGCTCGACGAGGAGGAGGCCTGGCACCCGGTGATCGCGCTACCCGGCCGTCGCAACCTCGGGCTGGGCCGGCACTGGCACTTTCTCACGGTGCAGTTCTGGATCCTGACCGGACTGGTGTACGTCGCGATGGTGTTCGCGACTGGGTACTGGCGCTACTTGATACCGACCCACTGGAGCATCGTTCCCGAGGCCGTCCGCGACATCGGCACCTATCTGCATTTCCAGCTCGCCCCCCAGTTGCCCGGTGAACCGTTCGACGCCGCGCAGAAGCTCACCTACTTCGCCGTCGTCTTCCTGCTCGCACCGCTGCAGATCGCGTCGGGAGCGGCCATGTCACCGGCGGTGCTGGCCCGCTTCCCCCGCTACGGACGCCTCTTCGGCGGCAAACAGGGCGCGCGCAGCATCCATTTCCTCGGACTGTGCGCGTTCTGCGCGTTCATCGTGGTGCACGTGTTCATGGTCGTCGTGCACGGCGTCCCCAGCGAATTCGGCAAGATCTTCCTCGGCTCCCTCGACGCAAGCCCGGTCCTGGCCACCGTCACCGGCAGCCTGGTGCTCATCGCCATCGTGGCGGTGCACATCGCCGCGACGATCTTCTCCCGCACCCACCCACGCCGCGCCCAGCGGCTGCTCGGCGTCCTGGTGCATCGCTTCGAATACGCCCTGTCGCTACTGGGGCAGTCGCGACAGCGGTACCGCCGCAGCGACATCTCCGAATACCACCGGGTCAACGGTTACCCGCCCGCCGACGACGATTACCGGCGGCTCGCGTCCGACGGATTCCGCGACTATCGCCTGCCCGTCGGCGGCCTGGTCGCGCACCCGGTGACCCTGTCGCTGCGCGAACTCGCCGACCTCGGATTCACCCGGCAGATCACCAACCACAACTGCATCCAAGGATGGAACGGCATCGCCGAATGGGGTGGCGTCCCGCTGTCGGCACTCATCGACCACGTCCGGCCATCCGCCGCCGTGACCCACATCGTCTTCTACGCCATGGACGACAAAGCACTCACCGAAGGCCACGGCCGCCACGGCTACTTCTACGAAGCCGTCCCCATGCCCATCGCTCGCGCGCCCCAGGCCCTGCTCGCGATGGAGATGAACGGCGCGCCACTGCCGATCGAGCACGGGGCGCCGCTGCGCCTGCGGCTGGAGAACCAGCTCGGATACAAGATGGTGAAATGGATCGAGGCCGTGGAATTCGTCGACGACATCGAGCACATCGGCATGGGCCACGGCGGATACCGCGAAGACCAGTTGTATTACGCGAACGCCCCCGGCATCTGATCGGCGAGGAACCACCATGAGCGGCCCCATCGAACGAGCTACCGATCCGACCCAACTCGCCGTCGCCCGAGTGCGCGCCCGGGTGCTCAGCGGGCGCGGCCCGCATCCCGACCCCGAGGAGCAGCGGCGCGCCCAGTACTTCCGCGACTCACTCGGCGCTCTGCCCGCCCCGATCGAACGTGAACTCGTCGCGCTGGCCGCCGAACTCATCCGCACGAGCCCCAGCGGACCCATCCTCGACCGGCTCCGCGCACGCTTCGAACAGCTCTACACGCACTGGGCGCCAGAAGGCGTCCGCGTGCCCAGTGCCCGGCTCACGCCCGCATGGACAGCACCCGACTCCGCCGCCGACTCTCGACGTTCGGCCACACCACCGGAAGAGCGCTGTTGACCGCCGAACCCGACCGGAGCCGCATGCCAGGCAGCTCCTGACCCGGCGTCCACCAGCGAGGCGGCGGTGGCACCCATCGCACTGCCGATGCGAACGCTCGTTATGAGCCCCGGCCGACGTGCAGTTCGTCGCGCATCCGTTCGCGCATGTGTGGGTAGTGGAGTTCGAAGGCCGGGCGTTCGGACCGGATACGGGGCAGTTCGTAGAAGTTGTGGCGGGGAGGCGGGCAGGTCGTGGCCCATTCGAGGGAGTTTCCCGCGCCCCAGGCGTCGTCCACGGTGACCACCTCGCCGTAGCGGTAGCTGCGGAACGCGTTCCACACGAACGTGATCATCGAGACGCCCAGGATGAACGACCCGACGGTCGAGACGGCGTTCAGCGCGGTGAACCCGTCGGTCGGTAGGTAGTCGGCGTACCGGCGGGGCATGCCCTCGGCGCCCAGCCAGTGCTGGACGAGAAAAGTCGTATGGAAGCCGACGAAGGTCGTCCAGAAATGCAGCCTGCCCAGGCGTTCGTCCATGTAGCGCCCGGTCATCTTCGGGAACCAGAAGTAGATCCCGGCGAAGGTGGCGAAAACGATCGTGCCGAACAGCACGTAATGGAAGTGTGCCACGACGAAATAGCTGTCGTGGATCTGCCAGTCCAGCGGCGGGCTCGCGAGGATGACACCGGACAGTCCACCGAACAAGAAGGTCACGATGAAGCCGACGGCGAACAGCATCGGTGTCTCGAAGGTCAGGTTCCCTTTCCACATGGTGCCGATCCAGTTGAAAAATTTCACCCCGGTCGGCACCGCGATCAGGAAGGTCATCATCGAGAAGAAGGGCATCAGCACCGCGCCCGTGGCGAACATGTGATGCGCCCATACCGCTGCCGACAGCAAGCCGATCGAGATGGTGGCGTACACCAGAGGTCCGTAGCCGAACAGGGGTTTGCGGCTGAAGACGGGAAGGATCTCGCTGATGATCCCGAAGAACGGCAGCGCCACGATGTAGACCTCGGGGTGTCCGAAGAACCAGAACAGATGCTGCCAGAGCACCACCCCACCGGTGGCGGGGTCGTAGATGTGCCCGCCGAGGTGCCGGTCGTAGGCCAGCGCCATCAGGGCGGCGGTGAGGATGGGGAACGCGAGCAGTACCAGGATGCTGGTCACCAGGATGTTCCACCCGAACATCGACATCCGGAACATCGTCATACCCGGCGCACGCAGGCACACGATGGTGGTGATCATGTTCACCGCGCCGAGAATGGTGCCGAGACCGGACACGGCCAAACCCATGATCCATAGATCGGCGCCTGCTCCCGGCGCATGGACGATATCGCTCAGCGGCGTATACGCCGTCCACCCGAAGTCAGCGGCTCCCCCCGGAGTGACGAATCCGGACACCACCATCGTCCCCCCGAACAGGAACAGCCAGAAGCTCAGCGCGTTCAACCGCGGAAACGGCACGTCGGGTGCGCCGAGTTGCAGGGGCAGGACCGCGTTGGCGAATCCGAAGACCGTCGGAGTCGCATACAGCAGGAGCATGACGGTGCCGTGGATGGTGAACAACTGGTTGTACTGCTCGGGCGACAGGAACTGCAGGCCCGGCCGCGCCAGTTCCGCGCGCATGAGCAGCGCCATGAGCCCGCCGAGCAAGAAGAAGGCGGTGGCGGCGACGAGATACATGATCCCGAGCACCTTGGGGTCCGTCGTGGTGACGACCCGCCACAGCACCGCGCCCTTCGGAGCGGTGCGCGCCGGATACGGCTTGGTCGGCGTGAGCTGCGGTGTGAGTGGATACGACACCTGAGTCATCGAAGCTCCTCATCTCCTGCCGGGGCTCGGAACCACCCTCCGATGCCGGACGCGAACCCCGCCCGCCGGTCGCGGAATCCCTGTGGTGGCCGCCGACCACGACCCGGCGAACGGATCGAGACGTTCACCCGCGGCGGCCGGGGACGAATTCCTGGAATTTGGTTTTCGCGCCTTGCGCCACGAGATGCCAGGCGTCCGGGTCGCCACGCAGAACCGCTTCGGCGGTCGATCTCATCTGCTCCCAGGTGGCGTGCGGGGGAATCGGCGGCACCTCCGGATCGCAGCGGACGTCGAGCACGGTCGGCCGCTCGGCCGACAGCGCCGCTTCCCAGGCGGCCGCGAGGTCGTCGGGATCGTCGACGGCGATGGCGCCCAGCCCGTAGGTGCGGGCGAGCTCGGCGTAGGACACCTCCGGCAGCGACTGTGATTCCTCGAATTTCGGCGCGCCGCCCATCGAACGCAGTTCCCACGTCACCTGGTTCAGGTCGTTGTTGTGGAACACGCACACGACCAGCCGCTGATCGCGCCACCGCTCACGGTAACGCCTGATGGTCAGCAACTCGCCCGCGCCGTTCATCTGCATCGCGCCGTCGCCGACGAGAGCGACCACCGGCCGGTCCGGGTGGGCGAATTTCGCGCCGATCGCGTACGGCACACCGGGCCCCATGGTGGCCAGTGTCCCCGACAACGAGCCCCGCATCCGTCCGCGGAACCGCAGGCAGCGCGCGTACCAGTTCGTGGACGACCCCGAGTCCGCGGTCACGATGGCGTCTTCGGGGATGCGCCGCGACAGCTCCCACACCACCCGCATGGGGTTGACCGGCTTCGCGTCCAGCATCGACTGGCGTTCGAGCGTCTCCCACCAGCGAGTCACGTTGGATTCGATCGTCTCCCGCCAGCTGCGATCGGTCTTGCGGCGCAGCAGCGGAAGCAGTTCGGCGAGCGTGCTCTTCGCGTCGCCGACGAGATTGACCTCGGTGGGGTATCGCATGCCGATCATCGCGCCGTCGATGTCGATCTGCACCGCCCGCGCCTGACCGAATTCCGGGAGGAACTGCGAATACGGGAAGTTCGATCCGATGATCAACAGGGTGTCGCAGTCGCGCATCAATTCATAGCTGGGCCTGGTGCCGAGCAACCCGATCGATCCGGTGACGTACGGCAGCTCGTCGGACAGCACGTCCTTGCCCAAGAGCGCCTTCGCCACCCCCGCTGCGGTGATCTCGGCCAGCTCCATCACCTGGTCGGCGGCATCACGAGCGCCTTGCCCGACGAGGATCGCCACCCGCGACCCGGCGTCGATGATCTCGGCCGCCCGCTCGATGCCCGCGCGGTCGGCGGTGACCGTGGCCCGCAGTGCCGCCGGAGGGCTGGAGGGGATCTGTTTGAACGCGTGCTCGGGCGGCTGATACGGCTCCTCCTGCAGATCGGAGGGGATGATCAACGCCGTGGGGGCACGCCGGGCCGCCGCGATGCGGAACGCGCGGTCCAGCGCGTTGGGCAATTGATCGGGAACGTTGACCTCGACCAGATAGTCCGAAGCGACATCCTTGAACAGGCTCTGCAGATCGACTTCCTGCTGATAGCTGCCGCCCATCGCGCTGCGCGCGGTCTGCCCGACGATCGCGACGACCGGCACGTGATCGAGCTTCGCGTCGTAGAGGCCGTTGAGCAGGTGGATCGCACCGGGACCCGACGTGGCGGTGCAGACGCCGACCTCGCCGCTGAACTTCGCGTAGCCCACCGCCTGGAAAGCGGCCATCTCCTCGTGGCGGGCCTGGATGAAGGCCGGTTCGTTGCCGGCCCGCCCGAACGCCGCAATCAAGCCGTTGATGCCGTCGCCCGGATAGCCGAACACCTGTTTCACGCCCCAGTCACGCAGCCGTCGCAAGACATAGTCGGCGACCTGGTCAGCCATGTCGTTCTCCTGTCCGCCTTCGAGGTGTCGTCTCCGCGGGCCGATTACCCCGGCGAACAGGCCTCAACCCGGCATACGCGGTCCGCGCGAGGGTATTCGCGCTGTGTTCTCGCCTGTTCCGATACTCGCCTGCCCTAGCCGAGAGGATTGCCCGAAATGGCGCGTTCACTTCAGTCGCCCGCCCATCGCCGCGCATCCGGTCGTTCCCAGTGGCCGCTGGAGGCATTGCGCGCGGAACTCACCGAGCGCGTCGACGGCGAAGTTCGATTCGACTCCGGCAGCCGCGCGACGTACTCGACGGACGCGTCCAACTACCGGGCCGTTCCTCTGGGGGTGGTCGTGCCGCGCACCCCGGAGGACGCGGCCACGGCGGTCGCGGTCTGTCATGCGCACGACGTGCCGGTGGTCTCGCGTGGTGGCGGCACCAGCTTGGCCGGTCAGTGTTGCAACGCGGCGGTCGTCATGGACTGGAGCAAGTACTGCACGCGGGTGGTGTCGGTGGATCGCGCCGCCGCCACCGCCGTGGTCGAGCCCGGCATCGCGCTCGACCGGCTCAACCGCGAGCTGGCGTCCACGGGCCTGATGGTCGGCCCCAAGCCGTCCACCCATGTCAGCTGCACGATCGGCGGCATGGTCGGCAACAACTCCTGCGGCTCCACCGCGCAGGCCTACGGCAAGACCGCCGACGCGGTGCGGCGGTTGGAGATCCTCACCTACGACGGGCTGCGCACATGGGTCGGCCCCGGCGGGATCGTGGAGACCGACGACGAGCGCGGACGTGAACTCGTCGAGCGGCTGCGCGCGATCCGGGACCGTTACGCCGATGACATCCGCGCGACCTTTCCCGACATTCCACGGCGGGTATCGGGCTACAACCTGGATGCTCTGCTGCCGGAGAACGATTTCGACATCGCCAAGCTACTGGTCGGCAGCGAGTCCACGTTGGTGACCGTGCTGCGGGTGGAGATCGGGCTGGTGCCCCGCCCGCGGGCCGTGGCGCTGGCGGTGCTCGGATTCGACGACATCTACACCGCCGCCGACGCCGTGCCGCTGATCCTGCCGCACCACCCCGCGGCGCTCGAGGGCATCGACCACCGGCTGGTCCAACTCGAGCACAGCAGGCATCTGGCCGAACGCGCGATCCAGCAGCTACCCGACGGAAGGGCCTGGCTGATGGTGCAGTTCGACTCCGACGACCAGCACGACGCCGACCGGAAGGCGCGGGTGATGTTCGAAGACGTGTGCGCGCGCACCGGCGCGAGCCACACCATGCTGGACGACCCGAAGCGAGAAGCCGAACTCTGGGCCGCCCGCGAAGCGGGACTCGGCGCCACTGCGTATCCCCCCGACGGACCCGAGACGCACGAAGGCTGGGAGGACGCCGCCGTCCCGCCCGACCGACTCGGTGATTATCTCCGCGACTTCGAGCGCCTGCTGACCCGTTTCGGCTACGAATCCAGCTCGCTGTACGGGCATTTCGGGCACGGCTGCGTGCACACGCGCATTCCGTTCGATTTGCGGACGGCCGAAGGGATCGCAAAATATCGCGCGTTCGCGCAGGACAGCGCCCGGCTAGTGGTCCGCTACGGCGGATCGCTGTCCGGTGAACACGGCGACGGCCAATCCCGAGGCGAGTTGCTGCCGATCATGTTCGGCGAGACGATAGTCGGCGCCTTCCGCGAGGTGAAATCGCTCTTCGACCCACGAAATCGCATGAATCCGGGCAAAGTGATCGATCCACGTCCGCTCGACCACGATTTACGGCAGGGCGCCTCCTACCGGCCGTGGGAGCCGGCGACGCACTTCGCCTTTCCGGACGACGACCATCGTTTCAGCGCGGCCGCCGCCCGCTGCGTCGGGGTCGGCAAGTGCCGCGGCGACAGCGGTGGCGTGATGTGTCCCAGTTACCGGGCGACGCGGGAAGAGGAACACTCGACCCGCGGCCGGGCGCGGGTGCTGTTCGAGATGCTCAACGGCGAGGTGATCACCGACAGATGGCGCTCGACGGAGGTCCGCGACGCCCTCGATCTGTGCCTGGCCTGCAAAGGGTGTCGCAGCGAGTGCCCGGTGGACGTGGACATGGCCACTTACAAGGCCGAATTCCTCTCCCACCACTACCGGCGGCGGCTGCGGCCGATGGCGCACTACTCGATGGGCTGGATACCCCTGTGGGCTCGGTTGGCGACGAGTGCCGCGCCCCTGGCCAACGCGGTGACGCACACGCCGGGACTGCGGAGGCTCGTCGCCCGCGCGGGTGGCGTCGATCCGCGCCGCGAGCTGCCCCGGTTCGCTTCCGCGCGGTTCACCGAGACCTTCACTTCCACCGCTGGACCCGACGACGACTCCCGCCCGAAGGTGCTGCTGTGGCCGGACACCTTCACCAACAATTTCGAACCCGCCATCGCGCACGCGGCCGTCACCGTGCTGGAAGCGGCGGGGTTGCGCGTCGAGGTGCCGCCGCGCACCGTGTGCTGCGGACTCACCTGGATCTCCACCGGGCAACTGCCCACCGCCGAGCGCGTGCTGCGCCGCACCCTGCGCACACTGGAGCCGCAGTTGCGTGCGGGAACGCCCGTCGTGGTGCTCGAACCGAGCTGCGCCGCCGTCTTCCGGGCGGATCTGCCCGAACTCCTGCACGGCGACGAGGACGCGCACCGGCTCGCCGGACAGACGCGCACGCTCGCCGAAGTGCTCGCCGAACGGGCGCCCGACTGGCGCCCGCCCACCGTCGACGGCAGCGCCTTGGTGCAGCCGCATTGCCACCACCACGCCATCCTGCGCTTCGACCGCGACCGTGAATTGCTGGGCGCCACCGGCGCCGACGTGGACGTGCTCGATGCCGGTTGTTGCGGCTTGGCAGGCAATTTCGGGTTCGAACGCGGGCATTACGACGTTTCGGTGGCGTGTGCCGAGGACGGTCTGCTGCCCGCCATCCGGCAGCGCGCCGCAGGCACCGAAGTCCTCGCCGACGGCTTCAGTTGCCGCACGCAGATCCGCCATCTCGCCCCGGACGCGCGGCCACGGCACTCGGCCGAGCTGCTCGCCGATGCCATCACCGGTCCGCGCGCATGATCGCAGGGCCCCCGCGCATCGACGAGCCGGTGCAGGTCGGCGTCTACCGTTTTCCCACCGCCGAGCCCGAGTCCGACGGTACCTTGACCTGGGATGCCACCACGGCGATCACGGTCGAGATCTCCGCGGGCGGCGAACGCGGCCTCGGCTGGACCTACAGCAGCCCAGCGACCGCCACAGTCGTCACCCACGATCTGGCGCCGATCCTGGACGGGCGCTCACCGTTCGACATCCCCGCCTGCCGCACAGCCCTGCACCGCACGTGCCGCAATATCGGCACCACTTCCGTGGTCGCTCACGCGCTCAGCGCGGTCGACATCGCGCTGTGGGATCTGAAAGCCAAGCTGCTGTCCGCGCCACTGGCGACGCTCTTCGGCGCCGCGCGGCCCGCGACCCCGGTGTACGGTTCCGGCGGCTTCACCAACCTCACCGACACCGCGCTCGCCGACCAGATCGCGGACTGGCTAACGGCGGGATGCCGGTTGGTGAAGATCAAGATCGGTCAGGACCGGGGCGCAGCGATAGACCGCGATCTCGAGCGGGTGGCGCAGGCCCTGGGCCTGCTCGGCGGTCTCGGTCGCCTCATGGTCGACGCCAACGGCGGATATCCGGCCGGGTCGGCCCGCCGGGTCGGCGCGGAGCTGGACCGGCTCGGCGTCGTCTGGTTCGAAGAGCCGGTCACCAGCGACGACGTTTGCGGGCTACAGGTGGTGCGCGATGCGCTGCGCGCCGATGTGGCCGCCGGTGAATACGTCTACAACCGCTACGACGCCGCGAAACTCGTCGGTGCCGTGGATTGCCTGCAACTGGACGTCACCCGCTGCGGCGGCTACAGCGGATTCCTCGAATGCGCCGCTCTCGCCGCCGCGCACGCCTTGGACGTCTCCGCGCACTGCGCTCCGGCACTGCACGCCCCGGTCACCGCGGCGGTGCCGAACCTGCGACATCTCGAATGGTTCATCGATCACGCCCGCCTGGAACCGCTTCTGGTCCACGGCGTGCCGCACGTCGTGGACGGTCACCTGCCGCCGTGCGCCACCCGGATCGGGCACGGTATGTCGCTGGCCGAATCCGCCGTGCCCTACCGGGTCTCAGTGCCTGCGTAGCCGGTCGGCGATCGACTCGGCGCGTTCGGCCAGCCAGGTCTGCGGACTGCGCCAGTGGGCGCGCTCATCGAACCGGCCGTGCGCGCCGAAATCGGCTCCGCCCGCACGGTCGACCGGATGCCACAGGTTGTCCGGCCGCTCGGTTTCCTCGGTGTCGGTCTGCTGCGAGGAGTAGCCGGTGCGGGCGAGATACCGGTCGAGCACGGCGGGCGCCATCCGCTGTGCCAGCACCGTACCGACCGTGCTCGCGCCGACCCAGTACTGCTTGCGCCGTGGATGGGCCGCGGCGAAGGCGATCGCGTCCGCGACCACTTCGGGCTGGTAGATCGGGGGCACCGGCTGCGGGCGCTTGGGCAGCCTCGATCGCACCCAGGAGAATTGCGGGGTGTTCACCGCGGGGGCTTGCACGATCGTGATGTGGACGTTGCTGCGCTCGTGCAGCAGCTCGACGCGCACCGCTTCGACGAACCCGTCGACTGCGTGCTTGGCCCCGCAGTAGGCGGACTGCAGCGGAATCGCCCGCTCCCCCAACGCCGAGCCCACCTGAACGATCGCGCCTCGATCCCGCGGGCGCATGCGGGCCAGCGCCGCCATCGTGCCGTGCACCGACCCTAGATACGTCACCTCGGTGACGCGGCGGAACTCCTGCGGCGCGATTCGGGTGAACGGAGCGAACACCGAGGTGAACGCCGAGTTCACCCAGACGTCTATGGGGCCGAATTCGGCCTCGGCGCGGTCTGCCGCAGCGTGCACCGCGTCGAAGTCGGCCACGTCCGTACTGATCGGCAACGCCCGTCCACCTGCGGCGCGCACGTCCTGCGCGGCGGCCGCCAATCCGGCGCGCCCGCGAGCGAGCAAGGCGATCGACGCGCCGTCGGCGGCGAAACGACGCGCGGCCGCCCGGCCGATCCCGCCGCTCGCTCCGGTGATCACCACAGTTTGCGAACCTGTCACCGACACTCCTTTCCCTGCGTCGCGAGCACCGGGCCCCCGCGATCGCATCCGTCCTCGATCGACGCCAGCCGAACCGCCGATTCCAACAACATCGCGTGCACGAACGCCTGCGGGAGGTTCCCGCGTAGCTGGCGTTGCCGCACATCGAATTCCTCGGCGAACAGTCCCGGCGTACCGCATGCCGCCCGGTTGCGCTCGAAGAACCGCAGCGCCGTCACCGGCCGCCGGAGTTGCGCCGCGGCCATGGCCATCGTGAACCCGCACAGCAGGAAGGCGCCCTCCGCCGTCTCCAGCGGCCGCTGATCGTGCCGGAAGCGGTAGACGTAGCAGTCGTCGCACAGCTCCTCTTCCACCGCACGGAACGTTGCCGCGTAGCGCGGATCGTCCGGTGGGACGGCGCCGCGCAGCATCGGCAACAACAACGCCGCGTCCACACCCGGATGCACCGGGCTTCGCTGCCACCGGCCGCAGGCGTGCAACCCGCTGCGCGAGGCCCGCGTGACCAGGAGGTCGGCCAACGCGGTACAGGTCGTGACGTCGGCCCCGGTGGCGGCGCAGGAAGCCACCGCGCGCAGCCCGGCGGCGCAGGTCAGCCGGGAATGGGTCCACAGCTGCTCGTCGAGTTCCCAGATCCCGGCGTCCGGCCAGTCATGGCGCTCCGCGATCGCCGCGACCGCCACCTCGACCGCGCGGCGGTGCTTCTCGGCCAGCCGATCGTGGCGGCCCGCCGCGGCGAACAGCAGCAACGCCTCACCGAAGACGTCCAGTTGGAATTGCGCGCGTACCCGGTTGCCCGTCAGCGGCGGAGCCCCGGGATATCCAGGGAGCTTCAGCTTCCGCGGCGTCGGCACCGCGCCTCCGTGCACGGTGTACGCGGGAGCCAGATCGGGCCCGTCGGCGTGCAGGCGTTCGGCGACGAAATTCACCGCGTCATCGAGCAGACGGTGGGGTCCAGCGGCGGCGACAGCCTGACCGGCCATGCACTGATCGCGGATCCACACGTACCGGTAGTCATAGTTCTCCCCCTTGTCGGCGCGTTCGGGCAGGCTCGTCGTCGCGGCGGCGACCATGCCGCCGGTGTCCGCGGTCAATCCGCGCAACACGGCGTAGGCGTGGCCCGCGTCGCGCGGGGCGACGGTGTGCGGCAGATCCGGTACCTGACGCCGCCACGCCGAGTGCGTATCCGCCCAGAGGATTTCCGCGTCCGGCGCGGCGCCGGGGAGGGCGGTATCGGACAGTTCCAGGACGAGGTCGTGGTGATTCCCGGCCCGAACCCGAACCCGTTCGGTCCAGCACAGCCCGTCCGCGTCGTCCGCGACCACGGCGGACCCGGCGCCGGTCCACCGCAACCGAACCGACCCGAGGCGCGCGTGCCAGATGCCACCGGCGTCGCGGTGCGGTGACCCGGCGCCGGGCCGCGCGGCTGGTCGCAGGACGACCTCGACCTCGGCGTCACCATGCACCGCGACGACACGGCGCAACAACACCGCCCGATGCGCCTGACCGGGAAAAGCCAGCGCCTCCCTGCACTCGATCACCGCCGATCCCGCGATCCACCGCGAGCGCCAGATCAGGGTGCCCGTCTCGTAATAGCCGCCCCACACGAACAGCCCGGTCGGCGTCACCGCGTAGACACCACGGCCACCCAGCAGCGACTGGAACAGCGCGGGTCCGTCCCAGCCGGGCACGCACATCCACGAGATATCGCCACGCGGCCCGACGAGCGCGCCACGCAGGCCATCGGCGAGCAACGCGTATTCCCGCAGCACATGGGGCAAGCCATCCCCGATCACACTCGCCGAATACCACCGGGAGTGCCCGATAATCGCCCACTCGCGCCGGGGTGGGTCACCGCGCTCGCTTTCGGCGATGGCTCCGGCCTGGCGCGCGAGTCTCGTCCAGCCTGCCGCGGGCGAGCAGGCGGCGGGGGCCGGATGCGTGCGCCCATGCAGTCGGCTCGATCCCGACCCGGTCGGCGCATGGAGTACCGAAAGCGTTGCGTCCGAGACTCTTTCATTCCATCCCGGGCAGGTCGGTCGCGGGCGAACTTCTTCGAAGTACGGGCTGAAGGTACGCCCCGCCGTTCGGGCTGTTCCGGCGGACACCGATACGGCCGGTCTCTCAGTCGCCTGGGGGTCGCGACCATCCGACCTGCCCACTGGGTTGATCGCTGGCCCCACCATCGCGCGCTGTCGGCCGGGACGCGCCCGGCCCGCCGCCCCAGTGTTGACGGGCGGGTCGGGGCGCCGACATTTGTCCAAGACCGGCCGCGTGCAGTCGTCGTATCGTCCCGCTCATGGGTGATTACGACGTCGAGCAGTCGCACGGAATGCACGTGGTCCACGACGGACCGCGGCACGCGGCGCCGCTGTTGCTCGTGCACGGATCGGGCGCATCCGGTGCCTTTTGGGGCCCGGTGGCCCGGGCACTCGCCGCCCACCACCACGTCATCCGGATGGACCTTCCCGGGTGCGGCCAGTCCCCGCCCGCGTCGTCCTACGACGTGCCCGCGCAGGCCGCCCGCTTGGCCGCGCTCCTCGACGACCTCGGGCTGCGGCGCGTCCCCGTGGCCGGACACTCCAGCGGCGGCTTCGTCGCCACCGCGCTCGCCGAACAACGCCCCGATCTGGTGGGGTCGATCGCGCTGCTCAGCACCGCGCCCGCTCTGGACGCGCTCCTTCCGCAGCCGATCGTCCTCCGCGCCTTGCTGGCCCCTCCGTTCGGACCGTTGCTGTGGCGGAGGCGATCGGACGGGATGATCCGCAAAGGGATCAGCGCGACGACCGCTCGCCCGGTGGACATTCCGGAGGACATGGTCGCCGACCTGAAGAACATGCCTTACTCCGCGTTCCGGGAAGTGTTGCGCCGCAACAGCGCGTACGTTACCGAGCGGAACGTGCCCGAACGTCTGGCCGCTCTCGATGTCCCCGTGCTGGTGATCTTCGGCGACGCCGACCCGCGCTACGAGCCGTCGTGCGCGCATCGGTACCAGGCGGTGGCGGGCGCTCGGGTCGAGATGCTGCCCGGCGTCGGTCATCTACCCATGCTCGAAGCGCCCGAGACGACCAGCGAACTCCTGCTGGGCTTCACGGCGGCCGATGCGGGCACTCCTCCGATGACGCCGACGGCATAGGCTGGTCCCGTGCTGTCGGTCAGGTCACCGCACGACTGGACGTGGGCGGACGTGGACGTCGCGGTACCGCGCCCGTCCCATCGGCTACCGGGTGTCAGCATGGCCGGGTTCCGCCAACGGCTGTCCACGCCCGTGGACATCGCCATGATCGCGCATCCCTCCGTCACCGTGATCGTCGACCTGAGCGAGGCGGGCGGCATCGTCTACGACGACCGCGGACACCGGCGGCGCGGCAGCTTCGTCGCCGGACTCCTCCCCGGTCCGCTGCGGACCGGCGGAGCGAGGGGCGAGTGCCTCCAGATCCGGTTGTCGCCGCCGGCCGCGGCCGCGGCCCTGGGCGGATCGGTCGATCTCACCGGGACCGTCGCATCTCTGGACGAGGTCTGGGGCCGCGACGCCGGGCAGGTCGAGGACCGGTTGCGCATCGCCACATCCTGGGACGAACGGTTCACCATCGCGGCCGATGCGCTCGGCCGACGGCTGGGCTCGCGTCCACCGATCGATCCGGAAGTCGCCCACGTCTGGCGGCGCACGGTCATCGGCCGTGGACGGGTGCGGGTCGACCGCATGGCGGACGAGGTCGGCTGGAGCCGCCAGCGCCTGTGGTCCCGGTTCCGTGCCCAGCTCGGACTCACACCGAAACGCGCCGCGCAGCTGGTGCGTTTCGACCACGCCGCCCATTTGCTCGCGGCGGGACACAGCGCCGCGAGCGCTGCCGTGCACAGCGGCTACGTCGACCAGTCCCACCTCCACCGCGAGGTCAAGGCGATCGCCGGTGTCACGCCCACGGCGGTGGCCACCGCGCCCTGGCTCGCGATAGACCACGTGGCGTGGCCTGCCCACACCGCGACCCTGACGCCACCGACGACGGTCCACGGCACTCGCACGTCACCGACTCGGCTACCGAAACGACTGCCGAGCCGGTGACCCTGCCCGCGTCTGGCAGCGGAGCGCTACCGCAGACGAGCAGGCGCCGTGGCCACACCGGCGAGCAGGCACGAAGCGCACAGCCCGGAGATCCAGCGTCTGATCCGTACGGCAACCGAAGTCGTTCCCTGGTCCACGCCCCGTCCCGAGCACGTCCGGCTCGGCGGAATGAAAGCCTGGCCGGACCGGCAAGCGACTTCGCCGCAGCGGTCGCGAGGCGGCGCGCGATAACTCCCATCCCGCGCAGGAGCGGGACCTTGGTCCTTCGCCGCTGCCTACCGGTTGCTCTACTGCCGCCTCGGTGCGGAGGTAGACACTCGTCCAGGTACGCCGCGACGACCTCGGCCCGCCCGACAACGGCCCCTGCACGTGAACCGGAGGAGCACCCATGTCCACCTCGAGCAAGGCTCCGATCCTGGTGGGTGTCGACGGCTCTCGCGTGGCGCTCGCAGCCGTGCGGTGGGCGGCCATCGATGCCGCCCACCGCGGCGCACCGCTGCACCTGGTCTATCTGACCGGCGGCCTGGGCGACTGCGGTTCCGTCGAAGACGGCGGACCGCCGGTTCCAGGCAGGTATCGGTGGGGCGGCCCGGACGTGCTGGAGATCGCGTACGCCACGGCCGTCGCCGAATCCGCTCGGATCAACCGGATCGATGTGACCGTGGAGCTGACGAACGCCGCCCCCGTTCCGGTTCTGCGCCGCCGATCCGAGCACGCGCGGCTGCTCGTCGTCGGCGCCCAAGGCCTCGGCGCGTTCAGCCGCGCGATGCGGGGCTCGCTGGGCACCGCGCTGGCTCGGCAGGCGGGATGCCCCGTCGCCGTCGTTCCCGACGACGCCGAGCACGGCGACGGGCCTGTCGTCGTCGGCGTCGACGCCTCCGCGAGCAGCGCCGCCGCCGTCGCCCTGGCTTTCGACGAGGCGGCTTTTCGCTGCGCCGATCTCGTCGTGCTGCACGCGTTCCGCGGCCTGCGCGGCCACGGTTCGCTCATCGAATCACGCGCGGACGGCGAGGAATTCCTCGACCGGAGCCTGACCGGATACAGCGAGGCGTATCCGGAGGTCACCGTGCGGCGCGTCGTGGTCGAGGACCGCCCCGCCAGGCGCTTGCTCGAGGTGGGTGAGAAAGCGCGGTCGATCGTAGTCGGCAGCCGCGGGCGCGACGAGTCCCCCGCGATGCCGCTCGGTTCGGTGAGCCGAGCCGTACTACACGGGGCACAGGTGCCGGTGATCATCACCAGGGGCGGCGGCCGCTGATCGGGTTGTGTCACGATCGCACACAACCGACCATGCGGCCGCCGCCTTGGAGGTGGCCCTGCTGCCGTCAGCCGCCCAGACGCGCCTGGATGGCTTCGATGACCCGCGGCCGCAGCTCGGCGGCGCGGATGACCGCGTCGACGGAGCCGACCTCGACGGCACGCTGGATGTTGTGGATGCGGTCGAACTCCGCGGCCACTTCACCGAGCTTCTCCGCGCGCACCGACGACCGCAGTTCATCCAGTTCCGCGATCAGGGCGGCGCGATCGGTCCCGGAGGCGTTGGCCACCCGCCCCTCCAGCTCCTGCACTCGCGGGTCGGCCGCGGTGCGGGTGGAGACATCACCGGAGAACACCGCCGCGGCGGCGGGCGCACCGCCGAGCACCGACGCGAACGAGCCCTCCAGCGCCAGCACGGTCATGTTCGGGTTCAACGCCTTCGAGAAGACGACGAACGCGCCACCGTGATAGCGAGAGATCACACAGAACACGATCGGGCCGTCGAAATTCACGATGGCCCTGCCGATCTCGGCGCCGTACTCCAACTGCAGCTTGCGCATCGACTCCGGCGACCCGTCGAAGCCCGACAGGTTCGCCAGCACCACCAGTGGCCGGTTGCCGCTCGCGGCGTTGATCGCCCGTGCGGCCTTCTTCGACGACCGCGGGAACAGTGTGCCCGCGGTGTAGGTGTCCGGGCCGTCGGTGGGCGGGAACCCGTGCCGCGGCACGCCGCGCGACTCGATACCGAGCAAGCACACCGGGATGCCGCCCAGATGCGCGTCCTGCACCACCGCGGTCTCGGCGTCGGCCATACCCGCCCAGCGCTCCAGCACGGGGTGGTCCTGGTCGGCGACCGCGCGCATCACCGTGCGGATGTCGAAGGGCTTCTTCCGGTCCGGATTCGCGGTGGCCGAGAAGATCTCGCCGACGGTGGCGAAGTCGCTGCCCGCCAGGACATGCGGGAAATCGTAGACGTCGCGATCGATGGGATCGCTGGTCTGCGCCCGCCGCGGCGCCAGCTCGCCGGGGGCGATGTAGGCGTGATCGTAGTGCGCCATGAGGATGTCGCGCGCCGCGGCCAGGTTCGGCGCCCAGTACTGCGCCTGCCCGTTCGGACCCATGACCCGGTCGTAACCGCCGATGCCGAAATTGTCCTCGGCCGACACGCCGCCGGAGAAGTCCAGCGCCTGCTTACCGGTGAGCACCATGGCCGAATCCGGCGTCATCACCAGGATGCCCTTGGTGTGCATGAGCATGGTCGCCTCGGCGTTCCAGTACGGCTGCGCGCCGACATTGATGCCCGCGACCACGATGTTGATCTCGCGGCCCGCCTGGGTGAACTCGACGATCCGCTTGAGCGCGGCCGCCACCCAGTCCATGTTCTCGGTGCCCGATTCCATCGAGATGCGAGCGCCCGCCGACAACGCGTACCACTCCAGCGGCACCTCCATGCGCTCGGCCAGATCCAGCGCGGCGATCACCCGCCTGCACTCCGGTTCCGACAGCGCGCCCAACGACTTCGTCGGGTCGCCGAGCAGCACCACCCGCGTGACGCCCTCCGGATGTTTCGGCGTGGCCGTGGTGATGACGCCGGCGACGATCGCGGCGGTGTTGCGCCCCTTCGGCCGGTCGACCGGGACCAGCGTGCGGTCGGTGTCCAGATCGTATTCGGTGAACTTGCCGAGCAGACCGGTCAATTCGTAGGGGTAGACGGCATTGCGGCCCGCGGCGCGCAGCACCTTCTGCCGATACGCGTCGAGCGGTTCGATCGGCTCGTCCGACGGCTCGCCGAAGGTCACCACGGTGCCGCCCGCGGCATCGAAGCTGATCCGGATGGCCACCTTCGCCAACTCGCCGGTGTTCGCGTCGCGCTCCCGCGCGATGAGCACGATCTCCTCGAGACCGGCGCCCGCGGTCGTCGGCAGCACATGGCCGCCGATGCGCTCGAGCTCGGCGCGGGTGACGTCCAGCGGCGGCCACACGTACATCACGATGCGATTGGTGTTGAGCCGCTTCGCCGACGGCCGCTGCGCCTGCGCCCGGCGGATCGAGTCGAGGCAGGTGGCGATGGTGCTCTCGGCGGTGGGCAGCGCGAGCAGCCGTCCGTCGTGCTCGCGCAGCGCGGTCAGGTCCCGCACCTGGGCGAACGCGATGAGCCGGTCGTCGGCCGGATTGTCCTTCGCGACGCACCGGAACAGGTAGATCTCCTCGTCGTCGGAGGACGGCAGGCGCGTGAGGTCGAACTTGCGCAGCCGCTCCATCTGCATCCGCTGCGCGATGTACGGATGCAGGCCGCGGATCAGCCGTTCCTCGGTCGGGCCGGTGGCCGACGGGCGGAAGGTGAAGTGGTGGTGCATGACCGCACCGTTGCTGCCCGCGACCGTCGCGGTGATCCGGTGCACCTGCTTGGGCAGCGGCTGCGCGCTCAGCACCGAGTGCAGCGCGGCGGCCATGGCGTCGAAGTCCGCGGGCTGCTTCTCCCAGCTGAGATAGATGTCGGCGTCGATCGACACCGCGTCGCCGGTCAGTTCGCCGAGCCCGCGCACCGCGGCGCCGAGCGCGTCGAAGCGCACCGCGGCCGAGACCAGGCTGCCGCCGTCGCGGTCGGCGATCAGGTAGCGGCAGCCGTCGACGTCGTGGGTGCGGACGCCGGTGAGCCCCTTGTTGCCGTAGTACCTGCGGGTCAGCACCTCCAGCATGGCGGTGTTGTCGTCGCTGCCGCGGACCAGCCGCTGGCCCAGCAGACGCACCAGCGGTTCGGTGCTGCGGACCATCTCGGAAATGCGCTCGGCGCGATCCGGCGCGTCCGGATGGGTGTCCAGATACCGCAGGGACCTGCGGACATTGGTGTACACGCGCGCGCGGTTACGCCGCAGCAACGGCTGGCCGTACCAGGCGAACACCAGACCGCGAGCGAGATCGGCGACGACGGGGAAGTGCACCTGGGTCGCGGCCACCAGCCGTTCCAGTGCCAGGCCGACCGGTTCGCGCAAGGCGCGATCCGGCATCCGCTCGCCCAGCCACTCCCGCAGCAGCGCCGTCACGACCGCGACGGTGTCGGTGCGCTGCTGGGCGAGGAAGATGCGGAAGACCGCGGCCTCGAGATCGGGAGAACGCTCCAGATCGGACACGCCGTAGTGCCCGAGCGCCCGCGCCAGCTTGAGCTTGAACGACTCCGGCAGTCCGGCCCGATCGACGTCCAGGCTCTGCAAGTAGGTGTGGAAGTACTCGCGCGCACTGTGGACATGGCCTTGGGCGTCCTCACCCGACGGCAGGTTGTGGCTCAGCTCGGCGAGATCGGTGAATACATCGATGAGCTCGAGTTCCTCCGCCAGCGGCCTGCGATCGTCGGCGACGGCGGCACGGCGCGCATCGAGGTAATCCGTCAGCACCCGGCGGTCGTCGTGCGGATCGACGTCGAAGCCGAGCAGCAGGCCGCGCAGGTCCTCCGACCGCCGGGTGATCCGCTCGTGCGGATGCGCCGTGGCATCTCCGGCAGGCAGATCCAACTCGACCGAGCCGACCGCCGCGGCCTCCTCGACCGCGTCGTCGACGAGGCGCTCCAGCCGCAGCAGCGGCGCCCCGGTCTCCACCTGGGTGCCGACCGAGACGGCGCATTCCTTCAGCCGGGCCTTGAACGGTGCGCGCAGCACCGTCTCCATCTTCATGCTCTCCAGCACCAGCACCGGCGCGTTGGCCTCCACCTCGTCGCCGACCTGCAGCGGCGTGGCGACCACGAGCGCGGGCGCCGGCGAGCGGACGACACCGCCCTCGTCCCGGCTCACCCGGTGGGTCACACCGTCCACGTCGACCACGTGGGTCGGTCCGTGCGTGCCCGCGGTGACGCGGAAGGCGGTGCCGTTGACCACGATCTGCCCGGAGTGCCGGTCGTAGCGCACCAGGTCGACGTCGGCGGTGCGGACCTCGTCGCCCGCCTCGATGCCGATGCGGAACCGATGCGCGCCGGTACGGGCCACCCGCACGCGGTAGCCGACTCCGCGCAATTTGAGGTCGAGCGGCCGGCCCGCGTGGTGCTGCACCAGGGGACGACCACCCGCGGCGGTGGACAGCAGACGGTTCCGCTCGGCGCGCTCCTCCTCCTCGTAGGCGTCGATCGCGGCGGCGGCGAGCGCGACGGCGGAGTTGCGATGCGAGACGAGACGACCCTGCCCGCGCACGCGGTCGATCCAGCCGGTGTCGGCGCTCGCGTCGATCACCTCGGGCTGATCCAGCAGTTCGAGGACGAAACTCTTGTTCGTGGCGCCGCCCTCGATGATCACCCGGGTCTGCGCGACCGCACGGCGCAACCGGCCCAGCGCCTCGGAGCGGTCGCGACCGTAGGCGATGATCTTTGCGATCATCGAATCGAAATCGGCGGGGATGGTGTCGCCTTCGCTGACGCCGGTGTCGACCCGGACACCGGGACCGGCGGGCAGGTCGAGGCGGGCGATCCGGCCCGGGGCGGGAGCGAAGTCGCGGTCGGGATCCTCGGCGTTGAGCCGCGCTTCGATGGCGTGCCCGCGCTCGGCGGGCGGCTCGCCGTCGAGACGCTCACCGGAGGCCACCGCGAGTTGCGCGCGAACCAGGTCGAAACCGGTGGTCAGCTCGGTGATCGGGTGCTCGACCTGCAGGCGGGTGTTGACCTCGAGGAAGGCGAACAGCTCCTCACCGGGGTGATAGAGGAATTCCACGGTCGCCGCGCCGCGGTAGCCGACCGCCACCGCCAGACGCTCGGCCGAGGCCTTGAGCTCGGCCACCTGGTCCGGACGCAGCACCGGCGACGACGACTCCTCGATGACCTTCTGGTTGCGCCGCTGCACCGAGCAGTCGCGCACACCCAGCGCCCAAGCGGTGCCCTGACCGTCCGCGATGACCTGCACCTCGACGTGGCGGGCGCCCGTGACGAGCCGCTCGAGGAACACCACACCACTGCCGAACGCGCGGGCGGCCTCCTGCCGGGTGCGTTCGTAGGCGTCGACCAGCTCGGCCTCGTTGTTGACCACGCGAATGCCGCGTCCGCCGCCACCCGCCGTGGCCTTCAGCATGAGCGGGTAGCCGATGGAGGCCGCCGAAGCCAGGGCGTCGTCGACGGTCTCGACCGGGCCGCGGCTCCACGGCGCGACCGGAACGCCGACCTCCTCGGCGATGAGCTTCGCGCCGATCTTGTCGCCGAGCTTGCGCATCGCCTCGGCATCGGGACCGATGAAGGTGACCCCTATCTGGTCGCACAACTCGGCGAACGCCGGATCCTCCGCGACGAAACCCCACCCGACCCACGCGGCGTCGGCGCGTGTCGTCACCAGCGCGCGTTCGAGCGCTTTAAGATCCAGATACGGTCGCGCGGCGGCGGGCCCGAGGTCGTAGGTGATGTCGGCCTCGCGGACGAACGTCGCGTTGCGATCGACATCGGTGTAGAAAGCGATGGTCTCGATCGGACGTGCCGTTTCCGCGGCCAGGTCTCGGACCGCGTGGATGAGGCGCATAGCGGCCTCTCCCCGGTTCACAATGGCGATGCGGCTGAACACTCGCCGGTTCCTTCCTCTCCGAAGTATTGGCCCGGTCGACGGGCAAAGGGTGAACACCCTTTCTCGCACAGCCGGTGGGTGCGAAGACACCTGTCCGGCGGTTACTCGGCCGTATCGTCGCGTGGACCGGGTGCGGACGCACCGGTTGGCTCGCTGCCGACTGCGACCGTCGGGGAAGCGTGGAGTGATCCGGCAGCCGTCGGTCGCAGAAATGGCGATACCCGCGACGGCCACCCCGACGCCGCATGGTAAGCATCGTTCACCACGCGAAGGTTAGAGGCAGGCCGGTGCCGCGTCAATCTTTTCGCCTCGTCTGCGCTCGCGTCGCCGCGTTGCAATATGGAATCAGAAACGCGAATTACTGGTCGGTATCGAAACGGCCTTATTACCGGGGGCGGCGGCGGTGAACTGCCGCCCGAGGCTGAGCCCGGCTTCGCCGTCGGGCACGGTGGTGAGGGTCCGGTGCAGCCGTCACCTACATCTGCTGACCGGCGGCAGAAATCGCCCGGTAGACGAACACTTCCAGTTCCTCGGCCGCCGCCAGCAGATCGAACCCGGGTTCGGTCAGCCATCGGCCGACCAGACCGTCGATCGCGCCGCTGACGACCACCGCGGTCGTCTCGACGTCGAACGCGCGGAACCGCCCATCCGCCTGCCCCGCGGCCAACAGGTTCGCCAGTACTCGCCAACGGGACGAGTCCGCGCGGAGCGTGCTGCGCCCGGCGGCTTCCGCGATCGCGATGACCTCGGTGAGCGCCCGGATATGGGACGGATGGGCGCTCAGGTGCCCGAGCATCGCCCGGATGTACGCACCGACCGCGTCGGCGGGCGTGCCAGCGGCGCGCACTGCCGCTTCCACTTGCTCGACCAGGCCGCCGAGCACGCGGTCGAGCACCTGGTCGAGCAGTTCCTCTTTGTTCTTGAAGTGGTACAGCACAGCCGCTTTCGAGACGCCCGCCTTCTCCGCGATCCGCGACAGCGAGGTACGAGCATGTCCTACCTCGGCGATCAGGGCGATCGCACTGTCGACGATCTGCCCGCGGCGCACGTCGGCCGATTCCGCAGTTTCTGCGGTCACGAAATTCTCCTTTCTCTCTGAGACCAGTGCGATCGGGCAACGGATTCACGACCGCGAAACGGACACCGCCGGGGAGTAGACGCCGGTCAGATCACGACTGAACCCGAGGACGGTGTCATCACCACGCCTTCGGACCGTCACCGGGCTGCCATCCGCCGACAAAGTGCCGGTGGATCCCGGAAGCGACAGTGCCTTCAGAGTGACCTCACGCCCCTTCGGGTAGCCGATCACCAGGACATGGACGGCAGTGCTGTCACACGTCAGCCGCACCGGCAGCCCCTCGGCCGTCTCCCCCTCCGCTTCGTTCCAAGGGCTGGTGCCGTAGATCGCCGAGCCGTTGCGCCGCAGCCAGTCGCCGAAAGTCGCGAGCCGATCGAGTTGCGCCGCGGGAATGACGCCAGCGCCACCGCTCGGGCCGACATCGAGCAGCAGATTGCCGTTCTTGGCGACCGTGTCGGCGAAAGCCGGGAAGAGATCGTCCTCGAATGACGCGTAGTCCGCGTCGGTCTCGTCGCGGTTGAAACCGAAGGAGTTGCCGATACCCCGGGTCGCCTCCCATGCGATCGGCTGGATCGTGTCGAATCGGGTGTACTCGCGAGTAATGAAATCCGCGTGCGGCACCGCCCACGGCGCCGCGTTGTGGAGGAGGTCCGGGCGCGCGGCGAGCAACTGCTTCATCAGCAGATCGAAACCAGCCCGGGCCGATTTCCAGCGCATCACCTTCCTGGCCCACGAGTCGATCTGCCAGCGATCGTTGACCACACCGTCGGGCACCACGTCGTAATAGTCGGCGAACAACGAGAGCAACTGTTTCCGCCCGGTCGGCCACGAGATGTCGTTCCACAAGATGTCCGGCCGATAGCGGGTCACGAGTTCACGCATCTGAGCGTCGGCGTAAGCGGGATAGTCGCGGCCGTGCGGTGAATAGATGTAGTCCCCGAGAGTCTTCATGACCTTCGGCTGGAAGGTCCAGTCGATTCCGCCGGAATAGTAGACACCGAATCTCATCCCGCGCCCGCGCACCGCGTCCGCGAGTTCGCCGACCAAGTCGCGCTCGGTGAACCATCCGGCTTTGCGCGAGTTGCGTACACCGGTCGGCCACAACGCGAAACCGTCGTGATGCTTGGTGACCATCACCACGTATCGGGCGCCTGCCTGCTGGAACGTCTCGGCCCACGCGTCCGGGCGCCAATCCTCCAACCCCTGCTCGAACATCGCCTTGAAACCGTCGTACGGCAGATCGCCGAAGTGCCGCCGGTGGAACGCGGCGGTGGGCGAGCCGGGATCCTTCATCGCGTTCGCGTATTGCTCGGCGTAGGGATTCCTGGTCATGGCGTGCCCGTAATCGTCGCGCAACACATCGGCATAACGCCCCCTCGGCGCGAATCCGGGCACCGAGAACAATCCCCAGTGAACGAAGATCCCGAACTTGGCCTCCGCGAACCAAGTCGGTTCCCGGCGCACCCGTGATCCCAGCGGAGGACCGTTCCTCCCACCCGCGAGCTGCCGCATCCTGCCCTCTTCTCTGTGTACGCGGACCAAGCGTAGCTGACCGATCGGTCAGCCGCATCTCAGCTACCCGACAGTCACGAATCCTCCACCGCGCCAAGCGGTTTGTATCGGCGGCAGAGTTCGCATCAACCCGCGCGTGCCGGAGTTTCCCGGATTATGATCGCGTGGTGGGGAGACGGCTCGCGTTGATTATCGGTTCGGAATGTGACGCGCTCCGCCGCCTCGGATTCCCGCAGCGCCTTTCCGCGGATCTCGCCGGCGCGCTGACCGAGTCCGGAGAATGGGCTCCGGCTTTGCCGGATGGTATGACCTCGCTGAATCCGACCGTGCGGAATCTGCACGCCACACTGCGCTCCGCGTTCGCTGCCGCGTCCCGGCAGCGGGCGACGCTGCTGCTGTGGTTCATCGGGCACGGCCTCAGCGTGCACGGCGACTACTACTTCTTGGCGCGCGACTCGCTCGATACGGATGCCGATGGCAAGCCGATCCTGGACTCGCAGTATGCCGTTCATCTGGCCCAGATGCTCAAAGAGCGCATCGCCGGATCTCCTGGCCTCGACGGGCTCGTTGTCGGGGTGGATACCTGTGAGGCCGCCGCGGCAGCCGAGGGCGGCGCGCACAAGTGGCCCGCACTTGTCCGGCAGGTGTCCGGACGCGTGGATCTCCTGGTCGCAAGCGACGACGGCGATGCCTACGACGGATGTTTCACCGAGACCGTCCTCGCCACCTTCCGAAGCGGAATCCCCACCGGCGGGGACAACCTGCTCGCCGCGGATCTGATCCAACCGGTCGCACGAGCCTGCCCGCGACAGCAGCCGCAGCACTTCTCGTTCGCCGCGGGCTCACCCACTTCGACCGCCGATCACGGACTCTGGTTGGTGCCCAACATCGCTCGCGCCAGAGACGCGGTGCGCGGCCGTCCCGACGCCGGAACCGTCGACGAACTCACTCGAGGCCTTCAGGTCACCAGAGCACTGCGCAGCCAGGTGAACACCGTGGCCGAGCACGGTCACGAACGGCTGCGGGCAATTCTGGGGCCGAGCGGCAGTGGCAAATCCACCGCCGTCGCCCTGCTGGTTCGTCCGGATCTGCTCGGTGTCGAAAGCGCGACCAGCGCCGCGCACATCGGCGCCGCCGTCTTCCTGACCGGCACCAGCACGCTCGCGAGCGTGACCGACGAGCTCGCCACTCAACTGGATCGCCGGGTGGCTGTCCTGGTTTCGGCGGGTGAGATCGAGCCGGTCGCGAAGCGTCCGCAGGCCGGCGACGAATACCACAAGGTGGCCCCGCGGCTGGCGCGACCGCTCGCGGCGCTGGCCGAGGCGGGCCGCACCGCCACGCTCCTCGTCGACGGGCTCGATCTGCCCACCGGAGAGGGCCACCGCGCCGACCTCTGGGCGGCGATAGGCACACTCACCGGCCACGCCGACTTCGCGCACGTCCGCGTGATCATCACCGCCCGCAGCGACGACGGCGCTGCGGCACCACCGCCGGCGCTGCGCATGTGGCGTCTGGAACTTCGGATGCCCAGCGTGGACGACATCGGAAGGTACCTGTTGCGGCACGCCCGCGACGAAAACGGCTCCCCCTGGCCGGAATCGCGGATCACCGCCACGCTGGCGGCCCTCGATCCCGGTGTGCGCTCCGGCAGTCCCTGGCCGACGCGTCCCTGGGAAGCCGTGGGCGGCTGGCTGACCGCGCGATTGATCTTGCAGGTCGACAGCCGCCTCACCGACTCCGACATCACCCGCGGCCTCACGATTTCCGCCCTGGTCCGACACCGGCTCGGACTTGCGCAATGGTCGCTGACCGGCGAGCGGGCCGAGTCGCTCGGTCTACTGATCGCCGTGGTGGTCGCCGCGGAGCCGGGCCCGGTTCTGCCGATCGAGGTCGTCCGGCTGGCGCTGCACGATCTCGGCGCCCGCACCATCGAGGAAACGCACGTCCGCGATCTGGCGGTCGGCCTCGGCGCGCTGATCGCCCGGCGTGGCCCGGGCTCCGCCGGTGAACACCTCGGCGTCGCGCACACGTCGCTGCGCGGGCCATTGCGGGCGGCGAACCCGCGTAGAGAGGTCTCCGGAGTCCGGGCCCACCGAGCGGTCCTCGCCGCCCTGGCCCGGAGCGGTACCGCCACAGCCGCCGCCTATCGGGAAGTCGCCGCGATCCGGCATTACCTCGGCGCGGACGACCCGGTCGGCGCGCTCGAAGCGCTCAGCGCGCTGCACGCCGCGTCGCTGCCGGAGCGCATCGAGTTGTGGCAGGCCTGGCTACCGGACTTCGTGGCGCGTCTCGGCGAGGAGCACCCCCTGACCCAGCAGGTACGCGACACCATCGCGGACTGGCGCACGCAGGTCGACCAGCCCCGGCGCACCGGCCGCCGGCGACGTCCGCTCGCCGTGCTCGGCGCCACGACCGTCGCCATCGTAGTCGGCCTGTGGGTCTCCTGCTCCGGAGCGCCGCCCCCGCCCACCCAGATCGCCACCACCACCGGGCGATCCGAACCGGCGATCATCGACACCGAACAGGTGCCGACGGATACGGAGGGAGGCCCGACCGTCGTCGAGCGGCCACCGACGACCGTCCCGCCCACCAAACCGCCGTCCAGCGCAGTTCCCAGAATCGAGACCAGTGAACCGCCCACCATCACCCAGAAACTCATCGAGAGCTCCACGGTGACGACGACCCCGAAGAAGCCGCCGTGTATTCCCTACAGCTCCCACGTCGACTTCGATCCCACCGAGGTCGGGAAATGGACCAAGAAGTACATACCTTTCCCGTATATGGAGTGCGACAACCTCACCGTGGTGAAACTCGACGACGGTATGCAGGGAAAAGCCTTTTCGATCCTCGACGGCGAATGCCCACCGCCGCAAGGGCAGACCAAATGTTATCTGCGGGTTCTGTTCCACCCGCCTGATGCCGGATCCTTCGACGGCACCATAGAGATCAAACAGAAGAACGGCGATCCGCGCCTGAAGATCACGCTGCACGGCGTCGGCACGTGACGATGCTGTCACACGGCAGCCCGGCCCGGCCACTGCCTCGAAGCCCAGCGGCATCGAGACCGTGCCGCCGATGCTTGCCGTCAACTGCGCAGTGACGTGGCGAGGTTCACCGGATCACGGACTTTGCCGTCGAGAACGGTGCGCAATCCACCCGTGAATCTCCGGTCCCGGTCACCGGTCATCACCGCCAGGATGTCCTCGGCGCCCTCCGGCCCGGCATGCTCACCGGTCGAGATCCGCGCCACCAGGGGTTCCCACTCCCCCGTGTTGCGCAGTTCCAGGTATGCCTGTTCTTCGATGACGAAACCCGTTATGTAGGAACGCAATACCAGAACGATCTCCCCGACGCGGAACTGCGGCAGGACCACACCGTGCAGCAGCGTCATCAGCGTGCCGGAAACCCTGATCGTCTCCGGCGAAGGCGAGTACGAGCCGGCGACGACGCGTCCGCCCTCGCGAAAGCGCAGCATCGCCGCACGAATGCGCCGGCAGCAGATTATGGTCTGATCGACATCGGGATGTCCGAGGTCGATATCCGACAGGTCGACGGCCCGGAAGACAGTGTCGGCCATCGCGCGCTGGAGATCCTTGCGGTCCCGTACGTGTTTGTACAACGCACCAGGGGTCACCTCGGCCGCCGCCGCCAATCGTCGCATCGTGAGCGCGTCCAGGCCGTGCTCGGCGACGTACTCATGAGCGATATCGGCCAGACGCTCCCGCGTCAATCCGCGCTTGGTCATCGAGGTCGCGCGGCTCCCGCGCCGGCACATCCTTGCCACCGAGTCACCCGACCGCGGAAGCCTTCTCGGACTCGACAACACGGGATGGAAGCACGGACCGTCGGGTGATCAGTGTTCACTTTTGTGAGGCTAGGACAACTCGGTCCCGGCCGTCAACGCTCTACCTACGTGATGAGGTGCGAGCGCAGCGATATCCAAATAAATGGTTAGATGCGCATATCTAAGTATGAACATGGATATCAATTCCCGCGCCGGTTCCGCATGCGCCGCCTCGCCCCACCATCGCGATCGTCGGCGGTGTCCCTCCGGTTACGATCAGTCGCGATGCACGCTGAGTTGATGCTCGATTCGCTGGATGGACTGTCCGTGGGAGACGCGCTGGGCGCGGAATTTCCAGTCATGGGCAGGTCCATTCCCGATCTTCTGGCAGGGGATCTTCCTGCCCGCCAGTTCGGGTGGACCGACGATACGGAAATGGCCTGCACCATAGTCGCCGAACTCTTCGAGCACGGTGCGATCGACCAGGATCGGCTCGCCGCCGCCTTCGCGCGACGGTTCGACCCCCGCCGGGAGTACGGCTTCCTGGCGACCGACACATTGCGCCGCATCCGCAAGGGCGTGCACTGGCGGGAGGCGGCCGGAGCCGCCTTCGATCATCAAGGGTCCTGCGGCAACGGCGCGGCCATGCGGGTCGCCCCGCTGGGCGCATTCTTTGCCGGCGATCCGGACCGGATCGCCGCCGAGGCGACGCGGTCGGCGCAGGTGACGCATCTGCATCCGGAAGGAGTCGTCGGCGCGGTCGCGGTGGCGCTGGCGGCGGGTCAGGCCGCTCATGCCCGCCTGATCGGAAGACGGCCCACACCAAGGGAATTCGTCACCGGCATCCTCGACCGCCTGGATGACGGTGAAACGACCCGACTGATCGCCCGTGCTCGCAGCCTACTCGAAGCCTCCGTGAAAGAGGCCGCGGACGAACTCGGCAACGGCTCCTTGGTCACCGCGCAGAACACGGTCCCGTTCACGGTGTGGGTCGCGGCGCGGCATCTCGACGACTACCCGGCCGCCATCACCACATGCATTGCCGCGGACGGAGATATCGACACCACCAGCGCCATCGTCGGCGGAATCGTCGCCGCCCACACCGGCACCGGCCCTCGCCACGGCCCACACGCAGGAGTGCCGCGACCGTGGCTCGCCGCGCGAGAACCGCTGCCCGCCTGGCTCGACACGACGCGCCCACCACGACGGCGCACGAGATTCGCGTCCGGCCACGTTCGCAGATGGTTGTCCGGCGCGTCGTGAGACCAACGACCTGACGCCGACGCACGCGCCGCGAGCCGGTCCCCCTCCCCCCGCCGGAGTACGCCCTCGACGGGACACGCGTTACCGGCGCTGTGCCGGTTCGATGCGGTCCAGACGCGCCCGCCCGGTCGATCACCACACGTAGCCCGACCGTTTGTTGTCGCCGGTGTGCCCGTCGGAGCCGCCGAACCGGAAGCTGCCGGACTGCTCGTCCCTCCCATCCGCCTGCGCTCGAGTCCGCGACAAGGCCCGAACCTGGGGAAGGCGGGGACGAACACCATCGAGTGCGCCCCGAGCTGGGCGGGCGTCACGGTCCTGGTTTTAATCTGGAGATCGACGCGGCGCCTACTGCCGCGTCCCGGCCGGAGGACGCATCATGCGGGACGTGCTCACGGATCTGATGGCGATCTGGAACGCCGGGGGCACCGCCGGGGTCGCGACGGTCGTGCGGACCTTCCATTCGGCGCCGCGGCCGCCGGGCGCGGCCATGGTCGTGGCCCCGGACAGGACGGTCGGCGGCGGGGTCTCCGGCGGCTGCGTCGAAGGCGCGGTCTACGAGCTCGCCACCGAGGTCATGCGGACCGGTCGTCCGGTCTTGCAGCGGTACGGGTTCTCCGACGACGACGCCTTCGCCGTCGGCCTCACCTGCGGCGGCATCATCGACATCTTCGTCGAGGCGATCTCCCGGGACACGTTCCCGGAACTCGGCGCGGTCGCCGCGGACATCGCCGACCACCGGCCGGTCGCCGTCGCGACCGTCGTCGAGCATCCGGACCCGGCTCGGATCGGGCGACGGCTGCTGCTCCGGGCGGGCGACGCGCACGGCACGCTCGGGTCGGCACGCACCGACGACGCGGTGATCGATGACGCCGCCGGGCTGCTCGCGGCGGGCCACAGCGAGGTGCTGTCGTATGGTCCCGACGGGCAGCGCCGCGGCGAAGGCATGGCGGTTTTCGTCGCCGCTCACGCACCCCGCCCGCGCATGCTGGTGTTCGGTGCCATCGACTTCGCGGCCGCCGTGGCGCGGCAGGGATCGTTCCTCGGGTACCGGGTCACGGTGTGCGACGCGCGGCCGATCTTCGCGACCTCGGCCCGGTTCCCCACCGCGGACGAGGTCGTCGTCGACTGGCCGCACCGCTATCTCGCCGCGCAGATCGCGGCCGGCGCGGTCGACGAGCGGACCGCCGTCTGCGTGCTGACCCACGATCCCAAGTTCGACGTCCCGCTGCTCGAGGTGGCCCTGCGCGCGCCGCGGATCGGCTATGTCGGCGCCATGGGATCGCGTCGTACGCACGATCAGCGGATGACCCGGCTGCGCAGAGCCGGCCTCACCGACGCGCAACTCGACCGGCTCGCCAGCCCCATCGGCTTGGATCTGGGCGGCCGGACGCCGGAAGAGACGGCGGTGTCCATCGCGGCCGAGATCATCGCGCGGCGGTGGGGTGGCGACGGTCGCGCACTGAGCCGAACCGCCGGCCCTGTGCACCACACAGCGCCGACAGCGGATGAAGCGACTCCTTCCCCGTAACGCCGCCGCGCCCCTCGGGCAGGCAAGGCCCATGCCGGCGTCGAAGGCGCGCCGTGAGATCCATTCCGCCGCACGCCGATACGAAGCGTCGCCGGAGAAACAATTGAATTCGATCATGAAATTCGATCCGGAGTGAAGATCAAATTGTGTTACCTCGGCACAATATATCGTTAGCCAATTATTAACGGTGATAATTCACACAAGAAGAGAAGTGGCTTCGCGGATTTCTTTTTCTTAACGTTGCTGAGGTGCGCCGTGATGGCGTCGTTATCCAACTGTGAAAGGAAGCTCCGTACATGATCTCGCGCATGACCCTCGCCGCAGCCTGCACCGTCTCCGCCGCCGCCCTGCTCCTCGGCCCCGCCGCGGTGGCCTCCGCCGCCCCCGCCGCCACGGGCTCCGCCGCCACCGGCTCCGCCGGCCTGGCCTCGGGTTCGGCCGACGGTGGTTCCTCCACGGGTTCGGCCGGCTCGTCCTCCGGTTCGGCCATGCTCGACTCCGGCAGTTCGGCCCTCGACGGTGGCACCTCCGCCATCGTCAACATCATCGATGCGATCACCGGCATCAGGGACCTGAGCCAGCCCAAGCCCGCCGCCTGATCCCGACCCGGTCGATCACCGCTTCGCCGGTGTCGTCCGGAGGCGGAACTTCTTTGCGCAGCTGACGCTTCTCGGCAGTGTGCGCGCACCATTGCAGTGAATTTGCCAGAATCGAACTGTTCATTCGCCGCGCCGAAGAAGCCGCGGCGAGTGAGCACTGGCGACAATACGACTTACCGAGCCCGCTACTCGGGCCGAAGACTCAGAACGCGTAGCGCACCCGCAGCCAAGGCGCCCGCAGGGCGATGAGATCGGTCAGCGTCTCGACCCCCGCCGCCTTGACGTCGTTGCGGTAGCGCACGTTCCACATACCCGACTGCGAGCGCTTGGCCTGCTGCATCGGCGGCCGCCACAACAGATCCTCGGCCTTCGGGTGCCAGCCGAGGTTGAGTTCGTGCAGCTGCTCGTTGTGGGTGAGCATCATGATCTCCGCCGCGGCCTGGGCCTTGAAGGCGGAGCCGGTGCCATCCGACAGCTGATCGAGCAGCTGCGCCCAGTCCTCCGCCCAGCCGGGCCGGACGACGACGGGGGAAAAGTTGACGTGCACCTCGTAACCCGCTGCCACGAAGTCGTCGATCGCGGCGATGCGTTGCCGGATCGGCGTGGTCCGCAAATCGAGCAGCTGGGAATCGGCCTCCGGCATGAGCGAGAACCGGATCCGCGTCCGCCCGCGGGGGTCGAGGTCGAGCAGAGCGCGGTTGACGTACTTGGTGGCGAAGGACGCCTTCGCGGTCGGCCAGGCGCTGAACGCGCTGATCAGGTCGGCGACGTTGTCGCTGACCAGTGCGTCGACCGAGCAGTCGCTGTTCTCGCCGAGGTCGTAGACCCAGGCATGGGGGTCGCACTGGTTCGGCGCGGGCTTCGGCCCCTGCCTGTGCACGTGACGTCCGAGGTAACCGATGATCTTGTCGATGTTGGTGAACACCGTGATCGGGTTGGCGTAGCCCTTGCGGCGGGGAACGTAACAGTAGGCGCACGCCATCGCGCAGCCGTTGGACGTCGACGGCGCGATCCAGTCGGACGAGCGACCGTTCGCGCGGGCCGTCAGCGACTTCTTGACCCCGAGCACCAGGTCCTCGGTCTTGACCCGGATCCAGCGGTCGACGTTGCCCGCGTTGCCGTGCAACTGGTCGATCTTCCAGTGGGAGGCGACGGTGATGATCTCGGCGTCGGGGAAACGCGCGCGCACCTGCTGCCCGCGCGGGCTCGCCAGCGCGTCCGGCTCGGCCCACAGGCGACGCACGTCCAGCAGACGCGGACCCGAAGTCGGCCGGAAGGGGTCCGGAACTGCGGTTGATCGACTCATAGCCTCTGCCTACTCCGCCCCACCGACATCCGGGCGCGCGCGAGCGACCCGGTGTGGGCAGCGCCACCGGAAAAGGCGCGGACGGGAGCCGGTGCGCCGGTTCAGCGCACCTCCGTGCCAGGTGACCGGTCCCGGGAGGCGGGATCGACGGATTCGGGTGGGCGTGCGGCGATGCCTTCGGTGAGCAGCGTGAGAAACCTGTCGGTGGACGCCTCGGGCCGCGGGGTTCGCTCGGCGGCCCAGGCCATCGCGGCCGCGGTGGCGAACAGCTCGTCCGCGGTCAGGTCCGGTCGTATCCGGCCGGAGCGCTGGGCCCGTGCCAACAGCCCGGCTCCGGCGTTTCGCAGGCGCTGGCAGGACGCGTGCAGCGCCGACTCCGGATCGTGCAAGGCATCGATGACCGCCACCGCCAACCCCTCGGAACGGGCCGATCCGAGGGCCAGTTCGCGGACCCATTCGGACAGCGCGGCGGCGGGGTCCTCCGCCGCGAGCAGGGTTTCGCCTTGTGCGCTCAGGTTGTCCAATCCCCGCCCGAACAACGCCTCCAGCAGTGCCTCCCGAGTGGGGAAGTGCCGGTACAAGGTGCCGATCCCGACACCGGCACGCCGGGCCACGTCCCGCAGTGACGCCTGCGTCCCCTGTTCGGCGAACGCCGCCTGCGCCGCCACCAACAGCTGGTCGTAGTTGTGTCGTGCGTCCGCGCGGATCACCGGAGCATGACCTTTCGCTGCGCCACCACCACTCGCCTCCTGTCGCGCCGTTGCTAATCGGAGCACTGCTCCATATAATCGGAGCGTCGCTCCACTTCGACTCGACCCTACTCCCGTCTCCCTAGAAGGCTTGCGCGATGTCCACAGAACTCGACGACTGGCACGCCCGGCACGGCTATGTGTCCCGCCCCCGGCTCGACGACTACGCCCAGAAGTACGCCGACTACTTCGTGATGACCCGCCGTGACGGAATTCTGCAACTGCGGATGCACACCGACGGCGGGCCCGCGCGGTTCGACTTCGCGACCCACAACGCGTGGGCGCAGGCGTGGCAGGAGATCGGCAACGACCCCGAGAACGAGGTCCTGATCCTCACCGGCACGGGCGAGGAGTGGCTGGCCCCCGACCCCGACCCGGCCGCAGGGGCGACAACCCTGATCCAGCAGACCCGGCTCGCCGATTTCCGCTACGAGCACACCTACTACGACGCGATCAAATTGCTGGAGAACTTCGTTTTCGGCATCGACATCCCCACCATCGCCGCGCTCAACGGACCGAGCACCTCCCACACCGAGTTCGCGTTGCTGTGCGACATCACCCTGGCCGCGCCCACCGCGACCATCGTCGACCCCCACTTACTGGCCGGAGTCGCCCCCGGCGACGGGCAGCAACTGACCCTGCAACACCTCGTCGGCACCAAACGCGCCGCCTACCACCTGTACACGGGCGCACCGATCACCGCTCCGGAAGCGCTCGAACTAGGCCTCGTCAACGAGGTGGTGCCTGCCGACGAATTGCTCTCGCGCGCTTGGGAAATCGCGGAGAGCATCATGGCGCGTCCCCGGGCGGCCCGCCGACTGACCCACGCCATCACCCAGCGCCCGTGGAAGCGAGCGCTCGTGCACGATCTCGGATTCGGCGTCGCCCACGAGATGTTCGGCATCTCCGCCGACCGACTCTTCTGACCCGGTCTCACCGGTGGGCAGCCGGACCCCGCCGCACGGAGGTCGGGCCGGCGCCGACCTGGTCCACTGGGAACGCAGGTGGCACCGGCCCGGCAATACCCCAGGGCGACCCGACTAGGGCTTGTTGGGGTCGAGAGCGTCTTTGACCTTGCCGACCAGTCCCGCTTCGGTTCCGAAGGCCGCCGAACGCGGCTTGCCCTGGGAGCCGTCGTAGGTGGCGTACAACTGCGGGTCCGGAGGCGGCGCCGAGGCCTTGTCACCCAGCGGTTGCGGGTCGGCGAGGAAACCGTTCTGATGCACGCCGTCCGGAGCGACACCGGTCGCCCACCGGCCCGCGCCCGCGTCGGGGCCGTCGGACAGATGCCACAGGCTCGTCGCGTGCTCGGAGTGCTCCTCGTCGAACAACGCGTTCGGCGTGACGGTGCCTTCCAGTCCGTCCTCCTTCAGCTGCTCGATCGCGGCGAGCCAGAGGTTCTGGTGGTAGGTGTCCCTGGCGAGGTTGAACTTCAGCATTTCCTTGACCCCTGGGTCGTCGGTCATGTTGTACAGGCGCGCGGTTTGGATGCGGCCGTGCGCCTCGGCGGCCACGTTGGCGCGGAAGTCGGCCAGCAGGTTGCCGCTGGCCACGATGTACCGCCCGTTCCACGGCACCCCGTTGCTGTCCGACAGCGACGCACCGCCGCCGGAGACGATCGCCTGCTGCGGATCCATCCCGCCCAGCACCGCCGCCACCACCGGATCAGCCGCCGCTTCCTGGGTGGCGCGCGTCGCGGGGGCTCCTTCCAGCAGCCGCGCGATCATCGTGGCGATCATCTCGACGTGCCCGATCTCCTCGGTCGCCACGTCCATGATCATGTCCTTGTACTTGCCCGGCATCCGGCAATTCCACCCTTGGAACAGGTACTGCATGGTGACGGTCATCTCCCCGAACGCGCCACCGATCAGCTCCTGGAGCTTGCGCGCGTACACCGGATCGGGCTTCTCGGGCTTCACATCGAACTGCAAGTAATCGGTATGACGAAACATGCACTCTCCTCCGACGAACGATCAAGGTCCCTCCCCGTCGTGCGGGTACCGCCGCCCACCCGGCGCAAACCAGGAAATCCGCATGAACTCGACCGCACTTCCATTGTGCGACAACCGAATTCGCGCATGAAGACGGAACGTCTTGTCCGAAGACGAGTACCTGAGTGCGTCGACCGCACCCGCCCGTCCGTCCTGTGCGATGCCTGCGAGTCGAGGGCGCCGCATCGGCGCACCTTTCATCCTGGATCGCGCACGTGCTACCCCACTCCCCCGGCATGAGCTCTCAGGGCCGACGGTTCAGATGCGATGGCGAAGTCGGGTCCCGATGATCGAGGCCCGCAACGTACTTCGCGCGACTGCCACGAAATCAGGCGCTGCGGGGCAGCGTCCGTGCCGCCGGGTCCAGAATCAGGCCCGCCTCCCACGCACGCTCGATGACCTGCGCGATATCGATGCGCCGCACCTCGCGGATTTCGCGGCTCGACAGCAGCTCCCCGACATAGGCGACGACATGCTCGGCAACCAGGGAAGGTACGTCGGCGAGCCGGTCGAGCAGCCGAGCAGGCCCATCGACCGGCCGAACCTTGATGTCCAGGCGCTCGCGGCTCACCTCTTCGGTGCGGACGAACACCACGCAGGGATCCTCCAGGCCCAGCGCGACCCGCAAGCGCACCCGCACAGCGGCGACGAATCGCCCGGTGACCCCGGCGAGATCCACCCGCAACCGAAGCCTGATCGGCAACTCCAGCGCAACGTCCCACTCCTCCCCGTCACAGGCCGCCGCCCGAACCTTTCCCGGCCGACCGGTAGCGGTGACGGAAGCCAGTCCCCCTGGACCGGCGTGCACCGGCCCGACTTCGACACGGTCACCGACGATTTCCGCGATCACCTCCGCGATGCGCTCCGGCCGAGCGGCCGAGCGCAACACCTGCCGCGCGAAACGCGCGTTCGCCGAGTCCTTCGCGGACCACTCTCGGCCGTCGCGGCTATCGATTGTCAGCATCAGCAACCTCCGTTCACCCACCCGGCGGGTACCCCGAGATCGGTGACAATCACGCCGAACGGGTCCGGGTTTCCGCCGTCGACCGCGGATCGCTCAGCTTCGGCTGAGAAGGTTGTGCTTACGCACCTCGGGCAGGGACAGCGTCTTGTAACCGACCTCGTCGAACAGCACTGTGAGGCGGTCGGCTTCGGTGGACATCACGATGCCCCCGCCCCAATCCCGATGCCGGACAGAACTGTCCACCGGGAACTCGGCGGCGCCCGGTACCCGTTCGGTGGCGGTTCCGGCATCGCACGTGTCGCAGTTGCCGCACGGGTCGAGGAGTTGCTCCCCGAAGTAGCCGAGCAGGTGCTGTCGCCGACAGCCGGTGGTCTCGGCGTAGCCACGCATCATTTCGATGCGCGAGGCGGTCAGTTCTTCGTAGGCCTGCGCGGCCTCGGCTGCCTGTTCGACCGCACGGTCGGGTGCGCGTCCTCGATCGGCCCGGATCCGGCCGGTCTCGGTGGTCGTGATCGCGCCGACCTGCTCGAGCAGGTTGATCGCCCGCGTGCGGCGAGCGGGGGCGGCGTCGACTTCCAGCTGGGACGGCCGGACCGGATGGTCGTACCGATACAGGGCATGGGCGACTTCGGCGATGGTGTCCTCGGGGACTCTGCTCGCGGTGAGGAACTTCTGCAGGCTCAGATCCTCGGGGCGATAGCACAGGATGACCTCGGCGGACTCGCCGTCCCGCCCGGCTCGGCCGATCTGCTGGTAGTAGGAGTCCAGCGAATCCGGAGCCGACGCGTGGACGACGAAGCGGACGTCGGGCTTATCGATACCCATGCCGAAGGCCGAGGTGGCCACGACCACATCGGTGTCCCCGGCGAGGAAGTCCTGATGCACCTCGTCGCGGATCGTGGCCTTCATCCCCGCGTGGTAGGCCGCCGCCCGGATGCCCGACCGCGCCAATTCCCCGGCGTAGAACTCGCTGTCCTTGCGGCTTGCCACATAGACGAGTCCGTTCCCAGCCGCTCCGTCGGCAGCCAGTGTTCGGACGCGAGCGATGACGGCACCGCGCTTGTCGGTGTCACTGGTGAAGCGGTCGACAGCCAGGTGCAGGTTCGGTCGATCGAAACTGGCGACGACTTCACGGTGGTCGCGCATGCCGAGCCGAGTCACGATGTCGCGCCGGACCGGTGGTGCGGCGGTCGCCGTCAACGCGACCACCGTGGGATGCCGGAGCCGCTCGACCACCGGAGCCAGTCGCAGGTAGTCCGGCCGGAAGTCGTGCCCCCATCCCGAAACGCAGTGCGCCTCGTCCACCACGAACAGCGAAACGCGCAGCGCGGCAAGCTCATCGACCAGATCGTCGTTGGCCAGCTGCTCCGGCGAGAGGAAGATGTACTCGGCGTCGCCGCGGCGTAGCGCGTCCCATGCCGCTCGGCGCTCGCCGGTGCGCTGGGTGGAGTTCAGCGCGACCGCATCCGCCGCGCGGCTGCCCTCGATGCCATCGATCTGATCGTTCTGCAACGCGATGAGCGGAGAAACCACCACGGTCGGACCGTCCAGCAGCAAGGCGGGCACCTGATAGATCGCCGACTTACCCGCGCCGGTCGGCAGCACCACCAGCACGTCCCTTCCTGCCATCACCTGCTCCATGGCCCGCAGTTGCTCGTCGTGCAGGTGCGCCAGGCCGAACTTCTCCGCGGCCACGCCCCGCAGGCGGCTCTCGTAATCGGACGAGCTTGTCACCGGCTGGGCATACCACCACCGGTCCGGCGGAAACGCCGACCGGCTCGCGGTGAACCGCGGTGCGGGCGCTGCACCGTCACACCGGGGCAGTCCTCGTCGGCCATCGGACGGCACATCTTCGATAGCGGCATCGAGCCGGGCAGCGATATCGCGCCTCCGTGTGGGATCCACCTGCTCGGGTACGCAGGCCACATGAGTGAAGCCGAACGCGGAGCTGCCGAGAACCACCGCTCGCTGAGCGGATACCTCGCCACGATGGTGATGTTCGGGCTTACCGTGGCCGCGGCCGCTGTGCTCGGCAGACTGACCCGCCGGCAACTGCCGCGGGCGATGAGCGTGCAAGATCTCGTAGTCACGGCGTTGGCGGCGCACAAACTGTCCCGGACCGTGACCAAGGACGCGATCACCGCCCCGATCCGAGCCCCGTTCACGCGGCCGACCGGCGACGGCGGCCCCGGCGAGGTCATGGAACAACCAGCGGCCGACGACGGTCTGGCACACAGCATCGGAGAGTTGCTCACCTGCCCGTTCTGCCTCGATGTCTGGGTGATCACCGGATTCACCCTCGGGCAGGTGTTCGTGCCGCGCACCACCCGCGTGGTCGCCGACGCTCTGGCCGCGTTGACCGGTGCGGATTTTCTCCACCTCGCCTACGCCAGCGCCCAGCGGATCGCGCAGAAATAGCGTGGCTACACCGGCCGGCCGAACCAGCGCGGCAGGTGTTCGAGCAGGTCCTGTTGCTCGTCGCCGACCCAGGCGACGTGGCCGTCGGGGCGCAGCAGGACGGCGGGCGCGTCGAGTTCCGCGCTGGTGTCGACGACGTGGTCGATTCGATCCGCCCACCCGGCTACCGACAGCAGGCCGGTCTGATCGAGGAGCAGGCCGCGGCCCTCGTGCATCAGTTCGTAGAGGCGGCGGCCGTGTCGCAATCGCACGTCGCGCAGCCGACGGCCGAGCAGCTCGTGGCCCGCGCCGAAGTCGTAGCGGATGCCGATCGCGATGATCTTCTCGATCAGATAGCGATTCACCTCCTCGAAATCCATCAGTTCCGACAGCAACCGGCGCACCGCCTGCGCACCCGGTTCGGTGGACATCAGCTCGGCCTGCGCGCGGGTGTTGTCGAGGACGTCGGCGGCCACCGGCCGTCGTTCGCTCTCATAACTGTCCAGCAACCCCTCCGGCGCCCAGCCGCCGATTTCGGCGGCCAGTTTCCAGCCGAGATTGAACGCGTCCTGCACGCCCAGGTTGAGCCCCTGCCCGCCCATCGGCGGGTGAACGTGCGCCGCGTCGCCCGCCAGCAGCACCCGCCCGACGCGATAGCGCTCGGCCAAGCGGGTGGCGTCGCCGAAGCGGGACAGCCACCGCGGCGAGTGCACGCCGAAGTCGGTGCCCGCGAACACCCGGAGCTGCCGCGCGAACTCCTCGAGCGTCGGCGTGACCGCACGGTCTTCGACCACCTCGGCGGCGGGTACGACGACGCGATACACCCCGTCGCCGAGCGGGCCGAGCCCGAATCGCAGCTCGGTCTTGCGGATCTCGGCGACGGTGGCCGCGATCGTATCCGGATCCTCGGTCGCCTCCATTTCGCCCAGCAGGGTGTCGCGCCGGGACGGCTCGCCGGGGAAATCGATGCCGAGCAGTTTGCGCACCGTGCTGCGGCCGCCGTCGCAGCCGACGAGGTACCGCGCGCGCAACCGTGTCCCGTCGGCCAGTGCGACGGTGACCCCGTCCTCGTCCTGACTCAGCCCGGTCACCTCGCCGCCGCGCCGGATGTCAGCGCCGAGTTCGGCGGCGTGCTCGGCGAGCAGGCGATCGGTGCTGGTCTGCGGAATACCGAGAACGTAGGCGTGCGCGCTGTCCAGCCGTTCGGACGGCGGCTTGGCGATGCCGGCGAAGAAGCCCCCGAGCGGGTGCTTCCGGCCGAGCGCGAGAAACCGCTCCAGCAGACCGCGCTGATCCATCACCTCGATGCTGCGCACATGCAGGCCCAGGGAGCGAACATACTTGGGCGGCTCCGCCTCCTTTTCCAGGACCACCACACGCACACCGTGCAGGCGCAACTCGCCGGCCAGCATCAAGCCGGTCGGACCCGCGCCGGCAACGATCACATCGAACATGAGCCACCCATCTGCCGAGAAATTCGCGTTTCGCCAGTCGCTCATGTGGTCCGCGCATACCGCGCGAACCACACATTTTCGCAGGTCCTGGCCTTCGGCCGAATATTCTGCGCCATGCACCCGGCCTTGCCGCAAGTCCCCCGGTGCGATATATGTTGAAAGGGAAGGGATCCCTCCCGGGCCGGGTTTATCTCGCCCGGCTCGGCCGCCATCCGACCTCCAGCCCGCCGCGAATTCTCTGGAGTTCCGCTTCGGCGCCACCGAAATACCGGGCCCTCGCCGCGCTGCCACAAGGCTTTACCGTCGTGTGCTCGGGCGCGGATCTCGGAAAGTTCGGTGGCGTAGCCACATTCGCTGTGCGCCCGAGACATCCATGGCGGACGGTTGCGCCGGTCGTCCGGCGGGTCGGGCCTGGCAGGAGCTGGCACCCACAGCCGCCTACCAGGCCCAACATTCCCAGTCTGGGCAAAACGCGCGTTCCGGCGGCCAGTGTTTGCGCACCTTTGCGCCCATCTGGGGTTACCACCGGATGATCGGTCCGGCACGGTCAAGGTGTCGGACCGGGACCTTGCTTCCCCCGAGAAGTCCGGTCACTCATAAGGTTCGACGCCCAAGACGTACTCGAGGTATCCCACCCGATCGGCTACCTCGGGTTCGGCGGCGATGACGACGCGGTCGGCGCCACAGAGCCGGACGACCTCGGCGTCGCTGTCGGCCAGCCAGTCGAAGAACTGCTCCCGGCCCCCGCGCGGCGTCACCCCGTCGTCGAGGAGGAGCGGATCGAGACGGACCAGATAGGTACGCGGCGCAGCCATGACCTCCTCCTTTCCGGTACCTCGGCGCGTTCGGCGATCGGCGCCGGAGCGACGCGCCCTCCAGGATCGTCGCGTTGTCCAGCCGATACCCGACCATCTGGCCTATACACCCGGCGCGCCGCACTTTCTTGCTTGTGGAACCCCGCCGTGCCCCGTTCGTCATGAGGTACGCGATCAGGCGCGCTGGAACTGCCATCGCTGGGTACTGCTCGCAGGCGCGTACCGCGTCAGTCCGATCTGCTCGGCGTGCGAACCACTGTCGTCGCGTCCGGACAGCCCGAGAACGAAGTCGCAGGGAGGCCAGACCGCGATGCGATAGCGGTCGGCGTCGGCTTCGTCGGTGACGATCTGCCACCCCATCGGCGTCCCGCTGCACTCGACATGGGTTCCCTCGCTCACCAACCCGTCGCCGAGTCCCAGCCGGGTGCCGGTGCGACCATTGGTGATGTACCAGATCTCTTCGCCGAACTCCGGCGCGCTCGACAGCAGCCAATGCTGCCAGCCGTCCTCGACGCTCCGCTCCCCCACGACTCTGACCTGGTCAGCGCTTTCGAGTGCCAGCACGCACCCGGTGCCTGCGTTGACGATCCGATAGACACCCTCGCCCAGCTCAGTCATGATCTGTCGTCCTCACCGTCCGCGGAAGTCCGACGCCCGGGGCCTGCGCGGAGACCAGGCGCGGGCGTCTCGCCATCGCCGAAGTACCCACCCGCCGACCGGTCAATCCGTCCTCGCCCCGTACCGTAAATAGGTATACGTCGGTGAAATCACCGATGCGGGGCCCGTACCTATCCGACGATGCTGAATGCGTGCCTCAGGCACAGGCCCGGACGGCGATGCTGTCATCCAGGCCCCGCCCTCGACAACGACGTCGGTAGGCCGACAAGGAGGTCGGCCGCGCAGGCGGATTCCGCGCCCCTACCAGCGAGAATGTCGTTCACATGCGCCAAAACCCACCCAGTATGTTCGGCGTGGTCGCCGCGCTCGACGGCCGCAACATCCGAGCTCACCGCGCGGGCACGATCGAGGACTGCGCGCTCTGCACCACCGTGTCCATCCCGTCCGGCAGCTGCCCCGCCGGCCGCGCCGCCGCGCTCACGCACGCCGCGGCGCGTCCGTTGACCGCCGTCGAGATCCTCGAGCAACTCCATGCGTCGGGCTCCATGGCAGCCTGGTAGCTAGGGCAAAGGCAGCCGAAGTTCGGTGACGGCGATGCGGGCGGTCTCGGCGATAGCGGCGTCCACGGCGGGGAGATGCGGGTCCGCGCGGGCCGCGCGGGTGAATACGGCGACCGCGACGGGGTGTTCGCCAGGAAATTCGACCACCGCCACCTCGTTGCGAATGACCCCGATGGTTCCGGTTTTGCCCGCGATCGACACGTTGCGGTGGGGAAATCCTGCCGCGACGCGATGCGGCCACACCTGCAGGCGCATCACGGCGCGGACGAAGCCGGTCTGCTCCGCGGACAGCACCGTGCCGTTCCACAGCGCGCGCAGCAGCCGGGTCATCTCCTCCGGCGTCGTCGCGCTGGTGTAGGACGGGTCGTACGCGGACACCGACCATGCGTCGTCGTTGCGCGCGAGCACCGCGAACGCCTCCGCGGTGCTGTGGGTGTCGGTGTCGCGGACGAGGCTGCGATGCAGGTCGGCGGTGCCGCCCACGATGCGGGTCCGCTCGAGGCCGAGATCGTCCAGCAGGCTCTCGACGGCCCCGAGTCCGGTCGCGCCCAGCAGGACATCCGCCGCGGCGTTGTCGGAGACGGTCATCATGGACGTCGCCAGGTCGCGCAGGCTCATGGTCACCGGATCGCGCAGGACGGCGATGCCGGTCGGCCCGGGGGTGCAGTCGGACGGGACCACCGTCAGCCGCGTAGCGGGATCGATGCGCCCGGCGTCGACATGGCGGCAGAACGCGACGAACAGCGGCAACTTGTACACCGACGCCAGCACGACCCGCTCGTCGCCGCCCACGGAGATCTCCGTCGCGGAGCCGTCGCACCGGCGGGCGTGCAGCCACCCGCTGCATCCGGCGTCGGCGAACACGGCGCGGATCCGGTCCTCGGCGGTGCTCACCGCAGACGCTCCCGGTAGAGCACCCGGTCGACCGCGTCGGCATGGGCATCGGCGCCGGGGCGGTGGACGACGCGGACACGAAGGGCGACCGCCTGCGGCGCGATGCGCAGCCACGTCACGCCGGGCGTGGGCGACGGAGCCGTGGCGGTGAGACCGAAACTCGTCCCGGCCGCCACCGCCGCGAACACGGTGCGGTCGTCGGGGGCGGGCACGGTCGGTACGTCCAGCCCGCGCTCGCGCAGCAGGTCCACGGCGGTGTCGAAGGCGGGCGGGTTGGCCGCGCGCGGCGGACAAGCGAAGTTCAACCCCGCGAGCATGGGAAAGGTGGGGCGTTCGGCCACCGCGCTGCGGTGATCCGACGGCACCACGAGCCAGCGCGGCACCTTGACGACCGGGCGCACCTCGACCCCGTCGACCAGAGCGGGATGCTCGATGACCGCGACATCGAACATTCCGGCGCGCACATCGGCGACCAGATCGACGCTCGTGCCCACCCTCGTCGACACCGCGGCGCCCGGCGCCACCACGGAGCGCAAGGCGCCGACGCATGCCGTGACCACCGGATCGGGCAGTGCCGCGATAGCCCCCCAGTGCACGGCGCCGTGCGCGTTCGCGATCCGGTGGGACTCGGCGAGCAGACGCTCGGCGTCGTCCACGAGTAGCCGGGCGCGCGGGAGCAGCTGCACACCGGCCGGGGTGAGCACGGCTCCTTGCCGGGTGCGGCGGATGAGGTCCACGCCGAGATGCCGTTCGAGCCGTCTGAGTCCCTGCGACAGCGGAGGCTGGGTCATGTCCAGCGCGGCCGCTGCCCTGCCGAAGTGTCCTTCCTCCGCGACGGAAACGAAGAAACGAAGGTGGCGGATCAGGTCCATGCGGTCATTGAACCAGCGGGTTGCCCGGCATCGGTCCGGCCGTGCACCCGTGTGGTCGGCACCGGGGCGGAAACAGCGAGCAAACCTGCGGCGATATCCAACTCGACTCGCCCACGCCGCGATCGGATATTGGTGTCGGTGACCGTGTCGATGGTGTGGTGCGTCGGTGATCATTTCCACTTCCCGTCACCGTCACCGTCACCGTCACCCGCTCGGTCACCGTCGAGTTCTCGCCGCTGTGGCGGTCTCAGCGCTGTCCCTCGTCACCCAAGCGTGCGGGTCGGACGCCGACGTGCCTGCCGCTTCGCAGACCACATCGGCGGCCGCGGCCACGTCGTTCACCGAGCTCGAATCCGAGCACGCTGCCCGGCTCGGTGTGTACGCGATCGACACCGGCTCCGGCCGCACTGTTGCCCATCGAGACGCGGAGCGGTTCCCGATGGCATCCACCTTCAAAGGTCTCGCCTGCGGTGCGCTGCTTCGCGACCATCCACTGTCCACGGGCTACTTCGATCAGGTGATCCGCTATTCCCGCTCCGAGCTGGTCGCGAATTCGCCGGTGACCGAGAAGCACGCCGACACCGGCATGACCGTTGCCGAGCTGTGCGACGCGGCGATCACCGTGTCCGACAACACTGCGGGCAACCAGGTGCTGAAACTTCTCGGCGGGCCGGAGGGTTTCACCGCGTTCCTGCGGTCCATCGGCGACACCACATCGCGCCTGGACCGCTGGGAGACCGAGCTCAACAGCGCCGTTCCCGGCGACGAGCGCGACACGACCACACCGGCCGCACTGGCCGCCGACTACCGCGGTCTCGTCGTCGGCGACATTCTCGCCGAACCCGAACGGGCGCAATTGAAATCGTGGCTCATCGCCAGCAAGACCGGCGCCGACCGGATTCGCGCCGCGCTGCCCGCCGGGTGGGCCGTGGGCAACAAGACCGGCAGCCCCGCCTACGGCGGCGCCCTCGATGTCGCTGTCGTCTGGCCACCGGGGCGCGATCCCTTCGTCATCGCGGTGCTGTCCACGAAAGCCGAGCAGAACGCCGAAGCGGACGGTCCTCTTGTCGCCGGGGCCGCTCGGGCCGCCGTCGCGGCGCTGGGGTGACTCGGGCGCGCACCGCCCTCGGGCGGGGGTGCGATCAGTACGCCCCGCCCGCCGCGTTGAGATGCTGTCCGGTGATCCAGGCGCCGTCCGCCGAAACCAGGAACGCCACCACCGCGGCTATGTCGGCGGGTTCACCGATGCGGCCCAGCGGCGCCGTGACCGGCATCCGCGCCACCGCGTCGGCGCCGAGCTGCTCGATCAGCGCGTCCGTGCGGGTGGCGCCGGGCCGGACGCTGTTGACGGTGATCCCGCGCGCGCCGAGCTCACCGGCGGCGACCCGCACCAGATGTTCGGCGGCCATTTTGCCGACTCCGTAGGCGCCGGTGCCCGGCCGGGCAGTGACGGTGACTCCACTGGAGACGACCACGATCCGGCCGTTGTCGCGCAGCCGGCGAGCCGCCTCGCGCAACGCGAGAAAGGTGCCGCGGCATTGACGGCGAATTGGGACCGGTTCGGATGGAAACAAGCAGTGACCCCACCGGTGGTCGCTTCACCGAGCGGCGGTTCGCCAGTTCTAGTGGTACCGCTACCAGGCCGCCTGGCGGGAAGGTCCGGGGCGCCAGTCTTGCCAGCGTGGCAGCCACCAGCAGGTTCCCTGATCGAGCGCGGAAGCGACACGTTCCGCCGCGATCCATACCACGTCGGCCTCGGCCGGGGTCAGTCGGCCGTCGACGACCTGTTGCGCGACATCCTCCCCGTCCTTCCATCGCCAGCTGCCGTCTTCGATGACGATATCCAGTCCGTGATCGACTGTGTCGAAGCATGTTTCGCCGCGACGGTAGGGCGCCTGGAAGTTGATGTACCAGTGATCGCATCGCCCATCGCGGAAGAAGGCCCAGACCGCATAGGCGTCGTGCGACCGGTGTAGTTGCAGCACACTGCTTCCGGCCCACCGGTCCTGATGCGACCACGGATGCGGACCGTACGGATGTGACGGGAAGGTGAGTTCAGTACCGTTTTCGAGCCACACAGCGAGGACATCGTCGTCGGCGACGACCTGCACCGGCATCGCCGCCCATACCTGGCCGTGCAGCACTTCCCGCCGCCATACCGTAGACCCCGTCGCGAACCTCGCCACGTCGCGTGCCTCCCTTGTCCGCCGATGACAACCGTCCATCCGCTCCGAACCACCACTCGGGCCGGCCGATGAGCCGAGAAGCAGGTTCAGCGCGCCGGGATCGGATACAGCCAGGTCAGTGCCGCAAGGCTTTTGTCGAGATATCCGCGCAACCCGTTCTCGATCCCGTAGGCCAGATCCTCCAACACGCCGCACCGGGCATAGAAGGCAGCGCGCTCCCGGATCGGGCGCAAGTCTTCGGCGCTGGCGCGGTAAGCACGCAACGCCGAGTCCAGCGCTGATGGGCCGAGGTCACGGTAGATGAGACCGAAGTCGTAGGCCGGGTCGGCAATCGCGGCATCGCTCCAATCGATGACGCCGGTGACCGTTCCCGAAACAGGTTCCACCAGAACATGTTCGATCCCCAGATCGTTGTGGGAGAACACCAGGCCATAGCGATCCGCCGCGGGCCGCGCGTCGAGGAAGACCTCCACGGCCGGACGATGCGCCTCGGGCACCATGTCGGCGATCGTCTCGTAGATCCGTGCCGCCTCATCGAGCCACACGGCTTTCGGCTGGTCGTCGGTGTCCACGAAGTCGGCCATCCGGTCGACCGGAACGGCATGCACAGCCGCGAGAAACCGGCCGAGCACCGTGGCGATCGACCGCGAACGGGCCGATCGTTGCGACGCGGGCAAATCGATCAGCGGGCGGCCGGGAAGTTTGAAATACGCCAGGCAGCCCTGCTCGACGACGCTGAAACACGGCTCGGGAACCGGGAGCGGTGACACACCCGCGACCGCGACCAGAAGACCGGCTTCATTGATCACCCGCGCGGCTCGGCTCTCGGGATCGGATTCCTTGGTGAAGCGCACGATCAACTCGCCGTTGACCTCATAGGCAACGTTGTCCTCCCCCTCCCCGAGCAGCGCTATCGAGTCGATCCGATAGTCGGGCAGTTGCGCGGCCACGACATCCCGGACACCGTCGACAGGATTGCCGTCCCGAATTGCCATGCCACGACTCTAGAACCCTGAATCCGCCTGCCCCACCGCTGTTGGCGAAGGTGTCGGCCTGCGGGCGCTGTGTTCCCCCGGATACCTGCGATGAATGCTGAGCGACAGGGCGACTGATGATACGTTCAGTGGTGTAGCCGCCGGTGCGTCCGTGTTCAGCAGCCAGCACAGCATCGTTGGTCGGCGGCCCGCCGTGCGCGGCGTCGCGTCCGATACGGGTGGGGCAGAACGAGGATGAGCATGACGGAGACGGCGGCATCTGTCCGCACCGCGTCGGAGCAGGCTGTCACGGCCGCGGACCAGGTCGAGTTGCGCCAGTTGCTGGCCGGGTTGACGGCCGTGCGCGACGGTGATTTCGGCACTCGGCTACCGACCGACGCCGACGGGCTGCTCGGCGAGATCGCGACGGTGTTCAACGGCATGGTGGACCAGCTGTCGCTGTTCACCTCGGAAGTCACCCGCGTCGCGCGCGAGGTCGGCACGGACGGGCGGCTGGGTGGTCAAGCCGAAGTGCCCGGCGTGTCCGGCACGTGGAAGGACCTCACCGACTCGGTGAACGCGATGGCGGGGAATCTGACCAGCCAGGTGCGTGACATCGCCCAGGTCGCGACGGCCGTGGCGCGGGGCGATCTGTCCCAGAAGA
>NZ_BDBC01000034.1 GCF_001612785.1 Nocardia beijingensis NBRC 16342
ACGGTGAGCGCCCGCGGCGAGATCCTGGAGCTGAAGAACACCATCAACACGATGGTCGACCAGCTCTCGTCGTTCGCCGACGAAGTCACCCGGGTCTCCCGCGAGGTCGGCACCGAAGGCATCCTCGGCGGTCAAGCGGACGTCAAGGGCGTCTCCGGCACGTGGCGCGACCTCACCGACTCGGTGAACTTCATGGCGGGCAACCTCACCGCGCAGGTGCGATCGATCGCCCAGGTGGCCACCGCGGTGGCGCAGGGCGATCTGTCGCAGAAGATCAGGGTGGACGCGCGTGGCGAGATCCTGGAGCTGAAGAACACCATCAACACGATGGTCGACCAGCTCTCGTCCTTCGCCGACGAGGTCACCCGGGTGTCCCGCGAGGTCGGCACCGAAGGCAGGCTGGGCGGCCAGGCGGACGTCAAGGGCGTCTCCGGCACCTGGAAGGACCTCACCGAGTCGGTCAACGTCATGGCCGACAACCTCACCGCGCAGGTGCGATCGATCGCCCAGGTGACCACCGCGGTAGCCCGTGGCGATCTGAGCCAGAAGATCAGAGTGGACGCCCGCGGTGAGATCTTGGAGCTCAAGGAGACCATCAACACGATGGTCGATCAGCTCTCGGCGTTCGCCGACGAGGTCACCCGCGTCGCCCGCGAAGTCGGCACCGAAGGCAACCTCGGTGGCCAGGCGACCGTGCGGGGTGTGTCGGGCACCTGGAAGGACCTGACCGACAACGTCAATGTCATGGCCTCCAACCTCACCGGTCAGGTGCGTTCGATCGCTCAGGTCGCCACCGCGGTGGCCCGCGGCGATCTGAGCCAGAAGATCACGGTGGAGGCGAAGGGCGAAGTCGCGGCACTCGCCGGAGTGATCAACACGATGGTCGACACGCTGTCCGCGTTCGCCGACGAGGTCACCCGCGTCGCCCGCGAAGTCGGCACCGAGGGCATGCTCGGCGGTCAGGCCCGCGTCCCGAACGTGGCGGGCACGTGGAAGGACCTGACCGACAACGTCAACTCCATGGCGAACAACCTGACCAACCAGGTCCGCAACATCGCCCAGGTCACCACCGCCGTCGCGCAGGGCGATCTGACCCGCAAGATCGACGTGGACGCCCGCGGCGAGATCCTGGAGCTGAAGACCACCATCAACACGATGGTCGATCAGCTGTCCGCGTTCGCCGCCGAGGTGACCCGCGTCGCCCGCGAGGTGGGGTCGGAGGGCAGGCTCGGCGGCCAGGCCGAGGTCGAGGGCGTCTCCGGCACGTGGAAGCGGCTGACCGAGAACGTCAACGAGCTGGCGGGCAACCTGACCCGCCAGGTCCGCGCGATCGCCGCGGTCACCAGCGCCGTGGCCGAAGGCGACCTGACCCGCTCCATCACCGTGGAGGCCTCCGGCGAGGTCGCGGAGCTGAAAGACAACATCAACGCGATGGTGGAGTCGCTGCGCGAGACCACCATGGCCAACCAGGATCAGGACTGGCTGAAATCCAACCTGGCCCGTATCTCCGGTCTCATGCAGGGTCAGCGCGACTTGCACGTGGTGGCCGGGTTGATCATGGACGAGCTGGCGCCGTTGGTTTCCGCGCAGTTCGGCGCCTTCTACCTGGCCGACGACAGTGAGGAGCAGCCGGAACTGCGGTTGATCAGCTCGTACGGCAGCCCCGACGAGCCGAGCAGCCCCCCGCGGTTCGCCTTCGGCCAATCCCTGGTGGGTCAGGCGGCACGCAGCCGCCGCACGATCGCCGTGGAGGACGTGCCCGCCCACTACGTCACCATCTCCTCCGGGCTGGGCCAGACCGCGCCCGCCCACCTGCTCATGCTGCCGATCGTGGTGGAGGACCAGGTCCTCGGTGTGATCGAACTGGCTACCCTGCACCGCTTCACCCGCATCCACCGGGACTTCCTCGACCAGCTGATGGAGACGGTCGGCGTCAACGTCAACACGATCATCGCCAACGCCCGCACCGACGAGCTGCTGGTCGAATCGCAGCGCCTGACCACCGAGCTGCAAGCCCGCTCGGAGGAGTTGCAGGTGCAGCAGGAAGAGCTGCAGCGCTCCAACGCCGAACTGGAAGACAAAGCGGCTCTGCTGGCCATGCAGAACCGCGACATCGAAGCCAAGAACCTGCAGATCGAACAGGCCAGGCAGGAACTGGAGACGCGCGCCCAGGAACTCGCGCTCGCCTCGAAGTACAAGTCGGAATTCCTGGCCAACATGAGCCACGAGCTGCGCACCCCGCTGAACAGTCTGCTGATTCTCGCGCAGCTGCTGGCCCAGAACCCGAGCCGCAATCTCACCCCCAAGCAGGTCGAGTACGCGGGCATCATCCATTCGGCGGGTTCGGACCTGCTTCAGCTGATCAACGACATCCTCGACCTGTCCAAGGTCGAGGCGGGCAAGATGGACCTCGCCCCGGAGCGCGTGTCGTTGCGTCAGCTGCTGGACTACGTCGAGGCCACCTTCCGGCCGATGACCACCCAGAAGAGTCTGCGCTTCCACGTCACGACCGCGCCCGGCCTGCCGATGGAGCTGATCACCGACGACTCGCGGCTGCGGCAGGTGCTGCGAAACCTGCTGTCCAATGCCGTGAAGTTCACCGAGACCGGATCGGTGCAACTGCGCATCGAACCGGCGGAGGCGAGCCAGCTGCCCGCCGCCGTGCGCCAGCACGGCCCGGCCGTCGCGTTCCGGGTGATCGACACCGGTATCGGCATCGCCGAGCACCAGTTGGAGTCGATCTTCGGCGCCTTCCAGCAGGCCGACGGCACGACCAGCCGCAAGTACGGCGGCACCGGTCTGGGCCTGTCGATCAGCCGGGAGATCGCCTACCTGCTCGGCGGCGCCATCACCGCGGACAGCGCGCCAGGACAAGGCAGCACGTTCACCTTCTATCTCCCGGTCGCCCGGCCGGACTTCCAGGATGCGCCGCCGCGCGAGCGGGAGGACGCGCAGCAGGCCGCCAGCGGAAGCGAGCACACTCCCGCTCCCTCCGCGCCCCAGCAGCACCGCAGGCTGCTGGTCGTCGAGGAACGCCCGCAAGGTCTGCTGTCGCTGGTCGCGCAGAGCGCCGTCGCCGAACTCGCGGACAGCAACGATCCGCGCGGGCCGGTCCAGGTCGTCACCGCGGTCGGGGTGGAAGAAGCCGCGGCGGCGATGGCCGCCGAAGCGTTCCACTGCGTGGTGCTCGAGCTGGACATGCCCGACGGCGCCGCGCTGCGGTTCCTGGAGACGATGAACGGGGACGCCGCGTTGAGCAGCGTCCCGGTCCTGGTCCACAACCGCCGGGTCGACGGCGAGCAAGAACGCCTGCTGCAACAGAGCACCACGCGCCAGCCGCTCGAACTGCTGTCCAGCCTGGACGATCTGCGGGAACGGATCGCGCTGCACGTCACCGCGGAGGCGCCCGGCGACATGCTGCCCCTGGTGAACCGGGAGGACGCCCCGAGCGCGGCGCCACAGCGGCCCGACGGCAAGCTCGCGGGTCGCACCGTGCTGATCATCGACGACGACGCCAGGAACCTCTTCGCGCTGAGCAGCATTCTCGAACTGCACGGCATGAGCGTCCTGCACGCGGAGGACGGGCGCGAGGGCATCGACAAACTCCTCGCCCACCCGGAGACCGACCTGGTCCTGATGGACGTGATGATGCCCGAGATGGACGGCTATACCGCGACGGCGACGATCCGCGAGATGCCGCAGTACGAGAGCCTGCCGATCATCGCCGTCACGGCCAAGGCGATGCTGGGCGACCGCGAGAAGAGCCTCGCTTCGGGCGCCAACGACTATGTCACCAAACCGGTCGACGCGGACGCTCTGATCACATGCATCCAGCACTGGCTGGGTGCCTGATGACCGACCCGGACAGTCCCGCCGTCCACCGCCTCGCGGCCACCGTGGAGCGGCTGCGCGCGCAGATCCAGCAGGCTCAGGCCACCGCCGACGGGCGCGCGCTGATCGAGATGGCCAAGGGCGTGCTGGTGGAACGGCTGCGCTGCGGGCCCGCGCAGGCGGCGCGGCAACTGGAGGCCCTCGCCGAGCAAGCGGGCATCACACCGTTGGAGCTGGCCGCCGAACTGGTCGACCAAGCCGCCCAGGACGAGGTCAGCGCGGTCGTCGGAGAATTCCTGTCGCGCACCGCCACGCCGGAGGAGCCGTCGGCGGCCGTGCGGTTGCGCACCGCCGAGAGCGGGTTGCTCGCGGCCGGCGACACCCACCGTGTGGCGGAATCGGTGCTGGAGCACGCACTGACGCCGCTGGGCGCCACAGCGGTGGCGATCTGGTCCGCGGGCGCCGACGCGTCGCTGACCCTGGCGGGTTCCGCCGGCATCAGCCCGCAGGAGGCCGAGCGCTGGCGGTACGTGCCGCCGGGGGTGGCGACCCCGGCCCGGCAGTCGCTGGTGCAGCGCAACCCGGTGTGGATCGAGGACCTGGGCCGGTCCGGGCTCCCGTCGATCGGCGACCGCGACGGCGGCCGTGCGGCGATCCCGGCGGGTGCGGGAGGCAAGCTGCTCGGCGTTCTCGAGGTGTGCTGGTCGCAGCCGCTCGAGCCGCAGCCGCCCCAGGTGCACCGGCAGCTGGAGGCGCTGGCCGAACTGTGCGCGCACACCCTGGAGTCGGACTCGGCCGCGGTGCGGGCATCGGACCGGCCCGACGTCGCGGACCTGGTGCGGCTCGCGGACGGCCTGTTCGACCCAGCGCTGGTGCTGCTGCCCCACCTCGACGAGGGCGGCGCGCTCGTCGACTTCTGCATCCACCACGTCAACAGTTGCTTCGTCGACCCGGCCGGCAGGCCCCGCGGCCTGGTCAACGGCGCGCTGCTGCTCGAGGCGTACCCGATGGCCGCCAGCGATGGGCAGCTGTTCGAGCGGATCGAGCACGTCTTCGCCACCGGCGAGACCTATCGCGCCGACCGGGTGATGCTGACCGAACTGGTCGACCAGGTGCCGCTGACCGTCTCGGCCGCGCTCAGCATCAGCCGCCATGGAAACACGGTGCTCATGGTGTGGCGGGTCGAGGACGAAACGGCGCGATTGGCGGCGCTGCTGCAACATGCCCAGCGGCTCGGCCGCGTCGGCGGCTTCGAGGAGAACGCGGCCACCGGCGAGATCACGTGGAGCAGCCAGCTCTTCGCCCTCTACGGGCTGGCGCCGAGCGCGGACCCGATTCCGCTGTCGCAGCTGCCCGCGCACGTCCACGACGATGACGCGGATGCGGTGGGGCGATTCCTGCGTACCCTGCTGCGTTTCCGCCGCTCGGCCTCGACGGCCTTCCGCCTGATCCGGCCGGACGGCGTGACCCGGCACATCCGGATCGTCGCCGAACCGGTCCTCGAGGCAGGACATCTGGCCACCATCCGCGGCGCCTATCAAGACATCTCCGCGCAGCACTGGACCGAGGTCGCGTTGTCCGCGACGCGCGACCGGCTGGCCCATACCGAGCAGCACGCCGCCGAACAGAGCCAGCTGGCGCGGCAGCTCCAGCAGGCGATCATGCCGGACGCGCAGCCGTCCATCGAGGCGTTCGGGCTGCGCATCGCGGTGCGGTACCGGCCGGCCGAGCAGGACTACACGGTCGGCGGTGACTGGTACGACGCGCTCGTGTTGCCCACCAAGCAAATACTGGTGTCCGTCGGTGACATCACCGGCCACGGCATCAAGGCGGCCACCGGCATGGTCGTGCTCCGCAACGCCCTGCGCGGCCTCGCGGCAACCGGTGCGGGTCCGGGTCAGATGCTGACCTGGCTGAACCAGGTGGCCCACCACCTGACCGACAACATCTTCGCCACCGCCATCTGCGGGCTCTACGATCCGCACACCCGGGTGCTGCGCTGGGCCCGGGCAGGCCACTTGCCGCCGGTGCTGGTGCGCGCGGGCCGGGCCTCCAGCCTGCCCATGCTCGGAGGCATGCTCCTCGGCGCCGTGGCGGAGGCGACCTTCGAGGAAGCGGAACTGCAACTGGAAACCGACGACACCCTCCTGCTCTACACCGACGGGCTCATCGAGCGCCGTGATCGCCTTCTGGACGAGTGCATAGAGCGGTTGCTCGCGACGTCGGCACAACTCACCGGCAGCCTGGACGACCGTCTGGACGACCTGCTCGACGACAGCGATGCCGACACCGACGACGACACCTGCGTGGTCGGCATTCAAGTCGGACCCGGTCAGGACGCACCGGGACCGCACTGACCACGTCTACCACCGGCATCGCCGGTGCAGACTCCGGCGGGCCCGCGTGGTGATCATTCCCGGCGGGCGGATTCGACGGCTCGGACCGCTTCCTTGTCCGCGTCGTCGAGCTTGCGTGCGCTTGACCACCGCGAGCAGAGAAGGTTTCGACAGGTCGGCCGGGCTGCCGGGCTCGTCGGGGTCCAGATCCGGCCTGGCTCCGGTATCGGTGGGACCGACCGTCGGCTCGCGGTCGTCACGGGTATCCGCGAGGTCGGCTCGCTGATCCTCGTGCCGCTGTCCTGCACCGTGCTCTGTCGTCATGGGCTTGCTCCACTCACACGTCCATCTCGGTTCCACGCCGGGCGCCGGAACTCCGGCGTCGAACGAGTGGTGCCCGAAGCGGCGTTGCCGAAACAGAAACTTCGACGCACGCCGCGCGGGTCCGCCCCCTACAAGTGGGGGCACACGAGGCGGTAACCAGGGATGCGGAGGGGGCGATGAGCCAGGTGGAGTTCGTCGAGAGCGGAGGACCTGCGTGGGTCGAGGTATGAGAAGTCTTGCGGCAGCCGTCATTACGGTCGCCGCATCGATGCTGGGGGTTGGTGCACCGGTAGTGGCGCATGCCGGACCGGAGGGGGTGCGGCATTGCGCGGTCAGCAGTGGACGGGTACCCGAAACGGCGACGCCGGAGGAGGTCGGACTCGATTCGGCGGCGCTGCGCCAGGCGGTGGCGCTCGCGGCGGATTCGACGCGCACGACGCTGCAGATCTTCCGGAACAATTGCCTGATCGCGACCGGCCCGAACAACGCGAGGGCCGCCGGTGTGCCGTGGAATCTCTGGAGCAGCACCAAGAGCGTGGTTTCGATGGTGGCCGGGATCGCGGTGGACGAGCAGCGGCTGCGACTCGATGACCCGATCGGCGCGTATCTGCCGCCCGAACTCGGTGATGCCGGGCATCGCGCGATCACGGTGCGGAATCTGCTGATCGAATCCAGCGGCATGCGGGTGGCGGTGGCCTCCGAAGGGATCACCGGGTTGGCGCAGATCGATCCGAATGTGGTCGCGCAGGCGTTGGCGATGCCGATCGATCAACAGCAGGGCGCCGAGTGGCGCTACAGTCAGCGCGCTGTCGATCTGCTGGCGTATGTGATCCAGCGTGCGGTCGGCGAGGACTTCCAGGCGTACGCTCAACGAAAACTGTTCGATCCGTTGGGCATTCCGCCGACCGACTACTTCTGGGGTCGTGACCGCAGCGGAAACACCTATGGCTACGCGCATCTGCTGCTGCCACCGGACGATTTCGCCAAGCTGGGCCTACTGCTCACCAACCGGGGCCGGTGGGGCGATCGCCAGATCATTTCCGCCGACTATCTCGCCCAGGCGGGACGGCCGGCCCCGACGAACCCGTGCTACGGCTTCCTGTTCGTCGTGAACGGACCGGACTGCGACAACTACTTCCCCGGTCTGCCGCCGGATGCGATGCAGATGTCGGGGATGATGCGCCAGGACAATTACATCGTGCCGAGCCTTGGACTCATGGTCAGTTGGACCGGCGTCACAGTTCCGGGCAGCGCGTTGAGCTTCCCGCACGAATTCCTGCGGGCGGTCGGCGCCGCCTTCCGGGAACCCCGCATACCCGCAGCGGCACCTTACGAACAGCAATCGGATGTCCAACTGGCCGATCCGATGATCTCGAATCCGGACGCGACCCTCGCCGCCCTTGGTATCGGCCCGATGGCCTACCCGGGCTGCAATCCGCTGTCCTGCCTGGGCAAGCCCATGTCCGCGCCGTTCGCGAATTGGCCTCCGGGCTGCTTCGTCCTCGGCTGTGTCGGCCCTGACCCGGCGACCCCTGGCATCCGGTAGCGACAGAACGCGGAGAAACGGTCGGGTTCGTCCCGTTGCGCGCGGTGTGCCCGCCGGACGACGAAAGCGAGCCGCGTTTCGCATGCAGCATGTCCGGCCCCGTTGTCGTGCAGGACGGTCCACCTGGAGTGGGAGAGCGAATGTGTTGCACGGCAAGGGAACCGACCTGAACGCCCTTACCGCGCAACGCCGAAACGATCGGCGGGCCGGAGCCTGCCGATCGTTGTGCGTGCCTGTCGTGTTCTCACCGAGTGAACAGCGAGCGCAGGGCGAGGGTGTCGCGGCGCTCGTAGGCGATCCAGGCGAAGATGCCCGACAGCACCAGCGGGAAGGGCGCGTAGGCAGGCATGTCGGTCAGGAAGAGGTTGGTGGCGGCGGCCAGCAAGGTCAGGATCGACAGGCCGACCGCGGCCGGTCCGCTCAGGCGCCGCACGAGCAGGCCGACACCGCCCGCGATCTCGCAGGCCCCCACGAAGTACATGAACCAGGGCGAACCGATACCGGCCTCACGCATCGCCGCCATGTTCTCCTCGGGAACCATGTCGAGCACCTTCGGCAAGCCCGAGGCGAGGATGAAGAACAGGCCCAGGAAGATCTGCAGTCCCCACAGGACACGGTTGCGGACTTTGCCGGGGCGGGCGGTAGCGGTGGCGGTGGGCGCGGCGGCGATGGTGGTCATTGTTCGTTCCTCCAGGGTCGGTTGCGCTCTTCGGTAGCGCGTTCACCTGACAGGACGGCGGCACTCGCGAGGATTCATCGGTCGCGGCGAGAAATTCTTGCCGCCCCTTACGGGAGCGGTCGGATAGGCGGCCCGTCAACCGATATGCGAGAACGTCGCGGTGACCCGCACGCACCCTTACGGTGGACCGATGGCATCGGTCAAGCAGGTCCAAGTCACTTTCGACTGCGCGGAACCCGAGCGCGTCGCTCGTTTCTGGTGCGAGGTGTTGGGCTACGTCGTACCGCCGCCACCGGCGGGCTTCGCGACGTGGGACGATTTCGACCGCGCACAGCCACCCGAGCGTCAGGGTTCGGCGTTCGCCTGCGTCGATCCGTCGGGTGTGGGTCCGCGACTGTACTTCCAGCGCGTCCCCGAAGGCAAGGTCGTAAAGAACCGGGTGCATCTCGACGTGCGGGTCGGCACCGGCCTCGTAGGCGCAGAGCGCCTCGCCGCACTCGAAGCCGAGTGCGGACGACTGATCACCCTCGGCGCGGTCCGCGTGCGACTGCTGCCCGCCGACGGCCACAACGAGTCGTGCATCGTGATGCAGGACATCGAGGGCAACGAGTTCTGTCTCGACTGACGGACGCGAACCACCCTCGTCTCGCCCACAAGCCAGGACCGAGACCCGCCCCGGCGCGCGCGAGCAACTCGCCTGACCGGACGGTGCAGGACGCTGGTGCGGACAGACGGTTCCCGTGATCAGCGTCCACGGCAGTGCCGCGAGATCGGGTTCGCAGCGGCCGGATGGCGCATATCGGCACGCTCACAACAAGTTCGGGAAAGATCGCTCATCATGGTGGTGACCACGACCGGACATGAAGGTGCGCGGCGGGAGTCGATGACCGAGACGAATACCTTGCTGTACTGCGGCACCCGCTGGGACGAGCGCCGCCACTGGTGGTACGAGCTGCTGCGCGGTGACGGTGAGACCGAGCGGGTGCCAGGTCTCGGCACACGCTTGGCGTTCCGGGTCCGCGACAGCGCGCGCTACTGCCTGGGGTACCGCGGTTTCGGCAGCTTCCCCGGGCGGCGGCCCTGTCCGGATGCCGTGCAAGTCACCAGCGGTCGGCAGTGCTCGCCATGCCGGGTACGGGAAGGGTGGGCGGTGGTGCACACGCACCGCGGCTCGATCTCCGCTCTCCCCGAGCAGATCCGTTCCTACGTGTCGCAGCCGCACCATCTGTACATCGCCTATTTCGGTGACGGCGTGGCGAAAGTCGGCACGGCGTCGGCGGCGCGCCGGAATCGCCGCCTGTATGAACAGGGCGCGCTCGCGGCGCGGTTCATCGCCGACTCGCCGGACGGCTTGCATGTGCGCGAACTGGAACGTGTGGTGTCGGCGCAGGCCGGTTTCCGGCAGGCCGTGGGCAGTGTGGCGAAGACCAGGATCCTGACCAAGCCGCTGGCGCCGTGGGCGGCAGTGGAGGCCGCGGTGGCCGCCGCGGCCTCCGATGCGGTCGCCGTGCTGCCCGCCGAGACGATGCGCACCGACACGGCCTGGTCGGGTGGCAGCGAGTTCTACCGGACCGTGGCCGAGCGGGGTCGCTTCGCGACCGTCGCCGCGCAGACCAGCTTGTTCTGACCCGTCTTCGTCGGAGTCGGCCTTGGCGTCGCCGTCCTCATGTCATGCGGGGGCGCCGCCGCGGAGCCAGTCGGTCCACGGGATGCTCCAATCGCCGTTGTGCCAGATATCGAGCGGTTCGCCGCCGGTGTTGCGGACCTCGACCACGTCGCCGGGGATGACGAAGTCGTAGAACCACGCGGCGTCGGCCGGCGAGAGGTTCAGGCAGCCGTGGGAGACGTTGGTGTTGCCTTGGGCCCACATGCTCGCGGCCAGTTCGTGCACGAAGATGCCGTCGTGGCTGATGCGGACCGCGTGGTTGATGCTCGTGCGGTAGCCGAGCGCGGAGCTGGTGGGCAGGCCGTAGCTGGCGGAGTCCATGATCACCGGGTCGTTGCGGTCCAGCACGGTGTAGACGCCGGGTCGAGTCCAGAACGACATGGCTCTGCCGCCGACGACCGCGGTGCCGCCCATGCCCATCGATGTGGGCATGGTGCGCACCAGGTTTCCGTTGTCGAAGACGTCGATCTGTTTGGTGTCGTCGTCGGCGATCGCCACGTGCGCGGGCCCGATGAGCACTGAGACCCGTTGGTCGCGTAGACCGTAGCGGCCCTCGCCGAGCGCGACGCCGAAGAGTTCGGACTCGATCGTGATCCTGGTTCCCGGTGCGTGATAGTGCTCCGGCCGCCAGTGTGCGTTCTGATCGTCGAGCCAGTACCAGCCGCCGGTGACGGCGGGCTCGGTGGTGACCTTCAGGTTGCGTTCGACGGCGGCCCGGTCGACGGGTTCGTCGAAATGGGCGACCAGCACGAAACCCACTCCGTAGGTGTCGTTTTCGGCCAGCTCGACGAGATTGGCCGAGCGCAGGGAGACATCCACGAGCTGTCGCGGTGCCACCGTGGCGCAGGTTGTCGTCGCGGTGACGTCGCCGGTCTCGCCGTGCGCCACGGCTTTCACGGTGTAGGTGTGTCCGTAGCCCAGTGGTTCGGTGCTCGTCCACGTTCGCTGGTCGGGCGCCGACGCACCTGGCAGCGCTCGGCCCGTTTCATCGATCCACTCGACCGACCGCAGCGTCCCATCGGCGACGGTGATCGTGCCGAGCCCGCGTGCGTCGACATCGCGGGCGCCGGGTGCGGGATCGAATCGGATCGTGGCGGGTTCGGGTGGCGGCGCGAGTTCACGCCCCCACCCCCATCCGGCCAGGGCGAGGCCGCCCGCACCGGCGAAGCCGAGCAGCAGCCGACGACGTCGCAATGCCACCGTCCATCTCCCTTCCCGGGCGCCGAGCCGACCTCCGTCCGACAGCATGCGGCAGCTACCCGCCCCTCGGGACGCCGACGAGCAGCATCTCCACCGATCCGCCGCACAACCGATACCGTTCCTCGATCGCTTCGAAGGCGCGTGCAACCGTCCTCGGTGGTGTGGGGAATCCGCAGGTCACCCAGCCGGGTGGCGTGACGGTCGGCCCAGAACCCGCCTCGGTCACCGCGAGGATCGCCCCGGTCGGGGCGCCGTCAGACGGTGACGACGATTTTGCCGATGTGGTGTCCCTTTTCCAGGTGGTGGTGGGCGGCGACGATGTCGTCGAGGGGGAACACGGTGTCGATGGTGGGGCGCAGTGCGCCGGTGCGGATGCCCGCGGTCAGAAATGCCGCGATGCGGTGCACGACCACCGGGTCGAGGGTGTGTTCGAAGCTCATGTACCGGATCATGGTGATCGGGTTGGACGGGAACGGCGCCGGCCGTGGGTCCAGCCATCCGACACCGACCAGCGTTCCGCTGAATCGCTTGGCCGCGTCGGCCAGGTCGGCCAAGCCGGGGCCCAGGACGGAGTCCAGGACGATGTCGGCGCCCGCGCCGTTGGTGTGCCGGTGCGTGGCCCGGACGACATCGTCGCGGTCGGTGACGATGACGGCGGCGGCGCCGGCTGCCAGCAGGGCGCGCTCTTTCGCGGCGTGCCGGGTGACGGCGAGCGGTATGGCGCCGATCTGAGCGGCGATCTGGATGGCGGCCAGACCGACGGCGCTGGAGGCGGCGGTGATCAGAACATGATGGCCGGGCCGCATCCCGGCCTTTTCTACGAGCGCGCCGTAGGCGGTGGAGTACGCCACCCACAACGCTGCCGCGCCGACGGCGTCCAGTCCGGCGGGCCGGGCGATGATCCGATCGGCGGGCACGACGATGTGTTCGGCGTAGGTGCCGTGGAGGTCCATCTCGGGCACCGCGGTGACGATGACCGCATCGCCGGTGGCCCATCCTTCGACTCCGGAACCGAGCGCCTCGATCGTGCCGGTTGCTTCGATTCCGAGGCGGGCGTGTGGCAAACGGATCGGCCGCGGCGACATACCCGCGCGCATCATCTGGTCGAGCCGGTTCACCCCGACGGCTTCGACCTTGATTCGCACCTCTCCCGCCCCTGGGTCGGCGACCGGTTCGTCGACGATATGCAGGACTTCGGGGGCGCCGGTCTCGTCGAAGACGACGACTCGTGACATGGGAGGCTCCTGACCACTTCGATTCCTTGTACGATCGTTCTATAAAAATTCATAGTACAGTCGTTCTACTAATGTCAATCGCGACGCACATCAGGAGGTGGCGATGGCGGGGCGTCCGGTCGACCATCGGCGCAGGGACGAGTTGCTCGACGCGGTGGTCGACTACACCGTCGAGCACGGCCTGTCCGAGCTGTCGTGGCGGCCGGTCGCCGCGGGCCTCGGAGTCTCGCCGACCACGCTCGTGCACCACTTCGGCACCAAGGAGCAAATGCTCCAAGCCGTCCTCGAGCGGCTACGACGGCGCATGTTCGCCGCTACCAGCGATGCGGCGGGCGCGCACCCCGACCTGGCGGCGGCAGCACGCGCGGTCTGGACCCGAACCTCCGATCCGCGGCGGCAAGCGGAGTTCCGGTTGTTCTTCGCCGTCTACGGACGCGCTCTGCAAGCCCCACAGCAGTTCGCGGACTTCCTCGACCACGTCGTCACCGATTGGATGACCTCACTGCGCCAGACCCAAGCACCCGACACCGATCCCGAGACCGCGACCCGCACAGCCACATTGGTGATCGCGACGATCCGCGGGCTGCTGCTCGACCTGCTCGCCACCGGCGACCACGACCGCGTGCAGGATGCTGCCGAATACTTTTTGAGCACCCTCGAACGCCGACCGCGCCCCTCGTAGCAGCCCGACCCGGCGCGACCGCCGAGACGGGTGGCGAGCAACCGATGTCGGGCAGGTCGATACGAGGCGAGGATGCGTCCGGGCGCCCGGGAAGGCCCCGGCCGGATCGGCCACGCTCGCCCCCTCGCCGGACCGGCTCGTCGCCGCGTGAGCACCGCCGGAGCCCGGCCACGACCGTTACTCGCGCGTCAGTCTCCCGCTGCGCCCGTCACGGTCGCTCGCCATCGGAAACCGCGGTTTGCCCGGCGGCGCGGGCAGTGGAATCGGAGCCCGTTGGCGCCTATCGACCTGCGACCGACGCAGGCGAGTCCGCTCGGGCGACGAAAACCCGTTCCAGCAGTGCGTACAGACAGTCCCGGTCCTGGTCATCGAGCCTGTTCAGACCCTCTCGGGTGGCGCGCATTTTCGCCCGGATCGTGTCGATCACCTGCTCGCCCTCGGGCGTGATGACGAGATTGGTGACGCGGCGGTCGGATGTGCTGGTCTCCCGCCGCACGAAGCCACGCTTCTCCAGCCGGTTGATGATCCCGGTCACGTTGGAGGCGTCGCAGGCCAAGGTCTCGGCGAGAGCGCGCATCGCGACGGGGCCTCGACGGAGCACGGTCAGCGCCTTGCCCTGACTCGCCGTCAGGTTCTCACTCGCCGCCGCGACGGTGAAGTCGCCGTAGTAGACGCCGAGCGACACCGAGAGCAACTCCATCAGCTGGGCCGTGTCGACGCGGGGAGCTTCTGCCATACGCCCAGCCTATCCGCAGAAACTTGACTATCTCAAATATTTACCCCTAGCGTGTGGCCCATTGCTTGAAGTTCTCAACCATCGACGTAGTACCCACGAGGAGTATCCAGTGACCGACACCACGACCGTCGCCTCGCGCACGGCCGCGCTTCTGTCCCGGCCCATCGCGCTGAACGGCCTGACCGTCCCGAACCGCATCGTGATGGCGCCGATGACGCGCATGTTCTCTCCTGGCGGCGTTCCCGGTGACGACGTGCGGTCGTACTACGCCCGCCGCGCGGCCGCCGGCGTGGGCCTGATCGTCACCGAGGGCACCTACGTCGGCCACGAGTCCGCCGGACAGAGTGATCGGGTGCCTCGGTTCCACGGTGCGGAGCAATTGGCGGGGTGGGCGAAGGTCGCCGAGGACGTCCACGCGGCAGGCGGCACGATCGTGCCGCAGCTGTGGCACATCGGCATGGTCCGCAACCAGGGCGACGCGCCCTACCCCGATGCGCCCGCCGTCGGACCCTCCGGCATTCGGGTCGACGGCACCGAGGGGCTCGGCAAGGCGATGACCCAGAGCGATCTGGACGATGTCATCGGCGCCTTCGCCCAGGCCGCGGCGGACGCCGAGCGCATCGGCTTCGACGGTGTCGAACTGCACGGCGCGCACGGCTATCTCCTCGACCAGTTCCTGTGGGAGCGAACGAACCGCCGCACCGATGGCTACGGCGGCGACACCGTGGCCCGCACGAGGTTCGCCGCCGAGGTCGTGGCCGCGGTTCGCGCCGCCGTCTCGCCCGGATTCCCGGTGATCTTCCGTTACTCGCAGTGGAAGCAGGAGGCCTACCACGCGCGGCTCGCCGAGACCCCACAGGAGCTGGAGGCGATCCTGGCTCCGCTCGCCGCGGCAGGCGTGGACGCCTTCCACGCCTCCACCCGTCGTTATTGGCTCCCGGAGTTCGACGGCTCGGACCTGAACTTGGCGGGCTGGACCAAAAAGCTCACCGGCAAGCCCACCATCACCGTCGGCTCGGTCGGGCTCGACGGCGACTTCCTCCGCGCGTTCACGGGCGAGGGCGCCCGGCTCGGCAGCCTCGACAATCTCATCGATCGCCTGGAGCGCGACGAATTCGACCTGGTCGCCGTGGGTCGCGCCCTGCTCCAGGACCCCGAGTGGGCGTCCAAGGTCCTGGCGGGGCGGATCGACGAGCTGAAGCCGTACGACGCGGCGGCCCTGAAGACGCTGAGCTAGGCAATCCCCTTCCGGTTCGACCGGCCCTGTCCGACGAAGACGCCGCACGTCGACCCGCACAGGGGCGCGACGGTCGAGTCCATTTCCCGCCGGAATCGTCGGCGCGGTGTTCATAGCGTCGGTGCCATGGAAACCGATCTCGTTCCGAACGCACCGGTCACCGATGCGTTGCGGACACCCGTCGTGTGGTTCATGTCGCTCGCGGCCGCGCTGGGCACCGCCAGTATCTATCCGTTGCAACCAGCCATCGCGGAAGTGGCTGCGTCGCTGCACACCTCGCTCGCCGCCGTCGGCATGGCTCTGGCGTGCGGTCCGCTCGGCTACCTGGCGGGCCTGGCGCTGCTGGTACCGCTGGTCGACCAGTTCGCCCCGCGCATCGTGGTCGCGACCCAATTCGGCGCGTTGGCCCTCGCATCGGCCGCGAGTGCGGTGGTCGGTTCGCCCTGGATGCTCGGCCTGATTGTCGGCTTGGCCGGGGCAGGGTCGTCGGTCGGGGCCCAATTGAGTTCGATCGCCGGGCGTTTCGCCCACCCGTCACGACAGGCCACGACGCTGGGAATCGTGACCGCGGGCATTTCGGCGGGGATTCTCGCGGGCCGGATCGTCGGAGGGTGGCTGACGGAACTGATCGGCTGGCGCGGAATGCTCGGCGTGGTCGCAGCGGCGTGCGCCGTCATCGCGGCGATGGCCCGCGTCCTGTTACCGGCCGCGCGCGCAAGTGCCGCCGGCGGTTATCTCACGACACTGCGCGGAATTCCCGGGCTGTACCGGGAGTTCTCCGCGCTGCGGTCGGCGGCGGCTCGCGGCGCCCTGTGGTTCTTCGCCTTCTGCGCGATCTGGGCCGGACTGGCGGTCGCACTGTCGCAGCCGCCGTACTCCTACTCGGCCGAGCGGATCGGCATGTACGCCGTCGCCGGGCTGCTCGGCGTGGTCGCCACCCGCATTTCGGGGGCGTGGACCGATCGTGTCGGTGCGCGGCGGGTGATCGCGGTGGGACTCGTCCTGGCCCTCACCGCGACGGCGGCATTGAGCGTCCTCCTGCCCTATCCCGTCTTCGCCCTTGTCTTCCTCGGCCTGTTCGACGCCGGACTGTTCGCGGCCCAAGTAGCCAACCAAAGCACGGTCCTGGCCATCGACCCGGCCGCACCGGCCCGCTTCAACAGCGCCTACATGATGGTCTACTTCGTCGGCGGCACCCTGGGCACCGCCACCGGCGCCGCCGCCGTCGGCTGGTTCGGCTGGCCCGCCACCGCCGCCCTCGCCGCCGCGGCAATCGCTGCCGCCATGGCGTCGCTCTGGCGGTAGCCGCTCGCCGGTTACCGCGGCTCGATCGTCCGGCGAACCGCCGCTGGGCCAGGCCCCTCGATCAACGGGGAATCCGGATTGAACTACCTTTCCGATCAACCGACCGCCGCAGTCGGTCATCGGTGATTCGCAGCGACGATTCAGCGGTCGGCGAAAATCCCTGCGAGCATGCCGGTGGCTTGGCCGATCTCGATCAGGTAGCCGTCCGGATCGCGCAGATAGCAACGGATTTCGGCCTTCCGGTCGAGCGGCTCGGTAAGGAATTCGGCGCCCTTGCCCCGTGCGTCGGCATAGAAAGAGGCGATGTCTGCTACTCGCACATTCAAGAATGCCGACACGGGATCGGTCGGCTGGGGCGGGCGCAACACGATGTCCGGTTTGTCCGGAGTCGGCCCGCCGCCGGGGTTCATGATGATCCAGCTATTGGCGACTTTGACGATGCAGGGGTTCTCCTCCAGCACCACGCGGCCGTTGAAGATGTCGGCGTAAAAGGTTCGAGAGCGGGCCACGTCGGACACGGTCAGGAAGTGGGTCACCAGTAGTCCCTGGTCAGGGGCGGGGAGATCGGTACTGTTCATGAACGCTGCCTCCTTCGCTGGCGGTCGGTACGGTACGACGTGCTGTCGCGATGGAGCCACCGATATCTCCTCGCGCTCGGCCATTCGCAAGTAACCCTATCGGCTACCCCACGCCTTGGACCGTTGAACCCGAATGAGCCCCGAACCGCTTCGCGGCGGTGCGGGGCTCGTTCAAGGGGATATTCATGCCTACCAAGTGACCGGTGGTTCTGCTGAATAAGATCCTCGTCGGCGTAATCGATGGGGGCGCCCAGTCCATTCGCCGACCGGGTCCATTCCGCTCGCCACCGGATGGCCGGTGACAGCCGTCTCGTAGAATCGCCTGCGCTGCCTGAACTATTCGGCGCGGCGACTGGTGAAGTCGAAGGATCCGCCGTCGATGCCCCAAGAGATGATCCGTTCGGGGTGAATCCGGATGACCGCGCGTTCCTGGGGAGGGAACGGCGGCTCCTGGTCGTCGAGCGCCTCGGCCGTGCCGCGCACCTCGATGCCGCGAATCACGTACGGCTCCAAGGAAACTTGCTGGTCTACGACGAACGAGACCCGGCTGCCCGCCTCGACATTGCGGTACTTGCGGCTGGCGCGCATGCGCATGCCGCCGATGTCGATGGTGCCGTCGGCGTTCACCCGATAGCTGGTCGGGTTGTTCTGCACCACGCCGTCGGGCGACACGGTGGCCAGCCGGCCGATCCCGGCCTCCGCGAGGAACTGCCGTTCGTTGCTGGTGAAGGTCATGTCAATTACTCCTCAGAGAATTCGATATATCCGACTGTGTGTTTCGCTGGTGCACCGGCCATCTGCCCACAGGGACACCGCCTATCGCGCGCTTTGAGATCAGAACAGGATCAGCGCGGCGCACAATCCGGCAATGGCGATGAATTGCAGGGTGACCCGGTACTTCAGAATGCCGTCCCACTTGTCCTGCAACGCACGGGCATTGGGCGGAATGATGCCGCTCTGCGCGGCGGCGGTCTGCTGGGTATTGATCGGCTTGGCGATGCGGACGTAGAAGGCGAGCCAGGTGAGCAGTGCCACCACCGTGATCCCCGCCGCCACGGCGGCGCCGATCTGCCCGGCCCACAGCGCGATCAGGAGTGTGAGCACCGCGCTGACCACACCGACCACACCGACCACCGGCATGCGCCTGTCGCCGTAGTAGTGACCCCATCCCGCACTCATGGTCACGGTGGCGTCATCGAGCTTGCGGTACACCGATCGGGTGATCACGGCCACGGAGACGTCGGTGCCATAGACGATGGCGTTGGAGAGAACGGCGACGGCGGCGATGGCCTGGCCGGTGGCGATCAGCATTTCGGTTTTCCCTTCCCGAGTTCTAGCAGCGTTAGGAACTGGAGCAACGGTAACATTCCCTTGCTACCTTGTCTAGCCTTGCTAGATTTCTGGCCGCCACCGCAGGGTTTCGCCCGGATCAGCAAGCCGCACATGCTCGTTCGACCGAGGAGGCTTTGTTACCCGACAAGCCGATAACAGACCAATCCTCGGGCTGCCGAATCCGCGGGTGCCCTGGGCTCATCACCGCCCGATCCTCGTCGTCCGGGTTGCGAGCAGGCCGACGCGTCGAGGTCAGCGAGCGACGGCACCCTCCAGGCCGGTGAGCCCACCGGCTATCCGGGTATGCCTCGGCAGCTCGGACGGCGGCATCACTGCCGCGCACGGAGGCCACCGCAGGAACGCGCTCGCTGCCGCATACCGCGCGATGCAACAGGGCAGGATTGGTCGCTTCCAACCCGATCTGCAGTCGGCGCACCGAACTCGCGAAACCGCAGCCAGCCGAAACCGCACATCGGGTCACAGCCCGTGCACGGAATCTACGAGACGAAAGCAGAGATGCCAGATCACCTGAGGGACAGATGTTTTGGACACAACCCGGTTCGAACACGCGATCCGGGCGGAAATCGCGACCACCGGATCGGTGCGCCGCGACAGAGGTCTATCGGGTCCACTGGTCGATCAACACGGCCAAGCGGGCGTCCCGCTGGGCCGGCCGCAGACGTCCACCGCGGTCCAGGGTCGCCAGGCCGTGCAAGGCGCTCCAGCCGACCTCGGTGAAGGTCTCGGGATCATGCTCGCCCGCGAACGGCGAGAAGGCCGCGAACATGACGGCGAACGCGTCCCGCAGCGGCTGCGAGGCGTTCTCGCCGAACTCGAGGTTCACCTTCATCAGGAACATCGCGTCGTAGAGCGCGGGCCGCGCGGTCGCGAAGTCGAGGTAGGACCGCGCCACCGCCGCCAACGCCGCGCGCGGCTCGCCACCGGCGGACTCCAACGCCGCCCGGCTCCACGCGGCCATCTCCGCGATGCCTTCCTCGGCGACCGCCGTGACGATCTCGTCCTTGCCCGCGAAGTGCGAATACAGCACCGGCTGGCTGTATTCGATCCGTTCCGCCAGTCTGCGCACAGTCACCGCGTCCCAGCCCTGCGACTCGGCCAACTCCCGAGCGGTGTCGATGATCAACCGGTGCCGTTCGGCGCGTTCCCGCTCTCGCCGCGTTCGAGTCCCCATAGGCCGACTGTAGCACTGCTTGACAATCTAGTGTCACTAGATCCACCGCCGATTCGTCGGCCTTGTGGCGAGTGCGGCTGGCGATCCTCTTGGTGGCCTCGGTCGATCTACCCGGGATCTGCCGACTTCCTGGAACGGGATCGCGAACATGTCGTGCAGGACGAACGCCGGGCCCTCGCTCGGAGCGAGCGAATCGAGCACGACGAGGCGCTCACCACCGGAGGGATACCTCGTCGACGAATGGCGGTGCAAAACAACCAGTTCCAGCGATGTGCGGTGGCAGTGCGGGGTCGACCCAGCATCATCGAACTTCCGGCCCGCTGGGCGGACAAAGGCTGCCCACAGTCGAGCCGTCGACGTTTCCCTCGGTCGCACGTTGTCGGCGCGGCGCTCGAAGGTTGTTTCCTCGGCCGGACGTCTGGGCTGGGGTGACCGCCGCACGGGTGTGCGGGGATCCAGGCACCGACGGTTGCGGCGACGGGCCGACCAGTGGAAACGGCTGTAGGTTCCCGATGCCGGTGAAGCGCCCATTGGACGCACGGCGAATGCGAAAGCGTATGCGTAGCAGCAGGTGTCGGCGGACAATACCTTGGTTATCCACTGGTCCAGGCCCGATCGCGCGGTGCCTGCCGCATGGAGGGCAGTCGGGATGTTCATCGAACCGTTGTCGAGGCATCGCTATTTCCGGACCGCTGACCCCGACGTGGCGCGGGCGGCGATGAGTGGCATCCTGCGTGAGCACCGGCTCGACCCGGGCGCCTCCACCATGGAAGCCAGCTGCAATGTCGTCCGGTACGGCGATATCGGCCTGGTCTACAAGCATTACGGGGTGCGGGTTCGGATCCGGACCGAACCCATCGGAACCTTCCGTCTGGTTCAAATCCCGCTGGCCGGGTGGGCCCGGGTGCTCAACGGGACCGCGGATATCGCCTTCGACCCGGCGGTGGCCTCGGTTCCGGACCCGGACGCGTCCCTGGACATGAACTGGCACGAGAGCAGCAGGCAACTGCTCGTCCGATTCGACCGTGCCGCGTTGGACGACCATCTGCGGCGGATGCTGGGCCGGGTGCCGGATCGTCCGTTGCGGATGGCCATGGCCATGCACCTGCGGTCACCGGCCGCCCGGACCTGGCTCGAATCGCTGCGCATGCTGCAGACCGACGCCGAAGGCCCCGGCCTGTTCCTCGATCCGCGGCTGCGACCGCAGGTCGAGCAGCTGATGATGTCCCAATTCCTGCTGGCCCAGCCGAACAGCTACACCGAGTTCCTGCTCGACGTCGCCCCCGGGAAGTCGACGCCGCGTCCCATCCGCCTGGCCGAACAGCTCATCACCGACCATGCGCACGAAATGCTCACCATCACCGACATCGCAGAGGCAGTGGGACTTTCGGTGCGGAGCCTGCAGGAGGGCTTCCGGCGATACCTCGACACCACACCGACGGCGCGATTGCGGGAAGCCCGGCTGGTCGGCGTGCACGCCGCGCTGACCGCCGCGGACCCCACCACGACCACGGTCGCCGCGGTGGCCGCGGACTGGGGGTTCTGGCATCTGGGCCGGTTCGCGGCCCTGTACCGGCGGCGATGGGGCGTGCCGCCGGCGGTGACGTTGCGCGGCTGACGCGACGCGCAGCGCCGAACATTCCGCGCAGCGCGGACAGAACTCGCGCGAGACGGATAGTCGCGGGCGGTCCGGTCCACCCATCATGAGTGCGGCGGATTCTCCGCCACCGATACTCGATCCCGTCGGCTTCGAAGGGTCAATCATGCTCTCACTCACACAGTTTCGCCGTCTCGGCGTCGCGGCCGCCGCCACCCTCGCGGTCGCCGGTTACGGCGTGGCCCTCGCGCCTGCACCGGCCTCGGCGGCCTACGACTGCCCGGGCGGACTGTTCTGCGGCTACGACCACCGCAACGGCACCGGCATGTTCGTGCAGGTCGACAACAACTGCCTGCTGCACGACATCGGCAACGAAGGCAATGGAGATCGTCTGAGCTCGTACTGGAACCGCACCGGAAAGACGGTCGGCGTCTACAACTGGACCGGTCGGGAGTGGCAACTGCTCGTCTCGGTCCCCGACAACAGCAAGGGCAATGTGCCCGCCGACGGCGACAACAAGGCCGACGCCCTGTGGGTCTGCGGCTGAGGGTTGAAATTTGCATTACTCCGTAAACCTCCCGGACCGCAACCGGGAGGTTACCTCCCGTCCGCAGGCGACCACGTAAGCTCGCGAACAAGCAGATTAATCGCCCACAGCTTTGGTGGATCGTCTAGAATCCTATACACGGCTACCGATCCGGGAAGTTCCGTTCCCGATGCGGACGCGCGTGTGAATTCGCGTCACCGCTTTCTCCTCCCTGTTTCAGATGAAACTCATACGGTAAGGAGCGGCACATGACTGCACAATCCACGATCAATCAGCCGACTATGCAAGACAAGATCGCATACCAGCTGTGCGAGTACGCGAATCTGGTCAACACCATCAGCAAAGAAGACGGCGACCTGGAGGCCATGCTCTCTCAGAAGATCCAGCAGTATCTCGACACCAACCAGGAGGTCATCGGCGGGTGGGAGATCGTCTGGGGTCCGGGAGTCGCGCTGTTCGACACCGACTTGTACGCGGTCAACGCCATGTACATGGTACGGAGCACCGAGGACCGCTCCCGGTACGTGATCGCCATGGCAGGCAGCACCGACGCACTGGTGTTCGACTGGCTCGTCGAGGACTCCTTCATTCTCCAGAAGCCGTGGTTCGCCAACAACGCCGCCATGCACACGATCGGCACGGCCATCGGGGTGAAAACCCTCCTCGGCATCAGGCCATCCGGCCCCCGTCCCGGCGCCGGTCACAGCTTGCCCGAGTTCCTGAGCGCGCTCGACGACAAGGCGATCGACCTGACCGTCACCGGCCACAGCCTCGGCGGCGCCCTGTCGATCACACTGGCCCTGTTCCTGCGCGACACCCAATGGCTTTGGGACAATTCCGAGAAAGCCAAGATCAGTGTGCTCTCCACCGCCGGACCGAGTTTCTGCAATCAGGAATTCGTCAACTACACCACCCAACGCCTGCAACAGGTGAAGCGCTTCGCCAACGACCTCGACGTCGTCCCCCACATGTGGAACCCGACCGACATCGATGGCGCCATGGCTCTCTACTCCAACAACAACCGGCCTGCTCCCGATGGCATGGAAGTTGTGTTCAGCGTGCTCAAGGCACAGGCGTCCCTCTCCGGCCAATACGCGCATTTCGACCCCACCAACGGCGTATTCCACGGCACCTTCAACACCGAGATAGAGCAAACGCAAGGCGCGACGCCGGACGATTTGTACTTCCAACAGGTCGGCTACCAGCACATAGACGGCTACCATGACTTCTTCGCAATCAAGGGCGTGCAGTGGCCGCAGGGCGTCGTAGCCCTCCCGCCGGTCGGCACCGACGCAGTGATGAACCGTATCCTGTCCGTGGCCGGTCTACCGATCGGCGACGGCGCCGGAAAGGTCCTGGCGAACCATCGGCCGGTGACCGTCCCGCTCGACGGACAGCCCGTGGCACTGCCCACCGACCACGACAGCCCCGAAGCCGAGCACCTCGCGGATCGCGTCGCCGCGGAGTTCGCCCCCACCTCCGCATGAACTGAGGCCCCGGGCCCCGCACTCGGTGGCACGCGAGTTTCGATCCGGTACAGCGCGAAAGCGCTTGGGGCAGGACGTGGCGGCCGATTCGGCAAGCACGTCGGCGACAACAGATCAGTCGACGCGTTCCAGCGTCGACCTCGACAGTCGGCCGCCACGACCACGTCGTGTCCCCGGCGTCGGTGCACCGCGATGTCATCCCCCGGCGCCGGTAGCAGCTCTCCCGACGTGTCCGCCGGAGTCAGTAGCGCTAGTGAACTCACTCCCTTAGTATGGCGAGATGACGGAGTGGCGGCCTACAGCCTGCATCCTGTGCGAGTGCAACTGCGGCATTCAGGTACTGGTCGGCCCTGATGGCCGGACGTTCGAGAAGATTCGCGGAGACAAGCAGCATCCCGCTTCAGCGGGTTACACGTGCAACAAGGCGCTGCGGCTGGACCACTATCAAAACGGGCGCACGGGTCGGCTGACCGCCCCGCTGCGCCGCCGTCCGGACGGCGGTTTCGACGAAATCGATTGGGACACCGCGATCTCGGAGATCTCGGCCGGATTGCGGGAGATCGGCCGCCGCTACGGCGGCGAATCGATCTTCTACTACGGTGGTGGCGGTCAGGGCAACCACTTGGGCGGCGCGTACGCTCCGGCGACCATGGCCGCCTACGGCATGCGATATCGCTCCAGCGCCTTGGCCCAGGAGAAGACCGGCGACTTCTGGGTGTCGGCGCGGATGTTCGGCCACCCGCTGCGTTCCGATGTCGAGCACGCCGAAGTAGCGCTGTTCATCGGCAAGAACCCCTACCAATCGCACGGCTTCCCCCGCGCGAGATCGGTGCTCAAGGAGATCGCCCGCGACCCGAACCGGGCGATCATCGTCCTGGACCCGGTGCGAACCGAAACCGCCGAGATGGCCGAATTCCACCTGCAGTTGCGGCCCGGCACCGACGTGTACCTGCTGATGGCGATGGCCGCCCTGCTGGTGCGCGACAACCTGATCGACACCGGCTGGCTGGCCGAGCACGCCGAAGGGCTCGACGAGGTGCTGTCCGTGCTGCGCGCGGTGCCGATCGAGAAGTATTGCGCCATAGCCGATGTCGACCTCGAACTGGTCACCGCCGCCACCCGCAGGCTGGCCCGCGCGGAGTCGGTGGCGGCCCTCGAGGACCTCGGCGTCCAGATGAACCGCTATTCCACGGTGGTGAGCTACGTCGAGAAGCTGCTCTGGCTGTTGACCGGCAACCTCGCCAAACCCGGAACGCAGTACGCGTTCACCGGGCTGACCGCGCTCGGTCACGACCGCGGACATCCGGCCGGACAGTGGCCGACGAGCCCGGTGGTCGGCGCACCCATCATCAGCGGCTTGGTGCCATGCAACGTGCTCAGCGAGGAAATCCTCACCGATCACCCGGCACGCTACCGCGCGATGTTCATCGAAAGCAGCAATCCGGTGCACTCGCTGGCCGATTCGGCACGGATGCGCGAGGCGCTCGCAGCGCTGGAACTGGTCGTGGTGATCGACGTGGCGATGACCGAAACCGCACGGCTGGCCGACTATGTGCTGCCCGCTCCCACTCAATTCGAGAAGTACGAAGCGACGTTCTTCAACTTCGACTTCCCCCGCAACATCTTCCACCTGCGCAGGCCGGTGCTGCCCGCGCCGGAGGGCGTGCTGCCGGAACCGGAAATCCACGCCCGCCTGGTCGAGGCGGCGGGCGCCCTCGGCGAACAGGATTACGCACCGCTGCGCGCCGCCTTGGCACAGGGCAGAGACGCGTACGCGCTTGCGATGCTCACCGTGGCGGCCGATCCGGCCAAGGCCAAACTGGCTCCGGTTCTGCTCTACCGCACGCTGGGCCCGACCCTGCCCAACGACGCGGCCGCCGCCGCGCTGTTGTGGGTGGCCGCTCACAACTGCGTCCGCAAATTCCCCGCCAGCGTCGAACAGGCGGGGTACGGAACGGGTTTGCCCGCAGGCGAGCGACTGTTCGAGGCCATCCTGTCCGGTGAACACGGCATCGTCACCACCGAGGACAGCTACGAAGAGACCTGGAACCGCCTCCGCGGCAAGAAGGTCCAGTTGGATATACCGGAGCTGCTGGAAGTGGTGGCGGCACTGCCGGATACGTCCTCCGATTCCGACGACTGGCCGTTCGTGTTGTCCGCCGGGGAACGCCGAGCTTTCACCGCCAACACGATCATGCGCGACTACGACTGGCGCAAGCGCGACGGTGCCGGCGTGCTCCGGATCAGCGCCACCGACGCGCGGCGACTCGGATTGGTCGCCGGCGATCGGGTCCGCGTCACGACTCGTCGCGGCAGCGCGGAGGTGGCGGTCGAGCCCACCGACCGGATGCGAGCCGGGCACCTGGCGCTGCCCAACGGATTCGGACTCGATGTCGCGGAGGCCGACGCCGAGCCGATCAGTATCGGGGTAGCGCCCAACGAGCTGACCCGATTCGACTCCCGCGACGAATGGGTCGGAACACCGTGGCACAAATACGTGGAGGCCCGGCTGGAGCCGTTGCCGAACGACACGTCGACCGACGCCACGACAATCCCGGATACGGTCCAGGCATGAAGCGCACCACCTTCGCCAATTGGCCGTGCACCGTCGCCCGCACCGTGGACCTCATCGGGGACTGGTGGACTCCCCTCGTTCTGCGGGAGGCCTACTACGGTGCGACGCGTTTCGAGGAATTCGAACGCACCCTTGGCCTGAGCCGCAACGTCCTCAGTCAACGGCTGACCCGGCTGGTGGACGAGTCGCTGCTGGAGCGAGTGCCCTACCAGCAACGACCGGTGCGGTACGAATACCGGCTCACCGAGCAGGGCCGTGACTTCTTCCCCGTCGTCGCCGCGATGATGCGCTGGGGCGATCGCTGGCGCGCACCCAGCGAAGGACCCCCGATCACGCTGCGCCACAACAGCTGCGGGCACGACACCTACGCCGAGACGGTGTGTGCGCACTGCCGTGAACCCTTGCGGCACGGCGATGTCAGCGCTCGACTCGGGCCGGGTTTCCCCGAACGATTGAGGGAGACCGCACTGGCGACCGGACGATTCGACGACAACCCGGCGCAGTCTTAGCCTCGACCCCCGAATCGGCTGCCTGATCCGGGTCACCACCGCCGGGGTCGACTTCCGCGCGACGCCGGCGTCTGCCGAGACCGCACAGATCCTCGGCGCTACCACGGCGGCCGTCGCCGAGCGTCCGTCGGGCCGAAATCTGCTCGAGAACTTCGGAAGGCACGTGACGACGACCCCGGTGTCCCTCGCGGCTCACGCTCCGACATCAGAGGCGGCGCGAAACTCACTCGGGCGCATGCCCCGGTGCCGTTTGAAGGCCGCGCTGAAACCGAAAGCGTCCGCGTAGCCGACGGCCTTGGCCACTTGCGCGACGGTGAGGGTGCCGTCGGAGAGCAATTCCTCCGCATCGTCCATCCGGCATTCGGTGAGATACGCCAGGGGCGACCGCCCCATCACCTCGGTGAAACGCCTGGCGAACAGGGCGCGCGAGACACCAGCGCGGGACGCCAGGGACGCCACGGTCCAGCCGGCGGCGGGTTCCCGGTGCATCGCCTCCAGCGCCGGTCCGACGACCGGATCGGCCGGCCCGCGATACCATCCCGGCGCCTCGGCGGCCTCCTTCTCGAACCAGTCACGCAGTGTGCATACCAGCGCCCAGTCGAGCAGACGGTCCATCAGCGCCTGAGCTCCGGCCGGCCGCGCGGCCGCGTCCGCGGCAACGGATTCCATCCAGGCGCATACCTCCACGTCGTCCGACACCACCAGCGCAGGTGGCAGCGCGCGCAGCAGCCGTTCATGGCGCCGACCCGAGGCCCGATAGGCGCCGACGATCAGCGCGGTCTCGCCGGCCGGGCCCGTGCCCCACCGTCCGCCTTCCAGACCGGCCTCGCATTCCGCATCCGCCGCAAAGCAGGCGATCTCGTATTCCTCGTGTGGAAGATCGACCGAATCAGGTCGGTCGGCGAGAAGGAAGGGTTCGGGGCCACGCACGATCGCGGTGTCTCCGGCGGAGACCCGTTGTCGCGCACCGCCGGAAAGCAGTAGCGTGCCACCGCCCCGCAGCACCGTCACCATGGTCAACGGCGCACGGTCGGCGAAGCGGATGGTCCAGGGCGCGTCCAGGACGGCGTGGGTGAGTACGGCTCCTTCGGCGCGGATGCCACCCAGCAATCTACTCAAGGGATCCACCCCCACGAGCGTAGACGAACTCCTATCAAACGTAGATTTTTGCCCATAGATCGTCCATCGAATCAGGCGTGGAATGAAAGGCGACCGCAGCACCGATCGTCCGGAGACCGGACAGCAAGGAGGACCCCGTGCCGAACCACCTGATCGAGGACACCCCCGCCACTCGCACCGCACTGGTCGTTGTCGCCCACCCCCGCCCCGACTCGCTGACCGCCCATATCGCCGGGCTGACCGTCCGCCGGCTCACCGCGGCGGGCTACCGCATCGACCTGCTCGATCTGCACGCCGAGGGATTCGATCCCCGCATGACGGCCGCCGACCTCCCGGACTGGAACAACCGGGACAAGACCTACTCCCCCGAGGTCGAGAACCATATGCGGCGCATTCTCGCCGCCGATGTCATCGTCGCCGTGTTCCCGGTGTACTGGATGCAGACACCCGCGATCCTCAAAGGCTGGATCGATCGCGTATGGAACTACGGATTCGCCTACGGACGCAGCAAGCCCCGGCTCGCGGGCAAGCGGATGCTGTGGCTCGGCCTGGCCGGCGCGGCGGACGACGACGGCATCATCGACATCATGCAGCAGGCACTGAGCGCACAACTCGACGACGGAATCGCCTACTACTGCGGCCTGACCCAGTCGACGGTGGGACTGCTGCCAGGAGCCGAGGAGAAACCGCAGCGCCTGGACGCCGAGGGCAATCTGCTGCTCGACGACGCCCTGACCGGCGCCGCGCGCGACGCCCACTTCGCGGCGTTGGAGGACCGCGCCCTGCGCTTCGTCGACGATTTCCTCACCGGCGACCGGGTACCGGCCTGAACTTCCCCCGGAGACCGCGCTTTCGGCATTCTCCGGTACGCCGGGCGGGTGAAGTCCGATCTGGGACACGAGGATTCGGGCGGCGATCGTGGCGCCGCTGCGATCGCACGCCGCCAGAGCCCCACCGGCGGCGAGAATCGCTCGGGCGCTGTCCCCCGCGACTCCCTACCGGTGCCGCCACCGTCCGGCGGTGGTCGGTGATCGATACGGCGCCCGGGAGCGATCTCGGGCACCGCCTTCAGTTCACGCAGGGGATGGCGGAGCCGATGCTGGTCGTGACGGGTTTGCCGGAGTCGGGTACCCCGTTGGCGGGTGTCGTCGTGGTGGGCGACGCGCTGGTCGTGGTTCCGGTCGATGGTGTGTCGGTAGTCGATGGGTCGGTCAGATCCTCCGGGAGAGTGAAGTCCGCGCCGATGACGACTTTCACGTGGCCGGCCTCGACGTTCGATGAGGCGGCAGTCGGCAGGCCGCCGAGCATGTCGGCGACCTCGACGGCGTCGGTGCTGTCGGTGCGGCTGTTGTAGTAGACGACCGAGCTGGATCCGTCGGTGAAGGCGGCGGCGTTGCCGATCGTGCCCTTGCCGTATCCCCTCTCGCCCAGGGCGGTCGACACTTCGGCGGCCATACCGGTACGGCTGCCCGCGTTGACGACATCGACGATGCTCGCCGGTGTGGTCGCGGGCCGGGGCGGTGGTGTCGCCTGCACCCCGAATGCCGTGCGCACTGTCCTCTTGATCACGGCCGGGTCGACGATGTTGACGTCTTGGCCGTCGACGACGTCGTATGCCTTCACCGGCAGGGTCTGGAATTCGATCGGGACGGATCCGGCCTTACCGAGCGTCTGGGCGAAGTCGAGCAGGTTCCAGCCCCGCGACAGCACGATGTCGTTCTGCGCGGCGTTCACCAGCTGCTGGAGTCTGCCGATATCGGTGAGGGTGCCGGAGCCCTTCAGCTGCGTGGCGACCGAGGTGAGGAACGCTTGCTGCCGGTGGGTGCGGTCGAGGTCGCCGTTGTCGAGTCCGTGGCGCTGACGCACGAAGGCCAGAGCGTTCGCGGCGTCGAGATGCTGTGGCCCGGCCGGGAACACCGCGCCGGAGTAGTACGTGTCGTCGACCGCGTGGTTCAGGCACACATCGACGCCCCCGAGAATGGTCGCGATGTCGTAGAAGCCGACGAGGGATACCTCGGCGAACCGGTTGATCGGCACTCCGGTCAACTGCTTCACGGTTTGCACGATCGATTCACGTCCGGCCTCCCGCCCCTGGCGTTCCAGTTCGACCTTGTCCTTGACGCCTTGATTCATCAGCTTCTGCTCGACGGCGGCCTTCTTCAGCCCATACGCTTCCTTGATCTTCACGTGGTCGTAACCAGGTATCCCGGCTACCGTCACGTAGTCGTCGCGAGGGATGGAAAACGCGGTGATCTTCTTCAGATCCTTCGGAATGTGCAGCAGGATCAGCGAATTGGCGTTGTATCCGCCGTTGTCGCTGTCACCGGCGTGCAGTTGGTCGAGGATGTTGCGGGGCAGGTCGTTGCCGTTCTGATCCTTGCGGGTATCCAGTCCGATCAGCAGGATGTTCAGGTCACCGTCCAGCGCGGCGGCGTCCTCGGCGCTGATCGCCTGCGAACGCGTGAAGCCCGAGTCGATGCTCTGCTCGGTGTAGTAGGCGAACCCGGTTCCCGAAACCACGACCACCGCCGTGGCGGCGGCCAGTATTCGAGCAGCGATACGCAGAGTCCGCAGCCCTTTGCCGGTCGGCGCTCGCTTCGCATGGGCGCCGCGGCCAGGCCGGACCGACTCGTACCGGTCGGTGGGCGTATCCGCAAGCCGCCCGTCAGAAGCGAATCCCCCCACCCCACCCGGCTTTTCCGACCCGGTAGGCCGGGTCCGACCACGATCGATCCGGTCGGATGCGACGACTGTGAGCGGTTCGGTTTCGTCGTCCATCATGTCGATACTGCCTCACATCAGCGCGCCGCGCCGGTTGTCCCCGCCATACTCCGCACCATAGCGACCGGGTCCTGGGACGACGCTGAGAAATCATCGACCGCTGTGTGAACAGTGAGTATCCCCAGCGATGAGTGGCACCTTCCTCGGCCGCCGACCTCCTCCTGCTCGTGACACCGCTGCGCGATGCCCTCGACGCACCCGACCCCGATCCGGCACTCGTCCGCCACGTCTGGATCGGCGGACAGCAGCTCCGATGAGTGTTCTCGCCACCTCGGATGATGAAGTCAGCCTTGTGGTCGGCGATGGTGGGGTAGCCGTCGTCGCCGTGCCGTTGTCGAGCCGCTCACCGTCGGCCGTGTTCGCGGCGAGGTGGCGGACAGATCAGGAGCGCGGTACGTCGAGCACAGATCCGGGCCGGCCCGACTCGGTCCGGTCCGGGGTGTCGATGAACGCCGAACTCCACTGGCCGTCCTCACCGGAGGTGTGGTTGGCCTGTTCGCGCGCCCAGACGAAGTGGTGGCGCGCCGAAGCCAGCAGCAGCGGCCCGGTGAGCAGACCGGCCGCGACGAATTTCAGGTCGGCGCGCCGTGTCTCGGTCAAGACCGCTCCCACGCCGCCGATTCCCCACAGCCACAGCACCGTGTTGTAGGGGGGCAGCAGATTCTCCTCCATGCCCTCGGCCTCATCCAGCCAAGGGAAGACGCCTAGTCGGCGCGACCACGGCCAGTCCACGAAGTGGACCACTACCGATGCGATCGATACGCCGGCGTTGAACGCCGATACCGCTTCGTCTGCTCGCCCGCGCGGACGAGCGCTGCGCAGCAGTAAGGCCGGTGCCACCGCCCACAGGACGTTGGTGGCCCGCCTGCCCAGCCACGGTTCCAAGAAGACCCCGACCCCGGCCCAGCGTTCGAACCAGTTGTGCCCGGTCCCGCCCAGGGTCGCCAGCACACCGAATGGCCGCAGCGCGGATCGCTGTGCACGCGGTCGACGGCTACGTTGCCGTGTCATGGTCCATCCTCCTAAAATTGATGACCATCAACTAACTGAGATCACAGAGTTCGATCGAAAGAAGCCCCCTGACATATCCGACTTCCCCGCTCCGGCGGACTGCTCATCGGTTCTGATCACTGGTCACCGAGACAGAACCGCCGCCGCGGCGGACGGTAACCGCTCGCACGCTCCGGAAATAACGTAGGCCGATAAGAAAGCATCGATGCGAGCCGTCGACGCGTCACAAGTCCCGGTGACGCTGCTGCGCCGCCTCGGCAACCAGTCCCCGGGAAACCGTCTCTGCACGCCGTCCGGGAACTGGGTCGAGTTGTCGGGACACTCACGTTGCCGCGGTTCCCGTCCGCGTCGACGTTGCGGGAGCAGACCATGGCGGTCACCAACCGGGTGGAGGCGCTCCACAGGTTCGCCGCGCGCGTTGCCACCGCATTTGCATCCCGTGTTGGCGGTCTGTCGAGTCTTCGCGTCGCTATGCGACTGTGCAGGGGTTGCGCAGCTCGCCGAGGCCCTCGATCGTCGAGCGCAGCATGTTGCCCGGGGCGAGGAACCGTGCCGGGATGCGGGAATAGCCGACGCCGGCCGGGGTGCCGGTGAAGATCAGATCGCCGGGGAACAACTCGCAGATGCCTGACAGGTGGGAGACCAGCGCGGCGACGTCGAAAATCATCTGCTTGGTGCGGCCCGATTGCACGGTCTCCCCGTCGAGGACGGCTTCGATGGCCAGATCGTTGGGGTCGTCGAGTTCGTCGAGAGTGGTCAGCCACGGGCCGATCGGCGCGAACCGCTCGTAACTTTTGGCGAGGCTGAATTGGGGTGGGGTACCGGCCATTTGTGATCGACGCTCGGAGATGTCCTGACCGATGCAGAAGCCGGCGACGTGGTCGAGGGCCTGTTCGGTAGCGATGTGACGTCCGCCGACACCGATCACGGCGACGAGTTCCACCTCCCAGTCGCAGGTGCCGGTAGGCAACGGGATCATGTCACCGGGGCCGGTGATCGCGGAGGCGAATTTGGTGAACACCAGTGGGTTTTCGGGCAGGGCGAGCCCGGTTTCGTCACTGTGGTCGGCGTAGTTCAGCCCGACGGCGAAGATCTGGCGCGGCGCACGCACCGGCGGACCGAGCCGCGTCAGATCGGTGAGCAACTGTGCGCCGGTCACACGGGCATCGACATGGGGCCGATTGCCGCTGAACCAAGCGCGGATCTGCCGTATGTGCGCGACGGCCTGATCGGGATCGCTGGGCAGGACGCCGTCGGAGGCGTTGGCGAGGTCGATGACGCCGGTATCGGTGACGAGCGTTGCACGGCCGTCGAGATTGGCGAGCTTCATGAGAGGGGCGGATGTCCTTTTCGGTCGGGAGGGCCGTGCGCCGCGGGGACGGTGCGGTGCACGGTCGGCCATGGGGTCGCCGCGATCAGTCGAGGCGGACCGGCGGATCGGTCTGGCTGGCCATCTGCCACACCAGCTCGTCAGGCATGGCGATGATCTGCCGGTAGACCTCGTCGGGATAGGCCATATGGGGTTTGGTCTCGTCGTAGGCCGGCTGGGCCACCGGCTCGGCCGGTCGGGTGAATGGTGCAGGGTGCTTGTAGGTTTCGAGTTCCTCGGCGCTGATGCCGTTGATCGCGACCACTTCCGGGTCGATCCAGGCGCGGTCGTCGATGGCGTCGCCGGTGGTGAGTTCGACCAGCAGACCTTCCGGGCCCGCGAGGTAGAGCGACCGGCAGAACCCGTGGTCGATCGGGCCGAGCACGACGATCCCTCGACTGCGGATGCGGTCGCGCAAACTCAGCAGTTCGTCGAGATCGCGTACATGCAGTGCGACATGCTGCATGGCACCGGGCGCGACCGGTCCGGTCGGTTCGGCGGCGTGGGTGAGCCCGAGCTCGCGAGTGTCGGGGTTGTCGGGGTGGTACACGAACGCGATGTAGGAGGTGGGGTTGAGTTCGACGAACCCGTGCCAGGCGCCTTCGGCTCCGTGCATGCGGTACAGCGCCTTGAGCGGCAGGCCGATGACATCGGTGAAGAACGCGATCTGAGATTTGATGTCGCGGGTGGCGATGGCCAGGTGGTTCACGCCGATGGGTTGGGTGGCGGTCATGATGGTCAGTCCTTTTCGGTGGCGGAGTCGAGCAGCTGCTTGTGGCACCAGGTCCGCACGACATCGGCGTAGTCGGCGGTGTGGAACAACATCAGCTGGTGCACCCCTTCGGCGTGAATGTGCAGTTCGACGGGGCCGGTGGTGGCGTCGACGACGGCCTGGGCCGCGGCGGGAGGGAAGATCGGATCTTTCTCCCCGACGGCGAACAGGATCGGTTTGGTGTTGGCCGACAACGGAACGGCGGGGTCGTAGCGCAGGATCGACGCCCACGAGGCCAGGTCGTAGGTCCAGGTGTTGAGCGGATCCTGATGCTTCTGCTTGCCCGCGCCGCGGAACCCGTAGTCGGTGTCGAAATCGATGTACTGGTCGATATCGAAACGCAGCGCCGGACCGAACAACGCGACCATCTGATCGAAAGCCTGTGTGCGAAAGGCGTTGTCGGTCGGGATCAGCGGTGAGGACGGGATGGCGAATCCCATCAAAATCGCGCCAGCGAAATCCTCGGACGCGGCGTAGGCGCCGTAGGCGGCGGACGCGCCGAGCGAGGAGCCCTTGATGAACACCGGCAGCCCGGTGGCGGCACGAATGTGATCGGTCAGCCGCAGTGCCGCTTCGATCCACTCCCCGATGGTGAACTGGCCGGCGCGCCGGTCCACGCACGAGCGGCCGTGGCCGGGCGCATCCATGCACCAGACCTCGGCGCCCAACCGGGCATAGTGGGCGGCGAAATTGTCGTAGATGCCGCCATGGCCGCCGATTCCGTGCTGAACCAGCAGCACGTGATCCGCGGCCGGATCAGCGAATCGATAGGCGAATGTGTTGCCGACCATCTGCTCTTCTCTGCGCATCGGCCACCTCCCTGTGTCCCGCGTCATAAAAGTTGATGACAATCAATAAACCACACAAGTTGATGATCGTCAACATGCTGCTAAACTGGGCGGATGGCGACGCAGACACGAAAAGGGCGACCACCGGCCGAGCTGTCACCAGCCTCTTTGACCGACATCCTGGCCGCGGCATTGAGAGTGTTCGCCGAATGCGGATTCGACGGCACCTCGGTGGCGGCGCTCAATCGCGAGCTCGGAGTGAGTCACAACCTCGTCCATCAGCGGTTCGGCTCCAAGGAGAGGCTGTGGTACGCCACGGTCGACTGGGCGTTCGGCGAGATCGCCGACCACATGAGCGTGGATGCGGAGTTGGCCGAGCGCGACCTGCTCGAAGCGGTACGCGTGACGATCGTGCAATTCCTTCAACTGCACGCCACCCACCCACAGATCCTGCGGCTGGTCACGGTCGAAGGCGCCACCGAGGGGCCTCGGCTGACGTATCTGTTCGACACGCACGTCGGACCGTTGTATCACCGGATCACCGCGCCACTGAAGGTGCTCGTCGACCGCGGCGTGCTGGCCGAGGAAGACATCCGCACCGTGCATTTCCTGGTTGCGCACGGCGCTACCGCGCCGTTCAGTCTGGTCCCTCTGGCGGCGAGGCTGAACCCACTCGATCCCCTCGACCCCGCGGCGGTTCGCAGGCACGCCGAATTCGTCGCCGGCATGGTCGTGGCCGGACTCCGCGCCCGCGGCGCCTGACCAGCGAGGGCAACCGTGACGAAGGTGACGCTCAGTTTCGACAATGGACCCAGCCCGGCCACCGACACCGTGCTCGATGCACTCGCCGACCACGGCATCCGCACGACCTTCTTCGTCGTCGGTGCCGAGCTCACACGATCGGGCGCGCGGCGAGCAACCGAACGTGCTGCGGCCGACGGACATTGGATCGGCAATCACACCATGACGCACTCGATCCAGTTCGGCGACGACGTGGGCGCCCTCGATCTGCCGATCCGAGAGATCGAGGGCGCGCAGGAGGTCATCGGAACGCTTGCCCACCCCGACAAGCTGTTTCGGCCCTTCGGCGGTGGAGGTGTCCTCGATCGGAGGCTTTTCTCGCCGAACGCGGTGGACTACCTGCGCCGACACGGCTACACATGCGTGCTGTGGAACTGCATTCCCCACGACTGGGACCGCCCCGACGACTGGGTCGAGCGATGCCTGGCCGACATCAGGTCGCGGCCATGGAGTTTGGTCGTCCTGCACGACTTGCCCACCGGCGCCATGCGGCACCTGCCCCGTTTTCTGCAACGGCTCGATGCCCTCGATGTCGAGATCGTCCAGGAATTCCCCGAATCCTGCGTCCCTATCCGGCGGGGCCGCCTGCAGGGATCGCTCGATCACCTGATCACAGCGCCCGACAACTGAGCATCCGGACAGGATTCACGACCGACCTGCGCCAGCGCACTCACCGATGACTACGCCCACCCGATCCCGGTGTGGTCGCGCGCGCCGTCGGTCCTCGGCACGGACGCCTACAACACCTCTGAGAGAAAAGGAGCGATCGATGACGATCGCATCAATTGTTCTGGCCACCTTGCTGGCGCTCGAGATGATCGCCGTGGGAGCGCCGAAGGTGCTCGCCGTCCAGGCCATGCGTGAACGCGCAGCCCACGCCGGGATCCCCGTGTCCGGCTACCGAGTCATCGGAGCCTTGGAAATCGTCGGTGCGGCAGGGCTTTTGATCGGTATCGGCCGGCATCCGATCGGCCTGCTCGCTGGGGTCGCAATCGTGCTGCTGATGGTCGGGGCGCTCATCACCCACGTCCGGACCAAGGACAAGCTCGCCGACATGATCCCGGCCATCGTCACCGCCCTGTTGGCGGTGACCTACCTCGTCGTCGCATCACTCGCCCGCTGAGCGCCGGTCACCGAAGGCGCTCGGGCGTCCTCGCCGACGTCTGAGATGCCACACCACGCGGGATGCCCCCGCGTTCCCGTGCGCCCCACCGCAGCCGTCGTGGCGGGAGGAGGTGCCGCTGTTCGGCGACTCACCTTTTCGTCACAATTCCGGGAACGCGCCGGCCCGGACGATGACCCGGCCTACTAGCAGCGCAAAGCGCCCGCGGGAAGATCCGTGGCCGAGGTGAGTGGCAACTCGAGGGCGATGAGCAGGTCTCGGTACCGCTGCGCGAGTTGCGTCGGCGTGCTGCGGCTGTAGGCGACGATCTCCCGGTAGACCCCGGGACCGATTCTTCTGGCGTGCTGTATCCAGCCGCCCGGCACGGCGTTGTTGGGCACCAGTGCGACTCCCAAGCCCTCCATGGCGAAGAGCAGTGCGGCCGCCACCTGCCCGGTGCGCGCGACGGCCCGCGGAGTGAATCCCAGGGCGGCGGCGGTCCGGTCCACTATCTCGCTCATGCCTTGCTCGGGCTCGTAGAGGATCCAGTCGGCGGTGGCCAGTTCATCGAGTTGCACCGTGGAACCCGTGTCCCGCCCCGCCGGGCCGACCAGAACCATTTCCTCGTAACCGAGTGAGACGGCGGGTCCCTCCCACAGTTCGGGCCGCGGTCCGACCGCGATGTCGCCTTGTCCGCCGCGAACCGCCTCCTCGAGCGCACGACGGTGCGAGAAGTCGTGCACCCGAAGGACGGCCGTCGGGAACAGGGAGTGCCATCGGACGGCGCTCGGTGGCAGGATGCCGGAGGCGATCGACCGGACGGTCAGCACGTGCACGTCACCGCTTCGCCCCTCGACCACTTGGTGCACGGCATCCGCGGCTTCGCCGACAGCCCGCAACACACGCTCTGCGTGCGGCAGGAAGGCCCGTCCCGCGGGCGTGAGGGCCAGGCCATGGCGGCCGCGTTCCAGCAGTTGCGCGCCCAGTTCCTTCTCCAGTAGACGCATCTGCTGCGACAGCGACGGCTGCGAGACATACAGCCGTGCCGCGGCGGCGCTGAACGATCCGCTTTCCCAGACGGCGAGAAAGTACTCCAGCTGGCGCAGTCGCATCGGAGGAGGTTACCGCCGTCGCCGTTGGCCGCAGACGCAGAGCGAGCGCGTCATGCGACCGGATTCGCCCGGCTGTCTCGGCGAGCGAGCCGGGCGAGCAGATGGTCGACTTCCGACCGTGCTCGGCTCGAGAGCACGCCGCGGGGCGTGCGTTGGTAGTCGGAGGCGAGCAGGCCGCGCCGTTGCATGACGTATTTGCGCACGGCCAGGCCCACACCCGGCTGCTGTTCGTATCGCAGCAACGGCAGATGCGCATCGAAGATGTCATGGCTTTCCTCGCAACGGCCCGCCGCGGTATGACCGACCACATCGACCAGCATCTCGGGGAAGCAGTATCCGGTCATGGCGCCGTCAGCGCCCCGCGCGGTCTCGAAATCGAGGAAGAGTCCCCCGTTGCCGCACAGGATCGACAGTCGTGGCATTTCGCCCTCGGCTTCCAGTTGCCGTAAAGCGCTGATCTTCTCCAATCCCGGCCAGTCTTCGTGCTTGAGCATGACGCAGTTCGGTATGGCGCGGGAGATACGCGCGATGACCGCGGCGCTCATGACCACCGAGAACGACAAGGGGTAGTCCTGCACGACGAGGGGCACCGAGTCGCCGAGCACGGCCGCGGCGCCCTCGTAATAGCCGACGATCTGGTCGTCGGTGCGCAAGGTGTTGGGCGGTGCGACCATGACGCCTGCCGCTCCCGCCGACATGACCGCACCGGTCAGTGCGCGCATCGCGGCGTAGCCAGGAGCGGAGACCCCTACGACGACCGGAAGTCGAGTCCTTCGCAGCACGTGCCGCACGATTCGGGTCGCCTCGTCATGAGCCAGTTTGGGCGCCTCCCCCATCTGGCCGAGCAAGGTGATCCCGGTGACGCCGACGGATTCGTAGAAATCGACCAACCGGTGCAGCGAGTCGAAGTCCACCGCTCCTTGCTCGTCGAAGGGGGTGGGCGCGATGGCGAAGACGCCCTTCGCCTCACGGGTGAGCACGGCCATGGTTGAGATCCTTTTGTCTGTGAGTATCAGAGGCTGGGAATGAGACCGCCGTCGACGCGCACCACCGTGCCGGTGATGTACGACGCCGGAACGCTCGCCAGGAACGCCACCGTCGCCGCGTATTCGTCCGGGTCGCCGTAACGGCCGATGGGGATGGTGGCGACGCTGTCGGCTCTGACCTGTTCGACGGTTCGGCCTTCGGCTTCGGCTTTGATCCGGTCGAGATGCTCGACGCGACGGGTGCCGATCCGACCTGGCACGACGATGTTGCATGTGACACCGTCCGCGGCGACTTCCCGCGCCAGCGTCTTGGACCAGCCGAGCAGTGCGGCACGAAGACTGTTCGACAGGCCGAGACCGGGAATCGGAGCGACAATCCCCGAGCTGGTGCTGGTGATGACGCGCCCCCATCCGCGCGCCCGCATACCCGGGACGAGTTCGTCACTGATGGCGATCACCGAAAGCACCATGGAACGGAAATGGTCGAGCCACACGGTAGAGGGCCGGCCCAGGATCGGCGAGGGCGGCGGCCCGCCGGTGTTGTTGACCAAGATGTCGACCGGGCCGAGGGTTCGCTCGATCAGTGCGACGTTGCCTTCGATGACATCGAGGTCGGCGATATCCCACGCCACCGCTATGGCCCGGCCGCCGGCCACGGCAATCTTTTCGCAGCGGGATTCGGCGGCTTCGCGATGGATATCGGCCACGGCCACCTCGGCGCCCTCTGCCGCCAATTTCTCCGCGATGGCGCCACCGAGGCCACCGCCCGCGCCCAGAACCAGTGCGGTTCGACCGGCAATCTCCAGATCCAAAAGTCCACTCCTCGACCGAACGCCGATGATTCCGGCAATTTTCAGATATTCCGCACCGTAACACCACGCCGCCGAATGCTCCCAATACGAATATTCACCGCACCCTATAGGGAAACCTTATACATGCAGCAAGGGGGCATGATCGGCAAGAATTATCCCACGATGACTGCCTCCGCTTCGTTAGACAGGAAATAAATCGCTCACATAGCCTGCCGATGGACCATAAGACGACAACGAAAGCAACATGATGCCCTTTCCGGAAACAATGCTCGCGGCAGTGATCGGTGAGCCGGGAATTATCAGGACCAAAACCATGCCAGTGCCCCGTCCGGGCCCGGACGACGTTCTTGTGCGGGTGCACCGGGCGTCATTGTGCGGCACCGACCTCAAGGTCCGCAGCCGTCGCTTCTTCCACGGAGCCGGCCCGGCGCCGGACACCTTCATCCCCGGCCACGAGTACGCGGGCGTCGTGGTCGCGGTCGGCAGCGCCGTCGACGAGTTCGCTGTCGGCGATCGGGTCGTCACCGAGGCGCATCGGGGCTGCATGCGATGCGTGAACTGCCTGTCCGGCTCCTACACGGACTGTTTGAACTACGGCAACCAGGCCAAAGGCCATCGGACACAGGGGATGACGGTCAACGGCGGCTTCGCCGAATATGTCGTCAACCACGTCTCCACGCTCTACCGGCTTCCCGATCACATCGACTTCGACTCGGCCGTCGTGCTGACCACCGCCGGCACCGTGATGCACGCTTTTGACGTACTCGACTCGCTGCTGGTGAGCGCCGGGGTCGCGGTGATCGGTCCCGGCCCCATCGGATTGATGGCCGTCCAGGTCGCCCGCGAACTCGGAGCCGACCCGGTGATGCTCGTAGGCACCCGCAACAGCCGACTGGAGATCGGGAAGCAATTCGATGCCGACTATCTGATCAACTCCCGCGAGGAGGACGCCGTCGCCGCGGTTCGGGAAATCACCGGCGGACTCGGCCCCGATATCGTCGTGGAGTGCTCCGGGGCTGTCGGCGCCGTCGACGACGCGATCCACATGGTCAAGCGCGGCGGCAGAATCGTGTTGGCGGGATTCTTCGAACAGCCGGTGACCGCCGACCTCAATCACGCTGTCATGAACGGAATCTCGATCAACACCATCCGCGGCGAAGGCGCGAACTCGGTAGCGAGGGCCCTGTCGCTGGCATCGCGCGGACGACTGCACACCAGCCCCCTGGTGACCCACCATTTCCCGCTCGAAGACATCGCCGAAGCTTTCGACACCTACGCCGAACGGCGAGACAACGCGATCAAGGTCATGCTCGATGTCACCGGATGAGGCCACGCTTGCTCCGGTCCGCGAGCTGGTCGCCACCGACATGGCCGCCTGCGCGGCAGCATGGCTGGAGTCGCTCGCCCCGGATCAACTGATCCGAGCGCAGTTCGACTCGCCTCTGGCTCCGGACGCGGAGGCCGAACGGCTTCGCTGGTTCTACACCCCGACCGACCACGGTGGACTCGCCCTGCGCGACCAAACCGCACGTCAGCAGGGCTTGGCGATGCGACTGGTCGCCTCGGGACTGTCCGAGGCCGGATACGCGACCGTCGCCACCGTAATGGGCCTGGAGAACGTCCTCGATCAGGTCGAAGGATGGCAAGTCCGCTGGGGACGGCAACGGGGCCGGGATCCCGGCCTGTACTGGCTGAGGTTGTTCGGCCGACCAGGTGACCGGGTTTGGGCATGGCGCTTCGGCGGCCACCATATCTCGTTGAACAACCTGATCATCGGCGGGCGCATCGTCTCGACGACACCGTGCTTCATCGGAGCCGATCCAGCCGCCACCGCCCTGCTCGGCGGCACGCTACGGCCGCTGGGCGGGCCGGAAGAAACGGCGCGGCACCTGGCCCGGTCACTGGACCCCGACCGATACCACACGGCACTACTGCACACCAACGCCATATCCGACATCGTCTCCGGCAACCGGCCGACCATCGCCCACGGCGACGCGATGATGCACATGCAGGATCTCTGGCGCGGCAGATTCACCGATCCGGCGCTGCGAAAGCTGGTCGACGACATCGACATGCGCGCCGAAAGCGGTAGCGGATACACCGCAGCCGACCATGCGGCCATGGCGATCTCCATTCCCCCCAAAGGTCTGGCCGCGCGCGACCTCGACCCAGAACACCGGCACCTACTACGGCAGCTGATCAGCCTGTACACCGGTCGTGCGCCGAGCGCACTCGCCGAAGTCCACGCCGCGTATTATGCAGCCGACGACGTACTCGACGAGGTCCACTTCGGATGGGCAGGCAGCCTCGAGGCCGGGGAACCGCACTACTACCGAATCCAGGGCCCCGAGCTGCTCATCGAATACGACAACACCCAGCGCCAGGCCAACCATGCCCACTCGGTCTGGCGAGATCTGCGCTCGGATTTCGGGCTGGACAGTCTGGCCGAACATCGCCGGCGCTCCGCGCATTGAGAAGAGCAGCGGGAATGCGGGACAGGAACGGCGGCGGAGACCGGTCGATGGGCTCCGCCTGATTCGTTCAGCGTGACGCCAGTTCGCCGCGCCCTCAACGGTGGCCCAGCGAATTGAGCGCCTGCTGCGCGAGGATATCCATCCATGCCGCTGTCAAGGCGGCCGAATCGCGCTGCGACGTTCGCAGCATCGCCAGGACGACTCCGCCGAGCAGATCGAGAGCGGCGCTCAGATCGTGCACGTGGAAGCGCTCCGCCGACACTCCGGACCGAATGCCCGCGGCCAGACGTGATCTGATGTCCGGGTCTTCGAGGATCCGGTATCTCATCGAAAGGACGATCGCGGCGATATCAGGGTGGCCGATGCCGACCTCGCCGAGCGCATGTAAGTGCGCGAGGACTATGTCGGCAGGGTCATCGATACCCGCGGCAGCGCTGTCGAGGATTCGCGCCACCTCCTCGATCACCTCGGCGATGACTGTATCGAAAAGTTCGTCTTTGCTACTGAAGTGGTTGTAAAAGGATCCGGTCGCGACACCGGCCTCCCGCGCCAGACCGGCGATGCCGATCCTCCCGGCCAGATCGCTGGCCAATGCCCACCGCCCGGAGCGGATCAGTGCCGCACGTGTACGAAGAGCGCTCCGTGCCCGCGCGTCCAAACGACCGGTGATCGGCTGCGGCGATGGCGCGCTAGTGCCCCCTTCGAGGGGCCGGCCCCGGACTGACTCCGGGCCGATCTGCTCACCGACAGCAACGCGTCCTCCCATAATGGTTACAGTGTCGCCGTTATACGGCTGGCCGTCAATGGACGGCCACGCAACACTGCCGCCCGGCTCGGCGAGCGCACGAGATTCGATCGCTTCACCAGCGAGGCCGCGGACGCAACCGGCACGGCGCGACCCGTTGCTTCCATATGCGTCGACGGAGCCTTCGACGGCTTGGCAACACCCCCCAATTCGGATACGGTGTAGCCGAATTAGGTGGACCGTCGAGCGAGAGAACGCTCCCGCCCCGCGTGTCCGAGCACAGGAGAAGGCACCCGGCGGGATTCCGCGAGATCGCTCCCCTACAACCGAGCGATCTTCATCTCCAAAGGGGGTGAAGCATCAGGCAAGACAGTGAGGCGTGCGTGCTGAAGTTCCATTCGGCGATCAAGTTCGGGCCGGTCAAAGCTCTCGCGATCAGCGCAACGGCGATTACGATGGGCAGTTGCTCGCTACTGCCGAACGCGGCCGACGACGCGTGGCGGGATACCACGCACATCACCGCTGATTTCGACAGCATCGCCGGCATCTACGAAGGAAACCCGGTCACCGTCCTCGGACTAGAGGTCGGCAAGGTCGAGAAGGTCACCCCGAAAGGCACGTTCATCGAGGTGCGCTTGTCGATCGAACCTCAGGTGAAGATTCCGGAAGAGGCAGTGGCGGCGATTATCTCGCCATCCATTGTCACCGATCGCCACATCGAGCTCACTCCGGTCTACACCCAGGGCGAAACTCTCTCCGACGGTGCTCACCTGCCGAAGTCGCGGACCAAGACCCCCGTCGAGTTGGACACCATGATCAAGACCATCGATCAGTTCGCGGCGGCACTGAAGCCGCAGGAAGGAGCCGAGGGGCTCGGCCCGATGTCGGGTCGGGTGCTCTACCCCATGCTCGATGGCAACGGCGCAAAGATCCGGGACACCCTCGAAGCGCTATCGGCCGCACTGAAGGTCGGTGTCGACAACAAGGACGCGGTCTCCAACATCGTCCTCAGGCTCAACGAGCTCACCACGATACTCGCCGAGAACGACCAAACGATCCGCGATTTCAGCGACCGGATGACCCAGATGTCCGGTCTGCTCGCCGAGCAATCCCCCGGCTTGCAGGCGACACTAGACCAGCTGACCACCTTCCTGGCCAACACCTCCGGCGCGCTCGGACAGTACCAGGACCAACTCGCGGGCACCTTGACCGGGCTTACGAACGTAACCCGCCAGCTTCGCGACAACGCCTCCGGTCTTACCGAAGTCGCCGACCTCGCACCCATGGTGCTGCAGAACTTCGATAATCTCATCGACCGCGAGAACCGTCGTGCGCGAGTCCATTTCATTATTCCCACCGCGCTCAACGGCGAAATCATCAGCTTGTTCTGCGAGCGTCTACAGATGAAGGCCGACGGCTGCCGTACCGGGAACATGCAGGACTTCGGCCCCGACTACGGCCTGACCGCCGCACTGCTCGGACTGACGAAGTAGCGTCGCGATCGTCGCCCCGGCCGACCCCGGTGCGGTTCGGAACAGACCAGCAGGTCAACCGCGCAGCGCATCGGCCATGGCCCGCGACTGGGGGACCCGGTTCGCGTATGCCACAAGCCACGACGGCCGATCCCGCATCGCCGATATCCCAGCCGAGCGGTTTCACGACTGTTCTCGGAGGGCGGCGACCGGGCAGGAGTCGACGGCCGCTCGGGCAACCGTTACGTACTCGTCGGGGACGTCGGCGCCCTCGAATCGGTAGGTCAGTTGGGCGTCGTCATCGAGGGTGAACACAGCGGGGGCCTGTCCGGCGCACAGGCCATGACCTTCGCAGCGCGGGTAGTCGACGGAGATCTTCATCGCGAGGGCCTTTCAGGCGGGAATCAATCGGAGGGGAAGGTGTTCGAAGCGATGGATGATGTTGTTGATCGCCCATTCGCCTGGACCGGCGATCTCAATGCGTTCGACGCGGTCGATCAGCGCACGGAGCACGGCTTGGGTTTCCAGCCGCGCCAGGCCCTGTCCGGCGCACCCGTGGGTGCCGTGTCCGAAACCGAGTTGACGGGAGGCGTCGCGGCGGATGTCGAACCTGTCCGGATCTTTCCACTCTCGCGGATCTCGGTTGGCGGAGGCGTAGATGACCACCACCCGCGCGCCTCCGGGGATCGTGGTCCCCGACACCGCCGTATCGCGGATCGCCTTGCGCGAGAAAGCTCGCAGTGGTGACTCGTACCGCACCACCTCGTTCACGGCGTTCGAAATCTTGGCCGGGTCCGCCCGCAGCATCTGCCATTGGTAGGGGTGGGTGGCGAAGAGATATAAAGCGCCGGAGATGGCCCCGATCGTGGTGTCCAGCGATGGAGCGAGGTAGTCGATCAGCAACGCCGGGCATTCCGAGCGTTGGACCTGGCCTTCATCGGCAGCCCGCAGGATTTCCTCCCCCGCACTACCGGGCAGAAGGTCTCGATCGCGGGCGAGCCGCCGGGTGAAGCGCATCATCTCCGCACTCGCCGGAGCGGTCCGGATCGATCGGCCGTTGATCGGACCCAACGAGTCGAAGGTCGCACCGGCCCAGCGCAGTAGGTGCTCGCGACCGTGTTGTGGCCAGCCGATCAGATCCGGTACGACCGACATCGGGAGGGCCGTCGCGAGTTCGACACCGTCGATTTCACCGCGTGAGACCGCGGCCTCGACCGCCGCCACTGCCTGCTGGTCTACCGTTGCCCGCAGCGCGCGCAGTGCCCTGGGTGTGAGTCGGTGCGCCAGTAGGGCGCGCCGACGGCTGTGGTCCTCGCCGTCGCTGTTGAGGGTGGTGCCGCGGGAGAGGCGGTTGGCCACCGGATTCAACGCGACGCCCGCGCCGGAGACGAAGGTCTCGTCATCCAAGAGCACGGCTTTGCATTCCGCGTAACGAGGCAACGCGTAAGCACGCTGCTTGGCGAGCCACACCACCGGCCCCAGCTCGCGCAGCCGCGCATAGTGCGGATAAGGGTCGTGTATCGCCGCCCGGGAGTAGAGATCGGGCTCATAAGCCGGGGCCACACTGCGGTTACGCATCGAAACTCCTTCAAAACAGGACAGTCAGCGGACGGTGGCGACCGAGCCCGGCTCCGCGCGACGTCGCAGCCCGCCGGCTGCTGCGCTCGGCGCTGGGACTGCGTCGAGTCACCGGGGTGCCGATGCACGTCGACAACCAGCCCGATGCAGCCGCGGCCGCCAGGTCTGCCAACGAGCAGCGGTCAGCTCAGGCCGACTCCAGCGGCCGCCTCCCGGCCGCCGAATTTCGCGCGAAACCCGGGTGGCGCGCCTGTCGGGCTGCCCGCACAGCCCACGATCCCGTCTGCCATCTCGCGCAGGTATCAGAGACGATGGGTGCTGCGCGCGCGATCCGCTGCGCTCTGTACCGGGTACAGTCTCTGGCACGGCATGCTGGGTAGCTTTCGTCCACCTGCTGGTCGACCGCGGCCGACCGCGCCCAACCGCCTTCGGTGGACTCGCGGGCGAATGCGACGGCAGCCTCACGTGAGGCGACGAAATGTAGTGGTGCACCCAGTCCGAAGTCCACCGCTAGATGCCACAACATGGAGGCTCCGACGTTCGAAGGATCAGCCCCGAAATGATCGCCGTGTCGCTGTCCTCGCACTGCCACCTGGCAAGAGGGCGATTCCAGCGAATGACGTTGCGAGTCATGCCCGCGTCTCCGGGGTATGCGGCGCAGAGGTAGCCGCCAACTCCGGGGTCATCGCGCTGAGGGCCTTCAGCGTCCGTGACGTCCGATCGGTGGTGGCGATGGCGCCGATGTAGCCGTCGGGGCGGATCAGCAGCAGCGTGGAGTCGCTCACGCCGTAGATCCGAGCGAAGGAATCGGTGATGTCGACAAGGGCCACATCGACCGCCGCCTGCTTCCCGCTGTCGATGGCGACTCGTCTCAGTTCCGCACCGGCCGCGGGCCAGGGTAGTGCTGCCAGGTCCGCGGCCGCCGCGGGACCGTAGGCGAGCGCGGTGAAGTGCGGACCGGAGAAAAGGTCGAACAACCGCTGCGATCCCCCCGTCGCATTCAGCAATCTCGCGTCCGGGGCACGGTCACCGACCTGCAGGGTCGCGGTCCGTTCGGCCTCGGCCGTTGTCAACGGTCCACCACGGTAATGCAGGCCGAGTTGGCGTTCGTCGTTGCCGCGTTTGATGGACGACGGGTCGAGTTTGGACAGCCCCTCGTATTTTTTGGTCGACAAACCCAGTACACCGGCCGCGATCGGCTGCCGTTCGGCCTCGTAACTGTCGAGGAGGCTGTCGGGCGCCCCCGCGAGCACTTGAGCGAGTTTCCAGCCGAGGTTGTAGGCGTCCTGCAGGCCGGTATTGAGTCCCTGCGCACCCGCCGGGGTGTGTACATGAGCGGCGTCACCGACGAGCAGTATCCGTCCTGACCGGTACTGCTGGGCCAGACGGATATTGGGGCGGAACACCGTCTTCCAACTGATCCGCGACAGGCGGATACGTGTGTTGCCAGTGTGCACGCGGATGCGGTGGGTCAGGTCGTCGTCGTCGAGGGATGGCTGCTCGTCGGGCGCCAGCCGTATCATCCACTGGAACTGCTCGGAATGCGGCAGCGGGCACGCACCGACGAATCGACCACCAGGCCGGGGCCACACATGCCAGCGGTCCCGGGAAAGACCTTCCACCACGGCGTCGATGATGATCATCCGATCGGACTCGTCCGTCGAGCCCTCGAACGCGATACCCGAGCTCTTGCGGACTGCGCTGGCTCCGCCGTCGGCGCCGACGAGATAGCGGGCGGCGATCTCGTGCACGCCGCCGGGTCCGGTTACGGTCGCCACCACGGCATCCGGACGCTGCTCGAATCCGAGCAGCTCGCATTCTGTTTCGACCGTTCCGCCGAGTCGCCGCAGCCCGGCGCGCAGCGCGTCGTCGGTGCGGAACTGGGGGATCAGCCACGTGTTCGGATGTGGCACATCGGATGTCACCGCATTACGCGACTGCATGTGCCAAGGGATGGTCACGGGACCGGCATGGATGCCCAACGGTGGGTAGGTGGCTCCTCCGGCGAGGATGTCGTCGAGGACGCCGAGGTCCTCGAGCACTTCCAGGCTCCGCGGCTGGATGCCTTTGGCTCGCGAACCCTCGAAGGCGTGCGCGGCCTTGTCGATGATCCGTATCGCCAGCCCGCGACGAGTCAGATCGATCGCCAACGCGGTGCCGGCGGGCCCGGCGCCGACGACGAGAACGTCGACGAGTTCTGTATCAGGCGGGGTCGTCATCGCCGTACCCCATCCTTGGCTCCGTGGACGAAAGCGGTGAACCTCTTACTCATTTCGACCGGCTCCTCGTAGGGGACCATGTGCCCGCACGGCGAGAGAATGTGCGACTCGGTGGGAGCCAGCAGCGCGCACACCTCGTCGTAACTGGTGATGGGTGTGACCTGGTCTTCGTCGCCCCACAGCAACATGCGCGGCACCGGTAGGTGTCCGGTACTCCAGTAGAGGTCGTGGCGGGCGGACAGCGGGAAATCGGCGAGCGTGGCCGCCAAGGCATAGATCGAGCCTTCGAACTGGTAGCACTCCCGCACCATCGCCGTCAGCGCCGCAGATCGTTCCGGGTCGCGAACATTGTGCGAGAGGTGCCGGTCGAGCATTCTGCTGCCCAGCATTCTGGCCAGGACGGTCCCCCACCACTCGTGGCGCAGTAGCCGTGCGGCGGCAGGTTCGGGCTGTAACCCAGCCGGGCCCGCCAAGGTCATTGTCGCCAGTCGGTCGGTGTGCACTGCGGCGAAGGCCATGGCGACCAGCGCCCCCATCGAGGTTCCGACGAGGTGGTAGGGCTCGTGAAGTCCCAGTCGTTCGGTCAGATCGGTCAGTTGCCGCACGAACAGTGACTCGTCGTAGGAGGCTCGCACCCGCTCGGAGTAACCGCGTCCGTATGCGCTGTAGGTGAGGGTGCGAAATCCGCGCCGCAAGAGTTCGGCGGCGAGGTCGTCCCAGTAGAACAGGGGGACGGTCAGCCCACCCACGAAGACGACAGTCTCAGCTCCGATGGGTCCGGTCAGCTCGTAGTGGGTGACTCCGTCGCGGCACTGGAGGAAGTCACCGCGCAGCCCGGAGCGGCTGTTCTGGTCCAAGCGGCGGTTTTCTCCGCGGGCCACGAAGTACTTCATCTCCGGCCTTTCGTCTGCGAGGTCGGCTCGGTGGTCAAGAAGTCGAGGACCGCGCCTGCCACCCATCCCGGGTCTTCGTCGGGAAGCAGGTGCCCGGCGCCAGGGTGCACCCGTTCGCGGGAGCCCGGGATGTCGCGGGTGAAATGCTGACCGTCGATCGACGCGCTGCGCAGTACCAACGTGGGCGCGGTGATGGCCGGGATCTCGGCGGTGCGGTCGATCTGGTCGGTATTGGCGAAGTCGATGAATGCCTGCTGGTTACCCGGCCGGGTCAGCATGGCGTGCACCCGGTCGACCATCGCGTCGTCCACCACCGACCGCGACCCAACCGCCGAGCGCAGGCTGCGTGCGGTGGCGGCGCGAGATGACAAGCGCCGCAACAACACCCGACCGATAGGGTTCCTCGCCAGGCGCAGCGCCAGCGGAAGCGATTTACCCGGATAGCCCGTGGCATTGATCAATACCAGACGATCCACCCCTCCCGGGTAATCCAGAGCGAAGTTCCAGGCGACGTTGCCACCCAGCGAATTGCCCACCACCGATGCCTTCGGCACCCCCAGCGAGTCCAGGAACGCGGCGACAGTTCTGGCGAACGTTCGCACCTTGTAGTCGCGGTCTGCGCGCGGCCCCGTGAGGCCGAACCCGGGCAGATCCAGCCGGATCACGTCGAAGGACGAGGACAACGCCGAGGCCACCTCGTCGAAGCAGTGCAGTGATGAGCCACTGCCATGGAGCAGCAGCACGGAGGGCCCCGCACCAGCCCGCTTGTAGTGGAGCTTGTGGCCCTCGACGAGCGCGAAGCGCGAATCAGGGTCGATGTAGTCATCGACGGCTACTCGTCTACTCATAATGGCAACAGTGTTGCCTATAATTTTCCTCAGGTCAACCCATATCGGCAACAACGTGTCCGATATCATGGTGGTCGGATGCGCCGGTCCGCCGGTACGAGAGAATGAAGTTGTGACCGCCTCCGATTCAGATACCGCCGAGACTCCGGCACGCCGCTCCCCCGGTCGCCCACGGGTGCCGTTCGACCGGATCGTGGCCACCGCGACGCGCATCGTCGACGAGGAAGGGCCCGACGCCTTGTCGATGCGCACCCTGGCCCAACGTCTCGACACCGGCACGGCGGTGCTGTACCGGGCCGTCGCCAATCGCGCCGAGCTCATCGGCCACGTGGTCGACCGGGTGCTCGGCGAGGTGGAGATCGAGGACAACGCACCCGAGGGCGACTGGCAGCGCGCGTGCGCGGCCGCCGCCGAAGCCATGTTCTCGACCCTGCACCGCCATCGCGGTGTCGCACCCCTGCTCATCGAGCAGGTACCGACCGGCCCCAATGCGCTCATGTTGCGTGAGCGGATCTTAACGATGTTGCTTGCCAACGACTTCTCCCCGGAACGCGCGGCTTTGGTGTACGCCACCGTGGCCCGCTATGTCATCGGGTTCGCCGCCCAGCTACAGGGCCACAACACCGAAGCCAACATCGAGCCCGCCGGCCTCACCGCTCTGTATCGCCGGCTCGATCCGACACAGTTCCCCGCCACGGTCGCCGTCGCCGACTGCCTACCCACGCAGACCTTGGAGGACGAGTTCCGCTTCGGTCTGCGATTGCTCGTCGCAGGCCTCGTGGACCTGCGCGCCACAGAAAGGGACTCGACCGGCTCGACCTGACGCGGGTGCTCGTTTCCGCGGTCGAACCTCACGCCCGAGTCGGCAGTGTTCGCCGACAAGTCGGCCCGGCAGCGTTACCGCGACGACCTCCGAAGACGCCGAGAACCGGTGCGATGCCAGAGTCGACGAGGTGCGTCCATGCTGCCCGCCTCGAGATCGCGCGACGGCGGCGCCCCTGTGTCGGATCAGCGAGGCCGACGCGGCTACGGGCTGGTGCCCAGGGCGCATCAGCGTGGCGCGTGTACGCAGTATGCCGAGCGCCCGGCTGTTCGCCCGCCGGTCGTGCGAGCAGCGCAGCCTATCGCTGTCGGCAACCGGTCAGGAGGACATCTGCTGTGCCGGAGCGTCGCACGATACCGGCCGCCGATCGATGGAGATGCTCGAGCACGTCCTCCACATCCACACCGACCAGTCGGCCACCCCGTTTGACCACCCATCCGTCGACGATGACCGTGTCGACGTTGCTTGTGTCCATCAATTGGACGATGGCGCCGGGCGCGTGATTGACCGGGCCCGCGTTGAGCGTGCGTGCGTTCAAGACGATGATGTCGGCTCGTTTGCCCGGGGTGAGCGAGCCGACGAGATGGTCGAGATGAGCAGCCTGGGCTCCGCCGAGCGTCGCCATCCGAAGGATGTCGCGGGTCGACAACGGCGACACCGTTTCCGACGCTTCATCCACCAGTGGCGGGATTCCGCTTCGCTGCAGCACGTAGGCCGCGCGCATCTGCGAGAAGAAGTCCACGGGCGCGATGCTGACGGCATCCGTGCCGAAGCTCACCGGGATCCGGTGATCGAGTGCGGCTTGCAATGCGGGCCGTCCCATGGCGAGGGACTGTTCGGCGACGGACGAGACCGATACTTTGCCACCGGTACGCTCGATCACCCGCCAGGCCGGATCCTCCAGGCCGAGGCAATGGATGTAGGTGATCCATGGCCCGAGGAGCCCTTGCGTCTCGAACTCTTCGAGTGCACGCCCCCAGTTGACATCGTTGACATGCGCGAAGACGGGCAGCTGTAGTTCCTTGGCGAGTTGGAACAGGTCTTCATCGACGTGATAGCCCAACGCCATGCGAACAAGGTCTCCATCCCTTGTAGCGGCGGTCTGTTGCAGGCGATGAATGTCTTCCGGATGGGCGTACGACGGCGCGGGTTCATGGTCACCGAAACACGGCGAGAAACTGAAAACGCAACGGATGCCGGAGCGGCGGATGCCATCCAGTGCCGCGTCGGTGTGTTCGGGAGTGTAGGAGCATTGCGAGGTATCGACGACGGTCGTGGTGCCCGCTGCCAGATTCTCCAAAGCCCCGCCGAACTCACCCCAGTACACGTCCTCAGGCGTGTACTGATGGAACAGCCCGTCGGTGCCGAAGCGCGACTGCAGGAAATAGTCGGAGTCCAGCGCATCGGACCAGTACGACCGTAAGGCGGTCTGAAACATGTGATGGTGTGAGTTCACGAACCCGGGAAGGACAATCTTTCCTTCGCACTCGATCACCATGACGCCATCGGTGCCCAGATCCGCCCCGACACTGGCGATTCTGCCGTCTTCGATGAGCACGTCGGCGCGTTCGTAATCGCCGAGATCGGCATCCATGGTGAGAACGATCCCACCACGCAAGAGCAGTCGATTCCCGGTTGTCATCGCTTGTCCACCCCCCTCGCCAGATCCCAACCGCTCTTGGTAGCACCCGAAGCCCAACGCCGACGACCAGTCGTGCCGTACGGCAAGCGGTGTAGCGATAGCGTGCGGCCGTCCAAAAGTTCTCCTTCAGTTCGCATCACAGCAGGCCAGTTGCGTGAGGCTCCACGGTCTCTCTGTCGAACCGTGCGCGTCGACACAGCACCTTGGTCTCCGGTCATCCCGAGAGCGCAGGCCAACTATATCGGCAACAGTGTTACCGATACAAGAGCCCGCGTCGAGAGAGACCGTCGCATTGGTTCGCGCACGAGGAGCCGACCACGACCGTCGCTCTCGATCGCCAGGTCGCCCGCTCAAGCCAGCAGGGCCTCGGCCTTTTTCAACGACTTGTCGAGCGCGCCGACCAGCGACCGCTTGAACATGCCCCCCATCGGCCCGTCGATCATTCCACCCTCGATATTCGCCGCCATGGCGACAGTCGTACCTCCCGACTCGGCCCGCAGATCAACAGCGAGGGCCAGCTTGACACCGGCTCTGGTGGTTCCGCCCATGACGAGCGAGTGCGGCTCCGCTACATCTTCGACCGTCCAATCTATGGAGATCGGCATGTTCATGACCACCGCAGCCGCCGTCACCACAACACCCCTGGTGACCGGATTCGGCACGTCACTCTTCCATGCCTTGTGAATCGCCAACCATTCACTCCAACGGGGCAGATCGCAGAGGATCGCCCAGACCTCCTCCGGTCGCGCCCCATATCTGGCGTTCACTTCGACAGTACGCATGTCGGCCACCCTCTCCTCGAGCCCAGACTATCGGCAACACCGTTGCCGATATGACGGTATGGTTGAGAGAGTAACCGACACATCACCGTCGGCGCGATGCGACCGCGCCGAGCCTGCACGCCGACGAGACTCCACCCGCTGCTTGCGGAGGGCAATATAGGTCACTAGTTTCATAGTCAGATTTTTGACTAACTATGGATACGTCTTGGGTCGGCCGGAGTCGCCCGTGCGCCACGAAAGGTTCCCTATGGGTCACTACAAGAGCAACGTCCGCGACCTCGAGTTCAACATGTTCGAGGTCATGGATCTCGATGCGATCCTTCGGTCCGGCAGCTTCGCGGGATTGGATTCGGATACAGTCCGCTCCATGCTCGCCGAGGCCACGCGGCAAGCCGAGGGTCCGGTCGCCGCTTCGTTCGCCGACGCCGACCGCAATCCGCCGATCTTCGATCCGGACACGCATTCGGTCGCGCTGCCGGACGACTTCAAGAAGTCGGTGCGGACCTGGCAGGACGCGGAGTGGTTCCTCCTGGGACTGCCCGCCGAACTCGGGGGAACTCCGGCGCCGTGGATGGTGACCTGGGCGATCAACGAGCTGCTACTCGGCGCCAATCCCGCTGTCTTCTTCTACATGCTGGGGCCCGTGATGGCCGACGTGCTGTTCCGGGTCGGCAATGACGAGCAGCGACGGTGGGCGAAGATCGCGATCGATCGACGGTGGGGCGGGACGATGGTGCTCACCGAGCCGGACGCAGGCTCCGACGTCGGGGCCGGCCGCACGAAGGCGGTGAAACAAGACGACGGCAGCTGGCACATCGAAGGCGTGAAGCGGTTCATCACCGGAGCCGAATCGGACGACCTGGCGGAGAACATCTTCCACCTCGTCCTCGCACGGCCGCAGGGAGCTGGACCGGGCACGAAGGGCCTGAGCTTGTTCTTCGTGCCGAAATTCCATTTCGACTCGTACACAGGCGAACCGGGAGCCCGCAACGGAGTGTTCGTCACCAACGTCGAGCACAAGATGGGTTTGAAGGCTTCCGCCACCTGTGAGCTCACCTTCGGCGGCCACGGCGTTCCGGCCAAGGGCTGGCTGGTCGGCGACGTACACGACGGAATCGCCCAGATGTTCAAGGTGATCGAGAACGCGCGAATGTCGGTGGGTACGAAAGCGATCGCAACACTGTCCACCGGCTACCTCAACGCGCTCGAGTACGCGAAGACCCGAGTGCAAGGCCCTGACTTGACCCAGATGGCCGACAAGACCGCGCCGCGGGTGGTGATTCTCCGCCATCCCGACGTACGCCGCAGCTTGCTGATGCAGAAGGCGTACGCCGAGGGGTTACGCGCTGTTTACCTCTATGCCGCCGCGCACCAAGACGCCGCCAGTGCCGAGCAGGTGTCCGGCGCCGACGCCACCCTTGCTCGCCGGGTCAACGACCTGCTGCTGCCGATCGTCAAGGGCGTCGGCTCCGAACGTGCCTACCAGCACCTGACCGACTCACTGCAGACCTTCGGCGGTTCCGGCTTCCTGCAGGACTACCCGATCGAGCAGTACATCCGCGACGCCAAGATCGACTCGCTGTACGAGGGCACCACCGCTATCCAGTCCCTGGACTTCTTCTTCCGCAAGATCGTTCGCGACCAGGGCGTCGCCATGACCCATCTGCTGGGCCGGATCTCCGACTTCCTCGAACATGACAACGGTGACGCGCGCCTCAGCGATCTGCGCATCGTCCTGGCAACAGCACTCGGCGATGTACAGGCCATGACCCAGGCCCTCGTCGGCTACCTGATGGCAGCTCAGGAAGAGCCGAGCGAGCTGTACAAGATCGGGCTGGCCTCGGTGCGGTTCTTGATGGCCTTCGGTGACCTCATGATCGGATGGCGACTGCTGGAGCAAGCCGAAGTCGCGCTCGCCGCCCTCTCCGGCGAACCATCCTCCAAGGATCGCGACTTCTACGAGGGCAAAGTGGCGGTTGGCGACTTCTTCGCCAGAACTGTCCTGCCGGATCTGACCTCCGCGAGGCGATTCGTGGCATCTGTGACGGCAGCAGTGATGGACCTGTCCGACGGCGCCTTCTGAGGCCGGGCGGCGGCGAGCTTCGGTCGGTCGAACGTGATACGGGTCGATTCGTTCGGCCAACTCCGAATCACCGCACGCCGCGACGGGTCTCAACCCCCCGGCGATCGATTACCGACAGCGCGAACTCGACCCAGCGATATTCTCTTGCTCGAACGAGATACCCCGCATGAGCGTGAGGTAGGGGCCGACTCGTTCGAACTCGGCAAGGTAGTCCTGCTCGCTCCGCCCGTCGAGCAGGCGGGTCCGTAGGCGCTCGTACCGGGCGAGCTTGGCCGCCGACCACTCGAGCCGCTCGGTGAGCGCGGCTCGCACGGCCGCGGCGTCCTCGGCCTCCATGCCCTGCACTTTCACCATCATCTCGTCACGGATCGCTGCCGGCTTCGACGGCGTCTCGATGAATTCTCGCAATGCGGTATGTCCGGCCTCGGTGACGACATGCAGACGCTTGTTCGGCCGGCGTTCCTGCTGCACGACCCGAGTCTCGATGAGCCTGTGGGCCGCCATCCGCTCCAGTTCCTTGTACAGCTGTTGCGGCGTGGCCATCCAGAAGTTGGCGACCGAGGCGTCGAAGCCCTTGGCGAGGTCGTATCCGGAGGTCTCTCCGTCCAAGCAGGCCGGCAAGGACCGCATTGCGTAATGCCATCACCACCGGTTATAACCCATGACTATTCAAATTTTTGTCCATATTGGCCCTGGACAGCGAGCATCGTCCGTTCTAGTCTTCTATTTGGCTAAGCAATAAATTGACTATGAGGAGACCGGCATGCATCCTTCCCGAGCAGCCGTCGAAGCCCGCGACCTCGACGCCGTAGCGGCCATGCTGGCCGACGACGTCGTCTTCACCAACCCCGTGGCCTTCCAGCCGTACCCGGGCAAGGCCATACTCCCGGCGGTCATCCGGGTGTTCGAGGACTTCCGCTATGTCCGCGAGATCGGCCAGCGTCAGGCGGTCGGCGCGTGAGCGACTACGACGCGATCGTCGTCGGCGCGGGCAATGCCGGGCTGACCGCCGCGGCGACCCTGCAACGGGCCGGCGTCCGAACCTTGCTGCTGGAACGACACAACGTGCCCGGGGGATGCGGAACCTCGTTCCGTCGTGGTCGTTTCGAATTCGAGGTGGCGCTGCACCAGCTATCCGGCGTGGGGGCCGACGGACAGCCGATGTCGCTGCGGGAGGGCCTGTTCACCCAGCTCGGCATCGCGGACAAGCTCGAGTTCGTCCAAGAGCACGACATCTACCGGGCCGTGGTTCCGGGGCAGCTCGACGTGACGCTGCCCGCCGACTGGGACGCCGCCATCGACGCGATCGACGCGGAGTTCCCCGGCAACCGAGACCGCGCGGCGAAGTTCTTCGACCTCGTCAAGCAGATCACGTTCTGGCAGATCGCGGCCATGCGCGGCATGCCGGCCGACCAGGTCGATCCGGTGCTGTTCCGCTACGGCCTACGCCCGCTCGCGGACGTTCTCCGGGAATTCTTCGACGACGCCCGGATCTCGGTCGCCCTGGGGATGTACTGGACCTATCTGGGTCAGCCGCCGTCGAAGTTGCTGTTCCAAGATCTCGCGCTGACCCTGTTCGCCTACTTCGAGTTCAAGCCCTGGCATGTGCGCGGCGGTTCGCAGGCTATGTCGACCGCGATCCTCGACAGCTTCCTGCAGGCGGGCGGCGAGGTCCGCTTCAACGCCGGGGTCGAGGCGATCCTCACCGGCGCCGGCCGCGTCCTGGGTGTGCGCCTCGATGACGGCACCGAGATCACCGCCGCCGATGTGGTTTCCAACGCTTCGCTGCCCACCACCTACGGGATGCTGCGCGGGATCGACATCCCCGGCGCCGTACGCGCCGATCTGGCCACCAGGCAGATCGGCGTATCCGGTTTCGTACTGCATATGGGCTTGGACGCGACACCGGCCGAACTGGGTTTCACCACCAGCACCACGTTCGTCAACCTCGACATCGACGCCGACCGCACCTACCGGAGCTGGCAGACTCTCGAGCCGGCGCGCGGCATCTGTGTCAGCTCCTACGACGTCGCACCGATCGGGTTCGCCCCAGCCGGCGCCACGCACGTCAGCTTGATGACACTGCAATACGCCGACCTGTGGCGCGACGTGGCACCCGCCGACTACGCGCGCACCAAATTCGCCTACGCCCAGACCCTGCTCGACCTGTGCGAAACGATCACGCCCGGCATCCGCGACGCCATCGAAGAGGTCGATGTGGCCACGCCACTGACCATGATGCGCTACCTGCGCCACCCCGGCGGCGCCATCTACGGCTACGACCAGGACGCGACCGAGGGCTGGCTCTTCCGCAACAGCGAGCGCGAAACGCATATTCCCGGACTGCATCTGGCCGGGTCGTGGGCCGGTATCGGCGGCTTCCAACCCACCCTCGAGGCCGGCGCCCGCGTCGCCCGCCGACTCCTGCGCCGCAAGGCCGCCTGAACGGAAAGACAGCAATGAGACATCCTCTCGCCGAACGCTTCGACGGCGCCGCGCAGATCCTCGCCCTCATCCAGGCCCGCGAACCCGACACCCGAGACCACGCCGCCGAGACTCGCACCACCATCGACACCTATCACCCCGATCGCCTGCACCTCGTCGTCACCGACGTGATCACAGAGACCGCCACCAGCGCGACCTTCCGGCTCGCGCGACCGGACGGAGCACCGCTGCCACCGTTCCTGGCGGGGCAGTACGTCAACGTCTTCCTCGCTGGCACCAGTCGTCCGTACGCGATCTCCTCGAGCCCGACGCGGCTGGATCATTACGACCTCACCGTGCGGCGGGTCCCCCGCGGCAGGATCAGCAACCTGCTCCTCGACACCGTCACGGCCGGGCAGACGCTGACCACCACCGCACCGATGGGAACCTTCCACCACAACCCGCTCTTCCACGGCGATGATCTGGTGTTCCTGGCCGGCGGGTCCGGCGTGGCGCCGGCCATGAGCATGATCCGGGAGATAGCCGAGCAGCGCACGATCCGGACATTCCACCTGATCTACGGCTCCCGCGACGCCTCCGACATCATCTTCCGCGAAGAACTCGACGCGCTAGCCGTCGAATGCCCCGCCATCAGGGTCGACCACGTCGTCGCCGAACCCACACCGGAATGGTCCGGCGCCACCGGGTTGCTCACCCGAGAGACCATCCCCGCGCTCGCCGGTCCGCTCGACAACCGCATGGTCTACGTGTGCGGCCCGCAGGCGCTGTACCCCTTCGCCTCGGCCGAACTCACCGCGCTCGGTCAGCCACACAAGCGCATCCGGTTCGAAGCCAACGGCGCGCCCGCCGATCCCACCGCACAGGCGCACTGGCCGGCCGATGCCGACCCGGACGAGGAGGTGACCGTCACCGTCGGCAGCCACTCCTTCCAAACCCCGCGCAAAAGGCCACTGCTGGATGCGCTGGAGGACAACGGATTCCGTCCCGAGGCGGCCTGCCGCTCCGGAGAATGCAGCCTGTGCCGGGTACGAATCCGCAAAGGCCGGGTACATACCGCCGAGGAAGCGAAGCTACGGCTGTCCGACAGCACCTTCGGCTACACCCACTCGTGTGTGGCTTACCCCGTGACCGACGTGGAACTCGAGCTGTGACCACCAGCAGACGTCGGTACTCGCATTCACCGCTGTCATCTGAGAAGGCAGCCAAGCCCGAGGGCGCGGCGTTGTGCGGCGGAACAACGCTCATCACGGTTGCTTCG
>NZ_BDBC01000035.1 GCF_001612785.1 Nocardia beijingensis NBRC 16342
CCCCGCCGTTGTCGCGGGTTTCGATGGCCTTGACGGTCTTGTCGAGGGCCTGTCGCAGGACGCGTTTACCGACGGTCCCGACCACGACTTCCAGGATCCGGCCCTTGAGGTTCTTGCCCTCGCGCACGATGACGACATCCAGGTCCGTCTTCCCGTCGGGCCTTCGGTGGAAGGTGTAGGTGTGACCGGAGTGGCCGCCCCATACGTTCGAGTCGGTGGTCGTCATGACGACGCGCTCGGGGTTCGACCAGTCGTAGTGCAGACGTTCCCAGATGCCGCGTGAACCTTCCGTGACGTCGGCCTCACGGCGGCCCTGGTTGTGCACTTCGAGGTATTCGTCGGCGCTGTTGCCGAACACCTGCGAGCGGCCGGGCCCGAAATCGGTGAGCGCGGCGACGAACTGCTCCGGAGTCGAGTTGGTTGTTTCCTTGAAGTGGATGGTGGACATTGCCTGCTCCTTTACTCGAGGGGTGATGGGTCGAAGTCGCGGTTCAGGCATCGCGTCCGCGGGAATCGCCGCGCGTCTCGCGGGCCCGTGTTGCTCCCGTCGGCATCGACGGCTCTGGTTCGAAATCAGGAGGTGAGAGATTTGAGCGAGGCCCTCCTTCGAGGTGTTCGCGCACGCCGTAGAGTTCGCCGACACCAGGCCCAGCACCGCCGTCTGCCCGAAATGGTCCGGAGCGGATGATCGCCCTCGACGTGTGCGGTGTTCCTCTTGATGAAGCATGAACTTCGGCCCCGCCAGGCGCAAGGCTTCGGTGCGACTGGGTGCATCCTCCGGCGCAGAGGGCTCGGCGTTCGAGGCCTTTGCCGTCTTCTTGGGTGTGCGGAGGTTGTCACCCCTTGCGCAACCGCACCGGCCGCGCGACGGTGTCAGTGTGCGTCCAACCCCGCCGGGTTCGTCGGAGGACCCGGCGGATCGACCGATGCTCGGGAGGAAAGATGGCGAACAGGTGGACCGAACAAGACATACCGGACCAGAAGGGACGGCTGGCGGTCGTCACCGGCGCCAACAGCGGGCTCGGGTTCGAGACAGCCCGGGCGCTCGCCGCGCACGGGGCTTCGGTGGTGCTGGCGGTGCGCGATGTGGACAAGGGCAAACATGCCGCGGACCGGATCGCCGACGCGGTTGCCGGCGCGGACACCACCGTCCAACAGCTCGATCTGACCTCGCTGGCATCCGTGCGGACCGCTGCCGAACAGCTGAGATCCGCCCATGCCGCGATCGACCTCCTGATCAACAACGCCGGGGTGATGTACCCGCCGAGGCAGACCACCAGCGACGGTTTCGAGCTGCAATTCGGCACGAATCACTTGGGACACTTCGCGCTCACCGGGCTGCTGCTCGACCGAATGCTGCCCGTGCCGGGCTCACGGGTGGTCACGGTCAGCAGCGTGGGACATCGGATCCGGGCGCGAATCGACTTCGACGATCTCCACTCGGAACGCTCCTACAACCGGGTCGCCGCCTACGGCCGATCCAAGCTGGCGAACCTGATGTTCACCTACGAACTGCAACACCGGCTGTCCGGTACCGGTACCACGATCGCGGTCGCGGCCCACCCCGGTGCCGCGAACACCGACTTGATGCGCAACATGCCCGCCGCGCTGCGCGCGCTCGTGCCTGTTGTCGCGCCCATCGTCACACAGACCCCAGCGATGGGCGCCTTGCCGATCCTCCGCGCAGCAACCGATCCCGGCGTGCTCGGCGGTCAGTACTACGGACCGGGCGGATTCCTGGAGACCCGCGGCTACCCGAAGATCGTCGAATCCAGTTCGCAATCGCACGACACGGCGATCCAGCAACGCTTGTGGAAGATCTCGGAGGATTTGACCGGAGTCGCATTCCCTGTCTGAAGGGATTCCACAGCTCCGATGTCGCATCTTGTGCCCGAACCAACGCGTCGGCCCGCCCGCCGCCACCAACGGCTGGGCACTATCCTGTTCCGCTCTGCGCCATAGCTGTTCCGGTATAATCACGACCAGCGGCGACGACCCCGCGGACGAGGCCGACGCCACTTCGCACACCAAGCCGGGCGACTCATGCCAGTCACACGACAGCCCGCAAGTGTGGAACCGAATCCACGATTCACCGGTGACGCGAGTCAGTGCAGGTCATACGTCCACACCTGGCCGTTGTCCCGGATATTGAAGACGATGGTGCCCGCCTGCGAGAGCGGCGGCGAGTTCGCGTAGCTGATGGCCGCGGGGACGTCGGCCCACAAATGCGCTACCCACGAAGTCTGATCGAGCAGATCCTCTTTCTTGATATCGGCTGCCTCGTTCGCCGTGTGAACAACTGCCGAATCCATACCCGCGGTCATGATTTCCTCCATTTCGCGTAAACGTTCTTTGCCTGCGAAACCGCCCCGCAACGGACGATCAGATTCCCGAGTCTTCGCCTCGGATGCCGTCGTCTCACGAGTAGTCGGCTACGTGTTCCTACGCGGGGATACTCATCGGGACGGAGGGCGGGGTTATCGCTGGCGTTCGGGGACCTCGCCCTGTGCGGTCCGGTGCCGACCGGCGCGCGACGTTACTCCCCCGCTGCGTGGCGGGGTCGTCACCGATCCGCCACATATTTCACAGTTGTACGAATTTGCCGCGCGAGGTCGGATGCAGGTAGTTGCTACTCGTGTCACGGCCGCAGAATCGGCGAAGCATCCTTTCCGAGCGATTTTCATCCCGCCTGATTCGCGAAAGGATATGTGATGGCCGATCTTCCTACACCTGGTGCACGACGCCGCGAATTGTGCGGCACCATGGCAGTTCACCACAAGCTGCTCCAACAGAGCGAAAGCTACCGACAGCGTTCGGCGATGTTCGAGAACCGCGCGCTCGCCTACGAAGCCCGTACGCGCGCACCGATGCACACCGGTCCGATCACGATCCCCGTGGTCGTCCACGTCGTCCATAATCCGGCGTTCCCGGCCGAGAACATCAGCGCGGCCCAGGTCGAGAGCCAGATCACGGTGCTCAACCAGGACTTCCGGGCGACCAATCTCGACCGCGTCGGCGTGCCGACCGTCTGGACCGACCGCATCGCGGACTGTCGCATTCAATTCGCCTTGGCGACAACCGATCCTGATGGCAATGCGACCGACGGCATCACCCGGACCGCCACCGCGAAGACATTCTTCAGCGCCGAAGCCGACGATGTGAAAGCCACCGCGACCGGCGGCGCCGACCCCTGGCCGAGCGACGAATACCTCAACCTCTGGGTGTGCGCCGATCCGCAGACCGCGCCCGGAAACTCGATTCTCGGTTACGCGCAATTCCCTGGCGGTCCCGTCGACACCGATGGCGTCGTCATCGCGACAACCTGCTTCGGCACGATCGGAACCGCCACCGCGCCGTTCCACCTGGGGCGCACCGCGACGCACGAAGTCGGGCACTGGCTGAGTCTGCGCCATATCTGGGGCGATGACGGAAGCGGCTGCTCCGGTGGCGATCTGGTCGACGACACGCCCAACCAGGCCGCCCAGAACTTCGGCAAACCCCAGTTCCCGCACATCTCCTGCAACAACGGTCCCGATGGCGACATGTTCATGAACTACATGGACTACACCGACGACGCGGCGATGTTCATGTTCACCACCGGCCAATCCTTGCGGATGAACGCGTGCCTGGAGGGGCCGAGGGCCTCGTTCCTGGTCGCCGCTCGCGCTCCGGCCGGGGATCTGCGACCGGCGGTGTCCTCCATGGCCGCGGAGACGACGCCCGGACGCGGCGAGGCGGGCGCACCCCGTTCCGTGCCATCGACGAATTCGAGTTCCTCCGGCGGCGCGGGTGCGGTCGCCGACCTCGAGGGTGAGGTAGCGTTGTTGCGTTCATTGCTCGACGAGATCAACGGCGTCCTCGCCCGAGCGCCTCACTGGTCGGCGCCGGGGACCCGGTGAGGATCGCCGGTGACCGGACCGATCCCCATCCTCGGAATATGGGTGCACTCCCACGAGGAGGACACCGCCACGGTGTCGATTTATCGGCCACGTGACTTCCCGTTTCCCCGGTCACGGGGCCGGTGCGGCCTCGAGTTCGGAGAAGACGGCACCGTCGTCGAATACCGTCCCGGCGCCGATGACCGGGCCAGGGTGACGACCGGCTCCTGGCGTGACCTCGGGGACGGCCGTTACTCGATGTCTTTTCCCGCCGAAGACGCGGCGGAGCCCACTACACGTACGCTGCGACGCGACGGGGACGCCCTTGTGGTGGACACCGGGTAATCAGATGTCACACCGCAGTCCGATTCCATCTCATACCAGAGGGTTACGAGTAACGAGAATCCGGCCGATAACTTCGGGGTATCGAAATCCGCGCCCCGCTCCGACATCGACCGGCCGACATCGTCGACGGATGGAGGTGGCGTCTCCGGCTCAGCTCTCAGGAAGATCTATGACGACACCTGCCTTGGTCCCCGAGTCCTCTCCACGGTCGCCGCGGCGCGGCGCCGACGGCGACTACGCCCGTCTGTTGCGCCGGATCTCCGACGCAGGGCTGATGGACCGGCGTCCCGGCTACTACGCCGTCCGGCTCAGCCTCGTCGGGGTCGCGTTCGCAGCCTGCTGGGCAGCGTTCGTCCTCATCGGCGATTCATGGTGGACGCTGCTGGTCGCGGCGTTCATGGCGGTGACGTTCGCTCAGATCGCGCTGGTCATGCACGATGTCGCACATCGCCAAGTTTTCCGTTTACGGCAGCCGACGGAGCTCGTGGGAAGAGTCGTCGGCAACGCAGGCATCGGTCTGGGCTACGGCTGGTGGCAGGACAAGCACACTCGGCATCACGCCAATCCGAACCACGAGGAACTCGACCCCGATGTCGCGCCCGACATTCTGGTCTGGTCACAGCAGCAAGCGCGGTCCAGCCGCGGTCTGCCTCGTCTCATCGGGAGGGCGCAGGCGTTCCTGTTCTTCCCCCTCCTTTTGCTGGAAGGCCTGAACCTTCATGTGGCGGGCGTTCGTGCGCTGAGAAATCGATCGCTCAAAAACCGTGGATCGGAGGGCGTATTGCTGTTGGTCCACTTCGCCACCTACCTGGCGGCCCTGTTCGCGGTTCTGTCCGCCGACAAAGCCTTCGCGTTCCTCGCTGTCCACCAGGGCCTCTTCGGCCTGTACATGGGCTGCATCTTCGCCCCCAACCACAAGGGCATGCCCACCTTCACCGGCGAAGACCGCCCCGACTACCTCCGTCGACAGGTGCTGACGTCCCGCAACGTACGAGGTGGCGCGTTGACCGACCTCGCCCTCGGCGGGCTCAACTATCAGATCGAGCATCATTTGTTCCCGAGTATGCCGACGCCGAACCTGCGTCATGCCCAGGTGATCGTCCGCGACTACTGCACCGAAATAGGCGTGCCCTACCACGAAACCGGGCTGATCTCCTCGTACCGCGAGGCGCTGAGACACTTGCACCATGTCGGCGCTCCTCTGCGCACCCCCGATCGACACCCGGGTACCGAAGTGTCACAACGGAATTGAACACAAGCGCGCCCTGGAAGCACCCCGCAGGTGCTTCACATCGCCATCCGACGAAAGTCCCAAAGCCCGTTGGTCTTCCGATTGCTGCACTGACCAGTGCACATCCGCGCGGTACGCGCCATGAGCGGACGTAGTCGGACGGTGGCCTACCGACGCCATGGATCGCCCGCTCGATCAACTCGGTGAACCATTCGCTCGCGAAATCGAGTGTCAGTCGGCGAGGATCCGCTCCACTCCCTCCCGATAGGTGGTGACCTGGAAGTCGGGAAAGCGGGCCGCGAACTTCGAGCTGTCGAAGATGTTGTCGTCGCGGTAGCGGCCGAGCAGCTCGTACATCTCGTCGAGCGGCTCGACGAAGCGGCGCCCGAGGCGGAAAGCGAGCATCGGCAGCACCGTGTAGCCGATCTTGCGGCCGGTGACCTCGCCGGCGATCTCGATGAGCTGGGCGTAGGACTGCCGGTTCGGGTCGATCGGTAGGTGCCACGTCTGGCCGTAGGCATCCGGGGTGTTGCCGAGCAGGGCCAGCGCCCGGCTCGCGTCGGGGGTCCAGATCAGGGAGCGCTCGGCGTGGGCGTCGACCGGGACGAACGGCCGCTTGCCCGCCCTGATTCGGTCGAACACCAACGAATTCGTGTAGCTCTTGGTCGAGCCGGGACCGTAGAACTCGGGGGCGCGGCCGATGAGGCCCTGAATCCGGCCGGCCCGGATGGCCGCGAGCAGCATGGTGGCGAGCTCGCCACGGACACGTCCCTTGCGACCGCCCGGTGCGAATGCTGTCGACTCGGTCTGGGGCGCCGACGTTCCGGGATACATGTAGGTGTTGTCGAAGAAGACGAGCTTCGTCCCGTGTTCGGCGCAGGCGTCGATGACGTTGCGCATGATGACAGGGAACTGACGCTCCCACAGCTCCGAGTCCAGGGGCAGGCCGACGGTGAGGTAGGCGATCCGGCTGCCCGCGACAGCACGCCTGGTGGCCTCGGCATCGGTGAGGTCCGCGGCCACGAGCTCATCGGTGTCGTCGACCTGCGTCGGCCTGCGGCTGACGAGGCGAATGTCCTTGGTGTGGTTGCGGTGGAGCTCGTTCACGAGCCCGTCGGCGATCGGTCCGCCTGCGCCGAGGACGGTCTGCATTTGGTCTCCTCGAGGTGATGAGGTCGGTTCCTCCGGACGTGCGCTATGTTTACGGTGCTAACAGAGCGTAGAAGGGCGAAGTAAGCAATGTCAACATCCGAGAAGAGTGGCTACCATCACGGCGACCTGCGGGCAGCACTGCTGTCGACCGCGATGGAGATGCTCGAGGCCGGCGAGCCCTTCTCGCTCCGCGCCGTTGCGCGCAGGGCAGGCGTGTCGCCGACGGCGCCGTACCGCCACTTCAAGGACCGCGACGCACTGGAGTCCGCACTGGCCGTCGAGGGCTTCCGGGACCTCCTGGCGGACCTTGGCGAGGGTCGCAACCCGCCCGCCTCACTCGCGGACCTGGCCGAGTTCGCGGTCGCTTACGTCGCCTTCGCGCTGCGGCGCCCGGCTCTCTTCCGCGTGATGTTCGGCAAGCCGTGCGACGATGCGGATGACGAGCGGGTCAAGGCCGCTGACGCCCTGCACGAGTTGCTGGCCGACGCGCTCGACCAGGTCTTCCCCGAGGCGGACGCCTCGGCCCTGACATCGGCGAGCTGGGGGCTCGCTCATGGACTGGCCTGCCTGTACCTCGACGGCAAGCTGCAGGCGGCGTCGGGCGAGGAGGTCGCCGAGCGGGTGCGCAGTGCCTTCCTCGCGATCGCGTCGGTCGGCTCCTGACGCGTCTCACGGACCCGCCCCGCGCCTCACGCCTCCGTTGTTGACAGTGCTTACATCCCATGCGAGGATCCTTCGCTTACATCGGGGGAGAGTCGATGGCATCGACCGAGCGACTCCACGGCTTCACTCCGCCCCGTGGGGAGTCGAGCACGAGCAGTGGGCGCGGATCAGGGTCTGCTCGAAGCTCGCCTCGTCGAACACGTGCCAGGCGTGCGTGAGTTCGGAGAGCCACAGCCCAGTTGCGCGGGTCGGGGTCGTCGTAGTGGCCGACGTTGGTGACGACGTGGAGTTCGGCGAGCAGCCCACGGCGCTCGTAGTAGCGCAGCGGCTGGATCGGGTCGGCCGGTGACGTGATCCGTGCGGCCGCCGATGGCCCTCGAAACCGCCGATCACCGCAGGCAGCGGACTGCACGCGTTTCCGTGCGTATGGCGGTGCGCAAGGGGTAGGCCGCATATGCAACCTACTTCGACGAATGGAGGCGTCATGAGAGACGTCGGCGACACCGTTCACGCAGGCCACGGCCGTCCCCTTCGAATTCCCCGTAGCCGGGGAGCCCTCGGCGGACTCGCGGTGCTGCTGCTGGGCTTCTGGGGCGCGCTCATCCCGTTCATCGGACCCTACTTCGACTTCGCGTTCACTCCGGACGACCCGTGGGTGTGGACGGAGGCGCGCGGGTGGCTCCAGGTGTTGCCCGGCGTCGCCGCGATCATCGGCGGATTGCTCATGCTGGTCAGCCGCAACCGGCTCGTGGCGAGCTTCGGGGCGTGGCTGGCAGCGGCGGCGGGCTTGTGGTTCGTGATCGGGCCGATACTGGCGGACACCCTGAACATCGGGAATGTGGGCGAACCCGTCGCCACGTCCGATCTGAAACGGGCCCTGCTGCAACTGGCCTACTTCTATGGTCTCGGAGCGCTGATCCTGTTCTTCGCCGCGGCCTCACTCGGCCGGTTGTCCGTGCGCAGCGCACGCGATATCGCCTTCGCGCGACGCGAGGTCGATACCAGAGCCGCCGAGGTCGACAGTCAGCGCCGCGTAGCCGACGTGCCGGGCCCGGAACCCGTCTCCCGGGACGAAGCCACACCGGGGCTGCGAGCGAACAAACCCGGGCTGTATCGCAGCTGACCTCGCCTCCAACGTCGAGTGCGGTCGAGAAGCGCCGAGCGTCTGCGCGCAGCGGATCCGTGCGCGACTCTTCGAGTTCGCGCATTTCCCCAATGTGACCGCATGGTCGGCGGTGCCGATCCGGCGGTCATCTGGTGCGGCGCCCAGACCGGAGTGCCGCACGCACCCAGATGGCCGTCGTCGCGTCCGGGCGTAAACGACTCCCCGAGGCCGTGCGCCGAGCGTTCGTCGGATGGTGGGGCTACTCGAACCCACGGCCAGATCATGACCTGAAAGCTTGTCGCACAGTGCTTTCGAACCGCAGCTATGCCGAGGGCATTGCCATGTTCCGGTCACCGGGTCGGCTCTGCCGGCTGCAGCGACTTCACCGGCCTGCCGAAGTGACCGCCGGGGCCCTCCTCGCCTCTTCCCGCACCGATGCCGTGTCCGCAGTCGTGCCGATGCCGCTGACTACCCTTCACGGCGTCCGGTAGCACCGGGGCAACCTCCAACCAACGCAGGCAGGCCGCAGGGCCACTGGGAAGGGGCGCTGGCGCACATGATCGTAGAGCCCGACCTGAAGCTTGCGGCGTTGTGCGTGTGCATGGTCGCCCTCACAGCCGCGTGGTACAGGGTGGCGCAAGTGGGACCGCCGTCGGTGGCGCCGCGCGCCGCGGCCCGCGGCGCGGTGCAACTCGGAGTCGTCGCGCTGGTCCTGGCTGCGGCACTCTCCCATCTTTGGTCCGCGGTGCTCGTGCTGGCCGTCATGTTCGCCGCCGCGGTGGCAACCGCCGCGCAGCGATGCTGCGCAGGCTGGTCGGGGATGTGGCTCACCCTCGCGCTCGGGGCGGGAATCGGGACCGTGTTGCCGCTGATGCTGATCACCGGCGTGGTCCCACTCACCGGTGTCGCAGTGGTCCCGATCGGCGGGATCGTACTGGGCGGGACAATGACCGCGACATCGCTCGCGGCACGTCGTGCCCTCGACACCGTCGAGCTACGCCGGGGTGAAGTCGAGGCGGCGATGAGTCTGGGCTTCACCGAACGGGAAGCACGACTAGAGGTCATCCGACCGAGCGCTGGTGACGCCCTGCTCCCTGGCGTCGATCAGACCCGCACCGTCGGATTGGTTACCTTGCCCGGCGCTTTCGTCGGCGTATTGCTCACCAGCGGCTCAGCCCTGCAAGCCGCCGCAGTACAGATGCTGATTCTCACCGGCCTGCTGCTGGCCCAAGCGACCGCGGTCGCGGTGACCACTGAACTGATCGCACGATCGAAAGTCCATCGCACACCGCAGTAGCGACGGGTTCACCGCAAGCAGCAACACGGTGCCCGGGGGGCGTACTGCACGGGCGGAACTGCTGCGCCGTTGGGACGAGCAGCGCCGTCCATGCCCACAGCGCCCGATCTACATTCCGAGAAGGAAATCTCCCGTGGTATCGCCGCCCCCGGCCGAGAGCTCACGGTAGGCCGGCGAGGGCTGCGACGACAGCCCATGCGTCGGAATGCGGTTCCGATGTCCAGGGGGCCGTAGGTTTGTGGATACGCAGCGAAACCACGCCGTGCAGGGCGCACCACACACGCAGCGCGAGGTCCGGGGATTTCTCGGCGGCGGGTAACAGATCGGTGAGACGGTCCAGCAGATCCAGCCCTGGCCCGGTGCCGGACTCGATCGGGGGATCGGGACGCTCGAACAGCAATTGGTAGGCGCCCGGATGGCTCTCGGCCCAGGTGAGATAGGCATCGACCAACGAGCGCAGTCGGTCGGCCCGAGTGCCGTCCGCAGGGACTGCGGCGTCCAGCGCCTGCCGCAGCCGACCGAACAGTTCCTCGGTCACGGCGTAGTTCAGCGCGTCCTGAGACGGGAAGTGCATGTAGACCGCGCTGGGCGCGACGCCGCAGGCCCGGGCGATGGCCCGCAGTGACGGCGTCGGCAACGCCTGCGGTTCCAGCAGCAGTTCGATCGCGGCGGCAACCAGCTCCGCGCGCAGCCGCTCGCCCTCTCCACGTACTCGTCGCTGACGTGTATCGGTCATCGAGCCTCCCTTGACAAGCCTCACTGAACAGCTGTTAAGTATTGCTAGCTTAACACCTGTTCACCTTAGGGAGGCAAACATGAGGAACTGGGAAGGCGCGACCGCGGTCGTGACCGGCGCCAGCAGCGGGATCGGCGCGGCGTTCGCCACCGCCTTGGCCGAAAGACGTTGCGACCTGATCCTGGTGGCCAGGCGCGAGGATCGGCTGCGCCAGCTGGCGACAGATCTCGAACGCACCTTCGGTATTCGCGCTCGGGTCGTCACCGCCGACCTTTCGATTCCCGCGGACGTCGAGCGACTCGCCGACGCGCTGAGCGCGGAGGCCAACCCGATCGACCTGCTGGTCAACAATGCCGGTTTCGCAACCCACGGCCCGCTCGTCGACCACGACTCGGCGCGAACGCGCGAGGAGATCGCCGTCAACATCACCGCCGTCGCGGAACTGACCCGGGCGGTACTGCCGGACATGATTCGGCGCGGCGACGGAGCGGTGATCAACATCGCCTCCACCGCGGCGTTCCAACCGATCCCGTTCATGGCCGTCTATGGCGCGACGAAGGCGTTCGTGCTGTCGTTCACCGAGGCGCTGTGGGGCGAACTCGAAGGCAGTGGCGTCACCGCCCTCGCCGTGTGCCCGGGCGCTACCGACACCGAGTTCTTCGATGTCGCGGGCGAGGCCGCCGGCGTCGGCCGACGGCAGACATCGGAGCAGGTGGTGGCCACGGCACTCCGCGAACTGGACCGCGACGCGCCCCGGCCGAGCGTGGTATCCGGACTGGCGAACGCGGTGTCCGCGCGTCTGCCGCGATACCTGCCGCGCCGCACCACGATTCGCCTGACCCGTAGATTGGTCGCCGCGAAATGAGGTTGTACGGTTTCACCCCCGGACACAGGTCGCGGCATGGATGGCGGCCTCGCGCAACAGCTCGGGGAGCCTGAGCGAGGCGAGAAAGGTTGCGCGACAACCTCCTTCCGTGACAGTGCGCTGTAGGTACTACGCTCGTCGCAATATCGGCATCGGTCACGTGGTGGAGGAAAGGCGTAATGGAGGATCTCGCCGCGCGATTCGAGGAACTGGGCCTGCTGGTACCGATCCCGCACCCATGGGACATAACGAAATACATCGCCCGGGTGGCGGAGTACCGGAAGCGCCCGATCACATTGTGCCCTATCGGCATCGGCGCGCTTTCGGGCGGCGGCTGCGGCACCGGAAGTGGTCTGTGGATCGCCCGGGAAGGTGACGACGTGATCATGTACGGGGCCGACACCGAATGGCATGCCGATCACATCATCGCCCACGAGATCGGTCACATGCTGCTCGGCCACGGAGGGAACACGAGCGGCCCCGATGATGCCGCGGCCGACCTGCCGTTGCGGGAATTGATGCCCTCGCTGTCGCTGGAAACCATCCGCGGCGTACTGCGCCGCCAGGACTACGACAGCGAGCACGAGCGCGCCGCCGAAACCTTCGCCGACCTGCTGCTGGTGGAAGCGATGCTGCCGAAGCGGTCGGCGAGCCGATTCCGCTCCACCTTCTTCCGACACCGGCACCGATGAGATGACCTCGCCGATCCCGGGTCTGATCACCTGGCCTGTGCTGGCAGGTCTCACCATGGTGCTCGCCGGTCGGTGCTGGCTGTTGCGGGACAGCATCGTCGACGCGCTCGTCAACCGCGCGCTCGCCGCCGCTGTCTTCGAACACCTGTTGCGTGAGGCATGGTTCGAACGGTCGCTGGCCCGGCTGCTGCCCGGCGACGCCGGCGACGTGGTGCACCTCGCCCAGCAGCTCTCCCTGGGAGCAACCGTGTTGGCCGTCTCCTACATCTACGGCATCGCCAAGTTGTGGGCAGGCGCCGATCCCGCCCACACGTGGCGCAGGCAGCGGAAATATCACCTCGTCACGATCACCGCCACCGCCGTCATCCTGATCGCGGGGACGCCCGCGCGCCGAGCAGACCAGTTGATCGACCAAGCCCTCGGCTGGCCTGCTGTCGTGGTCTGGGTCGCGTTCTCCTTGCCGCTCGGCGCCACGGCCCTGCTCGTCGGCCGGGCGAGTGTGCGCGAGCTGCGCGCCGCAGGCGACGCCACCTGGCAAGAACGCGCACTCTACACAGTGGTGCTCTGCACCGCGATGGGCCTCGCGGCCGTGGCGGTCATCTACCCGTTCGAGGCCATCGGAGATGTCCTGACAGGCCGGCCGTCATTCGATCCCCAGATGCGTTGGAAAGCCTGGAGCGGCTTCCTTCTCTCGGCCGTCGGCGCTCCCGCCGCAGTCACGGTGCCGCTGATCAGCACCCTGCTCACCCGCTACGGATGGGACCGCGCCGGCCGATACTGCCGCCGCCTACGTCCGATGTGGGCCGACCTCACCGCAGCCGTACCCGAAATCGTCCTGCAGATGCGGGACCGAACGGACCCGGCGATCCGTCTGCACCGCATGACGGTCGAGATCCGCGACAGCCTGCTGCACCTCGAGCGCTACAGCGCAGGGCCCGACGACCCTGCCGCCACCAGCGCTGACCCACATATCCATGCCCGACGCGTCGCCGAGGCCATTGCCGCCAAAGCCGCCGGCCACCCCCCGAACAAGAGCCGATCCACACCCCGGCACCAAGTCCAACCGGGGGCACGGGACCTCACCGCGGAGCTGCGCCGGCTACTCGCACTCGCCGAGGCATGGCCAGGAGTTCGCAACCTGACGGAGTCGCCGTAGCGTCGCGCCCGGATGCGCGGAAACCGAAAACCCGGGGGTGCGACGGAGGGGAAGCCGACGGCCGAAGCAGCGGCGCGCTCGGCCGGGGATGAAATGCGCCACATGAGACGTGGTCTCAGTGTCCGTACTCCGGTGCGGCCTGCAAGTCTGGTGCGGCGGCGGCCAGCAATGCGTCGCGGTCGCGGTTCAACGGTGGGTAGATACGCCGGGTGTTGATGGCGCGCTTGGTGTCTTTGGCCTCCTCGCCGCATGCGACCACATGGCGGTCCCACCCCTCGGTATACACCGCTCCTGCCGGTCCCAGATCGAGAACCGTTACATACCAAGGGATCCGCAACGGCTTCATGGGCTCGCCCAGAAGGTCGCCGATGACGTTGTATCCGGCCCATCGGCCCATCGGGCGGCTGTGCTGGCAGGACATCACCGACATATGATCGTCGTCCATTCTCGCGGCAGCGACGTCGCCTGCGGCGAATACCCCGGGAACACCGCAGACACGAAGATAGTCGTCGACGGGGAGTCGCCCCAGCCGGTCACGGTCGACGCCGAAGTCCGCGGTCAGCAGGCTGGCCCGCATGCCCGCACACCAGACGACAGTGGCGGCGGGCACCATTTCACCCGAGGACAGCGTCACGCCGCGTTCATCGATGGACACCACCCCGACGCCCAACTTGGTCTCGATCCCGGTGGAGGCCAACGCCGCCTCGATGACCGGTCGGGCCGATGCACCCATGTCCGAGCCGACGAACGGGTTGCGGTCGACCAGGATGACCCGCGGTGGGACGGCACGCGCGGCGAAAACGTCGGCGAGCATCGCGGGCAGCGCGGTCGCCTCTTCGATCCCCGTCAAACCCGCCCCGACGACGACTACCGTCGCGGCCGCCGGGTCAGCGGGGCCCTCGGCGAGCCGGCGCAAGTGAGCCTGCAGTCTCGTCGCCGCGTCGTGGGTATCGATGTCGAATCCGAACTCCCGCAGGCCAGGGATATCGGGCTTGACCACCTGGCTGCCCAACGCGAGCACCAGCCGGTCGTAGCGATGAGCGCCCGCGGTGGATTCCACGATTCGCGCCACAGCGTCGATCGCCGTCACTTCGCCGATGATGTGCTCGATTCCGACCGGATCGAGAAGAACGCTGAGCGGGATGCGAGATGTGCTCAGATCGGTCTCATAGTCACGCACGCGGATGTCGTGGTACGGCGTGGAACTGATCACCGTCATATCGACGGTTCCGCCCGCCACACCGAGTTCGTCGAGCCGCCGGGCCGCGGCGAGCGCCGCCCACAGACCCGCGAACCCGGACCCGAGGACCACGACACGCGACGGATCGGTCACCGCAACGCGCTGCACATCGTCATTCTAAACTTCGCGATCCTATTGAATCCGACGTCAACTTCAAGTAGCGTGCCGACCACTGACGTGACCCGCGTCACATCAGGTTCGTTTCTCACCCTGGAGATTGGTATGACTCCGAATTCGGATTCCGGCAGCCCGGATCAGAAGAAATTACGGCGCCTCATGGCCGCTGCCCTGGTGGGCAGTTCGATCGAATGGTACGACTTCTTTATCTACGGAACAGCTGCTGCCTTGGTATTCGGCAAGCTGTTCTTTCCCCATGCGTCGCCGCTGATGGGCACCTTGCTGTCCTTCAGCACCTTCTGGGCGGGCTTCATCGCCCGGCCACTGGGCGGACTGATCTTCGGGCACATCGGCGACACCTTCGGCCGCAAGCCGGCGCTGGTCTCGTGCCTGATCCTGGTCGCCGCATCCACCTGCACGATCGGCCTGCTGCCCACCTCCAAGTCGATCGGCGTGGCCGCGCCGATTCTGCTGGTGACATTGCGGTTCCTCCAGGGCATCGCCGTGGGAGGCCAGTGGGGCGGGGTCACCCTGCTGCTCACCGAAACCACCAAGCCGAACCGCAAGGGCCAAGCGGGCACCTTCGGCCAGATGGGCGTGCCCTTGGGCCTGCTACTGGGCACCGGCGCGTTCCTCCTGGTCAGCGCATACGTCAAGGGTGCCGACTTTCTGAGCTGGGGTTGGCGTATCCCGTTCCTGGCCAGCGCCGCGCTGTTCCCGGTGGTGCTGTTCATCCAGCTCCGCATCGAGGACTCCCCTGAGTTCCGCCGGCTGCAGACCAAAGCCGCCGCGGCCTCGACCGCGGTCGCGCAGGCCCCGATTCTCGAAGTACTGCGCACGCGCTCGAAGCGGGTTCTGCTCGGCGCCGGGCTGCTGTTCGGAACAAACGCCATCTTCTACATCAGCGTCGCCGGTGTGCTCGATTACGGTGTGCGCGAACTCGGCCTGGCCCGCAACAGCCTGCTGGCCGTCTCTCTGCTCTCCTCGGCCATCGGAGTGCCCGTCATCTATCTCGCCGGCTCGCTGTCCGACCGTGTGGGCCGCCGCCCATTGATACTGGTCGGGGCAGCGCTCATGGCGCTGTGGGCATTCCCCTTCTTCTGGCTGGTGGGTAGCGGATCGCTCACGGCGATCATGATCGCAACCATTGTCGGCAGCGGCATCGGCTCCGGGCTGGTGTACGGCCCGTTGGCGGCGTATCTCGCGGAACTGTTCGAGCCCCGAATCCGCTACTCCGGCATAACGCTGGCCTACCAGCTGGCCGCCATCCTGGTCAGTGGTGGCACGCCCTTCCTCATGACCGCGCTGCTGGCGGCAACCGGTTCGACAGCGTCGGTCTCCGCCTTCCTCATGGTCATGGCGCTGTGCACGTTCGGCTGCGCATGGGCACTGCCGGAAACCGTGTCGGCCGAGCAGTCGGCGACGGCCGGCGGGAACGCCTCCGTCTCCGTTCCGTCCTGATCAGCGTCGTCTGATCGAACCGAACAACTGCCAACAGGATCCACGTGAACGCCACCACGGGGCGTTGGCCTGCTGCATAGTTGTAAACGCTCGCGTACCTGACTTGTACGCGAGCGTTTACAACTTCAGGTTCATGATCGGATCAGAGACCCTCATGAGGACGAGAACATCTGCTGCTGCGGTCGGCGCTGCGGCCATCACAGCCCTGCCCGTTGGAACCGCAGACGGATTCCCCGGAACGGCCCACGCCGACAGCGCGCCCGGTGGGGATAGGCCAGTGGTGATCACGGTCGACACCAGTGCGGACGAAACCGCGGCCGATCCCGGACGCTATGTTTTGGCGCTACCGCCCGACCCGCAGAAAGTGCAGGGCCGCAACGCCGACCCGACCACGGGAGACCTGAACCTCACCGCGCCGACGGTGCTGCGTGGCGCGGGCCGTGACCGGACGGCGCTGGACGCCAACGGGATCGACAGGGTGCTCAGGGAAAGTGGTATCGCCCCGTGGAATCGCCGGGCGCGGCGGCGGTGTCGATGTGCAAGGCCGGGGTGTGGTGACTTTCGATATTCCACCATCAGGGCGAACACCTCCGGTATCGCATCGGCCAACTGCGCGACGGCATTCGCGCCGATTGTCTCCGAGGGTGGCAAGACCAGCGACGACGCTTCCTGCGAGCTCACCGGGGCAGGCGACAGCGTCGTGTCCTAGCCGGCGGGCGTAGCCGGCCCGAGTAATGCGCGGTGAATGTTCGTCACCGTGTCTTCGAGCGCGAGCAAATCCCCCCGTCACGCAAGGTCCGGCGAACCAGCGCTGGTGATATGCGCGACCGTCGCAGTGAGATAGCCGCGATCCGCGACAACGACGGTCACACCGAACAACAGCCGCTGACGCTGCGACACCGTCACCAGATCACGAGCGAGGCTGTGCGGCAGGGTCGTCAGAGTCGGTTCCAGCAACTTCCTGCGTCCCACCCCATCTTCACATCAGGGTGCGCGCACGGGCTCGGGACAGACTTCACGAGCCCGTGTGACGCAGGGACGACAGGCCTGTCCTGCCGACGCCTGCGTCACACCCATCAAGGCGCGGGGATACCTCGACGGCGTCCGCCGCCGCCCAGCTCACCGATGGGCAACCGCTCCCCTGACCGCCGGATCGTTCAGGCCTGGCAGCGACTTCCAGTCGATCGCCCGCTTCAGGATCTTTCCGGTGGCGCCCTTCGGCAACTGGTCCACGAACGCGAACAGGTGTGGAACCTTGTATGCCGACAGCTGCTCCTTGGCCCAACTCCGCAGTTCATCCGGTGTCGGCTCCGCTCCGGGCGCCAGTGCGATCACCGCGGCCACCTCCTCGCCGTAGTGCTCGTCGGGCACACCGATCACCGCCGCTTCGACGATATCGGGGTGCCCGTACAACACTTCCTCGACCTCACGGGGATAGACGTTGTAGCCCCCCCGGATGATCATGTCCTTGGCCCGGTCGATGATGTAGACGTAGCCGTCCTCATCGACCTTGCCGAGATCCCCGGTGGCGAGCCAGCCGTCGCGCAGGTCGGATGCGGTGGCCTCCGGCCGGTTCCAGTATCCCCGCATGATCGTCGGGCCGGACAGGTACAACTCGCCTACCTCACCGGGACCGAGTACCGAGCCCGAGGCGTCCCGGACTTCGATTCGCATCCCCGGCAACGCAAGACCCACAGAGCCCACCCTCGGGTCCTTGCCGACGGGGTTGAACGTCGCTATTCCCGACGATTCGGTAAGCCCATAGCCTTCCATGATCTCGCAGCCGAACCGGGCGCGAAAAGCTCGGATGACCTCCCCCGGGAGTGAGGCACCGCCCGACGAAGCCATCCGCAGTCTCCCGAACTGCTCGGGCCCGAAGTCCCCACCGGCGTGCAGCATCGCGTTCCACATCGTCGGGACACCCGACATCAGGGTGATCTCGTCCGCGCGCACCATCTCGAGCATGCGGCCGGGATCGAACCGCGACAGCAGCGACAGCGACGCACCCAGGTGCAGAGCGGTATTCATGACGACCGACTGTCCGAAGACGTGGAACAGCGGCAGCGCGGTGCCCATCCGCTCCTCGCTCGTCACCCCGAGGTAGTCGATCAAGATCGTCGACGCGGCGTGCAGGTTGGCGATCGTGAGCTCTACGCCCTTCGGCTTCCCGGTGGTACCGGAGGTATACAGCAGAACCGCGACATCATCCGGGGCGAGATCGACGGGTTCGGACAGCGGCTCCGTCCGATCACGCTGTGCGCCCGGCTCGAGCACCCAGAGCGGGAGTCCGCGCTCCCGCGCGGCCGTCTCGGCCGATGTTGTCGCCTCGTGCCACGCGATCACCAGGCGTGCCGTGGAATCGTCGAGGACATAACCGATTTCGGCTGCGGTCGCCATCGTGTTCATGGTGATGACGATGGCGCCGACGAGGTGCGCACCCAGGTAGGCAACAACGAATTCGGGGACGCTCGGGGCCACCAGCAGTACGCGGTCGCGGCTGTCGATCCCGGCGGCCCGCAGTGCACCGGCGAAGGCCGCCACCGAGTCCTTCAGCCGGCCATAGCTCCATTCCTCGCCCTGCGCCCTGATCGCGATCGCCTCGGGCCGATCGAGCGCGTTCTTCCACATCGGACCGGCGACGTTGACCATCCGAATCCTCCTTCTGGCCTAGCTGGTAATCCCCTCGCAACGTAATTGAACTTGGCGTCAAGTTCAATAACTGTCGAAAGGGAAAACCTGCGACAGGTCAGCCAAGCCCCGTTTCTGTAAATTCATGGACTGCGCATTGCGGGCGGCGAAGTGTGTCATGAAAGCCCAGACCCTGCCCAGCCGGGGAAACCGGCTGGGCAGGGTTGGCGTCACTTCGCCGGGGCCGGAGCCGGCATCGGCTGGTTGATCGTCGTGAAGTACTGGACTGCCGCCATGATCGCGACCGGAGCGGTGACGAGAAGCTGGCCCGCCAACGTCCCCAGCGCGCCGAGGGCCATGATTCCGCCCACACATCCGATGGCGGCGGCCGGAATGAAGGCTCCGAACAAGCCGATAATCGCCGCGGAAGCGACGGTCGCCCCGGCGATCCCGCCCAGCACGCAACCGACCGCCGCGCCGCCGATGCCGCCGACGGCGGTACCGATCGTCGCGCCCATGAGGATCGTGGAGGACAGTCGCGCCCAAGCGGCTTGTTCCCGGTCGTACTGGGTCTTCCAGGGAGCCTGGTCTTCGTAGGGCAGCGCCACCGGCTTGTAGGCGGCGTGCTCGAGGTCGAACTGCGGCGTCAAGGTAGCAGTGCGGTCGCGGATTTCGGCGGCGATCGGGAAGACGAAATCATCCACTCGGAAAGACAATTCCGAACCCGCCACCACAGCACCGCCGGGGGACTTGATCTTCAGCACCCCCTCTTCGACGGCGATCGAGCCGGCCGCGAGATCGATCACCGATGACCGCTCGCCGACCGATACCTTGTAACCGACCGCCGTGGTCTCGGCCGGTGCCGCCGATACCGTTCCGGCCGTTGCGGCGGTTATGCCGAGCGCCGAGACGAGCAGCGACGCTGCTGCAATCGTTTTCCTCATCTTTTTCCTTCTTCTTTGTGCCTCGAACCAGACGTTCGAGAGACTGCGAACACGCACGGGTACGTTTCGATTCGGTTCCGCCGACGAAACCGTCTCCGACCGCTCCCGCGCCTCGCGCCCGACTCCATCCACATCAGATGGAATCGAGGAATTTCACCAGCGCCTCGTTGACTTCCGCTGGCCGCTCCTGCTGAATCCAATGGCCGGCGCCTGCGATCACAATGTTTTCGCGCAGATCCGCGAGGACCGATGTCATCGTTTCGGCCGGCATGAACATGCGAACCGCATCTTCGGAACCGGTCAGGAAAAACGAGGGCCGAGTGATGACGTGACCGTCGAGCGGGGCCGTGAGCTCCCAATTCCGGTCCATGTTCCGGTAGTAGTTCAGTCCTCCGCTGAAGCCTGTGCGCTCGAACGCGTCCACGAATACCTGTAGCTCGTCCTCCGACAACCACGGGGGACGCGGTAGTTCTCCGCTCGGCCGCCGCGCCAGAGCCTGCGGCGAGGGAATGTCGTTATTGAGGAGTGTCCATCGAACGTCCTGCGCGAGCACGGCATCCGCGACTCCTGGCTCCTGGAACCAGCACATGTAGAACGAATCTCCCAGCCGGGAACGCAGAATCCCCAGCGGTGGAATCGGCGCGCGCGGCGCCGGTGGAACGCTCAGTCCAGCCACCGCCCGCACCCGGCCGGGATAGGCCAGTGCCATCTGCCAGACCACCGCGGCACCCCAGTCGTGTCCGATGAACACGGCATCGTCCACGCCGAGGGCGTTCAACAGTCCCACCAGGTCGGCGCAGATCGTCAATACGTCGTAGTCCTCGATCTCGGACGGCCGCGAGCTGTCGCCGTAACCGCGCATATCCGGAGCGATCACGCGATACCCGGCCTCGGCGAGCGCGAAAACCTGATGACGCCAAGAGAATGCGAGTTCGGGAAATCCGTGGCAGAGGACAACCACCGGTCCCTCGCCATGATCGACGACCCGCAGTTCGATCCCGTTCGTGGCGATCCGCCGAGATCCGAGCGCCTGCCACGCCGCAATATCGACCGTCATCCGCATCTCCTCCTGCTCGAGCCTCGACGCCCCGTCACCGGCCGTCCCTGTACCGGGCGATCAGCTCGGCCGGGAAACCCAGATCGGCCTGCGCAACCGCCTTCGTCAGCGGCCTGCCCAGCTCGCCCAGACGCGAACACCCCTCCGGTCCGATCGCTTCGTACGCGTACACGGCGAGTTGGTCGGTCCGATCCTCGATCGATTGCCTGCGCCGCCGCCCTTCCGCGCTGAGGGCGAGTCCGGACCCATCCAGAAGCCACCCGCGAGCACGCAACCGCTCGGTGCCTGCGGCCCACTCCTCTTCGCTCCAGTACCGGCTGACGCGGAGGGCTTCCGCGCTGATGGCCCCCGTCGCGGCATGCGTGATCAGCGCCTCCATACCATCGAGGCCTTCGGTGAACAGCAGCGCGACGTGTCCGTCGCCTCGGAATTCGCGCAGCAGAGTCTGCGCGTGCCACAGCACCAGGTGCGGAGCGTCCGGCCACGGCAGCTGCGCGTGTCCGGCGAACAGCGGACGTCCCTGAGGCCGATCGCATGCGCGTTCCGCGGCACGGCGTGCGAGATCGGCCGCCTCCCGAACCGTTGGACCGTCGACGTCTCCGCCCCATGCTTGACGCAGCGAGCGGCCGACGGCCTCGTACCGCGCCTCCAGGACTTGCCCAGGCGTGGCGGTGTGCCAGGCCGCGGGCAGCGCGGAGCGCACCGCCACCGGATTGAAATTGAAGAATGTCACGACGGCGACTTCCGCGGGTACCGGGCCCATCGCTGCCGAGCGGGGCGCGAAATAGGTCCGGGCCCGCCCCTGCAAGCCGATTTCGGCATAGCACTCCTGCCCGTGCGGGCTGAAGTAGATCATCCCGTGAATCAGTTCGAGAGCACGGAAGGTGAGCCGGGCGGTCTCCGGCAAAACAGTGGACATCGTCATTCTTTCGAATTCGACTGGCAGAGAAAAGGTCACGGAACTCATCGCCGCTCGCCGACCGGGCCGGCGCCCTCGCTTGGGGCGGGTGCGACACCGACCTCGCGAAGCGGCCTGCCCGCGACCAGAAGCCTGCGAGACAGATCGTTCACAGTAAGGAGTGGGGCCATGCAGTTCCCTCGATCGTCGTGTTTCGGATCTGGGCTTCGACCCTCCCTCCGGTGGGCCAAAGATTGAAACTGAACTCAACATCAAGTTGTGACCTACGTCAAGTCTCGATCCGGAATCAACGTCATTTACGGTGCTGCCGGAACGGCGGAACTCCCGGCGGCGCCGGTGTCGGCTGTCGCTCTACGCAGGGCTCACAGGGCGCTTCGACGACCTTGTCGGGGACGACCCGGGCCGGTGGGCCGGAATCACGGAATCATCGGCGCGGACTACGCCGACGACGAACGCGCCCGCCTGCTCGCCAACTCCGCCGATGGACTCGCTGCCCGTATCGGTGTGCACAGCCGTCAGGTGGTCACACGCGGAGACTAACAGCGTTGGCTAGGGATATGAGGTCCTACCTGCCGCATCGCTGCCGCGAAAGCGGGCTGACCGATCACGGCGTGGCGGGTTCGTGGCTCCGACGGGCCTGGGTCACAGCGGAGAGATGCGCAGCGCGTTGACCCACAACCGGGTTCCGGTGCGCGTCAGTTCGTCCAAGTCGACCCTCAGATCCTCCGGTGTGCCTTCACCGGTCACGAAGTAGTCGAACGCGAGCCGACTGATCATCCCGGACAGCGCGCGCGAGGCCAACAGCGGATCGACTTCCGTGTCCGCGAGTCCCCGCGCCTGCAGGGACTCGATGCTGCGGGCGTTTCGCCGCACGAACGCCTCCGCGCGCCGCTGACGCAGTTTGCGGAACTCCGGGTCGATGCTGGCTACCTGTTCGAGCAACGCCATCAGCTTGGCATTGCGCTTGTACGCCTCGAAGTACGCCCGGTTGCTCGCCTCGATGATCGCAGCCGGGTCGGCGTCGGAATCCACATGCGGCATGCCTGGATGCATCATGTCTTCCTGCGCCAACTCGAGGACAGCGGCGAAGATCTCCTCCTTGCTGGAGAAGTACGTATAGAAGGTGCCGGACGAGCATTTGGCCTCTGTGGTGATGTCGACCAGCCGGGTATCGAGGTAGCCCGAACGCTCGAACACCGTACGGGCGGCTGCGATCAAGGCCGAGCGCGTCCGCAGTCCCCGGCCGGTAGCCGGAAGCTCGCGCAGCAGCGCGGGGTTCGCCATGGACGGCGGCGGACCCTCGTGTTCTTCCCCGGCGGTCGATCGTGACATGGGAACAGTTATAGCAACGCGACCATCGGAGCTCGCCAGGTCATGCCGCGGCGAACCGCCGGCGACGTCGACCACTGCGGCGAAGCCGCGGTTCAGGACTGGAAGACGAGCCGACCGACGGTGCTTCCGTCGCCGAGGCGGCCGACACCCGCCGACCACGCCGATGACCGTGGCGCCTGCGGCCTTCCCGAGCTGGACCGCCGCGCCGCCGACGCACCGGCGGCGGCGTGCACAGGCGGGTAGTCGCCCTCCGCAATCCGAGTGCGCCGGTGCAGCGCGAACCACGCCGTCTGGTACCCGATGCTCGACGCGGCGGCCTCCGCGTCGTCGAGGGCCATCGGCGCAGGCGGCACATTCGCTTGTTCATGAGCGCGTACTCCGCGAACGCGCCGCTGGGCAGTGCGGTGGTGCCGACGACCCGATCAGCGACCACGGCGCCGTCCGGCACCGGCTCCCACCGCGACGATCTCGCCGCAGAACTCGACACCCGGAGTGAACGGCAGCGGCGGCTTGATCTGGTACTGGCCGCGACAGAGCAGCACGTCCGGGAAGTCGGCCGGAGCGGCCGACACCTTCACCAATTCAGATCCCTGCCGCATCGGCGATGGCGATGGCCTTGTGGATCAGAGCATCGATGCGCTCGATGGTGGGGGTGCCGGCTGCAGCCTTGTTCGCGGGGGTGTCCGTCGCCCGGCGCATGACACCTTCGGCGATGATCGCCAGCTTCCACAGACCGAGCGCGTGCCAGAACTTCAGCGCCTGCGGGTCCCGGCCGGTCTCGTCGAGGTACATCCGGGCGAGTTCGTCCCGGTTCGGGAATCCCGCGAGTGTGGAGACCGGGAAGTCACCCCCCGTGTCCTCACCCGGCTCGGGCCAGTAGGCGAGCATAGAACCCATGTCGGCCAATGGATCTCCGAGCGTGGACAGTTCCCAGTCCAGCACGCCGACGATCTCGCCGCTCGTGTGGGAGACGATCACATTGCGCAGGTGGAAGTCGCCGTGCACGAGCGCGAGTTCGGTCTGCTGAGGCACCGCGGCCGTCAGCCTGCGGGTCAGATCGTCGAGTTCGGGCAGTTCCCGGGTCTTGGACTTCTCCCATTGGCTGGACCACCGCGCGAGTTGACGTGGCGCGTACGGCTTGTGGCTCGCCAAATCGGACAGTCCGGTCTGCTCCAAGTCGACGGCGTGGATGTGCGCGAGGGCGCGCGGCAGGGACTCCGCGATCTCGCGTCGCCGTCGCTGGGGTAGTGACTCCGCGATCTCCATCGTGTCGACGACCTGGCCGTCGATGAAGTTCATCAGCACCAACGGCACGTCGGAGATCGCGGATTTCTCGGCGACACCGAGGATCCGCGGTGCAGGGACGGGAGTGCCCGCGAGCGCGGACATGATCCGCGCCTCCCGCGCGACGTCGTGTGCCGAGGCCAACAGGTGCCCCAACGGGGGCCGGCGCAGCACCCAGCGCCGACCGGAGTCGTCCCGCACGAGGTAAGTGAGATTGGACTGACCGAGACCGATCCGGTGGAAGCCCAGCCGGCCGGCGAACTCGATCCCGAGGTCGCCGAACCAGCGGGTGACCGCCGTCGGATCGATGCCGATCACATCTCGCGCCGAGGTCTCAGGCACCGAGCGTCGCTCCGTTCCGGTAAGGCACCACGTCGCCGAGCCGCTGGTCGCCGTCGAGGACCGATGTCTCGCCGGTGACCCAGGACGCCGCGTCGGAGGCAAGGAACGCGATCGCCGACTGCGTGCGCACCGACACCGATCGCCGAACCCACGATCCGCGCGTCGGCCTCCTCCTGCTTCTGGGAGAGGTGAGCACCACATTCGCGCCTGTGGCGGCGAGGGCTTGCGCGGCGGCCGGACCGATGCCGCGCGAAGCGCCGGTGACGATCGCGGTTCTGCCGCTCAGATCCGGAAAAGACGCTCGGGCACGCGACAGGATGGGAGTCATCCTCAGATACCTTCCGGTCGCAGGTCGCGGTACTGGCGCAGTTCGCGGCGGGCGATAGCGCGCTTGTGCACTTCGTCCGGCCCGTCGGCCAGGCGCAGGGTCCGCAGGTGCGCGTACGACATGGCGAGCGGGAAGTCGTCGGTGATGCCCGCGCCACCGTGCACTTGGATGGCCCGGTCCACGATCTTCAGCGCGATGGCAGGGGCGGCGACCTTGATCGCGGCGATCTCGGTCTGTGCTTCCTTGTTGCCGACGGTATCCATCAGATATGCGGCCTTGAGGGTGAGTAGCCGGATCATCTCGATGTCGATGCGCGCTTCGGCGATCCAGTCCTGGATGTTGGCGTTGTCGGCGATCGGCTTGCCGAACGTGACGCGCGACTGGGCGCGCTTGCACATCAGTTCCAGCGCGCGCTCGGCCGCGCCGATGGCACGCATGCAGTGGTGGATGCGACCGGGGCCCAGCCGGGCCTGGCTGATCGCGAAGCCCTCTCCCTCGCCTTTGAGGAGGTCCTCGACCGGAACCCGTACGTCCTTGAAGTCGATCTCGGCGTGACCTTCTCGGTCGGCGTAACCGAAGACCGGCAGATTGCGCATCACGGTCACACCGGGTGCGTCGATCGGTACCACCATCATCGACTGCTGCCGGTGCGTCGGGGCGGCCGGATCGGTCTTGCCCATGACGATCATGACCTTGCAGTTCTTGTGGAGGGCGTTGGAGGCGAACCACTTCCGGCCGTTCAGGACGTATTCGTCACCGTCCTTGACCATGGACAGTTCGACATTGGTGGCATCGGAGCTGGCCACACCTGGCTCCGTCATCGCGAACGCGGACGCCATAGTGCCGTCGAGCAGGGGTTTCAGATACTTCTCTTTGTGCTTCTCGGTGCCGAAGAGCTCGAGGACCTCCATGTTGCCGGTGTCGGGGGCGTTGCAGTTGCACGCCTCGGGCGCGAGGTGGCTGCGGCCCATGATCTCCGCCAGCGGCGCGTACTCGAGGTTGGTCAGCCCGGCGCCGGTGGCAGGGTGTGGATGGAAGAGGTTCCACAGGCCCCGCCTTCTCGCCTCGGCCTTGAGTTCCTCGAGTATCGGCGGATGGAAATGTGGATCGCCTGCCGCGCGCATCTGCTCCTCGTACACGGTCTCGGCCGGGTATACGTGGGCATCCATGAAATCCAGCAGTTCGTTCTGCAACTGCTGGGCGCGTTCGGAGATGTCGAACAGCGACATGAGAACTCCTGACGGGTTCGGAGGGAATCGGGCGTGCGGCGCTCGTTGTGGCCGACGACAGTCTCGACGAGGTCGATGCCGCGGAAGGACCTCAGTCCGCCGCCAGCACCTTCGTCTGGTAGCGCCGCATGCCGCGCAGCCATCGGTCGTAGTCGGCGGCCTTCTGCCGGTACATGTCCAGCACCTGCGGGTGCGGCAGGATCAAGAAACGCTCGTTGTCGATCGCGGCGATCACGTCGGCCGCAACCTGCTCCGGTTCGAGCACTTCACCGGCGCTGGTGACGGCGCGGGTTGCCGCGGCGCCGAGGACTCCCCCGGAGTCCGCACCGAACAGCAACTTCGTATTGACGCCCTGTGGGCACAGGCAGCTGACCCGCACCCCTTGGTCTCCGTAGGTGACGCTGAGCCACTCGGCGAAACCGACCGCGGCGTGCTTGGTGACCGCGTAGGTGGCCGACCCGATCTGGGTGAGCAGCCCCGCCGCGGAGGCGGTGCTGACGAAGTAGCCCGCACCCCGCTCCACCCATGCCGGGACCAGCAACTGTGCGGCCCGGATGTGGGCGCGCAGGTTCACGTCGATCGCCAGGCTCCACGCGGCCTCGTCGGCCTCGAGCCCGGGCGCACCGACGATTCCGGCGTTGGCGAAGTACATGTCGACGGGACCGAAGTGCTCGTCAGCCAGGGCGATGAGTCGACGAATCGCCTCGGTGTCCGATACGTCCGCGCCGACGGACACCGCGGTACCGGGATGGTCGGCGTTGATCCGGTCGGCGACGGCCTGGGCGGTAGCCGCGTGCAGGTCTGCGACGACTACGCGGGTACCCGCACCGGCGAGAGCCCGCGCGATAGCGCCGCCGATGCCTCCGCCGCCACCGGTGACAATGGCGACCTTGCCTGCAACCTGCACTACCGAACCTGCTTTCGTGTCGATGTGGGCGCGCCGCCACATCCGAACGGACGGCTTCTCCTACCTGCTGGACCCAACGCGGCCCTTGGCACCTGTATAGTTGAAGTCGACGTCAATTTCAATGTCTGCCACGCGGCGAGGATCGGCTCGAGCGCCACCTCATCGCGAGCCGGACATGACCGCACCTCCGGGTGGTCAACACAATGCAGGTGTCGTCGCCGACGTGCCTGCCATCATCATCGATTCGGCCGGCCGGCCGGCGCATCCCCAGTGGAACTCCGACGACAGTCACACACTGCCGAATCCTTGCGGCGCGCCCAGCAGTTCGGCATAGACCGACAGAATGCGGGTGGTATGCCGGGATTGGCGCGGTTCATCGGCGTGCGCTGCCAGTGCCCGGCGCATGGCATGCAGTCGGGTTCGGTCCCGCGCGAGGTCCTTCAGCACGGTCGCCAGCGATTCCACCGACCGGTCGGGGGCACGGACGCCGCCCCCGGCAGGCACCGTCTCGGAGAGTTCGGGATCGCAGTAGAGGACGGGCAGACCCATCGCCATCGCCTCCAGCAGCACCATGCCCTGGGTATCGCAGTCGGAGGTGAGCAAGAGGAGGTCGTGGTTGCGCATGGCGCTCAGGCAGTCGGCTTGGTCGACCTCGCCGTGCAGGTGGACGCGGCGACCGAGATCCGCGCCCGCGACCACCGAGCGGGCCCGGTCGGCCAGGGGCCCGCTGCCGTAGACGTCCAGCGTGCATTCCTCGACGAGGCGGGCTACCTCGATCGCTTCGAGCGGACGTTTCTCCACGGACAGGCGACCGCACCACAGGGCACGCAGTGGTGCGTCGGTATTCGTCGCCGCGTCGCCGCTGCCGCGGATCCGCTCGAGCAGCTCGTCGTCGATTCCATTGGACACCACGTGAATCGGCCGGTCCACGCCGTGTGCGGCCAAGCGGCGGGCGAAGTGGTGGGTCGGCACGATCACCCGATCCGCCGCCTGGGCCTGCGCCACCAGCGGACGCCACGCCAACCGAGCGGTCCGGCCGTCGCCGTCGTGTGCCTGTTGTCCGCGCATCGGCACGAACCAGCCGTGCACCACGCGCATGGTCAACGCGGACAGATACGGTGCCGGTGAGTACTTTTCGATGACCGTTTCGTCACGGCTCTGCATGGTCTGGGCGATCGGGATCCCATGCCTGCGGGCGGCGCGAGCACCGGAGATCCCGCAGCCGTAGGTCGTCAGCGCGTGCACGATATCGATCGGGCCACGCTCGATGAACGCGGTATCGATCCGGCGTTGGTTGGCCCGGGTCGGAAGGACCACCGGCAGCCCGTTCGACATCGATATCGGCAGCGCCCCGAGCTCCACCGTATCGGCATCCGCCGCCACGGATCCGGGCGCCGGTGCACAGAATACGGTGACGCGATGACCGAGCCGCCGAAGTCCGGCGCACAGTGACCGCATCGCGGTTTGCACGCCACCCAGCGTCGCCGGGTGAAAGTCGGTGAAGATCGCGACGTGCACGGATTCCGGCACGGTTCAGGCCGATGCCGAGACGGCGAGTCGTTCCACCGCGTCCGCCGCGGCGCGGACACCGTTCTCGGCGGATACCCTGCGGCCCAGTTCCTCGGCCCGGCTGCGCGCTTCGGGTGTCAACGTCCGGACCAGGGCATCGTGTAACCGGTCCTCGGTCAGGGACGGATACGGGAAGTCGGCCCCGATCCCCAGCGCCGAAATACGCCAGCCGTAGAAGAACTGGTCACTGTGCACGCCGATCACCACCGCGGGCAGGCCGGCGCGCAGCACGTCATGGGTGTTGCCGCTGCCCCCGTGATGGACGACCGCGCGACATCGCGGCAAGATCCGGTCGTAGTCGAAGGAATCCAGCACGAACAGCTTCCGGTCGTACCCGACACCGCGGGGATAGCCCTCACCTCGCACGGTCACCAGCGCGCGGGCGCCCAGCCTGCGGCAGACGGCGGCGACGAGATCGCAGCACCCGACGGGATCGAGGATCGGCATACCGGTCATACAGAAGTAGATCGGCGGCTCGCCCTCGTCGAGCCACTCCATCAGCGCCGGATCGACCACCGCTTCACCCCATGCGTCGCGCAGGCGCGCGGGCAGGATGGGCGCACCGACGACGGTCGACCGCTCCGGCCAGTCCCCCGGTTTCGGCAACAGCACCGGACTCACCATGTGCACCAGCGGAATACCGTCCTCGCGGATGCGCCGGAACGGGTTTCGCGGCTTACCCGGCAACTCCATCATTTCGCGCACCCGCCGATCCACCCGGCGATACGCGACGCCGTAGGCCACTTCGAATGCCGAGTAGCTCGCCAACCGCAGCCACCGCGACGAGATCATCTGCTTGACCATGAACGACGACGGGAACTCACCGGTGCGCTCGAGCGGATACGGCAGGCAGCCCACCACCCGCTGTCCGGTCTTCTCACCACGCTCCATCGCCCACGGCAGCGTAGAGGCACACGACACGATCACCTCAGCCGCTTCGCAAGCGCCGCTGAGCACTCGGTGCATCCGCTCACCACGCTCGCCCGCCATGATCTTGACCGTATCCAGCATGATCCGCACGAACGGCAACGTCTTGCCGGAGGACAGCGCGCGTTTGGCCGCCGGCGATTCCAGTAGTTCCGCGGAGTTGAACGGGATGACATGCGGCTCGAAACCCGAGCGGCGCACCACATCGGCGTAGTTCTCGGTGGCGGTCATCTCGACCTGGTGTCCGCGCGAGTGGAGCTCGTCGGCCAGGGCGAGATACGGCTGATGGTCGCCTCGGGTTCCCGCGGTCAACAATGCGATACGCATACTCTCGACTTCCGTTGGGGCGCTGTACGATTCCACCGCATGCGCCGAGTGATCCGGCTGCTGGAGCAGCCCAGCCGTCGCGGTGCCGATGTTAGTGTCTGCCGGTGACCGAAGACATGCGCTCCGAACTCCGTATCGGGATCCTCGGCGCCGCCCGCATCGCGCCGGCGTCGGTGATCAAACCGGCCGAGCGGAACCGGGAGGTCGTCGTCGCGGCGGTGGCAGCCCGCGACCGGGCGCGTGCGGAGCGGTTCGCCCGCAAGCACGGCATCCCGCAGGTCTACGACAGCTATCGGGCGCTGATCGATGCCCCCGATCTCGACGCGGTCTATATCCCGCTGCCGAACGGCCTGCACGGCCGCTGGACCCGCGCCGCCGTACAGGCCGGAAAACATGTGCTGTGCGAGAAGCCGTTCACCGCCAACGCCGCCGAGGCAGCCGAGATCGCCGCCTTGGCGAGCGCGTCCGATCGCGTCGTGATGGAGGCGTTCCACTACCGCTACCACCCGCTGATCTCGGCCGCCGAACAGATCATCGCCTCCGGCGAATTGGGGACACTGCGGCGGGTGGAAGCCGCGCTGTGCTTCCCGCTGCCGAAGTTCTCCGATATCCGCTACGACTACGCCCTCGCCGGCGGTGCACTGATGGACGCGGGCTGCTACGCCGTGCACATGGCCCGTGTGCTGGGTGGGGAGACCCCGGAAGTAATCGGCGCGCAGGCGAAACTGCGCGAACCACAGATCGACCGGGCCATGATCGCCGAACTGCGCTTCCCGTCCGGACACACCGGCCACATCCAGTGCTCGATGTGGTCGGCGGACGTGCTGCGCGTCGGCGCCACCGTCATCGGTGAACGCGGGCGGATGCGACTGGTCAATCCGGTGCTGCCGCACCTCGGACATCTGCTGACGGTCCGCTCGCAGGGCGGCAGGCGGGTGCGGCGGTTCGGGCATCGGGCCTCCTACGACTATCAACTCGACGCCTTCGCCGCCGCGGTGCTGCGCGGCGAGCCGGTCGCCACCGGGCCGAGCGACGCTGTCCACACCATGACCGTCATCGATGCCATCTACCGAACCGCGGGCCTGCCGCTACGCCAGCCGAGCTGACGTCTCGTCGAAGAAATCGACGATATGTCCGAACACGTCCAGCGCCGCGCCACGGCCGAGGAACGTGTCGAGGTGGCCGTAGGAGGGGATCTCGACATAGCGGACATCGACACCGGGGTTGCGCACCGAAAGCACCTCGTAGCAGAGCCTATTGGAATCGAGCCAGGCCTCGTTGCGACTGCCGGACAACAGCAGCACCGGACAGTCGATTCGATCGGCCCGGTCCAGCGCGTTCTCCGGGAGCGCACGGTATCGCTCGTCGTCGACGTTCCACCGGACCACGGCGTGCGCCAATTCCATCTGCCGCAGCTGCGGCAGTACCGAGAGCGGTATCACGCCGAACAATTCGGCCAGCCGGTCGTGGGTGCGCGCGTCCAAGTGGTCGTGCTCGAACAGCCTCGCGCCCATCCCCCACCCGTGTTGAACCATCCGGCAGGTCGGGTCCGGGCAGTCACCCTTGCGTGACAGCGCCGCATACAGCAAGGTGCGCCGGGACCAGAGCCCCACCTTGCGGAAGTCGGATTCGATATGGCTGATCCGGGAGCCGAGCAGTTCGCTGCCGAGCAGCACCCGCACCCGCGCCGACGTGCTGACCTTGGGAGTCAGGAAGACGCCCTGTGCGACCACGCCGGCCAGTCCTGGCAGCAGTCCGGCCGTCATGCTCAGCGAGAGGGCCAGCGCGCCGACGCAGTGCGCCACGACGAACAGCGGACGGTCTCCGATTCGCTCCCTGATCTGTGCGACCGCCGCGGGCAGGTCGTAGAGCGCGACATCGTCGAAGGTGTAGGCCGGTCCGGATGCGTTGTAGGGCAGGCGGCAACTGCCACGCCAGTCGAGCAGCCACGACTGGTATCCCGCATCGGTCAGGACGTCGGTGACATTGCGAATCTCGGGTACTGCGAACATTTCCGATGAGACGCCGTGCCCGTGCACCAGCAGCACCGCGGGTGCGTCGGCCGGTCCCCTCCGACGCAACGTGAGGTCGAGGCCGTCGGCGGTTCGGAAGGAAATCACCTCCTCGGCACCGAGTGGCGGCACGATCGATCGCCTATCGGTCATCGGCGGTGCTCCCTACGCGCGGCGCGGCGCAGATCCAGCAGGTCGACACCGACCCGGAGGACCGGTTCCAGCAGACCTTTGCCGAGCTGGCCACCGAACCAGCCGAGCCACAGCAGTTTCGCCAGCCGCTGCTGCCGTTCGGGCAGTCGCGGATCGATCTGGATGCCGTCGATCTGGTCGGAAAGGTAGGTGTGCATCGGCACGGCGACCTCGCCGCGGTACGACGCGGGCTCCCCGGTGCGTCCGATCTCGATCTCCTGTGTTCCGAGTTGCCGCACCATGCGTCGTCGCGCGGCGGCGAACTTGTATCCCTCCAGCCACCAGGTGCCGCCGGAGGAATCACGCAGCGTCAGCCGGTAATGCATGAGCGGATGCCGCGTTTCGTGGCGCAGCGGTATCCCGTCGTGCGGCCGAACCGTCGCCGTGCCCGCGACGGCGAGCGGCTCGTCGCCCAAGCCTGCGCAGGCGAGCTCGCCGGTGACCTCGATCGTCCGAGCGGTGACCAGCTGCGTGCTGCTCGCGACGGACAACGTCAGCCGTAGATCGCAGGGGATGTCCGCCGTCTCCCCGACAGGACCGATAGCCCCGGTGAGTGTTTCGTTGAACCGCAGATAGGGCTGATCACCCGGCTGCGGCCCGACGCCGGCCAGGGCCGCGAGCATCCGGCTGCGTCCCGACGGACCGGGTGTCGCGAGCGCGGGCAGGCCGTTGGCGGACACGAGCGCTTCGGTGCGCGCGGCCGATGCCGGCGGCGCGGTGACCATCGCCGCCAGCTGCCGCCGGGCGACGGGACTCTGCAGCACCTGCGCCAGCGATTCCAGTTCCGGTACCGGTTCTGCTCTGATCGCCCGGACCACGTCATCGCACCACTGCTCCCAGTGCTGCACCCGAACTCCCATACCGGCCAGCGTGGTTTCGGCGACCACCTGATCGAGTGAAGTGGGCGCGCCGGTGAGGTGATAGGTATGGCCCCAGGCGTTGGGCGTCACGACGATCTCCGCGGCTACCCGGCTGACCCAATCCACCGGGGCGGCATTGAGGTAGCGGAATCCCGGTGCGGTGCGAAATCGCATCAGCGCCGCGGTGATTCCGGAGTTGAGGTCACGCGGATTGTGGGCGCCGGTCTCCGGATGGCTGCCGATGCCGCCCGGTCGGAGGATGGTCACCACGAGCCCGTGTTCGCCCGCCCGGCGGAGCACGGCCTCGGCGGCCCATTTGGATCGGTCGTAGCCGATGGGCAGCGCGGCGACGTTGGCGGTCGGATCGTCCTCGCCCAGCGTGGCGGCATCCGATCCGTTGAACACGGCCAGCGAGGAAATGTGGTGCATCGGTTTCGGCCGGTCGGTGCAGGCCAGCTCGGCGAGGGTCAGCGGACCCAGGACGTTGGTCCGGCGCAGCGATGGATAGCCACGCAGGAAATCCACTGCGGCCCCGGCGTTGACGATCGCGTCCACGTCCGCGGCGAGCGTTGTCCACTGTTCGCCGGACAGGCCGAGTCGGGGCAGGCGCAGGTCGCCCGCCAGCGGCGTCACGCGCCGCAGCACCTCCCGGCTGCACGGCAGCGCGAAGCGCCGTAAGGCCTGCTCCAGCCGTTGGGCGGCGGCGTCATTGTCGTCGGCGCGGATCAGGCACACCACGTGGGCGCTGCTGTGCCGCAACAGGTCGAGCAGCAGGTGACTGCCGAGGAAGCCGGTCGCCCCGGTCAGCAGGATGCGGCGCGGCGCGACCCGCTCCGGCGCGGCCACCAGCGGCAACCGGTCGGCGCCCGCGAGATCGGCGAAGAGTTGGGCGAGGTCATCGGTCTCGGGTTCGGCGTCAGGGCGCGGCGGTGCGGGTTCGGGGTGCTCGGCCAGCCAGCGGTGCGCCAGCCTGCGGGGTCGCGCGTCGAAGAACACCGTGTCCAGATCCAGGTGGACGTCCAGCTCACGCGCGAGTGCCGCGACGAATTCCACCGCGGCGATGGAGCTGCCGCCGGCATCGAAGAAGTCGGTGTCCGCGTCCATGGTCGTCGCGGTGAACCGATTCGCGACCGCGGTGAGTGCCGCGGCCAACGCCTCGGCGTCCATTCCGGACGCCCCTTGTCCGGCCGGGGGCACGCTGCCACCGTGCTCGACGAGGGGCGCGGGACCGTCGGATTCGGCGACCGCCACGCGTTCATAGGTCTCGGCCTGCGGCACTCGTTCATGAGTTTCGGCGAGCGGCATGCCTCCGTCGGATTCCGTGAGCGGCACGCGTCCATCGCTTTCGGCGAGTGGGGCCTGGCCCTTGCCGCCCGCGCGCGCGAGCAGGGTGGCGATGTCCAGTCCGGCAGCGCCTCGTTCGAGGGTTTCACCCAGCACGCGTCGGTCGACGGCCGGATTGCGGACCTTCGCTCGCTCCTCGGGAGCGGTCACCCTGTCACGTCCTCTCCATTCGTCGCCGTGTCCCAGGACCGGAACTCCCGCAGGCGATTCGGTGTCACGGACACGTCCACTCGTTGTGCGTCGGAGGCACCGCCGAGCAGGCGCGCGGCCAATCGGCGCGCGGGCGCGTTGCGGACGGTGTGCTCGACCGGCATCCGGACCGTGGAGCAGCCGAGCGTCTCGGCTCGATCCGCCACCCAGCTCAGCAGCCGCTCCTCGACGCCGCGCCCGAGGGCGCGGCAGCTGAGGTGCCAGCCGCTGATCCACAGCGTGTCCGTATCCGCCCGGAGTGCGAGCACCGAGATCAGGCCGTAGTCGCCGAAGCGGTCGCGCGCCGTCGCGGTCCACACCTCGCCGTCGTCGCGCCATCTGTCGAGATCGTCCACGGTGACCTCGGCGAGGGTGAACTGCGTGGTCCGTCGCACGAGTTGTCCTGCACGGTCCACGGTGGCATCGGTCAGCGGCTCGATGTCGACCGCGAGGTTCAGCTGCTCGAGGAATTCCTCGAATCCCGCTGTGCCACGCGCGATGTCGCGCTGGTCCTCCTGACGATAGAAGTCGGCCCGCGCACGATCCTCGGCGGTGGTGGCGACCGGAACCATCGGCCACAATCGCGCCAGGAACGACTCCAGTTCAGCGGCGGGCGGACACGTCACCGACAGCACCTCCGGCAACAGTGCTCGCATACGCGCCACTTCCACCGGGTTGTCGTCCAGATAGCAGAAGCCGTCCAGTCCCAGCCGCAGTGTGCGAGCGACCTCCTCCAGCCGCTCGGGCTTACCGCGCCAGCCCGTCGAGACGGCGGCGAAATGTTCGCGGCGCAGCGGGCTGTCGGACCTGTCCAGGATTTCCGCGACGATATCGTCATCGTTGTTGGTCACCAGCACCAGCAGCGTTCCCGCCGCCCGCCACTGCAACAGCCGCCGGGCCAGCGCGCGGCGCGGCTCATCGAAAGCCACGGCCGCGGAGCCGATCTCGCCCGCGGTCCCGCTCCACAAGGTGTCGTCGCCGTCCACCGCGATCACCTTCGGCGCGGGCTCCGTCACGGCGGCGGCGGTCGCGACGAGGGTGAGCGCCACTGCCGCCTGGAATTCGGGTGTGAAGGGCAGGTGCGCGAGGATCTCGGTGCGGTCGTCGAAGGGGTTGTCCACCGGATGGTGGCGCGTCCACTCCTGGGGTTCCAGCACCGCGACACCGGGAAGGTCGCGCAGGCGTCCGGCTACGAGCCGCTCCCACGCGCGCAACCGTTCCTCCGGGCGGGCCGAGGGCAGGATGCCGACGATGACCGGCCGACGCGTGCGTTCGGCCACCGCGCGCACCGCCGCCGGATATTCGGCGGCGAGCTCGGCGAGCAGGTCATCGGAGACCGCGCCGAATCGTTCCAGATCCGCCGCACGCAACAGCACGATCCCCAGCGCCGTCGACGGTTGCGCGAAGACACCCGACGGGTCACGCAGGCAGGACAGCACATGGTGGTACGGCGCATCCGCCACGGTGATCGCCGTGGAATCCGCGGAGGCCGCGGCCATCAGCTCGGGCAGCCTGCCGAGCGCGAAGGTCGCGCCCAGCGCCGCACGAAGACCGGACACCGGCTGCCCGGTGGTGCCGGGCCGAGCCGGCGCCCCGGGGTCGGCGACCGCGGCCGCGACCGTGTTCAGGTACTCCGTGCCGAACTCTGCGCAGGTCCCGGCGTCGATGATGTCGCTGTTGTAGGTCAGCCACACTTGGCCGGAGTCCGGCAGCACCGCGACCATGAGGTCGAGATCGGAATAGCCGGTGCTCACCGGAACCACCGCGGCCCGACCGACCGCGGAATTGGCGCGCAGGTAGTTGAAATACACCTCGACCAGCGGCGCGTTCTCGCGGTACAGGCCCTCGGTGGTCAGCGCGGCGAGCACATCCGCGAAACCGGCGCCGGGCGCGAGCAGCTTCCGCAGCCGCTCGCCGGTGCGCCGCAGCACGTCGCCGACGAGATCACCGGCCGCCACGGTGGCCGGGAACGGCACGGGCACACCGAAATACCCGACGGCATCGGTCGCATCGGCGTGCATTCGAGTATCCACCGGAACCGCGAGGGCGAACCGGTCGACATGCTGCCGTCGTGCCAGCACAACGGTCAGCGCGCCGAGGAATACCGCGGCCGGGGTGATGCCGAGTTCGCGGGCCCGGTCCGCGACCTTGTCGTGCAATCCGGCTGGCATCTCCAGCGCGACCGATCCCGCACCGTAGCTGCGCTGGGCCGGTCGCGGCCGCGCCAAGGTCAGCTCGAGCCGACGAGATCCGGCGAAGGCGTCACGCCATCGGGTGCTCGCGGTATCGTCGCGCCTGCTCGACTGCGCGGCGAGCAGTTGATGCATATCGCGGTTGGTCACGGCGTCGTCGAGCCGTGCGCCGGACAGTTCCGCGGCCAGTTCACCCGCGACCAGCAGCATCGATTGCACATCGCTCATGCTGTGATGCGCGCCGAAAAGCAGTACCGGATCGGCGCTTTCGGCAGTGAGGAGTTCGAAGCGCCACAGCGGGCCTGTCTCCAGATCGAAAGGCTGCGCCATCAGTTCGCGGAAGCTCTCCCCCGCGACGGTGTCGTCGAGCCGGTCGAGGTCGCGCCAGCCTGCCACAATGCCGGGTTCGCGGCGGATCTCCAGCTGCCGTCCGTGCTCCTGGCTGGGCCGAATCGTGGTCCGCAGGGCGGCATGTCGGCGGGCCAGCCGTGCCAGTGCCTGCTCCAGCTGGGGGCGGGTGACCGGCATGGGTAGCCGCACGGCGACGCCGCCGGTCTGCGCGGCGGCGGGGATACCGAGTTGTTCGGTCCGCAGCAGACGCATCATGTCGCGAGTCACCGGCAGCACTTCGATGTCGGGTACTTCGGTGACCGCGTCGTCCGGCGCTCCGGTGGCGGCCTGCCGCAGCACCTCCTCGACAAGATGGTCGGCGAGGTCGGTGAGGCTCTGCCCGGCGAGGATCGTGCCGAGCGGCACCGAGATTCCGGTGTGCTCGCGCACCTTGTTGCGCAGCTCTACCGCCATCAACGAGTCCAGGCCCAGACTCTGGAAGGGCTGCTCGGCCGCGACCGTCTCGGTGTCCGCATGGCCGAGCACATCCCCCGTCCACTTCACCACCGCGGCGAGCGCCAGGGCGGTGGCCTGCGCGCGCGGCACGGCCCGCAGTTGTTCGGCGAAACGCGACCCCGCCGCCACGTCGACGGCCGCGCGATCGGTCACGGCCCGGCGCGGGGCGCGGCGCACGAGTCCGCGTAGCAGCGGCGGGACGGCCGGTGCGCGGCGCAGCACGTCGGTGTCCAGAAGCAACGGGACCAGCACCGGATCACCGGCCCGGAGCGCGGCATCGAAACAGGCCATCCCCTCCGGCACCGAGAATGCTCGGACACCGGCACGCGCGATGCGCCGGATATCGGCCTGCGCCATGTGGTCGTGCATATCGACTTCCCACGCGCCCCAGGCCAGCGACTGCGCGGGAAGACCGAGCGACCGGCGACGCAGTGCCAGCGCGTCGAGATAGGCGTTGGCAGCCGCGTAGTTGGCCTGGCCCGGTGTGCCGAACAGGCTTCCCGCCGCGGAGAAGAGCACGAACATCGACAGCTTTCGATCCGCCGTCAGCTCGTGCAGGTGGTATGCCGCATCGACTTTCGGACGCAGCACGGCGTCCAGCTGCGCGGGTGTCAACGAATCGAATGTGCTGTCGTCGAGGACGCACGCGGCGTGGACCACACCGGCCAGCGGCATACCGTCGAGCAGTTGCGCCAGGGCCGGCCGGTCGGTGACATCGCAGCGCGCGAATCGCACGCGCACCCCGCGGCTCTCCAGCTCATCCCGCAAGTCGCCGCCACCGGGACCATCGATACCGCGGCGACTGACCAGCACCAGATCTCGGGCCCCGTACGCGTCGGCCAGGTGCCGGGCCAGCGCCGAACCGAGCCGCCCCGGAGCGCCGGTGACCAGCACGGCGCCCTCGCCGAGTGCCGCCCCGCCTTCCGCTGCTCGCCCCGCCCGCTCCGGCAGTCGAGCCAGTCGCGGCACGAACGCCACCCCGGCGCGCACGGCCAACTGCTGTTCCCGCGCGGCGAGCAGCGCGGCAATGTCCACCTCGGGGTCGGCTGTGTCGACCAGCACGATCCGGCCGGGATTCTCCGATTGTGCGGAGCGCACCAGGCCCCACACCACCGCGCCCGCCGGATCCGGATGGTCCTCACCGGGCAACGCCACCGCGCGGCGGGTACGCACGACCAGCGTCGTCTGCTCGAATCGGCTGTCGGAGAGGATGGTTTGCAGCGTCGCCAGGATCTGCTGGGCCGTGTCGTGCACCCGGCTCGGCGACTCGCCTTCGGCCACTGGCAGCACGATCGCGTCAGCGGCGATCGGGACCGTGGAGTCCCATTCGGCCAGCGTGAGCGTCCGGTCCGGCGCGGGCAGCGCAAGCTCCGACCAGTCCATCCGGAACAGGCGACGGTAGGCGGGTGCGATGGACGCGGCATTCCATTGCGCGGCGGCGACCGCACGCGACAGCACCGACCCCACCGACACCACCGGCTGCCCGGACCGGTCGGTCGCGGACATGGTGACGGTGTCGGTCCCCGATCGGGTCAGCCGGACGCGGAGCGCGGTGGCGCCGGAGGCCCACAGCGCGACATCGCTCCACACGAATGGCAGCAGGGCATTCTCGCCGTCGGCGGCCAACAGCGCGGTGGCGTGCAACGCGGCATCCAGCAAGGCCGGATGGATACCGAACGTCGCGGCGTCGCGGTGCGCGGATTCGGGCAGTTCGACCTCGGCGAAGATTTCGTCGTCGCGTCGCCATGCCGCCCGCATCGCCTTGAACAGCGGTCCATAGTGGTGCCCGCGCGTGCGCAGCTCGGCGTACAGGTGGTCGACGTCGATGGACACTGCTTCCGCGGGCGGCCATTGCGACGAATCCGCCTCCGTCGGAGAAGATTCGGGCTGTTCGGCCAGTATGCCGTCGGCATGCAGCGTCCACTGGGCATCCGGATCGTGTGCCTCGCGGGCGTAGATGCGCACCGTGCGGTGGTTGTCGGCGTCGGCGCCACCGACCACCACCTGGATCTGCACAGCTCCGCGATCGGGCACGAGCATCGGAGCGCGCAACACCAGCTCCCGCACCACCGGGGTGTCCACCTCGTCACCGGCACGGACGGCCAGTTCGATCAACGCCGCACCGGGCACCAGCACCGTGTTGGGGCCCGCGTGATCGGCCACCCACGGCTGCTGCTGACGCGACAGCCGCCCCGTCAGTGTGACCCCACCCGAATCAGGTTGCGGCACAACGGCACCCAAAATGGGATGGGCGAGGTCCTGCAGCCCGAGCGAAGCGGTCTTGCGGCCGACGGGGTCGGTCCAGAACCGCCGCTCGTCGAAGGCATAGGTGGGCAGGTCCACCCGCTCGTATTCGGGAACCAGTCGCGTCCAGTCGAGTTCGCGGCCCGCGACATACAGTTCGGCCCGCGACCTGGCCAGGCAGGTGGGTCCGTCCTGGTCCCGTACCAGCGAGCCCACGGCCACCACCTCGCGCGCGAGATCCTCCGCCACCGTCCGGACGGCCGCGGTCAGCGACGGGTGCACACCGAGCTCGACGAAATACCGGAACCCGTCGGCGATCATGCGCTCGATCGTGGCCGCGAACCGCACGGTCTCGCGAGCGTTGCGATACCAGTAGTCGGGCCCGATCGGTTCGTTCGCCATGAGTTCGCCCGATACCGTCGAATACCACGCCGTCGCAGGTGAATCCGCGGTCATACCGGCCAGCTCCGCCGTCAATGGATCGCGGATGGGCTCGATCAAGCCGCAGTGCCCGGCATATCCGGGGCCGGCGGCGCCGAGGCGCGTGTAGATACCCGCGTGGTCCATCTCGGCCAGCAGCTCTTCCACCGCGGCCTGCTCGCCCGCCACGATCGTGGAGCGACGCACATTGACCGCCGCGATCGACACCCGTCCGCCGAAGTCCGCCAGCCGCCGGGCCACCTCGGCCTCGGGCAGGCCGATCATCGCCATCGCGCCAGGCTCGGCAATGCTCTGCATCAGCCGGCTGCGCGCCATGACGATCCGTGTGGCATCGCTCAATTCGATGACACCGGCGCAGTAGGCGGCGGCGATCTCGCCCTGACTGTGGCCGATCACCGCATCCGGCGTGACGCCCGCCGCCCGCCAGGTGGCCGCGAGTGCGGCCATGGTCGCGAACAGCAGCGGCTGCACGACGGGGAAATCAGCGAGATCCGCGGCGGTCATGGTGGTCAGCCGGTCGCTCAGCGACCAGTCCAGATGCACGCCGAACGCCTTGTCGCACTTCACGAATTCGCTACGAAACTCCTCGCAGCGGGCGAGCATATCGCGCGCCATGCCGACCCACTGCGTTCCCTGCCCCGGGAAGACGAATGCCGTCTTGGCATTGGTGAGCACCGGACCGTCGCCGACGACGGCATTCGGCGAGGACCGACCGTCCACCAGATCGCGCAGCGCGTGCACCATCTCGTCCCGATCGCCCGCCACCACGACCGCACGCCGCTCGAACTGGGTACGTTGCAACGCCAATGCGCGCGAGACCGGGCCCGGTTCCAGTCGCGGATCGGCGACCACCAGGCCGAGCAGCCGTTCGGCCTGACCGCGCAGCGACGCCGCACTGCGGGCGGAGATCGGCAGCAGCGCCACGCTCCGGTCGTCGATCATCGTGCCGGGTACGACCGCGGGCTCGGACGGAGCCTCCTCGAGGATCAGGTGCGCGTTCGTGCCGCTGAGCCCGAAAGCGCTCACACCGGCGCGCCGCGGCCGATCGCCCCTGCGCCACGGCATGGGCTCGGCCTGCACCGTCACACCGCTTCGCGCCCAATCGACCTGCGCTGAGGGCACACCCGCGTTCAGGGTGGCGGGGATTCGTTCGTGTTGCAGTGCGAGCACCAATTTGATGACGCCGGCCACGCCCGCCGCGGCCTGAGTATGGCCCACATTGGATTTCAGCGAGCCGATACCGAGCCGCCGCCGCGGGTCACGACCCGGCCCGAACACCCGCGCCAGTGCGCGCGCCTCGATCGGATCTCCGAGCGCCGTACCCGTGCCGTGCGCCTCGACATAGTCGATATCATGCGGAGCCAGACCCGCCACCCGCAGTGCCGAGCGCAGTACCTGCTCCTGGGACGCGCCGTTCGGCGCGCTCAGCCCCTGGCTGCGGCCGTCCTGGTTGACGGCGGAGCCACGAATGACCGCGAGGACCCGGTCGCCGTCACGGCGAGCGTCGCCGAGACGCTTCAACAGCAGCAGGCCGGCGCCCTCGGCCCACACCGTCCCGTCGGCATCGGCGGAGAACGGCGCACACCGGCCCGTCGGCGACAGCACACCCAACCGGCACAATTCGATATGGGCGGTCGGTGACATCAGCAGCGTGGCCCCGCCCGCCAACGCGAGATCGCACTCCCCCGCGCGCAGTGCCTGCATCGCCAGATGCATCGCGACAATGGACGAGGAGCAGGCCGTGTCCAGGGTGACCGCCGGACCGTGCAGCCCCAACGTGTAGGCGATCCGGCCGGACGCGACGCTCGGCGACAGTCCCGTCCCGACCTGGCCATTCAGTTGTTCCGGCGCGGCGTCGGCCAGATAGCCGGTGCTGTACACGCCGAGGTAGACGCCGGTCGCGCTGCCGTGCAGGGTGCGTGGATCGCGACCCGACCGTTCGATCGCCTCCCAGCTGAGCTGCAACATCATGCGCTGCTGCGGATCCATCACCGCGGCCTCGCGCGGGCCGATGCCGAAGAAGGCGGCATCGAAGCGATCGATGCCGTCGACGTATCCGCCGCGGAAGGTGTACGCCTTACCTGTCGCCGAGGTGTCGGGGTCGTACAGACCGTCGATATCCCAACGGCCCGGGGGCACCTCGGTGAGCGCGTCACCGTTGCTGTCCAGCAGCCGCCACAGTGCCTCGGGTGAATCCGCACCGCCGGGGAATCGGCACGACATCGACAGAATCGCGATCGCGTCGTCGTCCGCGTCGTCGCCTGCGCCCACATCGACCACGGCCGCCTCGGGACCGGCCGGGTCCGGCTCGCGCTCGGTGGCGGGGGCCAGTGCCGTGGCCACCTCGGCGATCGTCGGGTGATCGAAGAACAGGTTCGTGTCGATGAAGCGTCCGAGAAAGTCCGACAGGTCGACCACCAGCTCCACCAGATCGGCCGAGCCCAAACCGAATTCGACCATCGGCCGATGCACGTCGATGCGTTCCGGATCCAGCGCCGCCTGTCGCGCGATCGCCGTCACCAGCCAGGATTGGACCGCCTCGGCGGACGGCTCCGCCACGGGCCGATCCGCGGACAACTCGTTCCCCGTCTCCGCTGTGTAGTCGTCCAGCTCGTCCTCCGGCGACCGCACCGGACCCGCCGACAGCGCGATCAACTCGCCGGACAGATACGCCGCCCGGCACGCTGCACGCTGGATCTTCCCACTGCTGGTCTTGTAGATGGTGCCCGGCCGGATCAGCAGCACGGCCGCCGGCGTGAGCCCGTGATCCGTCGCCACCGCCGCCCGCACGGCGCCCTCGACCTCGGCCAACTCACCGGGGTCCGCGCCACGCACTTCGGCCACCACGACCGGCTGCTCGCCGCCCGCTCCGACCTCCACGGCAAAGGCAGCGACGCATCCGGCGCGGACACTGTCGTGCGCCGCCTCCGCGGTCAGCTCGATGTCCTGCGGATAATGGTTGCGGCCGTCGATGATCATCAGATCCTTGCGTCTTCCGGTCACGAACAGCTCGCCGCCGGAAAGCAACCCGAGATCCCCGGTACGGAGGAAGCGGCGATCATCACCGGGCAGCGTCGCCCCGAACACCTCGGCGGTGGCCTGCTCGTCACGGAAATATCCCGCGCCGACGCTGTCCCCTGCGACCCAGATCTCACCTTCGTCCCCGTCGGCACGCTCGGTACCGTGCTCGGGGTCGACGATCGCTATCGAGATTCCCTCGGGCGGCTGCCCGACACCGACCAGCTCCGCCCTGCGAGTGCGGTGTGCGGCACCGGATTGTTCGGCCTCCACGAGTGTCGGTGTCTCGCCGGTGGACGACGCGGTCACGATCAAGGTGGCTTCGGCCAAGCCGTAGACCGGCTGCAGGGATTCGGCGCGAAAGCCGGCCCGAGCGAATGTCTCGGTGAACCGCCGCACCGTCGCGGCGCGCACGGGCTCGGCCCCGTTGAACGCCACCCGCCAGCGGCTCAGGTCGAGTCGATCGATCCGCTCCGGCGCAATCCGGCGCAGGCACAGTTCGTAGGCGAAGTTGGGGCCGCCGCTGGTGTGGGCGCGGTATGCCGAGATCGCCTGTAGCCATCGCTCGGGGCGCTGCAGGAAATGCAGGGGCGACATCAGCACCGAATTCCCGCCGAGGTAGACCGTCTGCAGTATCGGTGCGATGAGTCCCATGTCGTGGTACATCGGCAGCCAGCTGGCGAACAGCGCACCGTCCCAGGACTCGATCGTCGCCTGGTCGTGGCCGAGCCCGGCGGCGATCGCCTGCTGGTTGTGCAGCAGGTTCCGATGGGTGAGCAGCACGCCCCTGGGTGCGCTGGTCGAGCCGGAGGTGTACTGGATGAACGCGACCGAGTCGGGTCCGAGATCCGGCTCGCGCCATTGTGATCCGTGGTCGTCGGCTATCTCGTCGGTGGCCAGCCAGGGCACGCCGGCCAGCTCCGGAATCTGTGCATGCAGCGCGGCCGAATCCGCGACGATACGCCGCGAGGCCAGCGCCACATCGACATCCGCATGCGCCACCATCCGGCGCAGCCGGTGCAGTGACCGGTTCTCCCATTCCGGCAGGGGCGCGGGAACCGCGACCACTCCGGCCGCCAGGCAGCCGAAGAACGCCTCGATGAACTCCGGGCCGGCCGGATACAGCAACAGCGCCCGCCGCGGCATCGAGTCCTGGAGTGCGGCGCCGATCGCCCGGGCACGCACACCCAGGTGGCCATACCGGATTTCGCGGACCACACCGTCGACGTCACCGCTGTCCAGGAACCGGTACACCAACTCGGCCGACCGGCTCTCGACCTGGGCGAAGAGTGTCTCGACGACAGTGTTGCGCACGAACTACTTCCTCTGACGGTAAGACTCGGGATTCAGCCGGTCCTGGTTCCTTGGCGTAGGGAGGAACGGCAGACGGCGCATTCTGAATGAAAGCGCACACAATATAGCCATCGTTACGCCTCTTGCCGCCGCTGGCAATATCGGCGCCGTCGCCGCGTGCCCCGAATTCTGGGGGCACCGGGTCGCGCGAGACCCTCTGAGGCTGTGGGAATTTCACATTTGCGGGTCGTCGAGCAGACGGTGAGGATGGCTGGGTGTCACACGCCCCTGTATCGCTTCGCGAACTTCCCCGACTCCGCACCGGCCGCATTGCGCAGATCGGTGGACTGATGCGCCCCGGCACCCACCGGTCTCCCTTGCTGGAATTCGGGGATCGTTTCGTCGTCTCGCCGCCGGGATTTCCCCCCATGCTGGTCACTCACGATATGGACGATGTACGAGAAGTGTTCGCCAACCACGACGACTTCTCGATCGGGCAGGTGCTGAGCCGGCTCTCCAGCCACGACGTGATGTTCGGCAAGCAGACGTTGATCTTCCTCGACGGTGACGAGCACCGCCGCGAACGCCGGCTGTTCGCTCCGCCGTTCCAGCACAAAGCACTCCAGTCCTATGAAGATCTCATGGTGGAGGTGGTCGAACGCGAACTTCCGAGCTGGCCGATCGGTACACCGTTCGAATTCCTGCAGGTGGGTTACGACCTGGCCATCGGTGTGCTGCTCGGGGTCGTCTTCGGTGACGCGGCTCCGGCCCGCCGGGACCGGCTGAAGCAGGCGGTGCGCCGGTGGTTCGGGGAGATCGAAAGTCGCGGTTTTCTCGCCGTCACCTTGCTCACCCCGCTGCTCGGCGGCTACACCCCGCCCTACCCGCCCCTCGGTCGCCGCCAGTCCGAGGTCGACGCCGTCATCATCGAAGAGATCGCCGCGCGTCGGGCCATGCCCGGGGACGGTGAACGGAAAGACGTGCTGTCCCGGTATGTCGGCACCGCACTGGATCAGCACGACGACCCCGCGCTGGCCCGCAACATGCGCGGCATCCTGCTGGGCGCCTACGAGACCACCGCCATCACGCTCGGCTGGATCGCCGCCATGCTGGCCGGCCACCCGCACGCCATGGCGGAACTGGACGCGGCGGCCGACGCGGGAGACCAGGCCCGCCTCGACGCCTACCTCGACGCCGTGGTGGCCGAAACGATGCGGCTGCGCCCGGTGTCCCCGTTCACGGGACGAAGAGCGCTGCGCGACACCGTGATCAACGGTGTCCACATCCCGAAGGGCACCATCGTCATAGTCCCGATCCTGCTCATCCACGAATCACCACGGCACTACCCGGATCCGATGGTCTTCCGGCCCGAACGCTTCCTCGACGAGCGACCCAAGGGACACACCTGGCTGACCTTCGGCGCCGGCCCGCACCGGTGCCTGGGTGCCAACTTCGCTCTCCTGGAAGCTCGTATCCTCTTCCGCACCGTCCTGCAGCACCGCCGCATCGACTCCACACCCGGATCCGTCGAACCACCGCGCCGATACCACACCGGCCTCAGCCCCGCCCACAACGCCCGCATCACACTCCGCCCGCGCTGAGGGATGGATGCACGCGAACGCGGTTACCTGTACATAGACCGTCACCTGGGAAATACGACTGGGTGGCTTCGTACCGAGTCAGCGGGTGTTTCGGGCGGCCGCGATGCGCGTGCTCGCCGGCGCGCGACCTCCATCTCCGCAGCGACGTGCGCGTTCGGGCGAAGGCGCAGATCTAGCTGCACTGGGATTCTTCCGGCGAAACCATCACAGTCGGACAGCGGTCCGACGTGCCGATTGGGTCGGCACTATTGCCGAAAGCTCGCGCCATGCCGCCAACGGCAGCGTGGTCGGATCGGTGCCCACAACCTGCAAGCACACGTGGTCAGCCCCTGCCGCCAGGTGCTGACCTATCCGTTCCTCGATCGCGGACAGATCGCCGTAGGCCATGTTCGCATCGACCAGCCGACCGCTGGGTTCGCTGATGTCGTCGTCGCCGAAGCCGAGCCTGCGCAGGTTGGCGGCCTGGTGCGGCGCGCCCGACGCATATGCCGCGACATAGGCGCGTGCTACTTCCCGAGCACGGCTGACATCGGTGTCCAGAACCACCGGTTGCTCCACGCCAAGAAATGGCTTGTGCCCCAGCACCTCTCTGGCTCTTGCCGTATGCGCTACCGGAACGAAGTACGGGTGCGCACCCCACGTCCGTCGCGCCGCCAGTTCCAGCATCCTCGGCCCTGGTCCACAAACTGCCGCGCCGATCCTGCGCCCCCGTCGTCATGTATCGGGCTGCGATATCGAACAGAGTTGAGGCGCAGAGCACATCAGTAGAGCGACGGCTGGCTTCGTCCGCGAACTGTGACGTCACTTGTTCGCCAATTCTGGTGGCGTATTGTCACCTACACTCTTCGGAGATCTTCAGAAATCATGACGGCAGGGAACCACCCCGCCGGGCTTCCGCTTCATCCCACGCGCTGTGAAGCCGATTTCAGAGAGGGCTGCGGCACGTGTGCCAGACGGATCGCGCCGCTTCAAGCAATGATCTTTCATGGAAGTGATTCACCAGACTGCCAAGTGATCGGAGAGGGTACCCGCGATTCTGCCGTGATCCGCGCCTCATCAAGCGAACGGTGCGGCCCGGAATCAGGCCAGAACGACGCATCGTTGCCGAGACCCTTGAACGACACGTAGTAGGCATGCCCGGCCGAATCAAGCAACGGCTCCTCGTCGGCCGCGAGTGTGCCCTCTTCTCGGGCCACCTCGTACCAGAAGTCGTAGTCGAGACGGAGGACGAACACCGGCATGTAGACGGAGTCGGCATACAGCCACGAACCCGCAGCTACGATCTCCCGGCCGTTCATAATGACCATATGCTATGCGGGGCGAGGGACAGTCGCTTGGGCGCCTGGCAAACGTCCTATATTGCCGCTGGGCGCGCGTTCGCCAGAGTCACCAAGCGGTGCCGTCGGCGTTTATGGACAACGCCTTCCGGTCGATAAGGTGCTGTCGCGATTCGTGGACAACCGCCGTCGTAGATGACGGACAGAGCCCGACGGCAGTAGGTTTGCGACTCGCCGCGCGACAGCAGCCGGGAGGCAGGCCGCCATCACCCTCGAGCAGTGGCTTTCCAAGCTTGAGTGCACACGGCGACTCAGGGCACTGCTCCATAGCCCGCGACCAACAGCCACGGGGTGGTGGGCCACCGGTCAGTCGGTGTAGGAATCCAGGTCGAACTGCGGCTCTCGCAGACATCGCCGCGGACACGGGGCAATGTGTACTGGTTCAACGAAAAGAGCTTCGCACCGACCTCGGTGCGAAGCTCTTCACCAACGATCACGCGATCGCGCGTCAGATGGCGCGGACGTCCTGGGCTTGAGGGCCCTTCTGCCCCTGTTCCACCGAGAACTCGACACGCTGCCCCTCGTCGAGGGACTTGTAACCCGAGCCGCTCACGGCCGAGTAATGCACGAAGACGTCCGGGCCGCCTCCGTCCTGAGCGATGAAGCCGAAGCCTTTTTCACCGTTGAACCACTTCACACTGCCTTGAGCCATGCTGTAAACAACTTCTTTTCTGTAGTGAGCCGAGCAAATTCTGGGTGAGAAGCCCGTACTCAACCTCTTACTATGCCACGACCGTCGCCGTTCGCTCGCATCACGAAGTGATCAGAGGGTCCGGCCTACGGCAGCCGCAGCCGCGGCTGCTCGGCGCGCCCGCTGAGGGGCGTAAGCGGAGTTCGGGTCCGAGACGTCGGCAATGCTCCTCAACCGGCCGCCACAACGCCTCGTTCGACGATCGAGCGGAACTGCGACACGTCTCGAATCGCATCACGGCGGAGGCCCTTTCACCGCGCCGATGTCCCTGGGCGAATAGGAGCCACAGCGGCAAGGCTACGGTGCGAAACACCGCCCAGCCCGGTGGTGCCGCAGGACTCGAGGCCATCCGCGGCCGCAACGCCTCGCACCGATCGAGACAGCCGGGGAGGCCGGTATCAGACTTTGCCGGCGCCGTCGTCGAGTAGTGCGAGCAGTGTCAGGTGGGCGATGTGGGTTTCGAGTCGTTGCCGGTCGGGCATTACGGCGGCGCGGAAGCGGTGTCCGGCCAGGAAGGACAGCACCGCCCACGCGGCTGCTTGCGGGTCGAGGTCCGCGCGCAATTCCCCGGCTCGCCGGCCTTGCGTGATCACCTCGGCCAAGACGTCGGCGAGTTCGCCCATGTGGTGGCGGACCGCTTGCTCGACCGCGGGCTCGGCGGTCATGGTCATGGCGTCGGCGAAGATCACTCCGAGCGAGCCGGGTGCGTGTAGTTCATCGATGTGGCCGGGGCTGAGCAGGTGGGCCAGCAACGTGGCGACGGAGTCGGTTTCGCAGGCGAGGGTGCGCATCATGGCGCACATCTGCTCGGAGGCGTGTGCCACGACAGCGGCGTAGAGCGCGGCTTTGGAGCCGAAATTCTGGAACAGCACCGGCTCGGTGACACCGACACGGGCGGCGATCTGCGCCATGGTGGCGCGCTGGAATCCCGACTCGGCGAACACCACTGTGGCGGCGCCGAGGATCGACGCGCGCCGGTCGGCGGCGCGCAATCGAGTGCGCCGCCCTTCGGCGGGATCGGAGGATGCGCGTGTCATGCAGTCATCGTATCCGCCCTTGCCCATCAACTTAGTTGCGACTAAGTTATGGATATCTTAGTCGTCACTAAGTTAAGGAGGGGCCATGGGCCTCGGACATTTGATGCATCACACCCCGAACCCGGACACCGCGGGACTCACCATCGACCACGGCGGTACCTACGATCTGTTCGGCGCGGTATTCTTCGGCGGACGACGCGACCGGGTCTATCGCCGCCTCGCGGAGTTGAGCGACGCCCGCCCGAGTGACCAGGTGCTCGATATCGGTTGTGGGACCGGGTATTTGACGCGCCGCTTGGCCGCGGTCGCCGACGCGGGGACGGTGGTCGGTGTCGATGCGTCGGCCGCGGTGCTCGAGCGCGCCCGCAAGATCACCGCAGAGCCGAATTGCACCTACTCCGTCGGCGTCGCCGAATCGCTTCCCGGCGAGGACAGTTCGTTCGATGTGGTGACCAACTGCTTGATGCTGCATCACCTTACGGAGGATGTGCGCGCGACAGCGCTGGCGGAGATGTGGCGGGTACTGCGTCCTGGGGGCCACCTGTTGATCGGCGAGTTCCGGCCACCGGCCAACCCTCTGGGCCGCCACCTGGTCGGCGCGTTGACCGGTCCTTCGATGCAGCACAATCCCATCCATTTGCTCGAGCCGATGGTCGCCGATGCGGGATTCGAGCAGGTCGGCTCAGGCGACCTGCATCCCTGGATCCGATACATCACAGCCCGCAAACCCGGAGCCACTCGATGAGCCACTCGACAGGCATCCTGCGCGCCCTCGCTGGTGCGTTGATCGTCATCGGCCTGTCCGTGCACGTGGGGGTGGGCAGCATCGCCGGGCTCGGAGTCACCGCTGTGGGCCTGATCCTGGGCGGGCATCTGCTGCTCGCCGCTGTCGGCCGCCGATGGCTGCACCGCCACTCGAGATAGCCGCGAGAACGCGCTCGGAGATGAACCGCGATCCATCCCATCCGCCACGACCGGCCAGAGACGTGTGATCGTCCGCGACACCTACTCGCCAATAGGTTCGCATCTGCGCACATATTGGCATAAGGTCGCCCTTAGTTGAAACGAGTTCGGGGAGGTGGGGCGTGATCGAGGTTTTGCGGCATGCGCCGGCACTGGCATCGCGGTTGTGCCTGCGGCGATAGGCGCCGTCAGGCGTTCCGATCGACATCAGATCGCACATGACTCATCGCGATCGCAAGCACCAGGAGACCTACTACTGCGATCTACGGTCACGTGAGACTGCCGAGATACTGGCGGTCAACGCCTCACCGACCACCGCCGACCTGCGCTCAGCGATTCGCTGCCGACTGGTCGGCCGGGTAGCGCTGGTCGCGTCGGCGTACCGTGCGCAATCCGCAGGCCTGGCCGACGCTCGCGCCTTCGAGCAGGTACTGCAGGCCGATCACCACGAACCCGAACAGCCATCGTGCGACGGTCTGCCACAGCCGCGGGCGGCGGCCGTCCTTCCATCGGAGGACCCGCATTCCGAATAGCAGTTTCGCGAAACTGCCCCGCAACAGCAGCGTGCCGAGGACGTGGTTGGCGAACGACACCGCCAGCACACACGGAATGAACGTGCCCAGGAACTCCGCGACACCGTCGAAGGCATGAAAGACACGTTGCGACAACGCGAAACCCACGACCAAAGCGACGAGGGCGTCGGTCATCGCAGCCAAGGCCAGGCGGTTCTCTCCCGCCTCCGCCGGGACACCGACCTGCCGAGGCTCAGGCGACTGGGCGGGTGATCGGCTTTGGTGAGGACCTGGGCGTGTTGCGTTCACGCGACGTATTGTGGCGCAGCGCAGCAGCTCTCCCCAGTGATGCGGAGATTGGCTCGCGTGCGGGACTGGGGAAACCGGCAGCGTCGAGTACTTCGTCGACCGCCTCGCCCCCTGACCATGCCGCAACCAACCACTGAGCCGGGCCGTGGTCAAAGTGGTATTTCAACGGAAGAGATGGCCCGACCGTCCCATCGGTTCATACTTGCTTCGAGGTCAGATCGGCTTTTACAGCAACTCTGGTCTCCCTCTGCACAACGTGTTCGATCGGGGTCTTCGCAGCGAACGGCGTGGGCTTCAGCGTGCGTGGCCCGGCACCACACCACCACCGGTGACCGGTATCAAGCTGCGTGGCGCGAAACTGCTGAAGATCCGGAAGGTCCGCGACGCCGCACCCGCCGCCGACGGGACGTCTCACCCGGTCGACCTGCTGCGCGCTCATCTCGCGTTCGCAGCCATGTTCGGCGACGGGGGCCTGCGGCTGTGGCGACCTCGCAGAAGATGCTCGGCCCCATCGGCGCGCTGCTACGCAAAGCCGAGGGCACCTACAACCAATACGATGCCGAGGCGTACTTCACGATGCCGCAACGGCTGGCCACCCAGCATTCGATCGCGGGGGCTGGCGAAGGCGATGCCGGTGACGCGGCAGATCTCGATCGGTGAGCGCGGCACCCGTGGGCTGGCGACGTATGTGCGGTTGTTCGTCGCGATCGCCTCGGCCAACGACGTGCGCGCGGACGCCGCACAGCCTCGCATTCGTGGCAGCGCAATGCTTTTGGGCATGATGTTGCGGTGTCCGACGAAGAGATGAAGCAGAAGTCCTGGCAGCGGTGGATCACCCGGCTCCTGGGTCGTCCCGGCGAGCGCGGTGTAGGGAAACGGCGGAAGCCGGAGATCGAGATCCCCGCTGGCCCGCCGCCGAGCGAATTGGTGATCGTGGAGATCTGGGACGGCGACGGTCCGCAGGCCGAACGGGGCGATTTCGTCGAAGTCCACTACGTGGGCGTCACATTCTCCACCGGAACGGAGTTCGATTCGAGCTGGGAGCACGGCGAACCGTTCGCATTCACCCTGGGCGCCGGGCAGGTCATCGAGGGCTGGGACGAGGGTGTGCAAGGCATGCGAGTCGGCGGCCGCAGGAAGCTGATCATCCCGCCCCACCTCGCATACGGCGACCGAGGCGCCGCGGACACCGTCGCGCCGGGGGAGACGCTCGTCTTCGTGATCGATTTGATCGCGACCTGAACCTGTCCGAATGTCGTATCCGAGCTGGTGGCCCAGTTGGCGGCCCAGGCCGGCACGAGCGGGCTGCAGTTCAGCGCCGAGGGTGGATTGCAGCAGCTGACCGAGCTGGTGGTCGAGTCCGCCCTCGACGGCGAGATCACCGATCACCTCGGCTACGACCACGGCGATCTTGCGGACCGTGGGACGTGGCAACTCACGCAATGGGACTCGTTCGAAGACCGTGAATCGATGTCGGCCCCGGTAGCGATCGTTGTGCGCCGATGGTGGCAAGGCGGCTACGCCACAGACCACACCGAGGAGCCAGAGACCCGAAGTCCCAGGCGACCAGCCCACAACCCCGCCGCACTTCTCGAGGCGGGTCACAATTCCTCTAACCAAGCATGGCGAAACAAGTCCGAACCCCGTGGGACCGTTCGCAGTCACCCAGACGTCAGTCCACCGGCGAGCCCGGAACAATCCGGTGCGCCCACGCGCGGCAAATCGCTGACGGCACCGAACCGATCATGGCCCTCACACCGCTGCCGCGTGATACAGCTTCCCGATGCTCCGCCCACGGACGCGCCCGCTCCTCCGCACTCATTGCCAACAACGCCCGCCACTTCATACTCGTCAAAACATCTCCAACTCCCCCACCGCTACCGGGTCCAGTAGACGATCTTCCTGTGCCGCTACCTGCGCAGTCGTGAATTGCAGCGGGAGGTCAACAGCGGTGAACCTCCAGGCCCCGATGGTGCTGCCGAACAGTGCGCGGTCCTTTCCGTCCGGCAGCAGTCCTTCAAAGGAGACGTGCGCTCAGTTGGTGCCGCGTCGGCGCCGCGCCGCCCGTAACTCGGGGTCGAGACGTTCACGCATGAAACCGTCGGCCCCTGGACCGGCGAGGAAGGCGAGGTCGACGGCCGAGAGAGGGCGCCCGCTGCGCTGGTCCACAAGGCCGGGCATGATCTCCTCCCCGGTGTCGCGATCGGTCAGGACCACGCTCGGCGCATCCGATCCCGTGTGTTTGCGGCCCCAGGCGTACAGGGCGACGAGGACCGGAGAAAGGTCTCGCCCCTTGTCGGTGATGACGTACTCGTAGCGGGGCGGGGACTGGCTGTAGCGCCTGCGTTCGAGCAGCCCGGATTCGACCAGAGTACGCAATCTCCTGGTCAGCATATTCGGGGCGATGCCGAGGTTGCGTTCGAACTCGTCGAATCTGGTGAACCCGTCCAGCGCATCACGCACGATCAACAGCGTCCACCAGTCGCCGACATACTCCAGAGCGCCCGCGATCGGGCACCCCATCGCCTGAAAACTCGTTCGCCGCACCTGCTGATCCTTTCGCCATCCATAGTGACCCTACAGTAACTTGCATAATAGTAGTTACTGGTTCTAGCGTGGGCGTCGCGGCCGGACCACGAGCTGCCACATCTCACCCTGGTGAACGACCGGAAGGCGCACTTGTGACTTTCTCCTCCGACAGCCCCCGAACCACCACGCTGGTCATCGGTGCGGGCGGACGACACGGCGGCACCGGCTCACATGTCGTGCGGCGTCTTCGTGAACATGACCACGCGGTACGCGTGCTTGTCCGCGCTGATGACGAACGCGCACAACATCTTCGCGCTCTCGGCGCGCAAATCGTCGTGGGCGATCTGCTGGATCGCCGGACGCTGGATGCGGCCGTGCGGGACGTGGACGCCGTGTATTTCACCTATCCGGTCGCTCCCGGCATCGTGCAGGCCGCCGCCAATCTGGCCTCCGCGATCCGGCACGCCGAGAACACGCCGCGACTGGTCGTGATGTCCATGGCGGTCTCGGCCCCCGACAACCCCAGTGGGCTTGGACGCGCGCAATGGGCCGCCGAGCAGGTGCTTTCCTGGGCGGGACTGGAACCGACGATCTTGCGGATCAAGGCCCTGTTCTACGAGAACATCGTGCTGTTGCACGCCGGATCCATCCGCGAGACCCACAGCTTCGCCAACAGTTTCGGCGATGGTGCGGTGCCGTGGATCAGCGGTCTCGATGCCGCCGATCTCGCTGTGGCCGCGCTGACCGACCCGGTCCGATACCCTCGCGGCACCACGCTCTACCCGCAGGGGGCGACCGTGCACAGCCACGCCGAGATCGCCGCTCTCATCGAAGCAGAAACGGGAACACCGGTCCGATACACCTCCATCCCTGCTGGTCAATGGCAGCGCGAACTGGAAGCCCTCGCGCACATTGGCACCGAACCATCTGTCAATCCAGCGATGGCGCAGCACATTTCGGCCATCGGCGCGGTGTTCTCCCAGCTGCCCTCGGCCCCGCCGGTCGATACCACCGCACTCGCCGAGGCCATCGGCCGTTCGCCGCAGACGTTCGCCGAGTTCGTCCGCGAACACGGTCACCAATTCGTTGCGGCCCCCGGTCGTTGATCCACATCGGATCCGGGCGTGTGCGCGCCGAGAGTGAACGGCGTGCGACCGCCGCGGAGGGCTGACCCAGCTCGACACCGCCGTCTGACCGCCAGGCACGTGCTCGGGCCGGGAACCCGCGTTACAGATGGGGATGGGCCGCGGTGGTGTGGGAGCTGCGAGGTCGAACAGCGACGGACCGATGAGTTCGGAACACGACCGGCATCAAACGTTGTGTCGTCCAACGATTCGAAAGACTCACATGCGCGTACTGGTCGCGAACCACATCAGTCTGGATGGCGTCCTCCAAGGTCTGGGTGGTCCCGACGAAGACATCCGCGACGGCTTCCTCCGGCTGGGCTCAGGCTTATCGCGTGGTGCGTGGGTTGCTGAGCGCTGTCCGTCTGTGATCGGCGGTAGTCGGGGTCGGTCATGATGGCCGGTAGGCCTGGTCTATTCGCTGTAGTCGGTTGAGGCCAGGCCACGCTGCTCTGAGGCGTCGGCGGTCGGCAGCCCGGTAGTCATGAGGTTGACTGCCCGACCAGCCAGCGGTGCCCGCCGCCGCTTCGTGGTGGGTTAGGGTCCGCGAGTGGTTAAGACGCGATCAGCGTTGACCGCTGCGGCGATCAATGTCGTGATGAGCATCCTGGCACTGTCGCTCGGCCTGGTGGTGCAGGATTCCCTGGTGCAGGGGATCGCTGGTTATCCCATCGCGTTGCGGTACGCCGATGGGATGCTGGGGGTGATCGGATTCGTTGCTCTCTGGTGGCGCCGTCGACACGCTATGTGGTTCGCCCTCTACATCTTGGTGGTGTCGACATTCACCACACTCAGTGGCGGACTTGTGCTGGTAGCGGTCTTCACAGTGGCTGAATACCGTCGCTGGCGCACAGCCCTCTGGGTCGCTGTGGCGTTTTCGGTGATGTCGGTTCCGAATCTGGCGCTGTACGGCTCCACTGGATCAGATTTGTGGGTCGACACAGGTATTGCCACCTTTATGATCTTCTCCTTCACCGGATGGGGGATGTTTGTTCGCGCCCGTCGTGAGCTCGTCACGGTGCTGGTCGAGCGGATCGACGAAGCTGAGCGGGCCCGGAAAACCACCGCTGAGCATGCCCGCCTGGTCGAGCGGCGGCGTATCGCCCGTGAGCTGCACGACATCTTGGCGCATCGACTCTCGTTACTGGCAGTGCAGGCCGGTGCACTCGAGTACCGTGCCGACGCACCACCGGAGCAGGTCACTGCGATGGCAGCTGCGATTCGTCGCACTGTCCACGAGGGGCTCGATGAAGTTCACGCAGCGATTTACGTACTGCGTGACGACGAGTCCGATGGGCGTAGGCCGCAGCCGACACTGGCCGACCTGGGAACGCTCATCGCCACCGCGGCCGAGCAGGGCGACGAAATCGAACTCGTCACTGCGGTGCCGCTCGATGACGTTGCCCCTCGGGTCGGCCTGACGATCTACCGAATAGTGCAGGAAGCGCTGACCAATATTCGCAAGCATGCCCCGAAGAGTCGCGTACAGGTGCGGCTCGAGTCGGCTGGACCGGGATGGATGGAACTCACGGTGACAAATTCAGCGCCGCCAGGCATGCTCCGACCATCGATTCCCGGTGCCGGCGCAGGGCTCGTCGGGCTACGGGAACGGGTTGAGCTGGTCGGCGGGAGCTTCGAGCACGGCCCAGCGCACGCGGGCGGGTTCCGAATCGCCGCGCGCCTTCCCGCCACTCCACTCACACCCGCGTCCATCGAAAGGAACCACTGACGCTATGGCACCGATCGGGGTGTTGCTCGTCGATGACGATCCGCTGGTACGGACCGGACTAGCGTTCATGCTCGGCGGGCACGATGAGATCGAAATCCGCGGCCAAGCCGCAAACGGAGTCGAGGCTGTCGCTGCGGTCGCCGCGCTGAGCGTGGATGTGGTGCTGATGGACATCCGGATGCCTGTGTGCAACGGGATCGACGCTGCTCGGCAGATCCATGGCGGACCGCGTCCACCGCAGATCATCATGCTGACCACCTTCGCCGATGATGAGCTGGTGCTCGATGCTCTCGCCGCGGGCGCGGCGGGATTTCTCGTCAAAGACACCGCTCCCGCCGACATCGTCACCGCCATCCACGCAGTCGCCGCCGGTGACTCGGTACTCTCACCGGCGGTCACGCGCACCGTGCTTTCCGCCTTGCACGCCGCTCACGACACCAGCGGAACCGCACGACGCGACCTCGCGCGCGCCCGGCTGGCCGAGCTCAGCGATCGCGAACTCCAGATCGCCATGCGCATCGGGCAGGGGGAATCGAACGCGACCATCGCTGCAGCACTGTATTTGAGCTTGCCCACGATCAAGGCCCACGTCTCTCACATCCTGAGCAAAACAGGCGTGAACAACCGCGTGCAGCTCGCCATCCTCGTCCACGACGCCGAAATATCCGAAGGTCGCTAAGCGCATATCCTTTCGTCCGATGCGAGGTCTGCGCCGTGACGAACAGACTGATCCGGTACAGCAGTTCGCCAGCCGGAAGGAATCCGCTCATGACCGTACTCAGGGCAGGCAGTTACGTCGGTGCTACCGCCACCGACCTGCACGCCAATACGACTGCGGACAAAGCCGCCGGAACGGTCAGCCAGAAGGCATTGTTCCGCCATCGTGGGCAGATCGCTCTCACCGAGCACGCGCTGACACTGTCGCCATGGCACAGCGATGGAAGTGACCTGGTGATACGGCGCAACGATATAGCCGGGATAACCCGTAAGTACACCGATCTCTACGGCCGATTCATCGGTGGCCTGCTCAACTCCGGCAAACCGCTTATCGTGGCGACCACGACCGCGGTCGGCGAGATCTATCTGCTCATCGACCGGAAAGAGTTCATGGAGTCCAACGACAACGAGGCATGGGCCACCGCCCTGAATACATGGCGGTCATCGCCGGTCCATGACGCGTAGGCCTGACCACCCGAATACCTCTCGCTCAATAACGAAGTGGGTAAAGAATGTCCCAAGTATTTCTGACCATGGCAATGTCATTGGACGGGTTCATCACCGGACCCGACGACAACGCCGAGAACCCGGCAGGCACCGACGGCATGCGCCTGATGAACTGGCTCGACGGCGATGCCGAGCCCGGCGCGGAAGGAGTCAACGCATTCCGGCCCAAACATCCCAACAGTCAAGTCGTGTTCGACGAAGCCATGGCAACCGGCGCCGTGATCACAGGTAGACGGACAGGCGACTTCGCCGGCTACTGGGGCGGGGATCACCATAACGGGGTGCCGATCTTCGTACCGACGCACCAGCCACCGGAACGAAACCCCTACGAACAGGTTCGATACGTCACTGACGGCATCGCCTCCTGCGTGGAACAAGCAAAGCGGGCCGCCGGGGACCGGGACGTGATGATGCACGGCGCCTACACCGGCCAAGAGGCACTCAAGGCAGGAGTACTGGACATCATCGACATACAGCTTCGACCTGTCCTGCTCGGCCAAGGCCGGCGGCTGTTCGACGGACTCCCACCCGAACACATCGAACTCGATCTGGTACGCACGCTGGAGGACCCAGGCGTCCTGCATCTGCGTTACGTGGTACGTAAGTAGCCTGATTCCGGCTGGTGGTCCGAGGCCGGTAGCCCTCGAACAAGAAAGCCGCGCTGTCTCGGCCGGGGAGTCGAGACAGCGCGGCTACCACCCGCGCGGCGGTTACTGGGCGTCGTCGAGGTACCGCCAGCGGATCCGGGTGACGACCGTGTCCGGGGTGCAGCCCTTATGGCTGCCGCAGAAGAACTCCACGAACGCCTCCGGAGTCATGTCCTCGAACCCCTCGGCCTCGACGTCCTCTGGCGAGATGAGCGCCAAGCGCTCGCGCCGGACGTCGATGACTTCGACGTCGGCGATGCGTACCAGCGGCTCATCGGGCTTGCGGCCCATGACCTTGCGGCACAGGGTCAGCCGCGTGCCGGGCGTCAGCGTGAGCCAGCCCATCCGCCGGGTGACGGTCTTGCGGCGCTCGCGCACCGCGTCCTCGGTCAGCGACACCGACATCAGCCTCGGCATGAGCTGCTCCTGTTCTGCGGCAATTGGTCGAACACAGCCACGGCCCGGACAATCCGGGATATGCGCACCCTGAGCTCGATCCTCGCCACAGCGGTGTCGCCGCTCAGAGACGGTTCGCTCGACGCGGCGGCCCGTGATGGTAGCTGCGGTGCGGTGGGGTTGGGGTGCGTCCCAACCGATCGTGCGCACCCGCCGTTCGTGGTGCTGGATCGCGCCGATGTCGAGATCGTGGCGGTGATCGAGTATGTGGCCGAGTTGGCACTCAGCGGCTCCAGTCCGACACATCCCACCCCCGATCGCGGCAACTGTGGCGGGCGCGGGGACATGGCCGCCGAAGCCTCTGTCGCACAGCGCAATTTGCTGTTCACCGTTCCCTACGAGCTGCTCGGTTCGGCGACCGCACTGAGGATGTCCTGTGGGAGACCTTGCTGCGATGGACCGACGTCGACCTCGACACCGTCCGGGACCAGCGCGCATATCTGATCCGGATCACCCGCGCCGAGCGCTCGACCGGCTGCGCGCCCTCGGCAGCCGCAAGGAGTCCTGTGTCGGTCCGTGGCTACCGGCCCCGCCGGCGATGCCCTCTCTGCCGATGGCGCTACCTCGGACGACGCGCAACCGACCGACGCACCGAAGGCCCGCGAACTATCCCCCAGCCACCGTTACCCGGCATGCCCGCCGAGCCGGCACTCATGATGTGCGCACGGCGTACTGTTCGCGGGACTCGCAGATCAACCGCTCGATGTCCTGCACCGTCTGCACCTGGGGGATGGCCTTGAAGCCCAAGTTGACCTGGAAGCCCAACTCGACCGCGCCAAGAAGGGAGAGGAGCCTCATGGAGTCAACCCCTGGCAGCTCTCTCACCATGGTGGTGTTGTTGATCCCCTCGGGACACTCCGCGCCGCTGAGGTCCAACTTCTCGCGGATCAGGGAGTACAGCTGCTCGCGCTCTCGCGGGGACAGATGGGGGTTCATGGCTGCTCCTCATGGAGGGTGTATGGGTGGTATGCGGCTCGCCCGGGAGAGCGCTCCACAGTCCCTGGAGATATCGCTGCCGTGTCTTGCTCCGCTTCACCTTGCCGCTGGAGGTCTTGGGCAGCTCCCCTGGCAGCAGCAAAATGATTTCCGCCACGGGCAGGGACAACTTCGTTTGGATGTGGCCGCGGACCTGACGCGCCACCGTGGCGGCGTCTCCCTTGCGGAGCTCGGCGACAATCACCACCTCCTCGGTAGCCCGGCCCGGCCGGGTGAAGGCCACGACGTTTCCCTTGCGGAGGCCGGGCACCTCGGCCGCGGCCCACTCCACCGTCTGGGGGTCGTAGTTGCGCCCATTGATGATCAACAGGTCCTTCTTGCGGCTCGTCACGTAGAGGATGCCTTCCGCCAGGTATCCACAATCCCCCGTGCGCAGGCCGTGAGCCGTGAAGCTCCGCCGGGTCGACTCCGAGTCGCCGTGGTAGCCGGCAGCCACGCTCGGCCCCTGGAAGACCACCTCGCCGACGTGCCGCTCCGGGAGCGGATTCCCCTCATCGTCCACGATGAGGATTCGGTGACCCGCTATGGGGCGCCCGCAGGGCACGAACGCCACCTGTGCCCCGGAAGCCCCCGCCTGCGAGGCGGGCCGCGCGAGACCGTTCGCGTGGTAGGGCTCTTTCTGGATGACGTCCTGGGCGAGCGGGACTCCGATCTCGCTGAACGAGATCGCGAGCGTCGCCTCCGCCATGCCGTAACACGGCACCACTGCCCCCGGCCGCAGACCCGCCGCTGCGAAGTGCGCCGCGAAGGAGTGCAGTGTTTCCGGGTGATTGGGCTCGGCGCCGCAGCCAACGACCCTCACGCAGGACAGGTCCAGCCGCTGGCGTTCCTCCGCCGAGGTGTGCTCGACGGCCAACGCCAGACCGAAATTCGGCGCGAAGGTCACGGTCGCGCAGTGGCGGCTCACTGTTTCCAGCCAGAGCCCCGGTGAGAGCGCGAAGCGCAGCGTCGGGAGGAAGCTCACCGGGCAGCGCGCGATCAGCGGTGCCAGCACGAAACCGACCAGCCCCATGTCGTGGTACATGGGCAACCAGCTCACGCCTCGGTCCCTCCCGCGCTCGAGGCGAAGGGCGCTGATGATGGCCGCGCAGTTGGCGAGCACGCTGGCGTGCGTGACCCGCACTCCCTTGGGGGCCGCCGTGGTCCCCGAGGTGAACTGCAAGAACATCACGTCCCCTGGGAAGATCGCCTCGGGCTCGGGCGCGTTCCCGGTCAGGGGTTCGGCGAAGAACTCCTCCGCGATGATGGACTGCAGGCCTTCGGCCGTTCGGATGAGCGGGTCCAGCAGGCCCGCCAGGCTCCGGGACATCAAGAGCGCACGTGCGCCGGCCACACGGAGGATGTCGGCGGCGTCCTCGCAGTACGCTTCGAACTTGCCGAAGCTCAAGGGCGGGTACATGGGAACCGGGATGACGCCCACCGAGACCGCGCCCAGGAAGGTGAGGACGAACTCCTGCTCCTCAGGGAGGATGAGCGCGATGCGCTCTCCCTTGCGCAGGCCGTTCTGCAGCAGCCGCCGCCCCCGGCTCAGGGCCTCCCGCGACAGCTCTGCCCAGCTCACGAAATGCTCGCGCCCGTCCTCGTGGATGAAGGTATAGCCACTGTCCGAGTGGCCGAGATTCTCGGCAAGGACCTGAGTGAAGGTCGAGGCCGTCGCTCCCCCTGGAGGCAGCGCATCTTCGGAGAACATGGGACCTGCCCAGGAGTCGGGTGGATGGCAGAAAGAGCCTCGAACCGACTACTGGTTCCAGGCGGGGCTCTGGTTGGGCTGCAGCGAGGCGCTGGCCGTCCCGTTCTCCCAGTCGTCCACGTCTCCGCGATCCCAAGTGCGCAGCGTGCTCTGGGCGCGAAGGCACTTGTCGAAGTCGAGCACGCCGAAGCCGCGGTAGATGGAGAGAGTCTGTTGCAGCTGCTCGTACCCCTTGCTCTGGTTGTACGTCATCGCCACCTCGGTCCGGACGACGCCGAGGTATAGATTGCTGCCATTGCGCGACAGGATCCCGACCTGCTGGTTGCTGTTCTTCTCCTGCTGCCCTTTGTTCTCGAGCGCAAGCTGGCCGATCTTCTTGATGGCAGTCACGACGGCCTTGAAGTCATTCTCCGACATGATGCTCAGGGCCAGATCCTCCACCGCATTGACCGCCTTCTCCAGGGAGAGCGAGGAGATCGACGCGGTGCGGTTGTCGAATTGGTACTGCAAGAAGAACGGAATCGTGGAGAACTTATGGATGTAATTGTTCCATGCGATCGGGTCGAAGTTCGGGCTCCCCGGGTTGAAGCCGCTGATACTCACGGCCTTGCGCATGATGGTAGCGGCGACGGAATCCCACGTTTTGAAGTCCTTCAGAGCCCCCAGATCGGGCAGCGAGCTGCCGTCTCCCACCGCTTTGTTGCCCACCGCCAGGTCCGTGCTCACAGACTCGAATTGCGCGAACTCGGATGCGGCCGGTTCGGGAGATGGCGTCTGCCACAGCGCGATCTCCACGGCGTCCCGGCGCAGTTGGGACTGACTGGTCTCGGTCATGACTGCTCCTTATCTGCGGATGAGGTGCTGAACAGCGAGAGGAGACGACGTTCGAAGAGGGGCTCAGCTATTCCAGGCAAACCTGTGCGAAACGGTATAGCTGTCTACGCTGTCGTCCCGGGCGTTCACGCCCTGCGGACCTACACGAGCATCGTGCTGGCGTTCCGAAAGCAGTGACGAGGTCGAGCGCCGCAGCCGCGGCGGATGGAGAGGTCCTGCTGCAACGCAGCCTAGCCCAGCTCGATCGTGTTGGCCGGGACTATCTCGAATTCTTGCGGGTTTACCCTACTTGGAACTCTATTTGAGGTCAGTACGTTCGGGCTTTGACCTCAGCCTGAATCCACCAATGTGGTTTCTGGATGGTCCGCGCGCTTGTGGTGCAAGGTTCGGCGCGTCTCGACCGCGGCGGACTGCATCTGACCACAAGCCTCTCGGCCGAGTTGTGGCGAGTCGACTTGCATGGTGCAGAGAAGCACCTCGGATTTCAAGCAAAGCTCGATCCGGCGGGTGATCACGACGCTGGTCGCCGAGTCCCGTACCGCGGGACTGACCGTCGGCAGGGGCGGGTGCTCAACATCATGGGCCCCCGCGCCGAGGAATCACCCCAGCGCCCCGCGCGTCACCGTTCATGCACGGGCCTGGCGCCACCCTGCCTGTGCGCGATCTGTAGAAGAGCGCGTGCCGAGGGACGCGCGGGCACGAGCGGTGCGTCCAATACGCGCCGTCACGTCCATACGTGGCTGCCCATTCATGGCTGGTCCGTGGAGGATGTGTGGGCGCGTATCGCTTCGGCTGGCACCCGCCCAGTGCGGAGAGGCGGTCGGCGACGGCGACCTGCGCGGCCAGCAGCCCCAGCTGGACCCGCAACTGCGGGGTCAACACCGACACCCGAGTCCAGCTCAGCTGACCCTCGACCTACTATCCCCGGATCCGGCCGGGACCTGGTCGAGAGCAACTGCGCCGCAAGTACCGCGCACTCGGCGACGCGATCAACCGGGTGTGGTCGCGACCGTGAACAGTGACGTGGCAATGTATCGCGCAGGCTTCCACATCGGGCGGTGTGCACCTGTACTACCGTGCGCCGCGCACGCCACCGCTGCGCAATACGATCGGCCGCCTCGGGCGGCGCATCGACAGCCGAGCCACGGCGGCTACGTCGTCGCCGCCGGATCTCAGCTGCCCGAGGGCCCGTAGGGGCATCGATGACCGGGCGCCGATCCTGCTGCCGCAGTGGCTGACCGGTCTGCTGCGCCCGCCTGCGCCGCTGCCGGTTCCCCGCAGTGCTCCGGTGGTCGGGCATCCCGACGCCTACGTGCAGGCGGCATTGGTCAACCAGAGCGCCTGTGTCCGGGCCGCCTACCCCTGGGTGCGGCATCGCACCCTGCTGCTGGCGGCCAACTCCCTGGGCGGCTCGTCGGCGCCGGGCCGCTCGACCATGCCCACGCACACGCCGTGCTCGGTGACGCGACACGCATCCACCTCGGCGTCGAGGGCTTCACCGCCGCGCTGGCCGACCGCACCATCACCGATGGGCTCACCTACGCCGCCGTCCGCTCCACACTCTGGCATTAACTCAGCAGGCGCAGATGCATGCTCCGCATGTATGAATTGCGACGTCGTTCGTCGGCGAACCTCACGTCGCTGGTCGGGGCGGTCGAGGTAGGGATCAAGGTGCGCCACTGCACAGTCTGAGTCATCAGCGATATGGCATTGCCGTGGTGATCGGAGTCTTGGCGGATCGTAGCTTCACCCACGTTTCACTGGGATCCGTCCCCAACGCCGCCCGGGACCGGGATGATGATCGAGCAGCACCAGTCGAATCTCGCGGCGGGACACTATGGCACAGCTGAATGTGACGGTAACGGTGGCGGCTGAACGGCCCGATGAGGAACTACGTTCGTTGGACCGGGAATTGACCGACGCCGATGAATTGCGCGGTCAGGTCCGTCCCGCGATCGCCGAGCCACAACCGGGCGAGCTGGGCGCGCTGGAAACTGCGCTGATCGTCGGGCTAGGACAGGGGGGCGCGGCCACGGCGCTGGCAACAGTTCTGATCGCCTGGCTGCGAACGCGGGTCGGCTCGGTATCGGTAAAGCTGACCAGATCCGACAAGGTGGTGCTCGAGGTGAACGCCGCTCAGCTGCGCGGCCTGTCCGCTGTACAAGTGCTGGAATTCACCGGCAAACTGGCAGCCGATCTCGACCCCGATTCCGGCCCGCCGCAATGAATACCACGCTCGCACTCAGCGCAGCGGGTGTGCGTGTACTGCTGATCGGCACCGGAAACCATGTCGAGGGGTCACCACTGTCGTCTGTGCCGTCGGTGCTGAGGTCGGTGGACGCACTGGCCCGGACACTGGTGGAGCAATGTGGCGTTGATCCGGCGGCCCTGCGCGTGCTGCACGATCCGGCGGACCCGCGTGAGCTGGGCAACGCGATAACGGAGGCGGCGAATTCGGCCGAGAGTGCGCTGCTGATCTACTACATCGGACACGGTTTGGTGGGGGCGGCTGACGGCGAGTTGTACCTGGCCACAAATAACACCGACAGCATGGTGGAGGGACTAGCCTATCGGGCGCTGTCGTATGCTGCGGTAAGGGAGGCATTGTCACGCAGCCGAGCCCGGTCGATCGTAGTCGTACTCGATTGCTGCTTCTCCGGCCGTGCTGGTGCGACGACAGGCTCCATCGCGGCAGACGCATTCTCCGCCAGTGCGGTACGCGGTACTCATGTGCTGGCATCGGCGGCGCGCGACGAGGCCGCGCTGGCCCTGCCAGGCGCCGACTACACCGGGTTCACCGGAGCGTTGTTGCGGCTGATCAACTCCGGTGATCCGGCCCGCGGCGCATGGTTGAGCCTGGCCGATGTGTACGACCATCTCGACCGAGCCCTGCCCGCTGCGGGGTTCCCGCGGCCGCGCCAGCATGTGAGCGACACCTCCAATCGGCTGGTGATCGCTCCCAACCCCGCCGTCCATGCGGCACCAGGGTCGGATAAGCCGTCGTCGCCGGCCTCCGACGGTGCGGTCTGCCCGTATCGCGGCATGGATCGTTACGACGCGCAGGATGCGCGTTACTTCTTCGGCCGTGACGCCGCGATCGCCGAACTGCTCGCGCAGCTGGCTGAACGAGCCACGGCAGGTGGACCTTTCGTGGTTATCGGTCCGTCCGGCTCCGGGAAGTCCTCACTGCTGCACGCCGGGCTGCTGCATGCGCTGGAATCCGGCGCCTTGCCCGGCTCCTCGGCCTGGCCTACTCGGGTGTTCACGCCCGGCGAGCAGCCACTGGGCCAGCTGGCAGAGCGGTTGGCGTCTGCTCGGCAAAAAGATCGGCTCGCCGAAGAACCGGCATCGGTGCGTCAGCTGATTCGCAATGTGCTGCGCGAATACGGCTCTGCAGAACGCATGGTGCTGGTGGTCGACCAGTTCGAGGAGGTGTTTACCGCCTGCCACGACGAACACGAGCAGCGGAATTTCATTCGCGCGCTGTGCTTCGCGTGCACGGCGGACGACACCGACGGCACCCCAGCAGCAATGGTGATACTCGGACTGCGAGCCGACTTCTACGATCGGTGTCTGGCTTATCCGGAACTGGTGTCGGCGTTGCGCGGCAGTACTGGTCTGGTCGCACCGCTAACCGATGCCGAGCTTCGCGAAGTCATCGAGAAGCCGGCACACACAGCGGGCTTGTCACTGGAGCCCGGTCTGACCGAGTTGGTGCTGCGCGATCTGCGCGCCGGTCACACCGGCATCGATGCCGCCAGCGCGCTACCGCTGCTGTCGTACGCACTGCTGGCGACCTGGCAGCGACGCAACGGACGCATCCTGACGCTCACCGGATATCAAGCAGGCGGCGGGATCTGGGAATCGGTGAGCACACGAGCCGAGGCCGGCTATGCCGCCCTCGCCCCGGAGGCCCAAGATATCGCCCGGCGCACTCTGCTGCGAATGGTGCGGATCGGCTCCGGTACCGACCACACGAGGCGGCGGATGCCACGTGCGGAGCTCCTATCAGGACGCACAGCGCACGAGATCGCAGCGAAGCGGGAGGTCCTCGACACCTTCGCCGCCGACCGGCTCATCACTGTGGACGAGACGGGTGCGACCATCACCCACGAGTCACTGCTGCGGGCGTGGCCACGGATGGGCCGGTGGATCGAGCGAGACAAGGCAGACCTGATTGTCCATCAGCAGATCGCCGATGCCGCCGCACGCTGGGAGCTGCTCGACCGTGATCCGGACGCGCTGTATCGCGGGCGCGCACTGACCGAGGCGCAACTGTGGCGGGATTCAGGCGAGCACGAGTCCGAACTGACCCCAACGGAAAAAGCATTCCTGGACGCGAGTTCGGCGGACAGGCAGGCACAGGTCGAACGTGAGCAACGGCAACGCCTGCGCGAGCGCAGACAGAACCAGCGGCTGCGGGTGCTGGTGACCGGGCTGGCTCTGCTGCTGGTGGTCGCCGGGACGGCCACGGTGCTCGCGGTACTGCAGCAGCGCGCCGCCGGCGAACAGCAGCGAATCGCCACGGCGCGGCTGGTCGTCGCCGAGGCCGAGGCGGCCAGGTCGAGCGATCCACGGCAGGCACTGCAACTCGGCATCGCCGCCGACCGTATCCACTCCGACCCCAGCACACGAGCCAGCCTGGTCGGCACCCTGGCCGGGACACGTTACGCGGGCACGCTGGGCGGACTACCCGACGAGGTGCGCGCGATGGCGTATTCACCCGACGGACAGACACTAGCGGTGGGATCGAAGGTCACCACCCGGACGAACAACGTCACCAAGATCAATGACGTGATCAGCTTCTGGGCGACCTCCGATACCGGCGCGCCGCGTCGGCTCGGCACAGACCTCCAGGTGGACGGCGGCAACTCCGTCATCATGCGATTCGCGCCCACCGGCCGAATGCTGGCCACCCACGGCGAGGAAGTAGAGAATGAGGAAACGCTCGCGTTGTGGGACATCACCGAACCTGCCCAGCCCGTCCGTTGCGGCACGGTGATCACCAAGAGCACCCTGAGCGCTACCGGCTACCGCTACATCTACGACACTGCCTTCGCCCCGGACGGGCGGACACTCGCCATTGCGCAGGGACAGGTCATCACGCTGTGGGACGTGTCCGAACCCGCACGCCCCGCTCTGATCGGTGCGCCGCTGACCGGGCAGGGCGAGATGACGTCGGTAGCATTCGCGCCGGACGGGAACATTCTGGCAGCGGGCAATGACGACGCCGTGGTGTTGTGGGATATCACCGACCGAACCCGGCCGAGTCCGATCGGTGGGCCCATGCTCGCCCGCGCACCGATCGCCTTCGCACCGACCGGCCACCTCCTCGCCACCCGCGACAAAAGCAGCCAGCACAACAACAACGCCTTCGTACTCTGGGACCTCACCACGCCCCGCACACCGACCCGGCGCGGCACACTCACCGGCAACAACAACGCCCTCGCCTTCGCCGCCTCCGGCACACTGGCCGCCACCGCCGGATACGAGGGATACGCGACGGTCTGGGACATCACCGACCCATCCCGGCCTACCCGCTCCGGCACTCCACTGACCGGCCACACCGACTGGGTGACCTCAGTGGCCTTCGCGCCGGACGGCCACGGGTTGATCACCGGCGAGGACACCACCGCCATCGTGTGGGACCTCGCCGACCGGGGCCGCGCAGTACGCGTCAGCGCACCGACCGAGGAGATCAACACACTCGCCTTCCGATCCGACGGGCGCATCCTCGGCGCCGGGGGCACCTCGCTGTGGGAGTTCACCGACCCGAGCAGACCAGTCGAGTACCGGAACGCGGTGCCAGGCGGCGCGGTGCTGCTGTCACCGGACGCGCGCATGCTCGCCACGTCGGTCGAAGGCGAGGCGATCACGCTCTGGGACGTTTCCGATCCCGCGCATCCCGAGCGCCGCGGACAGCCCATCCCCGGCGGATATCCCGCGCTGTTTTCACCGGACAACCGGATGCTCGTCACCGGCGACAAATCGACTTCGATGCTGTGGGATATCACCGACCCGGACCGGCCGGTGCGCCGGGTCGACAAGTTGCCCGCCGTCATCGTCATCGTCATGGCCTTCAGCCCGGACAGTGCAACGCTTGCGATCGGCAGCCTTTACGACCCCGATGCGAAGATGACGCTGTGGGACGTCGGCGATCCGTCCCGGCCCAGCAAATTACCCATCACGCTCCATTCCGGTGACGCCGCAGACCTCACCACGGTGGCATTCACGCCCGACGGTCGGACCATGGCGGTCGGCCGCTCCGACAACTCCATCGCGATCTGGGACATCTCGAATCGAACCAAACCCGCTCGTATCGGCCAGCCGCTGGCAGGCCCTGCCGACCCCAACGGCAACACCGGTGTGATCGGCAGCACCGTAGCGATCACCGCACTGGCCTTCTCGGCCAACGGTAAGACCCTGGCCAGCACTAACCGTGCCGCGACACTGCAGCTATGGGATCTCACCGATCGAACGCTCGCGCACGATCTCGGCCCACCCGCGCCCTTCACCGCGAACCCCTCGGTGCATATGTGGTTTTCCCCCAGCGGCGCCACGCTCGCAGTGGCCGACTCAGAGGGGCAGGCCTCCCTGTGGGATCTGACCGGCATAACCCGCCTGCAGGACAATGCGGCCACAACCGCATGCGCGATTACCGGAACCGGTTTGGATCCAGAGATCTGGCCGTACTACGTCGCAACGGTTCCCTACCAACCAACCTGCCCCTGACCAAAACGCTCGCGTACGCCTGTCAGCGGCCAGTGGAGACTCCCCACGGACGGCCAGTTCCAAATCCCGGTA
>NZ_BDBC01000036.1 GCF_001612785.1 Nocardia beijingensis NBRC 16342
ATTGGGGACCCAGAATCTGGGTCCCCTTTCGTCGTTTGAGCACCTGATGGAGCTCCGGCGAAGTCGCCGTGACCGCACCCCACCGCAGGTGCGTGATTCAATTTGTGGCGAATACCGACTTTTCGCGGAACAAAGAAAGGGAGCACCGTGCCGGAACAAAACGACGATCGGAAGCCCTTCCGGCGCGGCGCTCCCGATTCCGGGTCCGGCCGGCGAAGCGATAACCAGGACGCGGACCGCCGCGGTGGGGGATTCAACCGTCGAGGTGACTCCGGGGAACGCGGCGGCTACAACCGTCGCGGCGAAGCGGGCGGTTACGGCGGGCGGGAAGGCTCGTCCGACCGGGGGAGTTCTCAGCGCCGCGACAATTCCAGTGGCTTCGATCGTCGCGGAGACAGCGGCGGCGCCGACAAACGCGGCGGCCAGCGCGGTGGATTCGGACGCCGGGACTCCGGCGACCAGACCGGTGACACCGGTGGCTTCCGCCGCGGGGGCGACGCGCCCAAGCGCGGTGGTTTCCAGCGTCGGGACGAGCCCGCGGGCCGTGGTGGGCCGGGAGAGCGCGGCGGTTTCCGACGGTACGACGATTCCGGCGACCGTGGCGGCTTCAAACGCCGCGGCGATTCCGAAGAGCGGCGCGACGAATCGCGCGGTGGTTTCCGTTCGGGCGGTGACTCCGGCGCGCGTGGCGGATACCGTGACGAGCCCGCTGGCCGTGGTGGGCCGGGAGAGCGCGGCGGTTTCAGACGGTACGACGATTCCGCCGACCGGGGTGGCTTCAAACGCCGCGGCGATTCCGAAGAGCGGCGCGACGAATCGCGCGGTGGAAACCGTTCGGGCGGTGACTCCGGCGCTCGCGGCGGGTTCCGTCGTGGTGACTCCCCCCGGGGTGATTCACCACGTGGTGGGTTCGACCGTCGCCGTGACGATTCCGGTGACCGGGGTGAAGCACGCCGCGGTGAGGCGGGCGAGCGCGCTGGATTCAAGCGTCGTGGCGACTTCGATGATCGCGGTGACGCGGGGCGGCGCGGTGAGTCCGGATTCCAGCGGCGCGACGACGATCGCCGTCGCCAGGGATCGGACCGTGACGGCCGGCGCGACGACGATCGCGAAGGTTCGACATCGCGTGGCGAGGATCGGCGCAGGGGCGGCGAAGGAGCCCGGGTGGGCGCGGGCCGTTCGCTCGACCGCCGACCGCCGCGGCCGGAGGAACCCGACCTGCCGGACGAGGTGCAGGCTGCCGATCTCGACTCCGCCGTGCGGCGCGATCTGCTCAGCTTGGACAAAGGCAACGCGGAGACGGTCGCCAGGCACCTGGTGATGGCGGTGCGCCTGCTCGACGACGATCCCGGGCTCGCTCTCGCGCATGCCAGGGCCGCGCGGCAACGGGCGGGGCGGATCGCGGTCGTGCGTGAGACCGCGGGAGTTGTCGCCTACCACGCCGGTGAATGGGCGGAGGCCTTGTCGGAACTGCGGACCGCGCGCCGGATGTCCGGTGGCTCCGGGCTGCTGGCCGTCATGGCGGACTGCGAGCGCGGCCTCGGGCGTCCCGAACGCGCGATCGAACTCGGTCGCAGTGACGAGGCGCGCGCTTTGCGTGGCGATGAGGCCGCCGAACTGCGCATCGTCGTGGCAGGCGCGCGCATGGACCTCGGTCAGTACGACCAAGCCGTCGTCACTCTGCAGACCTCGGATCTCGACCCGTCCCGCACCGGATCCGCCGCGGCTCGCCTCTTCTACGCCTACGCCGATGCCCTCGTGGCGGCGGGGCGCACCGACGAAGGCCTCACCTGGTTCCTCAACGCCGCTTCCGCCGACTTGGACGGAGAGACGGACGCCGAGGAACGCGCCGCCGAACTCACCGGGGACAGCGACATCTGATCGATCCGTGACCCGATTGGCCGCCGATGCCTGATGCGTCGGCGGCCTCGACCGAAAGGGTCTTCCTGGCGGGCAGGTCCGCACCATACGCCGATGCCCCCTTGGCGACGGAACGTGCCGAAGGCCTCACCCGGTTCCTCAACACTGCCTCCGGCGACTTGGACGGAGAGACGGATGTTGAGGAACGGGGCGCCCAACTCACGGGGTACGGCGGCGTCTGTTTTCCGTCGACGGCCGAGGTCCGCCCGCCGCCGCGACGATGGTTATAGAGACCAGGTGACGCACGTGGTGTGCGCGTGCGGTCGATGGTGATTGCCGACCCCGAGAGGGCGGAACAGCGAACGTCGGGTGCACGACGGCCGGACGCAAGTTGGTCGGCGGGCCAGGCCTTGATGAACCTTTCGCTAGAAGCGTGTTCGGTGGCGTGGACGGTGCGGACCATACGCCGATGCCTCGTGGCGGCGGAACGTGCCGACTGAGGCCTCACCTGCTTCCGCGACACTGCCTCCGTCTGTTCGCTGCCCGCTCCTCAGCATCCGTCTCTCCGTCCAAGTCGTAGAACATGTTCGACATCCTGTGAAGGGGTTGCCGACCCGGGGAGCAACAGCGAATGCCGGGCGGACTGTGTGGCCCTTGCCCAGGTGCTCCTGGTCGGGGCACGACGGCCGGACGTGGGTTCGTCGGCGCGCCATGCCTCGATGACAACCTGTGCGGCGAGCGAGGCGGTCGATTTCCGCGCTGATGTGTGCGGAGGTACCGAGGCCGGACCTCTCGGCAGAGCGGGCGCGACAAGCCATCGGTGATCCGGGAACCGCCGTGCGGCGCTTGCACTCCGCTGCCGCGGGAGTGGCTGACGCCACGTCTTTTCGGTCCGCTCGCTGGCGTAGTGTCGATGTCCCGGACTCGGCGGGTCCGGCGGTGACGAGTCGGCACGGCGCCGAACGGTGACACGGAGTGAGAGTGGTGTGACGCGACTACGAGATCGCTACCGAGCCCTGCTGCTGGATCTGGACGGAACGCTGTATCGCGGTCACGAGGTGATCGAGGGGGCGCCGGAAGCGCTGACCGCGGACGGGCAGGCGGGCCAGCGGCTGGTGTATGTCACCAACAACGCCAGCCGCGGGCCGCAGGTAGTGGCCGCCCATCTGTCCGAGCTCGGGTTTCCCGCGTCTGCCGATGAGGTGGTGACCAGCGCGCAGGCAGCGGCGCGGCTGCTGGCCGAGCGGCTCGACCCGGGTGCGCCGGTGCTGGTGGTCGGCACCGACGACTTGGCCGCCGAGGTGGACGGTGTCGGGTTGCGGCCGATCCGGCGCTTCGACGGCGCCGCGCCGGCCGCTGTGGTGCAAGGACATTCGCCGCAGACCTCGTGGCCGGACCTAGCCGAAGCCGCCTACGCTCTGCGCGCGGACGCACTGTGGGTCGCGGCCAACACCGACCGGACCCTGCCGAACGAACGCGGCCTCGCGCCGGGCAACGGTGCGATGGTCGCCGCCCTGCGGGCCGCCTCCGATCGCGAGCCCATCGTGGCGGGCAAACCCTACGCGCCGCTGCTGGAGGACGCGCTCGTCCGGGCCGGTTCCCGCGCCGCTTTGGTGGTGGGCGATCGTCTCGACACCGATATCGAGGGCGCCAACCGCGTCGGTCTCGACTCGTTGCTGGTGCTCACCGGTGTCAGCACGCTGGATGAATTGCGCAAGGCCACGGACGGGCAGCTCCCGACCTATGTCGCCGACTCGCTCGACGCGCTCAATCACGCCGCCGTAGCCGTCGAGCCGGACGCCGATCTCGGCGAATCGCTCCAGCGCAATCCGGGACGAGCTGTGACGGTCCGCGCGTCCGATTCGGAAATCCGATAGCGTTGACGCCACGATGACTACTGCTACGCCTCGTCCGAGCGGCCCCGGTGCACCGGGGCCCCGTCCGGGAGTGCCCCTGCCCGGCCAGCACCTGCCGGGCGCGCACGGACACCAGGAGCCTGCCGACCCGGATCGCATCCGCGGCGAGGTCGACAACTTGCTCGCCGAACTCGACTTCCCCGGCCGAACCGGGGTCGCGACCGACAGCGCCGAGGCCGGAGTCGACATCACCCGTCGCGCTCGCATCCTGGAGCAGGCACATGACGTGCTGGTACAGGCCTTGGCCACGGTGGACAAGATCTGAGGTGGCCAGACGCGCGCGGGTGGACGCGGAACTGGTTCGCCGCGGGTTGGCGAGATCGCGGGAACACGCGGTCGAGCTGATCGGCGCGGGCCGCGTCCTGATAGCTGGAACGGTCGCGGTGAAGCCGGCGACCGCGGTCGAGGCGGGCACGCCGCTGGTGGTCCGCGAGGAGCCGGACGAGGTGTCGTGGGCCTCGCGGGGTGCGCACAAACTGCTCGGCGCGCTGGAGCGGTTCGAGCCGGAAGGGCTGTCCGTAGCGGGCAAGCGCTGCCTGGACGCGGGCGCGTCGACCGGCGGTTTCACCGACGTGCTGCTGGCGCGGCAAGCGCGGGAGGTCGTCGCGGTCGACGTCGGCTACGGCCAGCTGGTCTGGCGCCTGCGCAACGACGAGCGGGTCAGGGTGTTCGATCGGACCAACGTGCGCAACCTGACGCCCGAAACGATCGGTGGCACGGTTGAGGTGGTGGTGGGCGACCTGTCGTTCATTTCGCTGAGCCTGGTGCTGCCCGCGCTGGCCGCGTGCGCCGCGCCGGGCGCCGACCTGCTGCCCATGGTGAAACCGCAGTTCGAGGTCGGTAAGGAACGGGTCGGCTCGGGCGGTGTCGTGCGTGATCCCGCGTTGCGTGCCGACGCGGTGCGCGCGGTGGCGGCGGCGGCCGCGGAGCTGGGCCTGCGCACCGCCGGTGTCGTGGCGAGCCCGTTGCCGGGCCCGTCGGGCAATGTCGAATACTTCTTGTGGCTGCGCAACGACGGGCCGTTCGAGTACGACGGCGAGCGGGTCGCCGCGTTGGTCGAGCGCGCGGTTGAGGAGGGTCCACAGTGAACGCGCCGGCTCAGCCTTGCGGCCGGGAGATTCTGCTGGTGTCGCATCCGGGGCGCGCGGAGATCATCGAGACCGCGCACCGGGTGGCGAAGATCTTCGCGGAGGCGGGGATCTGCCTGCGCGTGCTCGCCGATGAAGCGGACAGCACGCGGTTCGAGGAGGAGCCGGGCGGTTTTCCGGTGCGCGTGGTGGAACACAGCCCGCAGGCCGCGGTCGGCTGCGAGATGGTGCTCGTGCTCGGTGGCGACGGAACGTTCTTGCGCGCAGCCGAGCTGGCCCGCCCGGCCGGGGTGCCGGTGCTCGGCATCAACCTCGGCCGCATCGGGTTCCTCACCGAGGCCGAGGCGGAGCACTTGGACGAGGCGCTCGCCCAGGTGGTCCGGCGCGACTACACGATCGAGCACCGGATGACCATCGATGTCACGGTGCGGATCGAGGACGAGGTCGTCGAGAGCGGTTGGGCGTTGAACGAGGCGAGCATCGAGAACGCTTCCCGCATGGGCGTTCTGGAAGTGGTGCTGGAGGTCGACGGCCGCCCGGTGTCCTCGTTCGGCTGCGACGGCATCCTCATCTCCACTCCGACCGGGTCGACCGCCTACGCCTTCTCCGCGGGCGGGCCGGTGGTGTGGCCGGAACTCGAAGCCTTGCTGGTGATTCCGAGCAATGCCCATGCCCTGTTCGCGCGACCGCTGGTGACCAGCCCGGATTCGCGGATCGCGGTCGAGTCGGTAGCGACCGGACACGATGCGATAGTTTTCCTGGACGGCAGGCGCACGCTCGCACTGCCCAGCGGTGGCCGGGTCGAGGCGGTTCGCGGCGCTCGACCGGTGCGCTGGGTGCGGCTGGACTCCGCACCGTTCGCCGACCGGATGGTGCGCAAGTTCCAATTGCCCGTGACAGGCTGGCGTGGCCGACGGCGAACGGAGAGCACAAGTGCTGACAGAGATCAGGATTGACGGGCTTGGCGTCATTTCCACGGCGACCGCGCAGTTCCACGCGGGACTGACCTGCCTGACCGGCGAGACCGGCGCGGGCAAGACCATGGTGGTGACCAGCCTGCATCTGCTCAGCGGTGCGCGCGCGGACGCGGGGCGGGTCCGGCTCGGGGCGTCCCGCGCCGTGGTCGAGGGCCGGTTCACCATCGACGACGTGAACGACGCCGCCCGCGCCGAGGTCGCGCAGGTGCTGGAGGCGGCCGCGGCCGAGCAGGACGACGACGGCAGTGTCATCGCGATCCGCACGGTCGGCAGCGACGGACGCTCACGTGCGCATCTCGGCGGTCGCGGCGTGCCCGCCTCGGTGCTGGCCGATTTCACCGCACCCTTGCTGACCGTGCACGGCCAGAACGATCAGCTGCGTTTGCAGCGTCCCGACCAGCAGTTGTCGGCACTGGACCAGTTCGCCGGCGACGCGGTGGGCGCGCTGCTGCGGAAATACCAGGTGCTGCGCCGATCGTGGCTCGACGCTCGCACCGAGCTGCTCGAACGGACCGCGCGCAGCCGGGAATTGGCGCTCGAGGCCGAACGGCTCGAGCACTCGCTGCGCGAAATCGACGCGATCGCGCCGGAACCCGGCGAAGACGTGCGCATCGTCGACGAGGTGCGCAGGCTCAGTGACCTGGACTCGCTGCGGGAAGCGGCGGCCACCGCGCACGAAGCGCTGGCCGGGCCCGCCGACGCTCCCGGAGACGGTGCCGGCGCGCTGGAGGCGCTCGGCGCCGCGCGTGCCCGCATCGAGGCCGCCGACGATCCGGCGCTGGTCGCGCTCGCTCCGCGCGTGGCCGACGCCATCGCCGTGGTGGTCGACGTGACCACCGAGCTGAGCGGGTACCTGTCGGATCTGCCTTCGGACCCGGGTGCGCTGGATTCGCTGCTCACCCGCCAGGCCGAATTGAAGACGCTGACCCGCAAGTACGCACCCGACATCGACGGGGTGCTGGCCTGGGCGCAGGAGGCCCGCACCCGGCTCGGGTCGCTGGACGTCTCCGAGGAGGCGCTGGCGAAGCTGGCCGCGGAGGTGGACACCGCCGCCGAGCGGGTGCGGGAGGCGGCGAAGAAGCTGAGCGCGGCGCGGGCCAAGGCGGCGGGCAAACTGGCGGCCGCGGTGAGCGCCGAACTCGGTGGTCTGGCGATGGGCAAGGCGCGTCTGGAGGTGGAGGTGCGGCCGGTGCCCGCGGGTGCGCAGGACTCGGCGCCGCTCACCGTCGACGGCAAGGAATTGCACGCCGGGTCCGCAGGCATCGATGAGGTCGAGTTCCGGCTGGCGGCGCATTCGGGCGCGCAGTCGTTGCCGTTGAGCAAGAGCGCGTCCGGCGGTGAGCTGTCCCGGGTGATGCTGGCGCTGGAGGTGGTGCTCGCCGGGTCCGAGCACGGCGCGACCATGGTGTTCGACGAGGTCGACGCGGGCGTCGGCGGGCGAGCCGCGGTGGAGATCGGTCGCAGGCTGGCGCGGCTGGCGCGCACGCATCAGGTGATCGTGGTGACCCATCTGCCGCAGGTCGCGGCGTTCGCCGACACGCACCTGGTGGTCGACAAATCCGACGACGGCAAGGGCACGGTCAACAGCGGCGTCCGGGCGCTGACCAACGACGAGCGGGTGGTCGAGCTGGCGCGGATGCTGGCCGGTCTCGACGATACCGAGACCGGCCGGGCGCACGCCGAGGAACTACTGGCGACGGCGCGCGCCGAGAAAGCGGGCGCCGAGGTGGCCACGCGCTGAGCGCGCCGGTCAGCGCACCGCCTTCTGCGCGCCCTTGATGAACACGCCGATCAGGTTCTTCAGACCGAATTCGAGCACCTTGGCGGGCACCGGAAGCGACGGGTCGGACTCCATCGTGTAGGAGACCCGGGTGCCGTTGTCGGCGTCGGCGAAGGTGACGATGCCGACGTGCCGCTTCACCGGCGCGCCCTTGACGACCTTGTACTCCATCCGCTCACCGGGCACCAGCTTGGTGATCTCCTCGGTGATACCGACCGGGCCGAGGCCGATCAGGTGCTGCGCGCCGACGCCCTCCCGCTCGGTCAGGCCGGGCTTGACCAGCTTGACCTGGGCGGGAATGTAAGGGCTGATGCTCTCGCGGTCGGCGAAGAGCCGGTAGACGACCTCGCGCGGGGCGGCGATGACGGCGTCGACGGTGGTGCTGGCCATGAATTCTCCTCTTCCAGTTACGTGTGACCGGCAGCATATAGCTACACCGGGCGCGGCTCGGTGATCGTGTCGTCCGCATCACACTCGGGGGCGAGCCGTCCGGGTTGCCGGGTTGTTCCGGCCGCTGCCGCGCTTGCGTGCGGTGTCGAAGTCGATGCTCGGTGGTGCCGCAGGTCAGGCGCACAAAGGTCCGTTCTACTGAGAGTATCCGTGGAAAATTCTGTCCGGTGTGTTGTCTGCTGTGGTCTGACGTGTTCGTCGGAGGTGTGCCTGGGTAGTTCACGGCGGCAAAGCTCGTAACGACCAATGGTTTTCGCGCTCAGAGCTGACACCGTATCCAACTCGTGTCCGTAATGTCCGGTTCATCTTCTACTATTGAAATCAGTAGATTAACGGCGGGTGAATTCCGCCCGCCAGCGGGAAGTGCCGATGCAAAGGGGCCATCATGCGCAGTGTTCTTCCGATGACGTTCGAGACGAGCGGAGCGCGCCTTCGCGGATCGGCGACGGGGCGAGACCGGGGGCGATCGAAGAAGGGCGCGTTCGCGCTGATCATCACCGGGCTCGCCGCGGGAACGGTCGCCGCGGCGGGTGGCGCCGCGGCGGAGTCGTTGTCTCGTTCGGACCACTCGGGACGCTCGGGTTCGCACGGCGACTCGACGGGCTGGCACAAGATCGATCCGTACGGATATCAGCACTCCGACCCGAATCCGTTGCGGCAGAACGAGCATCAGCACGCGTTGCGGGAGTACCACCGGCAGGGCAAGCCGAGGTCCGGCGAGGGCGACGCGGGCAATGGGGCGGGGGAGGCGGCATGGACGCGCACCCAGCGTCCGGACGGCAGTGGCTGGACCGTGTGCCGTCCACGGGCCAAGTGGTGCTGACGATCTCGCTCGATCGAGCCGCGCTCGTGGGCGCTCGGAGTCGCGCCACCTAGCTGATCGCTTCGGCCGCTAGGGTAGCTATCAATTCGCCGTCGGCTGCGAGAGGTGCCGGGATCGACCGCGAATGAGATTCGAAGAGGAATTCGCGAATTGATTGCTGCGAACGGTCATATGGTCGCGGGCGAAGTCGGTGTTCAGTCGAATCGCGTGGAAATCTCCAGATCGGTATATGAGGTCGGGGATCGAACTGCGGAACAAGGCAGGGCTGATCGTTGAGCGGGTTTGATTGCCACGATGTAGCGGTATTTCGAATCGGGTCTCTCGGTGACGGCGCGCCTCCATCAATGGTTGAGAGTTTGCGGTCATCATCGCTCCATGAAGATGCCGGCGCTGTTGTCGCGGAACACCGAAACGCTTCCTGGTCTGATCGGGACGGCCCGGGTGGATCGCAACACCCGGCGGCTGCTCGGCCGGGTCGGGCCGGGGGACATCGTCGTCCTCGACGAGATGGACCTGGACCGGATGACCGCCGACCGGCTGGTCGAGGCGCGCGTCGGCGCGGTGATCAACACCTCGCCGTCCATCTCCGGCCGCTACCCGAATCTCGGCCCCGAGGCGCTGGTGTCCCACGGCATCCTGCTGCTGGACACGGTGAGTTCGGATGCGTTCAAGAAGATCAAGGACGGCGTCAAGGTCCGCGTCGACGGCGGCGTGGTCTACGCCGACCGGCTGATCAAGAAGGACCCCGAGGTGCTCGTCGAAGGCATCGAACTCACCGAGACCGCCATCGCCGAGCGGATGATCGAAGCGCGCAACGGCCTCGCCGATCACCTCGAGGCCTTCGCGGGCAACACCATCGAGTTCATCCGGACCGAGAGCGCGCTGCTCATCGACGGGTTCGGCGTTCCGCAACTGGACCTGGTGATGAGGCAACGGCATGTGGTCGTCGTCGCCGACGGTCCAGACCACGCCGAGGACCTACAGCGGCTCAAGCCGTTCATCCAGGAGTACGCCCCCATCCTGATCGGCGTCGGCCGTGGCGCGGACACCCTGCGCAGGCGCGGGTACCGGCCCGACGTCATCGTGGGCGACCCGGAGGAGATCACCACCGCGACGATGAAGTGCGGCGCCGAGGTGATCCTGCCCGCCGACACCGACGGTCGCGCCAAGGGGCTCGAACGCATCCAGGATCTCGGCATCGGCGCGACCACGTTCCCGTCCTCGGGCTCGGCGGCCGATCTGGCGTTGCTGCTGGCCGACCATCACGGCGCCGCGCTGATCGTCACCGCGGGAGCGCCCGCCTCCCTCGACGACTTCTTCGACCGGGGACGCCGCGACAGCAACCCGGCCACCTTCCTGACCCGGCTGAAGGTGGGCACGAAGCTGATGGACGCCAAGGCGGTGGCCACCCTGTACGGCAACCGCGTGTCCGGGGTCGCCGTCGCGCTGGTGGTGCTCGCCGCGCTGGTGGCGGTGATCGTCGTGGTGCTGGCCTCCAACAGCGGCGGGGACGTCCTGGACTGGGGTGTGGACACCTGGAACCGCCTCGCGCGGTGGGCGCAGGGGCAGATCACAGCTCGGGAACTCTGAAGGAGAACGATGATTTCGCTGCGCCAGCACGCCATCTCGATCGTCGCGATCTTTCTCGCGCTCGCGATCGGTGTGGTGCTCGGATCCCAGACCCTCGCGGCCGATCTGCTGTCGGGGTTGCGCGCGGACAAGGCGGATCTGCGTCAGCAGGTGGACACTCTGACCGAGCGGAACCGGCAGCTCGACGAGCAGACCGCGGCGGCCGACCGTTTCATCGCCGGCTCGTCGGGCCGCATTCTCGGCGGTACGCTGGCCGACCGCGGCGTCGTCGTATTCACGACCCCCGACGCCGACCCGGCGGACGTCGAGGCGGTGAGCAGAGCGCTCGCGGCGGCGGGCGCCGCCGTCACCGGCCGGATCGCGCTCACCGAGGCGTTCGCCGACGCCACCGAGGGCGATCGGATGCGCACGGCCCTGACGAACGTCATCCCGGCCGGGGCGCAGCTGCGGACCGGCGCGGTGGATCAGGGCAGTATGGCCGGTGATCTGCTCGGCTTGGTGCTGCTGCTCGATCCGGCCAGCGGGCAAACTCGGAGCACCCCGGAGGAGCTCGGGCTGGCACTGGAGACGCTGCGCGGCGGCGGCTTCCTCGCCTACGGCGACACACCGGTGCGGCCCGCGCAGCTCGCGGTCGTGATCACCGGGGACGCCGCCGCGGCCGGGGACGGCGCGGGACCGAACATCGCGCGCTTCGCGGGCGCGCTGCGCGGCCGCGGCGCGGGAGTGGTGCTCGCCGGTCGCGCCGGCGCCGCCGACGGGCAGGGGCCGATCGCCGTGGTCCGCGCCGACGCCGCGCTCGCGGCCCAGGTGAGCACGGTCGACAACGTCGAACGCGAGCTCGGCCGGGTCACCACCGTGCTCGCGCTGGGCGAGCAGCTCAACGGCGGCGCCGGGCGCTACGGCACCGGCGCGAAAGCGGCCTCGCTCACCCTGGCCGTGGTGCCGGGCTGACCGGTCGCCAACGGCATCGCCGGTCGACCCGCAGGGTTCCAGCCCCTGGCCTCGAACGATCGCTGTCGCGGCGCCGACTCTCGACGCACACCGGCGACCGAAGAGACCCGCCCCACACTCCGGACGCGCGGGCTCTCATCGACCTCCCGCGATCGGCGGGCAAACGCGCGTGGCAGTCGAACGGACGGGCGGATTCGTGTTACCGTGAAGACCCGTGGGTCAAACACGGATTCAGGCGCGAACGGACACGAAGCACATCTTCGTCAGCGGTGGTGTCGCCTCCTCATTGGGTAAAGGTCTTACCGCCTCCAGCCTCGGTCAGCTGCTGACGGCGCGTGGGCTGCGCGTCACGATGCAGAAACTCGACCCGTACTTGAACGTCGATCCCGGCACGATGAACCCCTTCCAGCACGGCGAGGTGTTCGTGACGGAGGACGGCGCGGAGACCGACCTCGACGTCGGCCACTACGAGCGTTTCCTCGACCGGGACCTGTCCCGCGACGCGAACGTGACCACCGGGCAGATCTATTCGTCGGTCATCGCCAAGGAGCGCCGCGGCGAGTATCTCGGCGACACGGTGCAGGTGATCCCGCACATCACCGACGAGATCAAGCACCGGATCCTCGCGATGCGCGGCCCCGATCTACAGGGGCAGACCCCGGACGTGGTGATCACCGAGATCGGCGGCACCGTCGGCGACATCGAGTCGCAGCCGTTCCTGGAGGCCGCCCGCCAGATCCGCCACGACGTCGGCCGCGACAACGTCTTCTTCCTGCACGTCTCGCTGGTGCCCTACCTGGCGCCCTCCGGTGAGTTGAAGACCAAGCCGACCCAGCACTCGGTGGCGGCGCTGCGCAATATCGGCATCCAGCCCGACGCGCTGATCCTGCGCTGCGATCGCGAGGTCCCGCAGTCGCTGAAGAGCAAGATCGCGCTGATGTGCGACGTCGAGGTCGACGCCTGCATCTCCACCCCGGACGCGCGGTCGATCTACGACATCCCGCGCGTGCTGCACCGGGAGGGCCTGGACGCCTACGTGGTGCGCAGGCTCGGCCTGCCGTTCCGCGACGTGGACTGGACGGTGTGGGGCGATCTGCTCGACCGGGTGCACTCGCCGCGCGAGACCGTCGAGGTCGCGCTGGTCGGCAAGTACGTCGATCTGCCCGACGCCTACCTCTCGGTCACCGAAGCGCTGCGCGCGGGCGGGTTCGCCTCGCGGGCCAAGGTGAACATCCGCTGGGTGCCCTCCGACGAGTGCGAGACGCCCGCGGGCGCGCAGCACGCGCTGCGCGACGTGGACGCCGTCTTGATCCCCGGCGGCTTCGGCATCCGCGGCATCGAGGGCAAGGTCGGCGCGATCCACTACGCGCGCACCCGCGGCATTCCGCTGCTCGGCCTGTGCCTCGGGTTGCAGTGCGTGGTGATCGAGGCGGCGCGCCGGGTGGGGCTGGTGGAGGCCAACTCGGCCGAATTCGAGCCGGACACGCCGCACCCGGTCATCTCCACCATGGCCGACCAGGAGCAGGCCGTGGCCGGGGAGGCCGATCTCGGCGGCACCATGCGGCTCGGCGCCTACCCGGCGACCCTGGAGAAGGGCTCGGTCGTCGCCCAGGCCTACGGCAGCGAGCACGTCTCCGAGCGTCATCGCCACCGGTACGAGGTGAACAACGCTTACCGCGACAAGATCGCCGAGAGCGGCCTGAAGTTCAGTGGCACCTCGCCGGACGGCCACCTGGTCGAGTTCGTCGAGCTGCCCGCCGACGTGCATCCGTTCTTCGTCGCCACGCAGGCGCACCCGGAGTTGAAGAGCAGGCCGACCCGCCCGCATCCGCTGTTCGCGGCGCTCATCTCGGCGGCGCTGAAATACAAAGCGGCCGAACGTCTTCCGGTGGACATTCCCGGCGAAGAACTGGCGGGTGCGGCGGAACAGGCGTAGCGGCATGAGCAACGGGGGCGCTGCCGAGCCGGGCAGCCACGATTTCCGGATCGAATCCAGCAGGACCGTCTACAGCGGCGCGATCCTCGCGCTGCGGCTCGACCAGGTGCGCATGCCGGGCGGCAAGGTCGTGGAGCGCGAGGTGATCGAGCACCACGGCGCCGTCGCCGTCGCCGCGATCGACGACGACGGCAATGTGGTGCTGATCAACCAGTACCGCCACCCGATCGGCAGGCGGCTGCTCGAACTGCCCGCCGGGCTGCTCGACGTGCCCGGCGAGGACCCGCTGGTCGCGGCGCGCCGTGAGCTGGCCGAGGAGACCGGGCTGGCCGCGCGGGACTGGGCGGTGCTGGTGGACGTGGCGCTCTCGCCCGGGTTCACCGACGAAGCGCTGCGCGTCTACCTGGCCCGCGGGCTGTACGAAACCGAGCGTCCCGACCCGGAATTCGAGGAGGCGGACCTGGAAGTGGTCCGCATGCCGGTCGACGCGGCGGTGCGCGCGGCGCTGAGCGGCGAGATCGTCAACGCCACCGCGGTCGCGGGCGTGCTCGCCCTGGCGGCGGCGCGGGCGGGCGGCATCGAACCGCGGCCGCCGGACGCGCCATGGGACGGGCAGCCGACGACCTTCCTGCGCCGCAAGGCGGCCGCGAAGTCAGAAGACTGACCGCAGGTGCTCGGTCGCGAACTCGACACCTATCTCGACCACCTCGCCGTCGAGCGCGGCGTCGCGCCCAACACCCTGGGCGCCTACCGGCGTGACCTCGGCCGGTATCTGGAGTTCCTGAGCGGCCGCGGCATCGAATCGCTCGACCGGGTCGACGAGTCCGACGTCGCGGAGTTCACCATGGCGCTGCGCTCCGGCGGTCCAGGACGCCCGCCGCTGGCGGCGAGCTCGGTGGCCCGCGCGCTGATCGCGGTGCGCGGCTGGCATCGCTTCGCCGCCGCGGAAGGGCTCACCGACACCGATGTGGCGCACGCGGTGAAGCCGCCCGCGCCGGGGCGCAGGTTGCCCAAGGCGCTGCCCTACGACCAGGTGCTGAAACTGCTGGAAGCGGCAGGCGGTGGTCAGGGCGACCCCGCCGCGGGCGTGGACGGCGGACCGCGCGGCCTGCGCGACCGCGCGCTGCTGGAATTGCTGTATTCCACCGGCGCGCGGATCTCGGAAACGGTCGGGCTCGACGTCGACGATCTGGACATCGAAGAGCGCGCGGTGGTCCTGCGCGGCAAAGGCGGCAAACAGCGTCTGGTGCCGATCGGACGACCCGCGCTCGCCGCCGTGGACGCCTACCTGGTGCGCGGGCGGCCCGTGCTCGCCGCGCGCGGAAAAGGCAACGCCGGAGCCCTGTTCCTGAACGTCCGCGGCGCGCGGCTGTCCCGACAGAGCGCCTGGCAGGTCCTGCACACCGCCGCCGAACGGGCGGGCATCGCGGCGGCGGTGTCGCCGCACACGCTGCGCCACTCCTTCGCCACCCATCTGCTCGACGGGGGCGCCGACGTGCGGGTGGTGCAGGAACTGCTCGGCCACGCCTCGGTGACCACGACGCAGATCTACACGCTGGTCACGGTCAACACCCTGCGCGAGGTGTGGGCTACCGCGCATCCCCGTGCGCGGTAAATCGTTGCGGATTCGGGGGCTTCGCGCGCGGGCAGGGAACGGAACAAAATGGACTGCGGTCCGGTTGTGCTGGTCGCCGGGTGTGCGACGCTGTCGCCGACGGCCCGGTTCCCGACCACAACGCGAGGTGAATTGCATGGCAAAGTCTTTCATCGTCCACGAGGCCGACGTCGAAGCTATTCCGCTGCCCGGCGGCGGTTCCTTCCGGCTCCTGGAGGACAGCGAGAATTCCGAAGGGCTCTTCGGCGCCAATCGGCTGACCCTGGCCGCGGGTGCGGACGGCACCCGGCCACACCACCACACGAAGTCGACCGAGATCTTCTATGTGCTCGGCGGCACAATGGATTTCCTCGTGGACGGCACCCGCAGCTCGGTGGGCGAAGGTGGCCTCGTGGTGGTTCCGCCGGGCGCGGTGCACGCCTTCGGAGCCGCCGCCGACGGCCCCGCCGAGTTTCTGGCTGTGCTCACACCCGGTATCGTCCGCTTCGAATACTTCCGGCAACTCGGCCGGATCGCGCGCGGGGAGGCGGACTGGGACAGTATGAACGAGTTGCACGACCGGTTCGACGTTCATTTCGATGGCGGACCGCACTGGCGCTGACCAGCGCGGCACGAACACGCCGCGCGGAGGCGCGACACTCGAGTGCCGTCAAGCGGTAGCGTCTATCGAGAGCTGGACCGCACGAAAGCGAGGTCGGCCCATGATCGGCCTCGCTACGCTCGGCGAGGCAACGGGCAGGAACGTATAAGGAGCAGCGGATCGTGACGACAGCCGGCGCGGCAGAGCCGCCGATGGGTGCTGGGGCGGAGCCGCTTACGGGCTCGCGACCGGGTCCGTACTCGCCCGCCGCGGCGGAAACGCTGTGGGGCCACGGAGTGGAACCGGTCCCGGAGGACGCGACGCTCGGCCCGACCGGACGGCCGTTGCGGCTGGTGCCCGACCCGCCGCCGGTCGGCCAGCACGGTGACGCGCTGATCGTGGCCATGTGCAATCAGAAGGGCGGCGTCGGCAAGACCACCTCCACCATCAATCTCGGTGCCGCGCTGGCCGAATACGGCCGTCGCGTCCTGCTCGTCGACCTGGACCCGCAGGGCGCGCTGTCGGCCGGGCTCGGCGTCGCCCATCACGATCTCGACCTGACCGTGCACAATCTGCTCATCGGCTCCAAGGTGTCGATCGACGACGTGCTGATGCAGACCCGGGTCCCGAACCTGGATCTGCTGCCCAGCAATATCGATCTCTCCGCCGCCGAGATCCAGTTGGTCAACGAGGTGGGCCGGGAACAGTCGCTCGGCCGCGCGCTGGAGCCGATCCGCAACCGCTACGACTACATCCTGATCGACTGCCAGCCGTCACTCGGCCTGCTCACGGTCAACGCCTTGGCCTGCTCGGACGGCGTGATCATCCCGATGGAATGCGAGTACTTCTCGCTGCGCGGGCTCGCGCTGCTCAACGACACCGTGGAGAAGGTGCGGGACCGGCTGAACCCGCGGTTGAGCCTGTACGGGATAGTGGTCACCATGTTCGACTCGCGACTGCTGCATTCCCGCCAGGTGATGGCGCGCGTGGTCGAGGTGTTCGGTGACCTGGTCTACGACACCGCCATCGCGCGCACCGTCCGTTTCCCGGACGCCAGCGTCGCGGGCGAGCCGATCACCACCTGGGCGCCGAAATCCAGTGGCGCCGAGGCGTATCGGTCGATGGCTCGGGAAGTCATCCACCGATCGGGCCGGTGACCGGCCGCTCCGACCCCTCGTCCGCGTCCGACCACGACCCGTCCGGCCAGGGGTCTTCCGCGGCCGGACCGACTCCGACGCCGGACGATCAGGCACCCGAGGCCGGTGAGCGGCGCGAATCCAGGCCGGCCGCTCCCGCGCTCGGAAACGCGGCGGCGGCGTTCATCGCCGCGGGCCGCGACGCCGCCCCCCGTCGCCCGAACCCGGCCATCGCCGGAGGTTCCACCGGACGAACCGCGCCGGAGACGGCGGCGGACACCCCGCCTGCGCGGGACCGTGGGGACGAAACCGCCACGAAACCACCCGCGCGGCCTGGTGAGACGATCGTCCCGGAGAGACCGGACGATCGGTCCGTCGACGCACCTGATGTCCCTTCCGCGGCTCACGATGCGGCGGAGGCACCCGGCGATGCACCCGCCCCGCTGAAGGAACCAGGCTCGACGCCCGATGTGCGGGACGCTCGCGGCTCCGCGCCGGATGAACATGGTCTTGCGCGGGACGTGCTGGATGCACGTCGTTCTTCGCCCAGTGCGCCGGATATGCGCGGTTCTTCAGCCAGCGCGGCGGATGAGCCCGGCTCCGAACGGCTGGCGTCGGAACCAAGCGGTGGTTCCTCGCCCAATGCGGCGGATGAGCCCGGCTCCTCGCCCGGCCCGCTGGAAGCACCGGCCCTCTCGCAGAACGCGCCCGGCGCACCGGAGGCCGGAGCGGCACCGTCGCCCGAGCCGCAGGCGACCGGGTTCCGCCTGCGGCTGAGCAACTTCGAGGGCCCCTTCGATCTGCTGCTCACCCTGATCAGCTCGCGCAAACTGGACGTCACCGAGGTGGCGCTGCACAAGGTCACCGACGAATTCATCGCCTACACCAAGGCGCTGACCGCGAACATGGCGCGGCAGAACACCTTGCGGGCGGACAAGATCCTGGACCAGACCACGGAATTCCTGGTCGTCGCCGCCACGTTGCTGGATCTGAAGGCGGCGCGGCTGCTGCCGTCGGGGGAGATGACCGACGCGGAGGACCTGGAGCTGCTCGAGGCGCGCGACCTGCTGTTCGCGCGGCTGCTGCAATACCGCGCGTTCAAGCAGGTCGCCGAACTGCTCGGCGAGCTGGAGGCGGCCGCGCTGCGCCGCTATCCGCGCGCGGTCGGCCTGGAGGAGCGCTACGCCGGACTGCTGCCCGAGGTTAGGCTGGGTGTCGGGGCGGCCGAGTTCGCCGCGATCGCCGCGGCGGCCTTCCGGCCCCGTCCGGTACCCAAGGTCGGGCTCGACCACTTGCACACGCACGCGATCTCGGTGGCCGAGCAGGCGGCGCTGGTGCTGGAGCGGCTCAGACAGCGTGGTGCGGGGGCGTGGACCTCCTTCGGCGAGCTGGTCGCCGATTGTGAGGTTCCGGTCCAGATCGTCGCCCGCTTCCTGGCGCTGCTCGAGCTGTATCGCGGCAAGACGATCGAGTTCGACCAGCCCGATCCGCTCGGTCCCTTGTCGGTGAGCTGGATCGGCGACGAGGCCGCGCAACAAGTGGACACCGTGACGATCGAGGAGGACTACGGGTGAGTGAGCAGAGCGCGAGGGAGCCGAGGCGCGGTCATGAGTGAGGCAGTGGTGGAACTCACCCCCGAACCGCTCGCCGACGCCGATCTCCGTTCGGCGCTCGAGGCCATGCTGCTGGTCGTCGACTCGCCCGCCCCGGCTGACCAGCTCGCGGCCGCTCTCGGCGACAGCGTCGAGCGGGTGGAACGGACCCTGCGCGAGATGTCCGCCGAACTGTCGGCGCGGTCCAGCGGGATAGATCTGCGTTTCGTCGGTGACGGCTGGCGCTTCTATACTCGCAGCGAGTACGCGCCGTATGTGGAGCGGATGCTGCTCGACGGCTCCCGATCGAAACTGACCCGGGCGGCCTTGGAGACCCTGGCGGTGGTGGCATACCGTCAGCCGGTGACCAGGACCAGGGTCAGCGCCGTGCGCGGCGTGAACGTCGACGGGGTGATGCGCACACTGCTGGCCAGGGGCCTGATCGCCGAGGCAGGCGTCGACCCGGAGACCAACGGAACGCTGTACCGCACCACCGAGCTGTTCCTGGAACGGATCGGACTGGCTTCGCTGAGCGATCTGCCGCCGCTGGCGCCCTTGCTTCCGGGCGTCGACCTGATCGATGAGATCAACGAGAGCCTGGAGACGGACCCCCGCTACACCAGGTCGAGGAAACCCGCCGAGGCCGACTTGGACCTCGGCACCGAAGAGTGACAGGACATCATGAATACGCCCGCTCGCCGAGATGGCACACCGGATCGTAGGAAACGCGGCGCACAGCCCGAACGCGGCGGCGCGAGCCGCGGCTCGAGTTCACGCGACGCCCGTTCGGCCCAACGGGGCATCGCCGCCCGTGGCGCCCAGCAGGGTGGTGCGGGCCGGTCGGCCCAGCGCGGATCCGCCGCCCCAAGCCCGCAGCGCCACACGGCCGCAGCGGGCAAGAAGAAGCCCAAACCGCAGCGGCAGGTCGCGCCGCCGCCGCTGCTGAGCAACGCCAAGCCCGCGCGCCATCAGAACGTGGAGCCCGCCCCCTCCGGCGGCCACACCAAGCTGCCCTGGGGTGAGGGGGAGCGGTTGCAAAAGGTGCTCGCCAAGGCGGGCGTCGCTTCGCGCCGGGCCGCGGAGGAGATGATCGCGCAGGGCCGCGTCGAGGTCGACGGCATGATCGTGCGCGAGCAGGGCCTGCGCATCGACCCGCAGCACGCGGTGGTGCGCGTCGACGGCACGCGCGTCGTGGTGCGCGAGGAACTGGTGCACGTCGCGCTGAACAAGCCGAAGGGCTGGCAGTCGACCATGTCCGACGATCTCGGCCGCCCGTGCGTCGGCGACATCGTGGCCGAGCGGATCGCCGCGGGCCAGCGGCTGTTCCATGTCGGAAGGCTCGACGCCGACACCGAGGGCCTGCTGCTGCTCACCAACGACGGCGATCTGGCCCACCGGCTGATGCACCCGTCCTACGAGGTCTCCAAGACCTATCTGGCGACGGTACAAGGCGAGGTCAACAATCGCGCGGTCGGCAAGCGGCTCAGAGAAGGCGTCGAGCTGGAGGACGGTCCCGCGAAGGTCGACCGCTTCCAGGTGCTCGAACTGGGGGAGGGACGTTCCCTGGTGAAGGTGGTGTTGCACGAGGGGCGCAAGCACATCGTGCGCCGCCTGCTCGACGCGGTGGGTCATCCGGTCGTCCGGCTGGTCCGCACCCATATCGGCCCGGTCGCGCTGGGCGACCAACGGCCAGGCACGCTGCGTGTGCTCGGCCGCGATGAAATCGGCAAACTCTACGAGGCGGTGTCGTTGTGAACGGTGTGGAGATCCCGGTGCAGGCGCCGGCGCGGATGGCCGGTACGAGCCCACTGGTGGTCGCCATGGACGGGCCATCGGGTACCGGGAAGTCGAGCGTGTCACGGCGCCTGGCCACCCGGCTCGGCGCCCGCTACCTCGACACCGGCGCGATGTACCGGGTGGCGACGCTGCGCGTGCTGCGCGCGGGCATCGAACTGACCGACACCGCGGCCATCGCCGCCGCGGTCAAAGAGCTGCCACTGTCCATCGGCACCGACCCCAGCCGCGAGGTGATCGAGCTGGACGGCGAGGACGTGCGAGCGGAGATTCGCGGCGACGCCGTCACCAAGGCGGTCTCGGCGGTCTCGGCGGTGCCGGAGGTGCGGGAACTGCTCGTCGCCATGCAGCGCGACATCACGGCGGCCGCGGGCCGGATCGTGGTGGAGGGCCGCGACATCGGCACCGTCGTGCTGCCCGACGCGGACGCCAAGATCTATCTGACCGCTTCCGCCGAGGCCAGGGCGCACCGGCGCAATCAACAGAACATCGACGAGGGGCGCGGCGACGACTACGCGGGCGTGCTCGCCGACGTGCAGCGCCGCGACACGCTCGACTCGACCCGCAAGGTGTCCCCGCTGCGTCCCGCCGAGGACGCGGTACCGGTCGACACCAGCGAACTGTCCATGGACGAGGTCATCGACGAGCTGTATGGCGTGGTCGCGCAGCAGGTCGCCGTGTACGGAGCCGGAGGGGACCGATGAACGGGGACGTGCTGGCGGGCGACGGCGTCTGGAGCGACGAAGCCGACTGGGAACTGACCGACCTCGAGGGCGAGTTCGAGGACTCAGCGCACGTCGCGATGCCGACGCTGGCCGTGGTCGGCCGCCCGAACGTGGGCAAGTCGACGCTGGTGAACCGCATTCTCGGCCGCCGCGAGGCGGTCGTGGAGGACATCCCGGGAGTGACCCGCGACCGCGTGTCCTACGAGGCGAACTGGGCCGGTCGCCGGTTCCTGGTGCAGGACACCGGCGGCTGGGAGCCCGACGCGAAGGGGTTGCAGCAATCGGTGGCCCGCCAGGCCGAGTTGGCCATGCAGACCGCCGACGCGATCCTGCTCGTGGTCGACGCCGTGGTGGGCGCCACCGCCACCGACGAGGCGGCGGTGAAGAAGCTGCGCCGCTCCTCGGTGCCGGTGATCCTGGTCGCCAACAAGGTCGACGACCAGCGGGTGGAAGCGGAAGCGGCGGCGCTGTGGTCGCTGGGACTCGGCGAGCCACGCATGGTCAGCGCCGCGCACGGCCGCGGCACCGGTGACCTGCTCGACGACGTGCTCGCGGTGCTCCCGGAGACCCCGCGCGAAGGGACCGGCGGCGTCGGTCCGCGTCGGGTGGCGCTGGTCGGCAAGCCCAATGTCGGCAAGTCCAGCCTGCTCAACAAGCTGGCCAACGACGAGCGCTCCGTGGTGCACGATGTCGCGGGAACCACGGTCGATCCGGTCGACTCCCTCGTCGAACTGGGCGGCAAGGTCTGGAAGTTCATCGACACCGCCGGGTTGCGCCGCAAGGTGGCCAATGCCAGCGGCACCGAGTTCTACGCCTCGCTGCGCACCAAGTCCGCGCTGGAGGCGTCGGAGGTGGCGATCATGCTGATCGACGCCTCGCAGCCGATCACCGAACAGGACCTGCGGGTGATCAGCATGGTCGCCGATTCCGGGCGGGCGCTGGTGCTGGCGTTCAACAAGTGGGACCTGGTCGACGAGGACCGGCGCCTGCAACTGGAACGCGAGGTCGACCGCGAGCTGGTCCGGGTGCCGTGGGCGCAGCGGGTGAACATCTCCGCCCACACCGGGCGCGCGGTGCAGAAGCTGGTGCCCGCCATGGAGACCGCGCTGGAATCCTGGGACAAGCGCATCCCGACGGGCAGGCTCAACACCTGGCTGAAGGACGTGATCGCCGCGACGCCGCCGCCGATGCGTGGCGGCAGGTTGCCCCGCGTGCTGTTCGCCACCCAGGCGACCACACGACCGCCCACGTTCGTGCTGTTCACCACCGGCTTCCTGGAGGCGGGCTACCGGCGTTTCCTGGAGCGCAGGTTGCGCGAGGAATTCGGTTTCGACGGCTCGCCGGTGCGGATCTCGGTGCGGGTGCGGGAGAAGCGGGACCGCTCGAAGAAATAGGCGACGGCGGCGAGGCCGGGGCATATCCCGGCCTCGCAAGCTAACTATTGGCTCGTAACTCTTCTTCACCGATAATTCGGACAAAAAGCCTAGTCGAGGCCGTAACTTCTCGTATACGTGACGATATGGCCAGTCCTCTTCGCAACCACGGCAAACACCTGGCATCATCCGGGCATGGTCATTCCCAGCGTCCTGCCGGAACCACCGGCCGTCCTGACTCCGTTCGAGACGGGATGGCCCGTGCGCCTCGCCGACACCGATCGTGACCAGCGTCTGCGCCTGGACGGTGTCGCCCGCTACCTGCAGGATGTCGGCTACGACCACCTCGACGTCCTGGAGGACGGCGATATCCATCGCCTCTGGGTGATCCGCAGGACGGTGATCGACGCGCTCAAACCGCTCGGCTTCGGCGAGCGGGCGACGTTGCGGCGGTGGCCGTCGGCGACGTCCACCCGCTGGTGCACGATGCGGGTCCAGATCGGCGGCAGTGCGGGCGGGCTGGTGGAGACCGAGAGTTTCCTGATCCATTTCGGCACCGAATCCGGGGTGCCGACCCGGATGAGCGACCGGTTCCTCGCGCCCATGCTGGCCTGCACGACCGAGCACCGGCTGCGCTGGAAAGCCGAACTCACCGATCCCATGCCCGCGGCGGGCGAGCCCGGCGTGCAGGTGCGGCCATTCCCGCTCCGGGCCACCGACATCGACCTGCTCGACCATATGAACAACGCGGTCTACCTCACCGCGCTCGAAGAAGTACTCGCCGATCACGCCGAATTGAAATCGGGCCCGCACCGCGTGGTGGTCGAGTACGGGAAACCGGTGCGGTCGGGTGAGGACGTCGAACTGGTCGCCCGCCGCACCGACGCGAGCTTGGACGTGTGGTTCGCCGTCGGCGCGGACTGCCGGGCCGTCGCCCGGGTCACCTCACGCTAACCGGCCAACTGTTCGACGGTGGCGCGCGCTCCCCGGCTGCGCAGGCTGTCCAGAGCCGCCAGATAGGCGGTCACGAACCGAGGATGGTCGATCAGGTCGCCGAACAGCGAGCGCTCGCCGAGGAACGCGGTCGGCTGCTCCCGTTGCCGCCGGGCCAAGGGAACCAGCCGGTCGCGGAGCCGGTCCACGACCTCGATCGGTTGCCCCTGCTCGTCGACGCCCTCGGCATAGCGGGCCCAGCTCGCGACCACCGCCGCCGCGCAGTCGATCGGGCCGCCGGTGGCCAGCTGCGCCCGCGCCACCGGTAGCAGCCACTTCGGTATCCGGTCGGAGGATTCCGCGCACAACCGGGCGATGGTGTCGCCGATCGCGGGGTTGGCGAACCGGTCGAGCAGCGTCCGCTTGTAGTCGTCCAGGTCGACGCCGGGTACCGCGCGCAGCGTCGGCGTCGCCTCGGCGTCCATGTAGCGCGTCAGGAAGCGCCGGAAGGCCGGATCCTGGGCGGCTTCGTGCACCAGCCGGTAGCCGCTCAGGTAGCCGAAGTAGCACAGCGCCTGATGGCTCGCGTTCAGCAACCGCAGTTTCATCAGTTCGTACGGGGTGACGTCGGCGACGATCTGCACGCCGACCTCCTCGAAGGCCGGACGCCCCAGTGAGAAGGAATCCTCCAGCACCCACTGTGCGAACGGTTCGGTCACCACCGGCCAGCGGTCGGTGAGCCCGTAGCGCCGCTCGATCTCGCCGGTCGCCCCCGGCGGGGTCACCGGGGTGATCCGGTCCACCATCGAATTGGGGAAGCGCACCTCATCCGCCACCCAGGCCCCGAGCCCGGGATCGCGCAGCGCGGCGAACGCGCCGAACATCCGGCGCGCGACGTTCCCGTTGCCCTCGATGTTGTCGCAGGACAGCACGGTGAACGGCGCGATGCCGCGGGATCGGCGGCGGGTCAGCGCTTCGGTGATGAGGCCGAAGACGGTGCGGGGCGGCGCGTTCCCGGCCAGGTCGGCGCGGATTCCGGGGTCGTCAGGGTCGAATTCCCCGGTAGCGGCGTCGATGTGGTAGCCGCCTTCGGTGATGGTCAGCGAGACGATGCGGGTGGCCGGATCGGCGAGCTTCGCCACGACGGCCTCGGGATCGTCCGGCGCGTACCGGTATTCGACCAGCGAGCCGATCGTCCGGGTGGTCCACGTGCCGTCCGGCGCGACCGTCGACAGCGTGTACAAGCCGTCCTGCGCCCGCAGCACGTCGCGCATGCGGCGATCGCCGGGCAGTACGCCGACTCCGCAGATGCCCCATTCGTGGCCGCGGCCGCGTTCGAGCAAGCGGTCCACGTACATCGCCTGGTGGGCTCGATGGAATCCGCCGACACCGAAATGCACGATGCCCGTGGTGATCCGCGACCGGTCGTAGCCCGGTGTCGAGACGCGATCGGCGAAGCAGGCCATCGTCGCCGCGCGCAAGGGCGTGGCCGTCGGTTCCCGCATCCCGCACCTCCAGTGTCGTGTGGATCACACCCTAGTGCGGCGGTGGTCGGTCGCCGGTCGGCTCGGCGGCGGCGATTCCCGGCTCACCCCGTTTCCGCCGGTGGCGTCGGTCACCGGAGGTTTATCGCCGTGGAGCTGGGTAGACCGTCCGTGACCGGATCGACGGCAGAAAGGCTGAATGCGATGTCTCAACCCATCACCAGTACGCTGGATCAGGAGCAGCAGCGCATCGCGGGCGAAACGCTCCAGGGGACCGTGGTCGACCTGATCGACCTGTCGCTGATCGCGAAGCAGGCGCACTGGAACGTGGTCGGCTCCAACTTCCGCTCGGTGCACCTGGCGCTGGACGAATTGGTGACCGTGGCACGGGACTTCACCGACTCCGCCGCGGAACGCGCCACCGCCGTCGGCGTGAGCCCGGACGGGCGGGCCGCGAGCGTGGCCAAGAGTTCCGGCGCGATCGGCATCGGCGAGGGCTGGCAGCAGGACACCGACATCATCGACGCGATCGTCGGCAACCTCGCCGCCGTCATCAAGCGGCTGCGTGAGCGCATCGCGGCGACCGAGAAGGCCGATCCGGTGACCCAAGATCTGTTCATCGCGATCGCGGCGCGGCTGGAGCAGCTGCACTGGATGTGGCAAGCGCAGCTCGCCACGGCCTGATGCGGGTGATCACGTGCGCGTTCGGCGCGCCTGCCACCGAGACCGCAACGGTCGCGGTGCGAATCCCCGCCGACGCGCGACAGCTCGCCTTGATCCGCGCGATGACCGACACCGTGTGCCTGGTCGCCGAACTGCCCCTCGACGCGGCGTCGGACATCCGCTTGGCGATCAACGAGGCGGCCACGATGCTGCTGGCGGACGCCAGGCCCGGCTCGATGCTCGGCTGCGCGTTCACCCACGGCGCGGGCCGGATGAGCGTGCGCGTCGATGCCGTGGCCGCGGTCGGCGACGACGTGAACGGCGATCCGCTGAGCTGGGAATTGGTCCGCCTGCTCACCCGTTCCCTCTCGATTTCTCGTGACCCTTTTGATTCCGAACTCGGCGGGTACCCGACCGTTATCGAATTCAGTTGGGAACGAGGACCATTTGATGACACGTGAGTTCACGACCGACGGAAATGACGCGGCAGGCCGCGCCCGTGGCGGCGACAGCTACGACAACATCGAGCCCTGGTTCGAGAAGCTGGCCGCGATGGACGAGGGTGATCCGCACCGCGCGGCGCTGCGCGAAGAGGTGACCAGGCGGTGTCTTCCGCTCGCCGAGCACATCGCCAGGAAGTTCTCCGGGCGCGGTGAGGCATATGAGGATCTGCTGCAGATCGCCCGGGTCGGGCTGGTGCTCGCGGTGGACCGTTTCGACGTCTCACGCGGCAGTTCCTTCCTGGGATTCGCGGTCCCCACCATCATGGGCGAGGTGCGCAGGCACTTCCGCGACCACACCTGGTCGCTGCGAGTGCCGCGCCGGCTCAAGGAGATTCAGCTGCGGATCGGCCCGGCCACCGAGACGTTGTCGCACCGCCTCGGGCGGATGCCGACGGCGAGGGAGATCGCCGAGGAACTGGACGTCGACCTCGTCGAGGTCACCCAGGCCCTCATCGCGGGCAACGCCTACCAGGCCAACTCGCTGGACGCGGCGGGTCGGGAGGACGGCGACGGTGCGCCGCAGTCGCTGGCCGACACGCTCGGCGCCGAGGAGCCGTGCTACGACCTGCTGGAGCAGGCGATGGCGGTGCGACCGCTGATCGCGGAGTTGCCGCCGCGCGATCGGCAGGTGTTGATCATGCGTTTCTACGAGTCGCGGACCCAGAGTCAGATCGCCGAAGAACTGGGCGTTTCCCAGATGCAGGTGTCGCGCATCCTGGCCAGGATTCTCAAGGACCTGCGCGAACGAGCGCTCGGCCCCGAGGAACAACTCGTGTCGAGCGCCGCCTGATCGCTCACGGGTTCGTGCGCGCGGCCGAGCCGGTCATCGGGGTGGCGGAGACCTCGCCGGTCCAGCCGCATGGCAGGGCGCAACTGGCGATGACCTTGGTCTCCAGATCGCCGTTGTCGTAGCGCACAGTGGTGGTCGCCGCGTAAGCGGGATATCCGCACGCTCGGCATTTGCCGAAGAAATCGAGGATCTCCTCGGCGCGGGAGTGCGCGATTCGTCGTGCGGGCTTGTCGTCCATAACCTCTCCAGCCAGCGTGCGGTCCTGCCGAGCAGGCGTCTGCGACGTTAGGATCGGGGGCCTTCACCCGCGGGAGTTTCGGTGATAGTTGGGCGGATTCACAGGCGTCGGGCGGGTGATTTGGGCCGGTTCCCAGGCGTAGGTGAATGCCGGGCAATCGCAGCGTATTTCCTGCGTATCGCTGGTAGCGGCGACGCCGTCCCGGCTACTTGACCTCGCTTGTGACTGACGTTACAAAGGAGCTACCCGCCGACCCGAAGTTCTTCGAACCGGCCGACGAGAAGTGCACAAGTTGGTTACCGATGTCATCGACGTAGTCGCCGAATTCCCGATCGCCCGCAAGACCATGTGGAATCTGCTGCTCGAAGCGCAGACCTATCCGCGTATGTTCACCGGCATCGGCGCGTGCGAGCAGATCCAGTCCGCCGACGGCAATGTGGTCTGGCAGATGCGCGTCGGCACCTACGAGTCGGGCATTCGCACTCACCAGATCCGGGTGAGCGTGGGCCGGTGGTACGAGAGTTTCGAGATGCAGTACGCCGCCTTGGGCAGTTTCGCGTCGGTGCGGCTGCACGGTGACGAGGAACGCACCAAGATCACGGTCACCTATTTCGCGCCGAGCCGGGTGCACCCGCGGGTGGCCGAGCTGTCCAATGTGGCGATCGCGGAGTGGACCAAGAGCGGCCTGAAGCGGGTGGCCGACGTCGCCAAGGGCGCGCGGACCTCCCTGGTCGTCAACGGCGAGGATTCGCCGATCCGGCGCAACGCGGGCGTGGCGCGGCAGATGGTGGCCACCGGCGTCGTGCTGCCGGTCCGCCTGGATCGCAGTCTCAAACAGCTTCGTTCGCTGGCGAAGTGGGGCTTCAATCTGGCGGGCGGGTACGCGGCGGGCGCGGCGTACGCCCCGGAGCGGACCGCGATCATCGACGACCGCGGCACCCGGTCCTTCGCCGACATGCACGAGCGGACCAACGCGCTGGCCGGTGCGATGGCCGCGCACGGCCTCGGTCCCGGCGACGCCGTCGGACTGCTGGCGCGCAACCACGCGGCCATGGTCGAATGCATGGTCGCCGCGGGCAAGTTGGGTGTGGACGTGGCCCTGCTGAACGCCGGGCTCGCGGGGCGCACCATCGAGGAGATCGTCCAGCGCGACCGCCTTTCGGCGCTGTTCGTCGACGGTGACCTGGAGGAGTTGGTGCGCTATCTGCACGCCGACATCCCGCGCTACAACACCGACGAGCGCCCTCCGGCGCCGGACCGGACGACCGTGAACCAGCTCGTGGTCGAGGGACACACGACATTTCGCACGCCTGCCCAGCCGGGACGGCTGATCGTGCTCACCTCGGGGACCAGCGGTACGCCGAAGGGCGCGCGCAGGCCGCATCCGAAGGGCTTCGGGTCCATCGCGGCCCTGCTGTCGCGCATCCCGATGCAGATGAACGAGACCATGCTCATCCCGGCGCCGCTGTTCCACACCTGGGGGCTGGCCGGCCTGCAACTGAGCACCGCGCTGCGCGCGACCGTGGTGCTCGCCGAACGATTCGACGCGGAGGACTGCCTGCGCCGCATCGCCGAGCACCAGGTCAACACGGTGATCGTGGTGCCGACCATGGTGCAGCGCATCCTCGATCTCCCCGCGCACGTGCGCGCTCGTTACGACACCTCCAGCCTGCGGCACATGATCAGCTGCGGTGCGCCGCTGGCCGGCGCGACCGTCGAGCGATTCATGGAGGCCTACGGCGACGTCCTCTACAACGTCTACGGCTCCACCGAGGTCTCCTGGGCGACCATCGCCACTCCGGAGGACCTGCACACCTCGCCGACCACGGCGGGGCGGCCGCCGCTCGGCACGAAGGTCGCCGTGCTCGGACCCGACCACCGCAGACTGCCGATCGGCGCCACGGGGCACATCTTCGTCGGCAACCACATGCTGTTCGACGGCTACGTCAACGCGGCGCCGCCGGATGAGGCGCACGGCATGCTCGACACCGGCGACCTCGGCTACCTCGACGCCGCGGGCCGGTTGTTCATCGCGGGCCGGGACGACGAGATGATCATCTCCGGCGGCGAGAATGTCTTCCCGCGCCCGGTCGAGGAGGCGCTCGCGCACCTGCCGCAGGTCAGCGACGTCGCGGTGGTCGGTGTGCCGGACCGCGAATTCGGTCAGCGACTGGCGGCGTTCGTGGTGAAACGCGAAGGCTCCGGCCTCGATTCGGACATGGTGCGCACCTACATCCGCAATCGCCTGAGCCGCTTCTCGGTGCCGCGCGACGTCACCTTCCTCTCGGCGCTGCCGCGCGGCGACACGGGCAAGATCCTCAAGCGTCTGCTCGCCGGTCCCGGCGCGTCCGAGCCGGAGCTGCCACCGTCGATCAACGGTCTCGGCACCGCGGGCTCGCCATGACCTTCCGGCGGCGCTCCCGCTCGCCGGGCCGTGCGGCGGGAGCTCAGTAGACGGTGTCCTCCAGATCGGTCAGCGCGGCTTCCAGGTGATCGAGCAGTCTGGCCACATCCGGCACGCCGCGGCGGCAGGCGACGATGCCGATGTCCAGGCTGTCGGCGTTGCTGGTGAGGGTGATGTTCACCGCCTGTCCGTCGAGCGGGATCGACAGCGGATAGCTGGCCGCGACGCGCGCACCGTTCCAGTACTGCGGTTCGCGTGGCCCGGGAATGTTGGAGATGACGATGTTGAACGGCGGACTGGTCAGCGCGGCCGTCGCGGGAAGCAGCAGCGACAGGGCGAGCGGACTGAGCGTCAGCGCCGACAGTGAGACCGCCTGGACGGGGGAGAGCGCGCGGTAGATCTCTTTGCTGCGATGCATCGAGGTGCTGATCGCCGCCAGCCGCGCGGCCGGATCGGGCAGGTCGGTGGCGAGATTGCACAGCAGCGCGGCCACGGCGTTGCCCCCGCCGTCGCCGTCGTCGGATTCGGGACGCAGCGAGACCGGCACCATGGCGATCAGCGGCTTGTCCGGCAGGGCGACGTGTTCGAGCAGGTAGGCGCGTAGCGCGCCCGCCGACATGGCCAGCACCACGTCGTTGAGCGTGGTGCCGGTCATCTTCTTGACCTGCCGGATCCGGTCCAGCGGCCAGGAGCGGGCGGCGCAGCGGCGAGCCCCGCCGATCGGGACGTTGAACATGGTGCGCGGCGCGGCGAAGGGCAGCGTCAGCTGCTGCTCCAGCAGCGCGGTACGGGCCAGGCGCAGGGCCGATGGCGCCGAGCCCGCCGCGGCGAGCAGGGCGCGCGCCCGGCCTGCGAGGGTCTGCCGCTCGCGCGGTGCGTGCGCGCGGCGGCCGGTCGACGGCGGGAGATGCCAGGGCACCAGCGCTTCGCCGGAATCCGGATCGGTGGTGAGCGTTCGCTGCAACAGGCGCTGGGCGCCGACGCCGTCGATGAGGGCGTGGTGCATCTTCGCGTACAAGCCGACCCGGTCGCCTGCGAGCCCTTCGATCAGATGCGCCTCCCACAGCGGCCGGTGGCGGTCGAGCAGCGTGCTGTGCAGTGCCGCCGCCACCTCCGTCACCGCGTCCAGGCCACCCGCTTCCGGCAGCGCCCATCGCTGCACGTGATAGTCGAGATCGACAGCGCTGTCCACGGTCCAGGCCAGCTGCGGAGTGCCGAACAGGCGAGCAGGGCGCTTACGGAACGTGGGGTGGAAGTGCTGGTCGGCCGCCAGCGTGGCGTACGCGCGCCGGGCGAATTCGGGTCCGGTGCCGTCGACGGGGTCGAAGATCGACAGCGAACCGACGTGCATCGGATGCTCGCGGGATTCCGCGATGAGGAACAGGGCGTCCACCGGCGAGATGAATTCCATGGGCAGTTCCCTCCTGGCGACGCCGCAGCTGCGCCACGGTTCGGTTGCGGACCGTGGAAGGTCGCCGGACTGCGCGCGGCGCGGAGAACTACGCCGGTCGGACGACGATCCACCACCGATTGATTCGATGCCGAATCCGGACCGGCTGGGCGGTTCGTCGCGGAATTGTGCGGGCTGGCCTCAGGACAGGCGGCTGACCGGCCAGTCCTGCGGCAGTGCGAGGCGTTCGCTGATCATGCTGATCGCCGTGTGCAGCGCCTGGATCTCGTCGACGCCGCTGGCCAGCGCCGCGCCCTGCTTGCTGATGTGGAATCGGCACAGGTGCTCGCGCCGGTCGGCCGCCAGATACGGCCTGCCGATGATGATCGACAACGAGCTGTCGGCCTCGTGCAGGGTGCGAGCCGCGATGAGCGCCTGCGGCTCGCTGGTCACGGTCGTGGCGGCGCGGGAGGGACGGGTGGGTGCGGCGGGGAACCCGGGATCGGACGGATCGGTCACCGGGAAGTGCGCGCCGTGGCTGTTCGCTTGCCGCAACTCGTGCGCGATCTCCTGGAACGCCCGGTAGAGCGCGGCGATGGAATCGACGCCGTGCGCCCATCGTTCGCCGATGCCCTGGATGCGGAAACCGCACACCACACCGGTGTCGCCCGGCGCCATCTGCGGTTTGCCCACCTCGATGGAGACTTCTCGCGTGGCATCGGAGACGGTGCGGGTGGCGATCACCTCTCTGATCCGCCGCCATTTCATGCTCGCGATCGCTGCGCTGTGCTCGGATTCGCGCACTGCGAACGTGGTCGTGTCACCAGTGACCCGCGCCGGTATCGCTCTCATGAATTCTGGAGTACCCAAGTTCGGCCCCGGTTTATCCTGCGGTTCGAGGTGACCTGGAACGCAGCGAGGAGACACGCCGTATCGGCAAAAGGGCTACCGGACGGTTAACGCGCCGCGCGTTTGGCAGGCTGTCGCCGAGGGTGTGATGGTGGGGCCGCGACGATGAGGAGGGGCGGACGAAGTGGTAACGATTGCGCAGTTGCGAGCGGTTTTGTCGATCTTGCGCGTCGACCCGGACGAGGTCGGCGCACGCGCGGGCGAGACGGGTCTGCACGGTCCTGACGCCGAACGCGTCCTACTGATCGGTTTGCTACACCGGATCGCGAGCAGCGAACTGCGCCACGTGGTCACCACGACGATGGACGACGAGGAGGCCGCACGGGCCGCCGCGGTCAGCACCCTGCCGGTGAACGGCGAGAACCCCACCGAGCAGGTGCGTTTCGACGCGCACTGGCTGCACGACCGCATCGGCGCGCTGGCGGCGGGCACGACCGTGGACCCGGTGCCGGTCCTGCTCGACGCCGCCGCGCGGTCGGCGGACGCCGCAGAGGTCCTGCTGCTGCTCAGCCGCAATCCCCGCGGCCGGGACGCGGATACCAGGTGGGAGCGTGCGCTCGACGACCTGGGGCGCGCCTATCACTTGATCAACGACGAGCGGGTGGGTCGCTCGAACACGACGACCGCGCCGCTGTAACGGCGCGGTCGGTCGGAGGCCTTCGCCCGGCGGCATGCGGCGCCGCCGGGATCTCGCTACTTGGCGGGTTGGGCCGGAGCGGACTGGACGGGCTTGTCGGCGAAGCGGGTGGTGCCGTCGGCCGCCTGCAGCGTGGTGAGCAGATCGACACCGGCCACGACGAGCGTGGGGCCGCCGACCGCGATGGTTCCGAGAATGCCGCCGAGGCTGGCTCCGGTCAGCAGACCGGCCACGCAACCGAGGGCGATGGTCACCAGGCAGCCGATCGTGGCGCCGATGGCGGTGCCGACGAAACCGCCGATGGCGGTGGCGAGTCCGAACTGGCTGGCGAATTCGTCCCTGGCGCGCTGATTCTCGGTCATCGACGCGACCGGCTTGGCCACCAGCGGCTCGCTGATCGCGATGCCTTCGGGCCTGGTCGGCTTCAGCTCGAGCACCGTGCTGTCCTTCTTCAGCTCCGGGCGCACCGGGATGGCGGTCCCCGCGACCCGGAAGTCGAGCGGCAACGTCATCGCGACGTGGCCGTCGCGGTCCCGGATGTCGACCACGTCGATCACGTGCGCGATGTCGGCCGGGGCGCCGGTGCGGTCGACGAGCACCCCGTCGCGCTCAATCAGTCGAGCGTTCTCGTCGCCCGCGGGCTGATCCCGCAGGGCCTTGGACAACTCGAAGGTTCCGCCCCTGAGCGCGGCGACGACCGTCTGATCGACGATCTTGGCCGAGTAGGTGATGTCGGGGGTGGGCTCGGCGTGAGCGACACCCGCGCCGACGGTCAGCGAGCCGATGGCGAGTATCGCTGCCGCAGTGATGCCGCGGAGTTGCATGTTTCGTCCATTCCTTCATCGGGTTCACACCTGCGTCCAGCACGGCCGGACCCGCGCACTCCGGCGGCGCAAGAGCAGTCGTCCAGGGTCGCTGAGCAGCCTAGCAGCGCCCACAGCAACCTATGAGCGTTCCGGCTCGGCCGGTCGGAGATCTCGAAAAATTCTCCGACCGGCCGGGATTCGGATCGTCCGGCTCAGCGCGCCGCGGCGAGTTCGCCCGCCTGCTCGGCGCGCAGGATCGTCGCGCTGGTGCCCGGCGGCCATTCGAGGCCGGCGTCGAGCCGGTCGAGGACATCGGCGTCCGGCCGCGGATTGCGGGACCGCTCGATCTCGCTGATCACCTTGGCCGGCGGGCCGCCGTTGCCCGCCACGTCCGCCTGCGTCCACTTCATCTCCCGCCGCCGCGCACGCACGCGCGTGGCCAGCGCGTCGAGGTCGAGCGCGATAGCCGTCTGGACCTGCTGCGGCACCGTTCCCGCTGGTGCGCCGTGCTCGTCGTCCCGCTGCTGTTCCCGCAGCATTCCGCTGGTGATCAGCCGGGACCGTTTCCGCCTACCCATTTTCGCCACACGCTCTCCCATCCTCGGTCGAGTCGATCGATTGCGTCGCACTGCTCCGGCGGGCGGGCGGCGCCCACCGCGCCGGGAACGCTGAACATCATGGGGGAGCGCGGGTGCGGACCTCGCTCGACGCGCCGGGTCAGTCCGAGTGGCCCTCCGGTTGCAGGATCAGCACCGGGATCTCGCGCTCGGTCCAGGATTGGTAGGTGTCGAAGTCCGCGTAGAGGGCTACGAGCAAGGGCCACAAGCGATTCTTCTCCTCCGGGCTCGCCACCCTGGCGCGGACGCGGCGGTGCTCGGCGCCGATCTGCACCCGGGTCGACGGATGCGCCAACAGGTTGAAGTACCACTGCGGATGGTTCGGCAATCCGCCTTGGGAGGCGACTACCACCAGGTCGGGGCCGTCGACGAGGTACAGCAGCGGAACGGTGAACAGCTTGCCCGATTTACGGCCCCGATGCTCGAGCAGCAAGGTCGGCACCGGTTTGCGGAAGCCGGCGCCGATCCGCCAGCGTCCGCCGACGCGCCCTCCGGTCCGGCGGTATATCCAGGTCTGCGCTCTGGACATGTACTTGATGACGGTCGTGACCAGCGGTGCGTCGAGGTTGCGCGGCCGGTTCGGCATCAGCGCTCACCCCCTTCGGGCGGGAGTGCGGCGGTGGCTTCGAGGGCGGTGTCGAATGTTTGATCCATACGTGTGTCCGTAGTATCGTCCAGACAGTTGTCCGGTTAGTATTCCAGTGTCGCCCACGTCGCAGGGGTCGCGGCAACCGGAGAAGAGCGCGGTGGAGGAAACATGGATCGAGTCAGTGGCAAAGTCGTCCTGGTGACCGGCGCCGGACGGGGACAGGGCCGCAGTCACGCGCTCGCCCTCGCCGAAGAAGGCGCCGACATCATCGCCTTCGACATCTGCGCAGACATCGCCAGCAACGAATACGCGCTGGCGACCGAAGCGGATCTGGCCGAGACCGAGCGATTGGTCGCCGAGACCGGTCGCCGCGTGGTGGCCAGGAAAGTGGACGTGCGGGATCGTCCCGCGGTGCACGAGGCGCTCGCGCAGGCCGTGGCCGAACTCGGGCGGTTGGACGTGGTCGTGGCGAACGCCGGAATCTGCCCGCTGGGGCACCACGTGCCCTTGCAAGGTTTCATCGACGTCTTCGACGTCAACTTCGTCGGCGTGGTGAACACCGTGCACGCCGCGCTGCCGCATCTGGGCGCGGGCGCGTCGATCATCGTGACCGGCTCGGTCGCGGGCCTGGTGCCGCAGACCGGATTCAACGGCCAGCAGGCGCTGCAAGGCCCGGGCGGCGACGGTTACGGCCTGTCGAAGAAGATGATCCGTTCCTACACGCAGACTTTGGCGTTGACGCTGGGGCCGAGTTCCATCCGCATCAACGCGGTGCACCCGACGAACGTCGACACCGATATGCTGCACAACCCCGGCATGTACCAGATCTTCCGTCCGGACGTGCGGAATCCGACGCGCGAGGACGCCGAGGTGACCTTTCCCTTCATGCAGGCCATGCCGATTCCCTTCGTCGAATCCTCGGACATCTCGCATGCGGTCACGTTCCTGGCTTCCGACGAATCGCGTTATGTGACGGGCTTGCAGCTGTTCGTCGACGGCGGGGCGTCGCTGAAATTGGGTCTCGCCGGGCAGTGACGCGAACGCGCGCGATCATTTCAGAATGAGCATCGCGGACCGCTCGATGCGGTCCGCGATGTCGGCGTACGATTCGTAACCCATACCGGCGCGTACCAGCGCGCCCGCATAGAGTAATTCGAGCGCTTCGACGATATTCGGGTCCGGATTCCCGGACAGCGCGTGCGCGATCCGCTCGCGGATTTCCAGGCCGATGCGTGCCCGTAAATGTTCCACATCGGGATCGCGGCCGAGCAGCGCGCTGGTGACCGCGCCGGACAATTCCGGTTCGTCGGCGACGAGCAGCGCGATGCCGCGGAGTTCGGCGATCACGCGCACGGTGGCGTCCGGATCCTCGCTCACCGGCGACGGCGTCGCGCGCAGCCTGCGCCAGAAGATCTCCGCGACCAAATGCTCCTTGGAGGAGAAATAGGTGTACGCGGTGGCGGTGCCGACCTTGGCGTTGGCGGCCACCATCCGAATGGTCATGCCCGCGAACCCTTCTCGGGACAGCACTTCCATCGCCGATCTGGTGAGCTTGTCGACGGTGTCGGCCTGCTTTCCGGACAGCCGCCGCCGCGTTGCCTCCACGGATCTGGAATGTGTTTCGGACATGTGTCTAGATGGTAGTGTCGATATTCCGTTCCAGCAACTTCCACGCTGCGGAAATCGCGCGGCCGCGAGGTATTTCCGGGCCGCAGGCGCTACGGATGCGCCGCGCCGAGTGGCAGGCCGATGCCGGTGAGTTCGCCGGACAATCGCTCGAGGTAGGCGAGCACCGCGGGCTCGTCCTTGTCCGGCAATCCGTACACGACGTCGGTGACGCCGGCGCGGTCCCACTCGGCCAGGCGTTCGGCGTCCGGTTTGTAGTCGAGGGCCACCACGCGGGGGCGTCCGGCCCGCCCGGCCCGCCGCCAGATCTCGTGCAGCGCCGCGAGGCGATCGGAGATCTCCGTTTCCCCCGGCGTGGTGATCCAGCCGTCGGCGGACTCGGCTATCCAGCGGAAGGTGCGTTCGGTGCCCGCCGCGCCGATCAGTACCGGCACCGAGCGCCGCACCGGTTTCGGCCACGCCCAGCTCGGGCCGAAGCTGACGTACTCGCCGTCGAAACCGGCCTCGTCCCGGCTCCACAGCGCCCGCATCGCCGCCAGGTATTCGCGCAACACCGTGCGTCGCCTGTGCGCCGGTACGCCGTGGTCGGCGAGTTCGTCGGTGTTCCAGCCGAATCCGGCGCCGAGCAGGACCCGGCCGCCGGACAGGTGGTCGAGGGAGGCGATCGTCTTGGCCAGGGTGATCGGGTCGTGCTCCACCGGGAGCGCGACGGCGGTGGCCAGCTCGATGCGCTCGGTGACGGCCGCCGCCATGGACAGCGCGACCCATGGGTCCAGCGTGCGCAGGTAGCGGTCGTCGGGTAGCGAAGCGTCACCGGTTCGCGGGTGCGCCGCGTGGCGCGCGACCGGGATGTGGGTGTGCTCGGGGACGTAGAACGAGGCGAAACCCGCCTGTTCGGCGGCTCTGGCCGCCGCGGCGGGGGTGATACCGCGGTCGCTGGTGAACAGGACGATGCCGAAGCGCATGGGAATCCTCGCCTTGTCTGGTCGTTCGACGAACGGTCGTGCCCGCGCACGGCAACTCGCGCTGTCTGGACAGGTGTATGGAATATAGTGCGAGTGTCGAATCCATTACAAGAACGTGTTCTTGATTCGCCTCGGGTGCGACCGGCTCCTGGCGAGTTCTCTCATTCGGGATTGTCCTGAAAAACCGTCAGTGGTACCGTCCAGACACATGTCCAGCTATGTGTCTCTCCCGAGCGTCGTGCGGACGATGGCGGTTGAGAACTGGTTATCGGATTCGGAGCGTGGGCGATGACGGCTGTGGTGGCGCCGCTGGTGTTCGGCCCGTACGACCACTCGTATCCGGCGTACCTGCGGCGGCGAGAAGAAGCGCCGCGGTATCCCGATCCGGGCCTCGGACGCCGGGCGTGGTCGCGGCACGGGCACCCGGCGCGCCGCCCATCCGGGCGGATCCGCGAATCGTCGCGCGGATCGGTGCGGAGCAGGTCATGAGAATCCGCGCCGACCTCGATCTGTGCCAAGGGCACGCGGTCTGCCAGGCCGAAGCTCCCGAGGTGTTCACGGTGCCCAAACGCGGCCAGGTCGTAATCCTGCGCGACGTGCCCGACGCCGAACACCGTGCCGCCGTGGCGGACGCGATCCGCTACTGCCCGACCCGAGCCCTGTCGATCGCCGACGACGGCGCGACCGACCCCTCTCCGAAAGGTACCGACTGATGCCAGGTTTCGACCGCGCCGAGCTCGACGAGATGATCCAGCGCTGGATCACCGAGAACCAGCGCTGCGAGGAAAAGGGCGACTGGAAGCCCCTCGCGCAGATGTACACCGAGGACGCCACCTACGGCTGGAACTACGGCCCGACGCAGGAATTCATGGCCGTGGGACGCGACGAGATCCGCGATCTCGCCCTCGGTCAGGAGATGGCCGGGCTGGAGGGCTGGACCTACCCCTACCAGGAATTCGTGGTCGACGACCGCACCGGCACCGTCATCGGGTTCTGGAAGCAGATCAGCGAGGCCAAGCGGCCGGACGGGCGCAACTATTCGCCCGAGGGCATCGGCGGCAGCTGGTTCCGTTACGGCGGTGACTTCCAATGGTCCTGGCAGCGCGACTTCTTCGACTTCGGCAACGTCTCGGCGCTGTTCCTGGACATGATCACGAACAAGGCCCTCACACCCGGCATGCAGAAGCGCATCGAGCGCTCGGTGTCGGGAAAGCCGCTGCCGGGCTGGTATCGCATCGGCGAATCGCCCGTCGCGCTGTGGTGACCGACATGACCGGATCACCGAGCCGATTCGCCGGCCTCGACCGCGAGACGCTGGCCGCGCTGCTGCCCGAACTGCTGCTGTGCGGGCACCTCATAGACCGCTCCGGTATGGCGCACTCGATCGCGGCGTTCGGCCGCGAGGGCATGACCGCGATCGCCATCGAGGAATGGCAGGTGGCCAGCCCGGTCTACACCCGGCGCATGCAGCGGGCGCTCGGCTTCGCCGGCGACGGCGTGGAGACCATCTTCAAGGGCCTGCAACTGGACATCGGCGCTCCACCGCAGTTCATGGACTTCCGGTTCCGAGTCGACGACCACGACCACGGCGAGTTCTGGCTCGACCACTGCGGTGCGCTCGCCGACGTGGAACCGATGGGCGATGACTTCGTCGTGTCGATGTGCCACGACATCGAGGACCCGACCTTCGACGCGACCGCGCTGGCCACCAATCCGCACGCCCAGGTCCGGCCGATCCACCGCCCGCCGCGCCGTCCGGCCGATCGAAAACCGGTATGCGCGTGGACGGTCGTCATCGACCCCGCCCACGTCCCTCCGCCGATGCCGCCGAACGCCGAGTCGGTCGCCGGGTCGGTGGCGGCCGGACTGGAGCTGGCCGCCATCGACCCCGCCGACGAAGGGCGGCCGGACTACTCGGGACCGCTGCTCAGCGATGTGCGCTTCGCGGACTTCTCCCGCTCCGCTCTGGTCCGCCTCGCCGACGAAGTCTGCTTGCAACATCACCTGCTCACCCTCGGTTTCGTGATAGCGGTGCGCGCTCGGGCGGACGCCGACGCGGCGCTGGAGATCGGACGCAAACAGTTCGCGGGTATCGCCGGGCTCACCAGTGAACGCCTGCGCGATTGCCTCGGCCTCGGCGACGACGCCGCCGCGCTGGCGACGGTGCTGCGGCTGCATCCGGCTCTGAATCCGCTGCCCTACACCGGAATCGAGATCGCGCACGCCGGCGACACGGTCACGGTGACGTTCCCGGCCGCCAGCGGCGCGCACACCGACGGCACGTGGCCATCAATGCTCGACCCCGAGCACTTGCAGCCGCTGAACGCGCTGGTCCGCGGCGTGAACCCGCGTTTCTCCGCCGAGGTCGCCGCCGCGGGCGAGGACGGCTGGCGCGCCGCCGTCACGCTCGGTGACACACCCTTCCGGGAGGCGACGGAGGTCGCGCTGACCCGGTTCAGCACCGGCGCCGCCTTCACCTTCACCGACCGGGGGATACCCCTTCCGCTCACCGTCGTCTGACCGCACCCAGAGATGGAACGACATGGCCAACAACTTCGCCGACCTCTTCGAGCACTCCGTCGACGCCATGCCCGAGCGGGTGGCTCTCGTCCAGTCCGGCCGCCGCGTGACCTACCGTGAACTCGATGTCCGCGCCAATCGGCTCGCGCACCATCTGGCGAGCGTCGGCGTCGGCGCCGGGACGCACGTGGGTTTCCAGATGCACAACAGCGTCGAGACGATGGAGACGCTGATCGCGTGCTTCAAACTCGCCGCCGTCCCGATCAACATCAATTACCGGTACGGCGTCGCGGAATTGGCCTACGTCTACGACAACGCGGATCTCCAGGTGCTCGTGCACCACTCCTGTTACGGCGAAGCCGTCCGGGAGGCCCGGCAGCGCACGCCGGGGTTGCGGCACACGATCCGCGTCGCCGACGAATTCACGCCGGAAGTGGACGATGCCGCGGCGACGCCGTACGAGTCGGCCCTCGCCGCGGGAGCGCCGGACCGTCCGGTGGTCGAGCGCAGCGCCGACGACTTGTTCATGATGTACACCGGCGGGACGACCGGCATGCCGAAAGGCGTCATGTGGCGGCAAGAGGACATGTGGCGCGTCCTGGGCGGCGGCATCGACTTCTACACCGGCGAACCGGTCGCCGACGAGTTCCAGCAGTCCCGCACCGGCGCCCAGGTGGATCCCAGCGCCTGGCTGGTGCTGCCGCCGCTGATCCACGCCGCCGCCATGATGCCGACCTTCACCGCGCTGTGGTCGGGCAACACCGTGATCTTCGAGTCCCGTTTCGACGCCGCCCGCGTCTGGCGGACCGTCGCCGAGCAACGCCCGCAGGTCATGGTGATCACCGGCGACGCCATGGCCAAGCCCTTGATCGAGGCGTACCGCAGCGAGCCGGTGGACGCGTCGTCGCTGCTCGCGATCGCCTCCGGCGCCGCGCTGCTGTCCCAGCCGGTGAAGAACACGCTGCTGGAGATGTTCTCGTGGGCGGTCGTCTCGGACTCCATCGGATCGTCGGAAACCGGTTTCGGCGGAATCGGATTCGCCCAGAAGGACGATGATCCGGCACGCGGCCCCCGCGTGCGAACCGGCCGCGGCGCGGTCGTGGTGGACGACGACGGCCGCCCCGTCGCGCCCGGTGCGGAAGGCTGGCTGGCCAAGACCGGCAACGTGCCGATCGGCTACTACAAGGACCCCGGCAAGACCGAGCGGCTGTTCAAGACCGTCGACGGCCTGCGCATGGTCGTCACCGACGACCGGGCCCGCGCCGAGACCGACGGGTCGATCACGCTGATCGGCCGCGGCAACATGGTGATCAACACCGGCGGCGAGAAGGTGTTCGTCGAAGAGGTCGAAAGCGTGGTGAAAGCCCACGACGCGATTTTCGACGCGGTGGTGGTCGGCGTGCCGCACGAACGCTGGGGGCATCAGGTCGCCGCGGTGGTGTCGTTGGCCGGTCCAGGGCCGGTCGAGTTCACGGAACTGCACGCGCACGTGCGCCGCTTCCTGGCCGGATACAAAGTGCCCAAGCAGATCTGGGTCGCCGACGCCATCGTGCGGGCGCCCAGCGGCAAACCCGACTACCGGTGGGCGAAGCAGTACGTCGCCGGGCGCGGGCCCGACCACAAGGCGGACTGACATGATCCGGGTGATCCAATGGGCGACCGGCGGAGTCGGCAGGGCCGCCATCGAGGGCATTCTCGACCATCCGGAGCTGGAACTGGCCGGAGCCTGGGTGCACAGCGCGGACAAGGACGGCATGGACCTGGGCGAACTGGTCGGCCGCGCGCCGATAGGGGTGCGCGCGAGCACCGACGCCGACCGGTTGCTCGCCACGCACGCCGACTGCGTGCTCTACAGCCCGTTCATGGCCGACCCGGAGACGGTGCGCGCGATTCTGCGGTCCGGCAAGAACGTCGTCACACCGCTTGGCTGGTTCCATCCGCGCCGGGCGGAGCGGCAACGCTACGACGAGCTGTGCCGTGCGGCCGGAGTCACGTTGCACGGCACCGGGATACATCCCGGCGGCATCACCGAGAAGATCCCGCTGGTGGTGTCGGCGCTGTCGGGTTCGATCACCGCGGTGCGCGCCGAGGAGTTCTCCGATATCCGCACCTACGGCGCGCCCGAGGTGGTCCGGGACTGGATGCTGTTCGGCGCCACGCCGGAACAGGCCGCGACCAGCGTCATGGCGGACGTGCTCGCCGGCGGCTACAGCCAGTCGGTCCGGATGATCGCCGAAGCGCTCGGCATCGCGCTGGACGACCGGCTGCGGGTGACGCACGACACGGCGGTGGCCACCGCGCCGATCGATTCGCCCATCGGCCCGATCGCGCCGGGGCGTGTCGCCGCACAGCGCTTCCGCTGGGAAGGGACCGTCCGCGGCGCTCCGGTGATCACCGCCGCGGTGAATTGGTTCATGGGCGCCGAGCACCTCGATCCGCCGTGGACCTTCGGACCGGCGGGGGAGCGATACGAGGTCGAGGTCGTGGGTGATCCGGGCGCGACGGTGACGTTCACCGGCATGCACGCGCACAGCGCCGCGGCCGGTCTGGTGCGCAATCCCGGCATCGTCGCCACGGCCATGCACTGCGTGAACTCGATCCCCTATGTGGTCGCCGCCGAACCCGGCGTGCGGACCTATCTCGAACTGCCGCTCGTCGCGGGCCGCGCCGCCGCATGGCTGCGCGGAACCGACGGCGACGCGGCCTGCGCTTCGCCCACCGAGGCGGATACCGGCGTCGCGCGTCGTCCTACGCGCTGACCGGCTCGCCCGTTTCATCCAGGAGGTAGCAATGGCAGCACCGGCATTACCTGTCGGATTCGATTTCACCGACCCGGCGCTGTGGCAGAACCGAAGTCCGGTGCAGGAATTCGCGCAGCTGCGCCGCACCGCCCCGGTGTGGTGGAACGCGCAATCCGACGAGACCTCCGGTGGTTTCCGCGACGGCGGCTACTGGGTGGTCAGCAAGCTCGCCGACATCAAGGAGATCTCCAGACATCCCGAGCTGTTCTCCTCCGAGCGCAAAGGGGCCATCATTCGCCTGCCCGGCGACATCACCCCGGAGCAGATGGCGCTCACCGGCGCTCTGCTGGTGAACATGGACCCGCCCAAGCACTCCAAGATCCGGCGGATCATCGCCAAGGGGTTCACCCCGCGTGCGGTGGAGAGCCTGCGGGCCGCGCTGACCGAACGCGCCGCGCGAATCGTGCACGAGGCAAAGAAGTCCGGCGGCGGCGACTTCGTCGAACAGGTCGCGTGCGAGCTGCCGTTGCAGGCCATCGCCGAGTTGATCGGCGTGCCGCAGGAAGACCGGCGCAAGTTGTTCGACTGGTCCAACCAGATGCTCAACTACGACGATCCCGAGTACGGTGATCCCGCGATGGCATCGGCGGAGATCCTCGGCTACGCCTGGAACATGGCCGAGCAGCGCCGCGCGTGCCCGGTGGGCGACATCGTGAGCGAGCTGGTGCACGCCGACGTCGACGGTGAGGCGCTGGGCTCCGACGAGTTCGGCTTCTTCGTCATCCTGCTCGCCGTGGCGGGCAACGAGACCACCCGCAATGCCATCACCCACGGCATGAAGGCGTTCGTCGACCGGCCCGAGCAGTGGGAGCTCTACCGGCAGCAGCGTCCGCGCACCGCGCCCGACGAGATCGTCCGGTGGGCGACTCCGGTGACCGCCTTCCAGCGCACCGCGACGCAGGATCTGGAACTGGGCGGGCAGCGGATCCGGCAGGGACAGCGGCTCGGATTGTTCTACAGTTCGGCGAATTTCGACGAGGAGGGGTTCGCGGATCCGTTCACCTTCGACGTGCTGCGCGATCCGAATCCGCATGTGGGCTTCGGCGGCACCGGCACGCACTACTGCGTGGGCGCGAACCTGGCCCGGCTGGAGATCGATCTGATGTTCAACGCCATCGCCGACGCGATGCCCGGCCTGCGGCAGGAATCCGAGCCGGTGCGGCTGCGGTCGGGGTGGATCAACGGCATCAAGAGCTGGCGGGTGCGCTACGAATAGCGCGGGGCGCGGGCTGCCCGTCGTCTGACGGGGAGCCCGCGCGTGCCCGGTTCGATCAGAGGTCGGCGTCCTTGCGGCGCCTGCGGTAACGGACGGTGCATGGCTGCGCGAGTTGCACGACCATCTTGGAGTGGTCGTTGCGGTAGCTGTCCGGCGGCTGGGTCATCTCGAACTCCCAGTCGCGCAGCAGCAGCGAGAAGATCGCCTTCAGCTGCATCAGCGCGAACGCCGCGCCGACGCAGCGGTGGCGGCCCGCGCCGAACGGAATCCAGGTCCAGCGGTTGACGAGGTCGGCCTGGTTGGGATCGATATAGCGTCCCGGATCGAAAGCGTCCGGATCGGGGAAGTCCTCCGGGATCCGGTTGGAGATGGCGGGAGTGGCCGCGACGTGGTCGCCGGGTTCGATCCGGTGACCGCAGACGTCGAATTCGCCTCGGGCCACCCGCATCAGGATGATCAGCGGCGGGTGCAGGCGCAACGTCTCCTTGAGCACGGATTCCAGCACCGGGATCTGGCGCAGCGCGCCGAAGCTGATGTCCGAGCCGTCGGCGTAGAGCTCGTCGAGCTCGGCGACGACCCGGTCGAGCACCTCGGGGTGGCGCAGCAGTTCGATGATCGTCCAGGCCGCCGTGCCGGAGGTGGTGTGATGGCCCGCGAACATCATGGAGATGAAGATGCCGGTGATCTCGCTGGCGCTGAAGCGCGGTGCGCCGTCCTCGCCGGGGATCGAGATGAGCACGTCCAGCATGTCCCGATCGTCCTTGCCGGTCGGCGGGTCGGCGGCCCGCCGGTCCATGATCGACTGCACCAGCTCGACCAGCTCGGCCCGCGCCTGATCGCGGCGGCGGAAACTTTCGATGGGCGCGTAGGGGTCGACGTAGGCCAGCGCGTCGGTGCCGCGTTCCAGGTCGTGGTAGAGGTGCGCGAAGCGGTCGTCGAGGTCGTTGCGGAATTTCACGCCGATCAGGCACGCCGAGGAGGTGTAGATGGTCAGTTCGGCGAAGAAGTCGAGCAGGTCGATCTCGCCCTCGTCGCCCCAGCGCGCCAGCATCCGTTCGACCTCGCGGGCGATGGTGGCGGCGTGCCCGCGCATGTGCTCGGCGCGCAGCGCCTGGTTGTGCAGCATCTCCTTGCGGCGTTCCGGACTGGCGTCGAAGACGACGCCCTCCCCGAAGATCGGTTTCATGAACGGGTAGGCGGCGGCCTGATCCAGATCGTCGTCGCCGGAGCGGAAGAAGAATTCGTTGGCCTCCGCGCCCGACAGCAGGATGACCTGGCGCCCGGCCAGGTCGAACGAGCCGACGTCACCGCATTCCGCGCGGACCCGGCGCATCAGCCCGATCGGATCGACGCGGAACTCCTCCAGATGACCGTGCTCGTGGTCGCCTCCGGATACCCGCCGTGGTCTCACCAGAGTCATTGGAAATCCTTCCCCAGATAAGTGTCCGAGTTTTATGATGGACACGTGTCTGGACAGTACTACGGCCAGCGATCGTCCGGCAAGACGCGGACCGCGACCGTGGTCGGATGCCAGGGCCGCGGGCGCCGCCGTCCGCGCACGGCCCACGACGAGAAGTGATCGGTGGTTCGAGAATGTTCGGCAGCGAGGCCTTGCGGGTGACGTGGCGGTTACTGCGCTTGAAAGTCGCCGGAGCGGGGTTGATCCTGCTCGTCGTCGCGGTGGTCGCGGTCGCCGCGGCCATGTATGCCGGGCGCTTCCGCTCGACGGTGGCCGTCACCGTGGAGACGCCCCGCTCCGGCCTGGTGCTCGACACCGATGCCAAGGTGCGGATGCGCGGCGTGGAACTCGGCACGGTGAGCGCCGTCGAGTTCCGTGGCGACCGGGCGCGTCTTCGTCTCACGCTGGATCCCGAACTGTTGCGGCTGGTGCCCGCCAACGCGACGGTGGATATCCGCTCGACCACCGTATTCGGCGCCAAATACGTGAATTTCGTGGTGCCGAGCGCTCCGTCGCCGACGCCGCTTCGCCCCGGCGCGACGATCCGCGCCGAATCCGTCACCGTCGAATACAACACGCTGTTCCAGCGTCTGAGCGATGTGCTGGCGAAGGTCGAGCCAGGTGAGCTCAACGCCACGCTGGCCGCGTTGGACACCGCGTTGCGGGGGCGCGGCGAGCGGTTGGGTGATCTGCTCGCTCGCGCCGACGACTACCTGCGGCGGATCAACCCGAGCCTGCCCGCGCTGCGGCGGGATCTGTCGGCCGCAGGGCAGGTCACCGGGCTCTACGCCGACACCGCCCCCGACCTGCTGCGCACGGCTGCCGACGCCACCGCGACCGGCGGGACGCTCGCCCGCGGCGCGGACGATCTGGACGACGTGCTGCTCAATCTCATCGGTTTGGCCGATACCACTCGGTCGGCGCTGACGGACAACGAGCAAGGACTCACCGCCGCGCTGGCGACCCTGCGACCAACCGGCTCGCTGCTCGATACCTATTCGCCCGTGCTGTATTGCGTGGTCACCGGCATCGCGAAGGCCCTACCGGCGGCGGAAGCCATCATCGGCGGCAACAAACCCGGGGCCATTTTCAACGCGAGTTTCATGTACGGCGCGCAACCCTACGCGTATCCCGGCGACCTGCCGAAGGTGAACGCGACCGGCGGGCCCCGCTGCGACGGGATACTCGACCGGGTTCCCGACAGTCACGCCAAGTATGTGGTCACCGACACCAACGAGGGCGCGCCGTTCACTCCGTCCATGGCGGTGATACCCAACGCTCCCAAGGTGTTTCAGATTCTCTTCGCCGGCATGCCGGGCGTGCCGCGCTAGTCGACGGCGGCTACTTCCGGTTCGGTGGTGTGCCCGCGCAGGACCGCGTGCGGAGCGCCGTGACCGGTGACCCGTCCGTTCCGTAGCAGCAGGCAGTGGTCGGCGCGCAGGGCGTCTTCGCGCCGGTGCGTGGCGTGCACGACCGTTACCCCGTCGGCGCCGACCTGGCGGATGGCGTCGGAGATCTCCTGCTGCGCCGGCGAGTCCAGGCCGGTGGTGGGTTCGTCGAGCAGGAGCAGGTCGGATTCCTGGGCCAGTGCCTGGGCGAGCAGCGCGCGTTGGCGCTGGCCGCCGGAGAGGCTGTCGAGCCTGCGCTCGGCCAGGTCGGCGATGGCCATGCGGTCCAGGCACGCGCGCACCACGGCGCGATCCTCCCGGGTGAGACGCCGCCATGCGCCGCGCCGCGCCCAGCGCCCCATGGCGACCGTTTCGCGGACGGTGATCGGCAGGGTGGCGGGAACGGCGCTGTGCTGCACCACGAATGCCGGTCGCCGCAGATGTTCCCGGCGCACGGTTCCCGCGGTGGGCGCGATGACGCCCGCCAAGACGCCGAGCAGGGTGGATTTGCCGGAGCCGTTGGGTCCGACGAGTGCGGTCACCCGGCCATCCGGGATCGTGGCGGTGAACTCGCGCAGCACCGGATGTCCGCGGTAACCGGCCGTCACCTCGGCGATATGGACAGCGGGCGGCATGCGACTCCGATCACTCATTGAAATGAAAACCGTTATCATTGTAGAGTGCTGCGTCATGGAGTGGTTGGCCCCGTTCGAGGTGTCGTTCGTGCAGCGGGCGTTGTGGGGCGGATTGCTCGTGTCGTGCCTGTGCGCGCTGGCGGGAACCTGGGTGGTGGTGCGCGGCATGGCGTTTCTCAGCGAGGCGATGGCGCACGGCATGCTGCCCGGCATCGCGATCGCCGCGCTGCTCGGCGGAAATCTGTTGCTCGGCGCGGCATGCAGCGCGGCGGCGATGGCCGCCGGAGTCTCCGTGCTCGGCCGGAGCACGCGCTTCGCCGCGGACATCGGCATCGGATTGCTGTTCGTCGGAATGCTGTCGGCGGGTGTGATCATCGTGTCGCGCTCGCCCTCCTTCGCGGTCGACCTCACCGGGTTCCTGTTCGGTGACGTGCTCGCCGTCGGAGAGCGTGATCTGTGGTATCTGATCGCGGCCACGGTGCTCGCGGCGGTGCTCGCGGTGCTCGGCCACCGGTCGTTCGTCGCAATCACCTTCGACCCGCGCAAGGCGCACACACTCGGTTTGCGGCCGCGCCTGGCGAACGTCGCGCTGATCGCCTTGGTGACCCTGGCGATCGTCGCGTCCTTCCATATCGTCGGCACCCTGCTGGTCTTCGGTCTGCTCATCGCGCCCCCGGCGGCGGCCGTCTACTGGACGCATCGCATTCCGTCGATCATGCTCACCGCCGCGGCGCTCGGCGCGGTGGCCACCTTCGCCGGGTTGCTGATCTCCTGGCACGCGCGCACCGCCGCGGGGGCGACCATCGCGGCGACGGCCGTCGCGCTGTTCTTCGTCTCGGCGCTGTCGTCCCGGTTGCGTGATCGGGTCCGATTCTCGCGGGTGCCGCCGAAATTATTGGCCGTCCTGCTGGCCCTGACCACGATCACGCCTCTGATCGGTTGCGCCACGGACGATTCCGCCCGTCCCGCGGAGACGACGCCGCACGGTTATGTGGCGGGCGCGCAGGAGGCCGACGAGACACAGCCGCGACTGGTCGTGGCGGACGCGGCGACCGGTGCCGTGCGGGTGGTCGACCTCATCAGCGAGGAGGTCGTCGACCTCGGACGAGCGGAAGGCGCGGGCCGACTGACCACCGACGGGCGCTTCGCCTTCTTGCCCGCCCGCGACGGGGTGCGCATCGTGGACGCGGGGACGTGGACGGTCGACCACGGCGATCACGCGCACTACTACCGGGCACCGGCACGTGATCTGGGCGCTGTCGCGGGCGGTCCGCTGTCGGCCGCGCACGCCGACAGCGCGGTGACGGCACTGATCTCCGAAACCGGTGGCACCACACTGCTGGATCGGTCCGCGCTGGGCAGCGGCTCGCGGCAGGAGCGCGGCGTGATCGCGGACGCGGCCGCGGTGCCGTACGCCGAGCACCTGCTGGTGGCCGCGCCCACCGGCGACCGGATCGAGGTGCGCACCCGGGACAACGCGCCCGCGGGGGTGCTCGCGCAGCCGTGTCCGCGTCCGCGCGGCTCCGCGGTGACCAGACGCGGCGTCGTCTTCGGTTGCGCCGATGGCGCGTTGGTGGTGACGGCCCGCGACGCGGTGTTCACCGGCGAGAAGATCCCCTATCCGCGAGGCGCCTCCGAGGACGATCGCGCGACCGAGTTCTTCCATCGGCGGGGCAGCGCGACGCTGGTGGCCGAGGCGGGCAGGCACGGCGTGTGGGTGCTCGACGTGCGGCGCAAGACCTGGACCGCCGTCGACACCGGTCCGGTGGTCGCGGCGAACACGGCGGGGGAGGACGCGGCACTGCTGGTCCTCACCGCGGACGGTGTGCTGCACAGCTACGACACCCGGTCCGGCCGGGAGTCAACCCCGGCGCGACAACTCACCGCGCCGGTGCGCGACGGCGCACCCGCGCCGCTGATCCTCGTCGACGAGCACCGCGCCTACGTCAACGATCCCGCGGCGCGAGCCATCCACGAGATCGACTACACCGGCAACCTGCGCACCGCCCGCACCTTCCGCCTCGACATCGCGCCGACGACGATGGTGGAGACCGGCCGATGAGACATCTCGCCCGATTGTGCGCGCTGGTCGCCGTCGCCCTGCTCACCCTGACCGCATGCTCGAATGCCGGCGCCGATCGCGGCGGAATCGTCGTCACCACCAACATTCTCGGCGACCTCACCCGCGCCGTCGCGGGCGACGCGGTCGAAGTCACCGTGCTGATGCAGGCGAACGCGGACCCGCACTTGTTCGCCCTCTCCGCCCAGCAGGCGGCCCGGCTCGAACGCGCGAGCCTGATCGTCTACAACGGTCTCGGGCTAGAGGAGAGCGTGCTGCGCAACGTCGAGGCGGCCGAGAAAGCCGGGGTGGCCGCGGTGTCCGTCGGCGCGGCGATCGATCCGATCGACTACTCCGCGGACGAGGCGAACGGCGGGCCGGATCCACACTTCTGGACCGATCCGCGCCGGGTGCGCAAGGCGGTGGAAGTCATCCGGGACCGGATCGTCGAGCGGGTCGACGGCGTCGACGCCGCGGCCGTGCGCGCCGGAGCCGACCGCTACCTGACCGAACTCGACGGGCTCGACCGCTGGATGACCGAGCGGTTCGCGACGATCCCCGCCGAGCGGCGGAAGCTGGTGACCAACCATCACGTCTTCGGTTACCTGGCACAGCGATTCGGCTTCGAAGTGGTAGGCGCCGTGATCCCCGGTGGGACCACGCTCGCTTCCCCGAGCCCGTCGGATCTCGCCGCCCTCGCCGGAACCGTCCGGGCCGCGGGAGTGAGCGCGATCTTCGCCGATTCCTCGCAACCCGACCGCTTGGCTCGTGTGCTCGCCGAACAGGCGGGCGTGCACGTGCGGGTGATCTCCCTGTATACGGAATCGCTCACCGAACCCGGCGGCGGCGCGGGCACCTACCTGGAGATGATGCGGGCCAACACCGAGTCGATCGTGCGCGGCCTCGCCGCCGCTTAGTACCCGAACACCAGAACGAAAGACGGAGTAACTCATGCCCGTTCGGTCAACCACGAAACCGTCCGCCCTGATCGGTCTGCTGACCTTGGTGCTCGCCGGTTGCGGGGCCGACACTTCCGCCGAACGCGACACCCCTCGGATCGCCGATCCCGTCGCGATCACCTACGACGGCGGCATCCACGTCCTGGACGGCGCCACCCTCGAACTCGCGGGCACGGTCGAACTCGACGGCTTCAACCGGCTCAATCCCGCGGGCGACGACCGGCACCTGATCGTCTCGACGAACGAGGGTTTCCGGGTCTTCGACGCTCGGGCGGCGGAATTCACCGGTGTGGAGTTCCCCGGCCCGCATCCAGGGCACGTGGTCCGGCACGCCGGACGGACCGTGCTGTTCAGCGACGGCACCGGCGAAGTCGTCGCGTTCGACTCGGCCGATCTCGCCGATGGCGCGCCTCGGACCACGACCTATCGCGCGGCCGCCCCGCACCACGGCGTCGCGATCGAACTCGCCGATGGCGACCTCGTCGTCACGCTCGGCACCGAGGAGAAGCGGACCGGCATCGTGGTGCTCGACCGCGACCGCGCCGAGAAGGCGCGCAACGAGAACTGCCCGGGCGTGCACGGCGAAGCGACCGCGGCGGGCGAGGCCGTGGTCATCGGCTGCGAGAACGGTGTGCTCGTCTACCGCGACGGCGTGATCAGAAAAGTCACCAGCCCGACCGAGTACGGCCGGATCGGCAACCAGGCGGGCGCCGCGAACTCGCCCGTCGTCCTCGGTGACTACAAGCAGGACAGGGACGCCGAACTGGAACGCCCGCAGCGGGTTTCGCTGATCGACACGGTCACCGGCACGTTGCGTCTGGTCGATCTGGGTACCAGCTACACCTTCCGCTCGCTGGCCCGCGGCCCGCACGGTGAAGCCCTGGTGCTGGGCACCGACGGCCGCATCCACGTCATCGATCCCGTCGCGGGGGCCGTCGTGCGGACCATCCCCGTGACGGGCTCCTGGCAGGAGCCGCTGGAATGGCAGAAGCCGCGACCAGCGCTGTTCGTCCGCGGCGACATCGCCTACGTCTCCGACCCCGCCGCGAAGCAGTTGCACCGCGTCGACCTGAACACCGGAGCGAAGACGGCGAGCGTCACGCTGCCGGACACGCCGAACGAAGTGAGCGGCGTGTCCGGGCACTGAGGTGCGACCCGCCGATGCGGAACTGGACGTCGAGGAGGTCGTGCCGTCGGGCGAGCTGTCCTATTGGCGGAACGGCAGGTGAACGCGTCGTAGTCGCCGAGACGCGAATCACCGGCGCGCGCGCCGCTACGGTGGGATGGCATGGACACTGCTGTGCTCGCGCCGCCGGGGTCCGCGCGCGTCTCCCGGTGGTCGGCGTGGGTCCGGTTCTCCAGGATCGCGACGGCGCAGCCCGTGGTCGTCGCGGCGGGTTGCCTGGTTGTCCTGCAATTGGCGATCCGCTGGTGGGTGGCCGACAGCGGTTTCTTCTACTGGGACGATTTCATCCTGGTCGGGCGGGCCGCCCGCTACGGGCCGTGGTCCACCGATCTGCTGCTGTACGACCACGATGGGCATTTCATGCCGCTGGCGTTCGTCACGGCGTGGGCGGTGAACGCGGTGGCTCCGCTGGTCTGGGCCGGTCCGGTGGTAACGCTGCTGATCATGCAGCTGGCGGCGTCGGCTGCCGTGGTCCGCATGCTGTTGTTGGTGGCGGGCCCGCGCCTGCCCATCCTGATTCCGCTGGTCTTCTACCTGTTCTGCCCGTTGACGCTCCCGGCGTTCGCCTGGTGGGCTGCCGCCTTGAACGCGCTGCCGCTGCAATTCGCCCTCGCCTGGGTGATCGGGGACGCGGTGCTGCTCGTCCGCACCGGCCGTCGCCGGTACGCGGTGTCGGGGATCGCGGTGCTGGTGGTGGCGCTGCTGTTCTTCGAGAAATCGGCGGTGGTGCCGTTCGTCGCGTTCGCCGTCACCGCGCTGGCCCGCCACGTCGACGGCGACGCGGCCCCGCTCGGTGCGGTGGCGCGCCGCGGTGCGGCACTGTGGATCGGATCGGCCGCCGTGCTCGGCTTCTGGTCCATCGCCTATCTCGCGGTGGTCGACGGCCCGGGTCTGCCCGACGACTGGAACGAGTTGCGCGACCTGCTGCCCACCGCGGCCTCGCTGGGGATCGTGCCCGCGCTGTCCGGCGGGCCGTGGGTGTGGGAGCGGTGGCTGCCGTCGACGCCGTGGGCTGATCCGCCGGGATGGGCGGTGGTCGTGGCCTGGCTGGCGCTGGCCGCGGTGGTGGCGCTGACGATGCGCGCCCGGCAGCGGATCGCAGCGGTGTGGCTGACCGCGGCGGTCTACGTCGTGCTCGCTCAGCTGGCCGTGGCGCTGGCTCGTGGCGGCCCGAACACCGCGGCGGAGGTGATGCAGTCGCTGCGCTACTTCGCCGACCTGGCGGTGGTCCTGGCGGCCGCGGGCGCGCTCATGCTGCGG
>NZ_BDBC01000037.1 GCF_001612785.1 Nocardia beijingensis NBRC 16342
CGCGCTCATGCTGCGGGCTCGTCCCCGGCCGTCCCGCGGCCGGCGGATGGCGCTTCCGGTCCGGCCGCTCGCGGTCGGGGTGACGGCGGTGTTCGTCGTGAGCAGTCTCTGGTCCACCTGGACGTTCGTGCGATCGTGGCGGGTCGGCCCGTCCGAAACGTACATCACGACCGTGCGGTCGGCGCTGCGCGCGTGGGACGGCGTGCCCCTGCTCGAGCAGGAAGTGCCGTGGAACGTGTTGAACCCGATGGCCTATCCCCAGAATCTGACCAGCAGCGTGCTTGCGCCCGTAGCCGCCCCCGGCACATTCGCGGTCTCGACACCACACTTGCGCATGATCACCGACGACGGTGCCATCGTCGACGCCGCCGTCTGGTGGAACCGGGCCATCCTCTCCGGACCCGAGCCGGGCTGCGGGTACCGCGTCGACGGAGCCCGATCGACGCTGCTGCGCCTCGACGGTCCCATGCTCGCGAACAAGTGGACCGCGCAACTGAACTATGTGGCAAGCCGGGACGGGCGGGTGAGCGTCGCTATGGAACACGGTGAAGCGGTGTCGGCGCCGGTCCGGAAGGGGCTGAACACCGTGTTCGTGCGACTCGTAGGTAGTGGGTCGGCACTGCGCATCTCCGCCGATACCCCCGGTCTGGACCTGTGCGTCGGCGTCGGACCGGTCGGCGTCGCGTCGTACGACAACTGAGCCGTCGACGCCCGGCAAGCCCGTGGATCGACGTGACCGGGTCCAAGACGTTTCGTGCGACCGCTGAGTCGAAGCCGCTTCGGTGCGGTTCGCCGCGTCGCCTTCCCACGCTCACGCGCCGCGGCCGGCGCGTGAGCGCTCACTCAGTGCTCCGCGACGGCGGCCTCGGCCGCGGCGCGGGCGCGCGACAGCCCCTCCGGCACCGGAATCCGGCCGAGATACATCTCGGCGAGGATCGGGTCGACGGCGCGCAGCGCGGCCGAGAAGCCGGGACCGCCACCGGAGGAGATTCGCGGACCGCGCAGCACGTCGAAGAACGGAGAGACGTCCACCCCCTTCCCCGCCCAGTGATCGCGATAGCGCTGCTGTTCGGAGACGACCGCGGGGATGGCGGCTCCGCCCTCGGCCAGATGGCGATTGCCCGCGCCACTGCCGAGCCAGGCCAGCACCCGGCGCACCGCCTCCGGATGACGGGTGGCCGCGTTCGCCGCGACGCCGATCGCGTTGTTCGTGCTCACCCGCCCCGCCGGGCCCGCGGGCAGCAGCGCGACGCCCCATTCGAAGCGGGCCTGTGCTGTGATCTGCGCGAGACTGAACGTCCCGGACTGCAACAGCGCAAGTTTGCCCTGTAAGAACGCGTTTTTCGCGAAGTCGGGGTTGGTGTTGGTGTCCGCGGGCGACGGTGCGAGCCCATCGGCGATCAACCGCACCACATAGTCGAACGCGGCGACGCCCTGCGGGCTGTCGAAGACGAAGCGACCGTCGTCGTCCTGGAAGCGTGCTCCGTTCGAGCCCAGATACGGCAGCTCGATGGACTGGAAGTCGTGACCGGCGTTGTATGCCCACGGCGCGACCGCCGCCAGCCTGCGCAGCAGCGGGCGCAGGGTGTCCTCGCCACTCGGACTCCACCGCGCCGCGCTCAGCTCGGTGGGATCGATGCGCGCGGCGGCGAGCAACTCGCGGTTGTAGTACACCGCGGTCCCGGCATCGACGAATTGCGGTACGGCCCACAGCTTCCCGGCACGGGTGTACTGCGCGACCGCCGAGGGATCCCACGCTCTCGCGGCATCGGGACCCAGCGCCGCCCCGATGTCGAGCAACCGGCCCGCGTCGGCGTAGTCCTCGTAGAGATTGGTCCAGAACAGATCGTCGGCGGTGCCACCGGCCACGTCCAGGCGCAACTTCTGCTGGTAGGACGACCACGGCACCACCGTGATCCGCACCGTCACGTCCGGATTCGCCTGTTCGAACTCCGCGAGCGAGGCACGGTAGGCGGGCACGAGGCTCTCGTCCCAGATCCGCAAGCCCACCACGGTGCGGCCGGACCCGTCGCCGTCGCGCCCGAGCCACAGGGCCGCCGCGACCAGGAGCGCCGCGGCGAGGGCGAGGGCGAGCACCACGCGGGTCGAGGTCCTCATTTCACGCCCGTCCACGCGATCGAGCGCAGCACCGGCCGCTGGCAGATCACGAACAGCACCACCAGCGGCGCGATGGCCAGCGTCGTGGCCGCCATCACCAGGGTCCACTGCGCGTTGTAGCGGGTCTGCAGATTCGCCGTCGCCACCGTCAGCACCTGCCACGAGCGGCCGCTGCTCGCGACCAGCGGCCACATGAAGTTGTTCCACTGCGAGACGATCGTGATGAGCGTCAAGGTCGCCAGCACCGGCCTGCTCATCGGCACCATGACGTGCACGATGATGTCGAGGGTGTTCGCGCCGTCCAAGCGCGCCGCGCCGATCAGCTCCTGCGGAATCGCGCGAAAGTACTGGCGCAACAGGAAGATCGCGTAGGGCGAGCCGAACACGAACGGCAGCACCAGCGCCCAGAACGTGTTCAGCAGCTCCAGCCGCGCGAACATCAGGTACAGCGGGATGAGGGTCACCATCGGCGGCACCATCATGGTGCCCAGATACATCCAGAACAGCGCATCGCGGCCGGGGAACTCGGTGCGGGCGAAGGCATACGCCGCCAGCACCGAGGTGACCAATTGGCCGCCGGTGACGAACACCGTCATCAGCGCGGTCACCAGCACCGCACGCCCGAACCCGTAGTCGAGCACGGTCCGGAAATTGTCGGCGGTGGCCGGATGCGGAAGGGCCAGCGGCGATCCGGTGGCGAACTGCCCTGGTGTCTTCACGGCGGTGAGCGCGCTGAGCAGCAGGGGCGCCACGGTCAGCAGCGCTCCGGCCGAGAGCACCGCGTAGGCCGCCGCCGAACGCAGCCGATCAGATCTCATACGTGGTCCGATCCCGGAAGTAGCGGTGCTGCGCCACGGTGATCGCGAACATCACCGCGAACACCACCAGCGCCATGACGGCGGCGCGGCCGGGACGCGCCGCGTCGAACGCCTCGGTGAAGATCCGCATCGCGAGCACATCGGTGCGGTCGCCCGGTCCGCCTCTGGTCAGCGCGTACACGGTGTCGAAGGTCTGGAACGCGGTCAGCACGCCGGTGACCAGCACGAAGAACATGGTCGGCCGCAGCAGCGGCAGGATCAGCCAGCGGATCCGGCGCCATCCGGTGGCGCCGTCCAGCGCTCCGGCGTCGAGGATCTCGCCCGGGATCGCCCGGATTCCGGCCACGAAGAACAGCGCCACGTATCCGAAGTTCGCCCACACGCTCACCGCGGCCACCGACGGCAGCGCCAGCGCCGGGTCCGACAGCCATTCGACGCGCCTGCCGAGCGCGGCGTTGACGGCGCCGCCGGTGGGAGCGAACATCCACTGCCACACCACGCCGACCGCCACCGGCGCGCACATCCACGGCAGCGCGTACATGACCCGCAGACTCGTCGCGCCGCGCCGCCGGGCCAGCAACGCCGCGACCGCGAAACCCAGCGCCGTCTGCGCGGGCACCACGATCGCGGTCAACGCCAGCGTCACGAGCATGGCGTGGCCGAACGCGGCGTCGCCGAGCACGGACCGCCAGTTGCGCAGCCCGACGAACTCCATCGGTCCCAACAGGTTCCAGCTGTGCAGGCTGAGCCAGGCCACCACCAGAATCGGCAACACCAGGAACGCGCCGACGCCGATCAGGCTCGGCAGCAAGAGAACATAGCTCGTCACGCCGCGACGAGCCCCACGCCGGTTCATGTGCTGCGACGTTACCGCCCCCGCCCGCCCCGGCACGGCGGGCGGGGGCCGGTCGTCAGTTGGTCGGACCGCCCGCCACGTAGATCACCTGGCCGGAAACGAAACCGGCGCCCTCGCTCACCAGGAACGAGGCGGTGTGCGCGATGTCCTCGGGCGTGCCGACGCGCTGCACGGGAATCTGCGCGGCGGCGGCCTTCTGGAAATCCTCGAAGGAGACGCCGACGCGCTCGGCGGTGGCGGCGGTCATGTCGGTGACGATGAATCCGGGCGCGATGGCGTTGGCCGTGACGCCGAACTTGCCCAGCTCGAACGCCAGCGTTTTGGTGAAGCCCTGCAGGCCGGCCTTCGCCGCCGAGTAGTTCACCTGGCCCCGATTGCCCAGCGCCGAGGTGCTGGACATGTTGACGATCCGTCCCCACTTCTGCTCGACCATGTGCTTCTGCACCGCGCGGGTGAGCAGGAAGGCGCCGCGCAGGTGCACGTTCAGCACCGCGTCCCAGTCGGCGACGCTCATCTTGAACAGCAGGTTGTCGCGCAGGATCCCCGCGTTGTTGACCACGACGGTCGGCGCGCCCAGTTCGCCCTCCAGCTGTGCGACGGCGGCGGCGACCGACTCCTCGTCCGACACGTCGGCGCCGAGCGCGACGGCCCGGCCGCCCGCCTCGGTGATCGCGCCGACCGTGTCGGCGCAGGCGGCCGCGTCGAGGTCGAGCACCCCGACCCGAAGCCCGTCCGCCGCCAAACGCTTGGCGATCGCCGCACCGATCCCTCGTGCGGCGCCGGACACTACTGCAACTCGCTCGCCCATGAGCGCGTCCCTTCGTCGATCGGATATCGGGTCGGATCAGTCATACCGCACCGATCGGGATGCCCTGGCGCGGATCGGTCGTCGAATCGCCGCCGGGGAATTAGCGCAGACCTCGAGCAGAAGGCTTGCCCGGTTCTCGACCCGGATGCTTCGATCGGCACGTGACCGACCAGAACGAGGTTCCCCGTATCGTCAGCGCCAGCCGTGAGATCAACGCGGGTCAGGCGGAGATCTTCGAACTCATCGCCGACCCCGCCGAGCAGCCGCGCTGGGACGGCAACGACAACTTGGCCGAGGCCGCGGCGGGGCAGCGGGTGCGGGAAGCCGGAGCGGTGTTCAGCACCACCCTGACCAACGGGGCCGTGCGCGACAACCACGTGGTGGAGTTCAGCGAGGGCAGCCGCATCGCGTGGCGTCCGTCGGAACCGGGAAACCAGCCGCCGGGCCACCTCTGGCGCTGGGAGCTGGAACCGGTGGGCGAGGGCCGCACCCGCGTCACCCACACCTACGACTGGACGTCGCTCACCGACGAGAAGCGTCAGGTCCGCGCCCGCGCGACCACCGCGGACAAACTGTCGGCCTCCCTCGACCGGCTCGCCGAACTGGCCGAGCGGCAAGCGGTTTCGCCGCCACAGTAGCCCGCGGTCCCGCCAGCGGTGGGCAGGAACCGGGACCGGTCGTCGACAACGTCGCCCCTGGCCCGCACCGGGTGTCGGTGTGGTGCCCGAACGGGGGCACGAGCACGCACGACGTGGTGGTTCCAGGCTGAGCGGCGCGCTGCGGGCCGGTCGGCGACAGTCCGGTAACCTTGCCCCAATGACCTCGCCACGCCGTGGGAACAGGGGGCCGAAGGCGGCGGCCGGCAATCGAGCGGCCTTGGTCCAAGCGGCGCGAGAGGTCTTCGCCGACAGCGGGTTCGACGCGCCGTTCAGCTCCATCGCGCGGGCCGCCGGAGTGGGGCAGGGCGTGCTCTACCGGCACTTCCCCACGCGTGAGAGCATCGCGCTGGCGGTGTTCGAGGAGAACATCGATGGCATCGAGGCGCTGGCGGCCGATCCCGCGGTCACCGTCGACGATCTGCTGGCGATCATGGTCGAGCAGATCACCACCTCGGCGGCGTTCATCGCGATGATCCATCCCACCAACACCGACGACATGCGCCTGTTCGAGGTGGCGCGACGGCTGATCACCCTCATCGGGGAGAAGCTGGAGGATCCGCGCCAGCGCGGCACGATCAGCGCCGACATCACCACCGCCGACGTGGTGCTGGCGTTGGCGATGCTGGCGGCAGTGCTGTCGAAGACCGACGCGCAGTCGAAGAAGGAGACCGCCCGGCAGGCATGGGCGTTGCTGGACCGCGCGCTGCGCGGTTGACGGCGCGGATCGTGACGTCCCCGTGCCGTACGTGGGCCGGGACGTGCACCGACGCCAGGCGGACACGGTAGGCCGCCGGACCGTAGCGGCCGGTTGTCGAACCGTGGCTGTTCGGCTTTCTCGGGACCGGCGCGCGGATGCCGGTCCCGCGTGTGGCGACCTCAGACACAGAAGCTGATACTGACCGGACCCAGCGGAACGTTGAGGCAGACCGCGACCGACCCGAGGGCGTTCGTCGTCGGTGCAGGTGACGCCGGTGCGGCCGAGGCCGCCGGGGCGAAGAGGGCCCCGATGGTCAGCGTGAGAGCGGTTGCGGCGATCGCTTGCGTGGCTTTGGTGATCATCGTGATGTCCTTGGCTGAGCGATTGGGCGATCCGAACCCGACCCGGCGACGACGATCCGAGGCAGGGGTGACTCTGCTCAGATCATCCGCCGATGCGGTGGTGGAGACAAGTCCTGGCGCCGGATACCCGGATGGTCGCGGTGGATACGCGGGGTGGGTCGCTGAGCCGGTGCGAGGCGCGAACGGCGGATCACGGCGTGTCCGTGCCGGGCAGCCAGCTGCGACCCGGGCGGGTCCATTGCCGGTCCTTGATCATGCGGCGGGCGGCTCGCCTGTTTCGTCCGATGAGGCGTTCGAGATAGAGCAGCCCGCCGAGATGATCGGTTTCGTGCTGAAGGCAGCGGGCGAGATAGCCGGTGGCCTCGACGGTGACGCGGCGACCGGTCACGTCGACGCCGGTGACCTCGGCCCGGTGCGCTCGCCCGGTGGGGTACCACTCACCTGGTACCGACAGGCATCCCTCCAAGTCGTCGTCGGGGTCCGGCATCGTCTCCGGGATCGGGGATGTCCGCAGGACCGGATTGATCACGTGCCCGCGGTGCCGTCGGCCCGCGTCGACGAGGTCGTAGACGAACACCGCTCGTGGGTCTCCTACTTGGTTCGCGGCCAAGCCCGCCCCGTTGGCTGCGGTGTTGGTGTCGAACAGGTCGTCGACGAAGGCGGCGAGGTCGTCGTCGAAAACGGTGACGGGGACCGCGGGCGTGGTCAGCCGCGGATCGCCCGCGATGAGGATCGGTCGAACAGCCATACTCGGCAGGGTACTCAAATACGAGTAGTCGTGTCAGACTGGATCGGTGAACGAGACCAGGTTGTTCGTCCTCGCCGCTCTCGCCAAACGCGGCCCGATGCACGGCCATCAGCTGCGCCGCGATGCTCGCCTCGACCGTGCCGACCTGTGGTCACGGGTCAAACCCGGGTCTCTCTACGGCGCCCTGCACCGGATGGCGGACGAGGGATTGATCCGGCCGCTGCGCACCGAGCAGGACGGCGCGCTTCCCGCGCGCACCGTCTACGAGATCACCGCCGAAGGGCGCAGGGAGCTGCGCGCGCTGCGCGACGAAGCCTTCACCGAAGTCGACATCCGGCCCGACCCCGTTGATCTCGCGCTGGCGGTCAGCGACGACCTCGACCGCGAACTGCTGCGCGGATACCTCGAGGACCGCCTCGCCGCGCTGCGGGCGCGACGCTCCCGGATCGAGCATCAGCTCGACCGCCGCTGGCCCGATCAGAACATCGCCGACGACCTCATCGTGGAACACGCCACCATGCGGATCCAAGCCGAGATCAGTTGGCACGAGAAGGTTCTCGGCGACATCGACAAGCTCGACGCACGCCGCTCGTGATCGCGGCGCAGGGTGGTTGCGCGCTGCTCGGGAACAGGAGCGGCGACGGGTGTTCGCGTAAGCGTCGACCGGACAGTTCTTTTCGATCGTGTGAAGAAGCGCCGAGGCCGATTCGAAGGCTGGGAGCCGGGTAGCGCCAAGACGTGGCGCGAAGAGCCACAGTCGGTTTCATCCGCTACCGAAAGGAGCAAGTGATGGCAGACCAGAACAACCCGGGCCAGTTCGGCAACCGTTCCGACACCGAGGAGCAGGCGCGTCGCGGCGGCCGGGCCAGCACCGGCAGCTTCGGCGACCGCAACTCCGCGGATCCGAGCGAGGCCGGACGTAAGGGCGCCGAAGCGCAGCCCAATGAAGCGAAGGTGCGTGGCGGACAGCACAGCCACAGCGGTCGCTGACCGCGACCGAACACGGGCCGGGCGGTACAACCGCCCGGCCCGTTTCGTTGTGCCGGGGCCCCGATCGCGGCGGGAAGACGGCACTGCCGCTGATAAGTGACTAGAGATTAGTTCCGAAAGACCGGAAAGTGGGTGCAGCGTTCCTGTCGCCTGGTCGGGCTCCAGCCCGGAGCCCGGCTTGCTGGACCTATGTCCGACTACAGCGAAGATGCTGATCATGTAGCAAGAACTGTGCGAGCAGGGCAGATGTCGGCCGTGGCGCGATCGGTACCGGGAAGTTGCGGAAAAGTCGGGACAACCGACGCCCGCGCTTGCTAAGTTAATGACTGTTCTTATCGCTGCGACGGCGATGAACGAGTGTCGCCGTTCCTTCGTCGCATCATCACGGCGGCGCTCGGCTCAATGAGGAGTGGCGCAGACATGGATGGATTCAGCAGGCGCGACGCGTTGAAAGCCGGCGGGGTGCTCGGCGCGTTCGGTGCCCTGGCCATGGTGACCCCGGCACGCGCGGAGCCGTGGACGTGGTCGCCGCAGGGTTCGGTGGCGGGCTACGGCGAAGGAGCCGATCCGCTCACCGTCTGGGACCCGGAGGCGGATCAGTTGGTCGCCTCCGTGATCGATCGAGGGGAGGTGCCGAGGGTCAACGAGTTGTTGCGCACCTGGACCGCGAACGGCCAGCCCCTGCCGGACGGATTGCCGGCGGATCTGCGCGACTTCATGGAGTACGCACGTCAGCTTCCGCCATGGGCGGATCGCGGCAAGCTCGCCACCGCCGTCGATTTCAACAAGAAGCGCGGACTGTATCTCGGCGTGCTCTACGGGCTGGCCAGCGGCATGATGAGCACGGTCATTCCCAAGGAGGCGCGCGCGGTCTACTACTCCAAAGGCGGTCACGACCTGAAGGACCGCATCTTGAAGACCGCCAAACTCGGTTACGACATCGGCACCGCGAATGCTTACGGCCCCGACGGCGAGATGGTCGTGACCTGCGTGAAGACCCGGCTGGTTCATGCCGCCGTTCGTCACCTGCTGCCGCAGTCCCCGCACTGGGTGTCCTCCGCCGAGGAGGACATTCCGATCAGTCAGAACGACATGATGGTCACCTGGCACAGCTTGCCGACCACCGTCATGAAGCATCTGACCGCGTGGCAGGTGCCGATTCCCCCCGCCGAGTCGGAGGCGTTCCTGCATTCCTGGCAGGTGGGCGCGCACATGCTCGGGATTCGCGACGAGTACATTCCCAACTCCTGGGCAGAGGCGAACTCGCAGGCCGCGCAGGTGCTCGATCCGATCCTGGCGCCGACGCCGGAGGGCGCCAAACTGGCCGACCGCCTGCTGCGTCTCGGGGCCAACCTCGACTTCACCGTCCTCACCAAACCGGTGCTCGGCTCCTTCACCCGCTTCCTGCTCGGCGACCGCATCGCCGACGGGCTGGCCATCGCCAGGGAGCCGGTCTGGGACCCGCTGCTGCGGTTGAGCTGGGGGCCGTTCATCGCCGTGCGGGAAGGGCTGCTGCCCGTGGTGCCGCTCGCGCCCGACGCCTACTGGCTGTTCGACGAATTCCTCCGCAGGGCGGCGCTGCTGTATCTGGCGGAATTGCGGATGCCGATCAGCATCGAGATCCCGACCATGAATCGAGACATGAGTCAGCCGCCGCGCTGAGTCGCCTGACGCCGATGCGCTCCCTCTGGAGTGCATCGGCGATAGCTGGTAAGTTACTCGACATTCTTTGGAGTAGATTGACGAGATGGGTGAGACCTCCCGGTATGGGCCGGTCGGTGGCCGGTCGGAGGGAAATCGAACGGCGCCACCCATCCTAAGTTATGAGGAGTTCCGCAACGTGAGCCATAGGACGCCCGGTTCGCCGCATGGCTCGACCGCCTGGCGATCGATGTCCGGGGGTGGCGCGGAGCGTGCCGAACGAACAGCGGCCGACATGACGAATCCGCAGCGCATCCGACACATTCATATCGAATCCGGCGCGTTGGTCCTGGACTACCGGGCATGCGCGGAACAGGCCAGAAGCGTGGCCGCCGACTTGGCGCACAGCCATCCGGAGCTGATCGTCACGATCGACGACGACGTCCACGTCGAGCTGCCGGAGTTGCCTTGCGGCGATCTGTGGCGGTGATAACGTCGGCCCCATGACGGCGATTCGCCATGAGATCGTGATCGGCGCTTCGCCCAGCCACATCTGGGATGTCGTGCGTGATGTCGGCGCCGTGCATCGACGCCTGCTCCCCGGGCGGGTGGTCGATACCCGCCTGGACGGCGCGGAGCGCCGGCTGACCTTTCCGGACGGGCACGTCATCCGCGAACTGATCGTTTCCATCGATGACGAGGCTCGCCGCTTGGCGTACTCGGTCCTCGAAGGCGCCCGGCCCGCGCTGGAATACCACCACGCTTCGTTCGAGGTTCGTGCCGAGGGGGAGCGCGGCAGGCTGATCTGGATCACTGACGTATTGCCGGAGTCGGCCGCGCCGGAAGTCCGCATTCGTACCGAATACGGCATCGCGGAGATGAAGCAGGCGATCGAGGCCGCCGCGGCCGAGTCGTAGCGGGCGGGGACCGGGAGGCGCCATGTGGCAGGGCACCGCGACGCTGTATCCGGGCAGACTGCTGTATTCCGGCCGGATCGGGAGCGCGCACCGCCATCATCACGCCGCGGCGCAATTGATCTTCAGTACCAGCGGTTCGGTCGGTCTGCGCGACGACACCGGCGGCTGCTGGGCAGGGCGAGCGGCGCTGATTCCTCCCGGCATTCCGCACGAAACCAGCGGCACGGCGACCGGATTGCTGATATTCGCCGATGCGCAATCGGCACTGGGGCGCGCGCTGACCGCGTGTGTTCAGCACACCGGAAGCGCCGTCGACTCGGTCGCCGCGTGGTCACGAGCCGCGCTTCCGTTACTGGATCTCGACGGCGGTGAGCGGGACCAGGAGCAACTGGCGCACGGTGCGCTGACGGCCTTGATCGGTGCTGCCGCTCCTACCGGCGCGGCCCGGCACCCGGCGCTGCGCGACGCGCTCGAACTGCTGCCGGACCTGCTGAGCGGCCCACTGCGTTTGGCCCAGCTCGCCGCCGCGGTCGGATTGTCGGCGAGCCGTCTCGGTCATCTGTTCCGCGCCGAACTCGGGTTGGCGTTCCCGCCGTACCTGCGGTGGGCGCGCCTGCGACAGGCGATGGACCACGCCCGGCGCGGCGGCACGCTGACCGACGCGGCGCATGCCGCCGGCTTCGCCGACAGCGCACATCTCACCCGAGTCTGCCGCGAGATGTTCGGCCTCACGCCCTCCGAACTCGCCGGTGCCGTCACGCTGGTGCGGTCGTAGCGGATCTGTTCAAGCGTCACGGGCTCGCGGAACCCACGCTGAACGGCATGCATACCCTGGTTCGCTACGGCTACGTGCCGTTCATGCTCTTGGCCGTCAACGGCGCCGCCCTCGCCGTCATCGCCTCCGGTGCCGGCAAAGTGTGGCTGCTGCCGCTGCTGGTGCTCGCGATCGCCGTATCGTTCGCCGCCGAACGGATCCTGCCCTACCACGACGACTGGAACCGCGCCCACGACGACGGCCCCCGCGACACCGCGCACGCCGTGGTCAACGAACTGCTCACGCTCGGCGGCGTGGCGGCGCTGCCGCTGATGGCCGCGCTGATTCCCGCCGCCGATGTCTGGCCCCACCGGTGGCCCTTCGCGATCCAAGTGCTGGCCGCCGTCCTGGTCGCCGACCTCGGCATCACGCTGACCCACTTGGCCAGCCACAAGATCCCCGCGCTGTGGCGGTTGCACGCCGTGCACCACAGCGTCGAACGCGCCTACGGCTTCAACGGCCTCATGAAACACCCGCTGCACCAGACCTTGGAGACGGTCGCCGGTGTCACCCCGCTCGTGCTGCTCGGACTGCCTACCACGGTGGCCGCCGCCCTCGCCTTCACTGTGGCGGTGCAACTGCTGCTGCAACACTCGAACGTCGACTACCGCGTAGGCCCGCTGCGTACCGTGCTCGCGCTCAACCAGGCACACCGGTTCCACCACTTGAAATGGGCGGGCATCGGCGACGTCAACTTCGGACTGTTCACTTTGATCTGGGATCACCTGTTGCGCACGTACTCCTACGACCCGGACCGCCGCTTCACCAGCGACGATCTCGGCATGGCCGCCAAACCGCACTATCCGAGCGGCTACCTCGCCCAACTCGTCGAACCCTTCCGGCCCAGCGGCGCGTGCGGGGCCACGAAACCCGCTCAGCGCTCATTGCCCGCGCGCAGCCAGGCGATGTAGTCGGCGGTCGCGCTTGTCGACACCTCAACCACTTCTGCGAATGGGCAGGCATTCGACAGCGAGCGGCGGCCGATGCGCGAGGCTGAGTCGGCTGCGGCGCGCCGCTGCCTACGCGCATCCGCGTAGGAGATCGTGATCGGCTGCGTCGGTCGTCGTAGTCGATCGCGCATCCGGTCAGGAGCGCGAGCGCTCGCGGATGCCGTACGCTCACGGCATGGTTCAGCAGGCGGCGGCACGACGGCTGTCCGCCTGGGTGTCGAGTCGGCCCGCCTGGTTCCCGGATGTTCTGCTGGCGCTGTTCGTCACCGTGATCCAGGTGCAGAGTGCCGCGATACCGGTGCCGTTGGAACCGGCCTACACGCCGGTGTCGGGTTTCGGCTATGTGCTGCTGATCGCCAGCGGCCTGGCCGTCGCGGCCCGCCGTCGGCAGCCGGTCGCGGTGTTCGCGGTCACGGCGGCGGCCAGCCTGGTCTATTTCGGTCTCGGCTTCCCCGACCGGCTTTCGTATCTCGGCCTCTTCGTCGCCCTGTACACCCTGGCCGCCTACGGGGACGGGAAGCGGTCGCTGCTGATCGCAGGCGCGGGCATCACGGCGTTGTCCGTCGGCTGGTTGATCGCCGCCGCCGATGTGCAGCCGCTGGTGGCCATCGGGTGGGTGTTCTTCCGGATCGGCGCGTCGGTGATCAGCACGATCCTCGGTGAATCCGTCCGATCCCGCCGGGTCATCGCCGCCGACGCGCAGGAACGCGCCGAACTCGCCGAACGCTCCCGCGACGAGGAGGCAAGGGCGCGGGTCGACGCCGAACGGCTGCGGATCGCCCGCGAAGTGCACGACACGGTCGCCCACGCGATCGCCATCATCAACGTGCAATCCGGCGTCACCGCGCACGTGCTCGACAAGCGACCGGAACAGGCCAGGGAAGCCCTGCGCACCATCGAGCAGACCAGTTCGCGGGCGCTGCGGGAGATGCGCGCGATCCTCGGCGTACTCCGCGACGGCGACGAGCGCGAGCCCTATCCGGGGCTCGGCCAGATCGACGAGCTCGTCGGTAAGGCCCGCGACGCCGGGCTCGACATCGCTTTCGAGCAGACGGCCGCGGTGACGCCGCTGCCGAGCGCGGTGGGCAGCGCCGCGTATCGCATCGTGCAGGAGTCGATCACCAACGTGATCCGGCACGTCGGCCCGACCAAGGTGAGGGTGGCGCTCGAACCCGGCATCGACGCCGTGCGGATACGGGTGGTCGACGAGGGTCGCCGCGATGCCGCACCCGTTCGGATCGACAGCTCCGCCACGACCGGACGCGGCATCGCCGGGATGCGCGAACGCTGCCGGTTGCTCGGCGGTGAACTCGACGCGACGCCGCGCCCGGAAGGCGGGTTCGAGGTCACCGCGCGCCTGCCCCTGACACCGGTCGGGACGCGCTTGTGAACTCGGCACCACCGATCAAAGTCCTGCTCGCCGACGACGAACGCCTGGTCCGTTCCGGCTTCAAGGTGCTGCTCGACCTGGAGGACGACATCACGGTGGTCGGTGAGGCCACCACCGGCGCGGAAGCCGTCGAACTCGCCCGCGCCACCCGCCCCGACGTCGTCCTGATGGACATCCGCATGCCCCGACTGGACGGCATCCGCGCCACCGCGCAGATCGCCGAGGGCAACGGGATGGAGCGGGTGAAGGTGCTCATCCTCACCACCTACGACACCGACGAGAACGTCTTCGACGCGTTGCAGGCCGGTGCGAGCGGGTTTCTGCTCAAGGACGCGGGACCGGCCGAACTCTTGCACGCCATCCGGGTGATCGCCGCCGGTGACGCGCTGCTCGCGCCGCGGATCACCCGGCGGCTCATCGGTCAGTTCACCGCGCGGCGGCGGGCCGCCAAGTCCGCCGAGGACCGGCTCGCCGTGCTGACCGACCGTGAGCGCGAAGTACTGGCGCTGGTGGGGGAGGGCATGAGCAACGACGAGATCGGCGCCGCGTTGTTCCTCAGTCCCGCCACCGCGCGCACCCATGTGAGCCGAGCGATGGTGAAACTGGGCGCGCGCGACCGAGCCCAGCTGGTCGTGATCGCCTACCAGACCGGGCTGGTGGAGTTCTCCTCGTAGCCGCCGGATCGTCGGCATCCGGCGAATCAGTGTGCCGCACAACGCCGTAGATCTCCGTGCTCGGCTACGACGGCCGGCGCAGCCGATCGACGCTCTCGTACGCGCATTCACGTAGACGGTGACTCCTGTCGCCGGAAGCCGAGCGCGCCGGGACGGCGCGACCATCGACGCATGATTCTGGATCCCGAACTCGAGGCCGCTGTCTCCTTCTTCCCCCCGGCCGACCTGAGCGACCCCGGCATCGCCCGGAAGCATCTCGCCGAGCTGGCCGCCGCCATTCCGGTGCCCGACATCGCGGGCATGTCGATCGAAAATCGCACGGTACCGGGCGATGTCGAGGTGCCGATACGGATATACCGGCCGCGCCGGACCGAGGGCGGCGCCCTCATCTGGCTGCACGGCGGTGGATTCGTCATGGGCGACCTGGACACCGAACATCCGTGGGCCACGCTGCTGGCGAACGACTCCGGCGTGACGGTGATCTCGGTCGGCTACCGCCTGGCTCCCGAGCATCCGTTCCCCGCCGCGCACGACGACATCTACGCGGTGCTGACCTGGACCGCCGAGCACGCGACCGAGCTCGGCGTCGACCCGGCGCGGATCGCGATCGGCGGGCACAGCGCGGGCGCTGGGCTAGCGACCGCGGTCGCGTTGCGTGCCCGAGACGAGCAAGGGCCGCCGATCCGCTTCCAACTGCTCAACCAGCCCGTCCTCGACGACCGTCAGCTGACGTGGTCGGCGCGCGCTTTCACCGACACCCCCTTCGTGACCCGGGCGAAAGTTGCCCAGATGTGGCAGCACTACCTTGCCGCCACGCCCGCGACACCGTACGCCGCACCGGCGCGCGCCGAGGATTTGTCCGGCCTGCCACCCGCCTACATCGCCACCGCGGAGTACTGCCCGAACCGCGACGAGGACATCGAGTACGCGCTGCGCCTGCTGCGCGCGGGCGTGCCGGTCGAGCTGCACCAGTGGCCCGGCACGTTCCACGGATCGCAAGCGATCCGGTCCGCCGGAGTGTCGCAGCGCCAGAGCGCCGAAATCGCCGCCGTGCTCCGCCGCGCGCTGGAACCGGCTACCGGCTCGAAAACCGCCTAGGCGCAGCGCGATCGGCCGAAAGGGGAGAACCATGACCACCATCGACCTCGCCGAGGCGAGGAAGCAGTCCACACCACCCCCGTCGGACACCGGCACCACGGCGCCGGGAAGGGCGACCGTGTCGCTGCGCCCGTACCTCGGCGGGTTCGCCGCGGTAGTCGTCACGCAGATCATCGGCGCCGTCGCCGGTCTGGCGCCGTTGCTCGCGGTCGTCGAACTGGGCCGGACGCTGTTGTCGCCCGGACCGGTCGATCACGGGCACGTCCGGATGATCGTCATCGCGGGTGCGGCCGGGTTGTTCGTCCGGCTGCTGTTCACGGCCGCGTCGTCCGGAATCGGGCACCTGCTCGACAGCCGGGTGCAACTGATGTTCCGCCGGGAACTGGCCGCGCGGTTGGGGCGGGTGCCGATCGGCTGGTTCTCCGGGCGTGGCACCGGTGAGCTGGCGAAGATCGTGGGCAAAGACGTCGGCACCGTGCACCCGCTCATCGCCCACACCCCCGGCGAGCTCGTCGCGGCATTCGTCGTGCCGCTGGTGTCGCTGATCTATCTGTTCACCGTGGACTGGCGGCTCACCGTGGTCACGCTGATACCGGTGGCGCTTGCGGTGGCGCTGGTGCCCTTGATGATGACCTCCGCCCGCTTGCGTGAGCAGAAGGAGTTCGATGCGGGGATGGCTCGGATCGCGAGCGCGACCGTCGAATTCGTGCAGGGCATCCCGGTGGTCAAGGCATTCGGCTCGGGTGAACGCGCGCACCGGGAATTCCGCGCGGCGACAGACGATTTCACGAACTCCTTCCTGCGTATGGTGCGCGGTCTGGCCGGGCCGGGCGCGGCGATGCAGGTGGTGCTGTCGCCGCCGTTCGTGCTGCTGGTCGTGCTGACCGGTGGCGCGGTCCTGATCACGGGCGGCGCCATGGCCCCACCCGACCTGCTGCCCTTCCTGCTGCTCGGGCTGGGTTTGACCGCTCCGGTGGCGGCGCTTGGCCACGGCTTCGACGATCTGCAGGCGGCCCGGCGCGCGGTCGGCCGGATCCGGGAAGTGCTCGCGGCGCCGGAGCTGCCGGAGCCTGCGCGCCCGGTCGCGCCGCGGGGACACCGGGTGGAACTGCGGGACGTGCGGTTCGGTTACGACACCGAGCACGAAGTGCTGCGCGGCATCGACCTGGTGCTCGAGCCGGGGACGGTCACCGCGATCGTCGGGCCGTCGGGAAGCGGGAAGTCCACGCTTGTCCAGCTGCTTCCCCGGTTCTTCGACCCCACCCACGGTGCGATCCTGCTCGGCGGCGTCGATCTGCGCGAGCTCGGCAGCCGGGCGCTCTACCGGATGGTGTCCTTCGTCTTCCAGGACGTGCGGTTGCTGCGCGCGTCGGTCGCGGACAACATCGCGCTGGCGGTGCCGCATGCCGGCTTCGACGACGTGGTGCGCGCCGCCCGGCTGGCGAACATCCACGATCGGATCCTCGAACTGCCGCGCGGCTACGACACCGTGCTCGGTGCGGAAGCCGAGCTGTCCGGCGGTGAAGCGCAACGGCTTTCGATCGCACGCGCGCTGCTGGCCGATACCCCCGTGCTGGTGCTCGACGAGGCCACCGCCTTCGCCGACCCGCACACCGAGCGGGCGGTGCGCCGAGCCCTGGCGACGCTGGACGGCGAGCGGACCATCCTGGTCATCGCCCACCGGCTGGAAACCATCGCCGACGCGGACACCGTCGTCGTGCTGGAGAACGGGTCGATCGTCGAGCGCGGCAAGCCGGGCGAACTACTGGCCGCTGACGGCCGGTTCGCCGAATTCTGGCGATCCCACCGGCCCGCGCTCACCGAGAAGGCCGAATCCATCGGCAACATGCTGCGGCGCGAATTCGGGTCGTGGAGCGGGCAGAGCCTGTCCGCGCGATCGTTCGCCGACCAGGCACCGCGAGGGAAGGAACCCCGATGATCCGAATGTTGCTGCGCGTGCTCGGACACGAGTACGCCCCGGCCGTACGCCGGACCGTGGTCCTGATGACAGCGACCTCGGTGGCCGAAGGGTTGTCCTATGCCCTGCTGGTGCCGGTACTGCGTGCCCTGCTCGGGAGCACGCCCGCCGACGCCCGGCCGTGGCTGATCGCCTTCGGGGCGGCGATCGCCTGCTATGCGGTGCTGCGCTATCGCAGTGATCTGTCCGGTTTCCTGGTGGGAACCACGTTGTTGCGCGGGGTCTATCACCGTTTCGGCGATCATCTGGCCCGGCTGCCGCTCGGTTGGTTCACCGCCGGACGCGTCGGAGAGGTGTCGGTCCTCGCCAGCGAGGGTGTGCTGCAGGCGATGAGCGTGATCGCGCATCTGCTGGCGCCGATGATCTCCGCCTGCGTGACGCCGCTGACGATCGTCGCCGTGCTGCTCGCCTTCGACTGGCACATGGGGCTGGCCGCGCTGGCCGCCGTCCCGGTGGTGGCGGCCATCCAGATCTGGACCGGACGTGCGATGGCCGCCGCCGACGCCGACCGCGTCGAACGCGCGGAGGAGGCCACCGCGAGGGTCGTCGAATATCTCCAGGCGCAGCCGGTGCTGCGCGCCGGTGGTCGCACGGCCGAACGATTCCGGTTGCTCGACGACGCGCTGTCGGGACTCGAGCGCGCCTCCCGCCGCGCCGTGCTGGCCGCGCTGCCCGGCATGGTGGGCCTGACGCTCACCGTGCAGGCGATGTTCACCGTGCTGCTGGCCCTCGGCGCCTACGTCGCGCTCGGCGGGAACGCGGGCGCGGCGGAGATGCTGGCGATGCTGGTGCTGGTCGCCCGCTGCGCGGATCCGCTGCTGTCGCTGTCGGAGATCGGTGGCAAGCTGCGCAGCGCCCGGACGGTGCTGGGCGGCCTCGACACCGTGTTGCGCGCCGAGCCGCTGCCCGAACCGCGCGAACCGATCCGGCCGGTCGGCCACGATCTGGCGTTCGAGTCCGTCGTGTTCCGGCACGGCGACCGTACCGTGCTCGACGGCGTGTCGCTGTCGGTGCCGGAGGGGCGGCGGGTGGCCGTCGTCGGCCCGTCCGGCGCGGGCAAGAGCACACTGCTGCAACTGCTCGCGCGGTTCTACGACGTGGACGGCGGCGCGGTGCGCGTCGGCGGTGTGGACGTGCGGGCGATCAGCACCGAAGCGCTGATGGAACGGATCGCCGTGGTGTTCCAGAACGTCTACCTGTTCGACGGCACGATCGAGGAGAACGTGCGTCTGGGCCGTCCCGGCGCCGCCGAAGCCGAAGTGCGGGCGGCGGCGACCGCGGCCGGGCTGGACGAAGTGATCGAGCGGCTGCCCGGCGGGTGGGCGACGAACGTCGGCGAGGGCGGTGCGCTGCTGTCCGGCGGTGAGCGCCAACGCGTCTCGATCGCGCGGGCGTTGCTGAAGAACGCGCCGATCGTGTTGCTTGACGAGGTGACCTCCGCGCTGGACCCGGTGAACGAGGCCGCCGTCCACGACGGCATCGAACGGCTGCTGGCCGGCCGCACGGTGGTGCTGGTCGCGCACCGGTTGCGAACCGTCCGACGGGCCGACCACATCGTCTTCCTGGACGACGGCCGGATCGTGGAAGAGGGCAGCCACGACGAGTTGTTGCGCCTCGGCGGCCGTTACGCCGACTTCTGGGAGTTGTCCACGGTGGGCGCGGCCGCCGAATGAGCGGGGACGTCCGCACCTCGGCGCCGCCGCCGCGGTGCGGACATCCCGGCTCGATCCGGTCCCGATCACTGGGTGCGCTCGTGCTCCGCCGCCACACCGCGGGCCGCCCAGCGGCGCAATCCCGTCGGGCGGCGCAGCATCAGCACACCGATGGCAGCGACGGCGATGCCGCGTGGCGCCTCGTAGATGAATCCGGACAGCCCTTGGGTGGCGGGAATCGGCAGGAAGAAGCCGACCATGCCGAGCAGCGTGAGCACGGCGATCCAGCGGGGAATCGCGTTGTGGCGCAGCAGACTCGCGCCGAGCAGGCCCATACCGGCGAGCATGACCACGCCGCCGATCGAATTGAACAGGGCGAACGCGGTCGTGTCGATCATGTTGTCGTTGCCGGCGATGAGGTGCGCGGTTCGCGGATCGGACGCGAACGGGTAGGCGACGAACAGTTCGACGGTGAGATGACCGGTCGCGGTGACGATATTGCCGAGCAGGTAGGCGACCGTGCCGGCGAATCCGGCCGGGCCGATACGCGGTCGCAGCCAGGCGTACATGCCGGGCAGGCCGAGTACGAGCAGGACGGTGCCGATTCCGAGCAGGGTCTGTGCGATCGGCGTGCCGGGACTGGTGAGCGCCTCGACCGAATGGCCCTTGCCCGCGACGATGGGATGCAGGGTGCCGCCCGCGATGCACAGGGCACCGCCGATGGTCAGCGCGGCGCCGCACATCCGCAGTACAGTCTCGCGAGAGGGGCGGCCCGCGACGGTCCGCTCGTCGCCGGTGGTCGCGGTTGGCAGGAGTGCTTGCGTGTGTGTCATGAGCCAAGGGTCGGCGAGGGCGCTGGTGTGACGCTGGTGCGCGGCCGGTCCGGCGCCGACGCACCCGCCATCGCGGTGCTCGGCCCCTTGGAGGTGCGCGGCCCGGACGGAGCCCGCATCACCATCCCGGCGCGCAAGCACGCCGACCTGCTGATCGTCCTCGCCGCCGAACGCACCACCCGCAGCGCGGATTATCTGTGCGAACTTCTGTGGCGGGGCAATCCGCCCGCGAGCGCCCTGGTCACCCTGCAGGGCTACGTGTCGCGGTTGCGGCGGGCGCTGAAGCCGGTGCCCGAAGTCCGGATCGAGACGAGTTCGAATGGTTACGTGCTGCGCTGCGGCGGATCGGGCACCGATCTCGACCTGCTCGACGTGCTGTCCAGGGACGCCAGAGCCGCGCACGCCGACGGTGACGTGGCCGGCGCCGTCGGCCTCCTGGAACGCGCGTTGCGGCTGTGGCGCGGCGACGCGCTGTCCGATGTCGGCGACATCGCCGAACTCGCTCCGGAACGGGCGCGTCTGGACGAATTGCGCGGTGAACTCGTGCAGATGTGCGCCGAGGGCTTGCTGGTGCTGGGGCGGGCGCGGCACGCGGTCACGCTGCTCACCGAGGAATGCGCGCGGCATCCGCATCGGGAGGGCACGGCTCGCCTGTTGGCGTTGGCGTTGCGCGACTGCGGACGGGTCTCCGAAGCGCTGGATGTCCTCGTGCGGTTGCGGCGCACGTTGCGGGAGGATCTCGGGCTCGATCCCGCGCCCGACACCGCGCGGGTGGAGAACGAGATCCGTAATCCGGCCACGCCGTCGGCGACTCCGGTGGCGGGACGATCCGCCCTGGTCGGCCGGGAGGACGTCGCCGAGGTCATCGACCGCGCCAGGGAACGGTCGCGGCGCGGGCTTACCGTCGTGACGGTGCGCGGCGCGCCCGGCATCGGCAAAACGGCCGTCGTCGAAGACGCCGTGCGACGCCACGGCGACCCGGCCTTCTTCACCGCGGGCAGCAGCGGCGTCGGCCCTTCGGCGCAGGCGACGCTGACGCCATGGCTGGATCAGGCGGCGCTGGCAGGCCGCGCGGTCCCGGACATCGCGGGACCGCGTGCGCTCGCGGCCCTGTTCGCGGACGTGGCGCGGGAGACCGGCCATGTGGTCGCGGTCATAGACGACGTGCAATGGGCCGACCCGGACTCGGTGCGGACGATCGCGGCGGCGATGCGGGTACTGCGCGCCCATCCCGTCCTGCTGTTGCTCACCGTCCGGCCCGAGCCGCTTCCGGCCGAGGTGGACGCCGCCGTGCGCTTGCTGCGCCGCGCGGGCGCTCATGTCGCGGTCGATCTTTCGCCGCTGCCCGACGCGGCGATGGAGGAACTGGTGCGCGCCGAGGCAGGTGCGGCCCGTCCGGCGGTGCGCGCCCAGATCGTCGAGTTGAGCGGCGGCAGCCCCTTCGTGGCGGCGCAACTGTGCGATCTGGTCCGGGCGGGACGCTCGCTGGACGCCGGGGGCGCCGCCACCGAGATCACGGCGGCGAAACTCGGCACGGTCTCACCGTCGGCGCGCGCGCTCGCCGAGGTGCTGGCCGTCATCGGACCGCGAGTCCCGATCGGACTGGCCGCCGCCGCCGACGGCGCGCCGCGCTTCGACGACCGGATCGGTGAACTCGTCGCCGCGCGCGTCGTCACGGTGCGCGACGACGCCGTCGTCTTCGGGCACGAACTGGTGCGCGCCGCCGTGCTGGCCACTCTCGGCCGGATCCGAAAGGCGCTGCTGCACAAGCGCATCGCGGAGGCGCTCGCCGACCTGCGGCCCGGCGCGCTCACCGCGCAGGCGTTGCATCGCAGCGCCGCGGCGCTCGATGCGCTCGACCCCGCGGCCGCCCACGCTTGCGCCGCCGCCGCGCGGGACGCGTTGTCGCGCGACGCGGCCGGCGAGTGCGCCGAGCTGGCCGCCCGTGGCATGCGCCACGCCGATCCCGGCGACGCGGAGTTGGCGATCGAGTTGGATCGGCTGGCGGGGCAAGCGCACAACCGCCTCGGCCACTACGACGAGGCCGCCGCGTGCTTCGACCGGGCCGGGCGGCGATGTGGTGAGCGCCGCGACTGGCCTGGGCTGGCGCGGACCGCTCTGCTGGCCGCGCCGCGCGGGGTGGCCGGGTACTTCTCCGGATACGGTGTGGTGCAGGCGGGTTCGTCGGGGCTGCGGGCGCGGGCGCTGGCTCATCGCCTCGACCTCGACGCCGACCTGGTCGCGGAGGTGGAGGCGATCGAGGCCGCCGATCGCGCGATTCACGGTATCTCGGGCGATCTCGACGCCCTGGCCGAGGCGCGGGCGCGCAGCGCGCCGGGCAGCCGGTCGTGGCCGCAGGTGCTGCTGGCCGAGTTCGTGTGCACCTGGGATCCGGTCACCGTGGCCGACCGGCGCAAGATCGCCGAGGAACTCGAGGAACTCGCCGGTCACGACCGTGCGGTCCGGGCGACGGCGGTTCATCTGCGGCGGGTCTGCGCGTTGGAGGCGGGCGACATGCGGCTGGTCCGCCGGTTGTCGGCCGAGTTCGAGCGCCTGGCCGCCGACGGCGGCACCGACCTCGCGGCCACCCAGTTGTGGTGGCAGGTGATGCTCGCGGTGCTGCGCGGCGACTACGCGCGGTCCCAGGAGCTGATGACGCGCTTCGCCGCCGACCTGGGAACGGTCGACGATCGGGCCCGGCTGCTCGCCGAGGTCTCGGTGCTGACGAGCAGTTCGATCGAGTTGTGGCACCGCGGACGACTCGGCGAAGCACTGGCCGAGGCCGACCGCATGGCGGAGGATTTCGACGAGGACTTCGCGCTCGTGGTCGCCATGGCCGCGGCGGAACTGGGCGACCACGAGCGCGCGATGGCGTCGATCGAATCGATCGTCGCCCTGCCGGGGAGGTGGCACGGCCCGCGCGTCGTCGTTCGGGTGCCGCTGCTGATCGAGGCGCTGCTCGCGGTGGGGCAGCGCGCGCCAGGGCAGCGCGACCGGGTGGTCGAGCTCACCGCCGGACTCGAACCGCTGACCGAGGGGTGGGGCGAGACATTGCTGGTGCAGTGGCCGGGACTGGTGTGTCTCGGTCCGTCCGGGCTCTATCGCGGGACCGCACGCGGAATCCTCGGTCTTCCCGGCGCGCGGGAGGAAGTCGTCGCGGCACGCGACCGCGCGCGGGCGCTCGGCGCACGGCCATACGAGGCGCGCGCCGATGACCGGCTGACCCGATGGCCGTTCGCCTGAGAACTACGCCGAGTTCAGCTTCTCCAGCCACTCCCGGTAGTGCGTGGGGGCCACGCGCGCGTCCGGGCCCGCCGTGAGGACATCGCCGGAGACGGCGGCGAACATGCCCGCGGTGTCGTCGGTGACGACGGTCCTGCTGTCGTGGCGAGCGGCCAGGGTGAGCCTGCCGAGATCGTCGAGTCGGAAGACCTCGGGACCGGCGACATTCCGGACTCCGCCCAGCGGCGCGCCGGTGGCGACCTCGACGACCGCGTCGACCACGTCCGCGGCGGCCATCGGCTGGATCGGGGTGGCGGGCAGGCGCACGGTGTCGTCGTCGGAGGTCCAGGACAGCACCGCGTCCATGAACTCGAAGAACTGGGTGGCGCGCACGATGGAGTACGGCGTCGGGCCCAGCCGCAGCAGGTCCTCCTGCAAGGTCTTGGCCCGGTAGTAGTCCAGTTCGGGCACCCGGTCCACGCCCACGATCGACAGCACGACCTGATGTCCGACACCGGCCTTCTCACCGGCATCGAGCAGGTTGCGCATGGAGATGCGGAAGAAATCCACCGACGCCTCGTCGAAGGTCGGCGAGTTCGCCAGGTCGATGACGACGTCGGCTCCCTCCAGCGCCCGGTCGAGGCCCTCGCCGGTGATCAGGTCGACGCCGGTGGACGGCGCCGCCGCAACGGCCTCGTGCCCGGCCGCGGACAGCTTCCCGACCACCTGCGAGCCGATCCGTCCGGTGCCGCCGATGACTGTCAGTTTCATGGTTCTCGCCTTTCCCGGCGCGGCGGGCACGCGAGCCGCGATTCACGCAACCGTTACCGGTTCGTTCGGTCGCCGTTGTGCTCACTCCTCCGTTTCCATGTGCGAATCCATCCGCGCGAGGATCTCCTCGATCCGGTCGCGCACCCACAGGGCCAGCCGGTCGCTGCCCATCGCGGTGGCGATCGGCGCAGGGTGATCCAGGGGCATTACGTAACGTCCGTCGTCAGGTAGGTCCCGCCACAGCAGGCCCGCTTCGATCCGTCCCCGCGGGCCGTACTTCGAGCGGCCCTGCAGCACCTTGACGATTCCGGTGCTGACGGCGGGGGTGTCGAAGAACGCCGCGCTGCGGAACACGTCGTCGTCGGCATCGTCGTCGTTGTCCGAGATCGTGGTGGCCGAGCGGTCGGGCTCTGGCTCGGGCCGGGCGGCCGGGAGCGCGAGACGGATGGCGTCCAGCCCGCCGGCCCCGCAGCGGGGAAGGAGCCCGACCACCGTGTCGGCCAAGGCGTGCGGATCGCATTCGAAAGCATCGAATCCGCCGCTGTGCGCCAGTGTTTCACCCGGCCGCTGGGTGATCACGTACCCGCGCGCCCGGTGCCGGACCGCGTGCACCCTGGTGCGCGTTTCGGGGTTGCCGAAGTCCTGGTCGTTCCAGGCATGCGCGACGAGGAAGACGTCGGGTTTGGCGATCGCGCCCGCCAAGGCGTCCAGATCGTGGTCGAGCCACCGCAGCAGCCGCTGCCTGACCTCGGCCTTCTCCTGCTCGTAGTCCGCCGCCAGCCGCGTGCGGCTGGTGAAGACGAACGGCGCGGGCAACTCGCCCTGCCTGACCTCCTCGCAGAGCAGGTTGAACTCCAGATCGGTGAATTCCCACAACCGGTTCACGAGTCGACCACCGGCTTCACGCGGTCGGGCGCGGCGCCGATGGCATCATCGAGATGGACTTTGGACTGCAGGAACCTGGCGGGCTTGTGTGCGGTGTTGCCCTGCCCGGCGCCACCGCCCGCGGCGCCTGGCGCTCCCATCATGGGCGCGCCCGCGGGCACACCGTCCGGCCGCGCACCCGCCGCGACGGCGGGATAGACCGGGGCTTCGGCACCCGGCAGCGACGCACGCGGAAACAACTGTGCGGCACGGGATTGCTGCGTCGGATACTCCGATAGTCCGGCTTCCACTCCGGTTCCTCGACCGCCGGGGGCCGAGCCGGCCCCACCCGCTCCCGCAGGGTCGACGGGCGTGTGCCCGGCTGCGAGCGCGTCGGGATCGAACTGCCGCAACAGTTCCTGCAATTTCTCCGCGCCCGGCAGCGTGCTCCCGAATCGGGTCAGTGTGTCCACCCCCTCGGTCAGCGCCTTCCCCAGTTGCCCGAGGAATTCCCGGCCCGCGGAGGCGAGCGAACCGGCGCCTTGCGCCACCCCTGACGCGGTGTCCTGCGCGGCGAGACCGGCGCCGGCGGTGGACGGGCCGTCCGTTCGGGTCGCCGCCGCGAGCGCCTGCTCGTCCAATGCCAGGGGGAGGTTCGCCAGGACCGACCGCACACCTGCCGGGTCCACTCCGCTGAGTTCCGACAGCGCGTTCTCGTCGACGACATCCGGGACGCTGTCCAGGATCGAGCGCACCTGCTCCGGCGGCAGCCCGGTGAGTTGCGACAGAGTGTCCTCGTTCAGCAGCCCAGGGAGGTTGTCGAGCACCGACCGCACCTGCGCGGGGTCCGCGCCCGTCGCCCGTGCCAGCGCGTCTTCGAGCGACGCCGGGTCGGCGCCGGAAGCCGTGCCACGTGGTCTCGCCGGTGACCCGCCGGACGAGCCGTCCGTCCCGGAGGACATGCGCGGCAGGGGGACCGAGCCCAGCGAGGGCACCTCCGGCATACCGCTGCTCCCGGCGGATTCGGGTTGTCCACCGGATGACACACTGCCGCGCGGCAAGGCCGAGCTTCCCGACCCACCGGACCCGCGGGCGGGCGCCGTGCTGCCCTGGGATTCGGCGGCGCCGCCGAACCGGCCCGCGGGACCCGAACCGGCCCCGCCGGCCGTCGATCCGTCTTCGGACTGCGAGCCGAGCCCAGCGGCTTCGTAGCCCGCGGGCAGGGAGCCGCCGCTTCCCGGCGAAGCGCCCGCGGTCCGCGTGTCGGCGCCGGGGAGACCGGCCCCGGAACCGGGACCGGCGCTGTCGGAGCCACCCTGTCCGGCTTCCAGCCCCTCGCGGTAACCGTCTCGGTAACCCGCCTGATAGTCCTGGCCGGGGTTCTGGTTGCCGGTGCCTTGGTCTTCGTAGCCGGTGCGCTGCCTACGGCCCGCGGTCGTCCGATCCTGCGCTTGCTCGTTGGGGTTGTCGCCGGGCGCGTTCTGGTTTTCACCCGGCTGGTTCTGGTTGCCGCCCGGTTGGTTCTGCCCCTGCCCGCCGGGCTGCGGTGTGGCGATGGGCCCGTTGACCACCGGCATCACCGACACGGTGTTCTTCATGCCCTCGCCGTAGTGCTTCTGCCACTCGTTGCGGTACCGCCGGGTCACCCTCCCCGGGCAGCAGTCCCCTGGGTCCGGTGTCGCGGGCATGCTCAATTTGGTGAGGTGCAGCCACTGCGCCGTGTAGTCCAGGTTCTGGCTCATCGCGATCATCGACGTGATCAGCGGCTGCACGCCGTCGGAGTAGGACCGGACCGCGTCCGCGGCCGCGGCGGCGCCCTGCCCCTCCCACGCCTCCGTACCGGCGGAGATCACGGTCACGAAAGTGTTCAACCGGCCGAGCAGGTCGTTGGCCAGGCTGTGCCAAGTGCCCGCGGCGGCGAGCACCGGTTGCGGATCGAGATCGCGTCCCAGCTCGTACAGTTCGGCGAAGCTGAGACTGTCCTTGTTCTCGATGTCGGCCGTGACACCGGAATCCTTCGCGCCCTGGTAGTCCTTCAACGAGGAGGGGAAACTCTCGGCGTTCGCCTTCTCGACGTGGGTGTTGCCGTCCCCGTCCGTCCAGGTGAAACCGCCGCTGGGTTTGTCGAATTCGGCGTCGGGTGCACCGGGGGCCTTCTTGCCCGGCGTGTAGGGCGTCGCCTCGGTCGGCATCTTCAGCGCGCTGAGCGCCTTGAAGGTGTCCCCGGACTCCCCGTCGGTCTTCGTGTACGCCTTGCCCGCCGCGATGTAGGTCTCGCCCATGTCGGTGACGATCTTCGCGTGGTCGCTCAGGATCGTGTGCAGGCGAGAACCTTTGCTGGTGAACGCCATCGCCAGCTGCGTGCCGGAGGTCAGCGTGCCGATCGGCGCGAAGTTGTTCAGGCGCAGGTCGGTCACCGCGGCGGCCATCCCGAGCAGATCGTCGACCAGCTCCGCGCAGGCCTGGGCCGCGGCGAGGGCATCGGCCGGGTCGAACTTCAGATACCCCGCCTTCGCCTGGTTCTCCAGGCCGGACCACGTGTTGGATTCGAGGGCCATCGTCATCTTCCTCCGCCGGGGATCCGGTCCCCGCTCCTTCGGATGTGCACCGCGACGTCAGTCGTCGTTGTCGGCGACCACCGACCGCGGTCCGGCGCCGCCGGAATCGTCGACGGGCCAGCGTGCCGGATCGGGCGGCGTCGTCGGCGGGGCGGGCGCGGTCGGCATGAGCGAACCGAGATCGGGAGCGCCTTCGACGATCTCGGACAGCTTCGGCAGCGCGTTCTTCCGTTCCAGTAGCGGCGCCATCAGGTCCCTGCCGCGCCGGGCGACCTCCGCCGACGCCTGCTGCACGGCCGCCGTCAGGTTCTCGGCGATCTCGTCGAGGCTCAGATCGAGGACGTCGTCGGCGAAGCTGGTGGCGATCAGGATGCCGTCGGCGTTCACCGTCACCTCGATGCGCTTGTCGCACGCGGTCACCGTCGCGGTGAGCTGCGAACGCTGCTTCTGGAGTTCGGCGATGCCGCGCAACTGCTCGCCCAGCCCCTCCAGCATCGTGGCCATGTCCGCGTGCAGACGTTCGTTCACCATGTACCGCTCACCCACCCAACTGTCCGCCCGACGCCTGGTCGGTGCCGCTCAACGAGTCAGCGGCCTCGCGCTGGCCCTCCGACATGTCGTGCAGGGTCCGCGCGGCGCCCGTCGCGCCGTCGAGCAGGTTGTTGCGCGCCGCCTGGTAGCCCTTCTCGCCCTCGGCGAATTTCCTGCCCCGTTTGTCGTCGCCCCACGGCATCGTGGTGGCATCGGACTCGATGCCGCCCAGAGTGTTCCGGAGTTTCTCGGCGATCGTGGTGACCTTGGTGGACAACTCCCCGGTCAGCTCCGATGCCCGGCGCAGCTTCTCCGGGTCGATCTCTACCCGATCGGCGGCCATGGCACTCCCTTCGCTGTCGGCGGTCTAGAGGGTGAAAGAAACATCGACGTCCTCAGGGCCTGCGGTGGCGGCTTGTGTGCCGGCCTTCGGGGACGGGGCCCCTGGCAGCCAGTCGCTCGGCTGCGAGGCGCCGCCGGGAGGTGGCTGGAAGGGGCCGGGCAACGGCTCCACCGACGGCCACTGTTTCGGACGCGTCTTGCCGCGCACGTCCTTACCCTCGCCGAGGAACGGCTCGTCGGCGCCGGTGGCGATCGGATTTCCCTGCGTGCCGGAGGAACCGGTGACCTGCGAACCCGCGGGTCCGGTGCTCCCACCGGACGGCGGGTGTCCGCTGGGGGCGGGCGGTGTCGGACCGGGGGACGGGGACACGAGCGAAATCTGCGCGGCCCCGGAAGATCCCGATCCCGTGTTGCCGGGCGGCGGGCTTCCGGTCGAGCCCCAGCCGTCCACCGACGACTCCCACGAAGTGGGGGGCCGACCGGTGAAGTGGCCGGACCCGCCCGCCCCGGAACCGGTGGAGTAGCTGGAGTTCGATCCCGTCGAGGAGGAACTCGTGCCGACAGGGTCGTGGTAGACGCTGTGGCCTGATCCGGTGCTGATGGTCTCGGGTGTGCCAGGGCGGACGGATGGACCGCTTCTGCTGTAGGTGGTTGTGGGGTCGTGGTACACCGTGTTGCCGGACCCGGTGCTGACAGAGTCCGGTGTGGCGGATCGGACGGATGGTCCGCCTCCGCCGTATCGACTGGTGGCGTCTTGGTAGACGCTGTGGCCCGATCCGGTGCTGACGGTGTCGGGTGTGCCGGGTCGGACGGATGGTCCGCCTCCGCTGTACTGACTGCTGGCGTCGTGATACACGCTGTGTCCAGAGCTGCCCGAGTGAGTGGACGCGGCACCGCCGCTGCCGACAGCGGAGGCCGGGCGCGAGTTACCGGATGCCGAGCGGTTGGGATGCGGCGCGGGAGTACCGGTGGAACCGGCGACCGTGGACGCCGCGGGCGATGACCCTCCCGAAGGTGCGCCGGCCGACGCGCCGGTGGCCGTCGACGCGGGCCTGCTCCCGCCCGCGCCGGTGTTCGACGCCGACCTGCTCCCGCCTGTTCCGGTGGACGACCCGTCGTGGACCGGCGGGCGTCCGGTGTTGCCGGTCGAGGGTTTCGGCATCCACACGTAGGAGCGGATGTCCCCGCGCCCCGGCGGAATCGGTGTGCCGAGCGCGAATCCGCCGCGCGCTCCGCCGACCAGGCCGCCACGCGCGATGCCGCCGACCCAGCCCGGTCCCGACGAGAACGACGACCAGTCGCCGGTGACCGCCCCCGCGGCCACGTTCCCGAACACGGTGCCGACCGCGCCGGAGGCGCCGCCGATCACGACGCCGCGACCAACCCGCCCGAACGCGTTGCCGAGGTTCTTGCCCGCGAACCTGTCGATGCCCTTGCCGAGATACCGGCCTGCCTCGCGGCCGGGGATCACGCCGGCGACACCGGCGAGGATGGACAGTCCGAACTCGCCGCCGTTGAAGTGGCGGCGCTTGCCCGCCGCCAGTTGGCCGACCTGCACCGCTCCGTTGATCGTTCCGGTGATGGCGGCGGCCTCGATTGCCCGCACGCCGTACACGCCGTAGCCCTTCGCCGTCGGCAGCACCGGCCGCAGTTGCACCGCGCGGGTCCAGAAGTGCCGCTTCACCGTCGGGGCGCCGAGCCGGGCGGCGATATTCGTGATGATCTTCTGGACGAAGTCCTCGAACACCTTGAGGAAGGACCGGGTGGTGGTGATCGCGGCCGCTTCGACGGCGGGCGCGGTCGGCGGAAACAGCCAGGCCCAGAGGATCTCGAGCGCGAGCCAGGCCAGGGTGACGATCACGGTGATCTTGGTCGCCTGGATCTCGGTGCCCATGTCGAACGCGCTGTCGCCGACGGTGCTCATCAGTTTCGCCAGCGCCTCGAGGGATTGGTCCCCGGTGCGCAGGACGTCGTAGCGGGCGCCCATCGCGGCCCCGCCTTCCCCCTGCGGGTACGCCGACACCGTGGTCTGCTCGGCCTCGTCGATGGCCGTGAGTAGCGCTTCCAGTTCCTTGCTCGCCGTCTTCCACGCCTCGGACGCAGCCCATGCGGCGTCCTCGTCACCCTTCGGCCAGGTCGTGCCTGCCACCCAGGCCAGCCACTGCAACCCGTCGGGCAGGTGGAGGGTCACCGTTGCTCCACGGTGGTCCCGCAGCGCCCTCTCGGAGTGCTCCCCACGTTCGCCTCCTCGGCGGTCGACGTCATCGGATTACACCGCAGGGAGTTGAACCTTCATCAAAGACCGGGCGAACTCTGGTCGGGCGCAGCATGAATCGATCGTCCGACCTCGAAAAGCCGTTTTCGGCAGCACCATTCGTTTCCCGTGCGGTGGTAGCCTCGCGCCGCGAACGAGGAGGTGCCACGTCGTGACCGCAGCCGAGCAGTCGTCCGCGCACGGACCGACGCCACCGGATCCGGCGAGCCGGCGGATCGCCGAATCGCTGACCGGGCTCGCTCCGCGGGGCGACCACGAGATCCACGCGGTCTTCGTGCTGACGGTCGCCGCCGAGCTGGCGTCGGTCGTCGCCACCGACGCGCAGGGCGGTACGGTCCAGATCCTGCCTCCGGAGGAGGTGCTGGCGTTGGTCCGCACGCATCGGGAGGCGTCGGCCGCCGAGCCCGGCGGGCCCTGGTGGCGGTATCTGCTGCTGGTGTCGGCGTCCGGTGAAGTGCGGACCGACTACGACTACGGCGACGAGCCGTTCCCCGAGGACCACCTTTTCCCCGCCGAGGTCTATCGAGCGGATCTCGAAGTGTTTCCGCGGGACCGGCTACCGGTGTGGCTCGCCGCCCATATCGGGCATGCCGATCGGCAGTCGCGTCCCGCGGAGACGGCGGCCGCAGCGCAGCCGGGCACGGCGGTGGAAGAGGAGGGTCTGCCCGCGCTGCCGTTGCTGGTGGCGCGCTGGGCGGTGCTGTCGGCGGCCTTCGTCGCGGTGGGCTCCCCGTGGGGTCCGCGGGTCCTGCCCGCGCTGGGCTTGTTCGAAGGGGCCGAGCGCAGCGGTTCCTCGCTGTGGATCGTGCCCGGCGAGCGGGCCGTGCTGTCCGGCGGCGTGTGGAACGATCCCGTTCTCGACGCCGTGTACAACGCCGGGGCGCCGATGCCGGACCTCTACATGGGCGCGCCGGCGTGGGTGGCGAATCCGCTGTTGAACCCACGCGCGGGCATCGGCCTGCTGTCCTTTTGCTACTGGTGGGATGGCGGCCGGTGGTTCCGTGGGGCCGCACCGCCCGCCGCGGAGGTCACCGCGGCCGTACCCGCTGTGTGGAGCGGGGAGAACACCGCCGCCGTAGTGGCCGAGCTGGTCGAGGGCGAGCCGGGCACCCGGGCCCGCGAGGCGGCGCTCGGTCTGGTGCTCGCCGCCGAGCGCGGGGAGATCGATCGCTCCGCGCTGGCCGAGGTCTTCGGCGCCGGCGATATCGAGGACGCCTACCTCCAGCTGATCATGGCCGGAGTCGCCGGCGGGTGAAGGGGTCCGCGCAGACCAGGTCGCCCGGCTTCGCCCCCGAGTGTCCGGCCCGAGGACGCCGCTGGCCTACTGTCGGCGCGCAGGAGTCCCGGAGATCAGGAGCAGTCCGGCCCGAGGAAGCAGGAGCGGTCCTGCGCGGTGTGTCAGGCCCCTCGTCAGCGGCACAGTGCCGTTTCGCGCTGCATGCGCGACAGCTTCTCCGGGTTGCGCACGGCGTAGAGCCCGGTGACGAGCCCGTCGTCGATGCGAAGCGCCAAGACGGTGTCGATCTCGCCGTCGCGCCGGAGGATCAGCGCCGGATACCCGTTGACCAGCGCTGGTTGCCTCGACACCGCGGCGAGCCTGCCCAGCCCGGCCGTCAGCGTACGGGCCACGTCGTCCGCGCCGAGCACGGGCGCGAGCGTGGCCTGCACCACGCCGCCACCGTCACCGAGCAGGACGACGTCCGGCGCGAGGATGTCGAGCAGGTGCCGTAGATCGCCCGTGTCGATCGCTCGCTGGAACGCCTGGAGGGCGTCGCGCGTCTCGGCCGCGGAGACGACACCGCGCGGTCGCCGGGCCGCGACGTGCGCCCTGGCCCGGTACGCGAGCTGGCGGACCGCCGCCGGGCTCCTGTCGACGGCGTCGGCGATCTCGTCGTAGCTCAGGTCGAACACCTCGCGCAGCACGAACACCGCCCGCTCGATCGGCGTCAACGTCTCCAGCACCAGCAGCATCGCCATCGACACGCTGTCGGCCAGCTCGACGTCCTCGGCCACGTCGGGCGCGGTGAGCAGCGGCTCGGGCAACCAGGGGCCGACATAGAACTCCTTGCGCCGCCCGAGCGTTCGCAGCCGGTCGAGCGACTGGCGGGTGACGATCCGGACCAGTTAGGCACGCTGATTCCGGACGGTGCCGAGGTCGACGCCCGCCCACCGCAGCCAGGTCTCCTGCAGCACGTCCTCGGCGTCGGCGGCCGAGCCGAGCATCTCGTAGGCGACGGTGAACAGCAGGTTCCGGTGGGCGACGAACGCCGCGGTAGCCGGGGCGGCGCGGTGGTCGCCGGGCGTCTTCTGCGCTGTGCCTGCCATGCGTGGCTCCTGTTCCCTTTCGGCTGTGTCACCCAGCAGACGCCGGCCCCCGCCGTCTCGTAACACCGACGGACAGTGGCACAGGTCACGTCGGGCCCGCCGTTACAAGGCCAGGGCCGCCGACGTCTGGTGTTCGTTCGGTGCACAGCACACCACCACCACAAGCGAGGACCACCTCATGGAAACCCGGATCAATCTCAACGACAGCGCACTCGGCGCGAAGATCGGCAAGCGGTTCGCCGGCACCAGCATGGCGATCCTGCAGTCGACGGTGCCGAAGACCACGCTGGAGCTGATGCAGTTGCGCGCCAGCCAGATCAACGGCTGCGGCTGGTGCACCGATGTGCACAGCAAGGATCTGGCGGCGGCCGGTGAAACCACCGTCCGGATCAACCTGGTCGCCGCCTGGCGCGAGTCCAGCGTGTTCACCGAGGCCGAACGGGCCGCGCTCGCGCTGACCGAGGAGGGCACCCGCCTCGCGGACGCCCACCGCGGTGTCTCCGACGACACCTGGGCCGAGGTGCGCAAGCACTACGACGACGACCAGATCACCGCGCTGGTCTACCTGGTCGCCATGATCAACGCGGCCAACCGGCTCGGCGTGATCACGCGGATGCCGGGAGGTTCCTACGAGCCCGGCATGTTCGACGCCGTCACCACCTGATCGGCGGAATCACCCGCTACGTGTCGTCCTCGGGAGCGGCGATCGTCAGAACCGCGTCGGCGATGTGCGGATTGCGTTCGAGTTCTCGTTCGAGCGAGCGCAGCGTGAGCGCGATGCTCGATTCGGCCGGATCGCCGACCAGGTCGACGCTGGCGACGAGGAAGACCTGCCGGGGCCCGACATACTCCAAGCGCACGAAGCGCACCGCGGCCACTTCCGGCATTTCCTCGATGCGGGCCGCGGCGGCGGCGCGGAGTTCGGGCGAGGCGGGCTCGCCGGTCAGGAAGCGCCGGTTGCGGTCGATGAGCACGACGGCGATCACCCCGAGCAGCACACCGACGAGCACCGAGCCGAGCGCGTCCCAGACCGCGGCGCCGGTGAGCTGGTGCAGTCCCATTCCCGCGAACGCGATGACGATGCCGATCAGCGCCGCGCTGTCCTCGGCGAAGACCGCGCGCAAGGTCGGATCGGAGGTCTCCAGCACGTACTCGAGGATGTCCTGATCGAAGCTCTCGGCCTCGCCGCCGAGCTGCCGGGTGGCCTGCAGCCACGAGGTGCCCTCCAAGAGGAAGGCGATCCCGAGCACGAGGTAGGCGATCGCGTAATCCTGTCCGCTTCCGCCTTCGTGCAGCAGTTCGGTGATGCCGTGCCACACCGACACTGCGGCGCCCGCGACGAAGAGACCCACCGCCGCGAGCAACGACCAGACATACGCCTCGCGCCCGTACCCGAGGGGCCGTTTCGCGTCGGCGGTGCGAGTGCTGCGCCGGTTGGCGACCAGGAGGAAGACCTGGTTGCCGGTGTCGGCCCACGAGTGCGCGGCCTCGGCGACCATCGATGCCGAGCCGGACAGCGTCGCGGCGACCGTTTTCGCCACCGCCACCGCGACGTTGGCGCCGAAAGCGACGATCACCGTGCGCGTGCTCTCCCCACCGGCGGTCGGCGCGGACTTCTCGTCGTGGAAGGCGTTCGCTCGCTCCATCTACGCCAGTCTGGCACGAACCGCCCTGACTCCGTTTGCCACACCACATGCCGGGTATGCGCGGGTGGTGATCAGGCATGACCGCATAGCCGAACCCTGGGGCCACCGGACACCGTACGAACCAGGGGAGCCGTGGCCGGTCCGCGTGGACATGCATCTGGCCGACGGAGTCGACGAGCAAGACGTCGAGAAGTGGGTGCCCTCGGCGTCGATCCTGCACAGCAATGGCGACGCGATGGACATCGCCGTGCGGGACGGCGGCATCGTCGGGGTCCGCGGACGTGCGGGAGACCGGGTCAACCACGGTCGGCTCGGACCGAAAGACCTGTTCGGGTGGCAGGCGAACGCCTCGCCCGACCGGCTGACGAAGCCGTTGATCCGCGTCGGCGGGCGCTTGGTGGAGACCGACTGGGACACGGCGATGAACCGCATCGTCCGGCGCAGCAAGGAATTGCTCGCCGAGCGGGGACCGAGTGCGCTGGGTTTCTACACCAGCGGACAGCTGTTCCTGGAGGAGTACTACACCCTCGGCGTGATCGCGCACGGGGCGATCGGCACCAACCATGTCGACGGCAACACGCGGTTGTGCACCGCCACCGCGGCCCAGGCCCTCAAGGAATCGTTCGCCAGCGACGGTCAGCCCGGCAGCTACACCGATGTCGATCACGCCGACGTCATCGCGCTGTTCGGACACAACGTCGCCGAAACCCAGACCGTTCTGTGGACGCGCATGCTCGACCGCCTGGCCGGAGCGAAACCGCCCGCGTTGCTGTGTGTCGATCCGCGCCCGACACCCGTGGCCAAGGCCGCCACCGTGCATCTGGCTCCGCTGCCGGGAACCAACGTGGCGCTGATGAACGGCCTGCTGCACGAGATCATCGAGCACGACTGGATCGACCGCGACTACATCGACGCCAACGCCGTCGGATTCGACGAATTGGCCGCGGCGGTAGCCGAATACACCCCCGAGCGCGTGGCCGAGATCTGCGGTGTCGCCGCCGCGGACGTGCGCAAGGCGGCGGAATTGGTCGGCACCGCACGGCGGCTGCTGTCGACCGTGTTGCAGGGCTTCTACCAATCCCACCAGGCGACGGCAGCGGCCGTGCAGGTCAACAACATGCACATCGTGCGCGGGATGCTGGGCAAGCCCGGCTGCGGGATATTGCAGATGAACGGCCAGCCCACCGCCGAGAACACCAGGGAATGCGGAGCCGACGGCGACTTGGCCGGCTTCCGCAACTGGGCCAACGACGAGCACGTCGCCGAATTGGCGAAGCTGTGGAACATCGAGACCCACCGCATTCCGCACTACGCGCCCCCGACGCACGCGATGCAGATCTTCCGCTACGCGGAGCAGGGCACGATCCGAATGCTGTGGATCAGCGCCACCAACCCTGCGGTGTCGCTGCCGCAGTTGTCGCGCATCCGGTCCATCCTCGCCCAGGAGAGACTGTTCGTGGTGGTGCAGGATCTGTTCCGCACGGAAACGGCCGAACTGGCCGACGTCGTCCTGCCCGCCGCGACCTGGGGCGAGAAGACCGGCACCTTCACCAATGCCGACCGGACGGTGCACATCTCCGAGAAAGCGGTCGATCCGCCGGGCGAGGCGCGAGCGGATCTGGACATCTTCCTCGACTACGCCCGGCGCATGGACTTCCGCGACAAGGACGGCGGCCCGCTACCGCCGTGGCGCGACCCGGAATCGGCGTTCGAGGCGTGGAAGAAGTGCAGCGCGGGGCGGCCCTGCGACTACACCGGGATCACCTACGAACGCCTGCGTGGTGGCGGCATCCAGTGGCCCTGCAACGACCGGTATCCCGATGGCGCCGAGCGACTGTACGAGAACGGCGAGTTCTTCGCTGCCCCGCGATACTGCGAAAGCTACGGCAAGGACCTGATCACGGGAACGCCGGTGGAACCGACCGAGTACCGCGCGCTCAATCCCGACGGCAAGGCGATCATCAAGGCGGCCCGCTTCGTGCCCCCGCACGAGCAGCCGAGCGCGGACTATCCCTTCGCGCTGATCACCGGCCGCACCCTGTATCACTTCCACACCCGCACCAAGACGGCTCGCGCGCCGCAGTTGCAGGCCGCCGCGCCGCAGGTGTGGGTGGAACTGTCCAGCCGCGATGCGGCGGAACTCGGTGTGGCGGAGGGCGATATGGTGCGGATCTCCTCGCCGCGTGGCGCGATCCGGGCACGGGCGCGGATCACCGGCATCCGTGCGGGCGTGCTGTTCGTGCCGTTCCACTACGGCTACTGGGACCAGCCGGGCGGCGAGCACGAGCACCAGCGGGCAGCCAACGAAATGACCGTCACCGACTGGGATCCCGCCTCGAAACAGCCGATCTTCAAGACCGCGGCCGCCCGGCTCGAACGGCTCGCGGGCGCACACGGGCACCCGGCGCCCGCGCCCACCGCCACCGCGTCCGCGCCGACCACGCCGGGCATCGCCGCCACCGTGGGCGGCAGCGCGGCGCTCGACGACGAACTGCTCGAGGTCCCGAACCGATGAAACTCCGCATCGCGCTGCGCGAACTGCACCGATCCGAACGCAAACTCGCCCGGGAGTTGTCCGGGATCGCCGCGCGCCACGTCACCGAGCACGAGGTCCGCCACGTGGCCCTGGATATCCGGCGCTGGTCGGTAGACCACATCGCCGCCCTCGCCGACGTAGGCCGCCGATACGAACTGAACCTCCGGTCGGAGCCCCGCGCCGAGACCTTCGGCGCGGGACTGCAAGAGCGCGTGAGCACGCTGCTGGGCCGCCGGCCGGAACCGGCCCTGCTGCTGCTGGCCGATCTGCGTCGTCTGCACCGCGTCGCGGCCGGTGTGTCCTTGGACTGGGAACTGCTGGCCCAGGGAGCCCAAGCGGCACAGGACATCGAATTGGTCGAACTCTGCCGGCGTTGCCACCCGGAGACCTTGCGGCAACTGCGCTGGGCGAACGGCATGCTCAAGACGCTGTCGCCGCAGGCGTTGGTGAGCTGACGGCCCTCGCCCGCCTGCGGTGATCGACAGCTCCGGCGCCGATGAATCGTTGTGCCCTGAGGTACTCGCGCGGGCGACGGACCACCGCGCCGAGCGCGCGGTACCGAACGGAACTCGAGTAGTGGCTCGCTGATCGGCCCCCGCGGTTCCGTCGCCACCAGGCATCGACAACCGGCATCGGGGATAACCCGTTGTGTATCGGTACGCTATACAGCGGCGGATTGCTGGCTCTCCAGCTGCACGCTTCCTCTGTGGCTGGGGCGGATGCTCGGTGAGAGTCCTTGGAAGTCAGGCAAACTCGCCGAAAATGGACTTATGCTTAGTTGCATCGTCAACTTTGGTTCCCAAACGCTGATCACCTTCTTAGAATGAGCCGACAAACAACGGCACGCTAATCGAGTGCACGGTGGTCAGGCTGGGCCGGCGGTTCCTTCCCACCGACGACGATGGGATTCGACATGGTTGTGAGTTCAGCGGAACCGTCGGACTGGTCCTTCGAGCGCAAAGGCGCCGAGTGGGTCGCGGACGAGGAGCGTCGAGGCAAGCCACGCGCCTTGTTCTGGCCGTGGGCCGGCACCAGTTGCAATGTGGTCCTGGTGTCGTTCGGCCCGTACGTCACCGCGCTGGGCCTGGACTGGCATCTGGCAGCGCTGGCCGCGGCGGTGGGTGCGGTGCTGTCCTTCCTGCTGCTCGGTCTGGTGTCGTTGGCCGGGCAGCAAGGCGGTGCGGCGACCATGGTGGCGGGCCGCGCCGCGTTCGGGTTTCACGGCAACAAGATCCCGGCGCTGCTGAGCTACCTGGCTCTGGTCGGGTGGGAAACCTTCTCGGCGGTGCTGGCGACCCTGGCGGCACGCACGGTGGCGCATCGGCTCGACCCCGACATGGACACCGCGCCGCTCATGGTCGCCACGCTCGTGACCGTCATCGTGGTGACCACGGTGATCGGCATCTACGGCTGCCACGTGATCCTGCGGGTCCAGAAGTGGTTCGCTCTCGCGTTCACCGCGCTGTCGGTGGTCTACGTCGTGCTGACGCTGCCCAGGATCTCGTTCGCCACCCACGGGCAGATGAGCGTCGGCGCGTTCGTCGGCGGGGTGATGCTCGTCGCGAACACGCTGGGCCTGAGCTGGGTCAACTGCGCGGCCGACTACACCCGCTATCTGCCGCGCACCGCCGAGAAGCGCGCGCTGGTCGGCTGGATCACGTTCGGTGGCACCGCTCCCGCCCTGGTACTGATGGGATTCGGCACGGTGCTGGCGGCGGGTGATCCCGAGGTCGCGGCGACGGCCGCCACCGACCCGATCAGCGCCCTGTCGGCCCACTTGCCCACCTGGTTCCTGGTGCCCTATCTGATCCTGGCGCTGGTGGGCTTCGTCTCCGGCTCCATCATCGGTCTCTACTCCTCGGGCCTGGCGTTGCAGACGTTGGGCGTCCGGATCTCCCGGCACTACACCGTCCTGATCGACGCCGCTCTGATCGCCGCCGCCGGTGGCTATGTGGCCTTCGCGGCACCCGGGTTCTTCGCTCCGTTCCAGGCATTCCTGACCACCACCGGTGTGGTGATGGCCGCGTGGGCCGGAATCTTCGTGGTGGACCTGTGGCAGCGTCGCGGCGTCGGTTACGACCGGACCTCCCTCTACAGTCCGCTCGGCGGCTACGGAAAAGTGAACCGCGTCGGGGTCGGTTGTCTGATCGTCGCGACCATCGCCGGACTCGGCCTGGTCACCTCGCCCGATCCGCATGTCGGTCCGCTGCTGGGTTACCTGTTCACGCCTGCCGCCCGCGCGGGTGGCCTCGGTAGCAGCAATCTCGGTGTCTTCGTCGCGCTGGTCCTCGCGAGCGTGGGCTACGCGGCTCTGCACCGGGTGCGTCCGCTCACCCGGGCGAGCGCGGCCGAACGGATCGAAGCGGAACCAGTCCGAGTCAACGCGTAGAGCGCCGTACGTCCCGTTGTCACACGTGTGCGGCGATCCGCCGGTCGATGACCGACAGCGCGAACTCCGCCCAGCGAATGTTCTCCTGCTCGAAGGAGATTCCGCGCAGCAACGTGAGGTAAGGGCCGACGCGCTCGGCCTCCGCCAGGAACGCCTGCTCGCTGCGGCCGTCCAGCAGCCGGGAGCGCAGGCGTTCGTAGCGGGCCAGTTTCGACTTCGACCACTCCAGTTTGCCCGCGATCGCCGCGCGCACGGCGGGGGCGTCCTCGGCGACCATGCCCTGGACCTTCACCATCATCTCGTCCCGAATGGCGGTGGGCTTGGCCGGCTTCTCGACGAATTCGCGCAGGGCCGCCCGGCCGGCGGGCGTGATGGCGTGCAGGCGCTTGTTGGGCCTGCGCTCCTGCTGCACGACCCTGGTCTCGATGAGACCATCGGCCGCCATGCGCTCCAGTTCCTTGTACAGCTGCTGAGGGGTGGCCGTCCAGAAGTTGGCCACCGAGGCGTCGAAGCTCTTGGCCAGGTCGTAGCCGGACGCCTCGCCCTCGAGCAGGGCGGCCAGCACCGCGTTGCGTAGCGCCATCCGCCCAGACTAGCACTTCAAGCGATTATTCAAATTTCTGTCCAATCGGCTCTGGACAGGGTAGATACACCTCGATAGTGTTCGAGGAGGTTATTAAATTCGTTGACTAGGAGAGTGGGATGCACCCGTTCCGGGCAGCCGTGGAAGCTCGCGACGAGGCCGCCATCGAGGCGCTGCCGGCCGACACCGTGGTGTTCACCAGCCCGGTGGTGTTCCGGCCGTACCCGGGCAAGGCGATCACCGCGGCCATCCTGCGCGCGGTGATCCGCGTGTTCGAGGATTTCCGCTATGTGCGCGAGATCGCCGACGCGAACGGTCGCGACCACGCGTTCGTGTTCGAGGCCACCGTCGACGGGAAGCGGCTGACCGGCTGCGACTTCCTGCACTTCGACGAGGACGGCAAGATCGACGACTTCATGGTCATGGTGCGTCCGCTGTCGGCGGCCCAGGCCCTCTCGGCGCGCATGGGTGACCAGTTCGAGCGCATCAAGGCCGAGGCCGCCGCGCAGCTGGAGCGGGAAGCGCGCGGAGCGTGAGCGACCTGTCCGAGCGCGACTCGTACTCGCGCTATGTCGCGCTCGGCGACAGCCAGACCGAAGGCGTCGGCGACGGCGACGACCGGACCGGATTACGCGGCCTGGCCGACCGGCTGGCCGAACGTCTCGCGCGGGCCGAGCCCGGCCTGCTCTACGCCAACCTCGCGGTTCGAGGCAAACTCGCCGGTCAGGTCCGTGCCGAACAACTCGATGCCGCACTGGCGCTGCGGCCGGACCTCGCGACCGTGGTCGCGGGCGTCAACGACCTGCTACGACCGAATTTCGACGCCGACGAGGTCGCCGGGCACCTGGACGCGATGTTCGCCGCCCTGACCGCGCGCGGCGCGGTCGTGGCGACGGTGACCTTTCCCGACCTCGCGCGCATCACGCCGCTCGCGCGCCCGTTCCGCGGTCGCGTCGCCGCGCTCAACCAGCGCATCCGCGCGTCGGCGGTGCGGTACGGCGTCGTCGTCGCCGACACCGAGCCGCACGCCGCCGTCACCGATCCCCGGCTGTGGAGCCCCGACCGGCTCCATGCCAACTCGCTCGGACATCAGCGCATCGCCGACGCCCTCGCCCACGCCTTGGGCCTGCCCGGCGCCGACGGAACCTGGGCCGAACCCCTGTCGCCGCCGCTGCCCGCCACCACGCGACTGGCCACGGTGGTGAGCGAAACGCGCTGGGCGACGTCGTTTCTCGGCCCGTGGCTCGGTAGGCGTCTCACCGGACGCTCCTCCGGCGACGGGCGCACCGCCAAACGCCCGCACCTGCTTCCGGTCGACGATACGGCGACCGCCGCGCACACGGCCCCGCCCCCGTCGTGAGCGCGGCGTCGAGCGTATTCGCCCGCCTCGCAACGCATTGCCGGTCATCGCGATCGCCCAGCGCACCGCCGCCGGAACCGCACCGCTTACCTCGCGGGTAATCGACCGTAGGCGATCGCCATGTCACGATCACATCATGACCGCTTACGCCATAGCCCACCTGCAAGACGCCGCACCGCATCCAGAGATCGCGGACTACATCGAGCGCCTTCCGGCGACCCTCGAACCGTTCGGCGGCCACTACCTCGTGCACGGGACACCGCACGAGGTGAAGGAAGGCAGCTGGCCCGGCGGCGTGGTGATGATCGGCTTCCCCGGGATCGCCGAGGCGCGGGCATGGTGGGAATCGCCCGCGTACCGGGAGATCGCGCCGCTGCGCTCGCGGCACATCGAGGGCGACATCATCCTGGTGGAAGGCGTCCCCGCCGGTTACGCCCCGACCGCCGCCGTAGCGGCGATCCGGGAGGCGGCAGCGCGGCGGTAGACCGGATGGCCCGCCGCCGCGCTCGACGTGCGTCGGGCCCTCGCCGCGCGCGGAAGTCGCGACCGGCAGGTTACCGACCGGCACTCGAGCACCGAATCCCGGCCTCCCCATAGGGTTGTGCCCGACGGACCCGGTCCGCCGAGAGGAGTTGCCGATGGCCGCCGAACACTTCCTGCCGTTCCGCAGAAGCGCGGTGATCTCGCTGTGCGCGGACGAACTTCCCGCTTCGGAACGCGAGTCGTTCCTGGAGTTCGCGCGTCTGCTGTCGGCATCGGTGCACCACGAGTTCCATGCGCGCGGTGAGGCCGTGCTCGATGCCTATCAGCTGGTCGATCCCGCGGAGGACGAACGGGTGATCCGTGCCGCTACCCCGCAGGACCGGGCCGCGGCGCGGGCGCGGGTGGAGCGTGAGCTGGTCGCGTTGGCCGAGTCGGCGGATTTCACGCGCATCGATGCCGCCGAGATCGAGCGCGCGTTCGCGGAGCACTCCCTGGTGAAGGTGCGGTTGGAGGTCGACGCGCAGGACATCGATACGGTGATGTTCTTCCGGCGCGGGGTCGGGCGGCGCACCGAACAGGTGCGGTGGCTGTTCGGTCTGCGGCGGCGCGGCATCGAATTCACCAGCTACGCCAAGGTCCTGGTCTACGTGGCGTTCACCGAGCGCACGGAGGCGGTCGCGGATCGGCCCAACGGCGGTGTGCTGCTGAAGCTGTTCCAGAACGTTCCGCGCGACGACCTCGAGATGCTGTACCCGAGCGTGCGCGTGCGGATGCGGCCACTGGACAAACTGTTGATCGGGGTGCCCGCGGTGGTCTCCGGAATCGTCGTGGTCGTCACCAAACTGGTCGCCTCGCTGGGGCCGCTGCTGTTGTTGCTGGCGTTCTGGGCGGGGTTGCGCGAGGAATCCGTGCGGCTCGATCAAGCCACGCTGGTCACTCTCGGCGCCGGGCTGGCGGCCTTCGGCGGTTATCTGGTGCGGCAGTTCGCCAAGTTCTCCAACCGCAAGATCAAGTTGATGAAGACGCTGTCGGAGCACCTCTATTTCCGCAATCTCGACAACGACGCGGGAGTGTTCCACCATCTGCTCGGCGCCGCAGAGGATTCGGAGGTGAAGGAAGCCGTCCTGGCCTACCACTTCCTGCGCACCGCCGACCGGCCGCTGACCGCCACCGAACTCGATCGGCGAGTGGAGGAGTGGTTCCGCCGACGGTGGGAGACGACCTTCGACTTCCAGATCCGCGACGGCCTGCACAGACTCCGGCGGTGGCGGCTGCTCATCGAGGACGAGCACGGCGCACTGTGCGCCGTGCCGCTGACCGAGGCGATCCAGCGCTTGAATCAGCACTGGGACAATCTGTTCCGTGCGCACCCGCCGGCGGGCGACACCGGGCGCCGGGCCGCGGTCACCTCGGGCTGAAGCCGGTACCCCGGCACGGAAAGGAGAGACGCGCATGATCACCATCGGGCAGCTCGCGCGGTACGCGGGCGTGACGATCAAGGCCGTGCGGGTCTACCACGACCGCGGCCTGCTGCCCGAGCCGCCGCGCGACTCCTCCGGCTATCGCCGCTACCGTGCCGAGGACGCCGTCGATCTGGTGAAGATCAGGACACTCGCGCGGTCCGGCGTGCCCCTGGCGCGGATCAAGGAACTGCTGAGCGCGGACTCGGGCGAGTTCGCCGCGGCCGTCGCCGAGATCGACCGTATGCTCGCCGAACGCGCCGAGGAGATCCGTCGCACCCGCGAGCAGATCGCGCAATTGGGGTCCGGCGACCGGCTGTTCGTGTCCCCCGAGGTCGCCGAGTATCTCGAGCGCCTACGCGAACTGGGGGTGAGCGACCGGGCGGTCCGGATGGAACGCGACCTCTGGATTCTGCTGCAAGCGGTCGCCCCGCGACAGGCGTCGGACTGGGCCGCCGACAAGCTCGACGCCATCGGCGATCCGCGCTTCCGGGCCATCTGCCTCGAGTACGACGCGGCGTTCGACTGGTCCCCCGACGACCCGCGCCTGGTGGACCTCGCCGACCGCACCCGGCGGTGGATCGCGGGCAGGCGCACCGGAGCGGGCCGCACCACCCCGCCGCTGGACCCGGGACTGATCCGCCTGGTGAACGATTCGGTCGGGATCACCTCCCCCGCCTGGGAACGGTTGACGCGGATCGCGCAGCAGGCCACGACCGAGTGACAGCCGCGTATCCCTATGGTCCGTGGGCGATCACGCGCTGGTCGCCCATCGTCGTGTCGGTCCGGCAATCACAATGCGGTACAGCGGTTTCCGGAGTGCGTTACTGTCCTGCGGACCCGTGCGCCGGTGACCCGGCCGCTCGGGCGCTTCTGTCGTACTCCGGAATCGAGGCAAACGAATGAACCACAAGCTCTGGTTGCTCGGACGGTCCGTCACAGTCGGTGCGCACATCATCGGCGAGAAAGTGTTGCGCCCGAAGGCCAGGGATGTCGAGGACGTCCCGGTGTCGGGTGAGACGCTGACCCCACAGTGGGCTGACGGCCGTGCTGTGCCGCGATGTCCCCGAGGCCGAGGTGCTCGGGTTCGAGACCTCGAACGGCAGTCGCGGGACATCCACCCGCGTCGCGATTCGCGTCGACTACAACGAGGCGGGGCAGCGGGCAGGCTTGCCGACGCACCTGTTCGCCAAGACCACGACAGCTTTCTCGCAGCGCATCCTGCTCGGCGGCGGGAAGATGATCGACGGGGAGACCCGCTTCTTCCGCGACTTCCGCCCGCAGCTCGACATCGAGGCGCCGTTCGGCTACTGGGGCGCCGCCGATCCGGCGTCCTGGCGATCGATCGCCCTGATGGAAGACATCGCCTCGACCCGCGGCGCGCGGTTCGTGGAGCCGAACGCCCCGGTGGCCCGGGACCAGATCGAGGATCTGGTGCGCAATCTCGCGCGGTTGCACCGCACCTTCTGGGAGCACCCGGCGATCACGGACCTCAAGACCACGACCGAGGCGCTGCGGGCCTACCTCGCCGCCATCGACATGAAGAAGCGCTGCGAGGTCGGCCTGCGCCGCGCCGCCGAGGTGGTTCCCGAGTCCCTGCACGGCGCGGCGGACCGGCTGTGGGCCGGCGTCGAGCGAGCGATCGACAACGCGACCAACGAGCTTCCGCAGACTTTGCTGCACGGCGACCCGCACATCGGGCAAACCTATCGAACCGAGGCAGGGCGAATGGGTTTCGTCGACTGGCAGGTGGTGATGCGGGGAGGCTGGGCACACGACTTCGCCTACACCGTCAATTCGGGATGTGAGCCCGAGGACCGGCGTGCGTGGGACCGTGAACTGCTGGCGGCGTATCTGGACGAACTCGGAAGTCTCGACGGCCGGGCGCCGTCGTTCGACGAGGCGTGGCTTGCGTACCGGCAGCAGTCCATGTTCGCCTACGCCGCTTGGGCTTTCACGATCGGCAGGGCGGCGTATCAACCCGAGATGCAGCCCGTGGAGACCTGCTTGACGTTGTTGAAGCGAATCACCACGGCCATCGACGATCACGAATCTCTGCAGGCCCTCGGCGTCTGACCCCGAGGGCGTCCACCGCCGTGGCGTCGCGGCCGGATTCTCCTGCGTGGTGATGGGCGGGCCCACGCTATACCATCGACCGGCCCCGGCGTAGTCCCGGTGAGTTCGCTCCGATGCAGTGTCGCGGTACGGAGCGGTAGTTCAGCAGTCCCGTAGTGCAACACCAACAGTTTGGAGTTCGCTCTTTGAGTACGCCGCAATCTCAGGCTCCGGTTCGGACGTGCCCCGTCGTCCACGGCTCGCCGACCGATTCCGACGACCAGCGAGTGCCCATCTACTCGCCCGAATTCGCGGCCGATCCGCACCGTGTGTACCGCGAGATGCGCGGGCGGTACGGATCTTTGGCGCCGGTGGAGTTGGCGCCGGGAGTGCCGGCCACCTTGGTGATCGGCTACAGCACCGCGGTGCGGATCCTCAACGATCCGGAGCACTTTCCCGCCGACCCGCGCGCCTGGCAGAAGGACATCCCCGCCGACTGCCCCATTCTTCCCCTGCTGGAGTGGCGGCCGATGGCCAGCCGCAGCACCGGGACCGACTTCATCCGTTATCGAGGGGCGATCACCGCCAGCATCGACGAGGTCGATCTGTATGCCCTGCACGACATCGTGGAGGGACTCGCCATCCCGCTGGTCAACTCCTTCTGCCGAGAAGGGCGGGCCGAGCTGATCAGCCAGTACGTGTTCCCGCTGGTCTTCGAGGTGGTGAACTATCTGCTCGGCTGCCCGCCGGAGATCGGTGCGCAGGTCGCCGCGGGGACGGCCGCCCTGCTCGAGGGCGTCGACGCCGAGAAGGGCAATCAGATGCTCGGCGAGGCGCTGATGAGCCTGGTGACGCTCAAACGAGCCGAACCACAGCGCGACATCACCTCGGTGCTGCTCCAGCATCCCGCCCAGCTCGATGACGTGGAGGCGTCGCATCACGTGTCGCAGGTCTACGGCACCGGGATCGAATTCCAGCTGAATCTGATCGCCAACACCCTGCTGCTGATCCTCACCGACGAGCGCTTCGGCGACAGCATCCTCGGCGGGAACCTGTCGTCCCGCGACGCCATCGACGAGGTCTTGTTCAACGACCCGCCACTGGCGAACCTGCTGATCACCTACCCGCGCCACCCGATCCTCATCGACGGCGTCTGGCTGCCCGCACACCAGCCCGTCGTCATCAGCATGGCCGCATGCAACAACGATCCCGCGATCCGCACCGGCGATTTGACCGGCAATCGCTCCCACCTGGCCTGGGGCCTCGGCCCGCACGCCTGCCCCGCGCGTCCGCTGGCCTACCTGATCGCGCAAGAGGCCATCGACCAACTCCTGGACGCGCTGCCGGAGATCGAACTGAACCTGCCGAACCGGACGCCCGACTGGCGGCCCGGTCCGTTCCACCGGGCATTGACCGAATTGCCGGTCACCTTCCCGCCGACCGCTCCACTGAACATCTGACCCAGCCGCGGGCACAGGTCGCGTGGCACCGGCTGTCTCGGCTCGAAGCGCAGCGTGACCGATGGGTCGATCTGTAGTCGCCGGACCGGGCTGCGATCGCGCGGCGGCCGGAAGGACCCTTGCGGCGGCGCGGTGTCCGGATCTCCGCTGCGGCCCCGCTATTCGATGGCGGGGCCGCAAGCCCGCGCCGTGCACATCAGCCGTGAACTATCAGACCTGAGGCCGGAAATGCGGCCGGTTGGGCGCGCCGGGAGTGAGGTTGGTCGCGCCGCCAGGGGTGAGGGCGGTCTGGCCGCCGGGCGTCAGATTGGTCTGCGGGCCGCACACCAGGTTGGGCCAGCGACAGGTCGGTAGGTTGGGGTCCTGATCGGCATGGGCCACGCCGGCCGTCACCAGTCCCACGCCGAGCAGGACGGGCGCCGCGGCGATCGTCATGGCGCGGGCGAAGCGGCGGGTGCGGCGGGTCGAGTGCTGGTCAGTGGTCATATGGGTGCTCCTTCGTGTCGGTGCTGCGGGGCGTTCCCGCTGTCGTTGTGACGTTGTCCAGCCTCATCGACGCAGGACAGCGCCGAAAGGACACTCAGGGTGCGCGACGACCACCCCTGCACATGGTTCGATCCCACCAAGGTGGGTCACCGGCCGCCGCCGGCCAGTCGCTCGCGCAGCACCGTGCGCAGGCCGATGGGTTCGCGGCCGAGCAAAGTGGCCAGCGCCGGGTCGACGGTGGCGAACTCGCCTGCGCGGGCGGCCGCGAAGATGCCCACCAGTTCGGCCGCCCGCTGCGCGGGAACGCCCTGGCCGGTCAACTGCTCCTGGAACTGCTCGTCGGGGGTGATGGTCCTGGTCATGGGCCGACCCGTGACCTCGCTCGCGATACCCGCGATGTCGTCGAAGGTCAGCGCTCGCCCCCCGGTGAGCGGCGGCGTCGGCCCGTCGAAGCGGCCTTCGTCGGCCAGGATGACGGCGGCTGCCTCGGCGAGGTCGGCGTGTGCCGTCCAGCTGACCGGCCCGTCGGCGGGGAGCGCGATCCGGCCGGAATCCACCGCGTGGTCGAGGAAGTGCACCGCGCTGGCGGCGTAGAAGCCGTTGCGCAGCGAGGTGAACGGCACGCCACAGGCGCGCAGCGCGTCCTCGGTGGCGGCGTGATCGCGGCAGGCCTGGAAGTGCGACGAGGGGTTGGCCCCCATCTGGCTGGTGTACAGGATGCGACGGGCGCCCGCCGCGACGGCTCCTTCGATCGCGGTGCGATGTTCTTCGACGCACGCCTCGCCCATCTTGTCCACGGAGACGATGAGCACCTGAGAGGCGCCCTCGAAGGCGTGGGCGAGGCTGCGGGGGTCGGTGAAACTTCCCTGCCGCACCCGGACCCCTCGCTCGGCGAACGGCCGCGCCTTCCGTGGGTCGCGGACACTGACGCCGACGTGCTCCGCGGGTACGCGCGTGAGCAGTCGCTCGACGATCTGACGCCCCAGCTGCCCGGTGGCTCCGGTCACGATGATCATGTGGCACTCCATGTTTCGAGGTTGTTTCCAATGGAATCACAAATACGTTATCACTGATACTAACGATGGAAGCAATATCGCGATATCGTTGATACATGACCTCGCATCCCGGCGGCGGCGATGCCGCGACCGTCAGATCCGATGCCCCTGCCACGGCACGCGAGCAGACCCGGCAGCGGGTCATCGAGGCCGCCATCGATCTGCTCACCCACGGGGGTCGCGACGCGGTCACCACACGCGCGGTCGCCGATGCGGCGGGCTTGCAGCCACCGGCCATCTACCGGCTGTTCGGTGACAAGAACGGGCTGCTCGACGCGGTGGCCGAGTACGGCTTCGTCGCGTTTCTCGCCACCAAGCGCGTCGATCCCGACCCGCAGGACCCCATCGAGGACCTCAGGGCAGGCTGGGACGTCGCGGTCGAGTTCGGTTCGGCCAATCCCGCGCTGTTCACCTTGATGTACACCGAACCCGCCGCGACCGCGTCGGCTGCCTTCCGGGCGGGCATGGAGATCCTGATGGGTCGTATCCGGCGTCTCGCCGCCCGTGGCCTGCTGCGCGTCGACGAGGAACTCGCGGCACAGATCATCCAAGCCACCACGCGCGGTGCGGTGCTGACCTGGCTTTCGCTGCCCGAGCAGCGGCGCGATCCGGCCTTGTTCACCACGCTGCGGGAGTCCATGGTCGCCGCGGTCACCTATGAGAAGCCGGCCGTGCGCGACCCGGGCCCGGCAGGCGCCGCCCGTGCCTTGCGCGCCGCACTGCCCGAGCAGACGACCCTCAGCAGCGCGGAGCGGCATCTGCTGGGGGAGTGGCTCGACCGCCTCGCCGCCGACGGCTAGAGCGCTGGCGCGGCTACCACGAGACGGTCCTGGCCGGATCGCTTCCCGCGACCACGAGATCGCCGTTTCCCGCGCCGTCGGCCGCCCCGGCACTCGGGTGCCGAGCCGAGGCCAGCCGCCGGAGCGCGGCCTCGGTGAAGACCGACAACCCCAGGTCGGGGTTGTAGCCGTGGATTTCCTTGACGTCGAGCTCGGCCAGGAAATACAGGATCTCCGTCGAAACCACCTGTCCGGGAACCAGGATCGGGAAGCCGGGCGGGTACGGGACGACGAACGTGGCCGACACCAGGGGCTTGCCCTTGGCAAGCCGGCGCCCGGCGTCGCCGAGCAGCACATGTTCGCGGTCGGACTCCTCATATCCGGCGTAGAAGGCCGATCGCATGTCGCCGAACGAGCTGGCGCCGTCGGGGCGGAACGCGCTGTCGAACTCGCTGAAGTCGGGCAGCGCGGGCAGATCCTTGGTGATCTCGTCGATCCGTCGCTGCCGCAGGGCGCGGTCGGCCTTGCCCGCCGCGCTCGCGCTGCTGTCGAAGTCGGCGGCCACCCGGCGCAGCACGTCGAGCAGGTGGTGCACGCTCGACCAGGTGACGCCGATCGTGAAGATCAGCAACACGCTGTTGATCGAGGTCTTGTTGATCTGGATGCCGAACCGGTCCATCAGGATCTTCTCGCGGAAGTCGAACCCGTTCATGCCGGTCTCGCCGATGAACAGGGTGACCCTGGTGGGATCGAGCACGAACTGATCGGACCGCCACGCCTCGTTCCATTCCGCCAGGCCACCCTGTCTGACCTGCCGGTACGAGCGGACGGCCGAGGGACGGAACTCCTCCGGCACCAAGTCGTCCTCGTCGAGGATGCGAAACCACTTGCCGATCAGCCGGTCTTTGCGGACGCGGTGCCGGAACACCAGCGCCATGTCGTAGACGTTGCGGACCAGCTGGAAGCCCTCGATGTCGACCTGCCTGCGTGCCAAGTCCAACGACGCGAGCAGTTGCTGGTTCGGCGAGGTCGAGGTGTGGGTCAGGAACGCTTCGGCGAACGTCTCGCGGACGAGGGCTTTGAAATCCTGGTCGCGGACATGGATCATCGACGCCTGCCGCAGCGCGGACAGCGACTTGTGCGTGGAATGCGTCGCGTATACGCGTACCCGGGCACGCGCGGGGTCGGGGAGCAGTCTTCGGTCGCTCCACTCGGCCCGGTCGACGTCCCGCATCGAGGCGCGCCACTGGCGGTACTCCTCGGCGTAGCCGGGGGAGGCCAATGTCGATTCGAGTTGCTCGGCGGCGACCATCGCGGTCCGCTGGCGAGCCCACGGCACGGCGGTCGCGAACGCGTACCACGCCTCGTCCCACAGGAAGCAGATGTCGGGCTTGATCGCCAGCACCTCTTCCATCACCCGCCGGGGGTTGTAGACGATGCCGTCGAACGTGCAATTGGTCAGCAGCAGCATCCGCACCCGGCCGAGTTGCCCGGCGGTCTCGAGGTCGAGCAGCGCCTTCTTGATGGTGCGCAGTGAAACGGCTCCGTAGATCGCGAACGGTTCCAGCGGGTAGGCGTCCAGATACATCGGGTACGCCCCGGCCAGCACCAGGCCGTAGTGGTGCGATTTATGGCAATTGCGGTCGATCAGAACGATGTCGCCCGGCCGGGTCAGCGCCTGCACGACGATCTTGTTCGCGGTGGATGTCCCGTTGGTGACGAAGTACGTCTCATCGGAGCACCACGTCGCGGCGGCTTTGTCCATCGCCGCCCTGATCGTGCCGTGCGGATCCAGCAGCGAGTCCAGTCCGCCCGAGGTGGACGACGTCTCGGCCATGAAGATGTTGCGGCCGTAGAACTCGCCCATGTCCTGCAGCGACTTGGAGTTGAAGATGCTGGCGCCACGCGCGACGGGAAGCGCGTGGAACTGGCCGACCGGCGCGGCCGCGTAGGCGCGCAAGGCGTCGAAGAACGGTGTCGAGTATCGGCCGCGGATGCCCGCGAGCACCGTGCTGTACAGGTCGGTGACGTCGTTGAGCCGATAGAACGTGCGGTCGTAGACGTCCGGCTGGTCCTCGGTCTCCGCGGCGATCGACTCGTCGGTGAGCAGATACAGATCGATATGCGGTCGCAGCTTCCTGATCCACTCGCCGCATTCGATCCAGTCGCGGGTGCGGTCGGTGACGTCCACGTCGTCGTTGGCGCCGAGCAGCGTGGTCATCAACGGCACCCGGTCGCCCGAGCGCAGCGGGAGGTCGTGGCGGATGATCGCGGCCTGGATCTCGCCGTTCAGCGCGGCCGCGGTGATGGCGTCCTCGATGCTCGGCACGACAAGCAGTTCGAACCGCACGTCGTCGGACGGGTCGCGAAGTGCCCGCAGGCTCGCCGCGAGGCCCTCGGGCACCTCGGGCGGGGAATCGTCGCCGAGCAGGACGGTGTAGAACTGCTGCTGTCTGGCCCTGGCCACGAGTTCCTGATCGGCCAACGGGGCGGAAGTGTCGAACACCGCCGCGCGGTCGCCGTACTCGGAGAGCAGGCGCACGGCCAGCGACACCTCATCGGTGAGCCGCACCGTCGCGAGGTCGTCGAGATAGTCGCGAAAGGTCGTCAGTCTCGCCGGGCCCGGGTACAGCCAGTACCGCTCATAGGTGCCGAGACGATCGAGGAGGCGCCGCACCCTGGCGGCCGTATGGGTGGTGTCCAGCCCGGCCCGGTCGACATCGGCGAGCCTGCGGCACGCGTCGTCGAGCAGATTCCACGTGTCGATGCGCGAGTACGACGGGTTCGCCACCGCCGCAAGCGCGGAAACAGAGAGCCCTTTCGGGCGCTCGCCGTCTCGATGCATGTCGTCCGCCCTTCGGTGAGCCCTCCGGACAGCCATCTCTGCCCATATTGTGCTCCGCCGCCGAGCGAATTCCCAGCAGACGATCGCGGCCGAGCCCGTCGTGCGGGCCTGTGCCTCACCTCCCGTGCGGGAGTGATCGCGGCGCGCCGGTCGAAATTTCGCCCTACCTCTTGCACTCGCCTATGGAGAGTGCTAAAAATTATCTGTGTCTAGCGACATAGGTTATCTGAGTTCTCTTCAGTAGAGAGTGGAGTGAGCTGGAGGTGACGACCATGTTGATGCGCACCGATCCGTTCCGGGACTTGGATCGTCTGACCGAACAAGTGTTCGGGACCCCGGCGCGCCCTGCGGTGATGCCGATGGATGCCTGGCGCGACGGCGACGAGTTCTTCGTGGAACTCGACCTGCCCGGCGTCGACCCCGATTCGCTGGATCTGGACGTCGAACGCAACGTGGTCACCGTGCGGGCCTCACGCCCGCAGTTGGATCCGGGGCGGGCGATGATCGCCACGGAACGCACTCGCGGTGTGTTCAGCCGTCAGCTGTTCTTGGGCGAGAACCTCGACACCGACCGCATTCGCGCGGACTACCGCGACGGGGTGCTGCGGTTGATCGTCCCGGTGGCGGAGGAGGCCAAGCCCCGCAAGATCGAGGTCACCTGTGCCGGGCACGAGCGTCAGGCGATCAACGCCTGAACGCGGGTGCTGCCGCACCGGAGGTCTTCGTGATGACCGCCGTAGCCGCACCCGAGTTGTCGTGGCTGGATGACCGGCTGCTCGCGCTGGATCCCGACCTCGAGGAGTTGTTCGGCGAGGTGGACGACATCCTGCGCGGGGCGCAGGCGCGATGGCGGCCGCGACCAGGCCGGGCGCGCCCGAGCAGTAGCCGGCGACCGCGACAGCCGCCCCGGTTACGGGGGCGGCGCCCGGAGCCGGTGCCCGCCACCCAGCGCGGCCCGCCCGTGCGCCCGCTGCGCTGGATGGCCGACCAGGAGTGAGAGCGAGGTGATGCGCGTATCGCACAGGAGCACACCATGATTCCGCGACCAGCGGGACACGACCTGCCGCACTCGCATCGAGCGGACCGGCTCCCGGCTCCTTCCGGGAAGTGACGGTCGCCGTGCCTGCCACCGGAAGTGGCGCGGGTAGGCGCTGTCCCGCCCGTCAGCGGAAGTTCATCGACCCATGTCCTTCGATCCCTTCTGTCGACGGGTGGGCCCGGTCGGCGCAGAGCCTCCGGGCCCACCCGGCCCTTCGCCGGATTCCCGCACGATCACGGTTCGAGGAAGGAGACCGCCATGTCCACGTTCCCGTACGGCAGCGACACCGATCGCGCCGGCCAGGACACCCTCGTCTACGACCATGACCGCGACATCGGCCTGGACACCGCCGCGGTGCACCCGCTGGCCGAGCGCATTCGTGCCGCGTTCGACACCGCCGCTCTCACCGACCGCATCGACCAAGCCTGGATCACCCCGCACCCGTATGACGACTACGACCTCGCCTACTGACCGCATCCCGCACCTCGACCCGCACACCGACACGGAGCTACCGCGCTGGCAGCACGGGCACGTCGCCTGGTTCAACACCGAGAAGGGCTTCGGCTACCTCACCCCCGACCGCGGTGAGCCGGTATTCGCGGAGTATCGCGCCATAACCACTCCCGGGTACAAAACGCTCACCGCCGGGCAACCGGTGATCTTCACCTACGCCGACACACCTCGCGGGCCCGAAGCCACCCAGATCATCCCCTATACCCGCGCCGGCACCACTCCACGTCCCGCGACCTATCGTCAGCGCGGCGACCACGGGCGATCGACTCGGCCGCGCCACCCTCGCCGCCGGTACCGCCCGTAAGCATCGGCGGTGCGAGCCGAGCGGGCCGGATTCCGCTCGGCTCTCGGTCCGCTGGGCCGCTCACCGCTACCTGGCCCGTCGCGCCCGGGCTCGTCCGACGGGGGCTCTCGGGCCGAGGGTTTCGCTCTTGCCGGGTTCCGATTCCACTGTTACCCAGGATCTATGCCCATGAATACAGATTTATTAGTTCGAAACCAGCACGATCTACCGCAGAACGCACCGGCTCGCCCAAGTGACTGGCATCCGGGCTCACTGTGGTGGGATGCCCGAACCGTGCTGGTGACCCAGGAGACCGAACCGGGCCGCTGGGAGCGGCTGCGGCGTCTGGTGGTGCCGGTCGGGCTCGGGCGGCTGGCGTTCCGGCTCTCGTCGTGGTCACCGGAGGCCGCGCGGATGATGCGCGACCGCCGGGTCATCGTCCAGGCCGGGGACTGGCTCGGCGAGCCCGCCATCGGATCCCGCGAGCATCAGGGCAGCGTGCAGCTCTACGGCCCCGGCCCGCTGGCCGACACCGTCGCCGAGGGTCTGCGGCTCAAATACGGTCGGCGCCTGACCATGGCCCGGCTCGGGCACCAACTGAGGCTCGGCTCGGCGCCGTACGCGGACCTCGTCGCCGTCGTCACCGTCCGCGAGAACAAGGGCCTGCTCGCCCTGCCCTGACCGCGCGGACCCGCCCGACGTCGTGGGGCGCCGTCACCGCACCGCGGGGGCGCTGCTATCGGCTGATCCGGCGCGGGACCGTCGCCGTGGCCAGTTTGTCCGGGTTGCGGACGGCATAGAAGTTGGTGATCTTCGCATCGATGATCTCGATCAGAAAGACGCCTTCCAGCTGGTCGCCGCTGTAGGCGGCCAGCGCGGGCGTGTTGTTGAAGTCGACCATCTCGATCCGCATGTCCTGGGTGCGCTGCCCGGTGTGGAACAGATTGATCAGGACGGCGGCCACCTTCTCCGCCCCAACCACCGGCCGCCGCGCCGCGGTGGCTTTGCCGCCGCTGTCGGCGGTCCAGGTGACATCCGGAGCGAGGAGTGCGAGCAGCCCGGCCGTGTCACCGGTGCTCGCCGCTGACATTCGCCAGGTCCACTTGGGACCACCGGAGATAGCTGTCCTGCAGTACGTCGTCGGCTTCGGTAGCAGAGCCGAGGATTTCGTAGGCGATCGTGAACAGCAGTGGCCGTAGCAGGGTGAACCGCTCGGCATGCTCGTCGGCGGTCATGCCGACCTGACCTTCGACGCGGTGGAGGCCGGCTGCGCGGGGCGCGGGTCGCCCTCGAGCCAGCCCAGCGAACCCGGCTCGCCGGCTTCGCGGCGAATCTTCCCCACCCCGATCTTGCAGGTCATCTCCTTGATTCGCGCGCCGGCGCGACCCCCGATGTAGATGTTCACGGCGGTGTCGTCTTTGCGCGCGAGCTGCCAGATGCCGGCGCGACGGCCCAGGCTGAGGCATGTCCTCATGAGGGCCAGGTCTATCACCGCGGGTTCGGTGCCCGCGATGTGGTTCAGCACGGTGTCGGCGGCCTGCGCTCCGAGCGGCCCGGCGGCTTGGCCGCTCATCCGCAACGGCTGGCCCGAGGGAGCGGCGGCGTCGCCGGTCGCCACGATGCGGTCGTCGTCGATGCTGGTCAGCGTCTCGTCGGTGAGCAACCGACCGAGTGCGTCGGTCCGCAGGCCGCTCTCGGCCGCCAACCGCGGCACGCCGAAACCTGTCGTCCAGATGGTGAGTGCGCTCGCACGCACCGCACCGTCGGCGAACACAACGGCCTCCGGCCGGACCTCGGCCACGGTGTCGCCCTCGATCACCGTGACCCCGTGGCGGGACAGCCACTTGGCGACATACCGGCGACCCGCCGCACTCAGCGACGGCATCAGCGCCCGGCCGCACACCAAGGTGACCGCGCGTCCCTGTTCGATCAGCTCGGCGGCCGTCTCGATACCGGTCGGCCCGCCGCCGACAACGATGATCGGCGCTTCGCGCGGAAGCGTGTCCAGCCTGGCGCGCAGCCGCTGGGCGTGCTCCCATTCGGCGATGGGGAAAGCGTATTCCGCCGCGCCGGGCACGGACGGAACGGCGGCGGTGCTGCCGACGGCGTAGACGACGTGGTCGTAGTCCAGCGCATGACCCGACGCCAATCGGCACCACCCTGGCGGCGGTGTCGATGCGCGTGGCGCTGTCGACGACCAACCGGATGCCCGCACCCAGCAACGTGCCGTAGTCGATCGTCGCGTCGCCGGTGCCGGCCACGAACTGGTGCAGCCGGACTCGGTCGACGAACTCCCGGCGAGGATTGACCAGCGTGATATCGATATCGGCGCGCATCCGCAGGTGATTGGCCGCGAGCGTGCCCGCGTAACCGCCACCGATGACGACGACTTTGTGGAGGGTGCCTTGTTCAGTCATGCCCTCGAGACACCGGGCCTCGCCGGAACATGACAGGGAAGCGATATGACGTGCGTCACCCGAGACCGTTACGCCCGCTCCGGGTACGCGATCGGCATGCCTGTGCTGCCGAATCGCCACTCGAGGGTCGGGTCACCGGTCAGTGCAGGTGATGATCCGTTGCCCACCGGCGCACCGGCGGGAGTGTCATCGCGAGTTCCCCCCGTCGGGCGGCTCGCCACCAGCGCTGTCCGGAGTCGATGCCGCGCCGGATCCTGCGCACGGCGGGGACCTGTGTGAGCAGGTGTAGCTGATACCGCCACGGCATCTGCACTCCGTGCCGAGCCGCCATCGCGTAGGCGAACCGCACGGCGCCGCGGTCGAGATACCGGTCGGCGTGTTCGAACCAGGCCATGCTCGTGCGGGCGGCGGCCTGGATCGGGCGCATGGCAGCGCGTCGCTGCGCGTCGTAGTGCTCCAGCGCGTCGGCGACCTCGCTGTGCTGGTACAGGTTCTGGGCGAGCACGACGGCGTCGACGATGGCCAAGCTGGTGCCCGAGCCGATGGTGAAGTGCGTCGTGTGCGCAGCATCGCCGAGCAGCACCACGTTGTCGTGATACCAGGTCTTGTTGGTCACCTCGGGAAACCGGCTCCACCTCGCGAACTCGCCTCGCGTTTTGCTGATCAAGGAGTGACCGTCGAGGGGGCGCCGGAAGATGTTCTCCAGAACACGCAGGTTCTCCAGGTTGTCCAGGGAATCGAAGCCCAGTCCATGCCAAGTCCGCGGTTGACACTCGACGATGCAGGTGCTGATCTTCTCGGCAACCGAAGGGTAGGCATGGAACCAGATCCAACCGGCCGAGGTCTCTTCGAAGGCGAAAGTGAAGCGGGAGAACACCTTGTCCGTGCCGAGCCAGATATATCGGTTCGCGCCGAGGGCGACGGAAGTACCGAATCGATGTTCATCCAGCTGCCGTATCCGGCTGTTCGCGCCGTCGGAGGCGACGACGAGATCGATGTCGTCGTAGCCGGACACATCGTCGACCTCTCGGCCGTGCTGGACGTCGACGTTCAAGTCGCGCGCCCGCCGGGAGAGGATGTCGAGCAATGCCGCGCGGCCCATGCTGAACCCGTAGCCCCCGAAATACGCGGTTTGGTCGTCGCGTATCCGAATCGCTTGTTCACGCCAGAGAACCGACTCGGCACGCATCGCCTGGGCGCTGTCGGGATCGTTCCGGTACAGGATGTCGAGCAGGTTGTCCCAATACACCACGCCCCAGCCGTAAGTGGACCCAGGGGGATCGCGATCGATCACCGTGATCTCATGGGCCGGGTCGCGCCGCTTCATCGAAATCGCGAAGTACAACCCGGCCGGACCCCCACCGACACACACGATCTTCATCTCGTCACCAGCTCCAGCGCGGTAGGTCGAACCTGGCAGCGTACGAGCGGCGCCCGATGCGGCCGAGCCCGGCACGCGGTGCGTGTCCGGGCCCGGTCACCGGCGTCAGAAGCTGCCCCAGCCACCTCCGAACGGGTTCCACCAGGGGCCTCCGCCGCCCCAGCCACCACCGCCCCAGCCGCCACCGCCCCAGCCGCCGTGACCCCAGCCGCCCCCACCCCAACCCCAACCCCCGCCGCCCCAACCGCCGCGACCCCAGCCGCCCCCGCCCCAGCCGCCGCCACCCCAGCCGGGGTTGTCGACGAGTTGGGTCGCGGACGTGGATGTCGTCGCGTGCGCTGTAGGCGCTTGCGCCGCGGCTGCGACGACGGGAATCGCAGCAAAGGCGGCTACACCGGCGGCAGCGGCCAACCGGGCGAACTTCGTGCGTGAAATCTTTCTCTCGAACATGATGGGCTCCAGGTACAGTCCCGACCTGCCCGAATCCTACGCGTATTCGCCGAACTCCATAAGTCGCTCCGGTGACTAATTCAAATTTTTTCTTTCCCATTTTCGACCGGTCGGCCACGGATTGACGCTCGGCCTCTGGGCCGCCATTCAGGTGTCCATCGACGCGGTCACGGTCCCGGCGGGGGAGGCGACACCGGAATGGTGTGGCGTCTGTTCGCTGCGGCACCGGTTATCGCCCGGGGTGCGCAGGGACAGTGGGATATGCCGCCGGTCGGTGGTGCGGAACGTGGCACCAGCGCTCGCCGGTGCGTCCGGCCCGGAAATGAGGCGAGGGACAATACTGCCCGGAGCAACTCCGCCGGGAGCCGACTCGTGACAAACGAGGTGTTGTAGCCCAGACTCGATTGGCGCGAAGTGTTGTTCGCCGCGCATTTCGCTGCGGGAGGAGATCGGCGTATGCGTGCAGGGTCCATCGGGTGGCTGCGTCGGCGAAGCCGTATCGCGCCGGTGCCGGCGGAGTCGGGTCGACGGACCGATATCGATCTGTTCATGTCCTACAGCCACAGGGCCGACAAGGATTTGGCTCCCGATCTGCAGCGAGCGCTCGGACAGCTGGCGAAACCGTGGAATCAGCCTCGCGCGCTGCGGGTTTTCCGAGACCGCACCGACCTGGCGACCGCCAGCGATCTCACCGCGGAGATCGAGGATGCTCTCGCCCGCTCACGCTATTTCCTGTTGTTGGCCTGTCCGGAATCCGCGAGATCGGAATGGGTCGGCAAAGAGGTCGAATACTGGAAGCGGCACAAGTCACCGGAATCGTTCCTGATCGCGGTGACCGACGGGGCCGCGGTGTGGAACGGTGGTGATTTCGAATGGCCGGCTTCCACCGCGCTGCCGCAATCCCTGCGTGGTTATTTCGCGGCTGTCCCACTGTGGGAAGATTTGTCTTTCGCTCGGGACAAAGACCGGCGTTCGCTGCGCCACAGCGAATTCCGGAGCGCGGTGGCTTCGCTGGCGTCGAAACCGCGTGGTGTGCCGAAAAGGCAACTCGACAGCGAGGATGTTCGCCAGCACCGCAGGGCTACCCGAGTGCGGGAGGCCGGGGTGGCCGCGCTGGTCGTGCTGCTGGTCGCCGCGGTCGTCGCCGGGCTCGGATTCCTTGTGCAGCGCAACGAGGCCCGGCAACAGCGTGACATCGCCGTAGCTCGCGAACTCGTCAGCCGAAGCCGGCTTCTCACTGTCACCGACCCGTTCGGCTCCCGTCTGACCGCGCTTGCCGCATGGCGCATCGCCCCCACACCCGAGACACGCCATGCCCTGCTCGATGTCGCACACAACCCGCGCACCGTCGTGCTCACCGGCCACACCAGCAGCGTCGGGTCGGTGGTGTTCGCTCCCGGCGGACGCACCCTCGCCACCGGCAGCGCGGACGGCGCGCGATTGTGGGACACCACCACTCGACAACCCATCGGTAGCCCCCTCACCGGCCAGACGGGCGGTGTCACGTCGGTGGCGTTCGGTCCCGACGGTCGCACCCTCGCCACCGGTGGCAAGGATCGCACGGTCCGGTTGTGGGATACGGCCACTCGGCAACCTATCGGTGACCTCATCACCGGCCAGACCGGCGGTGTCACGTCGGTGGCGTTCGGTCCCGACGGTC
>NZ_BDBC01000038.1 GCF_001612785.1 Nocardia beijingensis NBRC 16342
GCACCCTCGCCACCGGCAGCTACGACCGCACGGTCCTTGTGTGGGACACGAGTACCCGGCAACCCATCGGCGATCCCATCACCGGCCATACCGGCGGCGTCTGGTCGGTGGCGTTCGGCCCCGACGGCCGCACCCTCGCGGTCGGTGACTCCGGCGGCGGAGTGCGGTTGTGGGACACCATGACTCGGCAACCCATCGGAGACGCCATGACCGGCCACGCCGGCAACGTCGTGGCGATGGCGTTCGGCCCGGACGGCCGCACCCTCGCCACGGGCGGCGACGACCGTACTGTGCGGCTGTGGGACACCACCATTCGGCAGTCCACCGGACATCCCCTTTCCGGCCACACCGCCTACGTCACGTCGGTGGCATTCAGTCCGGACGGCCGCACCCTCGCCACCAGCAGCTTCGACCACACGGTGCGATTGTGGGACACCACAACCCGCCGACCCATCGGAGATCCGCTCACCGGGCACGCCGACAGTGTGTGGTCGGTGGCGTTCAGTCCGGACGGCCGCACGCTCGCCAGCGGCGGTGAGAACGGCACGGTGCGGTTGTGGGATGCGACCACTCGCCGACCGGCCGGGAACCCGCTCACCGGCCACGTCCGCCGCGTTTGGTCGGTGGCGTTCGGTCCGGACGGCCGCACCCTCGCCAGTGGCGACGAGAACGGCACAGTGCGATTGTGGGACCTCACCACCCGGCAACCGATCGGAAACCCCCTTACCGGGCACGGGCTAAGTGTCCTGTCGGTGGCGTTCAGCCCGGACGGCCGCACCCTCGTCTCCGGCGGGGAGGACGGGACGGTGCGATTGTGGGATACCACTACCGGGCGCCTGATCGGGGAGCCCCGCATCGGCAACACCCGTGGCGTGAAATCGGTGGCACTGAGTTCCGATGGCAGCACTCTCGCCGCCGGCGGCTCCGACGGTACGGTGCGGTTGTGGGACAGTGCCAGCTCTCCGTCCGGTGACTCCCTGATCGGGCACACCGCCAGCGTCTGGTCGGTAGCGTTCAGTCCCGACAGCCACACCCTCGCCACCGGCAGTTACGACGGTACGGTGCGTTTGTGGGACATCGCCACCCGGCAACCGATAGGCGACCCGCTCAGCGGCCTCAACGGCGGCGTCCAAGCGGTGGCGTTCAGTCCAGACGGTCGAACCCTCGCCAGTGGCGGTACCGACGACGCGGTGCTGCTGTGGGATGTGCGCTTCACGACCGATGTCGTCGGGTATCTCTGCGACTGGGCGCGAGGAACGTTCACCTCGGAACGATGGGCGCAGTATGTCCCCGCCGGCACGACTCCTCGCCGACTCTGCCCGTGAGGCGCACTCGCAACGACATGCGGCATTGCGGTGAGATGGATCGCGTTCACCGCCATCTCCGCCCGACTGTCACACCATGTTTGCCGGGGTGAGCGTGAACAGGTGTTTTCGTCGGTGGGCTGAGGGTATGTCGGGGCGAGGTAGTGCTGTCCGTGTGGAGGCCGGTACTCGGCGAGTGAAAGGAGGGGTGCGGGGTGGGTGTTTCGACACTGAATCCGGCGCGTGCCGATGGACGCGCCGCTGGCGCTGCGGTCGAGTGGGATCTCGAGGTGGTGTCATTGGGGCAGCTGCGGGCTGCGGTGCGACGCCTGCTCACGCCGCTCGCCGGTGTCGTGGTCGAGGACACGGTGCAGGTGTGTGACGAGCTGGCCGCCAACGCTGTCGTGCATGCCCGCGCGCCGCGTGGTTGCCGGTTGACGGTGGCCGGCCACGGCGGCTGGTTGCGGGTGGAGGTCGACGATGCTTCGCACGTGCCGCCGCGGATCCGCCGACCGGATCACACCGGCGGGCGGGGGTTGATCCTGGTCGATGAGCTCGCCACCTGCTGGGGCGTGGACTACCACGGGCGCGGCAAGACGGTGTGGGCCGAACTCGGCACCCGCGGCCGCGGGTGATCGCGGTTCAGCTGTCGCGGTCCGGCGCGGATGACTCTTTCCGGGTGAGTTCGGCGTTGAGCTCGTTGGCTCGGGCGAGTTGGTCTTCCAGGACGATGATCCGGCACGCCGCCTCCAGCGGTGTGCCCGCATCGACCAGCGCGCGGACCCGCGCGGCGATCCGCAACTGCGACCGGGAGTAGCGGCGGTGCCCGCCTGGTGAGCGTTGCGGTGTCAGCAGTTCGGTGGCGTCGAGGCCGCGGAGGAAGGCGGGAGTGACGCCGAGGATTTCCGCGGCCCTGCCCATGCTGTAGGCGGGGTAGTCCTCGTCATCCAGCCGGTCGGCGGCGCTGGTGGGGTCGGTGGGGTCGTTCGGTTGCTGCACAACACCTCTGGGGTTCAACGTCGACAGGCCCCGGCGCGTGGTGCGCCGGGGCCCGGGATCGAGGGGGGTTTCACATCGATCCCGCTGGTCGGGCGGTAGCGCCGACCGCGGGAACCGCGCCCGGCAACAGCCCGGGACGCGGAATCTGGGAAGAGCTGTTCAGTAACCACCTCCTGGGGTCGCCGGACGTGTCTGCGGAGTTCGTCATCCCCTCCGGCGGTCCGGCCGACTGCACCGGATTCTCTTCTCCGCCGGAGGGGACGGTGGATCTTGCTTCCGGTGCAGTTCACCTGCCCGGCCAACCAGACATCTCATCTCCAACAACAGAGAAAGTACACCTCGTCTCCCAGAATGTCTACACCCTGCGATACACATTTTGCCGCTTAGCGGGTAGGGGTTTTCTATAGGCCCCGCCTCCGGTAAAGGTGGGTCATGCCGGACCATCTCCCGCTCTCGGGTCGATGAAGCCGCTCGCGATCGTGCCCAGCCGCGGCACCGCCGCGCGGCTGCTCACTCGCCACGGCAGGTCCGGGACACCGAGGGTCGCAGAAGCCCGCTGAAGTTGCCGCCACGGCTGAGCGCACTCGCGAACCGGGAACCTGCGGCCGTCCCATATCCGGTGTCCGGTGGCGCGCATTGAGCGAACAGCGTTCGACAATGCGCTGTGAGGTCGACCTACTGATCGACGAATGCGGCCATCCGGGCCCGAAACGCGGGTGGCGCGAACGTTTCCGCGTGGGCGCGGACGATGTGCGGGTCGTAGCGGGCGGTGTCGAAGTCGGCCATCGCCGCGGCCAAGCGGGTGACGACGTCCGGATCGGCGCCCGGAGCGATGTGTTCGCCGGTGGTGCCCGGTCGTATCGTGTCGAGCGCGCCGCCGGCGCCGATCGCGATCACCGGGGTTCCGCAGGCCATGGCTTCGACCGGGACGATGCCGAAGTCCTCCACGCCGGGCATGAGCAGGGCTCGGCAGCGTTGGTACATGTCCCGCAGGATGTCCGTGGAGGTGGCGCCGAGAAAAGTCGTCTCGGGTCCGGCAAGGGCTTCGAGCTGAGGCCGGAAACGACCTCCGCCCAGCACGACCAGCCGTACACCGGCGAGTTGCGCGGCTCGGATGGCGAGGTCGGCGCGTTTGTAGGGAACGAGGCGACCTGCGCAGAGAAAGAAGTCCTCCCGGGCACGGGTGGGATCGGGGGTGAAACGGTCGACATCGACGGGGGGATTGATCACGGTGGCGGTGAGGCCCCACCAGTCGCGGATCCGGTCGGCGACGGCGGTCGAGTTGGCGATCACCCGGGTCAGGCGCGGCGCGGCGCGCAGTTCGGTGCGGCGGGCCAGTGCGCCCAGGGCGCCGAGGGCGAACTGGCCGGCCCGTCCACCGGCTTCGCGGATACGGAACTCTCTATCCCAGGCCCATCGCGCGGGGCTGTGCACATAGGCGATCACGGGCGCGTCGGTGGCCAAGGCGGCCTGAGTGGCGAACGAGTGGTGGCTGACGACCACCGCGTCATAGCCCCGCAACGGCATACGACGCAGCGAACGGGGGACGAACGGCAGCAGCGGGGCGTGCCGACCTCGGGTCACCGCGTGGGCGCGGGAAAGCCAGGTGTCGTGGACATGCTGGACGGGCGCGCGGATTCCGTCCGGTGTGACGATCGGGGCGTAGATGTCCGCGCCGGGCCAGGTGCGGGCGAACTCGCCCACGACGGCTTCGGATCCGCCGAATTCGGTGAACCGTTCGTGGACGATGGCGATGCGGGGTGTGGTCATCGAGATGTGCTCGTTTCGATCAGCCGCGGTGCGGCGGTGCGGCGAATCGCGGGGGCGACCGGTCGTCCGCGCAGCAGTCCGTCGACGGTGCCGCGTTCGAGGGCGGTCCGGTACACCGCGGCCGCGGCCGCGCAAGCCGACAGGGTGGCGGCGATCGCGTCGTGGTCGTGGGCCGCCGAGGTGACGAAGGATTGCCCGAGTACTCCGCGTTGGAGCAGTTCTTGCAGGAACAAGGTGCGGAATGCCTGGCACGGGTTGCCGTGGGAATCGAGAGTTTCGAAGATCAGGCAGGAGGAGCGACCGCGGACCCGGAGGTGGTCGCCGATGCCGAGTCCGTCTGCCAGCGCGGTGAACCCGGTCGCCAGTGCGGCGCCGGCCGCTTCCATTCGGGCGATCGGATCGCCGGTCCGGTAGGCCGCGGCGACCGCGCGGAAGGCCGCCAGCCCGCTGGTTTCCGGGCCGTGCGTGGTGGACAGCAGAAACACGCGGTCGGCGTCGGTGCGCAGACCGCCCCGTTCCAGGTACTCCCGTCGTCCGGCGAGCGCCGATATGGGGAATCCGTTACCCATGGCCTTGCCCCAGCAGGACAGGTCGGGAGTCACGCCGTAGACGGACTGCGCGCCGCCTGCGGCCCAGCGGAATCCGGTGATCATCTCGTCGAACACCAGCAGGGTGCCGTGCCGATCGCACAGGGCGCGCACCGCTTCGAGATAGCCGGGCTCGGGTTCCGCGGTCGCGGTGGCCGCCTCCATGACGACCGCGGCCACGGTGTCGCCCGCCAGCACCGCGGCGAGGGCGTCGACGTCGTTGTAGGGAAACCGGACGGATTCGGCGCCGACCTGAGCGGGGATGCCCGCCGACATCGGTGTCGTCGCGATGAACCAGTCGTCGACCGAGAAGAACGGCTGTTCGCAGACGGCGATCCGCTGGCGACCGGACACGGCCCGGGCCAGCCGGACGGCGGCGGTGGTGGCATCGGAGCCGTTCTTGGCGAACTTGACCATGTCCGCACCGGGAACCAGGTCCAGGAAGTCCTCGGCGGCAAGCAATTCCAGCTCGGTCGGCCTGCTGAAGTTCACTCCGTCGGCGATCGTGGCCGTCACGGCGTCGAGTACCGGTGCGTAGGCGTGGCCGAGGGTGACCGAACGCAGTCCCATCCCGTACTCGACGTACTGGTTGCCGTCGGCATCCCAGACTCGGCATCCCTTGCCGCGCACCAATACCGGCGCCATCTGCTCGGGGTACTGGTCGGCTCCGCGGGCGTAGGTGTGCGCGCCGCCCGGCACCAGTTCGTGCAGCCGACGCTGCAGCGCGTTGCTGCGGGCGAACCCGTGGTGCGGTGGGAGGCCGGGGTGCGGAGTCATCTGGTGCTCCCTGTGCGGTGCGGGCAGGGTATTGGCGAGAAGCCGGGAAAGCGCAGCGATGCCGGTGAAGTGCCGGACCTGGACACGCTCCGGCGTCGAGGAGGTCGCGGGACCGGCCGGGGGTGTTGGGGTCGCGCGTCGGGGCGCGCTCGGTCGCCGAACTCACGGGACCGGTTCCTCATGGACCGGTGCGTCATCCGGCGGCAGCCGTTCCGGCCGGATGACTGTAGGCCCAGAGGTCGTGATCGCCGCGCGGGCCGAAGACATCGAGGTGCCCGCGCATCCGACCCTCCTCGGCGAACCCCACCGCGGCGACCGCGGCAGCGGCGGCCGGGTCGGATACCGGGATCGCGGTGGCGATGCGGAGGATTCCGAGCCGTTCGGTCGCATGACGCACCAGCAGGCGGAGCACGCGTGCGCGGAGTTCCGGGCGGGCCGAGGCATCGGTCCAGATGCTGAGCCGGACGTTGCGATCGAACATGTCCAGCCCGTGCAGCCGGACTTCCCCAGCGAAGCGGCCGTCGTCGAGGATCGTCAGCGTCAGCCCCGGCCGGGAACGCAGGCCGGTCCTGGCTTCGGCGAGTTCGGCCAGCCAGCGGCGCAGGGAATGCCGGCGCAGCCAGGCGGCGGGTGACATGTGCGGGTCACGGGCCAGCGTCGCACGATTGCGGATACGGGCCGCGCGGCGCTGCCGGAAGTCGGAGACACGGCGTGATCGCACCAGCACCTCGCCGCGGTCATCGGAGTCGGTGAGCGCGATGGCGGCGCTGCCCCGCAGCCACCGGAACACCCGCAGCACTCGGGATAGCTGATACCGCAGATACGCGACCGCGATGCTCACAAGGTGCGGGGCGGCAGAGGCGGCGGGCAGTTGCGTCGTCTGCGGGTGCGGGCGTTGCCGGGCCGGATGGACGGCGGGGAGCCCGCGGTCGGGCCGATCGGCGCTGGTCACCGCCCACAGCTCGTGGTCGCGGCGTGCGCCACCGGCATCGAAATAGGCGCGCATCCGGGCTTCGTACCGCAGGCCCGCCGCGGTCGCGATCTTGGCCGCGGCGATGTTGCCGGGCGCGATCGGTGCGCTGATTCGCATGAGGCCGAGGGTGTGGAATCCGAAGTGCGTGATCATGGTCAGGACGAGGGCGCCGATACCGCCGCCCGCGACGGCGGAACCGATCCAGATGCCGAGCTCGGCGCTGCCTGCCGACGCGTCGATCGAGGCCAGTTCGACCTGTCCGGCGAACCGGCCGGCCACCTCGATGACCATGCTCATCCGCCGCCCTGCGCGCGCGTCGGCCCGGTTGTCGAGGCATTCCCGCACCCAGTGGCGGGCGGTGTGACGGGCGGGCCAGTCCTGTTCCGAGCTGACCCAGTAGGGCTCGATGATCGCGCGGTCGCGGAGCCGGATCCGCCGCCACTCCGCGTAATCGTCGAAGCGCGGCGGCCGCAACCGCACCGCCGTCCCGAGGGGACCGGTGACGGCCTGCGGCGCTTCGATGCTGCGGTGCGTGCGTCGGCTCATCCGCCGGGACGCTTCCTGCCGAGCGCTACCGTGCCCAGCTTCCCGTCGTCGGAGACGGTGAGCCGCCAGTAGCCGCCGTCGGGCGCCTTGAGCACCGGACCGTTGTCGGCGTGCTCGCAGACCCAGGTCCCATCGGCGGCCACCGCGGCGCGGACAGCGCCGTCGCTGCTCTGTGCCTGGAACACGTCCGCGCCGTGCGGCCCCGCTTGGGACACCACGGTGCCGGTGAACCGCGGAGTGCGCATGCCCTTGCGGCCGATGACGGTCCAGCCCGCCGGAAACGCCTCGGCGGGAAGGTCGTCGGTGATCCCCGATATCAATCCGACCGCGGTGCCTTCCGGACAGCCGGCCGGATTCACGCGCACCGGGATGCCCGGCGGCTGCGACTCCGCGTCGAAGATCACGTTCGCCAGATACGGCTGTCGGCAGTAGTTCAGTTCGAGCCCGACCGAACGAGCCGCGACCTTCGCGTTGACCATGCCGAACTGCGCGGGCCCGCCGCGCCCGTTGTCGCCGACCGACACCGCGATGTCGGCTCCCTCGAACCACACGTTGGTCAGCCACCAGTCGTTGGAGGCGCCGTCGACCCGCAGGTGCCGGTCGGTGGTGAGCGGGTTCTGGTCGGAGACGAATTCGACGTTGGTGAGTGCCAGCCCGGCGTTGTGGTCGTTGCCCGTGCCGAGGACGCCGGTGTGATTACTGGTGAACTTCGAGGAGGTGACGTAATTCTGGATACAGGATGTGGTCAGCCCGATCCCGAAATTGTTGATGTCGCAGTTGATGAACGCGGTGCCGCCGGTGTTGTCGCGCAACACGACGCCGCGCTGGGACAGGTACCGCGGATGGTTGTCGCTGAGGTGGTTGCCGCGCAATACCACCGCGTCGAAGGAGCAGCGGAAGCACTCCGACAGCTCGACCGCCGTCGAGCCGGGACCGGTGGTGTAGATGCCGAGCCGGGCGAAACGGACCCGGCTGCGCTTGCGCAGCCGCACCAGAGTGCCGTCGCCCGCGTAGACGATCGTGGTGACGTCGGCGCCGTCGCCGAGAATCGTGGCGTAGTCCGGCAGATCGGGCATCGACTCGACTCGGTAGTGCCCGGCGGGCACGTAGAGCACCAGCGGGCCATCCGGGTCCTTCGCCACGGCCGCGGCAAAAGCCTTGGTGTCGTCGGCGATGCCGTCTCCGACGGCTCCGAAGTCTCGGACGTTGCGCGCCGCAGGCGCATCGGTGGTGGGGGACCGGAACTGCGGGTCGTCCGACTCGGCTGTGGTGCAGGCGGCTGCGATCGGAAGTACCGCCGCCGCACCGAGAGTCGCGGCGAGCAAGCGGCGCCGCCGGAGAATGTCGTCGCTCATACCCTCAACCATCCCATCAGTCGGTCTGCCGTCGATCCGGGCGTGCGGCAGCCGACCACGCCGGTCGGCCCGGACGTGCCGAACGCGGTCAAGGCGGTACGCAGCTGCGGTTCGGTGAGTCTGCCGAGATCGGCGACGCCGAGGATGGCATCGGACAACGGGGCCACGGCGACCGCGTCGGCGGCATGACCGACCGGTGCGGTCTCGATGACCACGCGGTAGTAGCGCTCGCGCAGATCGGCGATGAGATGGGCGAAGTGTTCCGAGGCGATCAGGTCGGAGGTGTCCGGCTCGATGTGCCCGATCGGCAGCACCGCGACCCCGGTCCCGCCCCAGTCCTCGGTGATCGCCCGGTCCAGCGGTACACCGCCGCGCAGCAGCGTCGTGAGGCCAGGACCGGGCACCGTGCCCGAGCTTCCGTCGCCGGAGGTGTCGGCGTCGACGAGGATCACCGGATGACCGGCATCGGCGAAGGCCAGCGCCAGGGTGTTCGCCACCTTCGATTGTGATCGGTCGGTGAGGCTGGTGCATTCGATGATCTGGGCGCCCCGCAAGTGATTGCGCAGCCGCCGGGCCGCCTCGGAGGTGGATTCTCCGTGGTCGAAGGCGGCGACCACCGGGACCGGCGCGACCTCGGCGAGGTCGCCACTGGTGCGAATACGCCGGTCGGTGCGTTCCCGCAGGCACGCGGCCGCGAAGCCGAGCAGCAGTCCACCGAACAAGCCCATGGCGACGAACCGGCTCGTGCCGGGGCCTGACGGAGCGGCCGGGAGCCGGGCACGGTCGACGACCGAGACGCGGGCGGCGGGAGCGGCGCCTGATTCGATGGATTCGAGACTGTCGACCAGAGCACGGAATTGGGCGACTGTGGCGTCGGTGAGATCGCGCGCCCGCTGCGCGGTGGGCGCGGAGACCGCGATCTCCAGGATCGTGCTGGCGGGCGGCGACGAGGCGGTGATCCGGCCGCGGAACTCGTCCGGCGATTCCGTCAGCCCTTGGTCGTGGACGACCCGCTCGGCGACCGCGGCGCTGGTGGCCAGTTCGAGATAGGACCGCACGCGCTGCTGGGCCGCCAGGCCGCCCTGGTAGGAGTCGTTGACCGAGGTACCGGTGGCCATCGAGACGTACATGGTGCTGCTGGCGACGTAGGTCACGGCGCGGGAGGAGGCGTACCAGACGCCGATCACCGTGACGGTCAGCGCGATCGCGGCGATCAGCACCCACCGCCGTCGAACGATGTGCCAGATATCGATCAAACCCATGAACTGCGACCTCATGTCTTCGTAACTGCTGAAGCGTGCGCCGGTGCCGGGAGCGGCGTCGGACGGCGGCGGAATTCCGTGACGATCAGATGGACGAACCAGGCGAGCACGGCCGACTGGGCGAACTTGCCGAGATTCTCGAAACTTCCGAGAATCCCGCGTTCGAACAGCGTGGAGGCGCCGGTGATCGCGAGCCCGAGCACGAGAACCGGGAAGTACCGCGAATACAGCGAGCGCTCCCAAGCGAGCAACAGCCCGAAGGTGAACACGACGGCGACGAGCACGCCGACCCCGCCGCCGAGCACATAGCCTTCGTTCACGTTGCCCTCCGCGAGGGACACCGACACGGTGCTCATATCCACCGACGCGCCACGCACGTCGTTCGCCCATGCCGTACCGGACTGGAGCTTCTCGGCGCCGAGCACCTGCGCAGGGATCAGGCTCAGGCTCGCGTGGTGGAGAACCTCGCCGGGCGACAGCCAGCCCCCCGGTCCGACGAAGTAGGCGTCGGTGGCGGCTTCGAGCAGGTCGAAGCGCCGCAGGATACTCAGGAACGGCCGGACATTGTCCGGGTAGCGGGAGTCGACGACGGTGGCGTCGAGCGCGGCCGTGCCGGAGTTCTTGAACGACTGCAACCAGCCGAACCCGGCGACGCCGAGGACGCCGATCAACGCCACGCCGATCGTGGTGCGCCGGTTCCAGCCGAGCATCGAGAACCGCACGGCCAGCGCGAGTGCGGCGGCGAGGATCGGCGTCTTGGACTGCACGGCCGACGACCAGTACAGTTCGCCCGCGAACAGCGCGCCGAGCACCAGCGCCGTGGTCTGCGGCCGGGCCGGCCGGAGGAAGACGATCATCCCGAGCGCCGCGATACCCGCGAACGTGGCGACGAAGCTGAGCAGGGGATTGCCGCTGCTGACCTCACCGGCCGCGCCCAGCGATCCGGTGGCCACCGATGCCGCCCGCCCCAGCAGCCCGAGCGCGTAGAGCACGATCAGCGTCGGCATCACGCCGGGATCCGCGACCGCGGCCGGGACCGCGCTCGGGGGGTGCCGCCGCCGCCAGAGCGCGTAACCGATCACCAGCAGCGCGTAACACCACAAGCCGAACACCACGTGGTCGAGCACCAGACCGATTCCGCGGTCGTACCCCAGTCCGGCCAGCCGGGGGTCGGAGATGTTGTCGCCGTAATGCGGGTCGGGCAGCACCGCGAGCAACACCAGCGGCCGCGCCACGTAGGACAGCGACCAGAACAGGGCTTGCGCGATGAAGAACACGCGGGCGATGCCGGGGACCCACAGCGCGGCCGCCGCAACCGTGACCAGAGCGGCCGCGACAGCGGCTATTTCGGTGTAGGCGTTCAGTTCGCGACCTCCGCGGCCAGGTCGACGATCTGCCGGGCGCGATCCACGTAACGATGCCCCCCGGCGGTGATCCGCCGGTGCCCGGCCGCCGCGACCTCGGCCGCCCGCTCCGGGTGGGCGGCAACCCAATCGAGAATCGAGACCAGTTCGTCGGTACCGTCGAACAGGAAGCACTCGACGGTGTCGCGTAACAGCTCGGCGTGCTCGCCGGTGCGTTCACCCACGAACAGTCCACCGGCCGCGGGCACCTCGAAGGTACGGCAGGTGTGGGTGTCGCGGTTGCCGGAGTTCAGCAGCACCAGATTGGCTGTGACCTCGGCGACCGCCGCCGAGTATCCGGAACCGTACACCGCGCCGCCGACGACGGCCCGGGTGGCGCGCAGCTCAGGAACCCGGCGCCAGCCGGGGCCGCGGATCAGCAGGCGCGGTCCGTAGCGGCGTGCCAGGGACACCAGTTCGGCACGTCGGTCGGGTCGGCACACTCCGATGAAACCGGCCAGATAGTCACCGGTGCCTCGGCGCGCCGCCGGATGATGCCAGGCCGGGTCGTAAGCGCTGAGCACGAAGCCCGCGGCCCGGGCGCCACGCGCCAGCAACTCCGGCACGTTGTGCTGTTTGGTGGTGACGACGAGGTCCCAGCCGGGTTCGGCGGCGAGGTAGGCATCGGTCAGGTTCTCGGGATTGGACACGTCGTCCGGGCTGTAGTGCACATGCGATGCGGCGGGCACGTCGAGCAGTCGCTGCTGGTCCAGATGGATCCCTTTGAACACGAACAGCATGTCGGGCCGGAACACGGCGGCGTTTCGTTCGATCCGGGCGTGTACCCGTTCGACCGTGCGCGGGTCGCGTCGACCGGTCGCCTTCGCGTACACCCACGGCGGCGACAGCCTGGCCGGAAGGGTCACCGGTGTGGAGTCGACCACGAGCACGTCGTGGCCGGCCTGACGAAAGCCGTCGGCCAGCGAACGCGCGTTGCTGCCGAGCCAGTCGTCGCCGACGAACAGGATTCTCATGGTCGGATGTCCTTCCAGGGCACGATCGGCAGCGGCACGGTGTCGGCTTCGGCCCGGTCGCGGCGGGTCAGGAAGCGCACCCGCAACAGATGCCAGCTGGCGACGGTCATTTCGGCCACCAGCAGGCCGTAGACCAGGGTGTGCACCGAGCGGGTCCGGATGGTCAGCACCAGGGCGCCCGCGGCGACGAGCGTCCCCAGCAGGGCGCCGATCAGGACACCGGTGGTGTCCTGGCGCACCGGCAGGATGGCCGTGGTGATGAAGGAGGTGACCGTCGTGGCGGGCAGGATCAGCACCTCGATCCGCAACAGGCCGGTGGACGCGGCGAACTCGGTACCGAAGATCAGCCGGATCAGCAGCGGCGCGGCCAGCCAGATGCCCACCGAAGCGAGTGCGGCGACGGCGACGGTCACCGCAAGCGCTTGCAGGCTGTGCCGCCAGAACCCGTGATCGTCGCCGCGCCGGGCCATCCGTGGCAGCAGCGCGAAGCCGATGGCGTCGAGCAGTGATTGGACCGCGCGCACCAGGCGGTCGCCTGCCGAATACAGCCCCAGCGAGATGGCGTCGAGCACGGTGGAATACAGCGTCGCCGCGCCCTGACCGTAGCCGGTGACCAGCAACCGGGAGACGAACACCGGCACGCTGCGGCGCAGCACGACGCCGTAGTAGCGGGGACGAGCAGGCGACCCGTACCGGCGCCAGGCGTCCCACCAGGTCAATGCCACGGTCGGCACGGAGGACAACAGCAGGCACAGCAGGGCGATGTGCGAGTTCGGCAGCTGCGGAAGCAAGCCGACCAGCAGCCCGAGATAGCACAGCCGGCCGATGCTCTGATAAGCGGTGGAGGTGCCGAATCGCCCCTCACCGATCAGCAGCCAGTCCTCCGACAGGGACCAGAAGCCACCGGCGAACAGCCCGAGCAGCACCATCTGCCCGGCTTCCGGCACGCGCACGGCCACGGCGACGGCGAGCGCGACACCGAACACCGTCGCGGTGGTGAGCCGAATGGCCAGATAGTCGCCGCGCAGCTGGTTGATCTCCCGCAAGCGAGTCTTTCTGCGCGCGTTGATCTCCGGCACGCGGGCGGACAGGAACTGCGTGACGCCCAGATCCACGACGAGCGAGCCGATGAAGTAGGCCGACATGCCGATGGCGAGCAGGCCGAGGCCGTTGGCGCCGAGCACCCTGGCGATCAGCGGCACGGTCACGACCGTGACGATGTACTGACCGTATCTGCCGAAACTCACCATGGCGATGTCGCCGAGCACCTCGAACCGGCTCGGCTTGCTGTGCGCGCCACCGCCTCCCGGCCCGCGCGCCCCGTCGGCGCGACGGTGCACGCCGGGGCGCCGGGGCAGCTCGACCCGGGGAAAGACGTCGGTGGTGAGTGTGGCCAGGTAATCGGGTTCGGTCACGGCGGCGCCACCTCGTCGAGGAAGCGGGTGACCACCCGCGCCGTGGCGCGGAGGTCGAAGTCGCGCGCGCGGTCGGCGCCCGCGGCGGCGATCCGGGCGCGTGCGGCCGGATCGCCCAGCAGTTCGGTGAGAGCCGCGGTGAGCGCGGCCGCGTCACCCGCAGGCACCAAACGACCGGTACGCCCGTCATCGATGATCTCGGCCGGGCCGCCGGGCACCGTCGCGATCACCGCACAGCCCGCGGCCATACCCTCCACGACGACCTGCCCGAACGGCTCGGGCAGTACCGAGCAGTGCACGAGCACGTCGGCCTGGGCGAGATACCGGTCGGGGTCGTCGACGTGACCGGTGAAGGTCACGGCCAGGCCGAGTTCGTCGGCGAGTCGCTCCAGGTACTGCCGGAACGGCTGTTCGTCGAAGAACGTCCCGCCGACGAGATACACCGCGGCAGGCCGGGTCGGCACCGCCGCCAGGGCCCGCAGGAACACGTCCTGGCCTTTCCAGGGGCTCAGCCGTCCCACGACGACCACGACCGCCTCGGCGGCCGCGCGGGCGCGCGGCGGCGGCGGTGCGGCGGGCAGGGCGACGCCCGGATAGGCGACGACCGCAGGGATACGTGCGGGCAGCGTGTCCCGGGTGCCGTGACTGTTGGCCAGCAGTCCCCGGCACACCAGGGCGGCCAGCAGGCGGATGGTGATCGCCGGGAGCAAGCCGAAGTAGTCCCGCGACACTCGGTCGTGGACCTGCCAGACGAGCGGCACCCGCGCGCGGCGGGCCGCGACCGCCCCCAGCACCAGGGCTTTGCTGCTTTCCGCGACCAATACCCGAGCGCGCAGTTCGCGGACCGTGCCTCCGGCCGTCCAGCCCAGCCGCAGCAGCGCGAGAAACCCGGTGATCAGCCGCAACGGGCCGGATGCCGTGGTCATCGCCCGGCTGTCGAATCGGCCTGTGACGATACGGGTTTCGATCCCAGCGGCGCGGGCGCGAGCCGTCACGGGGCCGTCCTCGGTGCACACCAGCGCCACTGCGGTGCCCTGCGTCCGCAGTGTGCGCAGCAGCCGCAGGGTGGCCAGTTCGGCTCCGGAGGGCGCGGCGGTGTGGCCGAGGAAGACCGCGGGTCCACTCATGCGAACTCCCGATAGAGCGCCGCGTGCCGCCGTGCGGCGACCTGCCAGCTGAAAGTCTCCGCGTGGGCGCGGCATTGGGCCGGTGTGGGCCGAGCGCCCGCGATCGCCGCGCTGATCCGGGCCGCGAGCGCGGTGGGATCGCCGGGCGGCACGATCAGCGACGGATCCAGGCCCTGCACGGCGTCGGGCAAACCACCGCACCGGGTGACCACCGGCGCTCGGCCCGCGGCGAGCGACTCGAGGGCGATCAAGCCGAATCCCTCCAGGGCTATGGTCGGCACCACGGTGAGCGCGGCGGAGGTGTAGCGGGCGGCCAGCTCGTGGTCGGGAATCCGGCCGGTGAACTCGACGCTGCCGTCGAGCCCATTCTCGGTGGCCGCGCGCCGGAGATCCGCTTCCGCGCTGCCGGTTCCGACGATGACCAGACGAGCATCCGGGTGCTCGGCGAGCACCCCGGGCCAAGCGCGCAGCAACACATCGATCCCCATCCGGCGCTCCAGCCGCCGCACACAGAGCACGACCGGCGCGGACGCGGGAACCGGGGCAGCTCGGAACCGGGTGAGATCGACCCCGGGCGCGATCACCTCGATGCGATCCGGCGCGATGCGGTAATCGTCGCACAGCACGTCGCGGAAGTGTTCTGAAAGCACCACGAAACGATCCGCGCAAACGTACCGCATACGTTCGATGAGGTATTTGGCGAAGGCCGCGACGGGATGCTGCCCGTGCATTCGGCTTTCCGCCGCCCACGGGCCGTGGAAATGCACGACGAGCGGTAACCGGCGACCACGCCGGTCCCGGGCGGCCGGGCCGTAGAGGCAGAAGTGGCGATCGACGACCGTGCCGTGATCCAACGCGTCGCGAGCGCAGAACGCGGTGCGCGCGCGGCCCGCTGTCGACCCGCCGACCGGCCCCCAGGATCGGGCCCCGGCATGCGTCCGGTCGGGCAGGCCGAATGCGGCGGCCGACACCGAAATCCCTGGCACATCCAGTAAAGCGCCGTGCAGGTCCGTGAAGTATCGGCCCAGGCCGCCGGGTGCGGCGCCGAACCATTCCGATCCGGTCATGTGCACCTTCACCGCGCCGGAAGCACTCGTCACGACCCGATCTCCTCGTCCCGTTCGCCGCACCGTGAAGTCGTCTGCCGAACTCGTTCACGACCGCAAAGAGCAAGATCACGCATCGGATTCATCCCGGTCGCGCAGATGTGCGGAAACCGATTTCCAGCACTGGGAATTCCGCACCCGGATGCCAACTCGCGGCGAAATGTGGCATAGTTCCGGCAATTACGAGGCAATGTCCGATCACGATTCTGACAAAGGGGCAGTTGGGAATGCGGAAGCTGTCGGTGTGCGTGCCGGCCTACAACGCGGAGAGAACTCTGTCCGCGACCCTGGACTCGGTGCTGGCCCAAGATCTCGATTTCGAACTCGTGATCCTCGACAACGCGAGCACCGACCGCACCGGTGACATCGCGCGAGCGCGGCGCGACCCGCGCGTGCGTGTGCTGCGCAACGATCGGGTCCTGCCGATCGGCGCCAATTGGGACCGTGCGATCCGGGAGTCCACGGGGGACCTCGTGAAGGTGGTCTGCGCCGACGACATCCTGCGTCCCGGCGCACTCGCCGCGCAGTCGGCGGAGTTCGACGACAAGGCGGTCGCGTTGTGCGCGGGCAGGTTCGACGTGATCGACGAGTCCGGCGACCTCCTCGAGACGGGACTGGGGCTGCCGCAGCTGGTCGGCAGGCACGGCAGCCGCCAACTGGCCCGGGTGATCGTGCGTCGCGGGCCGGCCGACTTCGGCCCCACCGCGGCTGCCATGTTCCGGCGCACCGACTACGACGCCGTCGGCGGATTGCGCGGCGACCTGGTGTTCCCGATGGATGTGGACCTGTTCGCCCGCGTCGGCAGCCGCGGCGCTTTCGTCGGGCTCGGCGACATCGTGGCCGCGTGGCGGAACTCCTCGTTCAACCTGTGCAGTCGCACGTCGACCCGGAGCAAGCTCACCGAGCAGCTGCGATTCCATCATCGCCTGGGCGCCGATCACCCGGACCTGGTACGTCCGGCCGACGTGGTGGCTGGTGATCTGCGTCTGGTCCGGGCGCTGGGGACGCGGCTGCGGGTGCGCGCGCGGGGCATGGTCGGCCGCTGAGCACGATCGCGGTTGCTTCTTTCCGACAGCGTCCACCGTCGAACTCGTGCCGCCGCACGCCGGAAAGACAGCCACGACCACCGGTGCGGTGACCGGATCGGCCGGCGAGCGCGGCCGGAGTCGGCGCGTCCGAGGGGTGGTATTCATGGGTACGGCTGTCCTTCGCGTGTCAACTGCTGGCCGGGGCGGACCGGGGGTGTGGCTGTCGGGCTGAAGTCACAAGGCGGGGGTTCTGTTGTCCACCCCTCCTTTTCTGGGTCCGCGCGGATCGTCGAGGAACCAGCGACCGTCGAGTTCCGGCAGTCCCGACGACACTTCATCCAGCAGGTCGGGCAGCGTCAACAGCACCCGGTCGGGTGCTGCCGCGACCAGATCCCGCGGGCTGATGATCGGGATGTCGGTGCCGGGCATTCGGCGTCCCTGCTTGGCGGGCGCGGCGTCGGCGACTCCGGCGACAAGCCCCTGATGCGCACCAGCCAGCGACAGCAGGGCGACGGCCCGGGACGCGGCCCCGTAGGCGTAGACTCGCTGCCCGGCTGCGGCCGCATCGATCAGCCAGTTCCGCAGCGCGCGCACGTGATCGTCCACGAAGCGCTGTAGCAGGCGCAGCGATTCCGGGGTGATGAACTCACGTTCGCGGGACAGGATTTCGCGCACGGTGTGGTCCGGCGCCGCGGGGCCGCGCCGAGCTGCCACCAGAACCGTCCCGCCGTAGAGATCGAACTCCCACGCGGTGGTCACGCCCATGCCCGCGTCGGCGAGCGCCCGGCTCAGCGCGTGCAGGGAGTAGTACGCGAAATGCCCGTGGCGCAACGCGTTCCACTGCCGCTGTGCCACGATGGCGGCGAGCGAGTGGTACTGCAGCAGCAGCAGTCCGTCCGGAGCGAGGGCCGCGGCGCGGGCGGCGAAGGCGGCCCGCTGGTCGGGTTCGTGCATGATGCCGAAACAGTCCACGACCAGCTCCGCCTGCGCCGTGCCGGCTTCTGCGCACCCATGCTCGGCCAGCAACGGCAGCCACGAACCACCGTGCGGACTGCCGAATTCGATGACCGTGTCGCCGCGCAGCAGGCCGGCCGCGTCGACGCGCCCGATCGCGTCGGCGGCCTGATCACGGAGGGCCCGCGGCTCCACTCCACGGGGTTCGGACGCCACCGTGTCGTCTTCGGCGAGCTGTGCGAGCTCGCATCGCGCACACCGCACCATCCGCAGGGGATGCGTGGTCTCGTCCGGCGTCACCGGCCGTGCCGCGGGCGGGAAATCATCGGCCGCGGGCACCGTCCCGAGATCCAGGACGGTGTGCAGAACGGTGCCGGAGCAGGCGCGGCAGCGACCGGTCATGACACGATGCCGGTGTGCGTATCGAGCAAACCGACCTGGCCGACGTGGTGGTGCTGGTCCCGGCGCCCGTCCGGGACGAGCGTGGCCTCTTCACCCGGACCTTCGATGCCGCCGAATTCGACGCCTACCTGGGGATTCCAGGAATTTCGGCGAGTTTCGTGCAGGACTCGCAGTCCCGGTCGCGCCGGGGAGTGGTACGCGGCATGCACGGCCGATCCGGGCGCGGGGAGGCCAAGCTGGTCCGCTGCGCACACGGCGCGGTGCACGACGTGCTGGTCGATATCCGGCCGTCGTCGCCGACCTTCGGACGGACGCAGGCGTTCCGCCTCGATGACGAGGAGTTCCGGCACCTGTACGTGCCGCCGGGGTTCCTGCACGGATTCCAAGCGCTCACCGACATCGCCGACGTGTGCTACCGCATCGATCGGCCGCACGATCCCGCCGAGGATCTCGGCGTCGCCTTCGATGATCCGGACTTGGCGATCGCCTGGCCGCTGCCGGTGACGGTGGTGTCGGATCGCGACGCGAACGCCGGACGATGGAGCCATCTGCGGGCTATCCTGTCGCCGGCGCGGTGACCGCGCGCAGCCGCGGATCCAGTGCGCCGGACGCGCGCAGCCGCTGGAGCCACGTGAGTCGCGTGAATCGCTGGAAGAAGGAGTCCTCGGTGAGGCCGCGTTCGGTGTACTCGCGGTAGAGCTCGGCGGCGCCGTCGGGCACCGACCACTGCGCCCGGAACCCGAGCACGGTGCGGGCGGCGGAGAAGTCGACCCGGTAGGAGCGTGGGTCGGCCCCGGTCTCACCGGTGATCAGCAGCCGCGACCCCGGCACGGTGGCCACCACCGACTCGGCGATCTCGGCCACGGTGAGGTTGTTTCGCTCGGTGCCGATGTTGAACGCCCGGCCCGCGACGGCCGATGCCGGTGCGGTGAGACAGCGTTCGAAGGCTGCCGCGATGTCGCGGGCGTGGACCAGCGGCCGCCACGGCGTGCCGTCGGAGAGCACCTTGACCACACCGGTGAGGACGGCGTGACCGACGAGATTGTTGAGCACGATGTCAGCGCGGGGCCGAGGCGAGAATCCGAACGCGGTGGCGTTGCGCAGGAACACCGGAACGAAGTGATCGTCGGCCAGCGCCGCGACGTCGTCTTCGACTCGCACCTTCGACTCGGCGTACGGGGTGATCGGCCGCAGCGGCGCAGACTCGGTCACCAGCTCGTCTCCGGCAGCGCCGTACACCGAGCAGGTGGAGGCGTACAGGAACCGTGACACACCGGCTTCTTTCGCGAGCCGAGCCAGACGCACCGAGGCGCGATGGTTGATCTCGTGGGTGACATCCGGCGCGAGCGCACCCAAGGGATCATTGGACAGCGCGGCGAGATGGATCACCGCGTCGATGCCGCGAAGAACTTCGATCTCCACCGATCGCAGATCGAGGCGCCTGCCCACCGGGTCGCCGGAGAACTCGCCGAGCAGACAGTCGGCGAACCAGCCGGTGTCCAGCCCGACGACCTCGTGCCCGGCGGCCCGCAGGATCGGGACCATGACGGTGCCCAAATATCCCTGATGCCCCGTGACCAGGACTCGCATCGTTGTCACTGCTTCTCCCATCGAATGACGGCCTTGTCCACCACGAAGGCTTCGGCGTACTCGGTGCGGCACTGCACGCCGCGGATCCGCGCCGAGGCCAGGAACGCGGTTTCGTCGAACCAGTCGCGACCGGTCTGGGACGGGTAATACCGGTGCAGCAGTTGCGATTTCAACTGGACCAGCTCCGCGTCGACCGGGTGGAACACGCTGGGCGCCGGTGTGTCGACCTCCGCCTTGAGGATCTCGTAGCCGAGGATCAGGTGGTCGCGGAACTCGGTCGGCACCAGCTGCGCGAGCGTGCGGTGATCTTGGTGCGCGTCGCCCGGTTGCGGGGCGAACACCAGGTCCGGTTCACCCGCCCGGCGAAACTCCGCTACGGCCGTCTTGATCCGATCCCAGTGCGCCGGTGCTCGTCCGTCCGGGACGTCGAGCACCGTCAACTCCGGGGTCCGTCCCGCGCAGAAGGCGGTGAGCGCTGCCCGTTCCTCCGCTTCGCGCTCGGTGCCCGCACCGGAGAGGACCAGCGCGCGCACCCGCATACCCGGATGGGCGCGGGTCAGCGACAACAGCGTGGCGCCCATGCCGATCGGGATGTCATCGCAATGCGCGCCGAGCAGGGCGATCTCGGCGGGCCGCGGGGGAAACAGCGCGATCACGGCTCCCACACCATCCACGGCCGGTGTCCGCTGCGGTAGGCCGCGTCGAGCTCGGCGCGCTCCTTGAAGGTGTCCGCCGGCTTCCAGAATCCGTCGTGGCGGTAGCCGAACAACCGGCCCTGACCGGCGAGCGCTCCGCAGGCATCCTCCACCAGATCCCCACCGGGTGGCAGCAGGTCGAAGATCTCTCGGCCGAGCACGAAGTAACCGCCGTTCTCCCACAACGGCATACTCGCCACGGGAACGATGTCCTTGACCTCGCCGGTAGGGCTGAGATCCACGCAGTGGAACGATGATTGCGGTGGCACCACCAGCAGAGATGCCGCGGCCCCCGAAGCGTGGAACTGCGTGATCATCTCGTCCAGGGGAGCGTCCGTGAGGACGTCGGCGTAGTTGGCCAGGAAGTACTCGTCGTCGCCGAGGTGCTCGCGCACCCGGCGCAATCGCTCTCCGATGGCCGACTCCACGCCGGTGTCGACGAAGGTGATCGTCCAGTCGTCGATATCGCTGCCGAGCAATTCGACCCGGCCGTTGCGGATCACGAAGTCGTTGGACGCCGACTCCCGGTAGCTGAGGAAGAAGTTCTTGATGTGCTCGGCGCCGTATCCGAGGCACAGGATGAATTCGGTGTGACCGTAGTGCGCGTAGTACCGCATCACGTGCCACAGCAAGGGGCGGGGGCCGACGAGTTGCATCGGCTTGGGCACCATGTCATCGGTGCCGCCGCGCATGCGCATGCCGTAGCCACCGCAGAACAGGACGACTTTCATCCGCGCCGGTTTCCTTTCGACTCGGCTCCGGCCGGCACGGTCGGGGCCGGGGACGCCGGGTCGACCACGTGCAGCTCGGGCAAGGGATAGACGAGCCGACCGCCCCACTCCGCGACATGCCGCAGCTGTGCGGTGATCTCGTGCTCGAGATTCCAGGGCAGCACCACGACCACGTCCGGACGATCGGCGTCGAGCCGGGACGGCGGGTAGATCGGGATTCGCGTTCCCGGCGTGAATCTGCCGTGTTTGTAGGGATTGCGGTCGACGGTGTACTCGAGGAGATCGGGCCGGATCCCGCAATAGTTGAGCAGTGTGTTGCCTTTGCCCGGCGCACCGTATCCGACGACGCGTTCGCGCCGGCGTCGGCAGTCGAGCAGGAACCCGAGCAACTCGTGCCGCACGGACTCGGCACGTCGCCGCAGCGATGTGTAGCCGTCCGCCGAGTGCAGTCCCGCTGACCGCTCGAGGTCGAGCACTTCCCGCACCCGGTCGCTCACCGCCGCCGCGGCGGCACCGGGGCGCACCCACAGCCGGATCGATCCGCCGTGTGTCGGCAGCTGATCGACATCCACCACGGTCAATCCCGCGACAGCGAGCGCACGTTGCGCCGAAAGCACGGTGTAGTACTGGAAATGCTCGTGATAGATGGTGTCGAACTGGCCGAGCCCGACCAAGTTCAGCGCATGGTGCACCTCGATGGTCAGCATGCCGTCGTCCGCCAGCAGGATGCGGAGCGCACGGGTGAAGCCGCGCAGATCCGGGATATGCGCGTAGACGTTGTTGGCGATCACGAGATCCGCGGGGCCGTGTTCGGCACGGATCCGGCGAGCCGAATCCTCGTCGAGGAAGGTGGTTTCGGTGGGTACGCCCGACTCGCGAGCCGCTGTTCCGACGTTGACCGATGGCTCGATGCCCAGGCATCGGATGTCGCGGTCGACGACGTGGCGGAGCAGGTAGCCGTCATTGCTGGCGACCTCCACCACGAAGGAGTCTCTGCCCAGCCCCAGCCGGGCGGCCGCGGTGTCGACGAACTCGCCCGCGTGGCGGACCCAACTGTCGGAGTAGGAGGAGAAGTAGGCGTATTCGGTGAAGGTCTCCTCCGGTGTGATCAGCGCCGGAATCTGCAGCAGCAGGCAGTCGGCGCACACCCGCAAGTGCAGAGGGTAGGTCGGCTCGGGCAGGTCGAGTCGGTCGGCGGTGAGGAACGATTCGCACGGCGGCGTCGCCCCGAGATCCAGAACGCTGGACAGTCTGCCGGAGTCACAGAGTCGACAGCGCACAGATCCGATCCTTTGCTCGAAACGTCCCGGCCCCGTCGGGACGCCTGTCGCGGCGCACGGAAGCATGAGCTGCCCGGCGGATCACGAGATGCGCGCGACGAGAACGTCATTCGTGGTACGGGCCGCATTTTCGCGACCGTCAGCGTACCGACGGCAATATCGGCTGGATTACAGATCAGTGTTACAAACTGTGATATAGAGCACATTACATATTCACCATCATGGTGTTATTCCCGATGCGTATCGAGATCGGTCGCCGACGGGATTCGGATCAGTTAACATCCCGATCACGCTGCTTCGCGCATACCTCTGATCGGCGAGAGACGTTGTGACACTTGCCGATCAAGTGCCGATGAAGCGCTCGGTAGAGGCGGTCGGGACGCTGCCGGGAAAGACGATCTCCGGATCAGGTAGCAATTCCACCGTTGCCCCAGGAGGGGTGTTCTCTTGATGAAATACAAGGCTGTCCCGGCATGGCATGGGACCGCCGAGTCCCCACGATCCTTCGTGGCTCCACCGGTTACCGTCTCGACCCGTAAGGCTTGGCGATCGGAGTATGTACGTCGTATCGCCATCACGGATTTCGCCGCCGTTTCCCTCGCCGTGGGTAGTGCGCAGCTGATTCGCTTCAATGGGGGCGGCGCTCCACCGCTGGCCTGGGAGGGGCCGTACCGGGTCGGTTACACGGTGGTATCGGGCGTGCTCGCCTTGGGCTGGTTCGCGATCCTCGGCAGCGCGGGTAGCCGCGCGCCGCAACTGGTCGGCAGCGGAGTCGAGGAATTCCGGCGGCTGATGTCGGCGACCATGCACCTGTTCGGCGTACTGGCATTCATGTCGCTGGCCCTCGAAATCAACGTCGCCCGAGGTTATCTCGCGATCGCCTTTCCGACCGGCGTCCTCACGGTGGTCGGTGGACGACTGTGGTGGCGTCATCGGCTTGCCGCGGAACGCCGCCGGGGACGCCATCGTTCGGCCGTACTCGTGGTCGGCACCGCCGATGCGGCCGCGGCGATGACCGCGGCGTTCGCCGCGGACCCCGGCGCCGGTTACGACGTTGTGGGCGCCTGCGTGCCGGACGGGCAACCAGGCGATGCGCCGCTGGCTTTCGCCGGCGGTACGGTGGCGGTCGTCGGGGACGACAGCGCGGTGCTGCGAGCGGTCCTGCACACCCACGCCGACACCGTCGCCATCGGTCCCACCCGGCATCTCGGGCCGACCGAGCTGCGCAGGCTCGCTTGGGAACTCGACGCGCTGGGGGTCGAGTTCATGCTGGCGCCAGGGGCGATCGACATCGCCATCTCCCGGCTCACCAATCGGCAGGTCGCGGGGATGCCGATGATGCACATCGCCGAACCGCAATACGAGCGGGCTCGGTCGGTCAGCAAAACGGCCTTCGACATCGTCTTCGCGACGATCTGCCTGTTGCTGCTCCTGCCGGTGTTCCTCGCGATCGCGATCGCGGTGAAGACCACCAGCCGCGGCCCGGTTTTCTACCTGTCGGAACGCATCGGCCGATACGGCCTGCCCTTCCGCATGATCAAGTTCCGCAGCATGCACGACGACGCCGACCGCTATGCCGAAGCTTTGATCGCGCAGCAGGGTGGGAACCCGGTCTTCTTCAAGATGAAGGCCGACCCCCGGGTCACGCCGGTCGGGCGATTCCTGCGCAAGTACAGTCTCGACGAGCTGCCGCAGTTCCTCAACGTGCTGCGCGGCGACATGAGCGTGGTCGGGCCGCGACCGCAGGTCCGGCGGGAAGTCGACACCTACGACCACATGACGCGCCGCCGCCTGCTGGTGAAGCCGGGGCTGACCGGCTTGTGGCAGGTCAGCGGCCGGTCGGACCTTCCGCTCGAAGACGCGGTCCGACTCGATCTGTCCTACGTGGAGAACGTGTCCATGCGAATGGACCTGCGGCTGATCGCCCGCACGGTCGGTGTGGTGGCGCGGGGCGACGGGGCGTACTGAAGACCCGCGGGCGGCGGTAGCCGAATGTTCGGACGGTCGCTCGTGTGATCGAATGGGTTCGCCCGATACTTGTGATCGGGCGGCCCGCATCTCTTGATCGCGAGGGAAGGTTCGCTCGGCATTGACGGCGCGGTGCCGGCCTTTCACCGGCGGCGACACGCCGACATCCACGATCTCAGGCCGGACTCTAGGCTCCCGGCATGAGTACGGCCCAAACCGAGAAAAGCCGACCGAGGAACCGACGATTGTGGTCACGGCTTCGCAGGTATCTTCCGCTCGTCTGCACCATCGTGGCCTGCCTCGGGATACTCGTCCCGGCGAGCAAGCCGGCCAACGCCGAGCTGATGTCATTGTCCCCGTTGCAAATCCTCGGGGGGACATTCGTGGCGGTTGTGGTGTGGACCGTGGTCATCGTCTACTCGATCCTGGCAGTCCGATCCCGGCGGCTTCGGGTACCTGAGTTCGGACCCCTGGCTGCTCCCGCACTGATAATCGCGCTCACGGCCATTTTATGGAGCGCGGACATGCCGATGGCTGTGCGCTGGCACCTCTCGGCGCACGCCTTCGACGATGCGGCACGGCAGGTGAGTGCCGGAATCGATCCACGGACGTTCGAAGGTGACCGCCTCGGCCTCTATCGAATTCGCGGTGTGGAACGCCTCGACGACGGCATCTACTTCAGGACTGGCCCTATGGCGGCCCATTGCTCGAGGGGAAGCGGCTTTGCCAACCTTTCTGGCCCTCGGCCCGCGACAGCAGCATCCCGTCACCTCGGCGGCGACTGGTACTGGTTCTGTTTCGACAGCGCGGGGTTGCAGTGCCCGATTACCCCATCGGCGGAGTGCACTAGGTGACCTCCGGCGAGGGCGGCACGGTTTTCAGATGGCCAGGCGCGCCGCGATGCCGTCGAGGACGGCGTCCAGTCCGATCTGGAACTGCCACTGCACGTCGTCCTTGCGGGCGGCGTCGTGGATATAGCGTGCATACATCGGGTAGCGGCCCGTGTTCAGCAGCCAAGTCATCTGTGTGGCGAGTCCGGCGCGGGCCTCCGCGCGGGTGGACCAGCCGCGCAGGCGGAGCGTCTGACTCAGCCTGACCTCCGAGTCGACCGCGCCGTGCACATAGGCGGTGACGGTGCTGAAGACCGCCATGGCGGTGTCCACGTCGAGCTCGAGGCCGTCGAGTGCGACGAGGACCGCTTCCGTCGCGGCCAATTGGTTCGGGGTCGGCGCGCCGCACGGCACCCGCGTCACCCACGGGTGTGTCACCAGAATTTCCCGTATGCGCAGGGCGACCGACCGCACGGTCGCGCGCCAGCCGTCCTCGCTGTCAGGCAGATCCAGCTCCCCGTAGACGAAGTCGACCATCAGCTCGAGTAGCTCGTCCTTGCCGGTGACGTAGCGGTAGGCGGCCATGGGGGCGACACCGAGTTCGGTGGCCAGGCGGCGCATGGTGACCGCGTCGAGTCCCTCGGCGTCGGCGACAGCGACAGCGACCTCGGCGATCCGCCGGGGCGTCAGGGTGGCACGGGGGGCAGGCGTCGGCCGTTCGATGCGCTCCCACACCGAGACCTGGTCCTTGTCCTCGCTCGCCGACTGTCGCTCTTGGGAGCCCACCGCTTGGATCCTTCCGCCGAATGATGTCGTGTACATCGTACCTGGAGTAGACGTCGTACACGCTGGTGTGTACGTTGTATTTCATGGATACAACGTACACACAATCGAGGGCGTTCCGTGGCTGACGCGACTACCGACACCCTGCGCACCGCGGTGATCATCGGCAGCACCCGGGACGGACGGTTCGGTCCGGTCGTCGCCGACTGGATCGCCGGACACATCGCTCAGCGCGAGGACATGACGGCCGACCTGATCGACCTCGTCCAGACGCCGCTGCCGACCGTCTTCCCGGCGTTCGGCCAGGCTCCTTCCGACGAGGCCATGGCACAGCTGGGCGCAGTGTCGCCCCGGCTGGCCCAGGCCGACGCCTTCGTCATCGTCACCCCCGAGTACAACCACAGCTTCCCCGCGTCGTTGAAGAACGCGCTCGACTGGCACAACGAGCAGTGGCACGCCAAGCCGGTCGGCTTCGTGTCCTATGGCGGGCTGTCCGGCGGGCTGCGCGCCGTCGAGCATCTTCGTGTCGTGCTCGCCGAACTCCACGCGGTCACGATCCGCAACACCGTCAGCTTCCACAGCTACGGGGAGGTCTTCGGTGTCGACGGCAAGCCGTCCGACCCCGGGTGCGACGGCGCCGCGAAAGCCATGCTCGATCAGCTCAGCTGGTGGGGGCAGTCCCTGCGCGAGGCCAGACGCGTCCGCCCGTACGCCGTCTGACGTCGAAGGACGCCGAACAAATTCTCGCGCTTCTTCTTTGCGGCGCCCGCCGGACGGCAGATCCTCACAGCAGGTGTCCCCGGCCGGGGCGGCCTCGAGCACTACTGCCCCGGATTCCGCTCAGCGACCGAGGCGGAATTCAAGCTCATACGCCCAAGCCGACCGCATGGCCTCAATCCCTCGTCGCAGCAGGTCGGCCTCTCTCGAAAGCGAACACCGATGCCTACGAATCCCTTCGAACGTGCCAGGGACATCCTGGTCCGTCCTTTCTCCCTGGGCAGTCTCACGCTGCCCAACCGCGTGGTGATGGCGCCGATGACGCGCGAGTTCTCTCCCGGAGGTGTGCCTGGCCACGACGTGGCGCAGTATTACGCCCGACGGGCGGCCGCCGGTGTCGGTTTGATCATCACCGAGGGCACCTATATCGGCCATGACTCGGCGGGTAGCAGCGCCCGTGTCCCGCACTTCTACGGTGACGAGGCGCTGGCGGGCTGGTCGGCTGTGGCCGAGGCGGTCCATCAGGCGGGAGGTCGGATCATGCCTCAGTTGTGGCATGTCGGAATGGATCGCACCGTCGGCCATCCGCCGGTCCCCGACGCCCCGCGGATCGGCCCCTCCGGCATCGCCCTGGACGGCACGAACTCGGGCCGAGAGATGACCCAGGCGGACATCGATGATGTGGTCGCCGCGTACGCCTCGGCGGCGGCGACTGCCGAGGCACTGGGCTTCGACGGCGTCGAGATCCACGGTGGCCACGGCTATTTGATCGACCAGTTCCTGTGGGCCCACACCAACCGGCGCACCGACGCCTTCGGGGGCGACATCGTGGGCCGTACCCGTTTCGCCGCTCGGATCGTGGCCGCCTGCCGGGACAGCGTCTCCGGCGACTTCCCGATCTCCTTCCGGTTGTCGCAATGGAAGGTGAACCACTACCAGGCGCGGATCGCCGACACGCCGCAGGAGCTGGAGACCATGCTCGGCCTGCTGGTCGACGCCGGCGCCGACGCTTTCCACTGCTCCACCCGGCGGTTGCAACTCCCCGAGTTCGAGGGCTCCGACCTGAATCTGGCGGGTTGGGCCAAGAAACTTTGCGGGAAACCCGCCATCAGCGTCGGCTCGGTGGGCCTCAGCAGCGAGTTCCACCAGATGTCACCAGCCGAAGTCACGGACATCGGCGAGCTGCTCGACCGCATGGAGCGCGACGAGTTCGACCTCGTGGCGGTCGGCAGAGCCCTGCTGGGAGATCCGGAGTGGCTGGCGAAGGTCCTCGCCGGCCGCGTCGACGAACTCACCCCTTTCCACGTAGGGCTCCTCGGCAGCCTCCGCTGAGCGCGGATCCACCGATCTATTGGTGACAGATAATCGAAGGATTGGAGCAAGCCAGAATGCACACCCGACCTACTCTCGGTGATCCCTCGCGCGCTACCACGGCTCACGAGGTGGCCGCACGGTTCGCCGAAGGGTTGCAACGGTCAGGCGCGGCGGGGGACGCGGACGGCTACGACGCCGCTTTCGCAGCGGACGTGGTGTGGGGCAGTCCATATGGCGCGTCGGTAACCGGCTACGCCGAATTGAACGCCATCCACCGCCGCTTGATGAACGCACAGGTCGCGCCACCGTCACACTTCGAAGTCGTCGGCGCGACCTCGCCCGCGCCAGGGGTCGTGCTGACCCAGATCCGCAGGCTCGCCGCCGAAGCGGGCGGATTCTCCGAGATCGCCATGTACGTACTGATCGAGAAGGATGGCCGATGGTGGCTCGCGGGGGCGCAGAACACGCCGATCACGGATCCACCCCAACGAACCGAGTCCAGTTCATGACGTTTCGACGCCCTCTGGCGGGTCTGTTCGCTGGAGCTTGGTCCAGCCGTTCCAGCCGCGCTTCTTCAGTAGCTCGGTCAGTCGACGGGCCGGCGGCCAAGTATCGAACGCCAGCGTGTCCAGCAGTTCGACCAACGGTGGCTCGATCTCGGGATCGTTGAGATAGTCTTCGCCCTGTTCGTCGGCTATCTGCGTGATATACGAGGTCATCTTGTCGGCCAACTCGACGAGGTTTCGGTCGTCGGTCTTGTCCAGAGCCTGGCTCAGCGTGAGATAGAAGTCGATGAGCTGAGGGTCTGCGATCTGTTTCCGCTTGCGTGTGATCCAGTCCGGGACGCGTTCCGGCGAACGCGCGACCAGCGGGATCCAGCCGTCGCGTTCGACCTGGACGATCCGCTCGTCGACTCCGAGTGCCCGCAGTCGGTCCAGAAACTCGACCAGCTCCGGAGGCAGCGCCAGGTTGTCCCCGGCAGCGAGGCGGGCGATTCGTTCGCGAAGCTGCTGCCGCTGCCGAATTTCCGCCCGCAGCTGCTTGTCGATGTCTGCGACCGCCGACGCGAACTTCTCTGTGTCGGCCTGTAGCAGTTCCCGGACGCGCGCCAACGGAACTCCGGCCTCGGCGAGCGTCCGGATTCTGATCAGCTCGACCACGGCAGCTGCGTCGTACCTCCGATAGCCGGAGTGGTCGCGTTCCGGCTCCGGCAGCAGTCCTTTGGCGTGGTAGTGCCGCACCGCTCGTACTGTCACTCCGGCGTAGGAGGCTACCTCGCTGATTGTCAGCATCGGACCGGTCTCCTTGATCTGGGAACCGTTACGAAGATGCCTGGCAGGCTGTGTCCTGGATGATCCGGGCGATCTCCTGGGCGTGGGTGACGAGCAGCCCGTGACCGGCGTCGAGCCACGTTGTGGAGATGTGCGGCTGGTCGCGGACCAGCCGCTCGATACCCGCCTTCCAGTTTTGATTGCGCCATGATGCACGCCCTTCGCCGCTGTCGCCGGCCATCGACGTCGACATGATCATGCTGATCGGACAGTTGATCTTCCGATACCGGTCGAGGATTGCAGACCGCACCATGTCCACCTCGAGATTCAGGTCGAGGATTTCCTGTGCGGTGAGCATCACTTGGCGCGGTGTGCCTTTGGCACCCTCGGTCCATGTAGCGCCGTCGAACATCGCACGAAACTCCGGCAGGTCGGCCTCGGTGATGAATGGTTCGGGCACCGGGTTCGCCCCGTCGATGAGAACCAGCTCAGCGGCGGTGCCGGGATACTCGCAGGCATAGTGCACGACCAGGTCCGCACCCAGCGAGTGACCGACGAGTACGGGCGGCGAGGGCAGGTCGAGGTGTCCCACCTCCGCCATCACAGCGGTGAAATCGCCCAGGAATGCCTTGAAGGAGTACCGGTCGGTGGCCGAGGAGAGGCCATGACCTCGCAGGTCGAAGGTCACCACGTCATGATCGCGCCGCAGCAGATCGGTCAGCTCGTGCAGATCAGCTTGTGTCGTAAGGAGCCCGGGGCACAGGACCAGCGGTCGTCCCCGACCGCCGCGGGACACCGCAATCGTGACGCCGTCGTGGCGGACCATGAAGTGATCGGTTTTCGCAGTCATGCCGATCATGCTGAGGGGTTGACCCTGCGTCAGGGTCAACTGCCGAAGCGTGGTGGCATCCGTTGCATCCCTGACCAGCGCTCCGAGCAACCGGCAGAGCGTTCGATCTGCGTCAGGTCTGATGGCAGAACATCCCGCTTGTGTCGACCGGGTGCTGACCGAGTGGTCCAGCGCCCGGGCGTCAGCGCAAGGCCTGCACCTCGCCCTACACGCGGCGCCGCGTCGGCACCGGCGCCGAAGCCTCGACGAAACTCGGTGTCACCGCGCTAGAAGACGGAGCAGCGTCCGCATCTGCCCGCTGTAGTATTCCTCGAATTCCGCTGAGCCGGGCTGTTTTCCGGTCGCCTGCGAAGCGGTCTCGGGCAGCATGACCGGGGCCAGGATCATGCCCATGACCGCGATGCGCACGAAGGCCGGATCCAAGTCCGGGTGGATTTCTCCGCGTTCCTGGGCTCTGGCCAGATTGGCCAGGTCGGTCTCGACCGCGTCGGCCCCTTCGGGATGGTCGGTGGCGGCACCGCTTCCGGTGAGCCCCCGCCACACCAGCAGCCGCGCAGGTCTCGGATCTTCCCGCACTGCGGAGAGGTAGCGCACGGCGACCTCCTCGAATGGGAGCTCCGGGTCCGCGCGTTCGGCCTCGGCCGCTGGCCAGCCGCGCTGGATCTCTCGGTAAAGGCCCTCTTTGCCGCCGAAGTAATACGTGATCAGCTGCTTGTTGACTCCCGCCCGCTCCGCGATCTCCTGCACCCGGGCGCCGTCGAAACCCTTGGCGGCGAACTCGTCCAAGGCGGCGTCGAGCAGTGCCTGACGCGAGCGTTCGGCATCGCGACGGCGATCTGCAGCGCTGGGCGCGCGGCGGGGACGACGGCCCGCGGCGGAAGGGGCGGAGTTCGCGGTGGTGTGGGGCTCGGTCGCCATTCGCACATCCTAACTCGCTGGATGATTGAGTCATCTGAATGGCTGCATTGTCATCCATCTGGTTGACGTACTCATCCGGGTGGATGACAATTCAGCAGTGACCATCTCGAATCCATCGGAAGCGGCCGTCGAGCGGCCGCCACTCAGCCCGCAGGCGCGACGGGCCGTCGTGGTTGTGCTGTTCGGCGCGGTTCTGGCGTTCCTGGACGCCACCGTCGTCAATGTCGCCGTGAAATCACTCGCCGCCGATCTCGGCAGCTCCCTCGACGCTATCCAGTGGGTCGTCACCGCGTATCTGCTGGTACAGGCGGCGGTGCTGCCAGTGACCGGATGGGCGGCACGCCGAGTGGGGGCCAAACGGCTGTATATCGGTGCGCTGCTGGCGTTCACCCTCGCCTCGGTCGCATGCGCGGCCGCGAACAGCGTCGGCCTGTTGATCCTCGCCCGGGTCGCGCAGGGCCTCGGCGCCGGGGTCATGATCCCCGTCGGGCAGATGATCCTGGTGACCGCCGCTGGGCGGCAGGGCATTGCCAGAGCCATGGTGGCCGCGGGCATACCCATGGTGCTGACGCCAATCGTCGGTCCCACCATCGGCGGGCTATTGCTGGAATACGCGGGATGGCAGTGGATCTTCCTGATCAACGTGCCCATCGGTGTCATCGGGCTGGTGCTCGCCGCACGGCTGCTGCCCGCGGACGAGCCGGGCGAGCCGGCCGGTGCCCTGGACGCACTGGGACTGATCCTGGTTTCGGCGGGAATGGTGGGTATCACCTACGGGCTCTCCGAGGCAGCGTCACACGGGCTTACGGCTACGCGGGTGCTCGTCACGCTGTGCGGAGGAACGGTGTGCACTGCCCTGTTCGTGGTGCGCTCGCTACGCATCCCGAACCCCGTGCTGGACCTGAGGTTGTGGCGGGATCGTTTCTTCACGGCGGGTACCGTCTCGACCTTCGTGATCGGAGCGGTGACCTTCGGCGCGATGGTGTTGCTGCCCTTGTACTTTCAGCTGGTTCGGCATCAGGACGCTGCGCACACCGGCCTGCTCATGGCGCCTCAGGGGCTCGGTGCGGCCGTCGCCATGGGGATGTCCGCTCGGCTCTACGATCGGGTCGGCGCACTCACCTGCTTGCTCGGTGCGCTCGTCGGCTGTGTTGCCACCATTCCGTTCATGCTGATCGCCGACGACACCCCGTACTGGCTGCTCGGCTGTGCCATGGTCGTGCGCGGACTCGGCATCGGCCTGGCTGCCATGCCCGCCATGACCGCCGCGCTGCGGAATCTCACTCCGTCCCAGATCATCTACGCCACACCGCAACTCACCGTCATGCAGCGCGTCGGTGGTTCTATCGGAACCGCCGCCTTCGTGGTCGTTCTGCAGCAACACCTGCACGACAAGGGCGTCGAGCAGCCTGATCCGGCGTCGGCATTTGCGGTGACCTTCGCTTGGGTACTGGCCGCGTCGGTGCTGGCGGTCATGCCGACCGCGCTCATGGCTGTCCTGGAGATGCGGACTCGCCGCGAACATGCGCCTGGCGCAGCGCCGAACCGTACATAAGGCGGCGACGAAGAGCGCGAAATATGTGCACGTGAAGCCCGGAACGCATGTCGGCGTGAAGAGGGGCTGGAACCGGCCATCGTACGTGGCCGTGGATGACGGGTGTATCCGCCGCTTTACGCAGGCCCGGTCCATGGGATTGGCCCTGTTGGGTGGTGGGTCGCACCCAGAGGCTCGCGTGTAGGTGTTGGATGGCGGAGTCGTGGGGCGGCGTGGGTGATCGTGTCGCGAGGGGGAGCCGACCACTACGCACGCAGGCTTCGTCGACGACAAGTACTGCGTCTGGCAGCGAGTTCGGCGGAGAACGGCGTCGCCATCGGCACTGCCGATCGGGAAGAGGCTAGAGTTCGGGGATCTCGGGGAGCGGGCCGGAGCTCAGCCGTTGTGCGGTGCGTTTGGGCATGCCGAACATCCGCAGCATCCGGTAGGTCATCTCGTCGGAGAGGGCGTCGGCGTCGGCGTGTGGATCGGCGTCGAGCAGTTGCAGCAGTCCCAGCAGCGACCCCCCTGCCGCCATGACCGCGAGCTGGGGGTCCATCGGCTCGAAGCGGCCCGCTTCCTGCGCGGCGATGATGTCGCGGCGTGCGCGCGGGGCCAGGCCCTCATCGCGCAGCATCACCGCCATCCCGGAGTTGAGTACCACGCGGACCATTTCCGGGATGCGACGTTGCAGGCGGCCTGTCATGCGGAAGCTGACGGCGAACACCTCGGCCGGATCGTCGTAGAGGGCGACGATACCGTCGCGCAGTTCGCTGTAGACCTGCAACGCCGAGCGAACGGCTTCGTCGAACAGCTGTTCCTTGGACTCGAAGTGGTTGTAGAACGAGCCGAATCCGACGTCGGCGGCGTCGGTGATCTCCTGGATGCTGACCGCCGCGCGTCCCTCCGACAGGAATGTGCGCGCTGCGGCGAGCAGCGCGTTTCGAGTGCGTTCACGGCGACGATCGGTGCGATTGCGCGTCACCGGCTCGGCGGTCATCGGCCCACTCCCTCTCGTCTGGGAGCAATCATAACTGACGAGTCGGTCAGTGCCGATTCAGATGACACCCAATTCTGATGAATTCATCATATCTTGCTTGACACGTAGTTCATCTTGACTGATGATTTCATCAATACAGATGCGGAGGTCGACTGTGACAACTAATGACAACGAGGTCGAGGCCGGGCGCACGGTTCGCGTCGGCGACCGCGACATCTTCTACACCGAGGTCGGCGCAGGTCCGGCGGTTGTTCTGCTGCACGGGGGCGGACCCGGCGCGTCGGGGCTGTCGAACTACTCGCGCAACATCGCCGAACTGGCGAAACGATTTCGGGTGATCGTGCCCGACCTCCCCGGCTACGGGCGCTCCACCAAGCGCATCGATCATTCCGACCCCTTCGGCGACCTCGCCGCGGCCGTGGGCGGACTTCTCGACACCCTGGGCGTCGACCGCGCGCATCTGATCGGCAATTCCTACGGTGGAGCCGCAGCCCTGCGCCTGGCGATGGACCGACCGGAGAAGGCGGATCGGCTGATCCTGATGGGTCCCGGCGGGGTGGGCACCACCCGCGCACTGCCCACCGCGGGGCTGCAATCGCTGCTGTCCTACTACACCGGCGCGGGCCCCAGCCGCGAGAAGCTCGCCACCTTCCTGCGCGAGTACCTGGTCCACGACGCGAGCGCCATCACCGAGGAGGTCATCGACGAGCGCTACCGAGCGAGTCTGGACCCCGACGTGATCGCCGACCCTCCCCTGCGACGCCCCTCCGGCCCCACGGCGTTGCGCACCGCGCTGCGCATGGACTTCACCCGCGACGCTCGACTGGCGAAGGTCGAGCACCCTGCCCTGGTGATCTGGGGCACCGAAGACCGGGTCAATCGGCCCTCGGGTGGGCGGATGCTGGCCGACCGCATGCCCAACTGCGATCTGTACCTGGCCGCGCGCACCGGGCACTGGGTGCAGTGGGAACGCGCCGATCTGTTCAACGACCTAGCCGCCGGGTTCCTCGAGGAGACGCGGTGAACCCCGGCTCGGTCTTCGGTGCCGTCCACCTCGGCTACCTGGTGGTGCAGTCGCAACGGCTGTCGGACTGGCACCGGTTCGGCGCATCGGCGATCGGCACGCACACCGACCGACTCGACACCGACACCCTGCGCTTGCGCCTGGACGACCGCGCCTGCCGATTCCTGATCCAGCGCGGTGCGGCCGAGGATGTCACGGCACTGGGCTGGCAGGTCGACGATCACGAGACCTTCGACCGCGTGCTGGCCCGAGTCGCCGACCGCGGCGTGCCCATCGAAGAGGGCACCGCCGAGCAGGCAGTACTGCGCGGGGTCGAGCGGCTGTGGCGCTTCCCCGGACCCAAGGGAATCGCGACCGAGATCTTCACGACCGCGGTGACAACCCCCGACCCGCTGCGCATGCTCAGCTCCGGTTGGGTGACCGGCGAGGCCGGGATGGGCCATGTCGCGATCGTCTCACGCGAACCGGAGGCGATGCACGCCTACTACCGCACGCTGTTCGACTCCCGGCTCTCCGACTTCATCGACGAGAACATCTCCGGATTGACGATGAAGATCCGCTTCCTGCGGGTCAACGAACGCCACCATTCGATCGCGATCGCCAACATTCGCGGCGTCAAGCTCGATCCCATCCGCGCGCGCGTGCAGCACGTCAACATCCAGTCCGCCACCCTCGACGACATGCTCGCCGCCTACGGGCGGGTCACCGACCTGGGATTCCGGATGGCCTGGTCGGTGGGACAGCACACCAACGACCGCGAACTGTCCTTCTACTGCGTCACCCCGTCCGGTTTCGAGCTCGAGGTCGGCTGGAACCCGCTCGTGCTCACCCCCGACGTCGAAGCCGCGTGGACGCCGAGCACCCATCAGGGCATCAGCATCTGGGGCCACCACACCGTCTCCGAAACCCTGCGCGACAAACTCGCCCAAGTCCGCACCGCCGCCGGACGACTGCGCACCCCCGAGATCACCGTCCCCGAACTGACAGGAGCGCCACGATGAGCGCCATCGGCTACGAGGTCGTCGTCGTCGGCCTCGGCCCCACCGGGCTCACCCTGGCCAACCTGCTCGGCCGCCGCGGCATCAGTGTGCTCGTCCTCGAACGCGAACCCGAGTACTACGGTCTGGCGCGAGCGGTCTACACCGACGACGAATGCCTGCGCATCTTCCAGAGCGCCGGTGTCGCCGACGAACTCGCCGCCCAGATGAACCTCGACTCGACGGTGCAGTGGGTGCGCGGCGACGGGAAGGTCCTGGCCCAGTTCAACCAGATCGACCGCCCGATGGGCTGGCCGGTGGCCAACTTCCTCTACCAGCCATACCTGGAGAACGGCCTCGAACGCGCGCTGGAGCGGTATCCGCACGTCGAGGTCCGACGCGGCCGCGCCGTGGTCGATTTCGACCAGGACAGCGACGGAGTCAGCATCGAACATGCCGGCAGTCGAGGCACCGGATACGGGCGAGGCGAGGCGAGCACCGACCCCAGCACCGCCGAACGGATACGCGCGCGGTTCCTGGTCGGCTGCGACGGTGGACGCAGCATCGTGCGCACCCGTCTGGGAATCGACATGTCGGGCACCAGCTTTCCCGAACGCTGGCTGGTGGTCGATCTGAAGGCCCGCGACGGAGTGGACGCCTTCCGGCATCTGCCCTACTTCGATTTCGTCTGCGACCCCGACTTGCCGATCGTGTCATGTCCGCAACCCGGCGGGCACCACCGCTTCGAGTTCATGTTGCGCGCCGAGCAGACCGCCGAGGAAATGGAGGACCCGGACACTGTGCGCCGCCACATCGCCCGCTACGTCGATCCCGACGAGGTCGAGGTCCTACGCAAACTGGTCTACACCTTCAACGCCGTGGTCGCCGACCGCTGGCGTGACGGACGGGTTCTGATCGCGGGCGACGCCGCGCACATGACACCCCAGTTCATCGGTCAGGGCATGAATTCCGGGGTCCGCGACGCCGACAACCTGTCCTGGAAACTCACCGCGATCCTGCGCCACGGCGCGGACCCGGCCATCCTGGACAGCTACGAGACCGAACGACGCCCCCACGCGAAAGCGATGATCGACCTGTCGGTCCTGAACAAGAACATCGTCTCCCTCGATAACCGCATGCTCGCCGCCGCTCGTGACATCGCCCTGTCCACCGCGGTCCGCGTGCCCGTGCTGGGCGACTGGATCCGGCAGGCGAAGATGAAACCCGCGCCGAAGTTCCGGCGCGGCGCCTACCTCGGGCTGCCTCGCCGATTGTGCGGGGTCGAAGGGCGGTTGATCCCCCAGCCCGAGGTCCGAACCTACGACGGGCGGCATGTGCGCCTCGATGACCGGCTCGGACTCGGTTTCGCCGTACTCGGTTACGGCATCGACCCCCGCCGGGCGCTGTCGGCCGACGGCCTGGCGTTGCTGCGACGACTGGACACCTGCTTCGTCACCATCTTCCCTCTCGGCGGGCGCCCCCAGGGCAGACCGGGTGAAGGCCGCGACGACGTCGTCGACCTCGAGGATCACACCGGCGCGCTGACCCGGTGGTTCCGCAGAGCCCGAATCCGGCCTGGCGACCTGGTGGTCCTGCGCCCGGACCACTACGTCTTCGGCACCGCCACATCCGGGGCCACCGACGCGCTGAGCGCGGCGCTGCGCGAGCAACTTCGTCCACTCACTCGCGTCGACACCGACCACACACCCCCGCTGCCCCTTCCGTTGCCGATCGGCCTCGACTCGGCGGCCCTCCCCGAGGAGCGAGCATGACCTCGACCGTGACAGACACACCGGCCATACGCGCCGCCGCCCGGCGGCTGGAAACCGCCGCGATCACCGGCACGCCCGTGGCACCGATTCGAGACCTCATCGATCGTGACGACGTCGCCTCCGCCTACGCGGTGCAGCGGTTGGGCATCCAGCGACGCGAGACAGCGGGCGCACGGGTGATCGGCCGCAAGATCGGCCTGACCTCGCCCGCCGTGCAACGACAGCTCGGCGTCGACCGACCCGACTTCGGATTCCTGCTCGATGACATGCGGACGCCCCAGACCCCCGTCGAGCGCCGACCCCGGTTGTTACAGCCGAAGGTGGAAGCCGAACTCGCCTTCGTCCTCGCCGAGGACCTCGACCGCGACCGTCTCGACGCCGCCGGTGTCCGTGGCGCGGTCGACTACGCGGTCGCCGCGCTCGAGATCGTCGACAGCCGAATCGCCGACTGGGACATCGTTTTCGTTGACACCGTCGCCGACAACGCTTCGAGCGGCTGGTTCGCCCTCGGGTCCGGCGGGGTCCCGCTGGACCGGTTCGAGCCCCGCGACATCACCATGCACATGATCATCGACGGCGAACTCGCCTCCGAAGGCACCGGCACCGCCTGCCTGGGCGATCCACTCGAAGCGCTCGCCTGGCTCGCGCGCACCGCCCGCGAGTTCGGCGATCCGCTGCGCTCCGGCGAGATCGTGCTCTCCGGCGCGCTCGGCCCCATGGCCACGCTGATGCCGGGCGCCGCGGTCCACGCCGAACTGTTCGTGGGCTCGAGTCTGCTCAGCGCCGTCGATTTCACCTGGGAGGTATCCGCGTGAACCGCATCAAGGTCGCCGTCATCGGCTCCGGCAATATCGGCACCGACCTGATGATCAAGGTGCTGCGCCTGTCCGAAACTCTCGAAATGGCCGCGATGGTCGGTATAGATCCCGACTCCGACGGGCTGGCGCGCGCGGACCGCCTCGGCGTGCCCACCACCTCGGCGGGCGTGCAAGGCTTGATCGAGCTGCCAGGTTTCGACGAGATCGAGATCATCTTCGACGCCACCTCCGCCAAAGCCCACGAATTCAACGCCGCCGCGCTGGAACCCCACGGCAAACAACTCATCGACCTGACACCGGCCGCGATCGGCCCCTACGTGGTCCCGGCGGTCAACCTGGAAGCACACCTCGACGCGGTCGATGTCAACATGGTGACCTGCGGCGGGCAGGCCACCATCCCGGTCGTGGCCGCGATCTCCCGCGTGGTCGAGGTCGCCTACGCCGAGATCGTGGCGTCCATCGCCTCGAAGTCTGCCGGGCCCGGGACACGCGCGAACATCGATGAATTCACCGAGACCACCGCTGCGGCCATCCGCGCGGTCGGCGGCGCACACCGCGGCCGCGCGATCATCGTGCTCAACCCGGCCGAACCACCGCTGATCATGCGCGACACCGTTCAGGCCCTGGTCAACGATCCCGCCGGGACGCACGGCACGCGGATCCGGGAATCAGTGCGCGACATGGTCGAATCGGTCGCCGCCTACGTCCCGGGCTACCGCCTCAAACAACAGGTGCAGATCAGCGAAGTGGTGCCCGAGGACCCCCTGCACACCCTCGCGGCCGATACCCCGGTCACCCATCGCGTGTCGGTCTTCCTCGAGGTCGAGGGCGCGGCCCACTACCTCCCGGCCTACGCGGGCAACCTCGACATCATGACCTCCGCGGCGCTGCGTGTCGCCGAGCGGATCGCCGCGACACGGATCGACCGGGCAGGAGCGCAGACCCGATGACCAAGCTGTTCCTCCAAGACGTCACGCTGCGCGACGGCATGCACGCGCTGCGCCACCGCATCACCCCACGACACGTCGCGACGGTCACCGCGGCCCTGGACGCGGCCGGTGTGGACGCGATCGAGGTCGCCCACGGCGACGGCCTGTCCGGCGGAAGCCTCACCTACGGCCCCGGCAGCAACACCGACTGGGAATGGCTCGAAGCCGCCGCCGACGCTCTCACCCACGCCCGACTCACGACCCTGCTGCTACCCGGCATAGGCACCATCGCCGATCTGCGTCGCGCCCACGACCTCGGGGTCGGTTCGGTGCGGGTGGCCACTCACTGCACCGAAGCCGACATCGCCGCCCAGCACATCGGCTTCGCCCGCGAACTCGGTATGGACGTCTCCGGGTTCCTGATGATGAGTCACATGAACACCCCCACCGGGCTCGCCGAGCAAGCCCGGTTGATGGAATCCTATGGCGCGCATTGCGTCTACGTCACCGACTCCGGCGGGCGGCTGACCATGGACGGCGTCCGCGACCGCGTCCGCGCCTATCGCGACGTCCTCGATCCGGACACCGAGATCGGTATCCACGCCCACCAGAACCTGTCACTGTCGGTGGCCAACAGCGTCGTCGCCGTCGAAGAGGGCGTCACCCGCGTGGACGCCTCGCTGGCCGGCCTAGGCGCCGGAGCCGGCAACACACCGCTCGAGGCGTTCGTCGCCGTCGCCGACCTGAGCGGGTGGGAACACGGAGGTGACCTGAACGCGCTCACCGACGCCGCCGACGATCTCATCCGTCCCTTGATGGACCGACCCGTCCAAGTCGACCGCGAAACATTGACCCTCGGCTACGCCGGGGTCTACTCGAGTTTCCTCCGCCACGCCGAGAACGCCTCGGCACGATACGGAATCGACGTGCGGACCCTGCTCACCGAGGCCGGACGACGCGGCCTGGTCGGCGGCCAGGAAGACATGATCGTCGACATCGCGCTCGACCTGAGCCGATCGCACCGCTGACCCGAACCCTCGCACCGACTCGTGAAAGAGAATCGATGACCTCACGCATCTTCCCGACCGCCTCGACCAGTCGCCGCCGTCTGCTCGGCGCGGCGACGACCACCGTCGGCATAGCCGCGCTGTCCGCAGCCGGCCGTCCGACCGCTCGCGCCGAAGCCACGCCCGCCCGCCGACAGCAGCCGCCCCCGTCGGGGACCTATCGGATCGACCTACACGCCCATTTCCTGCCGGCGGACTACCGGGCATCCTTGCTCGAACACGGTCACCTCACCATCGGCGGCTACCCCACGCCGAACTGGTCACCGGAGGAGGCGATCGGGTTCATGGACTACTACGGCATCCAGGCCCAAGTCCTGTCGATCTCCGACCCCGGCGTCACCTACCTGAGCGGCCGCGAAGCCGTCGACATGGCGCGCTACTGCAACACCTACGCCGCCGACCTGTTCCGCCGCCACCCCACCCGCTTCGGCGCCTTCGCCGTACTGCCCATGCCGGACATCCCCGCGGCGATCGAGGAAGCGATCTTCGCGCTGGACACCCTGCACCTGGACGGTGTCGTCCTGCTCAGCGCCTACAACGGCGCCTACCTCGGTGATCCTCGCTTCGAGCCGTTGATGGCAGTACTGAACCAGCGCAACGCCTTCGTGTTCGTCCACCCCGCCGCCATCCCCGCCGACGCGAAACCCGAACTGCCCCTACCGGACTTCCTGGAAGAGTTCACCTTCGACACCACCCGCGCCGCGACCATGATGATGGTCACCGGCGTCACCCAGCGCCACCCCGGCATCCGATTCCAACTCGCCCACGCCGGCGGCACACTGCCATTCCTGTCCCACCGCGTCGGCGTCGCCTCCCAGACCGTGATCGGCGACCTGTGGCCCGACGACCTGCCCAAACCCTCCGTACTCGACATCGGCAACCAGATCTCACGCTTCTACTACGACACCGCCCTCAGCGCCTCGCCCGCCGCGATGGCCGCCGTCCTGGCCGTCACCGGACGCGACCACATCGTCTTCGGATCTGACTGGCCCTTCAGCGCGGCCACCCTGCCCCAAACCGGCAACCACGACCCAGCACCGGGACTCAGCACCCTCTTCGACGCGGACCAACGAATGGAAATCGAACACCACAACCCACTACGCCAACTGCCACGCCTGGCCGAAGCTATCGATGGTTGAGGGGTCTATCTCGCTAAGAGGAGCCAACTTCGGCCGCACCTGGCCCGCGGCCCGCGGCGAGGACTTCGCCTGGGTGACCCCGCGAACCTTCCCCAAGGGTGTGGCCACCGCGGTCGATGATGCCTTCGAGGTGAGATGGGTCGAATCCCGTCGCCTCTCCATCGAACGAGAAACCCCTTCCGAGGCTGGTCGGAAGGGGTTTTCGTTGTCGGGGTGACACTTGACCTGGGTTCAAGTTTCCTCGACCGATCCGAAGCCATCTCATCGTTCCTGGTCGGAACGAGATTTCGGTGAAGCTCGGTGCTGGAGAAGCCTCATCGTATCCGGACATTTCCCGCCGAAAGTGTGAGATTTTGGTGAGATGGATCGAATCGGCTGCTCGAAGTCGGAGCGATCCGGCCGCATTGGAATCGGTCTGGCTCGTCAACGTGTCGCCGGCAAGACGCGCCGACGAGTCCTGCATGGTAGCTATTTTCTGGCAAACGCCACTGTGACCTCTCTACATCTCTACATCTTCGGTATTCGACGGTGGCGTGTAGGGGTTGGATGAAGGAGTCGTGGGGCGGCGGGGGTGATCGTGTCGCGAGGAGGACACACGCGGTAAGCACAGAGATCGACCTGCTGAAACGCTGATGGATCTGCGGTTCGTGTGCGTACAAGCGCCCGGCCCGGAAGCGAACTGTCGGTGTGGTCTGTCTATGGCGGCGCGTGGGCCGCTTAACTATCGTCAGATCCACGGCGGCCAGGACGAGCAGGTTTCGCCGAAAAAGCCGCTCCCTACAGCGCCTTGTCCTTGCCTCAACACATGTGACCCCGGTGATCGGTCCACCGGACCGATCACCGGGGTCCGTCAGGGTCACGTCAGGCAATGCATCGCCGTGCGGCTTGATCCTGCATGGTGACTGCGATCGTCGGAGCGGGGTCGAGCGCATACCCCAGCCTCTCGCGCAGTCGGCCTCGCTGGTCGGCGCCCGGATCGACGAGCACGGGGGCATCGGTGAGTAGATCTAGATCAGTGGTCTGCCAGCACAGTGCACGGCCCGACCCGAGCGTCAGCGGCGGGTCGACGAGATTCTGTTGTCCCCGACCGCGAAGAGTCCGACGACCGCGGAATCTATTGGCGTACGCCATCAGGTCGCCAAGCGGCTGTGCGCAAATGAGTCTCAGCCGGGTTGCGCCGATCCGCGGTCAGTCGCTGTACATCGCGGCGATCTCCGTGGCGAAGTCGCGGAGCACGATGTTGCGTTTCAGCTTCAACGACGGGGTGATGTAGCCGTTGGCTTCGGTCAGCCTGGTGTGCAGCAGGCGGAACTTGCGGACGGCCTCGGCGCGGGAGACGGCTCGGTTGCCGTCGTCGACGGCGGCCTGGATGTCGGCCAGGAGATCGGGATCGGTGGCGAGTTCATCGACACTGGCATCGGGGGGTTTGTCGTGGAGCTGTTTCCAGAGGGGAAAGTGCTCGTCGTCGATGGTCAGCAGGCAACCGATGAACGGTTTGCCGTCGCCGACGACGATCACCTCGCCGATGATGGCGTTGGCGCGGATGCGGTCTTCGATCACGGCGGGCGCGACGTTCTTGCCTGCGGCGGTGACGATGATTTCCTTTTTGCGTCCGATGATGCTGAGGTACCCGTCGTCATCGAGAGTGCCGAGGTCGCCCGTGGCGAACCAGCCGTCGCAGAACGACTCGGTGGTGGCGCGCGGGTTGTTCCAGTATCCGGTGAATACATTCGGTCCGCGCAGCAAGATTTCGCCGTCGTCATCGATCCGGACCGACGAGCCCGGCAGCGGCTGGCCGACCGTGCCGATTTTGGGCTGGTCATCGGGATTGAAGGTGGCGGCCCCACAGGTCTCGGTCAGTCCGTATCCCTCCAGCACAGTGAAGCCGAGTCCCCGGTAGAAATGGCCGAGCCGTTCGCCGAGCGGCGCGCCGCCGGATATGGCGTGCGTGGCACGCCCGCCCAGCGCGGCGCGCAACCGTCGGTAGACCAGTCGATCGAACAGCGCGTGCCGGAGGCGGAGCGGAAGCGGTATTCGCCCGTGGTCGCGGGCGCGGCTGTAATCGATCGCGGTCGTGGCGGCCAGGTCGAAGATTCGTTCCCGATGGTCGAGCGCCGCTTTTGTGCGGGCGGTGTTGTACACCTTCTCGAAGACCCGGGGTACGCCCAAGATCAACGTCGGCCGGAATGTGCCGAGTTCAGCTGTGACGTCCTTGACGTCGCTGACGTGGGCGATGTCGACCGGGACGTACGCGGCGGCGACTTCGGCGATGCGGCCGAGCACGTGTGCCAGCGGCAGGAACAACAGCACCGAGGACTCTCCGATGCGGAACAGCTCTGGCAGCCTGGCGGTGATGTTGCCCAGTTCGGCCAGGAAGTTGCCGTGGGTCAGCTGACAGCCTTTCGGGCGGCCGGTGGTGCCTGAGGTGTACACGATCGTCGCCAGCGCGTCCGCAGTGACGGCAGTGCGGCGCTCGGCCACGGTGGTGTCATCGATGCGTGCGCCTTCCGCTGTCAGGGTCGCGACGGCATCGGTATCGATCTGCCAGGTGTGCGCCAATTTCGGCAATTGATCGCGTACTGCGGCGACCACTGCTGTGTGGTGATCGGTTTCTGTGGCAATGGCGGACGAACCCGAATCCGAGACAATCCATTGCACTTGTTCGGACGAGGACGTTTCATAGACGGGGACCGAAACCGCGCCCGTGTACCAGATCGCGAAGTCCAACAGCATCCATTCGTACCGGGTGCGAGACATGACGGCCACCCGATCGCCCACCTGGATGCCCGCGGCGATCAGCCCTTTCGCCGTCGCCCGCACTTCCGCGCGGAACTGGGCGGCAGTCACATCCTGCCAGCGCCCATTCACCTTGCGGGAGATGACCGCCAGGTCCGGGTACTGTTCGGCGTTACGTTCGATCAGGTCGGTGAGGTTCGCCTCGGCGGGCACTTGGTACAGGGCCGGAAGTCCGAATTCCTGCATGACCGGTGGTCCCTCCTCCGCGCTGCCGGAGGGGCGCACGATGCGCTCGACCTGGATGAGCCGCGCACTACCGAGTATGGTCCGCATCACACGGCAGTCGCGACGGACGTTGGCAGTCGCGCGAAAGGACGTAGGTCCTCTTCGACGAGCAATGCTCGGCCGCCCTGCCGCACAACACACGGCTCTACGAGCCGCAGTCCGACGGCGTGGAAGAGAAAGACCGTCGACCCTGCTGCCCGTTGTGGAAACCGAGCGTATCGGCATCACCCGCCACGATGGGCCCCAGTTTCGCCCGTTCCATGGTCACTCGCCGATCTCGCGATGATCACCGGAACCTCGGCCGCGTGCAGGACGGACTGACCGACCGAGCCGAGCGTCATTCCGGCGAAGCCGCCGCGACCGTGGCTGCCGACGACGATGAGCTGAGCTTTGTCGCCGATCATGAGAAGCCGTTCGGCGGGACGATCCTCGGTCACGATGCGGTGCACCGGGACCTCCGGATACTTCTCGCCGAATCCGGCGATACTCCGGGAGAGCAATTCTTCGCCCTCCATCTGCATTTGGTCGGATGATCCGAAGCGCAGGAAACCCGACCAGGTGTGTACCGCGACGAGTTCGACGCCACGGAAAGCGGCTTCATCGAAGGCGATCTCTACGGCGTGCACGCTAGCTCGTGAGCCGTCTACTCCGACTACCACCGGTCCGTCCGGTGGTGCGACGGTTTCCGGGATGACCGCGACCGGGCATGCCGCGTGCCGCGCCAGAGCGGTGCTCACCGATCCCAGGAGTTTGCGGTTGACGGCGCCGAGCCCGTGGGTGCCAAGGACGAGCAGTCGCGCGGCCTTCGAGCGATCGCGCAGGACCGGGATCGGAGGCGCGTCCACCAGTTCGGTGGTGATCTCGAGTTCGGCGATCGGCGCGGCTTCGGAGATGGCGGCCGCGCGGGCGGTTTCGAGTGCGCCCAGCCCGCCTCGCCGATAACTGTCGAAGTCGAACTGGTCCAGTTCGAACCCCGATTCGAAGTCACCGAGCACACCGATCGCGTAGATGAGGTGTAGCGGCAGGTTGCGCCGAGCGGCATCGGCGGCAGCCCAGCGCAGTGCGGCAAGCGCGATGGGTGAGCCGTCGACGCCGACCAGGACAGGCGGATTGCTGCTCACGGGCATCTGTTGGTCTCTCTCCCTGCCTAGGCCGGTGCGCCTCGGCGTCGTCGCGAGCTACTGCGGTGCCGATGTGGTGGTGAGATGCTCGGCGATGAGAATGCGGTGAGCTTGCTGGGCCGCATCGGCCCGGCGTCGGTCGTCGGTGTCGCTGCTCGGCAACTGTTCGAGCCCGCGTGCGAGAACCGCGATGGTGTCACCGAGCAGCAGAAGCCGGTGTTCCAGTTCGTCGAGTCGCTCGGTGTGGGCGTCCGCTGCCGCGGCCTGCTCGCCCCCGGTCTTGTCGCGCAGCATCGAGCGCAGGCGCATCGGCGGCTCGGTGACGATCCGGCGAGCGAGGTGCAAGGACGCTTCCAGTGAATCGCTTATAGGGGACATGAGCATCAGGCTCGTCCCGATGTCCATGGCGCGCCTAGAGTCCGATGGCCCCGGCCGGAACGTCCGACGACCCTCCATCAAGTGGTCGTCGGCAACCGTGGTCTGGGGGCGTTCAGGCGACGATTGCCCGGTTCGGTGAGCGCAGCGGTGATCAAGAACGCCCGATGCCCGGTCGGCATCGTTCGCTCCGCGCCCGTCACGGATGCGGGGTCGATGGGTGAACCGGTCCTGGTCGGGGTGGGCGGAACACGCCGCTGCCGACCTGCTGTGTTGCTGGCATTCGAAGAAGCCTCGCGAGGAGGAGTTGATCGCTCTGCACGCGTGGAGCGATACGCGCGGGAGCCTGGATCCGTTCGCGTCTGACTGCACCAGAATTCTACCTACTCGGGGGGAGACAGACGTCAGATGTTTCGACCGATGGCGGCGGGAGCGCGATGGTCGAAGGCAGCGCCGGTTCATCGGAGCACCGTCCGTACCCGCGCGGTGAAGGCTGTAGGCGATGCCGACACCTTCGCCTGCCGGGCCGATGGACACGGCGGCTCCGTGCTCGGCTCGCAGTCGGCGCTGCCGCCCCTGGGCGGCTACCCGCCGGGGGATCGGCGCGCCGCCGCGACCACCGCTCCCGGCGCGACAGCCGAGCCGAAGGTGGACAGAGGACCCGGCATTCGGTGACCTTCGGCCGTCACCCGCTTCGCTAGGTTCGCGCGATGCTGAATCAGAGTCGACAAAGCCGACAGCACCGGCGGAAAGGTGATTGATCGTCATGGTTGAACTCACCGGTAGAAGCGCTCTCGTCACCGGCGGCGCGCGCGGTATCGGCGCAGCCGCTCTGGCGAAGGAGCAGTGCTCGATTCACCCGGGTCCTATTCTCATCCACCGATGACGGCGGCGATGGACGAATCCGTCGCCGCGAACCAGCCGCTGGCCCGCTTCGGTCAGCCTGAGGAGGTGGCCGCGATGGTGCGATTCCTGGTCACCGAGGCCACCTACTCGACCGGCTCGGAATTCGTGCTCGACGGTGGTGTCACCGCCGGTCAGGTTCTGGGCCTACCGGACGACTCTTGAGAGGGCGAGCGATGCCGAGAACACACCCCGACCCCGAGACCCTTCGATCCGCGTTGGCGCTGGCGTCTCGGGCGCCATCGGTGCACAACACCCAGCCATGGCTGTGGCGGCTCGGACATGAGACGGTGCACCTGTACGCCGACGAGAGCCGGAGGTTGCCGCACACCGATCCCGACGGACGCGATCTGCTGCTCAGTTGTGGTGCGGCTTTGCATCATTTCCGAGTAGCCGCACGTGCGGAGGGGTGGGAGACGCTGATCCATCGGCTACCGAATCCGGCCGCGCCCGAGCACCTCGCGTCGATCGAGTTCCGTCGGACCACTTGCAGTCCCGAGGACGTCGAGTTGGCGCGTGCCATCAGCAGGCGCAGCACGGATCGCCGGCGCTTCAGCTCGTGGGAAGTACCGGCGGCGCATATCGAGGCCATGATCGACGCCGGACTGGCCACCGGGGTGCTCGTGCACGATGTCGACGCCGAACCGGGGCGGACCCAGTTGCTGCGCGCGTTCGAACAAGCGGCCTGGCAACACGCCCGTGACGTCTCCTATGGTGCCGAGCTGGCGCAGTGGAGCGGCAGGCACGCGGCGCCGCAAGGGGTGCCCGCGCGCAATGCAGTGTTGACCGAAGCCGATCCCACCGTACGCCCCTTTTCGAATCCGGGATTGCCACAGGCTGTGGTGCGCGACATCGATGCCGCCGATCGAATGCTGTTGCTGAGCACCAGTAGCGACGACCGATTGTCCCAGCTGCGCGCGGGGGAGGCCGCGAGTGCGGTGCTTCTGACCGCGACGACACTCGGTCTGGCGACCTGTCCGCTGACCGAGCCGATGGAGTTGGCCGACACCAGGAGACGCATTCGCGCCGACGTTCTGGACGACACCGGATTTCCGCAGATCATCATCCGGGCCGGTTATGCGGTCACAAGCGCCGACCCGGTACCGCCCACGCCACGCCGCCCGCTCGCCGAGGTGGTGCAGCAGTTGGGTTCGCCGGAGTCGTGATCGTGCGAACCGATTGCCACGGAGGCGTCACGACCGACCTGGGACCGAGGAGAACGCGATGACGGAGCACTCGACGGGAACCGGCGGACCGATCGACAGGCCGATCGTGGTGGCTGTCGACGGTTCGGCCACCTCATATCACGCGGCGGCGTGGGCGGCGGCCGACGCCGCCCTGCATCGGGCCCGGCTGCTCATCGTCACCTCCGTCCCTGTGCGGCCGGGATACGGCCCGGGGGCCACTCTCACCGAAGCCGATGTGGAGTGGCTGCGCAAAGACGGCGAAAGGGTGCTCACGGAAGCCGCTCGCGTGGCCAGGACGACCGCGACGGGCGAGGCGCTGACGATCAGCACCGAGTTGACTGTCGCACCGATCATCCCCGACCTGATCGACCGGTCCCAGAGCGCGCGGATGCTGGTCGTCGGTAGCCGCGGCCTCGGTGCGTTCCGGCGTGAGTTGCTCGGGTCGGTGAGCACGGCGATGACTCGGCACGCCCACTGTCCGGTCGCGGTCGTGCGTTCGACGTCGGCGACCGATGCCTTTTCCGCGGGGAAACCGGTTTTGGTGGGAGTGGACGGCAGCACCAACAGCATGCCCGCCGTCGAGCTCGCCTTCGAGGAGGCGTCGCGACGCAAGGTCGGTGTGATCGCGCTGCACGCGTGGAGCGATTCGAGTGGCATCGACCTCGTGCCAGGGTGGGACACTGTGCGGGAACGCGAGGACGCGTTGCTGGCGGAGAATCTCGCCGGATGCGGCGAACGCTACCCGGACGTCGCCGTGCGACGTGTCCTGGTCCGTGATCGGCCGGTTCGGTCCTTGCTCGACCAATCGGACGAGGCTCAGCTGCTCGTGGTGGGCAGCCATGGCCGCGGTGGGTTCACCGGCATGTTGCTCGGTTCCACCAGCGCGGCTTTGCTGCATTCGGTGGAGTGCCCCGTCATCATCGTGCGTCAGCGGTGACGCGGGTAGGTCGAGGGGCGCTTGCCCTGTTCCGCTGTGCCGACGCGAACGGCGATTTGCGGGCGACTGCCGACCGCACACGCCGCGCAGACCACCGCGTGCGAACCCGTTGAGGCCGTATCGGCTGACTACCGCCGGTGAGGACCTGACTACGCCCGCTGAGGAGGAGTCTCCCGCGTGGCGAGCGCTTGCTCGAGCAGAACTCTCCGCTCGGCGGCGGCGATCGCCCGACGGGCGGCGGGCACGGCGTCCGGTGTCACCGATATCGAGGTGATGCCCATCCGCACCAGGTATTCGGCGAACTCCGGGCGCGTCGAGGGCGCCTGTCCGCACAGCGAGGACGTGATCTTCAGCCGCCGGGCCGTCTCGATGATCCTGCCGATCGCGTCGAGTACGGCGGCGTCGGATTCGTCGAACAGCTCGGCGCACGTGTCGGAGTCACGGTCGACGCCGAGCAGCAACTGCGTGAGGTCGTTGCTGCCGATGGAGACGCCGTCGATGCCGAGGCCCACGTATTCGGGGAGCCAGTGCACCACCGAGGGGACTTCCGCCATCACCCAGCGGTGCAATCCGCGGTGGTGGCCCAGCGGGCTGCCATCGATGAGGTCGAGGCAGGCCTCGAGTTCCCAGCGGGTGCGCACGAACGGGATCATCAGGTGCAGATTCGGCGTCTTCTCGCGGACGAGCGCGAGCGCGGTGAGTTCGAGCGCGAACACCTCCGGTTCGCGGATGTAGCGATAGCAGCCGCGGTACCCGATCATCGGATTGCGTTCGTCGGGTTCATAGACTGCTCCACCGGCGAGATCGCGGAATTCGTTGCTCCGCAGATCGGTCGCCCGGTAGATCACCGGTCGGGGGGCGAACGCCGTAGCGATCCTGTGCAAGGGTTCCGACAGCCGTTCGACGAAGAGTTCCTTCTCACCCCGCGCTATCAGATCCCGGGGATGACGTCCGTCGAGCGCCTGTGTGATCAGCGTTTCCGCGCGCAGCAATCCGACGCCGTCGACGTCGGTGGCCGCGACGCGTTCGGCGACATCCGGTAATGCGAGATTGACGTAGATGCGGGTCGCGGTCGATTCCGGCGCAGCGGTCGGCGCCGACGGGCGAGGTTCGGCCTGCACCGGTTCCGAACGCCCTGCTCGGATCTGGCCCGCGGAGCCGTCGACGGTCACGACGGCGCCCTCGGTCAGGGTTGTGGTCGCTGTGCGGGTGCCGACCACGCAGGGCACGCCGAGTTCGCGCGCGACGATCGCGGCGTGGCATGTCATTCCGCCGCTGTCGGTGACCAGGGCTGATGCTCGTGAGATGGTGGGCAGCCAGTCGGGATTGGTCATGGTCGCGACGAGGACCTCGCCGGCGTGCAGTGCCGAACCCTCGGACGGTGACCGCAAGATGCGTACGGCGCCGCTGGCTCGTCCAGGTGCGGCGGCGAGGCCGCGCAGTAGAACCTGAGCGGGGGCCGCCGCGTGCGCTGCGGGCTTTCCGTCGGGCCGCCCCGTCAGGGTGGTGATGGGCCGAGCCTGCACCAGCCACAGCCGCTCGTCGTCGAAGGCCCATTCGACATCTTGGGGACGGCCGCCGTGCAACTGTTGTACCCGCAAAGCCGTTCGGGCTACCGACACGGCTTCGTCCTCGCTGAGCACCTGGCCCGCCGCTTGTTCGTCGCTCAGCTGGATCCGCTGGTCGCCGTCGGGTCCGGGCACGATGGCGTATTCCTGGTGGCCCGTGCGAGCGGCGATCAGCGTGGGTCCCTTGGCGTCGAGCATGTAGGTGTCGGGTTCGGTGGCGCCGGAAACCACCACCTCGCCTTGTCCGCGGGCCGCCTCGATCACCACGCGATCGCGACGGCCGGTCGCCGGATCCGCGGTGAACGCCACGCCCGACCTGCGTGCTGCGACCATACGCTGCACCACCACCGCGATATCCGGGCGCTCGTGCATCTCGCGGCGCGCGCGATAGGTGAGTACGCGGGGGGTGAACAGCGACGCCCAGCAGTCGACGAGCGCGTCCATGAGCTGGTCGTCGCCGCGGATATTGGTGCGCGACAGATTCATTCCCGCGAAGGAGGCGGTCGCGCTGTCCTCGCCGACCGCGGACGAGCGCACCGCGACCGGAACGGAATCGCCGAGCCGGTGGTAGGCGGCCAGTACGGCGTCGCGCACCGCTGCCGCCATCGGGGTCTGGTGCACGAGCTTGCGCATCCGGGTGCACAGGTCGTCGAGTCCTGCCTCGTCGGAGCGAGCGCTCTGTGCGGACGCTCGCAGCGCCTCGTCGTGCAAGGTGTCGAGTTCCGCGCCGTGCGGCCCGTGGATGATCACCTCCTCGTAACACGATTTGAGGATCACGTACCCCGACGGCACCGGCAGGTGCGCCGCCACCAGCTCACCGAGATTCGCGCCCTTGCCCCCCGCACGGTCGGCATCCACCAGCCGCAGACCGGCGAGGTCGGCCACATAGTCGCCCATAACGGCTCCGATCAATCGGAATTCCAATGTCGCGTGTAGTCAGCCTGACTCGACATGATGCGCGTTCACCACGGCCGAAGGTCCCCATGTGACGCCCATTGGCCCCCGTCGCCGCACCGGGAGCCGGTGCGTGCAGGACACGGTGGCCCCGATGACGAGCGTGACCTACGCGACCGCGGTGGCCGCGCTGGCGGTCGAGTACGAGTCCAGAGCCCGCGTGAACAGTTCACCGTGCTCAGCACCGATCAACGAGCGCAGGGACAGGTGCCGGCCGTCCGGCCGAGCGGGAACGCTCGGTGTCATCCAGCACGTGGAGCCGGAGTGGCAGGACGTGTTCGTCATGGGGTGATGGTGGTGGAACGGGCCGACGGCAGCCGGAGACTGCGGGCGATGGTGTCGGTCCACGAGCGGACGGTTGCCCAGTCGCGCAGGTCCCCGTAGCGGCCTTTGCCGAGCAGTCGGTAGAGCACGCGGGTCCGCAGGGAGATGCCGTCGCTGTCGTACCGTCCGGCGAACGCCCGGTAGTCGTGCGCCCTGACCGAATCGCGCAGTCCGGCGATCTTCTTCGGGACCAATCGCCCGAGGCGGCGGCCGATCGGGCCGCGCAGTGCCGGGGCGAGGCCGACGCTGAACAGCCACACGTCCTTTTCCACCAGCTCGTCTCGGTGGGCGTGGACATAGTCGGTAACAGAGGGTAGCAGTTTCATGTTGTGCACTGCGCTGCCGAGCACGATGGTGTCGAAGTTGGACAGTTCGGGGGCGTGATCGATATCGGCGAGTTCGACGATGGCGTCGCGGCTCGACAGCTCGGTGCCGATGAATTCGGCGATGTCGCGGGTGGATCCCTGTTCGGTCGCGTAGACCACCGCGATGTGGTGTTTGTCCTGGTCCATGCCGAGAATCCTCCTCGCCTACGCCGTGTCCGATGAGAGGACTCGTGCCTGGGCGCAGGGGACCATCGTCACTGCCGGTGGCGGCGCAGCAGCCAGCGCCGCAGTTCATCGGCGCCCCACACGATGAACGGATACGGCAGTGTGAACGCGAGCATGGCAGGGGTGAGAGCGGCCGTCCCGAGCAGACTTTGCAGCACCGGGAGGTAGATGATCACTGCCGCGAGGGCGAGTTCGAAGCCGATTCCCCAGAGCAGCAGGCGATTGGACAGGACGCCGATGGAGCGCAGTGAGGCGCGGTCGGTACGCGCGGCGAACGCGGTGCCGATCTGGCCGGCGACCATGCCGAAGAAGGTCATCGTGGTTGCCTGTTGATACGTGTGGTGCAGTGGCGTTCCCGGGCCGGTGGGGTCACCCGGGTGCCAGCCACCCCGCAGCAGGACGAAGAAGAAGCCCGCCATGGCAAGCACCGCGGCGATCACTCCGAGGAACAGCCATGCGCGCAGCAGCATCGGTGTGCGGATCACCGATTCGCTGCGCTTGCGGGGCGGCCGGTGCATCAAGCCTGGCTCGGCGGCTTCTCGTCCGAGTGCCAGCGCGGGCAGTGTCTCGGTGCCGACGTCGAAGGCCAGCAGCTGCATCACGGTCAGCGGCAGCGGGATCGCGCCGCCGGAGAGCGCGAAAACCAGCAGCGGCGTCACTTCGGGTGTGGTGTGGGCGAAGATGTAGCAGATGAACTTGCGAATGTTGTCGTAGACCCGCCTACCGGCTTGGATGGCGGCGGTGATGGTGGCGAAGTTGTCGTCGGTGAGCACCATCGTGGCGGCCTCGCGAGCGACGTCGGTGCCGGAACGGCCCATCGCCACACCGATGTCGGCACGTCGCAATGCGGGCGCGTCGTTGACGCCGTCGCCGGTCATGGCGACGACGTGGCCTGCGGCGCGCAGCGCGTCGGCGATGCGCAGTTTTGCCTCGGGGGAGGAGCGGGCGAAGATGAGTTCGGTCGGCCCGGCAAGCAGCCGGTCGAGTTCGGCTTCGCTCATCCGCTCGAGTTCGGCACCGGTGATCACCGTCGGCCGTCCACGCGTGATGCCGAGTTGGTCGGCGACCGCGGCAGCGGTCAGGCCGTGGTCGCCGGTGATGACGATGATGCGGATGCCCGCCGCGTGGCACAGCCGCACGGCCTCGGCGACCCCGGGTCGGGGCGGGTCCTCCATGGCTACCAGGCCGAGTAGGACCAGGTCCTGCTCGGCTTGGTCCCGGTCCTGGGGAGCTGCGGAAGAGCCGAGATCACGCTCGGCGACGGCCAGCATCCGCAGCCCCTGCTGGGCGCGAGAATCGACGCGTTCGTCGAGTTGTGCGCGGCGTTGTTCGCTCAGCGGTCGGATGCTGCCGTCGGCCCCGAGTTCGGCAGTGCACAGCGGCAGCATTGACTCCGGGGCTCCTTTGGCGTGTACGCGCAGCCGACCGGTCTCGTCCGCGTCGACGGTCGACATCCGTTTGCGTATCGGATCGAAGTGGAACAGTCGTTGCCGGAAACGCTCTCGTTGTTCGATGAGGTCCTGCTTGTGCAGGGCTGCCGCCGCGGTCAGCAGTGCGAGTTCGGTGGGATCACCGACGGGGGATCCGGCGTCGGTGAGACGCGCGTTGTTGCAGGCAACCATTGCTTCGGTAATCCGGGATAAAGTGGCGTCCCGCTTTCCGAAGGTGGCGTCGGGGTCGTGGGAACCGGTCGCGGTCTCGATCACGACGACCCGCATGCGGTTCTCGGTGAGGGTGCCGGTCTTGTCGGTGCAGATCACATCGGTGGAGCCGAGGGTCTCCACGGCGCTGAGGCGTTTGACCACCGCGCCGCGGCGCGCCAGGTCACGCACACCGATCGCCAACGCGAGGGTGATCACCGGCAGCAGACCCTCCGGAACATTACCCACCAGCAGCCCTACGGCGAAGACCACGGAGTTGACCGGAGACAGTCCGGCCCCGAGCATCGCGACCGGAATGAACGCCGCCGCGAGCAGCACCGAGATCAACGCGATCAACCAGGCGACCCGGCGTACCTGATGTTCGAGGGGACTTTCGTCGCGCTCGACGCGTTCGGACAATGCCGCGATGCGCCCGAGTTCGGTGTGCATGCCGGTGGCGAAGACGATCGCGCGGGCTTCGCCCTCGGTGCACGAGGTGCCGCTGAAGACCAGTTCGCGGGCCTGCGCCCGCGGCACTCCGGCGTCTACGGCGTCGGCGCTGCGGTAGACCGGCATCGATTCCCCGGTCAGTTCGGACAGATCGACCTCGATGCCGCCGTCGAGCAGCCGTCCGTCGGCGCAGATCCGGTCACCTTCGGTGATGACCAGGACGTCGCCGGGCACAACACAGGTCGCCTCCACTTCTGCGATCTGGCCGTCCCGCACGACCTTCGCTCGCATCGGCAGGTACGCGGCGAGCGCTTCCACCGCCTGCTCGGCGTGCCGCTCTTGGGCGAACGCGAATCCCGCGTTGATCATGATGACGACGACGATCGCGATCGCGACCGGGACGATGCCGACCGCGGCCGCGAGCCCGGCCGCCGCCCACAGCAACAGCGCCAGTGGGTGGCTGAACTGGCGTGCCAGCTCACGCAGTGGGCTTCGGCTGCCGCGGCGCCGGAGGACGTTCGGCCCGTAGTGGATCAGGCGCCGTTCGGCCTCGCGCGTGGTGAGCCCGCTGCGGCTGCCGCGCAGATCGCGAAGCAGCAGATCGATCCGCTCGGTCGGGTCGATCCGGAGACCGGTCTCCGCTTCGACCAGGCCGGTCACAGCGACGCCGCCACGTCACGATCGGTCGTCAGTGTCGGTATCCCGCATTTCACCGAAGCCACCTCTCGAGCGTGCGCTTCGCGGTGGGCGCCGGACAGGGGCGAAAGTCCCGCTTCGCGCGCCGTCCTCGGGGCCGACCGCCGCTGGACATTTGGTCTCTGCCGCTGCGAACACGACATGGCGCTGTCGGGGGGACGCGGGCGTCGTCGATCACGTCGACGGGGTGCGAACCGTCTATGGTGTGGTCGGGAGCGGCGCGTACCTCTTGCTCACGGTTCGGCGAGGATGCCGACGACGACTACCCCACTAGACACTCGTCGGGCGGGGCTTGTACGACGGCCGGGAGGCTTCTCCCGCAGATGCGCCCCCGGCTTCCGATGCGGGCTCGCTGCCGAGTCGTAGCACGGTGGCGAATCCTTCGGCGAGGCACTCGGTCAGCGTTTCGGCGTCCGGCACGGCCGCGGTGTCGGCGTTGATTCCGATGTTGCAGGTCCCCGCATGCGAGGTCAGCGTCACGTTGACGGCGGTACCGATGGTGGGACCGAAGGAGTACATGCGGTCGATCCGCGCCCCGGCGATGTAGAGCGGCACCGGGGAACCAGGAACGTTGGAAGCGACGAAGTCGACGTGCTTGAGCATTTCGGTGAGCAGCCTCGCGGGCAGGCGGTTCAGTGCGGCCGCGACGAGACCGGACAGCGGAATCGCCGGTTCCCGGCGCCAACCCGAAACCGCGGTGTCGACAGCACGCATCAGGTCCGCGGTCGCGGCGATGCCGGCCGGTAAGGCGAAACGGGCGAGGGTGATGCGGTTGCCGCCGAGCGGATCGTCCGGCGTGCGCAGGCTGATCGGCATCGTCACCCGCAGCTGGTCGAGCGTAGCTCCGTGCCTGATGTGATAAGTGCGCAATCCGATCACCACGGCGGTCAGGAAGGCATCGTTCAAGGTGCAGCCAGTCGCACGTGCTGTGTCGCGCAGTCCTTCGAGGGGCACATCGAGCACCGACACCCGCCGACCGAGACCCCGCCTGGTCATCACGGGCGACAGCGTCGTGGTGATCGGCCGGGCCAAGCGGACGAGCGAACTGGCCAGCGCGACACCATCGCGCACCGCCCGGACGGGATCGCGCAGGGCTCGCCGTACCGTCGGCGGCGTCGAGCGAACGCCGCTCACAACGAGTTCCGAGCCGACGGCCAAGTTCCACGCCATGATGTCGCGCAGTGCGCTCGCGGAGTCGGCTCTCGGCTCCGGCGGACGACCATGGTCGGCGCCCATACGATCGAAGTCGAGCAGCGCCGTGGCGATCTGGATGCCGCCGATGCCATCGGTGAGGCTGTGGTGCACCGTCAGCACCAAGGCGCATCGCGTGCCGTCCAAACCGCTGAGCAGCGTCGCGCGCCACAGCGGGCGGGCCTGGTCGAATCCGGTCATGGCCTCGGTCCGCGCGAATTCGAGCACCGCGCTCATGTCCGCCGGTTCCGGAAGCACGGATCGTCGAACATGCCAGGACAGGTCGAAATCCGGATCGGGCGTCCACCGCGGCGGGGCGAGGCCGAGCGGCGCGGCGACGAGCAGATGCCGCAGCCTGGGGACGATCCGGGTGCCGAGTTCCATCGTCCGCAGCAGGCGGTCCGGATTCGGCTCGGTATCGAGCACGAGAACCGAGACGATCGTCGAGCGCAGGACCGGATCACGCTCCATGTTCCAGGAGAACAGGTCCGACTGTGACATGTGGGTGTGCTGGGACGAGAGTCGCGCGGCGAAGATGCTGCGCACTGTCGCCGGACCTGCGGACTCCGCGGTATCCATACCACTCAGTCTGCTGGATTCGGTTCGGCCCGCGGTCGATGACGAAGACCTTTTTGTGAAGGTCCTTCGTCCTCTCGGCGGCGCGCGGCTGGGGTCACCATCCGCAAGCAGGTGCCTGCCGCTGAACGCGCTCACCTACTACGGCTGACAGCGACCGGTGCCGGAAACGTCGCGCCGCGCCAGACGTGAAGCGCCTCGGCGACTGATTCCTCGACCGCTCGGGTGGTGTCGAGCTCGACGGCTTCGGGCCACGGCGCTGCCTCGGCCGCCAAAGCGTCCGCAATGGCGGGAGTGGCATCCGAGTCACTTCGGGGCCTGGTGCGGAGTCGTTCGGCGGCGATGGCGCGCGGACAGGCGCACCGCAGCGATACCAGATCGCTGCGTGTCTCGTCGGCCAGGGCGGCGGCGCGGGCGCGCTGGCCGGCGTCGGTCCAGCTGGCGTCGAGGACGACCGAGACACCGTGCTCGAGCAGCTCCCTGGCCCGCGCCAGCATTCGCGTGTACACCGCTTCCTTCGCCGTGTGCCGATAGGCGCCAGAGCCGTAGGTTCCCGAGGCGCCCTCGATGGCTCCCGCGGCGCGCAGACCGGCGCGGACGGTGTCGCTGGAGATCGCGGCGGCGCCGGTCGCCGCTGCCAAACGGGCCGCCACGGTGGACTTACCGGTGCCGGGCAGGCCGCCGACCAGCGCGAGACGCACGGCGCCCTGTTCCAGGTGCTCGACGGCCATGGCGAGATGTCGCCCGGCGCGCGCCGCGGCGTGTGGATCCCCTTGCTCGGCGCGGATACTGTCGGTCTTGGCTCGGACCGTCGCCCGGTAGGCGATGTAGTGGTGCCGCAGCGATGGCGGAGGCGAATCGTCTGCCGCGCGCAGGTAGTCGTTCAAGAACGAAATGGATTCTCTTGTATATCCGAGGAATTCGAGATCCATCGCCAGGAACGCCGCGTCGTCCAGGCCGTCGAGGCAGCGCAGCTCGTCGTCGAAATCGAGACAGTCGAGGATGCGGAAGCCGTCTGGCAGCACGAAAATGTCCTCGGCGAGCAGATCCCCGTGGCCGTCGACGAGGCGGCCCTGGGCGATGCGCTGTGCCAGTAAGGCGGTGCGGCCGTCGATGAAGCGCATCGCCAAGTCCCCGGCCAGAGTGAGGAGGGCGGGATCGCTCGCCGCTGGCATGCGTTCGCGCAGCGGCCGCAACAGCGACTCCCAGCGTCGTCGCAACTGCTCCGGTGTGCCCGCGCGGTCGACGTCCGCGCCGCGCCGCGCCGCCGCGTGGAAACTCGCGACAGTCTCCGCCAGAGTGGACAGACCGGGTGCCGGCCCGGTCGAGTCCGCGAGCAAGGTGGACAAGCGCAGCGCGTCCGGCATCCGGCGCATCACGATGATCGGTTCCGGAGCGCCACCCTCTGGGTCGGTCAGGTGGGCCAGACCGAGATAGACGTCGGGGGCCAGGCGCTGATTCAACTCGACTTCGCGAACGCAGGCTCGCTCGCGGTTCTCGGGCGTGCCGAAATCGAGGAAATCCGTGACGACCGGTTTCTTGGCCTTGTAGGCGCGGTCTCCGCACAGCACCACCAGCCCGGTATGCGTCTCGCGCACCTGCGCGAAGGGTTCGTTGGCGGCGGTGCCCAGGGCTGAGGCATCGGTCATGACGACTCCCTCTGGTAGACGAGTTGACTACAGCGTGATGGGGGCCGACCCGCGCTGCCTAGGGTCCAATGGCCTGCGCCGCAGCGGGCATACCGTGCCGTGCGGTGGTGTCACCGAGCGCCGAGGAAGGCCGTTGGTCCGATCCGGTCGGGACCATCTTCCCTGCGATCGTCGACCCGTGGACCTGCCGTGATCCGCCACAGCAGGACAGGCTCGAGTCACATCGCTCCTGCGGGAGCGGCGGCATTCATAGCTCACGGCGGCCGGGGCGCAGCACCGGCCGGAGATGATCGGAGACAGTACATGCCGCGTCCGCCGAACCATGCGGGTCCACAGGCCGCCGCGGCGGCGCCCGACGGCGAATCGCGGCCCGCGCGGCGGCGGATCGCCGGTGCACTCGCGTTGGTGTGCGTGATAGCTGTGCTGGTCGCCGCAGGACTCGCGATACATCTGTTCAGTGCGCGGACCGCTGAACTGATATGGCTGGCGGCCACGGTGACCGCGCTCGTTCCGGCGACGGCATGGGTGCTGTCGGATCTGCTGAAGCGGCGCTACGGCGCCGATTTGCTCGCTCTGGTGGCATTGGTCGGTGCGGTGGTCGTCGGTGAGTACTTCGCCGGCGCCCTGATCGCGCTTATGGTGGCCACGGGGCGGGCGCTGGAGGCGTACGCGGGACGCCGCGCCGGACATGACCTGTCCGCCTTGTTGCGCCGGGCCCCGGCGCAGGCACATCGCCGCCGCCGCGACGGCATCGAGACCGTCGCCGCGACAGCGATTACGCCCGGAGATCTCGTCGTGGTTCTGCCGGGTGAGACGGTGCCGGTCGACGGCGTTCTCACCACAGCGGGAGTCTTCGACGAATCGGCGCTGACGGGGGAGCCGGTCCCCGTGGTGCGCCGGGCGAATACCGAGGTGCGCAGCGGCGTGGTCAACGCGGGCGCGGCCGTGGACATCCGAGCCGCGGCGACGGTCGAGTCCAGCACCTATGCCGGCATCGTGACGCTGGCGCGGCAGGCTGCGGCCGCGGCAGCTCCTACCGTGCGGCTGGCCGATCGCGTCGCGGTGTGGTTTTTGCCGGTGGCTCTCGCCGTCGCGGGCGCCGCCTGGCTGTTAACGGGGGATCCGGTCCGGGCGGTGGCGGTGGTCGTCACGGCGACGCCGTGCCCGCTGCTGCTGGCAGTGCCGGTCGCGATCACGGCCGGGATGTCGCGGACAGCACGGGCGGGTGTGGTGGTGAAAGACGGTGCCGCGCTCGAGACTCTGGGGCAGGCGCGTTGCCTGGCAATGGACAAGACCGGCACCGTGACGGTCGGACGGCCGGAGGTGCTCGACATCGTCACCGCGCCCGGCATCCGCGCCGAGCAGGTGCTACGTCAAGCAGCGGCGGTGGAGGAATTCTCGCCGCATGTGCTCGCGCGGGCGGTGGTCGCCGCGGCGGCGGCACGCGGTACAGAGCGGGCGGTCGCGGCCGGGGTCTCGGAAGAACCTGGGCAGGGGGCGACCGGGATGGTCGATGGCCACGTGGTACGGGTCGGCCGGCTTCCGGCGCAGACGGAGCCCGCACCGTGGGCGCTGGCGGCGCTGCGACGGGCGCGGCTGGATCTGGCCGCCGTGGTGTGGGTGTGCGTCGATCAACAGCCCGTGGCAGCGCTGCTGGTGCGCGACCGCATTCGGGTCGACGCGGAGCGAACGATGCGCAGACTGCGCTCGGCGGGTCTGCGACGACTGCTCATGCTGACCGGCGACCGAGTGGACAACGCGGCCGAGGTCGCCCGTCTGCTCGGCCTCACCGAAGTCGTCGCGGACGCCGACCCCGCCGACAAGATCGCCGCCATCAGCGCGGAACGCCACAACGGTGTGACGGTGATGGTCGGCGACGGAGTGAACGACGCGCCCGCGCTGGCGGCCGCCGATGTCGGTGTCGCTCTGGGCTCGCGCGGGTCGACGGCGGCGGTACAGGCTGCCGACGCGGTGATCGTGGACGACCGCATCGACCGGCTCGCCGATGCGGTGGAGATCGCTCAGCGGTCACATCGTCTGGCGGTGCAGAGCGCGACGGCCGGGATGGCGATGTCACTTGCGGCGATGATCGCCGCGGCTTTCGGACTGCTGATGCCCGCGGCCGGCGCGCTCTTGCAGGAGGGCATCGATGTCGCGGTGATCTTGAACGCCTTGCGCGCGCTGCGGGTGCATCGGGGTCGGCCGACCGCGGCGATCGAGCCGCTGGTAGCCCGCTTCACGCGTGAGCACGGCAGGCTGCGGACCGCACGCGCGTCCGTACGGCAGGCGGCCGACGCCCTGTCGAGTGGTCCAGGACCGGATGCCGACGCCGCGGTCCGCCGCGCGTTCGAACTCCTGGTGGACGACATACTGCCGCATGAGCACGCCGAGGAATCGGAACTGTATCCCGCGTTGACCGGCTATCTGCGCGATCCGGAGGCGATGGTGACGATGAGCAGAGAGCACACCGAGATCGAACGCCTCATCCGACGTATCGGCCGTCACCTCGACGATGCACCGCAAGGAATCCGCGCGGACCAGATCGATGATCTGCGTGCCACGCTCTATGGCCTGGATGCCGTGCTCACCCTGCATTTCGCGCAGGAAGACGAAGCATTGTTCACCTTGGCGCCGTCGGTCGAAATTCCCTGCCCGGTTCTGTCTGATGACCTAGGTCCCAGCGCCCGAGGGGCGGCCGACTCTGCTGCGGTCGCCCGCGAGTGAGCAGAGTATCCGGTACCGGGCCGAGACAAGTTCCTCCGCCGGACAGACGTCCGGGCCGGGAACGGAGTTGTCGGGGGCGGCATCGAGGAGGCTTCCATGGGCCGGATCGTGACTTTGACGATGAACCCCGCGATCGATCTCGCGACACGGGTGGCCAAGGTGGTGCCGACGGACAAGATGCGTTGCGCGACACCACGCTACGACCCTGGTGGCGGCGGCATCAACGTCGCGCGCACGGTGGCCGAACTGGGTGCCGAGGTGACGGCGGTGTTCCCCATGGGCGGCCCGCCCGGCCGGCTGTTGGAGCAGTTGGTGCGCGACACCGGCGTGCCGCCGCGGCCGGTGCAGGTGGCCGAATCGACCCGGGAGAGTCTCTCGGTCACCGAGACGTCGAGCGAGGAGCAGTATCGGTTCGTTTTTCCGGGCCCTCGGCTGACCGATCCGGAACAGCATCGCTGCTTGGCCGAGGTCGAACGCGCTGTGCTCGGCGCGGATTATCTCGTGGCTAGTGGCACTCTCCCGCCGGGTGCGTCCGCGGACTTCTACCAGATCCTCACCGATCTCGTCGGCGACCTGGGTGTGCGGGTGGTGCTGGATACTTCCGGCAACGCGTTGCGCAGTGTGCGCCGCGGCGTCCATCTGATCAAACCGAGCGCGCGGGAACTCGGCGACTACGCCGGGCATCCGCTGATCGAGCGCGCCGAACAGCTGGCGCAAGCCCGCCGCCTCATTACCGCCGGAATGACGGAGATCGTGTTGCTGTCCCTCGGCGCCGCGGGCGCGCTTGTGGTGACGCGGGATTCGCACGAATGGTTCGCGCCTATTCCGGCGCGGGTGCGCAGTGGAATCGGGGCCGGTGATGCGATGGTCGGGGGCGTCGTGGTGGGTCTGGCGCGGGGGTACGAGTTGTCCGAGGCGGTGCGTCTGGGTGTCGCCGCGGCGACCGCGGCGCTCGCCACCACCGGTACCGGACCCGGCCGCCGCGAGCACATCGCGCAGCTGTACCGACAGCAACCGCGCGACACCGGTTCCACAGCCGACGTCGACGACGTGGCGCGGCCGGCGGCTACCCAGCTGCAGGAGCGGTCGCCGCGATGACGGAGTCTGCGATCACCATCGCCGGCCTGAGGAAATCGTTCGGTCCCGCGAAGGCGCTCGACGGACTGGACCTGACCGTAGGCAGCGGTGAGATCCATGGCTTTCTGGGGCCGAACGGCTCGGGCAAGACGACGACGATTCGTATTCTTTTGGGACTGCTGCGTGCGGATTCCGGGACGGTGCGGCTGCTCGGCGGTGATCCGTGGTCGGACGCGGTCGCTTTGCACGCGCGATTGGCCTACGTGCCAGGTGAGGTCCTCCTCTGGCCCGGTATCACCGGCGGTGAGGTGATCGACTTGATGGGCCGTCTGCGTGGCGGCGTCGACCAGCGTCGCCGCGCCGAATTGCTGGAGCGATTCGATCTCGATCCGCACCAGAAGGCGCGTGCCTACTCGAGGGGCAACCGGCAGAAGGTCGCGCTTGTCGCGGCGCTGGCCTCGGACGCGGAACTGCTGTTGCTCGATGAACCGACCGTTGGGCTCGACCCGCTCAAGGAAGCCGAATTCCAGCGCTGTATCGCGGAATCGAAGAACGAGGGCAGGACCGTCCTGCTGTCCAGTCACATTCTGGCCGAGGTGGAGGCGCTGTGCGATCGGGTGAGCATCATCCGGCGTGGGCGCACCGTGGAAAGCGGCACCTTGTCCGAGCTGCGGCATCTGACTCGCACCACGATCACTGTCGAAACCCTTCGGCCGTTGACGGGTCTGGACGCGGTGACGGGCGTGCACGACCTCCTCCGCAACGGCACTCGGGCCAAGTTCGACGTCGATACCGCGCACCTCGACGCCGTGACACGCGTACTCGCCGATCTGGGCGTGCGTAGCCTCACCAGCACGCCGCCCACGCTCGAGGACATCTTCCTGCGCCACTACGGCGCCGCTTCGTCCCCTCCAGGGGAGGAGGACCGGTGAACACCGCCCTGATTTCGCGACCGATACCGCGTGCAGAGCTTTCCGGGGCAGGTACGCTGCTGCGTTTCGCGCTATGGCGCGAGCGGTTCTCGCTGCCGTGCTGGCTGCTCGGCGCCGCCGCGCTGCTCGCCTTGCAGTCGGTCGGTAGTCAGCGCTTCTATGACACACCGTGGAAACTCGCGCAGCTGCGCGAGACGGTGAGCGCCAGTGCGGCTGCCGTCGCCATGGGCGGGCCGACCCAGTTGCTGACGAGCATTGGCGGAGAGATCGTGTTCGAGATACTCGCGTATCTGGCGGTTGTGGTCGCGTTGATGAACATGTTCCTGGTCGGCAGGCATACTCGCTCGGACGAGGAGACCGGGCGAGCGGAACTGCTCCGCTCGGCGCGGGTGGGGCGCCGGGCTCCGGCCGTCGCCGCGCTGACACTGGCGGGGCTGGCCGATATCGCCGTCGTTGTGGTGGTCTTCGCCGCCGCTGTCGGAACCGGACTTCCGGCGGGTGGCTCACTGCTGCTGGGCGTGGTCACCGGGGGCGTGGGTGTCACGTTCGCCGCCGTCACCGCCGTCGCCGCGCAGATCTTCGAGAATCCGCGCAGCGTCTACGGGGCGGTCGGGCTGGCTGTGGCGGCCGCCTACGTGGCGCGGGCGATCGGCGATGTGGGCAGTGGAGCAACCTCCTGGGTATCGCCGATCGGGTGGGCCCAGCGCAGCTACCCCTACGCCGGCGACCGCTGGTGGACGGTGCTGCTGTTCGCCGCCGCGTCTGTCGCGCTCACCGGTTCGGCGTTCGCTCTGCTGGACCGGCGCGACTTCGGCGCCGGACTGCTCCCCTATGGCACCGGGCCCGCGACGGCGTCTTGGGCGTTGGGCTCGCCGCTGGGCCTGGCCTGGCGGTTGCAGCGCGGTTCGCTGGCCGGATGGACTGTGGGCGTATTCGCGTTGGGGGCCGCCTACGGCTCGTTCGCCGAGAGCATCGAGGACTATCTCGCCGACAACCCCGAGATCGCCGCCTACCTTCCCGGCGGAGCGACCGACGCGGTGAATTCGTATCTGTCCCTGACAGTGTCGATCGTCGCGCTGCTCACCGCCGCGTTCGGTGTCGCCAGTGTGCTGCGCGCGCATGGGGAGGAGACCGCGGGACGGGCCGAGCCGCTGCTGGCCGCTCCGGTCAGCAGGTATCGCTGGCTGGCCAGCCATCTCGCCGTCGCTTTGGGGGGCGGCGTACTCGTGCTGGCCGTGGGTGGTTTCGCCGTCGGTCTGACCTATGGGTGGACGATCTCCGATTTCGGACAGGCCTTGCGCATGTCCGGTGTGGCGCTGGAGTACCTACCAGCGGTCTGGTGGGTGATCGCGGTCGCGGCGCTGGGCGTCGGCTGGGCTCCGAGAGCGTCTGTAGCCGTGGCGTGGGCCGCCTTCGCCTACTGCGCCGTGGCACTGCTCTTCGCGGCCGCATTCGATCTGCCCGACTGGTTCGACGACGCCTCGCCGTTCACCCACATTCCGAAAAAGTCCCGCTGCACACCGTCACCGCCACGCCCATGCTCGTGATCACCCTGACCGCACTGGCCGGGCTGATGCTCGCTGCCGCCGGTTTTCGCCGCCGCGACGTCGGGTATTGACCAGGCCTCCGCGCCACTGGCGCACACGTTGTCGCTCGTCGGGCGGGCAATCGACGGCGTCGACGCGCAACGAGAATTGTCGACTACCCGGAGTCCCTCGCTGGAACACGGTTGGTCGGTGCGCCGACAACGGGCAGCGGAGACGTGCGCCCGGCGTGCGATGGCGATTGTCCGCGCGACGGATCAACGGTGCCACCAGCGACGGAGACCCCGTACGGGTGCTCGGTTCGGGGCCTGGTTATCGTCGTGGCCGGGGCACCACCGGCCCGGCGGGGTAGCGGCGCGGACGGCGTCGATGTGCCTGCCGCAGCCGACCCAAGTGGTCTTGCTGCAGATACGGCACTTGACGGGAGAGCACATCAGCGCTGTCCTGCGGTGCCCGCGAAGGTGGGCGGGCCCTGGTATGGGCGCTGCAGCGCGGCGAATCCTGGCGTTGTGGCCGCGGTGATGATGGCAGCCAGCAGCTCGGGGGCGCCTCCCGGCCGGGGTGGCTCGGTCAAGACGGGACCACTGAAGACGTGACCGTCGACGCCGATGATGGGGCTGCCGCTGCGCCCGCCGAGCGCTGTTTGGCTGGCGTGATGGGCGTGGGCGACCGCGGCATCGTAGCGGGTGTCATCGAGGGCCTCGATCAGCTGGTGATCGAAGCCGGTCGCGGCCAGTGCGGCGGCCATCGCGGCGTCGGCGTGGTGGCCGCCCGCATGCCACCGCCGACCCAACTCGAGGTAGAGCGGGGTGAACGCGGTCTGGCCGTATTGCTGGACGGCGGCGGCGAACACTCGGCCGATCCGCCGCGAGCGGATGATCATCGGGGCGTGGTCGGCATCGACATCGTGATCGCCGTTGAGCACGGCCAGGCTCATCGGTCGCAAGGTCACCGCGTGCTTGTCGGCCGCAGTGTCGAGCAGCCACTGCGCGGCCACCCAGGCGAATGGGCACACAGGATCCACATACAGATCGATATCGGCCACCGAATCCTCCTGTCGTCACTGTTTCGAATACCCGGCGGGGTATATTCCTTGGTAGCCAATATACCCCCTGGGGCATAGGTGCCGGGGCGGGTGATTTGCGCCGTGGGTATACCCCCATGGGTATCCTGGACAGACACAACGAATGGAGGCGCAACCATGGTCGGCGACGAAACAGCGATCACCGAAACACTCAACAGGCTGCGGAGGGCGCACGGTCAGCTCGCCGGGGTCATCGCCATGATCGAGCAGGGTCGTGACTGCAAAGACGTGGTCACCCAACTCGCAGCGGTTTCCCGGGCGCTCGACCGCGCCGGATTCAAGATCGTCGCGACCGGACTGCGCGAATGCCTTACGGGCCGATCCGTCGACGGCCAGAAGCAGATGACTGTCGACGAGCTGGAGAAACTGTTCCTAGCTCTGGCCTGACTCCCTCATGAAAGGACCGAACAATGAACCTGGGACTGTCCACCACACTGCACACCAGTTTCGGCGACGCCGTCGACCGGACGCGGGCCGCACTGAGTGAGCAAGGATTCGGCGTCCTCACCGAGATCGACGTGCGGGCCACCCTGAAAGCCAAACTCGACGCGAACATGGAGGACTACCTCATCCTCGGCGCCTGCAATCCACCCTTGGCCCACGAAGCGGTCGAGATCGACCGGCAGATCGGACTCCTGCTGCCCTGCAACGTCGTCGTGCGCCGAAACCCCGGCTCGGACTCCGAGGTCATCGTCGAAGCGATGAATCCGCAACTGATGGTCCAGGTTGCGGAGGAACCAGCTCTGCAACCTGTGGCCAGCCGAGCCGCCGCAAAGCTGCGGGCTGCCCTCGACTCCCTGAGCACCGCGGAGCGCGCGCTTTGACACAGCCTGGCGTGACCGTTTGCGTACTGGTTCAGCGGGAGACAATGAACGAATTGAAGACGCGCACGTGCGACCGTGACCAGCGACGACACTGGTTCTTGCGGATTCGAATAGAGCGTGGGAGATAACCGAACTCGATACTCAATCGGGCTCCCGGTCGGATTCGGGCATGTCCAGGACCTCCCTGAGCGGTCTGCGCGCAGTCGCCGGAGCGTTCGGCTGCGATTCGGGTGCGATCCCGACGCGGATCAACACCTGGGGGAGCCCGGAGTGTCCGGTCAACTCCCGGACCACGGCACGACTGCTCGGCACTTCGGTCAGGTGGGTCAACGGACAGGTCGCGAAGCCTGCGAGCGTGCATTCCAGTAACACAGTGGACAGCACCTCACCGCAGCGAAGCAGTTCCGCGGGTGTGTCGCGGTCGGTGGACAGCACCAGGATCATCGAATGGTCTTCGGTGATCTCGCCGCGCCGGTCGCCGGTGGTGGTGGTCGGGAACTCGCGCCTCACGCCGACTCGCTGCCGTTCCTCCTGGGAGATCAGCGCGTCGCTGGGCACACCCGCGTCGCCGATCGTATGCCCCGTCCACCACTGCAATTCGGCATGGTATCCGGCATCGTAGCGGCGGAGCGCAGCGCTCATCTCCGAGGCGCGCGCGAGGCTGGGGCGGCAGTCGTCACCCAGCACGTCGAGCGTGGCATCGGAGGGATCGAAGGTCGAGCGTAGAACCGTTTCGAAGTCGGGCCATCCGATCGGCGCCTGGAACGGCAGCCGGTCGGTGTGCCGTCGCAGGATGGCGTCGGCGCGAGCACGGTCGCCCTCGGTGACGATGCGAGCCGGTTCGAAGGTGATATTGGCCAGGTGTTCGCGGCGGTTCGGATCGGGAAAGCGGGCAACGTGGACGCGCCAGCCCGCGGCGGCCATCGCCGCGCGCAGATGATCCAGAGCGATTCCACAGCTGATCAGCATCTGCCTGCCGGATGTGTCCGTCGCCGGAAGCATGCGTTCGGGTACCGCGAACAGACGCAAGGTTCGTCCGTCGAATGTCCAGTGCCAGGGTTGGCTGTTGTGCAGCGACGGCGCCCGTCCGGCGAGCAAGACGGTCTTCTCGATGGTTTCCCCGGGCGGTGGCTGGTTCATACCCGTCACGGTAGGGATTGAGAGGTGGTGTCCGGAGGAGTCGTAGGTCCCGAATCGCACCGCAGGCGGTCCCCGGTCGGCCGAGGGCCTGGACATAGGCCCCTAGACGGGAGTCGTCGGTCCGTTCAGCAGTACTACCAGGCCGCCGGCGATGGTGAGTTTCTCGTCGAGTGCGGCGCGGAGCTACGGGTGGAGATAGCTCGTTTCTGGTCCAGCCTGGCGGCCTACGACGCCGGGCGCGACCGCTACACGATCCGCGGCGTGGCCCCGAGGAGTTCCATTCCGGCTATCCGGACGCGCCCGAGGCCGGTATCGACAACAACGCCTACACCAACGTGGATGGCGGCTTGGGTGATCTGCGCGCGATCGACGCGCTCGCCCTGCTGGCTCCGCGCGAGCGGTCGGAGTTGCTGGAGAAGCTGTCGGTGCGTTGGTGCTCGGCTCCGACGTCGCCGATATCCAGGGCGGCACCACCGCGGAGGGAATTCACCTCGCGGCGATGGCGGGCAGCGTCGACTTGCTGCAACGGTGCTT
>NZ_BDBC01000039.1 GCF_001612785.1 Nocardia beijingensis NBRC 16342
ACCCCCAAAGGAGGCGCAATCAAAAGTAATAACTAGAGTCCGAAAACCCAGCAAAACAATCGCCAGCCGGAAAAATAGCTGACTAACAATGTCCGACCCTCCACACGGGGGTATGAAGAGCCGAAACCAAAAAATATTTGGCACTGACATTCATCGACACACTATTGAGTTCTCAAAGAACACACGCACACACATCCGATCCGAATTTCTCCGGACTTTCCGTGAAGCAACTTTTCCAGCTTAGCTCATTCGTTCACCCGATCAAAATCGGGCTCCCGATCGAGCCAGTGTGATCATCAGGCGCTCCTCGTCCTACCTCGTTTCCCGGTCCTTCCGCTCGGCGTCTCCGCCTTGCTTCTCGGCTCCGGGTCGGTGTCCGTGTCGCTCTGACCTGGAATAAGTTACGCGGCGGATAACGCTTCGTCAAATCGCCTGTCCAGCGCACTTTTTCGCAGGTCAGAGGCGTGCGATCGGCGAAACTCCGGCACGAATGACACAAGTGTGATTCAGACCACCACAAGATCGATCCGAACGGTCGGGACGACAATGGCGCCGCGACCATCCGCTCACCCCGGATTCCGGGCCGCACGGAGCAATTTCGCACCGAGCCCGGCGAGCAGGTCTCTCATCTCGGTGGGTTCGACGACCTCGAAGTCGAGATCCAGGTGCGCTATTCGGAGGGCGGTCCACTCCAGCGAATCCGCTGAGGTGCGCAATAGACACGTCCGCTCGTCCAGCGGTTCGACCTCCTCCGCGCGTACCCGGAACGCTTCGGCCAAAGCCTCGGCGGAGGCATGGACCCGCAGGACCACGGGACCAACCGGCCTGGAGCGCGCCAGCTGGCTGGTCACGAAACTCGCCGCGTCCTCGGTGGGCAGTGCGCGGGGTGCGCAGCGTATTCCGATCGGTCGCGGCGCGGTCAAGCGGTCGACACGGAAGGTGCGCCAATCGGCGCGGTCGACGTCCCAGGCGACCAGGTACCAGCGCCGGCCCGCGGAGACGAGGCTGTGCGGTTCGGCGAGGCGGCTGCTCTCACTGTCGTTCTTGTCGCGGTAGCGGAAGCGGATCCGCTCGCCGTCACGCGCGGCGGCGGCCAGCACCACCAGCACTTCGGGATCGACAAGAGGTCCGGCGGCGGGGCCGCCGAGCGACACGGTGGTGGTGTCTATCGCGTCGACCCGCCGTCGCAACCGGGACGGCAGGACCTGCTGCAATTTCACCAGTGCGCGAGCAGCGGATTCCTCTATGCCCGCGATCGCGCCTTGCGCCGCGCCGCGCAATCCGAGTGTGATCGCGACCGCTTCCTCGTCGTCGAGCAGCAGTGGCGGCAGCGCCGCGCCGGCCTCGAGGCGGTAGCCGCCGATCGCACCGAGGCTCGCGACCACCGGATATTCCAGCTCGCGCAGGCGCTCCACGTCTCGGCGCACCGTCCGCGCCGTGACCCCGAGCCGCGCGGCCAGTTCGGGGCCGCTCCATTCGCGGCGGGTCTGCAACAGCGACAGCAGCTGGAGCAGTCGGGCGGCGGTCTGGGTCACGTCCTCGAGTATGGCGGCGAACGAGGACAGAATCCGACCTCATCCGTTCCTAGCGTGAGGTCCGTGCATGCAGATCGAGACACCATCAGGATCATCGGGGCCCGCGAGAACAATCTGCGCGATGTCTCGCTGACCATCCCCAAGGGCAAGATCGTGGTCTTCACCGGCGTCTCCGGCTCGGGTAAGTCGTCGATCGTCTTCGGTACCGTCGCGGTGGAATCGCAGCGGCAGCTCAACGAGACCTTCACCTGGTTCATCCGCAATCGGCTGCCCAAGTACGAGCGCCCCGAGGTGGACGCCATCGACAACCTCGCGCCCGCCGTCGTCGTCGATCAGAAGCCGATCGGCGGCAATTCCCGATCCACGGTCGGGACCATGACCGATATCCACTCCGTCATCCGCGTGCTGTTCTCCCGGCACAGCGTCCCGAGCGCGGGCGAGGCCACGCGGTACTCGTTCAACGACCCGCTCGGCATGTGCCCCGCGTGCGGTGGTCTGGGCCATGTGGTGCGGCCGGACCTGGAGAAGCTGATCGACGCGGACAAGTCGCTCAACGAGGGTGCGATCACGTTCGGCCCGTTCGCGGTCGGAACGTTTCAGTGGCAGCTCTACGCCGAGTCGGGACTTTTCGATCCGGACAAGCCGCTGCGGGATTTCACCGCCGAGGAATGGCAACTGTTCCTGCACGGCAAAGGATTCCGGGTGCCGCGCAAGAACCGGAACGGCTCGGCGGGGAACAACGCCTACGAAGGCCTGCTGGAGCGGATCGACCGCCTCTACATCAAGCGTGATCTCACCGCGCTGTCGGACAAGAATCGCGCGGCCGCCCGCGCGGTGGTCACCGAGGAGGTCTGCCCTGAGTGCGGGGGCGCGCGGCTCAACGCCGCCGCGCTGGCGAGCCGGATCGACGGGCTCGGCATCGCCGACTACGGCAGGATGGAGATCACCGATCTCATCGACGTGCTCGACCGCCTGGACGATCCGGTGGCGCGGCCGATCGCCCAGGCCGCCGTCGCCCGGTTGCGCCGGATCGAGGAGGTCGGGCTCGGCTACCTTTCGCTCGATCGCGAGACCGCGACCCTGTCCGGCGGCGAGGCGCAGCGCCTGAAGGTCGTCCGGCATCTCGGCTCCAGCCTCACCGGCATGACCTATATCTTCGACGAGCCCAGCGTCGGCATGCATCCCCGGGACGTTGGACGGCTGAACACGCTGCTCCGCAGGCTGCGCGACAAGGGCAACACCGTTCTGGTGGTGGAGCACTCCCCGGACGTCATCGCCGTCGCCGACCACGTAGTCGACATGGGACCGGGCGCCGGTTCCCACGGCGGGCGGGTGGTGTTCCAGGGCACGGTCGATCAGCTGCGGCTCGCGGGGACGCCGACCGGGGCGGGCTTGCGCAGGGTGCGGCGGGTGAAGGAGGACGTCCGCGAGCCGGCGGGATGGCTCACCGTGGCCGACGCCGATGCCTACAACCTGAAGAAGCTCACCGTGCGCTTTCCCACGGGCGTGCTCACGGCGGTGACCGGTGTGGCGGGGTCCGGGAAGAGCACGCTGGTGTCCGGCGCGTTCGTCGCGGCCTATCCGGAGGTCGTCGCGGTGGACCAATCCGCGATCGCCGCGTCCCGGCGCTCCAGCCCCGCGACCTATCTGGGCATCATGGACCCGCTACGCCAGCTTTTCGCCAAGCGGCACGGTGTGCGACCGGGCTTGTTCAGCTTCAATTCCGACGGAGCCTGCCGTGAATGCGACGGCGCCGGCGTGATCTTCACCGACTTGGCGTACATGGATCCGGTCACCACGGTCTGCCAGGCCTGCCACGGACGCAGATACCGTCCGGAGGCGCTCGCCTACGAGATTCGGGGGGCGTCCATCGCCGACGTGCTGGAGATGCCCGCGGAGCAGGCGCTCGACTTCTGGGCCGAAGCGGGGGACCGGCGGATCAGCACGCCGTTGCGGTCGTTGCTCGACGTCGGTCTCGGGTATCTCACCCTCGGCCGGTCGCTGTCCTCGCTGTCCGGCGGCGAACGCCAGCGCGTGAAGCTGGCCGATCACCTCCAGCGTCGCACCGAAGCCGCCGTCTACGTGCTGGACGAACCGACCACCGGACTGCACATGGCCGACGTCGACACCCTGGTCGGGCTGCTCGACCGGCTGGTCGACGCGGGCAACACGGTGATCGTCATCGAGCACGACCTCGATCTCGTCGCTCGGGCCGACTGGGTGATCGACCTCGGACCCGACGGCGGAAAGCACGGGGGCGAACTCGTTTTCGCCGGGACGCCCGCGGGCCTGCTGGCGGACGGCCGGTCGCTGACCGCGGAGTACCTGCGGCGCAGCGTCGTTGCTCGATGATGCCGCCATCGAGGACCTGATCGCGGCATCATGAACCTATGGCGACGCGGGAGGTGGTCCGAGCGGGAACTTTCGCGCGAATCTACGACCCGAGCGCCGGGGAGCCGGAAGCCTGGTACATCAACGACCACACGTTTGTTCGCGACGACACCGGGCGGTGGCACCTGTTCGGCATCACCCATACCGAACCGGCGGACCCGTTCGACGAAAGAGAGTTCGCCCACGCCACCGCCGACCGATTGACCGGCCCATGGACCAAGCACGCCTCCGCGCTGCGAGTGGACCGGGACTACGGCGAGACGCATCTGTGGGCGCCTTACGTGCTCGCCGCCCTCGGCCGGTACTACATGTTCTACGCGGCGGGCGGCGCCGACCGCACCGCCGCGGCGATGAACCTGGCGACCTCGCCCGACCTGTTCCACTGGACCAGGTCCGCGGCGGGCCCGCTGTTCCGCGACGGCTACGACGCGCGCGACCCGATGGTGGTGCGGGTGGGCGACCAGTGGGTGATGTACTACTGCGCGACCAGCGCCCCGGCCGGTGGTCACCATGTCGTCGCCTACCGCACCAGCACCGACCTGGTGCACTGGGGCGAGCGCCACATCGCGTACACGGACCCGGCCAAGGGCACCGAGGCGGGCAACACCGAGTCGCCTCATGTGCTCCGGCACGGCGGATGGTGGTACCTGTTCATCGGTCCGCGCCCGCATTACGTCGGCACCGACGTCTTCCGCAGTGACAACCCGTTCCGATTCCGCATCGGCGACAAAGTCGGCCACATCGCGGCGCACGCCGCCGAGGTAATCGAAGAGGACGGCCGCTGGTGGATCACCAGCGCGGGCTGGGGCCGAGGCGGGGTGCATCTGGCGCCACTCGGCTTCCCGCGCGGGCGGGTCGCCAAAACGGTTCCGCGCTAAGCGGTCCGAAACACCGAGCCGAGCGCCATTTCGGCGAAACCCGTCTACGGGCGCGGTCGCGGCTGGTATCTGTTGAGCGAGTCGAACTCTCCGATCACCCACCTACGGGAGGGACCGGCATGGCCCGTATCGGCATCATCAGCATCTCCGACGGCCGCGACTATGTGCATGCGGGCATCGCCGATTTCATCGCATCCACCGAGGACCGGCTGGTGACCGCACTGACGGCGGCGGGGCACGACGTGGTCCGCGGCGCGGCGCCGATCAGCGACAACGCCTTGGCGGGCACGGTGGCGCGCACGGTCGCCGCGGCGGGCGTCGATCTCACCGTGCTGCACTACGCGGTCTGGGCGTTTCCGCACTTCACCATGCTCGCGGCCGGCGCGATTCCCGGCCCGTTGCTGTTGCTGTCGAATATCGACCCGGTACAGCCCGGCATGGTCGGCATGCTGGCCGCAGGAGGCGCGCTGGACCAGATCGGGCGCAAACACAGCAGGCTGTGGGGTGATCCGTCCGATCCAGGACTGATCGACGCCATCGGCGTGCGCGCGCGAGCCGCGGCTGCCGTGGCGAGCTTGCGCGGTTCGACTTTCGGGCGCTTCGGCGGGCGGCCGATGGGGATGAACACCGCGGTCGCCAACACCGATCAGTGGCAACGGCTCTTCGGCATCGACGTCGAGGAAATCGATCAGTGGGAGATCGTGCGGCGCGCCGAACTGGCCGACGCGGGCGAGGCGAAGGCCGCGCGCGAGTGGCTGGAACGGCACGCCGGGGGCGTGCACTACGACGGCGCGAAGCTCACCCCGCAGTTGCTGGAACGCCAGATCCGCTCGTATCTCGCCGTGCGGGAGCTGATCGCCGAATGGCGCCTCGACTTCTCGGGCATCAAGGGACAGCCCGAACTCACCCAGTATTTCGCCACCATGGACGTCACCGAGGCGTTCCTCAACGATCCCTACGACTGGAACGGGCCGAAGGAACCGCACGTCTGCGCGACCGAGGCGGACATGGACGGCGCGCTGACCATGCAGCTGCTCAAAGGCATCGCGGGCACCCCGGTGCTGTTCGCCGACGTGCGGCACTATCACGCCGATCGGGACATCTGGGATCTGTGCAATTCCGGCCAGCACGCCACCTGGTTCGCCGCGCGCAGCGACGATCCGGCGGAGAACCTCGCGAAGGTGCATTTGTATCCGGAGGTGTTCTTCTTCCCCGCGGGCGGCGCCTCGGTGCATCACCTGGCCGCGCCGGGCCGGATGACTCTCGCCCGGCTCACCCGGCTCGACGGCGACTACCGCATGCAGCTGATGCTCGGCGATTTCGAGCACTACGACGAGCAGACCAACGAAGCGCTGATGAAGCAGTCGACGCGGGAGTGGCCGCACGCGTTCGCCCGGCTGGACGCGCGTGCCGACGACTTCCTGAACCGGTTCGGGGCCAACCACATTCACGCGGTGCCCGGCGACCATCGGGAAGCCCTGCGCGCGACGTGCGATTTGCTCGACATCACGGTGGACGAGTTCACGCGGTGACGATGTTCCTCGGCATCGATATCGGGACCTCGAGTTCCAAAGGCGTGCTCACCGACGCGCACGGTGCGATCGTCGCCAGGGCCGAACGCGCGCACGAGGTGTCCATGCCGCGCCCCGGCTGGGTCGAGCACGACGCGGAGCAGGTGTGGTGGGCGGATTTCGTCGCACTGGCCCGCGAGCTGGTGGCGGCGGCCGACGGCGCCGCGCTCGCGGGCCTCGCCGTGTCCGGCATCGGGCCGTGCCTGCTGCCCGCCGACGCGGAGGGGAGGCCGCTGCGCCCGGCCATCCTCTACGGAGTCGACACCAGGGCGGGCGTCGAAATCGCTGAGCTGAACGACGAATTCGGCGCTCGTGCCGTACTCGACCGCGCCGGGTCGCCGCTGACCAGCCAAGCCGTCGGCCCGAAAGCCAGGTGGCTGGTCCGGCACGAGCCGGAGGTCGCCGCGCGCACCGCGATGCTGCTGATGGCGAGTTCCTTCCTGGTGCACCGGCTCACCGGCCGCTACGTTCTCGACCACCAGTCGGCCAGCCAGTGCGTGCCCCTCTACGACCTGCGCGAACGTACGTGGGCGAGCGACTGGGCCGAGCGGATCGTGCCGGGCTGGACGCTGCCGGAGCTGGCCTGGCCCACCGAGATCGTGGGCCGGGTCAGCGCGGACGCCGCGGCCGCGACCGGCCTTCCGCGGGGGCTGCCCGTCACCACCGGGACCATCGATGCCTGGGCCGAGGCGGCCAGCGTCGGCGTCCGCGCCCCTGGTGACGCGATGATCATGTACGGCACCACCATGTTCCTGGTGCAGGTGCTCACCGATCCGCGCCCGCATCCCGGTCTCTGGGGTACCTGCGGCGCCTGGCCGGACACGTACACCCTCGCCGCGGGCATGGCCACTTCCGGCGCCGTCACCGACTGGCTGCGCAAACTCGTCGGCGGCGAGTTCACCGATCTGGTCGCCGCGGCGGCGGACGTGCCCGCGGGCAGCAGAGGCTTGCTCGCGCTGCCCTATTTCGCCGGGGAGCGCACTCCCCTGTTCGACCCCGACGCGCGCGGCATCGTCGCGGGATTGACCCTCGGGCACGGACGGGCCGAGCTCTACCGCGCGGTTCTCGAAGGCATCGCCTACGGGGTGCGGCACAACCTCGAGGCCATGACCGAAGCGGGCGGCCGGGCGAGGCGTCTGGTCGCGGTGGGCGGCGGCACCAGGGGCGGGTTGTGGACCCGGATCGTGTCCGATGTCACCGGGCTGCCGCAGCAGTTGCCCGCCGACACCGTCGGCGCGAGCCTCGGTGACGCCATGCTCGCCGCCGAGGCCGCCGGGATCGACACCTCGGCGTGGAATCCGGTCGTCGACACCGTGCGGCCGCATCCCGAACGCGTCGCGAAATACGAGCAGTACTACCGGCACTACCGCGATCTGTACGATCGAACGACGGATATCGCGCACTTCCTCGCGGCCGAACAGCATCGCGCCGGGGCCGCTCCCTGATCGCGAATATCCATGTGAGATGCGCAGTCCCGCCGCGGAACGATACGAGGACTTCATGCCCACGATCACCCTCACCCAGGACAATTTCGATTCCGTCGTCACGTCGTTTCCGATCGCTCTGGTGGATTGGTGGGCTGGGCCGGGCTCGCGCCGACCGCTCCCCGATGCGGGGGGCCGGGACTGTGACCGCGCCGGGCGGTGAACTGTGGCGGCTGGACGGCACGCGAACGCGGTCGGTCAGCGCCGAGAATCCGACGGGGGCGCCCGGCGCGGGCGCGCGGGCGACCGACGGCACCGGAGCGCACGCGGCGCGGCTGCTCGGACCGGGATGGAAGATCTCCCCCTCGATCGCCCTCGCGCACGGTGCGACCGCCACGCTGGCCGACGTGTCCGGCCCCGGAGTGTTCCGGCACTTCTGGCTGACCACGGAGCGTTCCGTCCTGCGCGGGCTGACGCTGCGGATGATTTGGGACGACGCGACGCGGCCCGCGAGCGAGTCGCCGCTTGGCGACTTCTTCTGCAACGGATGGGGTGAGACGGCGCTGCTGAGTTCGGAGATGGTGGTCGTCGCGCCCGCCGGCGGATTGAACAGCTATTGGCCCATGCCGTTTCGGCACCGCGCGCGCATCACCCTCGAAAACCATTGTGGTCGTGAGGTTCCGGTGTACTACCAGGCGACCTATACCGAAGAGGACGTGCCGGACGACGCCGGGTATCTGCACACCCGATGGACGCGGACGACCGGCTTGGGCAACCCCGCCGTCCACACGATTCTCGACACGGTGCCGGGGCCGGGCCGCTACGTCGGCACCTACCTCGCCATCCGCCCGGGTGCGCCGGGATGGTGGGGCGAGGGCGAGGTCAAGTTCTTCCTCGACGGGGACACCGAGCATCCCACCATTTGCGGAACGGGCACCGAGGACTATTTCGGCGGCGCCTGGAATTTCGACCTCGACGGGGCCTACCGGACGTATTCCACGCCTTATCTCGGGATGCACCAGGTGCTGCCGCCGGAGCAGATCTATCGAGCGGATCAGCGCTTCGGCATGTACCGATGGCATGTGCGCGATCCGATCTGCTTCGAGCGCGAGTTGCGCGTCACCGTGCAGGCCCTCGGGTGGCAGGACGCGGCGACCTATCTTCCGCTGGAAGACGCCGATGTGGCGACCACCGCCTGGTGGTATCAGGCCTGATCGGCGTCTTCGGCATCCGCTGGAAGCGCCAGCAGTTCGTCGGCGCGTGCGAGCGCGGCGTCCATGCCCGCGGTGAGATCGTCCATCACGGTCAGGCCGTCCAACAGGCCGGAGAGTTCGTCCTGCACGGCGCGCAGTTCGGCGATCGCCGGGTCCACCGGGAACCACGCGACCGCGTCGCGCCACCACGGATCGTCGGACAACCACGCCCACAGCACGCCGCGCACCAGCACGGGATCGGAGGTGTACATCTGGAAGGACTCGGTCGCCGAACCGGCCCGGTGCTCCAGTTCGTAGACGCCGTCGGGCAGCAGCCTGGCCCGAATCTCGTGCAGGTCGGCACGGCTGAGTTCGAGCACGGTGTGTTCCGGCCCGGCCGGTGCGCCGAGCAGGTCGCCGAGCGCGTCTTCGGTCAGTTCCGGCAGCCGCGTCCCGTCTCCCATGCGGATGCGCACGTCGGTGGGGTCGATGCTCATCGCGCCAGTCTGCCCGATACGGCGGCGGAATACCCGAAATGCTCCCGTGCGGGGCGGCGAGGGGCAAGGTGATCGTATGGGTGTGCTCCAGACGAACGGACGGTTCGCCGGATCGCGCGGCGGGCTCGTCCTGGAAATGCGGCCGCGTTCGATCGGTCCGCATCCGCCGCGCTGCGGGTGCCGTATCCGCGACGCCTCCTGGCTTCGATCGGGGCGGGTCCGATGACGACGGTGGCGGGAGTCGACAGCTCCACCCAGGCGTGCAAGGTCGTCGTCTGCGACGCCGACAGCGGTGCGATCCTCGCCCAGGGGCGGGCAACGCACCCGGAGGGAACCGAGGTCGCCCCGGCCGCCTGGTGGGCGGCGCTACAGACGGCGAGCGCGGGATTGCTCGACGACGTCGACGCGATCGCCGTCGCGGGACAGCAGCAGGGCTTGGTCCCGTTGGACGCGGCGGGCGTGCCGGTGCGGGACGCGCTGCTGTGGAACGACGTCCGCTCCGCCGATGCGGCGAAGGACTTGATCGCCGATCTCGGCGGGCCGCGGGCCTGGGCCGATGCCGTCGGCAGTGTGCCGGTGGCGGGCTCAACCGTCGCCAAACTGCGCTGGCTGGCCGACCACGAACCGGAACTCGCCGACCGCACCGCACACGTCGTGCTGCCGCACGACTACCTGACCTGGCGGCTCCGGGGCGGCGGACCGGGACGCGTGCTCGAGCCGACCACCGACCGGGGCGATGCCTCCGGCACCGGCTATTGGTCGCCCGCCGACGGCGACTATCGCGAAGACCTGCTCACCATGGCGTTCCGCGGACGCCGCCCGGCTCTGCCGCAGGTTCTCGGCCCGAACGAATCCGCGGGGCACACGCCGTCGGGCGCACTGGTCGCCGCCGGAACGGGGGACAACGCCGGCGCCGCGCTGGGCTTGGGCATCACGGACGGCGACGTGGTGGTCTCCCTCGGCACCAGCGGGACGGCCTACGCGCGCACCGATCGTCCCGCCGCCGACGCCACCGGCGCGGTCTCCGGGTTCGCGGACGCCACCGGCGCGTTCCTGCCGCTGGTCTGCACACTCAACGCCGCCCGCATCCTGACCTCGACCGCCGATCTGCTCGGCGTGGATCTCCCCACGCTGGAAGCGCTCGCCGCACAGGAGCCGCCCGGCGCGGACGGCGTGGTCCTGCTGCCCTATCTCGCCGGTGAACGCACGCCCAACCTGCCGTACGCCACGGGCAGCCTGCACGGATTGCGGCCGGAGACGATGCGCCCCGGCACGGTGGCGCGCGCCGCCTTCGAGGGTCTGCTGTGCCATCTCGCCGACGCGCTCGACCACCTCACCGAGATCGGCGGGGTGACGCCGCGGCGCGTGCTGCTCATCGGCGGCGCGGCGCGCTCCCGGCTGGTGGCGGCGATCGCCGCGCAGGTCTTCGGCGTCACGGTGACGGTGCCGGAACCGGCCGAATATGTCGCGCTCGGCGCTGCCCGGCAGGCGGCATGGGCGCTCAGCGGCGCGTCCCGGCCGCCGGCCTGGCCCGCATGCCCGGTCGCGGAGATTCCGCCACCGGCCGACGCCGGGACCGGGCGAGAGATCCGAGCCGAATATCGGAGCGCCCGCCAAGCGCTCTACGGCTGACCACGGTCGTCATCGCGATTCCCGCCCGATCCGCCGTGTGCGGGGGATCGGGAAGTAACCCGTTTCCACCTCCGAGTGGCCGATTTGCGTCGCCGGGTGGCGCCTCGACGGACAGAGGGGTTGGATCACCCTCGTCGAAGAGAGGTGGACGACGAATGACCGATACCCTGGTGCGGAGGGCGGTGACGGCGGAACGGACGGAACTCGCCGAACTACTGGCCGGATTGGACGCCGAGGGCTGGGACGCTCCGACGCTGTGCGCGGGCTGGCGGGTACGCGAAGTGGTCGCGCACATCACCATGCCGTATCGCCTGTCGAGCGGACGCTTCGCGCTGGGTATGGTCGCGGCGTTCGGAAACTTCAACCGCATGGCCGACCGCACCGCCCGGATGGACGCCGCCACGCTCAGCACCTCGGATCTGCTGAAAGCGCTGTGGGACAACGTCGATCACCCGTGGCGACCGCCGGGCGGCGGGCTGTCCAACGCGTTGAGCCACGATGTGATCCACGGATTGGACATCACCGTGGCGCTCGGCCTCGACCGCCTGGTGCCCGAGGACCGGATGCGCTTGGTCCTGGACACGATCGATCCCAGGACCGTCAAGCTGTTCGGCGCCAAGCTCGGCGGCATCGAATTGCGCGCCGACGACCTGGACTTCAGCTACGGATCCGGCACGGTGCTGTCCGGTCGCGCCCAGGACCTGCTGCTGGTCCTCTGCGGTCGCAAATTGCCCGCCGGGCACCTCAGCGGCGAGCCCGCGGAGCGTTTCACCAGACGCGGATGATCCGCGTGCGGGCTCACCGGCGGCTGTCGGCGCTCTCGCGCAGGTAGGCGGCCGTTTCGTCGTCGGCGGGAAAGTACGCTTCCACCGCGATCTCGTCGAGCGTGATGTCGAAGGCCGCGCCGAAGGTCGTGATGGTGCTGAAGAACGCGAGTTCCGCGTCGCGGTGGCGCAACCGGATGGGCAGCAGGATGTCCGCGGAGTCACTGTCCGCACCGCTCGGCGAGCCGTAGGAGCGCAGTTCCTCGTACAGGGCCGCCAGGCCGGCATCTCCGGTCGCCATGACCTGGCGGGCCAGGCGAGGCAGCAGGAAAGCGCGGACCTGCTCGAGGTTGCGTATCCGGGGCGCGAAGCCGGCGGGATGCAGTCCGAGTCGCATCATGTTGATCGGCGGGTCGAGCAGCTCCGGAGCCACGCCGTCGAAGAACACGCCGACGCAGTCGTTGGCCTGCACCAGATTCCAGCGCCGGTCCACCGCCAGCGCCGGATACGGTTCGTGCAGGCGCAGGACGCGCTGCACGGCGTCGCGGGCGCGCCGCAGCGCGGGGTCGTTCCAGTCGCTGCGGCGGAACTCGGGAGCGTGTCCCGCGGCGATCAGCACGCGATTGCGTTCGCGCAGCGGGATGTCGAGCTGCTCGGCCAAGTGCAGCACCATGGCGCGGCTCGGCGTCGTGCGGCCGGTCTCCACGAAACTGACGTGCCGGGCGGACACGTCGGCCTGGATGGCCAGGTCCAGCTGGCTCAGCTTCCGCCGGTGCCGCCACTCCCGCAGCAGCTCTCCCACCGGTCGATCACCGTTCATCGGCCCAGTATCACCACGCCCCGGTCGCGCCCGCGATTACATGGCAGGTAATCGACGCCCGGTGCGGCCGCTGCCAGTGTCGGCGGCATGACGAAAGACGACACCGCACTGCGCAACAAGGAACTGCTCTCGAGTGGCTTCGCGGAATTCGCCGCGGGCAACGTGGACGTACTGCGCACGCTGCTGCACGACGATTTCCTCGAACACAGTCCAGGCAATCCCTCGGGCAAGGACGCTTTCCTGGAGTTCATCGCACAGGCAGCGGTCAGCAGGTCGAAGCTGGAGCTGGCGCGGGTGATCGCCGACGACGAGTACGTGGTCATGCACTACCGCATGGTCCCGCCCGGCGGCGAAGAACCCGACCTGGCGGTGGTCGACATCTGGCGGGTGGCCGACGGAAAGATCGTGGAGCACTGGGACGTGGTGCAACCGGTGCCCGATCCGGAGCAGATCCCGCACGGCATGTTCTGACCCGGGCCGGTCGGTTTCCTCGGGAACCGACCGGCCGCGGTAGGTCCGCATCGATCCGATCGGGCGCCGGACGGCCGCGCACCCGATCGGATCATCAGCGGTCATCCGCCCCTGCCGGACCGTTCCGTCACGTCGAGCGCCGACCGCCGCGGCACCGCGCGTCGGCTCCTCATCGCCGGGCCGCGCGTGCGGCGGCGCGCACGACCGCGGCAAGCGCCGCCCCCTGGGCGGAATCGCCTCGGCCGCAGGTCCACTCGGTGTGGTCGGCGCTGCGGTACTCCAGGTAGGCGATGGCGCTGTCGTCGCTGTCGATCGTGTGCTGGGTCAGGCCGAGCACCTCGATGCGATACCCGGCCTCGGCCAGTGCCTCGGTGAGCACCCCGACGGGGCCGCCGCGACGGCGTGTCCGGTGGGTGACCCCGTCGATGATCAGCGTGATCTCGGTGTCCCCGTCGTCGTTGGTGCGCCAGTCTTTCACGGCGGGCCCCGAGGGTTCGTCGCAGTAGACCGCCTCGAACAGATCTCGCAGTTCGGCGGCGGTGATCTCGACGCCGGTGTCGTCGGCGAGCGCCTGCACGTGCCGGGCGAAATCGATCTGCAGGCGGCGTGGCAGGTCCATGCCGTATTCGGTGTGCAGCAGGTAGGCGATGCCACCCTTGCCGGATTGGGAGTTGACCCGGATCACCGCGTCGTAGCTGCGGCCGATGTCGGCGGGATCGATGGGCAGATACGGGACGTGCCAGTCGAGCTCACGCTCCGGGATGCCCGTCGCGGCGGCGCGGGCGCGATGCTCGGCCATGCCCTTCTTGATCGCGTCCTGATGGGTGCCGGAGAACGCGGTGTGCACCAGATCGCCCACGTACGGGTGCCGTTCGTGGAGCGGCATGCGCGTGCAGTATTCGACGGTGCGCCGGATCTCGTCGATGTCGGAGAAGTCGATCATCGGATCGACGCCCTGCGCGTGCAGGTTCAGCGCCAGCGTGGCGATGTCGACGTTGCCGGTGCGCTCGCCGTTGCCGAAGACGCAGCCCTCGACGCGCTGCGCGCCCGCGAGCACGGCCAGCTCGGCGCACGCGATGCCGGTGCCGCGATCGTTGTGCGGGTGCACCGACAGGATGACGCTGTCGCGGCGGGCCAGATTGCGATGCATGTATTCGATCTGGTCGGCGTACACGTTCGGGGTGGCGACCTCGACGGTGGCGGGCAGGTTGAGGATGACCGGCCGCCGCGCGGTGGCGTCCCACAAGGTGGTCATCCGGTCGCAGAGCTCGAGCACATAGTCGGGCTCGGTCAGGTTGAACACTTCGGGCGAGAATTCGAACCGCACGTTCGGCAGGTCCCCGGCGCAGTCCAGCACGGCGCGGCCGCCGTCGAGGATCAGTTCGGCCAGCGCCGCGCGGTCCTTGCCGAGCACGATGTCGCGCCACGCGGGAGCCGTCGCGGTGTACATGTGGATGACGACGTCGTTGCGGATACCGCGGATCGAGGCGACCGTGCGCTCGATGAGATCGCGCCGCGCCGGGGTGAACACGGCGATGGTCACGTCCTCTGGTGCGAGATCGTCTTCGGCGATGAGCCGCACGAAGTCGAAGTCGGTCTGCGACGCCGACGGGTAACCGACCTCGATCTCCTTGTAGCCCATGGCGACCAGGAGCTCGAAGAAGCGCCGTTTGCGCGCCGGGTCCATCGGCTCGGCGAGGGCCTGGTTGCCGTCGCGCAGGTCGACCGGCACCCACAGCGGCGCCTGCGTGATCCTGGCGCCGGGCCAGTCCCGTTGCGTGAGCGGAACTTCCACGCGTTGGTAGACGTCCCGGTAGCGGTGCGACGGCATGTGCGAACGCCGCTGGCGATTCCACGCCGGAGCCTGTGCGGGCATTTCGCCGTCGGGCGTGTGGATGGTGGGGAAAGCGGTGGTCATGGGTCTGCTTTCTGGCCGTTGTGGCCGTCACGACAAAGGTGACCGGCCACGACGAAGCCCCACGGCGGGGGGCCGGTCGTTCAGGCCCCGCCGTGGCGGCTAAGCAGAAGCATGGTGCGCATGATGGCTAGACTGTACACGACTCCTCAGACAAGTAGAGAGGTAGCGATGATCGCGCAGGTACGGCGTCATCCGCTGGCCGCGCAGGCGGCCGAGGTGCTGCTCGCCAGGATCCAGGCGGGCGAATGGCCGCTGGGTCACCGCCTCCCCGGTGAGACCACGCTGGCGGCACAGCTCGGCGTCGGCCGCTCGACGCTGCGGGAGGCGATCCGCGAGCTGGCCGGAAAAGGCGTGCTGGACAGCAGGCAAGGCGCGGGCGTCTTCGTCACCGCCCTCGACGCGACCGAGGAGTGGGACGCGGTGCTGCGCCGCGCCACCATCGCGTCGGTGATCGAAGCGCGCATCGCCATCGAGGCCGAGGCCGCCGCGCTGGCCGCCCAGCGGCGCACCCCCGCCGACCTGCGGATGATCCGCCGATCGCTGGCCGAGCGGCAAGCACACGGCGAGGCGGTGGCCGAGCACGTCGACGCCGATATGGCGTTCCACCGGGCGGTCATCGTAGCCGCGCACAACGACGTGCTGACCCAGTTGTTCGACAGCTTCCTGCCGCGGCTGCGCCTGGCGATGATCGACATGCTGAAGATCCGCCCGGTGCCGTCGGAGTCCGCCGATCACGCCGCGCACCAGCGCCTGGCCGACGCCATCGCCGCCCGCAACCCCACCGCCGCGGCGGAGTACAGCCGCGCGCATCTGACCACTCTGAAAGAGGCTTTCGCGTGACCGATCCGGTGCTCGAGCTGACCGACGTGACCTTCCGCCGGGAGGGCAAGAAGATCATCGACGGGATCTCGCTGACCGTGCGGGCCGGTGAGCGCTGGGCGCTGCTGGGCCCCAACGGCGCGGGCAAGAGCACGCTGCTCGGCTTCTGCGGCGCCGTCACCTTCCCCACCTCCGGCTCGGTCCGGGTGCTCGGCGCGCAGCTCGGCCGCGTCGAATTGCAGCGGCTGCGCCGTGGCATCGGCCAGGTGAACCCGCGTCACCCGTTGCGCTCGCCGCTGACCATCCGCGAGGTCGTGCTGACCGGGCTGACCGCGACCATCGACATGCCCATGCGCTGGACCCCGGCCCCCGACCAGCTCGACCGGGCCGACGCGATGATCGACACCGTCGGTCTGACGGGGAAGGCGAGCGAGATCTGGCCCACGCTGAGCCAAGGCGAACGCGGCCGCGCCCTCATCGCCCGAGCGCTGATCGCCGAGCCCCGGCTGCTGCTGTTCGACGAACCGTCCACCGGACTGGACGTCGCCGCCCGCGAGCAGTTGCTGGACACCCTCGACACCCTGGACCGGACCCACCCCGACGTCGCCTCCATTCTGGTCACCCACCATCTGGAGGAACTGCCGAGCACGACCACGCACGCGCTGCTGATCGCGGGCGGGCATGCCGTCGCGGCGGGTCCCGCCGTGGAGACGATCACCACCGAGAACGTCACCGCCGCCTTCGCACACCCGGTCGAAGTCCGCCACGACGACGGCCGCTGGACCGCGCGGGCAGCCCGCAGACCCTCCGCGTGGCCGCGATAATCCCCCATCGCCCTGAAGCCGGACCGAGTTCAGCTCGAACGGGCCGCACCCCGTCACCGCGTTCACCGAGGTCGTCGCGGAGCCGAAGCGCGCGGGCGCAAGGCGCACGACGGTGGGACCGGCGCTGGTGGACGCGCTCGTCGGCCATCGCCCCCTGTGCGACGCCGGGCGCGGCGACCTGCGCGCCGAACTCCCGAGCCAAGCGCACCACGGTGGTAACGCCGCTGTAATCGCCACACCGCAAACGCGTGTGAGTATGCAGCGAAATCGTTGATCACCGAAGGGAATACGGCTACGTGTGGCAGCTCTACCGAGCAGTACTCCGCACCGACGACCATCGTGTACTCGGCTATGTGGACGTCGGCCCGAGGCTCATGGAACACGCCAGGATCGGCCACCACCTCGTCCAAGCGATCGAACGACTGCTCACCGAGCCCACCCGGGTCACCTGGGCCGGACGGGACGCGCCGACGCCGGAGCAGGGCGCAAACCTCTACCGCACAGTGGGTTCGGTCGCCGCGCTGGTACCGCCGGAACACGGCGCGGTCGGCCGCTATCTCCTCAATCACGACTTGCGGGTCTTCGTCGACAAGGCGACCGTACTGGAGAACGAGGCCCGCCACCGCATCCACCCGCTGCCCTTGCTCACCGCGGAACCCGTACCCGCCCCGGCCCGCACAGTGGGCGACCACACCGTCCTCGGCTCGTGGGCACACGCTCTGATCTCGGTCCGCGACACCGTGCCCAAGGGATACGAACAACGAAAGTTCGACCTGGTGGAAAGTTTTTCGTAAATGTCACCCCGGTGACCGAACTGCGCGCCACTGTGGGCTATCGCCGCCGGTGGCGGACTCCAGGCACTCGAGCTCGAGGCGCCCGTCGCCGGTCAGCGGCGCGGTCGGAAAGCGCGGATGACGAACCGGCTCATCGCCTGGTGCGCGCCGTGGCTTGGCTCGGGCAGCGCTACCGTTCGCCTCGGCCCCGGCTCAATGGTCCGATGGCACCCTGGAGGATGCCGAACCCGCACGGTGCTCGGCCTCGGCGAGTTCTTTCAACGTCAGCAGTTGTTTGCGCATCATGACCAGATCACCCAGGGCCAGTGCCGCCGCGACGACTTTCGGTGCGCCGCAGCGCATCCGGACGACCAGCCGCGTTCCCGCACCTTCGGCACGCACCGCGTAGGTGACGCAGACTTTGCCCGCGACCAGGGTGATGTGCCGGCCCAATACGAAGGACACCAAGTCGAATTGGGACATGAACCGTTGTCCCACCGCGAGTTCGGTCAGCATCGGGTCGCGCCGGCGCGGGCTGCGCCTGCCGAAATGGTCCAGCAGGTCGTAGCTGTAAGGCGCGACGCGCAATTGGCACAGCCAGGCGTAGACCAGAGCGGGCGGCGCGTCGACGCTGATCGCGCGATCGGCTTGGAGTCCGCCGGGTTGCCGGTCGTCGCACGGCAAGGGCGCCTCGCGTTCGGCCTCGGTGGCGCCCCACACCGTCCCGGGGATCATGCCGCCGCCGCGATCCGGCGCAGCATCCGACGAACCACCACTCGGTGACCGCCACTCCCCACGACCAGCGCACGATAGATCCGGCCGTGCAGGCCGGGAAAGTCGCCGTAGCTGCGGGCGCGCACGCGGGTCCGGCTCGGGCCCTCCTCGTCCAGTTCGAAGATCAATGCGTACGTCGAAAACCAGTGCTGTCCGCGCAGAGCCAAACGCCGCGGCCGCGTTACGGAATCGATGACGAACCCGGACGGCGGCGAGGGCTCGTGCGGGTCGTGACAGACGACTTTCAAGACCGCCTTCCACGCCCGGTCCCGGTTCGCGTCGACCGATCTGGCATGCTCATCTATATAGGACAATCGCTCCATATAGAAGGAACGTACTAGTACATGGCGCCGCCTCGCAAGCACGACACCGACGTGATCCTCGACGCAGCACGCGCACTCGTCCTCGCCGAAGGGCCGCGCGCGGCCAGCGTGGCGGCCATCGCCGAGGCCAGTGGCGCTCCGGTCGGCACCCTCTATCACCGCTTCGGCAACCGCAACGGTGTGCTCACCGCGGCATGGCTGCGCGCGCTGCGGCGATTCCAGGACGGCACCCTCGCCGCCGCCGACCAGCCGGACCCGGTGGAAGCGGGCGTCGGGATGGTGCGCGCCGCCCTCCGGTTCGGCCGCGAGCTGCCCCAGGACGCCAAGCTCTTACTCGAACTGCGTCCCAGCGATCTGCTCGACGGCGAGCCGGACGCCGAGTTCCGCGCGACGCTGGCAGGCATGAACGCGCCGCTGATCGAGCATTTGCGCCGCATCGCGCGCGCTTTGCTCGGCCGGGACGGCGAGCGGGAGATCGACGCGGTCAGCCGCGCGATCGTCGATCTGCCCTACGCGGCGCTGCGCCGCCACGCCCATGCCGCGGAACTGCCCGCTTGGCTGGAGGACGACCTGACCGCCGCCGCCCGGACCCTGCTGACTTCCTACCGCCCCTGACCCGCCCCGGCTCAGCCTGCGATCAACGCCGGAGTGAGTTCGTCGAGGCCGGAAATGACCTTCGCCGCCAAGGCGAGCGCGTCGGACGCGGGCGGGTATTCCGGGCGCGGCGCCGCGATCACCCGCATCCCGGCCGCGTGGGCCGAGCGCAGGCCGTTGCTCGAGTCCTCGACGGCGACACAGTCGCCCGGCCGCTGCCGCAAAAACGTCGCGACCGTCAGGTAGACATCCGGCGCCGGTTTGCCCCGATCGACCTCCTCGGTGGAGAAGGTGACGGAGAAATACTCGATCAGACCCGTCCGGCCCAGCACCGTGTCGATGAGCGCGCGCGGCGACGAACTGGCCAGCCCGAGCGGCCAGTGCTCACACATCCGCTGCACGGCCGCGACCGCGCCCGGCAGCAGCGGCACCCCGTCGGCGTAGCGCTCGGACATCCGCTCGATCACCTCCCGAGCGACGGTCTCCGGCGGCTCGCCGACCCCGAGTTCGCCGCTCAGATAGGCCGACCACTCCCCGGTGCTCATCCCCATCAACCGCTGCTGGGTGTCGGGCAGCCACCGCCCGCCCTTCTCCGCGACGTAGCCGCGCCGCACCAGTTCCCAGACCGGCTCGGAATCGATCAGCACGCCGTCCATGTCGAACACGACCGCGGTGATACCCATGCGCACAAAGCCTTTCGCCAGCCGAAGCGGTCCCCGATCCGCCGCGGCCGTAACGCGTCTCCGGCCGCGGGAACCGGGCCGATATCGCCCGCGAGAGGGCGATATCCGGTCGCGCACCAGCCTAGGCGGTACCGGTCCGTGACGACGGACACAGCACCCGCGCGGCGAGCATTCGCCGGGCAACCGATAACTTGTTCTCATGAACGAACCGCAGGCCGGCGACTCGCTGCCGAGCAAGGAGCACCACGAGGGCGGGTTCCGGCCGATGACCGAGTTGATCGCCGCGCACGAGGCCGCCAAGGACGACATCTCCCGCGGCGGTCCGCACTACGGCCAGTTCATCGAGCAGGTGCGCGGCCTGATGGACCGCGTCCGGCTCGCCTCGCCCTCCGACGAGCTGGCGGTGGAGGCGATCGGCGTGCTCAAGGAGCTGAACGACAAGCTCGACGCCGCCAAGGTGGACGAGTGGTCGACGCCGAACTGGACACGCTTCGACCTGCCCGCCCGCGGCAACATCACCCTGCCGCCGTTCTTCATCGACCATGTCGACCCGCAGACCGGCGTCGACGCGCGCCTGACCTTCCGCACATTCCACCTCGGCGGCAACAGCGCCGCCCACGGCGGCCAGATCGCCATCGCCTTCGACGACCTGCTCGGCATGGCGGCGGCGGTGCGCTCCGGCGCGGTGACCAGGACGGCGTCGCTCACCGTCGACTACCGCTCCATCACGCCGCTGAACACCGAACTGAAGGTGCGCGCGTGGGCCGAACGCCAGGAGGGGCGCAAGGTCTATGTGCGGGCCACCCTGCACGACGGCGACCGGCTGTGCGCGGAGGCGAACGGCTTGTTCATCGTGCTCAAGCCCGGCCAGCCCTGACACTCGTTGCAGCACGTCGAGGGCTGACCGGTTCGCGAGGACGTCTTGGGGACGCCCCCGCGCCACGCTGAGGGCTGGCTTCGGGCGCGGGGCATTCCGGCTACCGATCAGGTGGGGACAGGCTCCCCGCCGTTCATCCCTGCCGCTTCGGCCCGCCGCGGGGTTCGCGCTGTCGCACGCCTTGGTGACCGCGGCGGTTCGACGGAGTCCGTGCAAGCGCCGACGACGGGAATTGCCAGACGGCAGGGCCATCGGGTCACATGCCATCGATCGTGTGCGACGCAGAGTGCCGTCGCGCATGGCATACGGTGCAAGGTTGCACGAAATGCTCTGCACAGCACGGAAATTCGTGTCAGCGAACAGAGCGCAGGTAGACGAGTCGAGAGCGCCCCGGGGAACCCCGTACCCGCACTCGATGCAGACTCGCGCGCAATGCGTTCGCTGGCCGAACGCCGCGACGCTCGCCGGTCGGAAGTCCCACCGGCGAGCGCCCACCGATCACCGCCCCGGGAAGTGCGCTTCCCGGTACGCGCCGAACCGGGCGTCCACCTGCTCGGCGCTCAACCCGAAATCGCCGAGGGTGTAGCGGTGCGCCGGACGCGCGGCGCCCGAGGTGCTCTCCGCGTGCAAGGCGGTCATCGCCGCCTCCGCCTCGTCGGTCAGCGGCAGCCCGAAGTGCCGGTAGATCGACGTGACCGTGCCGATCGGATCGGCGACGAACTCGTCGTAGTCGACGTCGCAGAACTGCGCCGCGTCGTGGCGTTCGCGGTCGGCGAGGAACCGCTCCGCGCCGCGCGCCCACAGATCCAATTGGGTCGCGCCGACCACCGGGCCGCGGAACTTCTCCGACCAGCCCGCCGACGCCTGCTCGTTCAAGCTGCACACCGACGCGATGATGGTGCGCGGATCGCGGTGCATCTGGATGACCAGCGCGTCCGGATATACCTCGAAGATCGCGTCCAGCGCGAACAGGTGGCTGGGGTTCTTCAGCACCCATCGCTTGCCCGCGTCCGGCAGCCCGATCAGCTGGAGGTTGCGGCGGTGCCTGCGGTAGGCGGGTGTCCAGTCCTGGTCGCGCAGCCACTCGGAATAGGTGGGCAGGTAGGCCAGGCATTCGTAGGACACCGACATGGCCGATTGGCGCAGCAACTGCCAGCATTCCTCGACCTGATCGGCCGAGATGTGGTGCACGCCCATGAACTCCGGGTGCTCGACGTGATGCTTGTCGTAGGCGGCGGCCAGACGCTGGTAGACCGGGTTGCTCGCCCAGGTCTCGCGCGGCGGGCGCGGTTGCGGCATCTCGGTCAGCCACATCTCGAGCCCTTGGTGCGCCGGGTCGGCGTTGAGCAGGCGGTGCACGGCCGTCGTGCCCGAGCGCGGCAGGCCGGTCACGAAGATCGGGCGCTCGATCGCCACGTCGGCGTGTTCCGGATGCTGTCGCCAGGCCGCCTCGCTGAGCAGCCGCGCGATCAGCGCGCCGCGCAGGAAGGCGCGGTTGACCTTGTTGCCGAACGGCGTCAGTTCGGCGTCCTTCGCATAGGACTCGAGCAGCACCTCGAGGCCATCGCGGTAGTCGTCGGCGCCGAAGTCGTCCAGCCCGACGACCTTGGTCGCCGAGGCGTGCAGATCGTCGATGGTGCCGACGTCGTCCCTACCGATCACGGTCATCTCCTAGTGGTGGAATTCGCCTGCGTTGACGTCCAGGCACGCGCCGGTGATGGCGCGCGCCATGGCGGACGCGAAGAACACGACCGCGTCGGCGATCTCGTCGGGTTCGGGCAGTTTGCGCAGGTCGGTGGTCTTGGCGGTCTCGGCGTAGACCTCATCCGGGGTGATCCCCCGCTGCTGCGCGAGGTAGTTGAAGTACCACTTCAGGTTGTCGGCCCAGATATAGCCGGGCGCGACGGAATTGACCCGGATGCCCTTCGGCCCGAGTTCGGTGGCCAGGCTCTGCGCCAGCGCGAGCAGGCTGGCCTTGGCCATCTTGTACGGCCCGAAAGTGCGCCGCGAGTGGTGCAGCACCGCCGAGTTGATCATCACCACCGAGCCCTTGGTCTCGGCGAGGGCGGGCACGAACAGCCTGGTCAGCCGCAGCGCGGCCAGCACGTTCGTCTCGAAGCCCGCGCGCACCTGGTCCAGGTCGACATCGGCGAGGTCGACGATGGGCGGGATCGCGAAGGCGTTGTTCACCAGCGTGTCCACCTTGCCGAACGCGCTGTGCGCGGCCTCGACCAGGTTGGCCGCCGCCGCCTCGTCGTTGATGTCGGTCGGAACGACCACCGCGCGCCTGCCCAGTTCGGCGATCTCCTTCGCCACCTCGGTCAGCCGCGATTCGGTGCGGGAGGCGAGCACCACGTCCGCGCCGGCCTTCGCGCTCTGCACGGCGATCGCGCGCCCCAGTCCCGGCCCGACGCCGGAGACGACGACCACTTTGTCCTGCAACAACATCAGCCGAGCATCCTCTCCGCTACGGCGACCTGACGGGCCGCGATCCGGTCGCGCCACTGCTGCGGAGTGACCCGCGCCTGCTCGTGGAACGGCAGGCGATTCGGCAGGTCCGCGACGGAGACGATCTCCACGGTCGGCCCGTCGTCGGGTTTCATCTCCCGCGACAGCCGCTGCCAGCGGAACTGGAGATAGCCCCGCGAGTGCCCGGTGCGCTCGATCCAGTTGGCCAGGCCGGGGTCGCGCTCGCTGACCACCAGCCGGATCTTCCCGTCCGGGTCCACGTGCGCCTGGTCGGCGGTGAGGCTGGTCTGGTGGTTGATGTAGTCCAGCGACAGGTACCACATGCTGCCGAGCTGGAAGCCCTGGTAGGGCGCGTCCGATTTGGGCACCGTGATGATCATGGCCTGGTCGTCGTCCAGGTCGTAGTGACCCACCGAGGAGAACTGCGTGCTCAGCCCGCCGGGGGTCGGCCTCGGCTCGGTCAGCGTGTTCACCGGCAGGTTCAGATAGAACCACTCCGGGAAGGCCAGGAAGGTCTTCAACCGCGACACCAGCATCTTGCCCGCCACGCCGTACCGCTTGGCCAGCAGGTCCTTGGTCGGCGGCGGCGGCGCCTCGCCGATCCGGTCGGCGCGCTGGATGCGGATGGTGCCCGCCTTCTCCGTCGCCCAATCGCTGTGCACCTCGCGGACCACGAGCATCGCCGCGTCGGCGCCGAGGTGGATGTAGCCGGGACGCGCTTCGCCCGGCCCGAAGCGGATCTCATAGGTCCCGTCCGGACGGATGTCGAGCTCCCGATCGTCGAAGGCGGTCAGGCTGTCGGGCACGTCGACGGGCGAATAGTTGCCGTTGAGCACCTGGAAGCTCAGGTCGCGGGTGGTGCCGCGGGTGCCGGTCACCACGTATTCGGCGTCCGGGCGCAGGTAGGAGTGGTAGTAGAGGGTGTCGGGGTTGTCCAGCCCCATCTTGGTGTACGGGCCGGTGGACATGACGAAGAACGGGAAGTCCAGCTCGTAGGCCCAGGCCATCTGCAATGACGCGCGGATGCTGCCCGCCAGATAGTCGTAACCCTCGACGAGGTCCTGTTCGGTGCGGATGTGCGCGGCTCCGGTGATGATCTGCTCGGCGGCGGCGATGGCGTCCGCGAACGGCTGTGTCAGCAAGAGGCTCTCTCCGGTGTTCCAAATATGTACCGCTCTGGTACATTTCGATAGGAGAAAGATTAGAACGTGTTCTAGGAGTGGTCAATGGTCGGCCGTCGGTCCGCGCCCACCGCACGGGTGGTGCAGGTCCTGGATTTCTTCGTCGAACAGCGCGGGAAGCGCTTCGGGCTCTCCGAACTGGCCCGCGAGCTCGACCTGGCGAAACCGACCTGCCTGGGCATCCTCACCGAGCTGACGGCGGGCGGCTATCTGGTACGCGACGCCGACGCCCGCACCTACGGGCTCGGACCAGCGCTGATCGCGGCGGGGCGGGTGGCGCAGGACAGCTTCGCCATCTCCGCGCTAGCACGCGTCGAGCTGGAGAAACTCTCCGCGCGCTACCACACCACCTGCACCGCGTCGGCGGTCGTCGGCGAGCAGATCATGGTGCTGGAGAGCACCGGCCCCGGCCTGGTCAAGGTGGGCGCGGCCTACCATTTCGCGCCGCCGGTCGGCCTGATGTACGTGCTCTGGGACACCGACGCGGCGTTCGACGCCTGGCTGGCCAAGCCGCCCGCGGTGCCGTTGCGGCAGGACGAGGCGCGCCTGCGCCAAGTCGTCGCGGAATGCCGTGAGCGGGGATTCCTGGTCGAGAGCATGACCACCGCCGGACGGCGCCTTTACTCGCTGCTGGCCGGGGTCGCTGATCGCGATCTACCTCCCGAGCTGCGGGAACTGGTCGGCGAACTGGTGACCAGCCTCGGCGAGCGGGTGTATCTGGGCGCGGATCTGCGGCCGCGCAAGGAACACGCGGTGAGCCTGCTCGCCGCACCGACCTTCGACGGCGACGGCAGGCAGAACATGGTGCTCACGATGTACGTCGGCCGCTCGATCACCGGAGCGGAGATCACCCGCCGCGGCGCGGCGCTGATGGCCGCCGCCGACGCGGTGACGGCGAACTCGGGCGGACGCAAGCCATTGACCGAAGACCGAAACGTGTTCTAGTTTTGCGGTGTGAGCCAGTACGCGAAGTCGACGGCGAGCACCTACGAGCTGCCCCATCTGGACGCGCTCGAGGCCGAGTCGGCGCACATATTCCGTGAAGTGGCAGCGACATTCGAGCGCCCGGTGTTGCTGTTCTCCGGCGGCAAGGATTCGGTGGTGATGCTGCACCTGGCGGCCAAGGCCTTCTGGCCCGCGCCGCTGCCGTTCCCGGTGCTGCACATCGACACCGGGCACAATTTCGACGAGGTGATCGCCTACCGCGACGAGACGGTGGCGCGGCTGGGCCTGCGCCTGGTGGTCGGGCGGGTGCAGGACGACATCGATGCGGGACGGGTGGTCGAGGAGACCGGGCCGCGCGCTTCGCGCAACCGATTGCAGACGACGACGCTGCTGCGCTCGATCCAGGAGGGCTCGTTCGACGCGGTCTTCGGCGGCGCGCGCCGCGACGAGGAGAAGGCGCGCGCCAAGGAGCGGGTGTTCAGCTTCCGCGACGAGTACGGCCAGTGGGACCCGCGCAGGCAGCGCCCCGAACTGTGGAACCTCTACAACGGCAGGCACCGGGCCGGCGAGCACATCCGCGTGTTCCCGCTGTCGAACTGGACCGAGCTCGACATCTGGAGCTACATCGCCGCCGAAGGCATCGAGCTGCCCGCGCTGTACTACGCGCACCGCAGGCCGGTTGTGCAGCGCGACGGAATGCTGTTGGCACACACACGTTTTCTCCAGCTGCTCGACGGCGAGGAACCGTACGAGGCGACCGTACGGTTCCGCACCGTCGGCGACGCGACCTGCACCGGCTGCGTCGAGTCCACCGCGGCCACGCCCGCGGAGGTGGTCGCCGAGGTCGCCGCCGCGCGGGTGACCGAGCGCGGCGCCACCCGCGCCGACGACCGCATCTCCGAGGCGGGGATGGAAGACCGCAAACGCGAAGGCTACTTCTGATGACGACCACACTGTTGCGCCTGGCCACCGCGGGCAGCGTCGACGACGGCAAATCGACGCTGATCGGCAGGCTGCTGTTCGACTCCAAGACGCTGTTCACCGATCAGCTCGCCGCCGTGGAGCGCACCAGCCGCGACCGCGGCGACGACTACCCCAACCTCGCGCTGCTCACCGACGGCCTGCGCGCCGAACGCGAGCAAGGCATCACCATCGACGTGGCCCATCGCTATTTCGCCACGCCCAGAAGGAAATTCATCATCGCCGACACCCCGGGGCACGTCCAGTACACCCGCAACATGGTGACCGGCGCGTCCACCGCAGACCTGGCGCTGATCCTGGTGGACGCCCGCAAGGGCGTGGTCGAGCAGACCCGCAGGCACGCGTTCCTGGCCAGCTTGCTCGGCATCCCGCACCTGGTGTTGTGCGTGAACAAGATGGACCTGGTGGACTGGTCGCAGGACCGTTTCGAGGAGATCCGCGAGGAGTTCGCGCGCTTCGCCTCCAAACTCGACGTCTCCGATCTGACCTTCGTGCCCGTGTCGGCGCTGCACGGCGACAACATCGTGCACCGGGGCGCGAGCATGCCGTGGTACGAGGGCACTCCCCTGCTGCATCACCTCGAAGAGGTGCACATCGCCTCCGACCGCAACCTGATCGACTCCCGCTTCCCGGTGCAGTACGTCACCCGCAGTCACGCCCATGACTTCCGCGGCTACGCGGGCACGGTGGCGGGCGGGGTGTTCAAACCGGGCGACGAAGTGGCGGTGCTGCCGTCGGGTTTCACCACGACGGTGGAGGCGATCTGGGGGCCGGGTGGCGAACCCGTCGCCGAAGCCTTCCCGCCGCAAGCGGTCACCATCCAGCTCGCCGACGAGCTGGACATCTCCCGCGGCGACCTGATCTGCCGCCCGAACAACCGGCCGAACACGGGACGCGACCTGGACGCGATGGTGTGCTGGTTCGCCGAGAACACCCAGCTAACGCCTGGCGCGACCTACACCATCCGGCACACCACCCGCGCGGCCACCGCCGAGGTGCGCTCCCTGGACTACCGGCTGGACGTCAACACCCTGCACCGCGACGAGCATGCGGGAGCGTTGTCGCTCAACGAGATCGGCCGCGTCCAGCTGCGCACCCGCCAGCCCTTGCTGTTCGACCCCTACCGGCGCAACCGCGCCACCGGCAGCTTCATCCTGGTAGACGACGCCACGAACAACACCGTCGCCGCGGGCATGATCACCGGCCCTAGCCTGCCTTCGTCCCGGGTGGTCTGGCACTCCACCGCCGTCGAGCGCGACGAGCGCGCCACCCGCGGCCTGACGGTCTGGCTCACCGGCTTGTCGGGTTCCGGAAAATCCACGGTCGCCGTGGAACTGGAACGCCGACTGGTGGCGGCGGGCCGCCCCGCGTTCCTCCTCGACGGCGACAACCTGCGCCACGGCCTGAATTCCGATCTCGGATTCAGCGCGGCCGATCGGGAGGAGAACGTGCGGCGCGTCGGCGAAGTGGCAAAATTGTTCGCCGAAGCCGGTGTGGTGGCCGTCGTTTCGCTGATCAGCCCCTACCGCGCCGACCGCGACCGCGCCCGCGCCACCCACGAAGCGGCGGGCATCCCCTTCCTGGAGGTTTTCGTGGACACGCCACTATCGGTGTGCGAGGCCCGCGACCCGAAAGGCATGTACGCCAAGGCCCGCGCGGGCGAGATCCGCGGTTTCACCGGCATCGACGACCCCTATGAAGCGCCGACCGAAGCCGAGATCGTGCTGCGGCCCGACCACGGGGATCCGGCGGCGATGGCGGCGACGATCCTCGCGCGGTTGAGCCGGCTGGATTGATCCGGTGCGGGTGAGCCCGCGGCCGGTTTCGCCTCAGCGGTCAGACGGCGTCGCGTTTCGCGGTTCATCAGGGTCGGCATACGCCGCGTCGAGTAGATCACTCGGCGCCCGGAATGTATTCGCGCTGTCAATCAGATTTCGCAAGGTCGCCGAGCGAATCCCATAGCGGTCGATCGATGTTCGCACCTCGTCGGAGTGCGGTCCCTCCCACCACGGCTCCGGCTTGATCAGCACGGGTTGGGTGCCGGATGCCAACAGCACCGCTCGGCCCGGCGGTAGGGACCGAAGTTCCGAAACCCCCAGGGTGTGGGTCGACGAGATCGACGTCGAATAGCCTATGCCGCGAGCCGACAGCGTGACCGACCGTGACGCGACATCGTGACTGCCGATTCCGTCCACCCGTTCGCGCAGGAAAGGAACATCGTCCACACCGCCGCCCAACGTTTTGATCGTCGCGCCCGACCACAGCTCGTTCATGCCGTCGTGTCCCCAGCACCGGACTCCTTGAGCCCAAGACTGCAGCATCGTCATCACGATGACACCACGCGAACCGTAATAGCTGTACCGCTGCGGGAAGTCTCTCCACCGCAGCACATTCGCGGCATCGTCCAGAACAGCCAGTAACGGAACCTGGGACCCGGTCCGCCGTGCAGCGACGTCCAGTACCGCTTCGATGAACGCGCCGACCAATGGCGGAGCCGAATTTCGCCCTTCCTCGGCCAGGACATACAAGGTGCCGTTCTCGGCGATGAACTCGACCTCGTCGAATCGCTTCCTGCCGGAACCGGAGGTGATCCACGGATGAAGGGCCGGGAACCGAAGGTGTCGAGCCATCTTCTTGGCAGTGCCGAAGATGCCATTCGTCTGACGTGTATCCATGTTGTAGACCGCCGTGAGGCCCGATGCGGCGAAATAACGCTGATTCCGACGCAGCAACTCGGCCGGCTCGGTGTCTTGGGGAAACGTCACCCATTCCCACACCTGGGTGATCGGACGATGGTCCACCGAGGCGGCGAGGAAAAGCGCGGCCAACAGTTCCTCGCCCTCGATCTCGAAGTAGTCGCGGCTGTCGGTGCGTCGATCCGCCTCGGCGAAGTGACGGGCCAGACGCGCGGCCCGGACGTCGTCGCCGCCGACCCATGCGATCGGGTCCCAGAACCAGTCCGGCGCCTCGCTCACCACCCCATCCGGATCGAACACCCAGGTCGGCCTTCCCTCCTTCTCCCGCAGGAGCCGGGTCGAGTCGACGATGTCGCGCTTGCTCGACGTGGCGAGCACGGGGCCGACCGCGTCCAAGATCGCGGGTATGGCCCGGCACGTGGACTTCCCCTGCCGCGGGCCCCAGATATCCAGATGGAGACTTTCATACGATCCGTACAACCGCTGTCCACCCTCGACAGCGCTACCGATGAAAACTCCGGGCGAGTCGTCCGGCCTTAGCCGCATGCCCAGCGCGTCTGCCTTCTGCCGGGCCCCGGCTGCCGTGAGGGATCCGAGCGCCCTCCCGGTCGCCATGAGGCGGGCCTTCTCATCGACGGCCTGCCGCGCACGCCCCCTGGCCTTCCGGATCGATCTCAGCGCCAATCCGGCGAGGACGACGATCACGACCTGAACGATCACCGTCGCTGTGGCGTTCTCCGGCCACTGCAGCTTTCCTCGGACGAGATCGGCGATCACAGTGATGGGATCGACGGGTATGTCTTGCCGGGTCGCCGACCTAGCGTTGCCGACGTGCATCGCGATGACAACGATTCCTGCCCCGAGGAGAACCAGGACGAGCACGCGGGAGATGAGTGTCACCTCGAAATCTTGCTTCCTCGTCACTTTTGTCATTGCCACCCCTCCACGAAGTTGGATGTCAGAGCTGCAGTTCTGCGGGCGAGACTTGCGGGCGTTGTGGTCTCGCTTCCGGTCGGTAGACGGCTCGCGCTATCGGGCGGCGAGTTTCCTTGTAGCAGTCGAGCGCGGCGGCGATGGAGCCGGCGTCGCGGACAGCCTTGGCCAGGACGATCGCGTCCTCGATGGCGGAGGTCGCGCCGCGTCCCGCTGCGGGTGAAACGGCATGGGCGGCATCGCCTATCAGGACGGTATGCGCGTTGTGCCAGATGCCCTCGGGCTCGAGTTCGTACAGTGCGATCGGCGCGCTCACCTCGGAGTGCTCCAGCACCTGCGCCACCTGCGTCGTCCGCAGGGGCTCGAAAAATGTATCCGGATCGACCGGTGCGGACGCGGACGCGACGTTGCGCCTACTGAACCAGAACGATCCATGGCACCGACTTTCGCCAGGGCCGGTGCCGCGCAAGCTCCCCCGATACCACAGCCGATGACCTCGGCCCGAAGCACCGGATCACGCCTTCGCGGTGGTTCGAGCCGATCGGCCGCACATCCTGATCATGTCTTTCCCCCAGATCGACCACCACGGTGGCAACAGTTCTATGGTCTGCATCGAACGTATCAGCCTGCGATGGTTGTGCGTCGAGGATCGGTCCTATCGCACGGTCACGGTCCGCCCCCACAGATCAGAGCGTGGTATCAGCCCTTCCGCGACCGAGCGGCATAGTTCCCACTTGCCCGTCTTGTTCAGCCGCGACGCGACCGCTCCCGGCCGAGGAAGTGAGTTCCGCGGAGTCGTCGGCCCGCGACTCGCGCAGCGCGGCGCGGATCGTGTCGCGTAGCCAGCGCTGCGCCGGATCGGCGTCGAGCCGGGCGTGCCAGAGCAGTCGCACTTCGACTTCGGGCAGGTCCGCGGCGAGGGGGAACCACCGAATGCCGAGGGTGGGGCCGTACTGTTCGGCGAGGCGCTGCGGGACAAGGCCGACGTAGCGGCTCGTGGCGACCAGTAGCGCCGCGACCGCGAAGGACGGGACGACGGCCGCGACGTGGCGTTGCAGCCCGACGGCGTCGAGTGCGTCGTCGAGCGGTCCGCGCGCCCGGCCGCGACGGGAGGCCGAAACGTGCGGATGGCGGCACAGTTGCCGCAGGGTCGGGCGGCGGCGCCTGCCCAGCGGGCTGTCGGCTCGGACGATGCCGACCATTCGTTCCCGATACAGCACGGCTGTCCGGATGTCGGGAGCCGCGACGTCTCCGACGCCGATATCGAGATCGACCGAGCCGTCGCGGAGGGCCTCGGCGCTTTCGGTGCCTTCGGTCACGAAGCGCAGCACCACGCCGGGAGCGGCGGCGGCCGTGGCTTCGACCGCAGCCGTCGCCAGTGTCGCCGCGACACCGTCGTTGATGCGGATCGTGAAGGTGCGCTTCAGCTCACCGATCGTGACCTCGCGGTCGGCACTGATCAGTGCGGATGCCTCGTCGAGCAGTGACCGCACTCGCGGAGCGGTGCGCAGCGCGAACGGTGTGGGAGCCATTCCGCGACCGGCCCGTACCAAGATCGGGTCGTTCATCGCCCGGCGCAAGCGGCCCAGCGCCCGGCTGGTCGCCGGGATGGACAGGTGCAGGCGGTCGGAAGCCGCCGTGACGCTGCCTTCTTGGAGCAGCGCGTCGAACACGCGCAGCAGGTTCAGATCGAGCTGCTCTGGCATAGTTGCATGGTACGCAAGAGATATTTGTCAAAGTTGCGTGGCATGCAGACACGCGAGGTCCATACCGTCGTCGACATGCCGTTCAATGTCTTGATCCGGGATCGTGCGCCGTCACCGGACCCGAAGTCCCATCCCGTCACGCGGCGTGGCCTGCTCGCGGTGATGTGCGCCTGCGTGGTGCTCGTCGTCGGGATGGTCGCCGCTATCAATCTCGCCGTCCCGATGCTCGCCGCGAGCACGCTCCACCCCACAGCCTCGGCGCTGGTCTGGATCGTCGACACCTACGTGATCGTCTTCGCGTGTCTGGTGATCCCAGGCGGCGCCGCCGGGGATCGTCTCGGGCGTAAGGGAGTGCTGCTCGTCGGGCTGGTGCTGTTCGCGGCGGGCGTACTGATCTCCGCGCTCGCACCGAATGTAGCCCTGCTGCTGGCGGGCCGTGCGATCACCGGAGTCGGCGCCGCCGCCGTGCTGCCCAACACCCTTTCGGTCCTGCTGCACGCCGTCCCCGCCGCACGCAAGGGCGCGACCATCGCCACCTGGGCCTCGATGACGGGCATCGGCGGAGTCGTCGGCAACGTCGGCGGCGGGTCGATCCTGTCGGGCGGATCGTGGCGGTGGTTGTTCGCCGCCGTCGTGCCGATCTGCCTGGTTCTCGCCGCGCTGGTGGGACGCGTCGCGCCGGTGTCGCCGCGCCATGATCGCCGCCTCGACCCGATCGGCACGGTGTTGCTCGTCGGTGCGTCGGTCGCGCTGCTGCTCGGCATCGTTCAAGGGCCGGAGGCGGGGTGGGACAGTGTGGTGGTCGTGTCCGGGTTCGCCTGCGCCACTGTGCTGTTCGCTGTGTGGACGGTCGTGGAACTGAAGGTCGAGCACCCACTGCTGGATCCCCGGTTGTTCCGGGTACCCGGCCTGCGCAGTGCCTGCCTCGGTATGACGGCGGTCTTCTTCGGCATGTTCGCGCTGTTCTATGTGAACGCGTCGTTCTTGCAGTACGGCAAAGGGTTCGGCGTGCTGCGCACCGGGCTGGGCATCGTGCCGCTGACCGTCCCGATCATCCTCGGCGCACGACACGCCGGACGCGTCTCGGGACGCATCGGCCTCGACGCGACCATCGCACTGGCCTTCGCGTTCGTCGGCTGCGGACTGCTCGGACTGTCCACCAGCGGCACGCAGACCTCCTACGTCGCCTACGCGGCATGGCTCGTGGTCACCGGAATCGGTGTGGCACTGGCACTCCCGACGTTGTCCGGCGCCATCGCCGGTGCGCTGCCGCCGGAGCAGGCCGGCGTCGGAGCGGGACTGCAAGCCACCACCAGGGAATTCGGCAGCGCCTTGGGCGTCGCCGTCATCGGCACGGTGCTCACCGCACGGTTCGCCGCCGCCCTGCCGCCGGACATCCGCGCCGGCCATTCGCCGCACACCGTGGCCGAAGCCCTCGCCTCGACTGCCCCCGATCGCGCCACCGAAGTGATAACGGCGTTCGTCTCGGGCGCGGACGCCGGACTCCGCGCGATCGGCGTGACCGTGCTCGTCCTCGGCGGGCTGGTGGTGCTGCAGTCTGCGCTGTCCCGGCGGAGGGGGCCCGTCGCCGGTTGATCAGCGGACGATATCGACATATCGGGTGCGGTAGTCCGACAACCATCGAACAGCTTTCCCCAAATAGCCGCCATCAGCTCGATATGCGGGCCGATTCAGCGCTTTGCCCAGTGCGCTGCGCAACCACCGGTCGCCGTGTCAGCACCGGCAGCCGACCAGCGGATACCTCTGCAGGGGTTACGGGCGTCCGCCTACAGCATCACTCGATAGCCGAATCAGCTTGTGGCCGGGTTGATGACGTGAGCGAGGTTGTCCAGCAGCTGATTCCAGCCGAAGCGGATGCCGGCCATGGCCGGTTCCGAGCCCGGGGTCGGGTCGGACACGTCGATCTGTAGGTCGACGCGGGTGCCGCCGGTGACGCTGGTCAACTCGAGGAGATGGTCGGCCCGGAACAACGGGGTCCCGTTGCCGTCCAGCGGTGACAACTCGAACCGGAGCCGTTCGGGCGGAACGACTTCGAGGTAGCGCCCGGCGCTGGAATACAGCGCACCGTCGCCCTCGCGGAGCACGATCGACAGGGCGCCCCCGACGACCGGCCGCAGGACGCAGTCGGCGACCTCGAAATGCGCTGGGTGCCACCACCGGCGCGCCAGATCGGGCGAGGTCCACCACTCCCACACGGTCGCCGGCGGCGCCGACAGCGTCCGATGGAATTCGTGGGCCGACAACGGCTCGGCGGCGATTGCCACCCGGTAATCCGCGAGCACCGACTCCGAGGGATGGTCGGCCTCGAATCCCGCCAGCCACTGTCGCAGCTCGCGCAGCGGACCCCGGCGCAGGGCGTAGATGCGGCGCTGCCCGAGCGGTTCCATTACCACCAGGCCCGCGCGCTGGAGCGCCTGGAGATGTTTGGTCGTCTGCGGTTGTCTCAGGCCGAGTGCGGTAGCGATCTCGCCGACCGGACGGGGCGCGGCGTTCAGCAACTCCACGATCCGCATGCGGTTCGGTTCGGCCAGAGCGGCGAATAGTGCGGGGTCCATTGACCAAGCATGCCTCCTCAGATATATTCCTTTCAAGGAATACTTCTGAATCAGGAGCACGACATGTCCGAGCAGATCCGCATCGAACGCGACTACCCCGCCACCGCCCAGGCGATCTGGGAACTGTGGACCACCCCGTCGGGCATCGAGAAGTGGTGGGCGCCCGACGGTTTCACCGTCCGCGTCGATCAGCTCGACCTGCGCCCTGGCGGCGAACTGGTCTACACGATGACCGCGACCGCCCCCGAGCAGATCGAATTCATGCGATCCGCGGGCATGCCACTGTCGACCGAGTCCCGCAAGACGTTCACCGAGATCGACGGCCCCGACCGGCTCGCCTACACCTCCCTGGCCGACTTCATCCCCGGCGTCGAGCCGTACGAATTCCTCACCACCGTCGAGCTCGAGCCGACCGACGCGGGCGTCCGCGTGGTCATGACCGTCGACGCCATGCACGACGACGTCTGGACTCAGCGCCTCACCCAGGGACGGGAGAACGAGCTCGCCAACCTTGCCGCCATCGTCTCCGGCGGCTAGTTGCGGACTGGACAACCGAACCGGGACCAGCAACGCGGGCAGCTTCGACGCGGCCTTCAACGCACCACGTCGACTGATCAGTGGGCTCACAAGAACGTATCGGGCGCGGGCGGTGTGATGGGCTCGGACTGACGTCTACCACCGTCGCCTCGAGCCATACCGCAGTCCAGCCCTGCCTCGGGCAGCATGAGGTCAATGGTGGTCTGGTCGGCGCGGATACTTGGAAGGGCGCATCCGGCCCGTGAGCCGTAGAGCCTCGACCGCCGCGCATTTCCACGAGCATTCGTTGGCATCGCATTCCAAATGCACCTGCATGAGCGCGTGCGCATCGCCGGGAGCGAATTCCGGGCCGTCTCTCGGCTCTACCGCAGGCCAGCCCAATGGCGGCCAGCCCAGCAGGCACAGTTGCTCATGGCCCACGCGTTCGGCGATGTGATAGACGCTCGGACCACGCAACGGCTTCCGCCACCATCGGCTCGCCGCCAAGAAGACCGTCAGCAGCACCGTGACCGCAGCCGCCCCCACCATCAGGGCTACGCCGAACTCGGACCAGCCGGACATCAAACGCCCACCCCGCTCCCCGACGATCCGAACGGCGGCCACCGGTGCCCGCGCTCCCACATTTGTTCGGGCGCAACGACAATCAGCGCCACCTGCTCCGTGAGGCCGCGCCTGGCAGTCCAGATGTGCTCCCGAGTCGGAGCGATGACGGCCGAAGCGCCTACCCGGCGGATCGCCTGTACGAGCAGCAGCGTCGGCATCAGCGCATCGCGATCCACGACCAGCACTTCCGGCTCAGGATAGCCCTTTCGTTCGGCTAGCGCCCGAATCGCGCGCTCCTCCTCGACGTGGTCCTTGCCGGACTGATCCAGCCGGATATAGCCCAGCGCGATTTCCACCATGTCCACCCCTTATCCGTCGATGTGGTGTGGCACCCGGCGCCGGGGATCCCTTGGCCCCTGGGAACGCGATCAGAGCTGAGACAAGGGATGTGCTCACCCGGCGCCGAGGCCGGAACAAACTGTGACCGACGAACAAGACAGCGAATCGGCAAAAGATTTGTCACCCTGGGGATAAGGAAGTCTGTGGAATGGAATCCGTGATGACGATGACCCAGGAGTCCGGTGTCGGCGACAAAGTACGTGTCGCAAGGAAGCTAGCGGGATGTAGCCAGGAGAGACTCGCGCGGGAAGCGAACTTCTCGGCGAGCCTGGTCCGCAAGGTCGAACGCGGCCGCGCGCCCGCGTCTCCGGCTTTCGTCGCGGCCTGCGCCCGCGCGCTGCGGGTGAACCTCGCCGACCTCCTAGAGCAGCCCTACCCACGCCAGACTCGCGACGAACAGCAAGTGCATGCCGGGGTACCCGAGATCCGCCGTGAACTGGCCGCTTACAAGATCGAGCCGGACGGCGCGATGAACGCACGGCCCGAACGCGAACTCGCCGCTGACGTCGCGAGGGCGTCCGCGATGCGTCACTCGGTCAACCTCGGCGATCTCGGCACGCTCCTACCCGGCCTGCTCGCGGACCTCCGCGTCGCATGGCACAACGCGAGCGGAGCGAAGCGCGAGCGCCTCTTCGGGCTCCTCGCCGAAGTGTTCGCCGCGACCGGGCAACTCGTGTACAAACTCGGCTACATCGACCTTTCCTCGCTGTGCGTCGAGCGGTACGAATGGGCAGCCGCGCAATCCGGTGATCAACTGGCCGTCCTCGCGGGCGATTATCAGCGTGCGGGCGAGCTGATCTGCACGGCCGAATGGTCGACCGCCCTGCGCTTTCTCGAATCCAGCCGCACCACCATCGAATCCGAGATCAGCGGCAACGATCCGACTGTCCTCAGCATGTGGGGCAATCTGCACCTGAAATCCGGTCTCGCCGCGGCTCGCGCGGGGCGGCGCGATGTAGCCGACGAACACCTCGCCGAAGCGCGAGAAACTGCCCGCCGCCTCGGTGGCGACCGGGACGACTACCGGCTCTGCTTCGGCGTCACGAATGTCGGCATCTGGTCGGTCGGGCTGGCCGTCGAGATGATGGATGGCACCGAGGCGGTGAAACGCGCCGAGCACGTGCGTCTCCCGGCCACGACGCCCCGGGAGCGCGCGGGCCACCATTACATCGACCTGGCCCGCGGATTCCTGCTCCACGGCGATCGGACGAAAGCCCTTACCTCCTTGCGCAAAGCCAAGGAGATCGCGCCGACGCAGACCCGCTACCACCCCATGGTTCACGAGACCATCCGCGTCCTCGCACGTGACGACGCACGCAGCAACGAGAGTGTGCGGGGTTTCGCCGCTTGGTGCGGGATCGATCGCGGCTGACGTATTCGCGTTTGAGGCCACCACGTTCCGCATCTGTCTGGCCCGTGCGCACGAGCTGCGTCCGACGAGTTGCCACGATGAGCAGCGACCGTGGAATCGAAAGGTAGGCAACGACCCGCCGCCTACCCCTCGCCATACCGAATCAGCCGAGCGACCGGAAGAACTCGCGGATGTCGCCGATCAGCAGCTCCGGCACCTCGAGTGCGGGGAAATGCCCGCCGGAGTAGAACTCCGACCAGTGGGTGATGTTGTGGGTGCGTTCGGCGAAGCGGCGGATGGCGTAGTCGCCGTCCTTGAAGACCGCGACGCCGGTGGGCACGGTGCCCTTCGGTTTCGGGGCGAACATGGTGGCGTCGTGGAAGCGTTCGTAGTACAGGTTCGCGACGCTGCGGGCGGTGTCGGTGAGCCAGTAGATGCTCACGGTGGTGAGCAGGCGGTCGATGTCGACGGCTTGTTCGGGCAGGTCGTTGGCGCTGTCGGTCCACTCGCGGTATTTCTCGACGATCCAGCCGAGCAGCCCGGCCGGGGAGTCGGCGAGCAACTGGGCGATGGTGTCGGGGCGGGAACCTTGCAGGTTCATGTAGGCCGAGCCGTCGTCCTGGAATTTCTTCATCGCGGCGAGCCGCGCCTTTTCCGCGTCGGTGAGTGCGGCCAGATCGGCGGGGTCGCCGGTCGGGAAGGTGACCAGTGCGTTGACGTGCACGCCGAGCACGTGGTCGGTGTCGATCCGCGCCAGGGCCGGAGCGATGAACGCGCCGTGGTCGCCTCCCTGCACACCGTAGCGGTCGTAGCCGAGGCGAGCCATGAGTCCGGCGAGCGCCGCCGCGATCCGGCCGTCGTTCCAGCCCGTCTCGGTGAGCGGGCCGGAGAAACCGTGGCCGGGCAGCGACGGAATGACCAGGTGGAACGCGGGCGCGTCCGAGTCCGGGTCGGTGAGCGGGCCGATCACGTCGCGGAAGTCGGCCACCGAACTGGGCCAGCCGTGCAGCAACAGCAACGGTGTTGCGTCCTCCCGCGCCGAGCGCACGTGCAGGAAATGCACGTTCTGGCCGTCGATGGTGGTGGTGAACTGCGGGTAGGCGTTAAGCTCCGCCTCGGCCGCACGCCAGTCGAATTTCTCGGCCCAGTACCCGGCCAGCTCCTTCAGGTACCCCGTTGGCACACCGCGCTCCCAGTCGGCGCCGGGCAGCTCATCGATCCAACGGGTGCGTGCCAGCCGCAGCCGAAGCTCGTCCAGGTCGGCCTGCGGAATGTCGATACGGAAGGGGCGGATCTCGGTGTTCGTCATGCCATTGATACTTCGCGTAACGAGGTGGCCGCCGAATCACGAGAAATCACTATTTCCGCACTCGCCCAGCCCACCGACGAGTAACGCCGAACCCGGGCCGTACCACTATCGGCCACGAACCCGGCGGCGCGCTGGTCGCGCCGAGGCCGCCCCCGTCTCGAGTTCGCGAGTGGCACACCACTGCGGCATCGGCCGAGAAGCCCTCGCGATGGTGTGCCACTCGCGAACTGGCGTCGAGCGCGCGGTGCGGGCATGATCGCGCCGTGGTCAGCCTTCCGGTGTGCGGCGCGTTTGTGGGGCGGGCCGCTGAGCTCGCGGCGTTGCAGGATGCCTATCGGGACCCGGCGGTGCATACCGTGCTGGTCGGGGGTGAGGCGGGTCTCGGCAAGTCGCGGTTGGTCGCGGAGTTCCGGACGCGGCTCGGGACTCGTACGGTAGTGGCGTACGGAAGGTGCCCGGAATTCGGCGCGAAAGGGGTGCCGTTCACGCCGTTCGTCGCGGTCATGCGCACACTGCTGCGTGACCAGGGCGTGGAGGCGCTCGCGACGCTGCTCCCAGTGCGACCGGCGCTGGCGCGCTGGCTTCCGGAACTGGCGGCGCGGTCGGGCGCGGCGGAGGCCGACACCGACAGGATCCGGTTGTTCGGCGAGATCCTCACCGTGCTGGAACAGTTCTCGATGACCAAACCGCTGGTGGTGGTGCTGGAAGACTTGCACTGGGCCGACGACGCCAGCCTGGAATTGCTCGCCTTCCTGGTGGCCAACATCGCCGAAGGCGATCTGTTCTTGGTCGGCACCCACCGGCCTGCCGATTCCGAGCCGTTACGCAAGCTGATCGCGAGCCTGCGCCGGGACCCGAGTGTCCGCCTGCTGCATCCAGCACCGCTGACCAGGCACGAGGTCGGCAGGCAATTGGCCGCGCTGCGCGGCAGGGAGCCCGAGCCAGGGACCATCGGGCGGATCTTCGAACGCAGCAGGGGAATTCCGCTGTACGTCGAGGCACTCGATCCCGCACCGGAGGACACGCCCGCCGAGCTGTCGGAGCTGTTGCTCGATCACCTGTCCGACCTGCCCGATCAGGCCGCGTCGGTGCTGCGGCTCGCGGCGGTGGCCGGGTCACCGGTCCGGCACACCCTGCTGGCGGCCGCCTCCGACCTCCCCGAGGGCGCGCTCGCCACAGCACTGCGTCAGCTGGTCGACCAGCGGCTCCTGGTTTCCACCGACACCGGCTACCAGTTCCGGCACGTTCTCATCCGCGACGCCGTCTACGAACACCTCCTACCGGCGGAGCGAAAAGCGCTGCACAGCAGACTTTCCCAAGCCTTGGCTACCCGGCGAAGGAAGCCGGGCGCGGACCGATGCCCGGCCGCCGAACTGGCCTACCACGCGTATGCCGCCGGAGAGCTGCCGCTGGCATTCGAAGCCGCGTGGGACGCCGCGGCGGAGGCGGAGAGGGTGAGCGCGCATCGCGATCAGGTGCGCCACCTGGACCGGGTGCTCGATTTGTGGGATCGCGTACCGGATGCGGCGCGACGGGTGGACGCCGATCGGCTCGACGTCTTGGCAGCGCTCGTGGCCGCGTGTCATCGCGGCGGCGTCGTCGAGCGCGGGATCGCAGCGGCCGACGAGGCGCTGGCCGCCATCGATGCGGGGACCGACCCGGAGCGTGCCGCGCGCCTGCATTACTACCGCGCCGGACTGCGCAATCAGAGCAGCGGCGGCGGCGAAGACGACCTGCTCGCGGCGCTGACCTATCTTCCTTCGGACCGGCCGACCCTGCTGCGCGGTGAAATCCTCGCCGAACTCGCCGCGGTGCGGGTGTTCAGCGGCGCGACGGCGGCCGAGAACGACGCCCGCGCCGCCGTCGAAGTGGCCGAACAGTTACGTGGTGAACCGACCGTCGACGACACCTCGCCGGTCATGGCATCGGCGCTCCGCTCGCCGGGCGCGGTCGCAACGGACCCGGGCAGGGGCGTCGAAGGGGAGGACACGGACGCCGCGAGGCACCGGCGGCGTTCGAGCGACCCGCGCGAAGACCGGAGCGCCGCGTCGCTGGCCGCGCGTGCCCACGCCTATCTCGGGCTGGCCACCGCGAACCGTCCCGACGCCGCCATGACCCATTTCGAGCGGGCGCATGCCGCCGCTGAGGCCGCGGGAGATCCGGGCACCTTGCTGACCGTGGTGCTGTGGGAGACGGCGCTGCTGGTCTCGGCAGGCGCCGACGAAGCGGCCATCACGGCGATCCAGCAGGGGCTGCGCGCCGCGCACGAGAGTTACCGATTCGCCGAGGCCGCGCCGATCCTGCTGGTCAAGTGGGCGCAGGCGCTCACAGCGCTGGGCCGCTGGAACGAGGCGTTGGATCTGATCGACGAATCGCTCACCGAGCAGTTGCCCCCGTTGAGCACCGCCGCGCTGCTGCTGTGTCACGCGCGGATCATGCTGGCGCGTGGGGACGGCCAGGCCGCGGCGGCGAGCGCGGCGACCGCGCAACCCTTGCTCGGGAATCGGCGCTGGGCCAGGCAATATCAGATCCAGCTGCACACCGTGCAGACCGAGATAGCGCACGCGGCGGGCAATCCGCAGCGCGCCGCCGAGATCGGCGCCGCGACGCTGACCGCGGACGATCTGGTCGCGCACCCCCACGAGGCATGGGCACTGGCCGAGGCCATCGCCCGGACCCGCTGCGCGCCAATGGTTCTCGACTCCGCTGTCGTCAGGCTGCCGGTGACCACCGCGGTCGACGCCGCGTACCGGAATTCCTGCCACGCGGTGCGCAGCGGCCGTCCCGCCGACTGGGCCGCGGCGGCTTCCTCTTGGCGAGCCCTGGGTCGGCCGTACGAGCTGGCGCGCGGCCTGCTCGAATCCGGGCGCGCGGAATTGGCCGCGGGTGATCGCGCGGCGGCACGCGACGCACTGCGGGCGGCCCTCGGGCTGGCGGACGAGTTGGCGGCGGCGCCACTCGCCGAGCAAGCCAGACAGCTGGCCCACCGCGCCGGGATCGACCTGGCCGAAGCCGGGAACCGGCCCGCGCCTGCCCGGTCAGCGAGCGCCTCGGGCCTGACCCCGCGCGAACTCGACGTGCTGCGCCTGGTGGCCACGGGCGCGAGCAACCGGCAGATCGCGGCCGAGTTGTTCATCAGCGCCAACACCGCGGGTGTGCACGTCTCGCGGATCCTCACCAAGCTCGGAGCGTCCAGCAGAACCGAGGCGGCCGCGATCGCGCGAGAACGCGGATTGCTCGGCTCCGGATGACGACCACCGCGATGCCCACACCCGCCCACCGACCCGTAAGATACAGTACGTCGAACATGTCTCGAAAGGACTGGCTGATGCGGTCGACCTTGCTGTCCCGGCGCGATCTCGAGTTCCTGCTCTACGAATGGCTGGACGTGGAGGCGCTCACCAAACGCGAGCGGTACGCCGAGCACTCGCGGGAGACCTTCGACGCCGTGCTCGAGCTCAGCGAGCAGCTGGCCACCAAGTACTTCGCGCCGCACAACAAGCTCAACGACGCCAACGAACCCACCTTCGACGGCGAGCGCGTGACCATCATCCCGGAGGTCGGCCAGGCGCTGGCAGCCTTCGCCAAGGCCGGATTGCCCTCGGCCGCGATGGATTACGAACTCGGCGGCGCCCAGCTGCCCGCGTCCGTCGCGCAGGCGAGCTACGCCTGGTTCCAGGCGGCCAACCCGGGCACCGCGGGCTACCCGTTCCTCACCGTGGCCAACGCCAATCTCCTCATCGCCCACGGCCCCGAACACGTCGAGAAGTTCGTCGAGCCCATGCTCGCGGGCCGCTTCTTCGGCACCATGTGCCTGTCGGAGCCGCAGGCCGGTTCCTCGCTCGCCGACATCGTCACCCGGGCCGAGCCGCAGGACGACGGCACGTATCGCCTGTTCGGCACCAAGATGTGGATCTCCGGCGGCGATCACGAACTCGGCGAGAACATCGTGCATCTGGTGCTGGCCAAGATCCCGGGCGGCCCCGCGGGCACCAAGGGCATCTCACTGTTCGTGGTGCCCCGGTTCCTGGTCGGCGACGACGGCGCGATCGGGGAGCGCAACGATGTCGCGCTGGCCGGGCTCAATCACAAGATGGGTTACCGCGGCACGGTCAACACCGTGCTGAATTTCGGCGAGGGCCGCTGGACGCCGGGTGGCGCGCCCGGCGCGGTCGGCTACCTGGTCGGCGAGGCGCATCGCGGACTGACCTACATGTTCCACATGATGAACGAGGCGCGCATCGGCGTCGGCTTGGTCGCCACCGCCCTCGGCTACACCGGATATCTGGAGTCGCTCGACTACGCCCGCACGCGCACCCAGGGCCGGGCCAAGCTCCCCGCCGACCCGTCCGCGCCGCAGCGCCCGATCATCGAGCACGCCGACGTCAAACGGATGCTGCTGGCCCAGAAGTCCTACGTCGAAGGCGCGCTGGCGCTGGTGCTCTACTGCGCGCGGTTGGTCGACGAGCAGCGCACCGCCGAATCCGACGACGACCGCCGCGCGGTCACCCTGCTGCTCGACATCCTGACCCCGATCGCCAAGAGCTGGCCCTCGCAGTGGTGCCTCGAGGCCAACAGCCTCGCCATCCAGGTGCTCGGCGGCTACGGGTACACCCGCGAGTACAACGTCGAGCAGCACTACCGGGACAATCGGCTCAACCCGATCCACGAGGGCACGCACGGCATCCAGGGCCTGGATCTGCTGGGACGCAAGGTGACCCAGCAGGGCGGCGCCAGCCTGCTCGCCCTCGGGTCCCGGGTGGACGCGACCATCGCGTCCGCGCGCGCCGCGGGCGGCGAGGCGGCCGAACTCGCCACGCGGCTGGACGCGGTGTGGCGGCGGCTGGTCGAGGTGACCGCGGGGCTGTTCGCCTCCGGCGACATCGAAGCCGCGCTGGCCAACAGCTCGGTGTACCTGGAAGCGTTCGGGCACACCGTGCTGGCCTGGATCTGGCTGGAACAGTTCCTCGCCGCCGCGGATCGGCCCGGCGATTTCTATGATGGCAAGCGGCACGCGGCCCGGTTCTTCTATCGTTTCGAATTGCCCAAGACCGCACCGGCGTTGGATCTGCTCGCCAGCCTGGACACCACCACCTTGCAGATGCGCGACGCCTGGTTCTGACGACGCCGCGTTTCGATACATGTTCTAGAAGATGTACCATTCCGCGGTGATCGATTCCAGTCAGCGGACCACCCGACCTCCCGGCCGCCCGGCCTCCGCGACCAGGGAACAGGTCATCGAGCACGCCCGCCGGGCGTTTCTGGCCGGAGAACGCGTGGACATCCAGGCGATCGCCGGACAGCTCGGACTCAGCCGCGCCTCGGTCTACCGCTGGTTCGGCTCCCGCGACGGAGTGCTCGGTGCCGTACTGGCCGGGGAGTTCGAAGCACTGCTCACCCGCGCCGACGCCCGCCGCCGCTCCACCGGAGCGCGGCGCATCCTGGACGTGCTGTACCGGGTCAACCGCTGGATGACCGACAACGAACCGTTCCGGCGCTACTTCGAGAACGAGCCGCTGTCGGGCCTGCGCATCCTCACCGCGAGCGACGGGCCGGTCCAGCCGCTGGTCGTCGGCACCGTCCAAGAGCTGATCGCGCGCGCCGCCGAAGAGGACGGATACGATCCGCCGCTGGAACCAGCGCTGCTGGCCTACGCGCTGGTCCGGCTCGGCGAGGCGTTCCTGTACAACGACAACGTCGCCGGCATTCGCGGTGACGTCGACCGGCTGCACGAGGTCCAAGCGGCGCTGCTGGGCATCCCCGACGCGATCACGCCATGAGCGGGCCGCTGCTGCACGAGCGTTTCCCGGAGCTCGCCGGCACCTTGCCGTTCGTGCGCCTCGGCACGGCTCCGACGCCCGTCCGCCGCTACGACCTCGGCACCACGGCCCAGGTGTGGTGCAAGGACGAAAGCAGCTACGGCGACGGCGGCTGGGGTGGCAACAAGGTCCGCAAGCTGGAATGGCTGCTGCCGGAGGCACGGCGGCGCGGTGCGCGGACCATCCTGACGGTGGGCGGCACCGGGACCAATTGGGGGCTCGCCACCGCCCTGTACGGCCGTGCCCAGGGCATCGACACCGAACTCGCGTTGGTGGACCAGCCGGTCGACGACCATGTGCGCGCGCAACTGCGGCGGCTGGAGAATTCCGGCGCCACTTTGCATTTCACCCACAGCAAACCCCGCACGATCCTGACGGCGCCGTGGTTGTATCTGCGCCGGATGCGGGGCGGCAGGCGTCCGTACTTCCTGCCCGCGGGCGGGTCGTCGCCGATCGGCGCCTTGGGCTACGTCGAGACGGCATGCGAACTCGCGGCCCAGATCGCCGCCGGTGTGCTGCCCGAGCCGGGCCACGTCGTCACCGCCGTCGGATCCGGCGGCACCGCCGCGGGCCTCGCCCTCGGTCTGCGCTTGGCCGGATTGCGCACGCGCGTCGTCGGAGTCGTCGTCAACGACACGCTGCCCCTCGACGCGAAGCGCATCGTCCGGCTGGCAGAGCGCACCGAGCGCCTGCTCCGCGCCCGAGGAGCACGCTTCGCCCCGACCGGACTCCGCCCGGAGGACGTCACGATGACCACCGAGTGGCTCGGCCCCGGCTACGGCCACCCCACGCCCGCCGCCCTGGACGCCGCACAGCACGCCGAACAGGCCGGACTGCGCCTGGAGACGGTCTACACCGCCAAAGCGCTCGCCGCGTTGCGAGCTCTCGACCACACGGGCGTGTTCGGCGCCGGACCGGTGCTGTTCCTCAATACGTACGGCCCGCGACCGTAGATCCGCGCGCCCCGGCCCGCGCGACCCCACTTTCGAATCGCTGTGATCGGAATTCGACCGATGGCGCCCGACGTGGCGTAATGGCCGGAGCGCCGGACATATCGCCAGGTCGGGACGCGGGGCACCCGGCGCAATAACATCCCTTGATTTCTCCTGGGCGATGACGCGGGAACTCACGCGGCCCCGACCGCACTATCGTCGCTATTCGTGCAGGTCAGCGACAGAAAGGCGGAGGCGGTGGCAGCGGAACCCACGCCGGTGCGGCAGTTGCGCGCCGATCAGGCGCGGCGGGTGGCCGACATCTTGCGTCACCAGTTGCACGCGGGCGCGTTCGAGAACACCCTGCCGAGCGAACAGGAACTCGCCGCCGAGTACGGCGCCTCCCGCAACACCGTCCGCGACGCGCTGGCGCTGTTGAAGGACGAGGGCCTGATCGACCGGGCGCCCAAAGTGGGCACCCGGGTGGCCACCCGCAAGTACGACCACGGGCTCGACGCGCTGCTCGGGTTGCAGGAGACCTTCAAGGGCCACGGCACCGTGCGCAACGAGGTGCGCGCGGCGATGCACGTCGCCGCACCGCCCGCCGTCGCCCGCAGGCTCGGTCTCGCGCCGGGCGAGCGCGTGGTCTACCTGGAGCGCCTGCGCTACCTGGCGGACCTGCCCCTGAGTCTCGACCTCACCTACCTCGTGCCCGACATCGGCACCGAAATCCTCGGCCACGACCTCGAGCACACCGACGTCTTCGTGCTGCTGGAACGCATCAGCGGCCACTCGCTCGGCTCGGCCGACCTGGCCCTGGAGGCGGTGCCCGCCGACCCGCACACCGCATCCACCCTCGACGTCCCCGGCGGCGCGCCGCTGCTGATGCTGGAACGACTGACCCGGCTCGACGACGGCCGCCCGGTCGACCTGGAGTACATCCGCATGCGCGGCGACCGCATCACCATGCGCGGCAGCCTGACCCGCAGCACCCCCGAATGGAAGGTCCTCTAGATGGCACTCGTCAACCAGCGCGCCGACATCCCCGTCACCATCGACGAGTCGCTGTGCATCCAGGGCTGCACGCTGTGCGTCGAGATCTGCCCCCTCGACTCGCTGGCCATCAACCCCGAGAACGGCAAGGCCTTCATGCACGTGGACGAGTGCTGGTACTGCGGTCCCTGCGCGGCCCGCTGCCCCACCGGCGCCGTCACCGTCAACATGCCCTACCTGCTCCGCTGATCTGGAAGACCGATGAAAGTGAAACTCGCCCCCGTCCTGCTCGCCGCCGCGCTCGCGCTGACCGGGTGCTCGCTGGAGCAGTCCGGCGACACGCCCGCGGGCACCGTCAAGGTGGTCGTCGGCTACCAGTCCAAGACCATCAACACCGTCACCGCGGGCACCTTGCTGCGCGCGCAGGGCTACCTGGAGCAGCGGCTACAGAAGATCACCGACAGCGGCGGGGCGAAATATCAGGTCGAGTGGCAGGACTACGACACCGGCGCGCCGATCACCGCGCAGATGGTGGCCGAGAAGATCGACATCGGCTCCATGGGTGACTACCCGCTGCTGATCAACGGCTCCCGCACCCAGGTCAACGAGCGCGCGCGCACCGAACTGGTGTCGGTCACCGGGTACAACCCCAAGGGCGCGCTGAACATGGTCGTGGTGCCGAACGACTCGGCCGCCACCGGCATCGCCGACCTGGCCGGGCAGAAGATCTCGGCCAGCGTCGGCTCGGCCGGGCACGGCACCCTGGTGCAGGCGCTGTCGCGGGCGGGCATCGATCCGGCCAAGGGCGTGGAGGTGCTCAACCAGCAACCGCAGGTCGGGGCGACCGCGCTGGAATCCCGCCAGGTGGGCGCGCTGTCGCAGTTCGTCGCGTGGCCCGGTCTTGTCGTCTTCCAGAACAAGGCCAAGCTGCTCTACGACGGCGCCGAACTCGGCGTGCCGACCTTCCACGGCGTGGTGGCGCGGCGCGCGTACGCCGCCGATCACCCTGAGGTGCTCCAGGCGTTCCTTGCCGCACAGCTGGACGCCACCCAGTTCCTTCAGCAGAAGCCGTTCGAGGCCGCGAAGATCGTCGCCGACGGTTCCGGACTGCCGCAGGAAGTGGTGTATCTCTACAACGGTCCCGGCGGAACGAGTTTCGACACCACGCTCAAGCCGAGCCTGATCAACGCGCTCAAAGGCGATGTGGCCTACCTGAAGTCGATCGGCGACTTCGCCGACCTGGACATCGATCGGTTCGTCGACGACGGGCCGCTGCGCAAGGCGTACGCGGAGACCGGACGCGGCGACTACGACCGCGACCTGGCCGCCACCGCCAACCCGACCCGGGTCACCGGCGCCGATCCCGTCTGCGGCACAGTGGCGGAGAACCCCGCGCTGGCCGGCGAACTGTGGGTGGACGGCGCGGCGAAGCCGCAACCGGCCGCCGACCCGACCTGCCTGCTGCGCGCGGTCCAGGCCGCGAAAGCGCAGGGCCGCACGATCCGCGCCGCCTACGTCCCCGATGCCGAACTCGGCACGCGCTGGTTCGCCGACAAGTCGATCTGGCTGCGCGACGGCGCCGCCTACCTGCCCTTCACCACCACCGCCGCCGCGCAGCGCTACCGCCAGGCGCATCCATCCGCCACGCCGGTCACCTACGACCAGGCCGTCACGGAAGTACGCGGATGACCAGCGAACTCGCCGCACCGGCGGTGCGGGCCGCGGCCGAACCCGCCGCCACCCGATCGGCGGCCACGCCGGCGTCGCGATCGGCTTGGCGCTCGCGCCTGCTGCGGGTGGGCTCGGTCGCCGCCGCGGTCGGACTGTGGCAGCTGCTCACGGTCAACAACGTGCGGGCGGCGGGCCTGCGTTTCGACACCCTGCCGACCGTCACCGAGATCGTCGCCGAATTCGGCACGCAATTGCGCTCCGACCAGTACTACCTGGACATCGCGCAGTCGCTGATCCGGATCGTCACCGGCTTCGGGCTGGCCGCGGTCATCGGCGTGATCGCCGGCATCGGACTCGGCCGGTCGCGACTGCTCGCCGACACCTTCGGCCCGCTGGCCGAACTGGTTCGCCCGATCCCGGCCATCGCCCTGGTGCCGGTCGCGATCCTGCTGTTCCCCAGCGACGAATCCGGCATCGTGTTCATCACCTTCACCGCGTCGCTGTTCCCGGTGCTGGTCAGCACCAGGCACGCGGTGCGCGCGCTGCCGACGATCTGGGAGGACGCGATCCGCACGCTGGGCGCGTCCCGGCTGGACGTGCTCACCCGCGTGGTGTTCCCCGGCATCCTGCCCGGCGTCTTCAGCGGACTGTCCGTCGGCGTCGGCGTGGCGTGGATCTGCCTCATCTCCGCGGAGATGATCTCCGGGCGTCTCGGTGTCGGCTACCGCACCTGGCAGGCCTACACCATCGTGGACTACCCGGCGGTGTTCGTCGGCATGATCACCATCGGCGTCCTCGGTTTCGCGACATCGGGGCTGGTCGAACTGGCCGGCCGCCGCATCACCCGCTGGCTGCCCAGGGAGGTCGAAGCATGACCACAGTGATCGACGCACCGGCGTCGACCGGAATGACGTTGAGCCTCAGCGGTGTTCGCATCGCCTATGGCGGCGCGCCCGTGCTCGACGGATTGGACTTGGCGATCGCGCCCGGCGAAATCCTCGTCGTGGTCGGCAAATCCGGGTGCGGCAAGTCCACGTTGCTGCGCGCGATCGCCGGACTGCGCGCCCCCGAGGGCGGAGCCGTCCTGGCCGACGGCGACCACGTCACCGGACCGGCGGCCGACCGCGCCCTCGTGTTCCAGGACGACGCGCTGCTGCCGTGGCGCACCGTGCGGCAGAACATCGAACTCGCCCTGCGCCTGCGCGGCACCCCGCGCGCCCAGCGGCGCGCCACCGCGCTGCACTGGGTGGACGAGGTCGGGCTCACCGGCTACGCCGACTATCTGCCGCGCGATCTGTCCGGCGGCATGCGCCAGCGCGTCCAGCTCGCGCGCAGCCTGGCCGCCGCGCCGCGCGCCGTGCTGATGGACGAGCCGTTCGGCGCCCTGGACACCCAGACCAGGGAAACCATGCAGCGCCTGCTGATCCAGACCTGGCGCGCCCATCCCACCACCATCGTCTTCGTCACCCACGACCTCGACGAGGCCCTGCTGCTCGGCGACCGCATCGCCGTGCTGGGCGGCGGCACGCTGCGGGCGCTGGTGCCGGTGGCCAGTCCGCGGGAAGCGATCGACCGGGCCGCGACGAAGGCCGAGATCCTGGAGAAACTGTGAACATTCCGCCGCTGTCGGAACGGATTCGGCTGGACTGCGACGTGCTCGTCATCGGCGGCGGCACGGCGGGCACGATGGCCGCGCTCACCGCCGCCGAGCAGGGCGCGAACGTGCTGCTGCTGGAGAAGGCGCACGTGCGCCACTCCGGCGCCCTGGCGATGGGCATGGACGGTGTGAACAACGCCGTCATCCCGGGCAAGGCCGAACCGGAAGACTACGTCGCCGAGATCACCCGCGCCAACGACGGCATCGTGAATCAGCGCACCGTGTACCAGACCGCCACGCGCGGCTTCGCCATGGTGCAACGGCTGGAACGCTACGGCGTGAAGTTCGAGAAGGACGAGTACGGCGAGTACGCCGTGCGCCGGGTGCACCGGTCGGGCTCGTACGTGCTGCCGATGCCGGAAGGCAAGGACGTCAAGAAGGCGCTGTACCGGGTGCTGCGCCAGCGCAAGATGCGCGAGAAGATCCGCATCGAGAACCGGCTCATGCCGGTGCGCGTGCTCACCGACAACGGACGCGCCGTCGGCGCCGCCGCCCTGCACACCCGCACCGGCGAATTCGTGGCCGTCGGCGCGAAGGCGGTCGTCCTGGCCACCGGTCCGTGCGGCAGGCTGGGGCTGCCCGCCAGCGGATACCTGTACGGCACCTACGAGAACCCGACGAACGCGGGCGACGGCTACTCGATGGCCTACCACGCCGGAGCCGAACTCAGCGGCATCGAATGCTTCCAGATCAACCCGCTGATCAAGGATTACAACGGTCCGGCCTGCGCCTACGTCGCCAATCCGTTCGGCGGCTACCAGGTCAACGCCGAAGGCGAACGCTTCGTCGACTCCGACTACTGGTCGGGCCAGATGATGGCCGAGGTCAAGCGGGAGATCGAGTCCGCGCGCGGGCCCATCTACCTCAAGGTGTCGCACCTGCCCGACGAGACGCTCAGCACGCTCGAAGGCATCCTGCACACCACCGAGCGCCCCACCCGCGGCACCTTCCACGCCAACCGCGGCCACGACTACCGCACCCACGACGTCGAGATGCACATCTCCGAAATCGGTTTGTGCAGTGGGCATTCCGCCTCCGGGGTGTGGGTCGACGAGCACGCGCGCACCACGGTGCCGGGCTTGTACGCGGCGGGCGATCTGGCGTGCGTGCCGCACAACTACATGATCGGCGCGTTCGTCTTCGGTGATCTGGCCGGCGCGCACGCCGCGTCCACCCTGGACGAGGTCGCCGCGCCCGCCGAGCTGCCCGAGGACCAGCTGGCCGCCGCCCACGAGCTGATCTACCGGCCGCTGCGCCAGCCGGACGGGCCGCCGCAACCGCAGGTGGAATACAAGCTGCGGCGCTTCGTGAACGACTATGTCGCACCGCCCAAGACGGCGACCAAACTGGCCATCGCGGTGGAGACCTTCGACCGGATGCGCGCGGAGGTCGACGGCATCGGCGCGCGCACCCCGCACGAGCTGATGCGCGCGGTGGAGGTGTCGTTCATCCGCGACTGCGCCGAGATGGCCGCCCGCAGCTCACTGATCAGGACCGAATCCCGTTGGGGCCTCTACCACGAGCGCGCCGACCTACCCGAACGCGACGATGTCGAATGGCGATACCACCTCAACCTGCGCAAGAACCCGGACGGAACCATGGCGTTCCTGAAGCGGCCGGTGGCGCCGTACCTGGTTCCGGTGCCAGGACTCGACGACCTGCCCTCGGCCGATGTCGAAGCCGTGCCGGTGCACCAGCCGCACCAAGTCGTCGGCCGTGCGCCGCACACCGGCGGCGACGCTGAACGCGATCGCACCGCTTCCGGTGCGCCGTCGCAGCCCGCCTCTCCCCCGTCACCCCGGATCGTCGCGCTGCTCGCGCTCGACGAACCCACCGTGGCGCAACTGTCCACCTATCTGACCGATCCCGACGCGGGCGTGCGGGCCGCGGCGATCTCGGTGCTGACCGAGCACACACCGGAAGGCTTCGCGACCGCCCTCGGCGACGCGCTCGACGACGCCGCGGCCTCGGTGCGGCGCGCCGCCGCCGCCAGCCTGCGTGAACTCGTCGAGGTCCTGCCCTCGGCGGCGGGACTTTCCGACCGGCTCGGTTCCTCCGATCCCGTCGTGCGGTCGACGGTGATCGACCTGTTGCGCGCCCTGCGTGCGGGCGAGCCCGCGCACTACCGCGCCGCGCTGGCGGACGAGGACCATCGCGTGCGCATCGAGGCGGTCCGCGCGCTGGTCTCGCTGAACGACCGCGACGGCGTCGCCACCCTGGCCGCCGACGGCAACCGGGAAGTGCGGATCGCGGTCGCCCAAGGCTTGGCCGCCATCGGCGACGGCGGAGCCGAGGTGATCCGTCGCCTCGCCGACGACCAGGACCCGCTGGTCCGCGCCGCGGCACTGACGGCGTTCGCACAGCTGGGCGCCGAGCACGCCGACATCACCGCGCTGGCGGCCGCCCTGCGCCACTCGGCCTGGCAGATCCGGGTGGGCGCGGCGCGCGGGCTCGCGGGAGCCGACCCCGACCTCGCGGTGCCGATCCTGGCCGCGGCACTGGGCGATCCGCATCTCGACGTCCGCAAGGCGGCGGTGCTGTCGTTGTCGGCGTGGCCGGACCTGCCCGCGGCGCACGACGCGCTGCGCGCCGCGATCGACGACACCGACGCCGACGTGCGCGCGTATGCCCGGCGGGCGCTGGCCACCCAGCCCACGGCCTAGCGCGACATGGTTGCCGCAGCTCGAATCGCTGATTAGATTAGCGGCTCGACCGTTGCCGACTCGTCGGCCGTGACACAGCCGGACGGCGACGGGGCGGCCGACGACGAATCCGTCGCCGTTGTCCATCAGCAGCGACGGGAGTGTGGCGTTGACCTTGCCGAACTGGCTGGATCTCGCCGTGCTCGGCACCGTCGCGGTGGCCGCGGTGCTCGGCTGGCGCCGCGGCGCGATCGTGGGACTGCCCGGTTTCGCGGGCGCGCTGGCGGGGGCGATTCTCGGCGCGGCGCTTTCGGCCACGGCGCTGGGTCGGCTCGCCCCCGGCGCGGTGCGGTTGCTGCTCGCGCTGACGGTGGTCCTCGGACTGGTCGCCTTCGGCGCGGTCGCCGGGCACCGCGCCGGACGCGCCGCGCGTGCGTCGGTGTCCGGTCCCCTCGCCCAGCGCATCGACGCCGCGTTCGGATGCCTCGCCCACGCGCTCGCGGTTCCGCTCGTGGTGTGGCTGTTCGCCGCGCCGCTGGAAGCCGCCGCGGTGGTGCGTGATTCGACGACCGTGCGGACCGTCGACGACGTCGCGCCGTTCTGGCTGTCCGGCCTGTCGGAGGTGCTCACCGGACCGATCGTGGACGCCGGACTCGGCCGCCCGCTCGCGCCACCCGATCCGGGCATCACCGAGGGGCCGGTGCTCGAGGCACTGCGTCAAAGTGTGCTCCGGGTGCAGGATCTCGCGCCGACCTGCGGCGTGCGCCAGTCCGGCTCCGGCTTCGTCATCGCGCCGGAGCGCGTGCTGACCAACGCGCACGTCGTCGCCGGTTCCAGCAAAGTCTCCGTCGACGCCCCCGCGGGACCGCTCACCGCGATCGTCGTGCAGTTCGATCCGACCATGGACATCGCGGTGCTCGCCGTCCCCGGTCTCACCGCGCCCGCCCTCACCGTCGCGCCCGAACCCGCCGATCCCGGCGCCGACGCGATCGCGCTCGGCTATCCCAGGGGCGGGTCCTACACCGCGTCCGCGACGCGGGTGCGCGGCCGGGCCGACCGCCAGGTGCGCGACATCTACCGCACCGGTGTGTCCGAACGCGAGATCTACACCCTGGACGGCTCGATCCAGCACGGCAATTCCGGCGGGCCGCTGGTCGACCGCGACGGCCGCGTGCTCGGCATCGTGTTCGGCGTCGACGAGAACAACAGCAACGTCGGGTTCGCCACGAGCCTGCCGGAGATCATCGACCGGCTCGACCACGGCTGGCACTCCGACCGTCCGGTGGACACCGGGCCCTGCGCCTCCTGACCGGCGTCAGGACGCGTCGGCGACGATCACCACACCACTGGAGGCGTCCAGCAACGGAATGGTGCGCTCCGCGGCGTCGTCGACGTGCACACGCGGGTGCGCGGGCAATTCGGTCTCGTAGTAGGTGCCCGGCCCGTAGAACTGGCCGTACTTCACCACCACGCCGTCGTAATCCAGGACGGCCGCCTCGTGCTCCTGGATCACCGCTCCCCGGCCCGCCGGCGGCTCCCACGCGATGCTCTGCGCGAGAAAACGCTTCGCACCGGCCGCCCGAGCGGCGGCGATCAGGTTGCGGGTGCCCTCGGTACGGATGCGCGCGTTCGCCTCGGCCCGCTCCGGCAGCAGCGCCGCGTCGTCGGGCAGGTCGGTGAGCTGATGCATCACGAGATCCGGCCCGAACCCGACCACGGCGGCGCTCAGCGCGTCGGCGTCGTACACATCGCACACCACCGGCTCGGCCCCCAGCGCCCGCAACGGATCGGCCTTGCCCGCCGACCGGGTCATCCCCGCGACCTCGTGCCCCGCCTCGATCAGCAGCGGGATCAAGCGGACTCCGATAACGCCGGTCGCACCGGCCAAGAAGATGCGCACTGGATCATTTTGCCGCGACTTCGTCGCGGCGTGTTCGCGGCCCCCTCATGGCTCGCGTCCGAGCGACCGCCGCTGGCGACTTCGTCGCGGACGCGGCGGCCGCTCGGACGCGAGCCGGGCCGCGAACGGCGGATGCTCGGTCTCGCTTCGCTCGAAAGACGTGGTCGAGGTCGGCTGGGCGCGGCGGCGCCAGATGCGCGACATCGCACGCGGTCGAAATAGCCGGTTGCGCGTGGTGTGCCGCTCAGGCTGTCACGCCTCAGATACGCGCCAGGCCGCCGACGGCGCATGCTCGGTCTTGCTTCACTCACATTCCGTCGTCGGGGCGAGCCGGGCAGGTGGGGTTCGTAGGGCAGGCTGTTCGACGGGGGCCCAGCTGTTCACCGGTAGTCGTGATCGGACTGCTGGGGTACTGCGGATTGTGCGGCATTCCAGCGCTTGCCGAGCTCACGGCCATGCTCGATTTCACTTCGCTCGGACGGGATCGGCGGTTGACGATCATCTTGTCAACAGGACATGAGGAGGCGGCATGCTATCAGGAAGATCACCAGTGCAATCGTTCTGGAACACGATGCAGGGCAGTCCGTTCCGTACTCGCGCGGATTGGCCTCAGCCGCAGCGAATCCACGCGGTGACCTCGTTGCCGTGCAGGGCGTAGTCGATTCCGCGCGCGGCGAGTAGGCGGAGTACGGGGATGTTGTCCGGCGTCGTGCGCACGAACAGCCTCGAGTAGCCCTCGGCGGTTGCCCGCTCGATCAATGCGGCGAACACGGCGGTGCCGATGCCCGTGCCTCGGCGGGAGCGGCCGAGCCAGACTCCCGCCTCGGCGGCGTCGTCCGAGGCGGGCACCCGGCACAGTCGTGCCGCCCCGACCACCTCGCCGTCCACCCGGATGCCGTAGGTCGACTCGACGGGCGGGTCCGCCAGCGCACGGCCGCGGTGGAAGGCTCGGAAATCCGCTTCCCGGTCGGCATTCCAGTTCGCGTCCGGCGCTTCCACCGGCATGACCTCGCCGGGATGCGCGTCGGCCACCGCGGTGCGCAGCAGATCGGTGAGCAACGTTTCGTCGAGCGGTTCGAGGACGACATGGGCGGGCACAGCGCCGATCCTGGCAGCCGGACCCGCCACGCGCGACCGGTTTTCCGCGCGCTCAGACCGGGGTGATCGGCAGTCGCAACGCGCCGGGCGCGGCGACCGGGACCGCCGGGTTCTTCGGTTCGATCGGCGCGAGCCTGCGGTAGGCCGTTCCGAGGGGCGGGCGCGGGTCGTCCTCGCCTTTGTTCGGCCACAACGCCATCGCGCGTTCGGCTTGGGCGGTGATGGTCAGCGATGGATTCACGCCCAGGTTGGCCGAGATGGTCGAGCCGTCGGTGATGTGCAGACCGGGATATCCGTAGACCCGGTGATAGGCGTCGACGACGCCGGTCTCGGCCGAGTCGCCGATGGCGCAGCCGCCGATGAAATGGCCGGTGATCGGGATGTTCAGCAGTTCGGTCCAGCCGCCCTGCGGCAGGCCGTCGATCTTCTCGGCGATCCGCCTGGCCACCTCGTGCCCCTCCGGAATCCAGGTCGGCGGCGCGGCGCCGTCGCCGGGCTTGGTCGTCATGCGCCTGCCGAACACGCCCCGCTTGGTGTAGGTGACGATCGAGTTGTCGACGTTCTGCATGACGAGCACGCCGATGCTGCGCTCGGACCACCGGCGCGGGTTGTGCAGCCGGATGAGATGGCGGCGGTGCGCGATCAGCTCCCGCACACCGAGCCGCCAGCGGGCCTTGCCCTCCTGCCCGTCCACGAGCACGGTGGCCAGCAAGCTCATCGCGTTGCTGCCCTTGCCGTAGCGGACCGGCTCGATGTGGGTGTACTCGTTGGGGTGGACGGACGAGGTGATCGCGACGCCCTTGGTGAAGTCGGTGTCCTTGCGCAGCGAGCGCGCGGCGAGCACCGCTTCGGAGTTGGTGCGGGCCAGATGTCCCAGCCGTGGCGAGACGCGCGGCAGGGAGCCGTTCTCGCGCAACCGATGCAGCAGTTTCTGGGTGCCGAGTGCGGCGGCCGCGAAGATCACCTGGTCGGCGGTGAACGTCCGCTCGCCCTTGCGCAGCCACCGCCCGGTGCGCTCGGTCCGCACTTCGTAGCCGCCCTCCGGCCGCGGTCGCACGTCGGTCACCGTGGTCAGCGGATGCACTGTCGCCCCGGCCTGCTCGGCCAGGTAGAGGTAGTTCTTCACCAAGGTGTTCTTCGCGCCGTGCCGACAGCCGGTCATGCATTCGCCGCAGTGGGTACAGGTGGAGCGTGCGGGCCCGACGCCGCCGAAGAACGGGTCGGGCACCTGCTGGCCGGGCCGGGAATCGTTGTCCGCGAACAACACTCCCACCGGAGTACGGCGATAGGTGTCGGCGATGCCCATGTCCTGCGCGACTTCGCGCAGGATCCGGTCGGTGGGCGTGGTCGCCGGGTTCTGGGTGACGCCGAGCATGCGCTTGGCCTGGTCATAGTAGGGTGCCAGCTCGTCGCGCCAATCGGTGATGTGCGCCCACTGCCTGTCGCGGTAGAACTTCTCCGGCGGCTCGTACAACGTGTTGGCGTACACCAACGACCCACCACCGACGCCCGACCCGCTCATGATGAACGTGTCGTTGAGCAGGGTCATCCGCTGGATGCCGTAGCAGCCGAATTTCGGCGCCCACAGGTACTCCCGCAGATGCCAGGAGTTCTTCGCGTACTCCTCGTCGGCGAACCGCCTGCCCGCCTCGAGCACGCCGACCCGGTATCCCTTCTCGGTCGCGCGCAGCGCCGCAACGCTGCCGCCGAAGCCGGAACCGATGACGAGCACGTCGTAATGGCTGTCCATGCGCTCGAGCGTATGGCGGCGCACACACCGCCCGGACGAGAGATACGGACGCGATATCGAGATTTCCGGCCACATCGCACAACCCCCGCGTCCGTTCTTCAGCGACCTACGGCGGCCACGGCCGGAACCGGCGTGCCGCCCGGACCGACGTCGTAGCAGCCCTGATAGGGGCGATCAGTCGCGCCAGCCGCTCGACGCGAGGATCTCGTCCCAGGTCAGCGACGGCAGTTCCGGATGGCGCTGCCGCAGGATCGAACCGGCCAGACTGCTGGGCGGGGCCTTGCGCGGATTCGCCAGGGCTTGGGTTTCCACCACCGCGCCGAGCGCGCGGCTGCCGCCCAGCCGCGGATACGCGGCGTGCACCAGGTCGGCGAAACCGGGTGGCAGGTCCGTCGGCGCGCCGCCGACGTCGACACCGATGCCGTCCACGGCGATCCAGGTCTCCGGCGGCCTGCGGCGACGCCACGCCGGCGAATCGGTGAAACCGGACAGGTGCGCGGCGATCGTGTCCCAGATCGTGTCCACCCTGGCATCGGTCACGCCGTTGTCCTCGAGGAAGCGCGCGGCGTAGTCGGCGCCGTCGATCTCGAATCTCTGGTCGCCGTTGGCGATGTCGGCCAGACCGATGTCGTGCAGGGCGCAGATGAGGAACACGGTCTCCTCGTCGTAGTCCGCCCCCGGCCGCAGGCCCTGCCGCTCGGCGATGGCGCGGCCGAAGAGGAAGCCGCGCACGCTGTGATTGCGCAGGAACGGCGGGAGCTGGGCATCGATCAGCGCCTTTGCGCTGCCCGCCAATGAGGTGGATGGCAAGTTGAGCGAAAGAATCTGCGCTGCAGCTGGTTTCGCGGCGACGAGATAGGCGCTCGCGGCGATGCCCGCGCCCAGCGCGGCACGACGAGACAAGGACATGGTCGAACTCCTGGTGAGTGGGAGGTGGTGTGATCAGCGCTGACGCGACGGCGGTAGTCGCTCGGCGGGGCGCAGAGCATTTGGGGAAATCACTGAAGCAACGCCGCCGCGATCGGCTCGCTCGGGAGCGCACCGGGGGGCACGGCGAACAACGCGCTGCCGGTGTGCTCGATGAGCGGGTTCAGCCGGTCTTCGGCGGCGAGTGCGTGTTGGGCTCTGATGAAGTGCTCGGGCGGGTTGTTCATGTACGCGGCGAACAACAGTCCGGCATCGAGCTGGTTGTGGCCGCCGTGGGTGTGTTCGGGGGTGCCGGGAAGATGCGTGTGCGGAGTTTCCGGTGCGGAGCCCTTGGCGTTCGCGATCAGGGTGCCGTAGTCGTAGTTGTAGCCGCGCCGCAGCATCGGTATGCCGTGGACCAGGCGAATGTGGGCGCCGGCCGGGATGGCGAGTTCGCCGTCGTGGCCGTGGCGGGCGAGGTCGACCGGATCGGATTCCGCCGCGCCACCCAGGGGCGCTCCGTCGCTCCTGCGGCGACCGACGATGCGGTCCTGCTCCGCCTGCGGCAGCTGGTCCCATTCGGCGGTTCTCATGCGGATCTTGCGGAACACCAGGTAGCTGCCGCCCTGGAACCAGGCGGGTTCGTCGGCGGAGCGAACCCATACCGTTCGATCGAAATCGGTGTCCCGGCGCGGGTTGGCGGTGCCGTCCTTGTGGCCGAACATGTTTCGCGGGGTGCCGCCGTCGATGGGCCTGCTCAGGAAACCGTGCTGGGTCCAGCGCATACGGGCCAGTCCCGGCATGCGCGCCCGCAGGGCGCGGAAGGTGTGGCTGACGATCTGGGCATCGTCGGCGCAGATCTGCACCAGCACATCGCCGTCGCACCACGCCGGATTCAAGGTGTCCCCGACGAAGGCGGGCAGCGGGCGCAGATGTCTCGGACGCTGCGCGTCGAGCCCGAACCGCTCGTCGAACACCGACGGCCCCAGGCCGAAGGTGACGGTCAGGCGAGCCGGAGCCAGCCCGGTCGCGAAGTCGGTGCGCGCGCTGAACCCCGGCGGCGTCCCCGGTCGATCGGGGACCGGCGCGCCGGTCGTCGCCGCGACGGCGACCGCGGTCCATCCGGCGAGAAGTTCACGCAGCGCCCCACGGTCCGGTCGCACGATATCGACCGACAAGAACAGCGCGTGCGCCTGGGCGGGAGTCACGATCCCCGCCTGGTGCGGCCCGTGGAACGGTTCCAGGTCGGCTCCCGAGGTGGTGGCGGTGGTGGTCGCGCGGCCCGCCACCACACCGGCCGCGGCGGCTCCCGCGGTCGCCAAGCCCGCGCCGAACAAGCCGCGGCGGCTGACGCGCGGCGCGCCCGCATCCTCGTGACCCGCAGTAGTTGTGCTCATGTCCTCTCTCGTCTCCCACACTGTGCCCCGCCGCTCGTATTCCGGGTTTCCGCGACCGCGTTCCAGTTGCTCGATCTCGGCCGCCGACAGCAGCGCACACCGGCCGATGCGATGGGGAGACCGTCGCGCCGAATGCGCGAATCTGCACCCGCCACCGCGTCGGCCCGCGATCCGTCTACGCGGCCGACTGCCGCCCGTACCGGTGGGCGCGCACACAGTGGTTGTAGATCACCGGTGGCGACACCTCGGCTGCCGACGCGGCGGCGAGTTGCGAAGTGGGCAGCCCGAATTGGATCGGATCGGCTTGTCGAACGGTCATCGTCTTCCCTTCCGAAATATGCGCACTCAGTGTGGGTTCGGAAGTAACGGCCGACCAGTGGCCAGATAGACAACTACTGCCCAGATCTGGCCAGCATCCGGGGGCGCTCAGCTCATCGAGCCGACTGCCCTGCCGCCCGAAACGGCTTCCCGGTGGCCGTCGATGGTCCGCCGCCAGAGCCGGAATGCTGAAATCTGTTGCGGTAAGCCTGGGGAGAGGTCCGGGTCAGGCGGGCGAAGTGGTAGCGCAGGGTTGTGGCGGCACCGAAACCGGCCTCCTCGGCGATGCGGTCGACGGACAGGTCGGTGGTCTCGAGCAACTGCTGCGCGCGGTGCACCCGGACGCGGAGCAACCACTGCAACGGCGTCGTCCCGATCTCCGCGCGGAACCGGCGGTTCAGGCTGCGCACACTGATGGCACCGTACGAGGCGATGTCATCGAGGGTGAGCGGGCGGTGCAGATTGGCCTGCATCCAGTCGAGGACCGGTTGCAGCGACGTGTCCGGGCGGTCCGGATCGGTGTGGGCGATGAACTGCGCTTGCCCACCATCCCGCTGCGGCGGCATCACGATCCGTCGAGCGGTGTCGGCCGCCACCTGGGAGCCGAGATCCTGGCGCACCATGTGCAGGCACAGATCGAGCCCCGCCGTCGCCCCGGCCGAGGTGAGCACCGCGCCGTTGTCGATGAAGAGCACCGAGGCGTCGACGTCGACGAGCGGATACCGGCGCGCCAACTCGGCAGCGTGTTCCCAATGGGTGGTCGCGCGCTGCCCGTCGAGCAGCCCGGCCGCGGCGAGCGTGAACGCGCCGACACAGACGGAAGCCAGTCGGGCGCCGCGCGCGGCCGCCGCCAGCAGCGCGTCGAGGACGCAGTCGGCGGGTTCGCCCAGGAAGCCTGCTTGCCCCGGCACGACGACGACGTCGGCATCGGCGACGCTGTCGAGGTCCCACTCCGTCTGCAATCGCACCGCCCCGTGCATGGGCGCGATGGCGGCGGCGCCGCCCATGGTGACCACCCGGATGTCGTAATGCCGCTGCTTGCTCACCGAATTCGCCGCGCCGAACACCCAGCCGGGGACCATCACTTCGAAGCCGAGTGCGTTGTCAGGAGCCAGGACCGACACGACCGTCATGGCCAGAAGTTAACAGATACGCCGGGAATGGCCACGGGGCTCGGCGGGGGATCTCGCCTCGAGCCGAATTCGGAGCAGTGCGGACACTCGACGGCGGGTCCCCCGGGCAGGTGCGGCGTCTCAGGCGATCGGGTTTCGCCCGGCCTGCACCGAGTGCCGTCGCGCCGAGGGTCGCTCGGGCGTAACCGACCCCGTCGATGTGGCGGGCCGTGGGTGTGATCAATCCGATTGGGCCACAGCGGTTTCGCCGATTCTGTGATCGGTGATCGAGGACGCCGCGCCGGACACTCCGAGCGCACCGAGGACCGTGCCACGGATTCGGATGAGCACCCCACCGCCGTTGGGCACCAGCGCGTGCGCATCCGCGCGCCGCGTTTCGCCGAACAGCGACCGCCCTTGCGGCGCGGCGGTCATGTGCACGGTGTCGAACCCCAGCGCGACAGCCGCCTGCGCCTTGTGTTTCGCGATATCGCTCGCCTGTGGCGGCGCACCGTCCATCCGCGCGACGGCCACTACCGCGCCGCCTGGCTCCACGATTGCCAGCGACACGGCCTCGCCGAGTTCGGCCGCCGCCTTGCGCGCGGCGGCGATCATCGAATCGGCCTGGTCGAGCGAGATCGGCATGCGACCATTCTCGCCCGTCGCCGGATCGCCCACGCTCGACGGTCATCGGGACGAGCCCGCACGCGATGTCATCGAGTGGACGACCGTCCGCGACACGCCGCATGTCGAACACGCCGAAGACCTCCCCGCTGTAGCAACTATCGAGCTACCATTCCACCAAGTTACTCACCAGCGTTTCCCTCGACCTGTGCTCCACCTTGCCGGAGCGGATACGGCGACGGACCAGCGTCGGTGAGCCGCCCACATCGCTCGCGCGGGCGGTCGGACTTCCCAGTCCTGACTGGAATGGAGCCCGTAGCCAACATGTCGCAACATAGGATGAATTCTGGGTCATTGGCGTGGCAGCGATCGCCGACGAAGCAAACGCACTGAGCGACAACCAGTTTCGGTTGCTTGTCACCGAGCAGGAAGCGGGCAGGAGGTATGCGGGTGGGTGCGACAGCACGGTCCGGAAAGCGGCGGGGTGTTCGCGGTCGGCTGAGGAGAACCGGCGCCGTCATGGTGACGGCGGTGCTGATGTCGTCCATCGGCGCGACCGTCGCCACCGCCGCGCCGATCCACACCCCGGTGCTGCGCGCGCCCGCGCGCGGTTTCAGCGAACTGTCCGTGCCGTCGAGCATGGGGCCGATCAAAGTCCAGGTGCAGTGGGCGGCGCGCGGCGGCAGCGCGGCGCTCTACCTGCTCGACGGGCTGCGCGCGCCCGCCGACCACAGTCAGTGGTCGAGCGACACCGACGCGCTGAGCCAATTCGCGGACGACAACGTCACGCTGGTGTTGCCGGTCGGCGGCCACTCGAGCTTCTACACCGACTGGTACCGGCCGAGCAGCACCAACGGCCAAGAGACCACGTACAAATGGGAAACCTTCCTGACCCAGGAGCTGCCCGCCTATCTGCAGCGCTACGGCGTATCGCGAACCAACAACGCCGTCGTCGGAGCCTCCATGGGCGGCAACGCCGCCCTGATATTGGCCGGATACCATCGCAACCAGTTCAAGTTCGCCGGATCGTTCTCCGGGTTCCTGCACCCGACGTTCCCGCTCTGGAACGAAGCGATGCGCGCCGCCATGCGGGACGAGGGCAATTTCAACGTCGACGACATGTGGGGGCCGGTCGACGACCCGGCCTGGAGTCGCAACGACGCCACCGTGCAGGCCGATTTGTTGCGCGGACTGCCGATCTACGTCTCGACCGGCAACGGCCTGCCCGGCCCGCTCGACGTGCCGTTCGGAGTCGGGAACACGGTCAACGCGATGGGCCTGGAATCGATGACGACGATCGCCGCCCAGATGTTCCGCGATCGCCTCGCGGAGCTGGGGATGACCGCCCGCGTCGACACCGTCGACGGGACGCACACCTGGCCGTACTGGCAGCAAGCGCTCGCGACCGCGCGTCCGATGATCCTCGACGCGCTCGGCGCGCACTGACCGCGAGCCGCAGCCGGGCCTGGGGACGACTCCCCCGTCGCCTAGCCGGACAGCACTCCTGCGACGACCGCGCTCACCGCGCCGCCGACCGCCGCGCGCGAGGGCGGACCGGCGTCCCGGTCGGCGAACAGCAGATGCGCGGTGCCGATCAGCATGGGGGCGAGCGCGCCGATGTCGGCGGTCGCGGCGATCCGGCCGAGATCGCGTTCGGCGGTGAGGTATTCGGCGATCATGGCGGTGGCTTCCGCCAGCACGGGGACACCGGCGGGCCGGTCTCGGCGCAGGCGTGCGCGCAACTCGTCCCGGAACGTGATCAGGCTGACGATGGCCGTGGTGACCGGGCCGAACAGGTCGGTCAGCGCGTCGGTGAGGTGCTCGACCACCGCGCCTTCTCCGGCGGATTCCCGCAGAGCGGCGGCCCGGCGCTGGTTCTCGGCGATCCGGGCGGTCACCAGTTCGGCGAGGAAGTCGTCGAAGTCGGTGAAGTGCCGGTGCAGAACGCCTTTGGCGCAGCCGGCCTCCGTGGTGACCGCCCGGCTGGTCAGCGCGCTCGGCCCATCTCGAAGCAGGATCCGGTCGGCGGCGTCGAACAGTTGCTCGCGCACGTCGCGGAGGGCGACTCCGGTGGGCATGCCGATGTCCCTTTCGGTTCGGATCGGCCCACCCCGTTGCCGAGTGGGCACATGCCCATTTACAGTGGGCGCATGCCCACTATACCTTCGCCGGAGCAAACGCCGCACCGGCAACGGCAGATCGCGGAGTCGTTCGGGGTGGATGCCGAACGCTACGACCGGACCCGGCCCAGCTATCCCGAAGCCCTGGTCGAGCACATCGTTTCCGCCAGTCCCGGACGCGCGGTCCTGGACGTCGGCTGCGGCACCGGCGTCGAGGCCAGGCAGTTCCAGGCAGCCGGTTGCACGGTGCTCGGCGTCGAGCCCGATGCGCGGATGGCGGAATTCGCGCGGCGTGAGGGTCTCGAGGTCGATGTGACCACCTTCGAAGCCTGGAACAGCGGAGGCCGCGTGTTCGACGCGGTGATCGCGGCAACGGCTTGGCACTGGGTCGATCCGGTCGCGGGGGCGGTGAAGGCGGCGGAGGTCCTGCGCCCCCGAGGCGTGCTGTCCGCGTTCTGGCATGTGTTCCAGCTCCCGGACGAAGTGGCCGAAGCGTACGGCGCGGTGTATCGGCGCGTAATGCCGGACTCGCCGTTTCCCCTGCAAGCCGGCACCCGAGCCGCGGCGATGTACCGGCCGATCCTGGACAAGACAGCCGAAGGAATCCGGCAGACCGGCCGCTTCGACGAACCTCTGGAATCGACTTTCCCGTGGGAGCGGACCTACACCCGGGACGAGTGGCTCGATCAACTTCCCACGCACGGCTCGCTGACCCGTCTTCCGCAGGACAAGCTCACGCGAGTGCTCGACGGCGTCGGCGCGGCGATCGACGCGCTGGGCGGCAGTTTCACCCTGCCCTACACGACGGTCGCGATCACCGCGACCCGCTCCGGCACACCCTGACCCACCGCGATTCCTCGGCTGCCGGTCGCGCGGCGGATGCGGGTTGCTCCGACAGCTGGCGCCGTCGCGACGGGTGGCCGCTCGGCGTCCGCCGCGAGCGATAGGACTCGCTCTTCAGCATCCCGACCGCGCTAGCGCTGTGGCGGAAGGGCTGTCGATCCGCGCGCTCGGCGTTCGTCGGCTCGGCGGTCGGCCCACAAGCGGTCGGCGTCGCCCGCGGTGATCCGGCCGCGGTAGACGTCGATCTTGTGGTCGATGAGTGCCAGATTGTCGTGCAGCTCGGCGATTTTCGCGGCCACCTCGGCGCGATGCGCCTCCATGAGGGCGAGCCGTTCGTGTTCGTTGCCGCGGCCCGCGGCGACGAGTTCGGCGTAGCGGCGGATGGTTTTGATGGGCATGCCGGTGGCTCGCAGCCTGGTGCAGACGGTGATCCAGTCCAGATCCAGTTGGTGGTAGCGCCGCCTGCCGCCGGCCGCGCGGTCGATCGGGGTGACGACCAGGCCGGCGCGTTCGTAATAGCGCAAGGTGTGCACGCTGACCCCCGTCCGCCGGGCGGCCTCGGCGATGCTCATCCCTTCGTGGGGACGGTCGGATTCCGGCTGCGGCTTGACTTCGAGCACGCTCTAAAACCTAGCGTCCGTGCCCATGACGACAACACTGATCACCGGAGCGAACAAAGGTCTCGGTTTCGAGGCCGCCCGCAGGCTCGTCGCCGCGGGCCACCGCGTCTACCTGGGCAGCCGGGACGCCGAGCGGGGGCGCCGCGCCGCCGAGCGGTTGGGCGCGCGGACCGTCCAGCTCGACGTCACCGACGACGCGTCCGTGGCGGCCGCGGTCGCGGTCGTCGAAGCCGACGGCGGCCTGGACGTGCTGGTCAACAACGCGGGCGTCGCGGCGGAATGGACCGCGGCGGGCACCGTGACCGGCGCAGCGGAACTCACCGCCGACCTGATGCGGCAGACCTTCGAGACGAACGTCTTCGGCACGGTACGCGTGCTGCACGCGTTCCTGCCCTTGCTGGGGCGTTCCACCGCGCCGGTGGTGGTGAACGTCAGCAGCGGGCTGGCCTCACTGACCCGGATCAGCACCCCCGGTAGCCCGGCGTACGCCTACCCGGGCGTCGCCTACCCGGCATCGAAGACCGCGGTCAACGCGATCACGGTGCAGTATGCGAAGGCATTTCCGAATATGCGGATCAACGCGGTGGAGCCCGGCTTCACCAAGACCGACCTGAACGGGAACACCGGCGTGCAGAGCGTGGAGCAAGGCGCGGAGATCATCGTGCGGATGGCGCAGCTGGGCCAGGACGGTCCCACCGGGGCTTACGTCGCGGCCGACGGCGTCCTGCCCTGGTAGCGGGATCGGCCGTGACGGCGGGGCGCGCGCGGACGCGGACTGCATAGTCCGCGTCGCGCCGGGCAGTCCCGATACGAGTCGCCACCGCGCCGAACGGAGGGCTCCGCAATGGACCTGTCCATCACATTCGTCGGCAACGCCACGACCTTGCTCTCCTACGGCGAGATCACGCTGCTGACCGATCCGAATTTCCTGCACCGGGGGCAGCACGCCTACCTGGGATACGGCTTGCTGTCCAAGCGGCTGCGCGAACCCGCCCTGACGATCGACGAGCTGCCGCCCATCTCCGCCGTCGTGCTGTCGCACATGCACGGCGACCATTGGGACCGCACCACCCAGCGCGACCTCGATCACTCCCTGCCGATCCGCACCACGCCGCACGCCGCCGAGCGGTTGCGCCGCCGCGGCTTCGCCGCCGCGAAGGGTCTGCGCACCTGGCACAGCGACCAGATCTCCAGCGGTGGGCACAGGGTGCGGATCACGTCGCTGCCGGGCCGTCACGCCCCGACCTGGACTTGGCGCCTGTTGCCGCCGGTGATGGGAACCATGCTGGAATTCGGGCCCAGCGCAGGCCCGCCCGAGCGCCGGATCTACCTCTCGGGCGACACCTTGCTGGTCGCGGAACTCGCGCAGATACCGGTTCGATTCGACGACATCGATGCGGGCGTGCTGCACCTGGGCGGCACGCGGCTGCCCGCCGGAGCGCGCCTGCCGTTCGGGCTGACCGTGACCATGGACGGTCGTCAAGGCACCGGCCTCGTCGACCTGCTGCGGCTTCCCCGGGTTGTGCCGGTGCACTACGACGACTACACCGTCTTCGCCTCTCCGCTGAGCGATTTCCAGGCGCAGATGCAGCGACGCGGGTGGGGTGATCGCATCGTGCAGGTTCCCCGCGGCGAAACGGTCACGTTGTGAAATCCGATCGGCGTGCGGAATCGCCGACCGGTAGTCGCGGTCAGGGTGCGAAGGATGCGCCGATCGGCTCACCCGCCGCGGGGGAACGGATCGCGTGTGCTCGCGCGATGACTTCCGTCAGCCCGTACGCGTTGATGATGGGTATCCCATAGCGTTCTTCGAACCTGGCGCGCAGGTCGGCTCCGGCCGGCGCCGCGCAGCACAGAGCGAAACGCACCGACGAGGTGTCCGGGCGCGTCCGGCCGGGCAAATCGGACAGCGCCGCGTACAGGTTCGGCAACCCGGACGAGTAGGTGGGCCGGGTTCGCTCGATCCGTTCCAGGAACGCCGCCGGGTCGAGCGGGCCCGCCATGGTGGCGTGGCCCCCGGCGGCCAACGGCGACAGCGCGCCGATCACGAGGCCGCAGATATGCCGTATCGGCAGGGTCGACAAGCTGTGGTCGGCGTCGGTGAGGACGAAGACCTCGATCACCAACCGGCACATGGCCTCGAGGTTCCGGTGGTCGAGCAGTGCCCGCTTGCCACCGCCGTAGGTGATCAGCGCCAGCGCCTCTCCGCCGGGCCGCGCGGCGGGGGTGCGGTCGCGTTCCGCCGCGCCGAGTGCCACGGCGACCGGGACCACCCGGACCGAGGAACAGATCGCCGCCGGGCGCTCGTGGACGATGACGACCTCGCACTCCGCGTCGGCTACCCGCCGACCGACTTCCTCGTCGGAGGCCATCGGATCGATCACGGCGGCCGTCGCGCCCAGGCGCCAGATCGCGAACAGCGACACCACCAGGTCGACGGCGCCGGGCAGCACGGTGGCGACGACATCGCCGGTCGCGACGCCGGCGCCGCGCAGGCAGGCCGCGGCCCGCTGGACGGCGGCCAGGAATTCGCTGTTGGTCAGCTCGGCGCTGTCGGCGGCAAGGGCCCGCGCGTGCGGGGCGGCAACAGCGCGACGGTCCGGGAGGGTGGAAAGCGTCATGCGATGTCCTCAGCAACGGCGGAGTGGTTCGATGACAACGGTAGGAAGCAGCGCTCGGCTCGCCACCGTCGTACAACGATCAATTTCACCGCCCGCCTTGTCGCCGGAAGACAACATCCGCCGCCGCGGTCGCGGCCGAGTAATACGATCGGCTGGTGACGAGTTCTCGTCGCAACGGTGAAGCCGACATCGACCGTTGTGTCGCGATGATCACCGACCGCATGAACGAGCGGGTGCGGGAGATCAGCGCGAGCATCCATAGCGCGCTCGAGGGAGAGATACCCGAGCTGCGCGCGGATGTCCACACCGTGGAGCTGATGGGGGCCAGTGTGCAGGGCAATGTCGACACCATGCTGCACGCGCTGCGCCACGACATTCCCGTCGCACGCACCCACCTGCCCTCGGCCGCGACCGAGTACACCAGGCGGCTGGCCCGGCGCGGCGTCCCGCTCAATACCCTGGTGCGCGCCTATCACCTCGGACAGCGGCGGGCGACCGAGCTGGTGTTCGCCGAACTGCAAGCCGCCGACGTGGCGCCTGCCGATCGGTTCCTCGTGGGCCAAGCCATCGCCACCAGGCTGTTCCGGTATCTCGACCAGATGATCCAGCAAGTGGTCGCGGTCTATGAAGGTGAGCGCGAGCAGTGGTTGGACACCCGCAACAGTGTGCGCGCGCTGGGTGTGCGCGAGCTGCTGACGGGCAAGAAGCCGGTCGACGTCGACAGCGCCACCGAGCAGATCAGTTATCCACTGCGCTGGCATCACTTGGCGCTCGTCGTCTGGTATCCCGGCGCGCAATCCCACGGTGACGAACTCGGCGAGCTGCAACGGTTCGTCCGTGGGTCGGCCGAGACGGCGGCGACCTCCGCGCGCCCGCTGTTCGTCCCCGACGATCAGCTCAGCGGCTGCGCGTGGCTGCCCTACCGTTCGGCGCGGCCCGAAGCCGTCGCCGAGATCCGTGGTTTCGCGACCGCGCGAAGCGACGCCCCGAGCGTGGCGATCGGCACCATGGCGCCCGGCCTGTCGGGGTTCCGCCGATCTCATCGCCTGGCCCAGGACGCGCGTTCGGTCGCGCTCGCGCGGGGAGACGCCGGACACCGCGTGGTCGCGGCCGACGACCCGGGATTGTCGGTGGCGGCGCTGCTCGACGGCAGCACCGCCGAAGTCCGGGAGTGGGTCGTCGACGTGCTGGGCGACCTGGCCTCCGATACCGACAACGACGCGCGGCTGCGCGACACACTGCGGGTCTTCCTGCGCACCGGATCGAGTTACAAAGCCGCCTCCGCGGAGCTCGACCTCCACTCCAATTCGGTGAAATACCGCGTGGGGCGCGCGATTTCGCGACGCGGCAGGCCCATCGGCGACGACCGGCTCGACGTCGAGCTCGCACTGCTCATCTGCCAGTGGTACGGACCGGCGATACGGCGACCCGATCCGGCGTGACACCACCGGACAACGGGCCGCGCCGTTCGGTGACAGCCGGACGGTATAGGCGCGATCCCACCTGCCGACCCAGGGCGGTGACGCTGATTCCCGCAGGGGTGGTCCGCTCCGTCCCGCGCGGTCGAGAACCGATCAGGAATCGAGAAGCGCTGGTCAGCGGGCTACCGCTACGTTGGACGCGAGCCGTTCGGACACCGAGGAGGACGAATGAACTGGGACAGACGGGTACGGCGGGCGCACCGGTGGCTGGCCGTCATCTTCACGGCGAGCGTCGTCGTCACCGTGGTCGCCTTGGCATTGCGGGGCCCCGTGTGGTTCTCCTACGTGCCGCTGCCCCCGCTCGCCTTGCTGCTCTTCTCCGGTCTCGGCGTCTTCGGGTCGTCGTGGGCGGCCAGGCGGCGCGGCCGGGCTGCCGGGAACACCGCGTCGCGACAGGTCGTGCCCGCGCCGCGGGTCCGGCAGCTGCATCGCTGGTCGGGCATCGGCTTCGTCGTGACCGTGCTCGCCACCTTCGTCGCTCTGGCGCAGGAGGAGCCGGTCGTCTGGGTGTCCTACCTGCCGCTGGTGCCGCTCGCTCTGCTGCTGTTCTCCGGCCTGTACATGCTGGTGCTTCCGCTCGCCCTCGAGCGTCGGCGCGCCCGCCGGGTCGCCACGTCCTAGCCGCCCTCCGGCGCGTCGCGGGCAGCGATATCGTCGGAGCATGCGATCCCGGCCCTTGACTTTGATCCAGGACGACCTCGTCGACTACGACAAGGCCATGGAACGGATGGGAGAACTGGTCGACCGGCGCCACAGCGGCGAGCGGCCGGACACCCTGTGGCTGCTGAGCCATCCGCCGGTCTACACCATCGGGCGGAAGACGCCCCGAGAGCACCTGCCCGACCCCGCCCACGACATCCCGGTCGTGCAGACCACCCGCGGGGGCCAGCTCACCTATCACGGGCCCGGCCAGCTGGTCGGCTATCTCGTCGTCCGGCTCGACGCAGGCGAAGGGGTGGTGGACTACATCCGTGAGGTCGAGTACCGCCTGATCGAGGCGCTCGGCCGGTTGGGCGTTCCCGCCGAACGCCGCGACACTCCGCCCGGCTCCGCACTGCTCACCGGCGTGTGGACCCGCGACACCGGCCGCAAGATCGTCTCCATCGGCATGCGCCAGAGCCGAGGGATCACCAGTCACGGCTTCGCCCTCAACGTGAACGGCGACCTCGAGCCCTGGCGCTGGGCCGTCGCCTGCGGGCTCCCCGACGTCGACATGACCTCCGTGGCGCGCGAATCCGGCGCGACCACCATGGAGCATGTGCGCTCGATCGTCGCCACCGCTTTCGAAGCGAGCTGAACCGGCCCGCATCCACTGCGCGGCGACCCGCTGACCGCACATGTGCGTGTGCCCGCGGGCAGACACCCCTCAGGCGCAGGCCACGGGGATCAGCCGGGCCGCGGTGTCGAGGGCGCGGCGACCGCTGACCGCACGTGTGCGTACACCTGCGGGCAGACACCCCTCAGGCGCGGGCAGCGGGGATCAGCCGGGCTCGCGGTGTCAAGGTGCGCATGCCCCTCTTCACGACGGTGGCGTAGGCGGCGGTGGCGGCTCGATCGGTCGGTCGTAGCGGGATGTTCAGCAGCTCGCGGGTTCGCTGGTGCAGCAGTGTGCGGACCGCGAAATCCGGGAGCGCGCGGGGAACCCAGGTGTCGGGGCGCAGCAGTTCCGGGGCGAGCTTGTCGCCGTGCGGGGTGACGGCGAGTTCGGTGGCGCACACCGATTTCAGATAGTCGTCGAAATCCGCCCAGGTTCGCGGCATGTGCCGCGCCGAGATGCCGTAGCGCCGGTACCACTCACAGCATTCGGCGTAGAGCGTCTCCTTCTCGTCGAGAGTCAGTGGGCGGTCGAAGGTTTCGATCGCCGTGTAGAGCGTGTCGACATAGGTGGCGTGCTGGAAGAAGAACAGCTCGGGGGTCAGGCCGCTGTAGCGTCTGCCCCGGCTGTCCACGCCGTGCACCACTCCGTGCCCGTACAGAATCGCCGGATGCGGATCGCACAGCGTGTACGCCAGATAGATCATGCGCGACACGGTGCGTTTCTTGTGCGCCCACAGGCTGCTCGGCGCGTGTGCGACGATGGCCGCCGCGACGGACGGGTGCAGGATCTGCAACCCGACCGCACGCGGCAGGCTCAGGGCGAAGCGGCGATCGCCGAGATACCGCCCGAGAAGCGAATCCCGTTCGAGCGGAGCGGATTTCATTCCCGCAGCCTTACCCGCGCCACGACCGGCGCCAGCAGTCGAGGCGCCCACCAGTTCGCGGTGCCCGCTATCCGCATGGCGGCGGGGACCAGGATGGTGCGCACGAGCGCGGCGTCGAGGACCACGGCCAGGGCCAAGCCGACGCCAAGGGCGCGCATGATCGACACTTCGCTCGTCGCGATGCCGACGAACACCACGGCCATCAGCAGCGCGGCGGCCGTGACCACCCGGCCGGAGCGGGCGAGGCCGACGGCCACGGCGGTGTCGGCGTCGGCGCGGGTACCCGGAGAACGTTCCCATTCCTCCGTGAAGCGGGAGAGCAGGAACACCTCGTAGTCCATCGACAGGCCGAAGGCCACGCAGAACAGCAGCACCGGGACGGTGGCGACGGTGTAACCGGTGGCGGTCGTGCCGAGGCAGGCGAGATGACCCTCCTGGAAGACCCACACCAGTGCGCCGAACGTGGCGCTCAGCGAAAGAGTATTCAGCACAAGGGCTTTCAGCGGCAGAACGATGCTGCCGGTGAGCAGGAACAGCAGCAGCGCGGTGGTCACGACGATCCACGGCAACGCGACGACGAAACCGCGGGAGATGCCCGCCGAGGTGTCGGCGGTCTGCTGCGCCAGTCCGCCGACGAGGACGTCGCCGGGCGCGTCGACGGCGCGGATCGCGTCGAGCTGGTCGCGGCCCTCGTCGGAATACGGGTTCAGCGCCGTCGCGACGGTCAGGTGCGTGGAACCGTCGGACCCGGCTCGTCCATCGGCCGGGCCCGCCGCCGAACCCGCCACGTAGACCCCGGCGGGACCGCTCACCGCGGTGACGCCGGCGACCCGGGACAAGCCCGCCGCGTACTCACCGAGCCGCTCGGCCCGCGCCCCGGTGACCACGATGTGCACGGTGCCGGTGATGTTCTGGTCGAACCCGTCCCGGATGCGGTCGCCGACCTGCCTCGACTGCGCGTCGGTGGCGAGCACCCGATCGTCGGGCAGGCCGACTCGCAGGTCGAGCACCGGCGATCCGGCCAGCAGCAACAGCGCGAGCACCGGCAGCGCGGCCAGCAGCGGACGCCGCTGCACCGCGCGCGCCACCCGGTAGAGCCGCGTGCTCTCGGCGGGAACGGCCTCGCGCGGGGGCTTGCGATTCATGCGGGGGCCGAACAGGGCCAGCAGCGCGGGCACGCAGGTGAGCGCCAGCAGGATGGACAGGACGACGACGGCGACGCCCGCGTAGCCGATGGAGCGCAAGAAGGCCATCGGGAAGAACCACAGGCCGACCAGGGCGGTGCCGACGATGACGCCGGAGAACACCACCGCCCGCCCGCCGTGGCGCATGGCCGAGGACAACGCCTGTTCGTGCGGCAGGCCGCGGCTGATCTCCTCCCGGTAGCGGCCGATCAGCAGCAGCGAGTAGTCGATCGCCAGCGCCAGGCCGAGGGCGGTGGTGGTGTTGAGCGCGAAGATCGACAACTCGGTGAGAAAGGTGAGCGCGAACAGCACCGCGGTGGTGCCGACGATCGCGAGCACGCCGACCACCACCGGCACGGCGGCGGCGATCACGCTGCGCAGGAACAGCACCAGCAGCAGGAAGGTCAGCGGCACGGCGATCGCCTCGGCGAGCACGAGGTCGCGCGAAGCGACGGCGTTGATCTCCTCGAACGCCATCGCCTGTCCGCCCGCGAGCACGGCGACGCCCTCCCGGTCGCCGGTGTGGCGATCGGCGAGGTCGTGCGCGGCGCGCTGGGCGGTGTCGTCGTCGCCGTCCAGGCCCGCGATCACCAGACCGGTGCGGTGGTCCCGGCTGACCAGAGCCGCGCCGGTGGGCTCCAGCCACGACGTCACGGTGCTCACCCGGTCGTCCTGACGCAGATCGCTGACGATCCGTTCGGCGGCGGCGCGCCCCGCGGGCGAGTCCGCGCCGCTGGGTGCGTCCACGGCGAAGATCAGTTGCATGGGCGAGACGCCGTGCTCGGCGGCCAGCACATCGGCGGCGTGCGCGGATTCGGCGCCCGGGTCGACGAACCCGCCTGAAGTCAGCCGGTCGGTCACCAGCCCGCCCAGCGAACCGAAGACGAGAAAGGCGACGCCCGCGACGACGAGGACCACTTTCGGTGCCCGCGCGCAGATCTCGGCGACGCGGGCGATCACTCCGGTCGCGCCCGCGGCGGTGTCGGTGTCGGCGGAAGTCGTCATTTCCCCTCCACGGCGGGCAGCCACCACACGGGAGTGACCTTGTGCCCGGCTCCGATCTCGATCGGCGGATGCGACTGCCAGCCCAATATCTCGCACATCTGGACCACGTCCGAGGACTTGGCTTCGCCGTAGCCGGGCAGGCCCTTGGCCCGCGCCACCCGCATGACGCGCTTGAGCAGCGCCGCGCCGCCGCCGAGCGTTCGCGCGCCGACGTACCAGAAGTAGAAGTGCGGTTCGGTGGGGTGCGCGGCCTCCACCTTGGACAACATGGTCGCCATCAGCACGGTGCGCGGCAGGCCGAGCAGCACGATGGCGGGCAACCGCAGCAGCCAGACCCACAGCGGGAACCGGGGTCCGGTGCGCTCGTAGGCGATGAGCACGGCCGAGGGCGACTGGTCGGCGTCGAACGTGGCCTGTAGATACCCGCCGAGGCGCGCGCAGATCTCCACCTCGCCGCGGAAGAACCAGTACAGCGCCTTCGCCGCGCGGGCGGGCCGCTTCGGGCGCACGTCCTGCCAGATCGCGTCGTCGGTGAAGGCGTCGGCCAGTACCCGGGCGGCGGCGGCCCGCTGGTGCCTGGCGACGTTCGACGGCATCGTCACGGTGGTCATCTCAGCCTTTCTGCTCACGGTTCACCCGTGGGCGCCCTGGTAGAGGGCGTCGAACTTCTCCCCGCCCGCAGGTCGGCCGAGGGCGGTCAAATACAACGTCTGCCTGCCCGCGGGCAGCGCGCGGTTCCAGTACTCGGGAGCCAGTCCCCCGACCCCGGTGACGCCCGCTCCGTGCCGGGCGGCGAGGAGGTAGAGCACCTGTCCGACGACTCCGGTGCCGAGCAGCAGCGCTTGCCGGTCGGCGTCGATGGTCGAGTCGTCCTCGCCGGCGGGGGCGCTGAAGACGACGAACGCCTCCGCGCCGAGCAGGTGCTCCTGTCCGGCCAAGCCGGTCAGCAGGTCACCGGGCGGCAGTGCCGTTCCGCCGCGCGCTCGCCCGACCGGGTGCATCGTCGGCATCGGCAATCCCAGGCGGCTCAGCGCGATCGCGGCGATCTCGCGGGCGCTCGCGACCACGGCGTCGAGGTCGTAGCCGGGCGGTGTGGCGGTGCCGAAGGCCGCGGCCGAGCGGCGGATCGGGATGAACCGGGCCAGATTGCCGGGCAACTCGCCCGCACGGTCGAAGAACACCGGCCGCGGTGGTCCAGGCGGCCGCAGGCGATCGGCCCACTGCTCGAATTCGTTGCGGCCCATCTGCACTCGGGGCTTGGAGGTGGAGACCAACCGCCAGCCGTCGGCTTCCCCGTCGTGCGGCACGAAGGCACGGACCAGTCCGGCGGCGAGCACGTCACCCGCGACGCCGCCCGCCCCGGTGCCGGGCAGCCCGTCGGCGAAGCGATCGGCCGCACTGTCGTCTCGGTCCAGCAGCGCCAAGGAGAACAGGGCGTGACCGGCGTCGATGAGATGGTAGAGATAACCGCGGGCGCCGTATTTGCGCATGGACAGCCAGGGCCGCCCGACCAACAGGCACAGATAGTCCTCGGCGTCGGTGCCGAACTCGGTGTCCGCGCGCACCACCAACTGCTTGCGAGCGGGGTCGAGCAGCGCGATCGCGCCGGATTCCGGTTCCACCAAGAGGATCTCGTACGGGTACGTCGCTCCGGCCGAAGGCACGAACCGCGACCGACCGTCGCGGCGGCGGCCGATCAACCGGTCCACATGACCGACCGCGCCCGCCACCGGACCGGTGAGCGGTTCGATGCCGACGGTCTGCGGCAGCGGAGGATGGATCACATCGCCCCAGGCCAGGGCGGCTCCGGCTATCCGCACGTCAGCTCCATTCCGCGGTCTCCGGGTGCGCGCGGCGCACCCGCCTGCGGGTGTGTTCCCAGTAGGAGCGCACCGAGAGGTCGGCGAAGATGTAGTCGCGCTTGGCGGCGACGTCGAGGGGATTGGAGATCGAGAACGGCCGTCCGCTGGCCAGCGCGTCGAGCTGGAGCCGGCAGGCGCGCTCTAGCATCAGCGCGAACACCACCGCGTGGCGCACGCTGCGACCGACCACCACGCTGCCGTGGTTGACCAGGAACACCCCGACCCCGTCGGCCAGGGTCTTGGCGATCGCCTCGCCGACGTCGAGGGTGAGCACGGTGTTGCTGGTGTCGTGGAACCGGTGCACTTCGCCGCCGAGCAGCGCGCCCTCATGGCTGAGCGGCGCCAGCTCGGCGTCGAGCGCGCCGAAGACCAGGCTCGCCGGGGCGTGACTGTGCACGATGCCCGCGACGTCCGGGCGGGCGGCGTAGATCGCTTGGTGCAACGGGAGTTCGGGAGGCGCCTGCGCGTCCGGCGGCTCGGCCGCGTCCACCGCCGCGTCGACGAAATCGGCGGGGGTGGCCTCGTCGAAACCGACCAGCGCGCCCTTGATGGCGAAGCGGTCCTGACCCGGCCTGCGGACCGAGATCTGTCCCTGGTTGAAGTCGTCGTGCCCGCCGGACGACAGTGCTCGCGCACCGATCGCCGCTTGGATCACCAACGGGGAAGTCATAGCGTCCTCACAGTCGTGCCGCGATGGCGTTGCGCTGGATCTGATTGGTGCCCTGGATGATCTGCAGGAGTTTCGCTTCCCGCATCCACCGCTCCGCCGCCTCGCCCGGTAAGTAGGCCGAGGCGCCGAGGACCTGCACGGCGTCGGTGGTCACTCGCATGGCGGTGTCGGTGGCGAAGAGTTTCGCCTGGGCGGCGAGCAGCCCGGCCTCGGGTCCGCCCGCGTCGATCTCCGCGCAGGCGCGGTGCAGCAGCTGGCGGGCGGCGGCGAGCTGGGTGGACATGTCGGCGAGCAGATGACCGACGGCCTGATGCCGGATGATCGGCACGCCGAACTGGATACGCGACTTCGCGTAGGCGGTCGCGCGCCGCAGCGCCGCGGCGGCGAGCCCCACCGCGCACGCCGCCAAGCCGACCCGGCCTTGGGTGAACATGTCGTCGGCCACCCGCGCGCCGCGGTTCACCCGGCCGAGCACGCGTTCGACGGGCACCGCCACCCCGTCGAAGACGACGTCGGCGCTGGGCAGCGCGGCGGCGCTGTGCTTGCGCGCCGCGGGCGCGACGGTGACGCCCTCGGCGGCGGCGTCGACGGCGAAGCAGGTCAAGCCGCCGAGTCCGGCGTCGCTGGTGCGCGCGTACACGATGAACACGCCCGCCACCGGAGCATGCCCGGCCCAGGTCTTCGTGCCGTGCAAGCGGAATTCGTCGCCGGTACGTTCGGCGCGCAACTCGATGGCGGACATGTCCGATCCGGCCGCGGCTTCGCTCACGCAGTTGGCGCCGAGCATCCGGCCTTCGGTCAGCGCGGACACCAGCTCGTCCCGCACTCGCGGTCGCGCGTGCCTGGCCAGGGTGAGGGCGACGAGCGTTTGCAGATGCACCGATTCGGCTAGGGCGAGCCAGTTCTCGGCGACGACCTCCACGTTCGCGCAGAACGCGCGCACCGCGCCCGCGCGTCCCGCGATCACCGGCTCGGCCAAGCCGGTCGCCATGACCCGGCGGAACAGTTCCGCCGGGAACCGGCCCGCGCGCTCGTACTCGTCCACCATCTCGGCGCAGCCGCCGAGCAGATCGCGCAGCGGTTCCGCGTCCTGCGCCGACGGCTCGGAGGTGGCTCCGAGCAGCTCCGCGGCCGCCCCGCTCATGCCGGCACTCCCGCGAGTTCGGCGAACGCCTCGGCCGCCGTGTACCGGCCGGGGCTCGCTTGCTCGAGCCACGCCGCCAAACCGAGCGCCGCGGTGGCGGGCCCGCCCAGGTCGCGGACACGGTGGCTCAGTTCCCAGCTCTCCCCGGCCGACGCGATCACCACGTGGTGGTCGCTGACCGGCATGCCGTAGCGCTGCACGAGCACCGCCGCGTCGTCCGGCAGCAGAGCGGCCAGGTTGGTCGCGGTCGCCGATGGCGCGTCGAGCTTGGTGGTGGGATGGCGGTCCAGGACGGTGAACTCGGCGTCCGGGACCAGCGCGACGGCCAAACGAGCCGCGAGTTCCACCGCCCGCGCCTGCACCCAGTGCAACGGGCTGAGATTCGCGGCGATCATGACCGGAACCCGTTGCGCTAGAACGGAAAGCGTGTCCTCCGCGCTACCGGGCCGACCCGACACGCACGACAGCAACGCCGCCCCGGTCCGCGCGCAGTACCCGGCCACCGCGTCGAGCGCCGCCGGCCTGCTGGCGTCGATCACCACACCCGGCGCTGTTTCGCCGACCGTCCACCCGGCGGAGCGCGCGGTGGTCACCACCGGCACCCCGGCTCGCTCGCACGCGGCGACCACGGCCCGGCCGAGGCGGCCGGTCGCGCCGATCACCGCCACCGGACGATCAGGCGTCCCCGACACCCTGGTTCCTCAGATAGGCCACGATCGCGGCGACCGTGCGCAGGTGGTCGAGGTCGTTCTCCAGGTCGATCTCCACGCCGTAGCGGATCTCCAGCGCGTCCACCAATCGCAGGAACGACAGCGAGGTCATCCCCGCTTCGGCGAAGGTCTGCTCGGAGCGCTGCGCGCTGTCGGCGTCGAGCGTGCCGTCGGTCGCGGTCGCCACCAGATCGGCGACCGCACTCGTGAGCGAATCCTGCACTACGTCGGACATCAGCGGCCTCCCGTGACCGGTTGCTGGAATGTGTGCATGAGCAGCTCGCGCACCGCCGCGGCCTTGACCTTGCCGGTGGCGCCGCGGGGCAGTTCCCGCACCGTGACGAGCACCTCGGGCACCTTGTAGTCGGCGAGGCGTTCGCGCAGGAACCCACGCAGCTTCGCCGCGTCGAGCGGCGCGCGGGTCTGCACGGCGGCGCCGACGCAGTCGCGGCCGGTGGGCGTCGTCAGGGCCAGCACCCGGCAATCGGTGACGTCGGGGTGCGCGGCGATGGCGTCGCTGACCGATTCGACGGTGAATTTGCGTCCGCCGATGTTCAGCACCGGCTGGGCCCGGCCGCCGAGGAACAGCTCGCCGCCGGTCACGGAGCCCGTGTCGGAGGTGACGTAGCTGCCGTCGGCGGCGATCGCGCGCTCGAATTCTCCCGGATAGTTCAGGTACCGGGTGCCCATCGACGCCGTGCGCACGTGCAGCACCTCGACACCGTCGGCGCCGGGCCTGGATTCGACGCTCACCCCGGGCAGGAGCATGCCGTTGCCCTCCGGCCGGGTGCCGTCGGCGAAGGTGACGGGCCCGGTCTCGGCGATGCCGTAGTAATCCGAGATCGGCCCCGACAGCGCCGCCACGTGCGCCGCGACCGACGCCGACAGCGGCGCCGCCGACGACAACCGCAATCGGATGCCGCGCAACGCTTCCCGGGTTTCTTCCGGCAGCGCCGCGGCGGTGTAGTCGGTGAACCGTTCGTAGGCGGCGGGGAACGCCACCAGGATGCTCGGGCGCAGCGCCGTGACGTGGCGCATGATCGCGCCGCCGCTCGGCATCCCGCCCGGCAGGGCCAGGCTCGCGCCGGTGAGCAGGCTCGGCATCAGTGTGGTGTTGAACGCGAGGCCGTTGTAGCAGCCCGCGAAGCACAGGCTCAGATCGTCGCGGGTCAGCCGCGCCGCGCCCGCCCACGTCCCCGCCGCGTCGAGCACGGCGCGGGCGGAGAACTCGATGCAAGCGGGAGCGCGGGTCGAACCGGAGGTCAGCCGCCCCAGCTCGGTGTCGGCGGCCAGGGCGGGACGCGCACCGGTGCAACCGGTCGCCTCCGCCACCGAGCGATCGTCGAGTGCGACCACCCCGGCGGAGTCGTCGCCGGTCGGCGCGTGGACGACGGCATCGATGCCGCAACCGCGCACCAGCGTGTCGATCTCGGCCCGCCCCAGGCTCGGGTCCGCCAGGATCGGCAGGTCCGCCCGCGACCACACGGCCAGCAGGGTGGCGATGTAGTCCGGATGATTGGCCAGGGCAAGCAGGATCCGGCTGCCGCCGCGCGGCGCGACCGCGTCCAGGAGATCGGCTCGGCGCTCGGCGTCCGCGCGCAGTCCGGCGAACGTGCGCGTCTCCCGCAGGGTGAGCACCCTGGCGTCGGGTGCGGCGTCCATCGCGGCGACCAGGGCCTCGTAGATCCGGGTCGGGCGCGCGTCCGCGCTCATGCCGGTCCGCCGAATTCGATGTCCGGCCCGAACAAGCCCCGCAGGATCTCGGTGGTGTTGGTGCGCAACGCCCGTTCGGCCAATGGATCGAGCATGTCGGCCAGTGACGGGATGCCGAGGTCGACGACGGCGTCGAACCGCACCGTCACCGCGTCGTCCTGCGGCGTCACTCGCCACGCGCCGTCGAAACGCGCGAGATCACCGGTGATCTGCTCGAACGACAAGGTGCGGGCGACGTCGTCGACCACGTCGCGCTCGGTCCACTGCAGCAGCCCGTTGCGGAACCACACCGACCAGCTGCTGACCTGGGCGCCGTGCGGGTCGACGTCGAGGGTGATGTCGCGGACGACGTCGGCGTGCTGGGCATAGGAAGGGAAGTCACGCAGGCGCGCGAACACCACGTCGGGATCGATGTCGCGCACGGTCGCCCGCACGGCCACGGAACGCTCGGCCATCAGACCATCACCTCGCTGCGCTCGGGCGCGGTCTCGGCCAGGTTCTCGCGGGCGATCACGGTGCGGTAGGTGGTCCGCATGACCTCTTCGGCTTCGGCCACCGAATAGGCCTGCGGCGCACCGGGAAGCGCGCCCAGCGAGGTCGGCATCGGCTCGGGCTGGAACAGCGCGGCCAGAGTGGTCATCAAATTCGCCATTTTCGTCTTCTCGGAGGGTCGCAGATCGTCGAAGAAGGCCGGTTTGAGCAGACGCTGGAAGATCTCGGGATCGACGCGGCGTGGACTGCGGTGCGGCAGGCCGTACTCCGCGGCGGTCTCGTCGAAGATCTCCAGCAGGCGCTGCGCGGTGATCGCGGCGGGGCCGATGGTCGCCCACGCGAGTTCCGGCGCGGTCCGCGCCTCGACCACGGCCGCGATCACTCCGGCCACCACGTCGCACGGCACCAGGTCGTAGCGCGCTTGCGCCGTGCACAGGAACAGCGGCACCGAGCCACGCAGCATCGCACGCGAGATACTGTGCACGCCTTGATATTCGGTGATCGCGCCGGTTTTCGAATGTCCGCCGATCGCGGAGGGGCGCACGATGGTGTACGGCAGGCCGCTGTCGCGCACCGCCGCCTCCCCGGCCCGTTTGGCCACGAGATACTCGCCGGGACGCAACGTGGCGTGACCGCCGGTGATGTCCTCCGGCAGATCCAGATCGACGAACGCGGTGCTCACGTGCACCACCCGCGCCGAGGCGCGCGCGGCCAGATCCAGCACCCGCTGGGTGCCGACGACGTTCACCGCGTGGAGTTTCTCGGGTCCGGCGGCGAAGTCGACGTTCGCCGCGCAGTGCACGACGAGATCGAGTCCGTCCAGCACCATGTCGGTGCCGCGGGCGTCGAGCCCGAGACCGGGTGCGGTGAGGTCGCCGCGCACCACGGCGTCGGCGCCCGCGACGGGGCGGCTGTGGGTGAGCGCCACGACTTCGTGCCGGGCGCCGAGCATCCGCAGCAGCGGCACTCCGACGACACCGGCGCCGCCGGTGACGAAGATCTTCACTACTTCTCCTCGCAGAAGGTCAGATCGCGTGGGCCGCGAGGCGCACGCATGCTTTCTCGAAGGCCTCGAGCAGCCATGCCTCGTCGAGTGGCTGCAGCGTGGCCGGTGGGGTCAGACGCAGCACCGGTCCCGCGTTGAGCGAGTGGTTGACGATCACCCGCGCGTCGAGCATCTCCAGCAGGAACTCGCCCGCCAGCCCGGCGTCGGCGAATTCCAGGCCGAAAAGCGTTCCGGCGCCGCGAATGTCGATCAGCTGACGCGGGCAGGTGCGGTCACGGATCTCGGTGAGGCCTGTACGCAGCCGGTCTCCGATCCGCGCGGAGGCCGCGACCAGGTCCTCTTCCCGCAGCACCGCCAGCGTCGCCGCCGCGGCGGCCATGCCGAGCGGGGCCGCGGAGAAGGTGGAGGTGTGCAGGCACAAGTCGGCGTCGAAGGCCGCGTAGGCCGCTTCGGTGGCGATCGCGGCCGACACCGGCAGCACGCCGCCGCCGAGACTCTTGCCGACGAGCAGCACATCGGGGGTGATCTGCTCGATCTCGCCACGCCACCAGGTACCGGTCCGGCCGAGCCCGGTCATGATCTCGTCGAGCACCAGCATCGCGCCGCGTTCGCGGCACAGCCGCTGCACCCGCGCCAGGTATCCGGTGGGCGGCACGATCACCCCGCCTTCGCCCTGGATCGGCTCGAGCACCACACACGCGTCCGAACCGTCGGGGCCCAGCGCCTCGTCCAGCGCGGCCGCGTCGCCGTAGGGCACTCGCGCCGCACCGTGCAGCAGACCGCGGAACGGCGCCTGGTAGGTGTCGTTGGCGGTCAGCGACAGCGAACCGATGGTCTTGCCGTGGTAGCCGCCCGCCGCGCCGATCAACCGCGTGCGTCCCTGGATCGCGGCCATCTTCAGCGCCGCCTCGGTGGCCTCGGTGCCCGCGCCGGCGAAGTACACCTTGGTCAGCCCGGCCGGGGCGACCTCGGCCAGCGCCGCCGCCGCGCCCGCCGCCGCGGCTTCGAGCAAGCCGCGGGTGCCGACCGGATGGCGACCGAGTTGTTCGGTCACCGCGTCCACCACCCGCGGGTGCCTGGCGCCGAGCAGGAAGACGCCGTAGCCGCCGCAATTGAGGAATTCGCGGCCGTCGGTGGTCCACAGCCGCGCCCCTTCGGAGCGATGCTCCACCAGTCCGCCGAGCAGGCTGCCCAGTTGCGCGCGCGCCCTGCCCAGATGCTTCCGAGTTTGTTCCAGAACCACGAATTCCGTTGTCATACAAGACTTTCCGGGTCATGATGAGGGCGCCCCGCACACCCCCTGAGGACATGAGAGACACTAAGATTCAGCCTCTCAGAACGTCAACTCGAACCAGCCGCCCGACGCACTGAACGATTGACCATCAAGGCCGGGAGCTGCCCCGTTGTGACCGGCTGTGGCATGGCCCACAACCGCAGGTCACAGCAACTTCGGCGGCGCGGAGCAGCCGAACCGGCGCCGCACCGCGATCAGCCGCCCTTATGCGTTACCGGACGTATCCCAAATTCGACGAGCCGCAGTACTGGCGGACCACGAAATCCGCGCGTCGATTCGCGCGCGGCGCACGAGCTGTGAAGAATGCTCGCAATCACGAAATTAATTGTCCGCCTGGGGATAACGCGCCATATGGAGCGGACGCGACGACTGGAGAAATAGCGGTGGTACTGCTGTGGGTGGTGATCGTTGCGATCGTCGTGGTTCTGCTCGGCGGTGCGGCCGCGGCGATGGTGTGGGATCCGAATTCCCGCCGGAAAACCAGGGCGGCCGAGCGGGTCGTCCCGCCGCCGCTGACGGCCGTGCCATCGGCGTATGACGGTTGGCCGCGCCGGTCTTGACACTTCGCTCGGACACGAGCCGTTCCGTCTGTCCACCGAGCCGCCCTGCGGCAGGCCCGCAGTGTTGCCAAACGGTTGCCGACCGTTGAGCATTTCGGCATCCCCGGCGCGTGCCCACCGGGTACGGTGCGGAGGAAGAGCGCTGCGCCGAGCCTTGGCAGGCGTCCGCGTGCGGCACTGGCACCGATGATCCCGAGACGACGGAGGTGCGGCGGTGACAGGCACGGAAACAACGCAGTGGCCGGCGTTGCTCGTCGATGACTGGACTCCCACGCGGGAGACGCTGCACATGTGGACGCAGATCGTCGGCAAGATCAGGCTGGCGCACGCTCCGCTGGTCAACCACTGGTGGCAGGTCACCTTCTATGTCAGCCCGAGGGGCCTGACCACCTCCGCCATCGCGCACCCGGCGGGATGCTTCGACGCCGAGTTCGACTTTCTCGATCACCGGCTGCACATCCGGTCCAGCGACGGCCGGACCCGGCAGGTCGCGCTGGAACCCAAGCCGGTGGCCGACTTCTACGGCGAAGCCCTGGCCGCATTCGGTGAACTGGGGATTCCGGTGCGAATTCAGGCCAGCCCCAACGAGGTCGAGCCCGCCATCCCGTTCGCCGACGACTACGAGCATCGTTCCTACGACGCCGCGGCCGCGACCTTGTTCTGGCGGCAGCTGCTCGCCGCCGACCGGGTCATGCACCAGTTCCGCGCGCGCTTCATCGGGAAAGTGAGTCCGGTGCACTTCTTCTGGGGTGCGATGGATTTGGCGTGCACCCGATTTTCCGGGCGGACGGCTCCGCGGCACCGGGGTGGCGCGCCCAACTGCGGCGACTGGGTCATGGTCGAGGGCTATTCGCACGAACTGAGCAGCTGCGGCTTCTGGCCCGGCGGCGGGGCCGAGGGCGCCTTCTACGCCTACGCGTACCCGGAACCAGACGGATTCGCCGAGCACCGAGTCGGCCCGGAAGAAGCCTTCTACAGCCGGGACAACGGCCAGTTCCTGCTGCCGTACGAGGCGGTTCGCACCGCGGCGTCGCCGGAGCGCGCGCTGCTGGAATTCCTCGAGACCACCTACACGGCCGCGGCAGACCTCGGCCACTGGGACCGCGCCGCGTTGGAGGCCGACCCGGAGCGATGGAAACACAAGCGCCGAGCGCACGAGACGGACATGCCACGGCCGCCGGGCGAGTGATCCGGTTTCGTCTCCCGCTCGGCGCCCCAGCGGGGGCTCGAGGTCCGGCTCGACAGTCCGTGCGCCTCCGAGAGAAAGCCAGAGTCGAGTTACCTGTTCAACGGCACGTTGTTCAGGTAAGGCGCGTCAGATGGTCGGAGGCACCACTTCGACCCCGTTTGACCTGCGTGGATGGCGTCTCCGGGCCCTGAACTTCCCAGCAATGGGAATTCACTGTCGAGCGATCCACCAATCAATGTATCGTTATATGACGGCACGTTAATCGACGGGATGAACATTATGCACAACACGAGGAAGCGCGTGACAGTGCGTCGAGTGGTGGCCTCGGCGCTGATCGGTGGGGCGGTTGTCGTTGCGGCGGCGGTCGCTTCGCCCGAACCCACGGTGACCACCACCGCGGACCGCTACTCGCACAACCCGGCCGACAAGCGCGGTTCCGGCGTGGGCGAGCGCGCCCGCAGCAGCAACCACGGTGGCTACCAAGGACGCAACGAGCGCCCGTGCCAGTACACCCCTGAGGGTTACTGCACCGGAGGACGCTAGCTGCACGCGGCGTCCGGCACATCGCCAGGGCGGCCCGAAAGGGCCGCCCTTCCGCGTGCCATCAGTCCTGCGCCGGACCGTAGGCGAGATGGACGACGCCGTTGGCGTAGACCTCGTGCTCTTTCAGCGCGAGTTTGGTCGCGTCGACGCCGTCGCTCCACAGGCGCTTGCCCTTGCCCAGCGCGATCGGGTAGACGAACAGGTGCAGATCGTCCACCAGGCCGTCCGCGAGCAGCGCCCGCACCAGCGTGCCGCTGCCGCTGATGTAGACGACGCCGTCGGTCTCGTCCTTCAGCTTGCGGATGACCTCCGGGTCGTAGGCGCCGATACGGGTGCTGTTGGCCCACTCCACCTGCGGCTCCCGCGCACCGACGACGTACTTGGGCGTGTCGTTGAAGAACGGCGCGCCGGGGTCGTCCTCGACGGTGCGGGTGGACCAGGCCGGTGCGAACATCTCGAAGGTGTACCGACCCAGCAAGATCGCCTTCGACGCCGAGGTGATCGCGCCGAGCGTCTCCCCCATCTTCGGGTCGAACCCGAACTCGAAGGTCCACGACGGGTCCTCGTAGACGCCGTCGAGAGCGATGAACTCGTGAACCGCGATGGTTCCCATGGGTGTCGTCCTTTCCTCGGATGCGGTCGCCGGATGCGGGCGGTTCCGCTGTCGGCAACGACTCTGCCGCTGCCGCCTTACGGTTTGTTTACGGTCGGTCCACCACCTTCGGGCGGACCCGGTCTCGACGTTGCTTTCTACCGCACGAACGGCGTTCCGGCCCGTGCCTCGCGCAACGCGCACGCCCACCACATGAGCTGGTCGAGCGCGGCGTCGGTGGCCTCGTCGAGTTCGGCGTCGCGGCGCGGCCAGCCGCCGTCGCTCGCGAAACGCTGCCAGACCTTGGTGATCGTGACGGTGCGGCGGATGAGCACCGCGTTCAGTTCGCCGAAGACCGGACGCAACTGGGCGGCGGCGTGACCGCCGTCGGCGTCGCGGCCGTATCCCACGACCGTGACCGGTTTGGCGGCCCACTCCTCGTCGAACCAGTCGACGGCATGCTTCACCGCGGCCGGAAAGCTCCGGTTGTACTCGGGAATGACCAGGAGGAACGCGTCTGCGGCGGCCAGCCGCGCACCGAGCGCGCCGACCTCGGGCGGTGGCGGCTCGTCGGGATCGGTCAATTGTCCGGGCAGCGCGACCGCGGCGAGATCGATCCGGTCCACGTCCATGTCGCGGCGGCGGCCGAGCCGTCCGGCGAACCAGTCCGCCACCGTCGGGCCGAAACGGCCTGCCCGGGTGCTGCCCACGATCAGCGCCACCCGTATCCGGCCGTGGCCGGTCATCGCGTGTGCTCCGACGCCGGACCGGCGTTCGGCTCCGCGCGACGGCCGGCGGTGAGCGCGTCATCCGCGAGTCGCGACCGGCCGGGCGCTCCGTCCTGCGGCCCGCGCGATTCGTTCGCGCGGGCAGGCGTCCGCGCGGTGGAGGCCGCACCGCGGACGTTCCGAAGTGCGGTAGTCGTGACGAGTGACATGTCGGGCTCCCTTCCACGAGTTCGGTGTACGGCTTTCTCACTGTGGGCCCGCCACCTTCCGATTTGTTTGCGGTCGCCCTCCCCCACCGCTCGCATAGGCTGCCCCCATGCGTTTCGGGGTGCTGGGTCCGTTGACGGTCTGGACGGACGCCGGGGCCGTCGTGCCGATCCCGGGGGCCAAGGTGCGGGCGCTGCTGGCCGACCTGCTGGTCACACCCGGTCAACCGGTGTCCGGCGATCGGCTGATCGACGACATCTGGACCGATGACCCGCCCGGCAATCCGGCGGGCACGCTGGCGGCGAAGGCCTCGCAACTGCGCAGGGCGCTGGAGGACGCCGAACCCGGCGGCCGGGACCTGGTGGTGTCACCGCCGCCCGGGTACCGCCTGATCGCCTCCGCCATCGACGCGCAGGAGTTCCGCGCCCTCGTGGCGTCCGCGCGGGCGACGACCGACACCACCGAGCGGGTCCGGGCGCTCGCCGCGGCGGTCGCGCTGTGGCGCGGGCCCGCGTTCGCCGATTTCCGGGACGCGCCTTTCGCCCAGCCCGCCATCGCGCAGCTCGAAGAGCAGCGCTTGGTGGCGGTGGAGGAGCTGGCGGAGGCGCGGCTCGTGCTCGGCGAGTACCGCGAGGTGGCGGGCGAACTCACCGGATTCGTGACGGCGCATCCGCTGCGTGAGCGGCTGCGCGCGGCGCACCTGCGCGCGCTGTACGGCTCGGGAAGGCAGGCCGAGGCGCTGGACGGTTACGAGGACCTGCGCAGACGCCTCGCCGACGAACTCGGCATCGACCCGAGCCCGGACCTGGTGGCGCTACAGCGCGCGATCCTGGCACAGGATCTGCCGCTCGCCGCGCCCGCGGAGATCGTGGTCGCCCGGCGGCGCAGCTCCAACATCCCGGCGCAGCGCACCGAGTTGATCGGCCGCGACACCGACCTCGCGCAGCTGTGCGACGCCGTCGAGAACGCCCGGCTGGTCACGCTCACCGGGCCCGGCGGCGTGGGTAAGACGCGCTTGTCGCTCGCCGCCGCGGCGGCGCTGACCCGCCGCTTCGGCCACGGCGCCTGGCTGATGGAACTGGCCACGCTGCCACCGACCACGACCGACGGCGCGACGTTCCTCGCCGACGCCGTGGCCGGTGTGCTCGGCATCCGCGCCGCCGACGGCGCCGACAGCACCGCGTCGCTGTGCGAAGCGCTGGCCGACCAGGAACTGCTGCTCGTGCTGGACAACTGCGAGCACGTGGTGGATCACGCCGCCGATCTGGCGGAGGCGCTGCTCGCCGCGGCCCCTCGGCTGCGCATCCTGGCCACCAGTCGCGAACCGCTGCGCCTGCCCGGTGAGGACATCGTCGCGCTGCAACCCCTCGATGTGCCCGCCAGGGACGCGACCTTCGATGAGATCGCCCGAGCCGGGGCGGTGCGGCTGTTCGTGTCCAGGGCGCGGGCGGTCGCCCGCGATTTCGTGCTCGACGCGGGCACCGCCGCGCCGGTCGCGACGCTGTGCCGCAGGCTCGACGGCATACCGCTGGCGCTGGAACTCGCCGCCACCCGCGTGCGCGCGCTGGGCGTGCACGAGATCGTCGCCCGTCTCGACGACCGGTTCAAGCTGCTGGCCACCGGGCATCGCGGCGTGCCGCCGCGCCAGCAGACGCTGGCGGCGATGATCGACTGGAGCTGGGGACTGCTGGACGCGACCGAGCAAGCCGTGCTGCGCAGACTGGCGGTGCATACGAGCGGCTGCACCCTGGCTGCGGCGGAAGCGGTGTGCTCGGCGGGCGCCGAGCCGGTGGTGGACGCCTCGCTCGTCGCCGACGTCATCGGCAGGCTGGTCGACCGATCGCTGGTGCACCGGGCGGGACGGCGCTACCGCCTGCTGGAATCGGTGGCCGCGTTCAGTCTCGACCGGCTGGCCGAGGCGGGCGAGTTCGACGCGGCGCACCTGGCGCACCATCGGTATCACCTGGCGCTGGCCGAGCGCGCCGAGCCCGAGCTGTACGGCGCCGACCAGCGTCGCTGGTTGCGCAGGCTGGATGACGAATCGGCCGAGCTGCGCGCGGCGCTGGACGGTTTCGTGCGCGCGGGCGACGCGGACCGGGCCCTGCGGCTGGTGAACGCGCTCGCCTGGTACTGGCAGTTGCGCGGTAGGCCGACCGAGGCCAGGCGCCGGCTGGAGGCGGCGCTCGCGCTCGGCGGCTCGCCGCGGCACCGGGCGCGGGCGCTGGCGTGGAGTGTCGGATTCGCTTTCCAGCAAGGCGATTTCGAGGACGGTCCGGCCAAGCGCGCGGCGGTGTTCGCCGTGTACGACACGGTCGACGATCCGGCCGGGCGGGCGCGCGCGGAACTGTTCCTCGGATTGTCCGCGCTGGACTCCGGTGACGTGCAGGAGCTGGAAACGCTCCTGCGCAAGGCTCTTCCGGTCTGCGCGGAGCTCGGCGACCGATGGGGAGTGGCCTGCGGGCATGTGGCGCTGGCCAAGTCCGCCCACAACCGGGTGGACCTCCCGGCGCTGGAGCGGCACGCCCGCACGGCCGCGCGGTTGTTCGCCGAACTCGACGACCGCTGGGGCAGGCTCCAGGCCGCCGAATGGCTCGGCGGCCTGGCCGAACTCACCGGCGACCTGCCCTCCGCCGCCGCCATCCACGCCGAAGCGCTCGGCTTGGCGCAGGAGCTGGAGCTGTGGGGGCAGGCGTGCACCCATCTGTGCTGGCTGGGCTGGATCGCCATGCAGCACACCGACTTCGGCCGGGCACGGGCGCTCGCCGAGCAGGCACAGCGCATCGCGGCCGAGCACGGGTACGAAGCGGGCCGATTGTTCGCCGCCCTCGTGCTCGCGTTCACCGCGCGGCGCGACGGCCGCTCCGGTACCGCCGAGCGGATACTGCGTGAGCTGCTGGCGCTCCCGCTGGCCGCGGGCGAGGAGACTCCGCTGTTCCTGCCGATGCTGCAAGTCGAGCTGGGCTACATCCTGGAACAGCGGGGAGAGCCCGGCGCTGCGTTCGAGCTGTATCTGACCGCGTTCGACGGCGCGCAACGCATCGGCGCACCGCGCGACACCGCCTTCGCGCTGGCCGCGCTGGCTTCGGCGCTGACCGAGCTGCACCAGCCGATAGATCGGAAG